>NZ_JBIVTU010000003.1:50898-498153 GCF_044756845.1 Streptomyces sp. NPDC091416
GCGCGCTCGGGGGGGGGGGGGCCCCCGGGGGCCCCCCCCGCGGGGGGGGGGGGGGGGGGGGCCGGGGGGGGGCGCGGGCCCCCCCCCCCCCCCCCCCCCGCCGCCCCCCCCCCCCCCCCCCACGCTCCTTCATGAGCCGCGGAAGACGGCCGGTCAGGCTCCGCCCACGGCCGGAGGCAGGGACGGGACGCGCAGGGGCGGCCCGCCGCGCTCGTCGAAGACGCGGAACGAAGGATCGGCCGCGATCCGGTCGAGCAGGTCGCGGTAGTCGGCGGCGATGTCCCGTACCCTCGCGGCGGTGTACCTGTTGGTCCGGTACGTGACGACGACGTGGGTCCCGGCCGTCGCGTCGTGTGTCACCCGGAGCGTGAAGTCCCGCTCCGCCTGGCGCCACGGTGGATCCATGACCATCTCGCTGCGCAGGACCTCCTCGGCCTCGTCGGGTACGGCGGGGTTGCTCTCCTCGGTGAACAGGGCGCGCAGCAGGTCGCGCCGGCCGGCCGCGGGCTCCTGGCCGAGGGCCTCGATCACCTCGGCCACCGGGAGGTCGTGGTGCTCGAAGTCAGCCGCAGTCCGGTCGCGTACGCGTTCGAGGACCTGGAGGTACGTGGGGTCACCGGACAGATCCGCCCGCACGAGCAGCAGATTGATGAAGGCGCCGACGAGGCGGTCGGCCTCGGGGCGGTCCCGGCAGGAGTAGGGAGTGGTGACCGCTCCGTCACGTACTCCCGTCCAGCGGGCGAGCAGTATCTGGAAGGCGGCCAGACTCACCATGAACGGGGTGGCTCCGTGCTTCCTGGCGAGCTGCCGCAACGCGGTCACGGTCCGGTCGGAGACCGGCAGCTGATAGGTCCTCCCGGTGCAGTCGGTCGCCGGCCGCGGCGCCACGTCGCTGGGCGGGACCGGGACCAGGACGCCGTCCAGGGCGGTCCGCCAGTAGTCGAGCAGTTGCCGGCGCCGGGCCGCGGTCAGCCGCCCGCCCTGCCAGGCGGCGAGGTCCGCGGGCTGGAGCGTCAGCGGCGCCAGCGGTGAAGGAAGCCCGGCCGAGCAGGCGAAGTACAGGGCGGTCAGTTCCTCGATGAGCACCGACATGGTGTGGCCGTCACTGACGATGTGGTGCACCACGATGGCGATGTGGTGCTCTTCGGGCCCCACCCGCAGGACCCGGAGCCGCCCCGGCGGATCGGCGCACAGGTCGAAGGGTTCGTCGAAGAAGTCCCCCATGGCGTCGTCGGCGCCCTCCGGCGTCACTTCGACGACCTGGAAGGACAGGTGGCCGGTGCTGGACGGTCGCACGATCTGCGCGGGTTCGCCGTGCTCCTCGGTGGTGAACACCGTCCGCAAGGCCTCGTGCCGGTCGGCCAGGGCGGCCCAGGCGCGTTCGAGCGCGCCGATGTCCAGAGCGCCGAACAGCCTGATGCCGCCGAGGGTGACCCAGGTGTTCCGCGTGGGCGAGTCGTGGTGGAGGTGCCACATCAGGTGCTGGACCGGTGACAGCGGGAAGCGGTTGTCGCCCTCGCTCCTCGGCAGCCGGGGGACCGCGGCCCGGCCCGTCCGGGAGCGCCGGGCCAGCAGGGCGGCCTCGATGCGTGCTCGCGCGGCCAGGTCGGCCGGGCCCGCCGTCATGCTCCGGCCTCCCCGGCGGCACCGGCAGAGCCGTTCGTACGGTCAGCGTCCTCCGCAGCGTCGGCATCGTCCGTGCCGTCCGCGAGGAGCAGTTCGAAGATGTGCTGCGCGACCTCGGCGACGGTCGGCTCGATCGTGAACAGGATCCGCATCGGGACCTGGATGCCGAGCGTCTCGCTCACATCGGCGAGCATCCGCACGGCGAGCAGCGAATGGCCGCCCAGATCGAAGAAGTTGTCGTGGACACCGACTTGCTCCATGCCCAGGAGCTCCGCCCAGATCCGGGCGAGTTCCTCCTCCACGGGGGTCCGCGGTGCCACGTAGCGCGCCGACGCGGCGGCTCCCGACGCGTCCGGCAGCGCCGCCCGGTCGACCTTGCCGTTGGCGGTCAGCGGGAGCTCGGCCAGCGGCACGTACAGGGCGGGCACCATCCACTCCGGCAGCCGCTCGGCCAGGAAGTCCCGCAGCTCCCCGGGGTCGGCTCCACCGCCGGGGACGGGCACCGGGTACGCCACCAGCTGCTGGGCGCCCAGGGCATCGGGCCGGGCGATGACCGCGCCGCCGGAGAGTCCGGGGTGCCGGTTCAGCACGGCCTCCACCTCGCCCGGCTCCACCCGGTAGCCCCGGATCTTCACCTGCTGGTCGGACCGGCCGACGAACTGAAGGCTGCCGTCGGCGCGCCGGCTCACCACATCGCCGGTGCGGTAGAGCCGGGCGCCCGGCGTGGCCGAGTGCGGGTCGGGCACGAAGCGTTCGGCGGTGAGGCCCGGGCGGGCGTGGTAGCCGCGGCCGACGGAAGGACCGCCCAGACACAGCTCGCCGGCGACACCCGGCGGCACCGGCTCCAGCCACGCGTCCAGCACGTAGGCCCGGCAGTGCGGCAGCGGACGGCCCAGCGGGGCGATGGCGTCGGCGGCGCCGTCGTAGTCGACGGGCGCCGCCACGGAGGTGCACGCGGCCTCGGTCACTCCGTAGACCTGTACGAGCCGGCCGGGCCACTGCCGCCACGGCATCAGCCGGCCGAGCGCGGGCGCCGCCTCGCTGCCGAAGATCAGGATGCGCAGACAGGAGGGCACGGTCTCCCGTTCGGCCCGGGTGATGGCGCCGAGCCGGCTGGGCGTGGTGGACAGAACGGTGGCGCCGGTCGCTGCGACGAGCTCCCACAGCTCGTCCGTCGCCACCGGCGGCTTTCCGTCGGGCAGGGCTATCGAGCCGCCCGTGAGCAGATGCGGATAGACCTCTTCGGCGACCACGTCGAAGCCCAGCGGTGCCAGTTGCAGGGCCCTGTCCTGCGGGGTGAACCCGAGGGAGCCGGCCAGCGCGCGGGCGAAGGCGGTGACGCCGCGGTGGGTGTTCATGGCGCCCTTGGGGCGTCCGGTGGAGCCGGAGGTGTAGATGAGGTAGGCGAGCTGGTCCGGCGTGGTCTCGTCCGGCGGCGGTCCCGGGCGGGACTCGGGCGGCAGCGCGTCGAGCAGCACGGCTTCACGGCCCCGCAGATACGGCTGCGCGGCGCACTCGGCCGTGGTGATGACCAGGGAGGCGTCCGAGTCGGTCACCATGTAGTCGATCCGGTCGGGCGGGTAGTCCGGGTCGAGCGGCACGTAGTGTCCACCGGCCTTGAGTACACCCAGGTAGGCCGTGATCAGCTCCGGCGACCGGGGCAGGAGCACGGCGACGGGTGTGCCGGGCGCGACGCCGCGGTCCCGCAGATGCCAGGCGAGCCGGTCCGCGGCGGCGTCCAGCTCCGCGTAGGTGACCTGCCGCGGCCCGCAGACCACAGCGATGTCAGCGGGTGCGGCGGCGGCCCGGCGCGCGAAAGCCCGGTGCAGGCAGTCGGGTTGATCCTCCGCATCCGGCACGGGCTCATGGGCGGAGCCGAGAAGCCGGTCGCGCTCGTCCTCGTCGAGCAACCGCAGCCGGGAGACGGGCTCCTGCGGCCGGGTGGCGACGGAGTGCAGCAAGGTCACGAACTGCCGCGCCATCCGCTCGGCCGTTTCGGCGTCGAACAGCTCGGTGCTGTACTCGAGGGTGGCATCGGCGAACTCCGCCCCCGGCGTGATCTCGAGCGAGAGATCGAACTTCGCGGTGCGCGTGGCCACCGGCATCGCCTCGAAGGACAGTCCGCCCGCGGACCAGCCCTCCTGCGGCAGGTTCTGCAGGGAGAACATGACCTGCGAGAGAGGGCCGCCGAGTCCCGCGTAGCGCGCGGGCCGGAGCTCCTCCACCAGCTTCTCGTACGGCAGATCCTGATGGGCGTACGCGCCGAGACAGGCTTCCCGGGCCCGGGCGATGAGTTCGGTGAAGGCGGGGTCGCCGGAGCTGTCGACGCGCAGGGGAAGGGTGTTGACGAAGAACCCGATCAGACCGGCGAGTTCGGAACGGCCCCGGCCCGCGACCGGGGTGGCCACGGAGATGTCGTCGCTCCCCGAGTACCGGCCGAGCAGGACGTTGAAAGCCGCGAGGAACACCATGAACGGGCTGGCCTCGTGCTCGCGGGCGAGCCGGTCCACCCTGGTGACCAGGGCCGTGGGAATGGTGAACGGGTGCACGGCGCCGGCCGAGGACGGTTCGGCGGGTCGCGGCCGGTCGGTGGGGAGCTGGAGCGGGGAGAGGCCGGCGAGGCGGTCCCGCCAGTACTCCACCAGCCCCTTCAGCGTCTCGCCCTGCAGCGACTCACGCTGCCAGAGCGCGTAGTCGACGTACTGGAGGGGAAGCGGTTCCAACTGGGGCAGCCGGCCGCTCGCATGGGCCTCGTAGCAGAGCGAGAGCTCCTGGAAGAGGATGCCCGACGACCATCCGTCCGTGATGATGTGATGCATCGTCAGGACGGCGATGTGCTCCTCGGGCGAACACCTCAGCAGCCGCATGCGCAGGAGCGGTCCGGTGTCCAGGGAGAACGGCCGCTCGATCTCGGCGAGGATGAGCTCGTCGGCGTCCCGGCCCGCCACCTCGACGACCGGCAGTTCGATCCGCAGCTCGTCGAGGATGACCTGGAGCGGTTCCACACCGTCGAAGTGGAAGACGGTGCGCAGCGACTCGTGCCGTTCGACGACGCTGTCGAGCGCCCGGCGCAGCGCGGTGACGTCGAGCGCGCCCCGGATGCGCGCCGCCGCGAGCACGTTGTACGTCGGCTGACCCGGGTCGACCTGGTCGAGCAGCCACAGGCTCTGCTGGCTGAAGGACGTCTCGGCCATCAGCGGCTCGTCGTCCTCCGGCCGGTCGTCCGTCGCCGCGGACCCGGATTCTGGTGCGGTGGTCAAGGGTTCTCCTGTCGCGATGGGCGGGCTGGCGGGCACATCGGGTGCGCGAACCCGGCCGGGACCGGGCTCCCGCACGCCCTCTCAGACCAGCGCGCGTCCGTGCGAGCCGTAGCGGCGGTCCTCGGAATCGCGCAGGTTCGACGTGACGTTGATGCGCCGCAGCCAGCGGTCGGTGCCGTCGTAGCGGGCCTTGAACGGGCGACGCCCGTGGATCGCCCGCTTGTTGTCGATGAGCAGGAGCTCGCCGGGGGCGAGGGAGACGTCGCGCAGTCGGGTGTCGAAGGCCGCGATCACGGTCTCCAGCGCCTTCTCGGCGGCCGGGTCCGAGAGCGAGCGCTGCATGAAGGCCGGGTCGATGCGGATGAACGGGGCGTCCTGGCTGCCGCTGAGAATCGCGGTGGGCCGGGGACTGCTGTTCATCTCCGCGATCTGCCGGAACGCCTTGTCTGCCCAGGCGTCGGTCTCCAGGCCGGTCGTCGTCTCGTTGAACGCGGCGGTGTGCGACTCGTCGGGGAGGATGATGAACCGCTCCTCGAAGAGGATCCGCCGCGTCTCCGCGTCCAGGGGCAGGTCCTGGACCGGCGCGAAGGTGGTCGGCACCCGGTCGGGGTTGCGCAGGCAGAACAGCATGATCCAGTCCGCGCGCAGCGGATGGAACGCGTCCTCGTTGTGCCATTCCAGGTTGACCGTGGAGCTCGAACCCAGCTGGGACTGCTCGTGCCCGGCCACCGGGAAGACGTCCAGGACCAGCCGGCCGCGCTGCTGGGTGAGATAGGAGATCGGGTCGCCGATCAGCGAACCGATCAGAAGGAGGACCGCCGCTGCCCGGTCCGTCTCGCGGCTCCGGGGATCGTCGGTGTACTCCAGCGGGGTCGGGCCGAGAGCGGCGGCGTCCAGCGGGAGTCCGGAGACCACGAGGCCGCCGTACGGCTGCCCGGTGAGCCGGAATTCGGTGAGCCGCCGGCGCAGACGGAACGGAAGCTCGTGGGAGCGGACCGAGATGCGGTTCAGCCGGTCCTCGAGAGGGCGCTCCGGGTCCTCGTCGAGGAGGGTGTCGGTGATGTCGCGGACCGTCGCGCTCTCCTGTCCGTCCAGTGCCAGGCAGGGCACACCGTCGTCCGCCCGGATCTCGAGGTCTTCGGCTTCTTCGGCATGTGCCAGTCCCACGTTCAGCCTCCTGGAGTCAACGGCCAGGGTCGGGGCCGTTCGCGCAAGGCTCGCAGTGGTCCGGTACCGCCAGGCAGTCGGGAACCCTCCTGACACCCCGGGCCCGGCGGCGCCGCCCGCGCTCACCCGGCCACGTGGTGGCCCGCCTCCCGCAGTACCGAACAGGCTTCGGCCCGGCGTTCACGGGGCACCAGGACCAGGTCGCTGAGGTAGCTCGACGAGACGAAGACCGGGACGCCCGCTGCCGCGAGCGGGCCGAGCACGGCCGCCAGCATGCCGGGCAGGTCGAGGCCGTGCGACGTCTCGCCGTAGAGGCCGGCCCAGCGTTGCGGAGCGCCGTCCCCGACGGGCTCCGCCGCCGGGGACGGCGGTATCTCGCGCACCACGGTCAGGCCTTCCGGGGCCCGGTGCAGGACGTACCAGGAACCGTCCGGCGGCAGGTGCCCGGCCGGCAGCTGTTCGACGGTGAACTCGGAGGGCAGCACCCGCAGGTGCTGCGCGGCAGGGGTGATCATGCGCGCACCCTAGGGCATCCCGTCCGGAGCGGGCCGGGGCGCGCGAGCCCCGGCCCGCTCCGGACGGGATGCCCCGGACCAGGTTCCGGACCGTGCCGCGCCCGCGGGTCAGGAGGCTCCCTGACCGGCGGGCGCACCGGCCGTCGCCGTGGGGGATTCCCCCGACTGCTGCACGCGGCGGGTGGTTGCCAGTATCGGCGTACCTCTGCTGCTCAAGTGCCTCAGAAAGGAGGCGCCCGTGGTGGCTGAACCGAGCACCGCTACGGTGCCGAAACGCCGCTTCGGGGCAGGATTCTGGCGACTGTGGACCGCGACCTCGATCTCCGGGCTGGGCGACGGCGTCCGGATATTCGCCCTGTCCGTGTACGCCGCCACCGTCTCCAGCGACCCCGTCGCGGTGTCGCTGGTGGCGGTCGCGGGCCAACTGCCGTGGGTCCTCGTCGGCCCGTTCTCCGGCACCCTGATCGATCATCTCGACCGCTGGCGGATGCTCTGGATCTGCGATGTCGCCAGGGCCGTCGTCCTGGCGGGCTTCGTGTCGGCCATCATGGGGGACCGGGTCACCATCCCCGTCCTCGCGGTCACGGCCTTTCTGCTCAGCTCGATCGAGACGATGGCGGACAACCTGTCCCAGGCCGTCGTTCCCGACGTGGCCGGCTCCCATTCGCTGGACTCGGCCAACAGCAAACTGCTGACCGGGCGCCTGGTCACGATGGAGTTCCTCGGCGCACCGGTGGGCACGGCCCTGTTCGCCACCGCCCACCTGCTGCCCTTCGGCCTGGCCACGGTCTGCTTCGCCCTCTCCGCACTCCTCATCTTCGGAGTGCGGCCGGCGTCGGGCCGCACGGCCGCGGACGAGGGCCGGGTCACCCTGCGGCTGCTCGGTTCCCAGACCGGCGAGGCCGTGGTCTGGCTGTGGCGCCACCCGCTGCTGCGCACCGTCTGTGTGATGGCGGGGCTGCTGAACTTCGCGGTCCTCGCGGTGATGGGCGTCGCCGTCCTCTACGCCCTGCACGTGCTGCACGTCAGCGAGACCGTGTACGGCCTGCTGCTCCTGGTGATCGCGGTCGGCGGTCTCGCCGGGCTGACCGCGGCCCCGAAACTGATCGCCGGACTGGGACGCGGCCGTGTCCTGCAACTGTCGCTCGGCATCTGCCCGTTCGTCTTCGTGCTGGGCGGCATCACTTCGCAGCCGCTGATCGCCGCCGTCGTGTTCGCCTTCGCCGGGATCAGCGTCGCCCTGGTCAACGTGGTCACCACGACGCTGCGTCAGGCGCTCATTCCACCGGACAGGTTCGGCCGGATCAACGGCGCCTACCGGCTGGTCATCAACGGCCTCTCGCCGCTCGGTGGCCTCGCGGGAGGGCTGGCCGCGGACCGGTTCGGGCTGCGCGCGCCCTTCTTCCTCGCAGCCGTCGTGCTCGCCGGCGTCACGTGCGCGGCCCTGCCCCTGCTCTCCAACCGCAGGATCGGCCACGTCCCCGACCCGGACACCGAGCCCGGGCACGAGGGCGCCGGAAGTCCGGCCACACCGACAGGAACGGACGGCGAATGACGCTGCGCGAGATCCAGATCCCCGCCGCCGCGGCCCCGGAGCAGACGCCCGACTCCGGCCGGCGGCGGCTGCTGCCCGGCCTGCTGGTCCTCCTCGTCACGCTGGCCGTGGCGGTCCTCGGTGTGCTGTCCGTCTCCACACCGCCCGACCCGCTGCCGGCCGACGCGCCCGCCGCGGAGTTCTCGGCCGTACGTGCCCATGCCCATGTCGAACAGATCGCGACGGGACCGCGCCCCGTCGGGTCGGCCGCGCACGATCGGGTACGGGACCAGCTCGTGCAGAACCTGCGCGGACTCGGCCTGGACCCGGTGGTCCACAAGGAGCTCGGCGTCGACCGGACCCCGGGGCACGCCATGGCGGCCCCGGTCCAGAACATCGAGGCCACGATCCCCGGCAGCGATCCGACGGGCAGGGTCCTGGTCGTGGCCCACTACGACTCGGTGGAGATCGGGCCGGGAGCCACGGACGACGCGCACGGTGTGGCGACGCTGCTCGAAACCGTGCGGGCGCTGCGGTCGGGCCCCGCGCCGCGCAACGACATCACCGTCCTGTTCACCGACGGCGAGGAACTGGGCCTGATGGGTGCCCGGGGCCGGCTCGCCGCCGACGACCGGGGCGATCCGAACCGTACCGTCGTCCTCAATCTGGAGTCCCGCGGCACCTCGGGCCGCGCGGTCATGTTCGAGACCGGTGCGCACAACGCGGCGCTCGTGCCCGCGCTGGCCGACCACGCGCCGGTCACCACCTCGCTCGCCTACGAGGTGTACCGGCTGCTTCCCAACAACACCGACTTCACGGTCTTCCGCGAGGCCGGCTTCACCGGAATGAACTTCGCCAACGTCGGTACGTCGGCCAACTACGACACGCCCCAGGACAAGCTCGCCAACTCCAGCAAGGCCTCGCTCCAGGACATGGGCGCCACGGTCCTGAGCGCCACCAGGAGCCTGGCCGCATCGGACATCGCCGCGACGGGCAGGGGCGGCGAGGCCACCTACTTCACGCTCGGGCCGCTCCTGGTGCGCTACCCGGGCGCTCTGGTGCTGCCGCTGGCCGGGATATCGGTGGCCGCGTCCGCCGTCGTCGTCTGGCTCGCGCTACGGCGGCGCGCGGTCACGGGCCGGGCCATGACGATCGCCGCCGCCACGGTGCCCCTGCCACTGATCACGGCAGCCGCCGTCGGCTGGGCGGGCTGGCAGCTGATGACCCTCGTCCGGCCGCACTACGCGGGCTTCATCTTCGGCGACCCCTACCGTCCGGGCCCGGCCGCGCTCGGCCTGTGTCTGGTGACCGCGGTGGCCGTCTGGGTCTGGGCGACGGTGCTGCGGCGCAGATGCGGCTCCCTGGAGCTGACCGCGGCGGTCACCTGCTGGCTGACCTTCCTCACCCTGCTCACGGCGCTCCTCGTCCCCGGCGCCTCGTACCTCTTCCTCTGGCCCGCGCTGACCGGCGCGGCCGCGTTCGCCGCCGCGGTCCGGCTGCCGGCGTCCTCCCCCTGGCGCACCGCCGTCGCGGCCCTGCCGGCCGTGCCCGGCGCCGCACTGCTCGCCCCCATGGTGGCGCTGCTCTTCGCCGCGCTCGGACTGGTGCTCGCCATGGCGCCGCTGGTCGTACTCGTCCTGCTCGTCGCCCTGGTGGCGGCGCCGCTCGCCCGCCCCCTGGCACGGCGGCCGCTGTTCCTCGGGGCCGGTGCGGCGGCTCTCGCGGGCGTCGTCGTCTGCGGGATCGGCGTGGCCCGGGACGGCACGGACAGCGAGCACCCCGCCCAGGTCAGCATGGTGTACGTCGCCGACGGGAAGGGCGCCCGCTGGGTGAGCTCGGGCCGGAGCAGCCATCCCTGGCTCGATCCGTACGTGGACGCGGGCACCGCCCCGCTGGCAGCGGAGTTCCCGTACCTCAAGGAACCGGACGAGTGGCTCACCGGCCCCGCGCCCCGTGCCGAGGCCCCGGCGCCGACCGCGCGCGTGCTCTCCACCCGGCGCGGCGCAGACGGATCGCGCGAGGTCACCGTACGCATCGGCACGGCCCACGGCGCGGCCGGCCAGCTGATGCTGTACGCAGACACCGGCAGCGGTGACGTGGAGAGCCTGACCGTGGCGGGGGAGAAGTGGTCCGGAGGCAACAACCGGCCCGGTGTGAAGGGCCGTTGGGGCTGGGGGTTCACCTACGTGGCGCCGCCGGCCGAGGGGGTCGAGCTCCGGCTGAAGGTCGCGGGCGACGGCCCCCTGCGGATGCGGCTGCTGGCGAAGTCCGCCGGATTCCCGGAAGGGGCGCTGGCGCAGGAGCCGCCGGCCGATGTCGCCTGGGCCGCCTGGGACGCCGGGTTCACGCTGGTGGCCAAGGAGTTCACCGTCTGATGGGCGGCCGCAGCCCACGGCTTCCACGACGGAGGTCGCCGCCTCCGGATGCCCGGCTCGTCCGCACCGGACTCGTTCAAGGACAGGTATCCGCACAGGGCGTCCGTCGGGACGCACCACATAGGGAGGTTCACATGGCCGGTGGTACCCAGGACTATCAGGTGGTCGTCAACATCGAGGAGCAGTACTCGATCTGGCGGGCCGGACGCGATCTCCCGGACGGCTGGAGCGAGGCGGGCTTCAGCGGGTCCAAGGAGGAGTGCCTGGCCCACATCGACACCGTCTGGACGGACCTGCGACCGCTCAGCGCCCGCTGATCCAGCAGACCGGAGCCGTCACGCAACGGCGCACGGGGCTTCGCCTTCAAACCGGAGGCGGAGCCCCGTTTCGCGTTGCGCGGGAGGCGTCAGGCCGCGGGATCCGCTTCGATGGCTATCCAGAGGGCACTCGCCCGGGCCAGCAGGCGGCCCGTCTCCGCTTCGTACAGAGCCGTGACGTTCGTGGCGGTGCGGTCCTGGACGCCGTCGAGTCTGCCCACCACGACATAGTCCGTTCCCGCGCGCGGGCGTTCGTCGATCCCGGCCGTCATCCGGCCGAGCAGCCTGGGACGCCGGACCGGATCGGTCGTCCAGCCGCCCGGGCAGTCCAGGGCGGCCCAGACGACCTCGGGCCGTACGAGACCGGACGCGTCGGCCAGTTCGGGGCGCGGACGCCAGCGGCAGGCGACCGTGCCCGGACGGCCCTCGACGGCCCCGGGCCGTAGCGACAGGCCGTCCTTCTCCCGCTCGGTGCCGCAGACGAAACAGGTCGGGAAAGGATGGCCGTCCCCGCTGAACGACTTCTGCGCCACCGCTGCCGCCGTCGCGGAGACGGCGGCGGGTGCGGGAGGGGCGCCGTTCGCCGCCGTGACCGTGGCGACCACGTCCTCCCCGTGCCAGGCATGGCCACGCCGTCCGGCGGGCCGGTAGGCGAGTGGTGTGTCCAGCGGAACCGGAAGATGCAGGGAGACCGCGAGCGGGCCGGTGAGATGGTCCGCGGACCGGGCGACCTCCGCCAGAACACCGCAGGCGTAGCCGCCGTTGGCGCTGGTGGGGGGCCCGTTGAAGGCGGCGTCGACGGAGAAGGACGTTATCGGGGGCACGGTGTCTCCTCGGCGGCAGGTGGCTGATCGTGCCAGCGACCTTAGAGCGCTGCGACGTTGGTCCGGGCCCCGGTCGGGGCCGTGCCGGTGTCAGGAGTCTTCCCGACTGTCTGCGTCCGCCGGGTGTGGCCAGGCTGTTCGCGTACCCACGGGTGGGTGTTTCCGCCGCGCCCTCGGACGACAGAGGTGCTGATGACCCAGATCCGCCCCGTGGCAGGCAGCTGGACCGAGCTGCTCGCCGATACCGCACTGCGTTCACCGGACCGTGTCGCCTTCATCCACCTCGCCGACGGGGAGGTGCCGGCCGGTGAGCTGACGTACGCGCAACTCGACTCCAGGGCACGGGCGATCGGCGTCCACCTTGAGGAACTCGGCCTGGCCGGAAGCCGGGTGCTGCTGCTCTACCCCTCGGGCCTCGACTACGTGGCGGCGTTCTTCGGCTGCCTGTACGCGGGCGCCGTGGCGGTCCCCGCCTATCCGCCCACCCGCCAGGCGCGTGCGCAGGAACGCATCGCGGGCATCATCCAGGACTGCGGCGTCGACACGGCCCTGACCACCGCGGAGTTCGCCGGGCGCCTGGCGTCCAGGGCACCCGCGGTCGCGGGACTGCGGCTGGTCGCGACCGATTCCGTGGCGCAGGGCGCGCCGGCCGACGGCTGGACGCCGTACCGGGCCGATGAGCGGACGACGGCGTTCGTCCAGTACACCTCGGGTTCGACCAGCAGCCCCCGGGGCGTGGTGCTCAGCCACGGCAACCTGCTGTCCAACGCACACGTCACCCAGCAGGCGTTCGGGACGTCCGCCGGCACCCGCGTGGTGTCCTGGCTCCCCATGTACCACGACATGGGTCTGATCGGTTCGGTCCTCGGCACCGTCTACTGCGGCGGGAGCTGTGTGCTGATGTCGCCCTCGGCGTTCGCGCAGCGGCCTGCCCGCTGGCTGGAGGCGATCAGCTCGGCAGGCGGAACGGCGAGCGGCGGTCCCAACTTCGCCTATGACCTGTGCGTCGACCGCATCGGGCCCGAGGAGCGGGCGGCGCTCGACCTCAGTTCCTGGGAGGTCGCCTTCAACGGCGCCGAGCCGCTGCGTCCCTCCACCCTGCGCCGCTTCGCCGACGCCTTCGCTGACAGCGGCTTCCGCGCCGAGGCACTGACGCCCTGCTTCGGCCTCGCCGAAGCGACCCTGCTGGTCTCGGCGAAACCGCGCGGTACAGCGGCGGCCGTGGACGGGACCCCGCCGGACGGCAGCGCCCCCGTGGTGTCCAGCGGGACACCGGCCCCCGGCGTCCGCGTGGAGATCGTCGACCCCGCCACGCGTGAACGGACCGAACCCGGCAGCGTCGGCGAGATCTGGGTGAGCTCACCGGGCGTCTCCGAGGGATACCTGGGCAGGCCCGAGCTCACCGCGGCCACCTTCGCGGCCACCCTGAGCGGCACCTCCGAGCCGCGTTTCCTGCGCACGGGCGACCTGGGGTACCGGTCCGGGGGCGAGCTCCACGTGGTCGGCAGGCTCAAGGACCTCATCATCGTGCGCGGCCGGAACCACTATCCGACGGACATCGAGCAGACCGTCGAGCGCAGCCATCCGGCGCTGCGTCCCGGCGGGGGAGCGGCCTTCTCACTCACCGGCGGCGACGACGGCGCCGAACAGCTCGCCGTCGTGCACGAACTCGACCGCGGCTTCGACGGTGACCGCGCGCAGATCGTGACGGCCGTCCGCGCCGCCGTCGCCGCCGCGCACCAGATCCGGCCGCACACGGTCGTGCTGATCCGGGCCGGCAGCCTGCCGCGCACCTCCAGCGGCAAGGTGCAGCGGGCCGCCTGCAAGGCGGAGCTGCTGGCCGGCTCGCTGAAGACCGTCCACGCGGACGACGGAGGTGACGCCGTGCCGGCAGCCGGTGCGGAACCTGCCCGCGCCCCCGCCCTTCCCGAGGTCCTCCCTGTTCGCGACGTGCCGGCCCTTCCCGAGGCTCTGCCCGCTCCCGACGCGCCCGTCGTGCCCAGGGTTCCCCCCGTTCCCGACGTGCCTGCCGCTCCCGGCCCCGTGCAGCCGGACGCCCGCGCCACCGGGGCTCTGAGCCTTCTCCGTACGGAGCTCAGCCGGCTCCTGCTCCATGACGACCTGCCCGCCGACCGGACGCTGATCGAGCTCGGCCTCGACTCGCTGGGCACGGTGGAGCTCCAGCACCGGATCGAACGCGAGCTCGGGTACCGGATCGACTTCGAGGAAGCCGCGACCCTCACCCTCGCCGAGCTCGCCGCGCTGGTCGCGGCGCCGAAGCCGGCCGTCGACACCCCGGCCGACGCCGTACCCGCCGAGCCCGTCGGGGACCGCCCGCTCACCGCGAACCAGTACGCGCAATGGCTGGGGCATCAGGTCGCGCCCGACGGCCGCGCCCAGGTGATCGCCTCGGCGGTGGCCGTCCGAGGGCCGCTGGACACCGCAGCGCTCGAGCGGGCGGTGCAGGGTGCGGTGGCACGGCACCCGGGGCTGCGCTCCACCTTCCCCGCGACCGGTGACGGTCCGGTACGACGGCTGCGGCAGGACCCGCGGGTCGAATTCGTCCGCCACGACGCCTCCGGGCTCGACGCGCAGACCTTGCGCGAGCGTCTCACCGAGGCCGCCTACCGGCCGTTCGACCTGGCCGAGGGGCCGCTTCTGCGGGCCGTGGTCTTCACGCTCGGTGCCGACGACCACCGACTCGTCCTCGCGATCCATCACATCGTCGCGGACCTCTGGTCGGTCGAGGTCCTCCTGGCCGACCTCGACCTGCTCTATCCCGCGGAGCTGCGGGGCGACACGCCACCCGCACGGCCGGCCGGCAGCGGAGAGCCGAGGCAGCCGGCCGCGGACGAGCAGGAGCGGCTGTGGGAGTACTGGAGCCGGGAACTGGCGGGCGCCCCCGTACTGTTGCCACTGCCCACGGACGGGCCGCAGCCCGGCCGCCCGCCGCTTACGGATGGGCCGCAGCCCGGCGCGTCGTTGCCCACGGACGGACCACCGCATGACCGTTCGCTGCCCGTCGGCGACCCGCAGCCGGTCCCCGCGGCATCGCGGGGCGAGAGCGTGCCCTTCACGCTCGGCCCGGAGCTCAGCTCCCGGATCGCCGCCGCCGCGACCACCGCCCGGACCACCCCCTACACGGTGCTGCTCGCCGGCTACCAGATCCTCCTCGCCCGCCTCAGCGGCCGCCAGGACCTGCTCGTCGCCACCCCGGAGCACGGCCGTCGCACAGCGGACGAGGCCGACGGCATCGGGCTGTTCGCGGGGATGCTGGTGCTGCGCGGCAGGCTCGGGCGCGGCGACGACGTCGACGCCCTGCTCCGGCGCACCCACCGCACCGTCCGGGCCGCGGCCGCCCATGCCGGGCTGCCCCTGCCCGCGCTGATCGAGCGCCTGCGGCCGCGGCGCAGCCCCGGGCGGCCCGCGCTCGCCCAGGCCGTCATCACCGTGCACCGGCCGGTCGGCGGGCACGGTCCGCTGGCGGCCGCCTGCGCCCTGGGACTCGCGGGGGCTCGCGGCTCGGTCGGCGGACTCGCCCTGGAATCAGTGCCGTTCACTCCGCCGCCCAGCCAGTTCGAGACCGGCGTGACCCTCGCCGAGATCGACGGCCAGTGGCACGGAGTACTGCACTTCGACGCGGCGCTGGTCCGGTCCGCATCGGCCGGCGACTGGGCGGATCAGTTCCGTACCGTACTCGACACGGTGACCCGCGACCCCCGGACGCCGCTGTCCGATCCGCGACTCCTCGGCCCGGCCCCGAACACGGCCGCGACCGGAGAGGAGAGCGCCGAACCGCTCCCCGTGCACGAGATGTTCGCCCGCCGGGCGGAGATCGCACCGGACCGGACGGCGCTCGTCTGGAACGGCGGCACGCTCACGTACGCGGAGCTCGACGCCCGGGCCAACCGGCTCGCCCATCGGCTGCGGGAGGCCGGGGTGGTGCCCGAGTCGCTCGTGGCGCTCTGCCTCCCGCGCTCGCCCCACCTCGTGGTGGCCGTCCTCGCGGTGGCCAAGGCAGGCGGCGCCCATGTGCCGCTGGACCCGGCGCACCCGTCCGCGCGGACCGGGTACGTCCTCGAAGACGCCCGGCCCTCGATCGTCCTGACCTGCGCGGAGACCAGGACCCGGCTCCCCGCCCACGACGCCCTGGTCATCGATCTCGACGCCGAGGCCGGGACGCTCGCGGCGCTGCCCGCCACCGACCCGGGCGTTCCGGGCGACCTCGGCCGGCTGGCGTACGTCATCCACACCTCGGGCTCCAGCGGCCGGCCCAAGGGCGTGCTCGTGCCGCACCGCGGCGTGGCCAACCTCTTCGCGGCGGCGGCGGACTTCCGCTTCGACCACACCGACGTGTGGACGCTCTTCCACTCCTACGCCTTCGACTTCTCCGTGTGGGAGATGTGGGGCCCGCTCGTGCACGGCGGCAAGCTCGTGCTGGTCGAGGCGCAGGAGACGCTGTCGCCGCCGGACTTCTGGGAGCTGCTGCGCCGGCACCGGGTCACCGTGCTGAACCAGACGCCCGCCGTCTTCGCCGAACTGACCGCCGTCCCACCGCGGATGCTCCAGGGCCTGGACCTGCGCCACATCATCTTCGGCGGCGAGAAGCTCGAAACGGGCCACCTCGCCGGCTGGGCGGCCCACGGCGACCCGGCGACCCGGCTGACCAACATGTACGGCATCACCGAGATCACCGTGCACGCCACCTACGGGCCGCTGCGGCGGGGAGCCGGACCGGCGCCGTCCCCCGTTCCGACGCCAGGGAGCACGGTTGCCGAGGTACCGCTCGGTGCTCCGCTCGGCGGCACCGATCTGCGCCTGCTCGACGAGGACGGCTGTGCGGTGGCCCCCGGTGAGGCCGGGGAGATCTGCATCGGCGGCCGGGGAGTCGCACGCGGATATCTGGGCCGGCCCGCCCTGACGGCCGAACGGTTCGTGCCCCATCCCGACCGGGCCGGGGAGCGCATGTACCGCTCCGGCGACCTGGCCAGGCAGCGGCCGGACGGTGCCCTGGAGTACCTCGGCCGCGCCGACTCCCAGGTCAAGATCCGCGGTCACCGGATCGAGCCGGGTGAGATCGCCGTGGCGCTGCGCACCCACCCCGGCATCCGCGACGCCTTCGTCCTGGCGGACCTGGACAGCCGCGGCCGTACCGGCCTCACCGGCTACGTGGTGCCCCGCCAGACGCCGCCGACGGCCGCCGAACTCCGCGCCCATCTGCGCGAGCGACTGCCCGAATACCTGGTCCCGGGCAGCTTCCGCCCGGTCCCCGCCCTGCCGCTGACGGTCAACGGCAAGGTCGACCACCGGGCACTGGCCGCGCTCGGGGCCAGTGCCGACGCCACGCCGGAACGCGCCCCGGCCGCGGCCCAGCAGCTCAGTGCGACCGAGGCGGCCGTGGCCGGCATGGTCGCCGAGCTCCTCGAAACCGCCCGGGTCGGGCGCGACGACGACCTCTTCGCCCTGGGCTGGCACTCCCTGCTCATGGCCCGGCTCGCCCTGCGCATCGACGACCGGTTCGGCGTGAAGGTCCCGCTCCAGGAGCTCTTCGCCGAGCCGACGGTCGCCCGGGTCGCCGCCTCCGTGGACGCCGGTGTGCGGCGAGCGGACGGCAGCGGTGGACCGGGCGGGCAGGGCGCGGCGCGCACGGTCATCGCCAAGGTGGACCGCTCCCGCTATCTCGCCGGCACGTCCGGGTCCGGGCGCCTGACCCTCCCCGACTCCCTCTCCTGAGATCCGCCGCGCCCGGTGCCCACGGCATGGGCACGGCTCCGCAGCCCTGTTGTCCCCGACCGCAATACCGACGTGTGGAGACGGCCATGCAGACCCCGCAACCGACGATCTTCCCCCTGGCCTCCGCCCAGGAACGGCTCTGGTTCGTGGAGCAGTTGACCCCGCACACCGCCGCCTACCACATTCCGCTGGCCTTCCGGCTGCGTGGCGCCCTCGACGGCGAGGCGCTGCACGGTGCCCTGCAGCACGTCGTGGACCGGCACGAGGCGCTGCGCACCGTGTTCCGGCAGGTGGACGGACGGGCGGTGCAGGTGGTCGAGGCGGCCGTGCCGATCGCGCTGCCGCTCCTCCAGGTGGCCGAGGCGGACCTCGATGAGACGCTGAGCACCGAGGCCTCCCGGCCGTTCGATCTGGGCCGGGGGCCGCTGCTGCGCGCCTGTGTGCTGCGGCTCGCCGAGGACGACCACGTGCTCGCCGTCACCCTGCACCACCTGGTCGCCGACATGTGGTCCTGCGGGATACTCCTGCGCGAGGTCGGGGTCGCCTACGCGGCCCTGAGCGCCGGTGAACCCGTCAAGCTGCCGGAACTCCCGCTGCACTACCCGGATTTCGCGGTCTGGCAGCGGGAGCAGCTCCAGAGCGAGCGCCTGGGCGAGCTGCTCGGCTACTGGCGCGGGGCCCTGGCCGGGGCCCCGCCGGTCCTGGACCTGCCCTTCGACCGCCCGCGCCCCGCGGTGCAGTCCCTGCGGGGCCGGCAACTGGCCGTACAGCTGTCTCCCGAACTCTCGGCGGCGGTCCAGGATCTGTCGCAGCGTCTGGGCGTCACCCCCTTCATGACACTCCTCGGGGCCTTCCAGCTCCTCCTCGGCCGCTACAGCGGGCAGCAGGACATCGTGGTGAGCACCGGCGCGGCCACCCGTACGCCGGAGACCGAGCAGGTCATCGGGTGTTTCATCAACACACTGCTGCTGCGCACCTCGCTGGCGGGTGACCCGGACTTCGCCGAACTGCTCGGCCGCGTCCGCGACACCACCCTGGGCGCCCTCGACCATCAGGACCTGCCCTTCGAGCGGCTGGTCGAGGACGTCCGGCCGCAGCGCGACCTGAGCGTCAACCCGCTGGCCCAGGTGATGTTCATCCTCCAGAACGCTCCGGTGCCCGAGCCGGACCTGCCCGGCCTCCGGGCAACCGTCACCGGGATGGAACGCGGCGGTGCACAGTGCGACCTTGACGTGCAACTCCGTTATACGGACGGGGTGTTCACGGGCTTCATCGAGTACGCGGACGACCTCTTCGACGCCGCGACGGTCAGCCGCCTGTGGGACCACTACCACGTGCTGCTCACCGCCGCGGTGCACGACCCGCAGCGCCGTACGGGCGAACTGCCCTGGCTCACCGAGGCCGAGACGGAGCGCGTCGTGTCCGAGTGGAACGACACCGCGGCGCCAGCACCGGACCTCTGCCTGCACCAGCTGTTCGAGCGGCAGGCCGAGGAGTGCCCCGCAGCGCAGGCGCTGGCCTGGACGGGTGGCGGCATCAGCTACGGCGAGCTGGACCGGAAGGCCGGGCAAGTGGCCGCGGCACTGCGCGCGGCCGGCGTGGGGCCCGATGTTCCCGTGGCCATCTGCATGGACCGCTCCTCCCACCTGGCCGCGGCGGTGCTGGGGGTACTCAAGGCGGGCGGTGCCTACGTGCCGCTGGACCCGGGTTACCCGTCCGAACGCCTTGCCTTCATGCTGGCCGACGCCCGGCCTGCGGTCCTCCTCACCGACTCCGCCGCCCTGCCGCGGTTGCCGGAGGACGCGGCCACCGGCCAGGTGGCCGTCGGCGCCGGGGTGCCGGCCGTGCGGGTGATGAGGGTGGAGGAACTCGACGGCGACGGACCCACGGCCGCGAGCGGGTCCCCGGCCGTGGTGACGCCGGCCCATCTCGCGTACGTCATCTACACCTCGGGATCGACCGGCAGCCCCAAGGGCGTCGCCGTCACCCACCGAGGTGTCGTCAACAACATCACCGACCTCAACAGGGGCCAGGACATCGGGCCCGCCGACTCCGTCCTGTCGCTCTCCTCGCTCAGCTTCGACATGTCCGTGTACGAACTGCTCGGCATGCTCGCCGCCGGCGGCATGACGGTGCTGCCCGACCCCGGCCGCGCCAAGGACCCACGGCACTGGGCCGAGCTGATCG
Organism: Streptomyces sp. NPDC091416; assembly: GCF_044756845.1. Lineage (NCBI taxonomy): Bacteria > Bacillati > Actinomycetota > Actinomycetes > Kitasatosporales > Streptomycetaceae > Streptomyces > Streptomyces sp. NPDC091416. The sequence continues at coordinate 70,437 of NZ_JBIVTU010000003.1, forward strand.
AACGGCACGGCATCACCGTGTGGAACTCCGCCCCCACGCTCCTGGAGGCCCTGGTCGACGGCTACGGCGACGGCTCCCCGGCCCGTCCCACGCTGCGCGTCGCGTTCCTCGGCGGCGACTGGGTCCCCGTCCCGCTGCCGGACCGGGCCAGGGCGCTCTTCCCGGACCTGAACGTGATCGTGATGGGCGGCGCGACCGAGGCGTCCATCCACTCCATCGTCCAGCCGGTCGGCGAGGTCGGCCGGGACTGGGCCCACATCCCGTACGGCAGGCCGATGGCGAACCAGCAGGCACTGATCGTCGACGAACGGCTCGAAGCGGTGCCCGCCGGGGTGCCGGGAGAGCTCTGCCTCGGCGGGATCGGCCTCGCCCGCGGCTATCTGGCCCGCCCCGCACTGACCGCCGAGCGCTTCGTGCCCCATCCGTACGCGGGCACCCGCCCCGGCATCCCCGCCGGCAGCCGGCTGTACCGGACCGGGGACCTCGCGCGCTACGCGCCGGACGGCACCATCCACCTCATTGGGCGCCTCGACCACCAGGTCAAGGTGCGCGGCTTCAGGATCGAGCTGGGGGAGATCGACGCGGCACTCGGCCGGCACCGGGGCATCGCCGAGGCGGTGACGGCCGTACGCACCGACGAGGCGGGGCACGGCGTCGGACTCACGGCGTACGTGGTGGCCGCCGGCGACCCGCCCCCGACCGTGGGCGAACTGCGTACGCACCTCGCCGCATCCCTGCCGGACTACATGGTCCCGGACGCGTTCGTCCCCCTGGAGCGGCTTCCGCTCTCGGCCAACGGGAAGGTGGACCGCCGCGCCCTTCCGGCGGCCGGGACCGCGACGCTGGCACTGTCCGGGGAGTTCGTCGAGCCCGTCACCGCCCTGGAGCGGGCGATCGCCGACATCTGGCAGGGCGTGCTGCGGGGCGAACGGGTCGGTCTGCACGACGACTTCTTCGAACTGGGCGGCAACTCGCTCGGTGTGACGCAGGTGGCGTCCGCTCTGAGCGAGTACCTGCGTGTCGACCTGCCGCTGCGCGAGGTCTTCGACGCCGCGACCGTGGCGGGACAGGCGGAAGCCGCCGAGCGCACCGCCCAGGACCTGGGGACGGACGTGAACGCCATCGCCGAGATCTACCTCCGGGTGATCTCACTGGACCAGGAACGCACCAGGGAGCTGCTGAGCGACCTCGAGGAGGCCAGGTGATGACGGCAGACATCGTCGGCCGCACCCTGGCCCATGGAGTGGAACTGCTGGCCGCGCACGACCAGGAGCTCCACGGGCTGCTCGCACGCGAGCAGGTCCGCCAGCACGAAACGCTGGCCATGGTCGCCGCGGCCAGCGTCGCCGACCCCTCGGTCCTGGCCTGCGAAGCCAGCGCGGCGGGCAACGTCACCACCGAGGGATACCCCGGCGCCCGCTACCACGCGGGCTGCGACGTGGTCGACGAGGTCGAACGCCTGGCCGTGGACCGGGCGAAGACGGCCTTCGGCGCCCGGTACGCCAACGTCCAGCCGCACTCGGGATCCACCGCCAACCAGGTGGTCCTGTGCAGCCTGCTCGACCCGGGCGACACCGTCCTCGGCATGGGCCTCAAGGCGGGCGGGCACCTCACGCACGGCGCCGCCGCGTCGATGAGCGGCCGCTTCTTCGATCCGGTGCGGTACGGGCTCGACGGCGACGGGTTCATCGACTACGACGCGATGGCCGAACTGGCGCGAAGGCACCGGCCCCGGCTCATCTTCTGCGGTGCCAGCGCCTACCCCCGGGCCATCGACTTCGGCCGGTTCCGCGAGGTCGCCGACGAAGTCGGTGCCTACCTGGTGGCGGACATCTCGCACATCGCGGGCCTGGTCGCCACCGGCCAGCACCCCAGCCCCGTCGATGTCGCCCATGTGACCACGACCAGCACCTACAAGCAGCTGTACGGGCCCCGCGGCGGACTGATCCTGCTCGGTCGCGACGCGGAGACCCCCACCGCCTCGGGCAAGCCGCTCGCGGCCGCCCTCCAGGACGCCGTGTTCCCCTATCTCCAGGGCACCCCCCGGCTGAACACCGTGGCCGCCAAGGCGCGCGCCCTGGCCCGGGTGGCCGAGCCCGGTTTCCGCGCGCTCACCCAGCGGATCGTCGCCGACGCCAGTGCCCTGGCGAAGGAGCTGGACCGTCTCGGACACCGGGTGCTGACCGGCGGCACGGACACCCACATGGTCCTGATCGATGTGGGCCGGCGCGGACTGACCGGGAAGATCGCCGAGGGGTCGCTGGAGGAGTGCCGGATCGTCGTCAACAAGAACAGCATCCCCGGCGACCGGCACGGACCACAGATCACCAGCGGCGTGCGTCTCGGCACCAACGTGCTCGCGCTGCGCGGCATGGGGGTGACGGAGATGGCCGAGTGCGCGGAGCTGTTCGACACCGTGCTCGGTGCCGTACGTCCTACGGGCGACCGGACCTATGCCCTGGACGACGAGGTACGGCGCCGGGTCGCGGACCGCGTCACGCGACTGTGCCGGCGCTTTCCGCTGCCGGATCACCCCCTGCCCGAACGATGACAGGACACGGACGCGCGCCCACGCCGGGCAAGCCGGCCCGGCGGGCCCGCGGACAGTCTCCCGGCGGCTCCCGCCCGGGCGCACGTGCCCGCGAACGAGCCCCTGTCAGGAACAACCCCGACTGCAACTCCTGCCCCCGGTGGCGAAGCTGGAACCCGGTGTCCTGCGGCGCCGGACGGGCTGTGAAGGGAACACGTGGATGGCACGGCTGACATGGCTGCGTGACTGGTCGCACAGCGACCGGGTCACCCTGCGGGTGCTCTGCCTTCCCGGGGCGGGCACCGCGGCGCACACCTACCGGCGTTGGTCGCAACTGCTGCCGGCCGACATCGGAGTGGTGGCGGTGGAACTGCCCGGGCACGGCAGCAGGCTGAGCGAGCCGCCCGTACGGACCGTGCGGGAGATCCTGGATCCGCTCGCCGAGGAGGTGGCGACGCTCGCGGACCGACCGCTGGTGATCTTCGGTCACAGCATGGGCGCCGCCGTGGGCGCCGAACTCGCCCGGCTGCTCCGCCGCGAGCGGGGCATCACGCCCGCCCTGCTGATCGCCGCGGCGCGTGAGGCCCCGCGTCCCGCCCGGGACCGGGACTACACGAAGTGGCTCAGCGAGGACGGAGCCCGCACGTTCCTCCGCGAGATGGGCGGCACCCCGCCGGAACTGCTCCGCAACGAGGACTACCTGGCGCTGATGCTTCCCCCGCTCCGGGCGGACCTGGCCGTTCTGGCGGGTCCCTGGCCCGAGGACACCGAGCCGCTGGACTGCCCCGTGCGGGTCTACCTCGGCGACTCGGACACCGGTGTGCGGCCGGACCAGGCCGCCGGATGGCGGGCGGAGAGCAACGGCGACTTCGCGGTCCACACGTTCGACTCGGGCCACTTCTTCGTTCACGACCGGACCGCCGAGGTGCTCGCACAGCTGTGCGCCGATGTCACCGACACCATCGGGTGCCCCGACCGGCCGCGCACGGCGTCCGCACCGTCCTACGGCCAACTCCACCGACCCGTCCCCGCAGACAGAGTGAGGCGTCCATGCGACCGGCAACGCTGACAGCTGAACAGAGGGAACTGCTCAGCCGGCTGACGGAGCGCCAGGCCCCGGCCGGTGCGCGCACCCGCATTCCCCGCTACGACGGGGACCGCACGAGCATGCCCCTGTCCTCCGTACAACAGCGCATCTGGTTCTTCTACCGGCTGCAGCCCGAAGCCACCGTCTACAACGTCGCGGGAGCGGCCCGCCTCCGTGGCCGGCTCGACGCGGAACTGCTCCACCGCTGCCTGGGCGAGATCGTCGAACGGCACGAGATCCTGCGCACCACGTACGGACAGACCGACGGCATCCCGATGCAGACGGTCCACCCCTTCACCGGTGTGGAGCTTCCGACGGTCGACCTGACCGGACTGCCCGAGGCGGAGCGGGAGGCGGCGGCCCGGCGCCGCTGCCAGGAGGAGACCGACCGGCCCTTCGTCCTCGAACGCGACCCGATGCTGCGCCCGATGCTGCTGCGGCTGGCCGACGACGAACATCTGCTCCTCATCTGCCAGCACCACATAGCCACCGACGGCTGGTCGCTCAACGTCCTCATCCGGGAGCTGGGCGAACGCTACGCCGCACACGTGCGCGGCGTGCCCGTCGACCTGCCCGAACTTCCCGTCCAGTACGGCGATTTCGCCGCCTGGCAGCGTGGCTGGCTGGACGACGCGGCGGTTCGGCGCCAGCTCGACTACTGGCAGGAGCGCCTCGACGGGACCCGTCTGGTGGACGTCGCCACCGGTCTGCCCCGGCCCACCGAGCTCAGCTGGTCGGGCGGCACCCTGGAGTACCGGATCGAACCGGAGACCGTGCGCCGCATCACCGAGGTGGCCGAAGCCGAACGGGCCACCCCCTACATGGCGTTGGTGGCGGCCCAGTCCGTGGTCCTCTCCCGCTGGAGCGGCCAGGACGACATCGTCATCGGCTGCCCCGTGGCCGGGCGCCGCCATGCCGAGCTGGAACACCTCGCCGGCTGCTTCATCAACGAGGTGGTCCTGCGCATGGACACCTCGGGCGCCCCGACCTACCGGGAGCTGCTCAGGCAGTCCAGGGACGCCTGCCTGAGCGCCTACGACCACCAGGACGTGTCCTTCGAGCGGATCGTCGAAACGGTCACGCCCGAGCGCGACGCCCTCGCACGGATGCCCCTCGTCCGGCATCAGCTCGGCTTCCACAACGAACCGCAGTGGAGCGCGCGGCTGCCGGGTCTCACCTTCACCATCGAGCCGCTGAGCACCAACACGGCCCGCTTCGACCTGGAGGTGGACCTGTCGCCGGCCGACGACGGCGCGATCACCGGCACGATTTACTTCTCGACCGACGCGTTCACCGAGGACGTCGTGGTGCGCATGCTGGAATCCCTGCGTACCGTCCTCGAAGAAGCGGGCCGGCAGCCGGACGTGCCCGCCCGGGAACTGCCGGTGGTGGGCGCCGCGGAGCTGGCCCGGATCGGTGCCGGTGACCCCGCGCCCCGCCGGGAACAGGACCGGCCGGCCACGGTCCCCGCACTCTTCGAGGAGCAGGCCGGGCTGCGGCCCGACGGGACCGCCGTCCGGGCGGGCGACAGCAGCCTGACCTTCCGGCAGCTCGACGAACGGTCCAACCGCCTCTCCTGGCAGCTGCGGGACCGGGGCGTGCTACCCGACCAGCCGGTCGCGGTCTGCCTGCCCCCGTCCCCGGACCTCCTCGTCGCCCTGCTGGCCGTACTCAAGGCCGGCGCCCTCGCGGTGCCGCTCAACCCCGGCTACCCCGTCGCGGACCTCAACGACGTCCTGCTCGACTGCTCCACCGGCCTGGTGCTCATCGAGGGCGACGGTCCCGAGGGTCTCGACCCGATGGTCAGCCGGCTCGATGCCACCGGCGACCTCGGCCAGTGGCCGGCCGACCGCCCTCCGGTCGCACGGACACCGGCGGACCGGGCCTTCGTCAACTACCCCTACACACCGGGCGGAACGCCCCGCGGTCTGGTCAACACCCATGCAGGCGTGACCCATCGCCTGCGCTGGGCAGCAGCGGCCTACGCACGGAACGGCACGGACCGGCCCGACTGCCTGGTCACCGGAGCCGGTTTCGACCTCTCGCCCTGGGAACTGCTGTGGGCCCCGGCCGTCGGCGGCTGCCTGACCCTCACCGGCCAGGAGGATCCGGGGGGCCGGGCAGGGGCGCTCGCCGATGCCGCGGTGAACACCCTGAGCTGCACCCCCTCCGAGCTGGCCGCACTGCTCGACACCGGACTACCCGGAGGCCTTCTGCGCCAAGTCGTCTGCCATGACGAGCGGCCCTGGCCGCAACTGGTCCAACGGCTGGCGGCCGTCGCGCCCGGCTGCCGCATCCATCTGCAGTACGGCCCCGCCCACGCGGCGCTCGACATCGTGGCCCAGCCCCTCCTGGCCGAGCACCGCACCGGAACCCTGTCCCAGGTCGGCGCGGAGGAACCCGGAGCGGTCCTGCGCGTCCTGGACGCCCGCGGGCTCCCGGTCCCGCTCGGCGTACCCGGTGAACTGTGCCTGGGAGCAGTGCCGTTGCCCGAAGGAATCCTCGGCCGCCCGCACGAGGACCGGACCCTCCTCGCCGACGACCCGCTCCGGCCGGGAACGCGTCTCTTCCGCACCGGCCTGCGCGCCCGCAGGCTCCCGGACGGCACCCTCGATCCGCTCGGCGAGGACATCCGTGTCCACACCCACCAGGTCGAGCCGAGTGAGGTCGAGGCGATCCTGCACACGGCCCCGGAGATCGAGCGCGCGCTGATCACCACCCGGCCCGGCGCGGGTGAGGAGGCCGGACTGACCGCCCATCTGACACTGCTCCCGCAAGAGGGCGGCACCGACGAGGACCCCGGCCGCGCCCGGTTCGAGGAGATCTACTCCACCCGGGCCGCGGAGGACGACCCGACCCTGAGCCCCGCCGGCTGGAACAGCCCGCAGACCGGCGAGTACCTGACGGCGGCGGAGATGAAGGAGTGGGCCGACACCACCTTCCGCAGGATTCTCGCGCTGCGGCCCAGCGACGTCCTCGAAATAGGCTGCAAGACCGGAGCGCTCCTGTTCCGGCTGGCGCCGCGCTGCTCCGGATACACCGCCACGGACCTGTCGGCACACGCGTTGCAGCACATCCGCGACCACGGGGACTGGCTGGCCGACAAGGCGGACGAGGTACAGCTCCTGGAGCGGGCCGCGGACGACCTCGGGTCGCTGGCCGAGGGAAGCTTCGACACCGTCGTCCTGAACTCGCTGGTCCAGTACTTTCCCGACGCCGCCTATCTGGAGCGGGTCCTGACCGGAGCCCTGCGAGTGCTGCGGCCCGGTGGCCATGTCTATCTCGGCGCCGTACGGAGCCTGCCGCTGCTCGGACCGCTGAACCTGCCCGCGCAACTGGAACTCCACGAAGCCTCGGACCCCGCCGACCGGCTGCGCGCGGCGGTGTCGGCCCGGGTCGCGCAGGAGGAGGAACTCTGCCTGGACCCGAGGTACTTCGCCGAGCTGGCCGCCCGGCTTCCGGGTATCTCCGAAGTGTTCCTGCTGCCGAGGCTGAGCCGGCACCGCAATGAACTCGGCGCCTACCGCTACGACGCCGTCCTGCGGGCCGGAACACCCGTCGGACCCGGTACCCCCGACCTCACCCTGGACTGGCAGGCCGATGCCCTGACCGCCGACGCGCTGACCGGCCTCCTGCGCGAGCAGACTCCGCACAGGCTGCTGCTCGATGCCGTGCCGGACAGCAGGGTGCACACCCGGCTGCGTGCCTGTGCGGAGCTGACGGCGGGCCGCACCGGCACGGTCGCCGACACCACCGCGGCCCTCGCCCCCCGCAGCCCGGGCCCCGGCTCCCCGGTCGACCCCCACGCCCTGGCCACGCTCGCCGCGCGGGAGGGCTACGCCGCGGTCGTGCAGTACGGCGCGGACCCCGCCGACGGAACGGTGTCGGTGCTGCTCACCCGGAGCACCGAACCGGGCAGCGGTGAAGCGGGCGCGGACGCGGAGCTGCCGGCCGGGTTCGGGCACAGGACGAAGGACGGGGGAGCCGCCGGCGCGCCGCAGAGGTACAACGACCCCTCGACGGTCGCCCGGGGCCGCGCGGCCGTCGCACGGGCGCGCCGACATCTGCAGCAGCGGCTGCCCGTCCACGCGGTGCCGCCGGACCTCCTGGTGATACCCGGCTTCCCGCTCGGCCGGTCCGGGGCCGTCGACACCACGGCGCTGCCCGACCCGGATCCGAACGCGGCCGCCGACGCGCACAAGGCACCGAGCACGGAGACGGAGTCCAGGCTCGCCGTCATCTGGTCGGCGGCGCTGGGAGTCGACCGGGTCAGCGTGCACGCCGACTTCTTCGCTCTCGGCGGCCACTCCCTGATGGGTTCGGAAATCATGGAGCGGGTCCGCCACGCGTACGAGGTCGATGTGCCCCTCGGCCTGCTCTTCGGATCACCGACGATCGCCGCCGTCGCGGCCTATGTCGACGAGCAGCTGGCCAAACCCCGCGAGTCCGTCGCTCCCATCCAGCGCGTCGACCGTTCCTCGCTCCGGCGGCGACGCGCCAGGATCCCGGCCGGCACCGCCTCTTCCAAGGAGACCCCGTGACCCCCATGACGGAATCGCAGCAGCGCGCCACGCCGGGTCCGGCGGGCGGCGGAACCGCTCTCCCCATCGCCGCCGCGGCGGCCGTCGCCGTCGCGGTCCTGCACCGGTGCACGCTTCAGGAGACCGTGCGGCTCTCCTACCGGGACGGCGAAGGCGAAGGCGTGCTCGAACTCGACGTCTCCGCGGATCCGACCCTTGCCGAGCTGCTCTCGGAGATCAGCACGGCCCTGTCCGCGCCCGACCGGGAAGCCGCGGAGGACCTGGACCCCGGAACCCCCGTGGACGTGCGGCTCGCTCCGGACACCGGGCCGCCGGAGCGGGCCACCGGATTCGGTGAGGCGGTTCGCTTCGACGGCTGGTGGGTGTCGGTGGCCCTGGCCGGCGCGGCCGGGCCGGTGGTGGACTCTGCCCGGCTGCTCGCCACGGCGGCCGGGGCGCTGGGCGCCGGCGAGGCCACCCCCCTGTCGGCCCTTCCCCTGGCCGACGACCACGCCGGCCTGGTGGGCAGCCTGGCGGGATCGGGCCGCGCCGCCGTGCCGGCCCGCCCGCTGCACGTACTCGTCCAGGACCAGGCGGAGCGGACCCCGGACGCCGTGGCCGTGAGCTGTGCGGGACAGCAGCTGACGTACCGCGGACTCATGCGCCGCGCCGACCTTCTCGCACACCGGCTCCTGGCGCGGGGGGCCGGCCCGGGACACGTGGTCGGGGTGCTGGCGGAGCGGTCGCCGGAACTGGTCGTGGCCCTGCTCGCGATCCTCAAGACCGGTTCCGCGTACGCCGCGTTCGAACCGGACCTGCCCGCCCAGCGGCTGCACCGGCTCCTCGACGACGCCGGGGTCCGCCTCCTCGTGGCCCAGGACAGGTTCGGCGCGAGCGCGCCGGCCGGCCTGTCCGTGCTGCCCGTCGCCGAGGACGCCGGCACCGAGGTGCCGGTACCCGTCTCGGCGGAGGTCGCGCCCTCCGCGGTGGCCTACGTCAGCTTCACCTCGGGCTCCACCGGCGTGCCCAAGGGGGTGCGGGTGCCGCACGCCGCGGTCTCCCGGCTGGTCGTCGAGCCCGACTGGGCCAAGTTCGGCCCGGACGACGTGTTCCTGCAGCTCGCCCCGGTCGCCTTCGACGCCTCGACCTTCGAACTCTGGGCGCCTCTGGTCAACGGCGGGCGGCTGGCCGTCCACCCGCCGGGCCCGCTGTCCACGGAACAGCTCGCCACCACCCTGGCGGAGGAGCGCGTCACGGTCGCCTGGATGACCGCGGGCCTGTTCCACCAGATGACCGGCCGGCACCTGGACGCCTTCGCGGGCCTCCGGCACGTCGTGGCCGGTGGAGACGTCGTGTCGGCGACCCAGGTGCGGCGGCTGCTGGAGGCCCATCCGGGGCTGGTGTTCACCAACGGGTACGGGCCCACCGAGAACACCACCTTCACCGCCTGCTGGACGTCCACCGCGCCCCCGGCAGGCCGCACGGTCCCGCTCGGCAGGCCCGTCAGCGGCACCCGCGTCCTGGTCCTCGACCCCGAGCAGCGACCGGTCCCGGTGGGTGTGCCGGGTGAGCTCTACGCGGGCGGCGAGGGGCTCGCCCACGGGTACGCCGGACGGCCGGGCGCGACCGCCGAACGCTTCGTCCCCGATCCGTACGCCTCAGGCCCCGGCGGCGGGCGGCTGTACCGCACGGGCGATCTCGTACGACGCCTTCCCGACGGGAACCTGGAGTTCCTGGGCCGCGCCGACCGGCAGCTCAAGGTCCAGGGGTACCGGGTGGAACCGGGCGAGATCGAGGCGGTGCTCACCCGGCACGAGGACGTCCGGCAGACCGTCGTGGTGGCACAGGACGACGGCGCAGGCAGCAAACGCCTTCTCGCCTACATCACCGCCGAACGGCCCGAGGACGACAGCCCGGCCGCACTCGGGCTGCGACTGCGCGAGTGGCTCCGCGGCGAACTGCCCGGCTACATGGTCCCGTGGGCGATCCTGCCCCTCCCCGCGCTGCCGCTGAACCGCAACGGCAAGGTGGACCGCGCCGCCCTGCCCACGGCCCGCAGGACGGCCCGCGCGCTGCCCACCGAATATCTGGCCCCCACGAATCCCACCGAGGACGCCGTGTCGCAGGAGTGGGCGGACCTCCTGGGCGTCGAACCGGTCGGCCTGGACGACGACTTCTTCGAGCTGGGCGGCCATTCACTCATCGCGGCCGACCTGCTCGGCCGGCTCGGTGACCGCTTCGGCGTGGAACTGTCCGCGCGCACGCTCTATCTGCACCCGACCGTTGCCGAACTGGCAGCGGAGATCGACGGCCGCCTGACCGCCTGACGCGTAGTTGAGAGAGAGGCCACACCGTATGAAGCTCAGCCAGCCGGCTCCGCCCGAGTCCGTCGACCTGGACGCCGTCGATCTGACCGATTCCGTCCTCTACGGGGAAGGCGACCCGCACTCCATCTGGAACGCCATGCGCCACCGCGACCCCGTGCGGTGGCAACAGGTCGACGACACCCTGGGATTCTGGTCCGTGACCAAGTTCGAGGACGCCGACCTGGTCCTGCGCGACCACACCAGCTTCACCTCGCAGCGGGGCACGATGCTCTTCCTCCTCGGCAAGGAGGATCCCGCGCGGGGCCGCCAGATGGCGGCCACCGATCCGCCGCGCCACACCCGCATGCGGGTGCCCATGCAGCGGGCCCTGACCAACAAGCAGGTGGAGAAGTACCAGGGCGCGGTCACCAACGAGGTACAGCGACTGCTCGCCCCGGCGTTCACCGGTGAGCCGTTCGACTTCGCCGAGGCCATGATGCGGCTGCCCATGGCCACGGCGGGCACCATGATGGCGCTGCCGCGCGAGGACTGGTCCCGGCTGACCGAGCTGACGACCATGTCGGTCGCGCCGGACGACCCCGAGTTCGCCGGGGCGGGCGGCCCCAACTCCACGCTCCAGGCGGCCCACCGGGAGCTCTTCGCCTATTTCCACGACATTCTGCGTGAGCGCCGGGACAACCTGGGCGACGACCTCATCAGCCTGCTCCTCGGCATGGAGATCGACGGCCGCGCCCTGGAGACCGGGGCGATCCTCTCCAACTGCTACAGCCTGATCCTCGGCGCCAACGTCACCACTCCCTTCGTCCCGACGGGAGCGCTGGCAGCGGTCATCGACACCCCGGTCTGGGACGACTGGCGGTCCAGTCCCAAGCTGCTCAACACCGGTGTGGACGAGGCGCTGCGCTGGGCCTCACCGGCCAACCACTTCATGCGGTACGCGCTGCACGACATCGAGATCCGCGGGAAGAAGATCCGCGCCGGGGACGCGGTGGTGGTCTGGCTCGGATCGGCCAACCGCGACGCCGACATCTTCGACCGGCCCTTCGAGTTCGACATCCACCGCAAGCCCAACCGGCACATGGCCTTCGGCAGCGGGGCCCACTACTGCGTCGGTCACACCGTCGCGCGGATGAGCCTGAAAGTGCTGTTCACCGAGCTCTTCACCCACTTCGAGGCGTTCGAGTTCGCCGGTGAGCCCCAGCATCTGCACTCCAACTTCGTCGCCGGAATCAAACACATGCCGCTGGTCGCCAAGGTCCGTGCCGGGGCCGAGCAGGCCTATGCGGGGGTGTCCGAATGAGCGCCTCGCCGTGGTTTCTGCGCGAGCCGTCGCAGGAGAGCGCCGCCAGGCTCTTCTGCCTGCCCTACTCGGGCTGCGGCGCCAGCATGTACCGCAAGTGGCCGCGGTTCCTGGGCGACGTGGAGATCGTTCCGCTGCAGCCGCCGGGACGTGAGAACCGCTTCCGCGAGGACCCGTACACGACGTACGAGGCGCTCGCGGACGACCTGGTCGAGGTGCTGCTCCCGTACCTCGACCGGCCGTTCGGCCTCTTCGGCCACTGCGGGTCCGCGCTGCCCGGCTACGAGACCGCCGTCCGGCTCCAGGAACGCGGATACCCCGCGCCGGCCCGGCTCTTCGTCTCCTCCCAGATCGCTCCGCACGACGGTCCCCACGGCCGTTTCCTGGAGATGACGGATGCCGAACTGGCCGACGAGGTGCACACCCTGATCGTGTCGCTGGGTGGGAAGCCCCGTCCGGACCTGGTCGAGCTGAGCCTGGAGATCCTCCGCGCCGACGTGGAGACGAACAAGCGCTACCACCCGGCCGAACCCGTCCGCCTTCCCTGCCCCATCACCGCGCTCGGCTGGGACCAGGACGCCGAGGTCGACCACCGCCTCATGGGTTCCTGGACCGACTGCGGCGACACCACGTTCCGGGTCCTGGAGGGGCCGCACTACCGCTTCATGGAAGCGCCGTCCGAGCTCATGGACACCCTGCTCGCCGACCTCACCGTCTGACGCAGGCCGATACCCGGCAACGCCGGTGAACGAGAAGGCCGAGGGACGGCCGGCCCGCACGTGGCACCGCCCCTCGGCCCGGCCGTCCGTTCTTCCACCGGGCGGCTGCCCCGGCGCTCCCGGACCAATTCGGCGCCGCCCGGCGGACGGTAACGCGTTCAGGTCCCATTCCGTCCGCCACGGAACAGAATTCCGCCGCACCCGGAACCGATTCCCACCGCCACGTCGATGTCGATGAACGGAATGGACGTGTTCCGGCGCACTCGGTATGCGATCATCACCTGATGACACGTACTGATATGCCGTCCTCCTGGGACGAGCGCACCATGCTGGCGACCTTTCTCGACTACGCGCGAGCCACGGCGATCGCCAAGTGCACGGGGGCGGAGGACACCGGAAAGGCTCCTCTTCCCGGATCGCCGCTCATGACCCTGGGCGGTCTGATCAGCCATCTTCGGTGGGTCGAATACTGGTGGGTCGAGGTGATCTTCCTCGGGGAGGAGGACCGCGGTCCCTGGACGGATGAGGACCCCGACCGCGAAATGCGTATCGGTGCGGAGATTCCTCTCGCGACCTTGGTGGAGGAATACGAGGCGCAGAGCGCGCGCTACCGCGAATTGATCGCGGCGACCGATCTGGCGACGTTGGCGAAGCGCCCCGTCAGGGACGGTATCCATGTCAGTCTGAGCTGGGTCGTCATGCATCTGATCGAGCAGACGTCCCGGCACAACGGGCATATCGATATTCTGCGTGAACTCGTCGACGGCACCGTCGGCGATTGACGGCCGAGACGATTCCTGTCCGGCCGCGGCGTCATGACGTCGGGCGGATGCGCGGGGTGCCACCGGCGGGTCCACGCGTCCGTTCCCGCACCCCTGTGGGTCTCGTGGCGGGACGGGCATTAGGTTGACCGGCAGAAGTCTCGGCAGCCGGACTCGCGATGGGGGCGAGCATGACCATGCTAAAGGGAACCAACGTTCCAGTGGCGGCTCAGGCCGTGCGCGTCGAACTGGGGTGGCGCGCCGCCCCCGGTACTCCGGACGTGGACGCCTCGGCGCTCCTTCTCCTCGGGTCCGGAAAGGTGCGCAGCGACGCGGACTTCGTCTTCTACAACCAGCCGGTCCACGCCTCCGGGGCGGTGCGTCACGAGGGCAAGCGGACCGCTGCCGGAGCGGCCACCGACACGCTCGCCGTCGATCTGGCCCGGGTGGAGCCCGCCGTCGACCGCGTGGTGCTGGCAGCCTCCGCGGACGGCGGTTCGTTCGGGCGGGTGGGCGGCCTCTACGTACGGATCACGGACGCGGCGAACGGTGCGGAACTTGCACGCTTCGACAGCACCGACGCCACGGTCGAGACCGCCTTCATCCTCGGCGAGCTCTACCGGCGCCAGGGCGCCTGGAAGTTCCGGGCCGTCGGCCAGGGATACGGGACCGGGCTCGCGGGACTCGCCACGGACTTCGGGATCTCCGTCGACGAACCGCGACAGCCCGCGCGGGCACCCCAACCGCCCCATCCGGCAACGCGGGTAGCCGCCGCCCCGCCTCCGCCGCAGTACTCCCAGCCGACGCTCGCCGCCCCGATGGCCCCGCCCGTCCCTCCGGCACCCCCGGCGCCGCCCGTCACACAGCCGGTCCGCCTCACCAAGGTGACGCTCACGAAGGACGCGCCGTCGGTCTCGCTCGCCAAGCAGGGCGGGACCTCGGGAGCCATGCGCGTCAACCTCAACTGGGAAGTGCGCAAGCAGTTCAAGGGATGGGGCAGCAAGCTCGGCAGGGCCGTCGCCCACCATGCGGACCTCGACCTCGACCTCTGCGCCCTCTACGAACTGACCGACGGCCGCAAGGGAGTGGTGCAGGCACTCGGCAACGCGTTCGGCGCTCTGCACCAGCCGCCGTACGTCCAGCTCGACGGCGACGACCGGACGGGCGCCGTCGCCTCCGGGGAGAACCTGACGATCAACCTCGACCAGAAGGCCAGGATCCGCCGTCTCCTGATCTTCGTCACCATCTACGAAGGCGCGCGGAGTTTCGCGGACCTGCACGCGACCGTCACCCTCCAGCCGCAGCACGGCGCACCGATCGACTTCTCCCTCGACGAGTGCACCGTTCCCTCGACGGTCTGCGCGCTCGCGCTCATCACGAACACGGGGAGCGACCTCACCGTGCAGCGTGAGGCCCGCTATCTCGTGCCGCAGCGCGGAGTGAGCCCGCAGCGCACCATCGACCAGGCCTACGGCTGGGGCATGAACTGGACCCCCGGCCGCAAGTAGACCCGGCCGGCGGAGGTCACTGATCCGGTGCGGCCTCGGGACGGGCGTACGTACGCCCCTTCCAGGCCGCACCCCGGCCGCGGTAGTGCCGCACCGCGGAATCGACCGTCATCAGCAGATACAGCAGCGCGGTGAACGGCAGCAGCGGGGCGAGCCACAGCGACTGCCGGTAGTACCCCAGCACCGGCATGTACGTCCCGGCCATCACGGCCCACGCCGCGCCCCCGGCCCACGCGGCCGGGGCATCGCCGGCCACCAGCCCCGCCACGAGCGCCACGGGCGGCGCCAGGTAGATCAGCGCGAGGCCGAGCACCGTACCGAGCAGCACCAGCGGATTGTGCCGCAGCTGGGCGTACGCGCTCCGCGAGACCATGCGCCACAGGTCGGCCAGGCACGGATACGGCCGCACGCTGTCCACCCGGTCAGCCAGCCCCAGCCAGATCCGGCCCCCGCTGCCCTGCACCGCCCGGGCCAGGGACACGTCGTCGATCACCGCCTGCCGGATCGATTCCGGCACCCGCGCCCGAACCGCGGCCTCGGTCCGCAGCAGCACACAGCCGCCCGCAGCTGCCGCCGTCCGCGCCCCCGCCCGGTTCACCCACCGGAACGGGTAGAGCTGGGAGAAGAAGTAGACGAAGGCGGGCACGACCAGCCGTTCCCAGACGCTCTCCACCCGCAGCCGCGCCATCTGCGAGACCAGATCGAAGCCGCCCGACCCGGCGGCCGCCACCAGCTCCCGCAGACTGTCCGGCTCGTGCGCGATATCGGCGTCCGTGAGCAGCAGGTACTCCGGCTCCCGTGACCGGGCCAGCGCGATCCCGTGCCGGAGGGCCCAGAGCTTGCCCGTCCAGCCGGGCTCGGGCTCCCCGGGTGACACGACGGTGACCGGCAGCCCCGCGCAGCGCACGGACAGCTCGCGGGCGAGAGCGCCGGTGCCGTCCTTGCTGCAGTCGTCCACCAGGAAGATCTCCGCGTGTCCCGGGTAGTCCTGCGCCAGCAGTGAAGGCAGGCTCACCGGAAGCATGTCGGCCTCGTCACGCGCCGGCACGACGATGGCGACCGAGGGCCAGTGTGCCGGGGCCGCGCGGCTCGGCAGCCGCTGGTCGGTCCGCCAGAAGAACCCCTGGCCCAGCAACAGCCACACCCACGCGACAAGCGAACCCACGGCGATCCAGGCAACGGCGCTCATTGGCCGAAGTCTGCCCCACTGAGCGGGGACCGCAAGGGTGGTCGACTATGGTGACCGGGTGAAGATCGCGCTCATGGACTCCGGAATCGGCCTGCTCGCCGCCGCCGCCGCAGTACGCCGGCTGAGGCCGGACGCCGATCTGGTGCTCTCCTCCGACCCCGCCAGCATGCCCTGGGGGCCCCGGACGCCCGAAGACGTCGCGGCACGCGCCCTCGCCGTCGCCCGGGCCGCCGCGGAGCACCGGCCCGACGCGCTGATCGTCGCCTGCAACACGGCGTCCGTCCACGCGCTGGCCACGCTCCGTGCGGAGCTGGAGCCCGCACTGCCGGTCATCGGCACCGTGCCCGCGATCAAGCCGGCCGCCGCGGCCGGGGGCCGGGTCGCGATCTGGGCCACCCCGCTCACCACCGGCAGCCCCTACCAGCGGGGACTGATCCGCGACTTCGCCGGGTCCGCGGACGTCACCGAGGTGCCCTGCCCCGGACTGGCCGACGCCGTGGAGTACGCGGACGAGGCAGGCATTGACCAGGCTCTGGCCGAGGCCGCCGCGCTCACCCCGCCCGATGTGCAGACCGTCGTGCTGGGCTGCACCCACTACGAGCTGGTCGCCGAACGCATCCGCGCGGCGGTCCAGCAGCCCGGCCGGCCACCCGTCGTCCTGCACGGCTCCGCGGGCGCCGTCGCCGCCCAGGCCCTGCGCCGGGTCGGGGCCGAACCCGCTCCGTCGGCCGAACGCTCCGGCGGGCTCGTCGTCCTCCTCGGCGGACGTCCGTCCGAGCTCCCGCAACCCGCCCTGGCCTACGTCGAAGGGCGTGGGCTGGCCGCCGTCGGCTCCGCCCGCTGACCGTCCGGCGACCCGACGGGAGCCGTTGGCCCCGTCCCCTCGCGCGGATTCTTCAGTACGCTGCTGGGCATGGAGGACCACCCCCGGAAACCGGCGCGAACCGGTGCCGACACTCACACCGCCGTCTGGACCGGCCGGGCCACCAACAGGACCCAGTGGGTACTCGCGGCCGCCGGTGCCGCCTGTCTGGCGCTGGGCATCCAGCTCGCCGTCAGCTCCAACTGGACCTCCGGCATCGCCCCGCTGCTGATGGCGGTCATCGGCTGTGTGGCGGCCGGACTGCTCATGCTGTTCGGCACGCTGGCCTTCGTGAACGTGGCGGTCCGCGTCGACGGCGACGCCCTCGAAGTGCGCTGCGGCCACATGGGCCTGCCCCGCCGCCGGATCCTGCTCACCCATGTGGTGGGAGCGGAGTTCGTCCCCCGGGTCACCCCCCGCCAGTGGGGAGGCTGGGGCTACCGCTGGCGCCCCGAGCAGGGCACGGCCGTGGTCGTGCGCCGGGGCGAGGGGCTGGTGCTCAGGCTCGGCGACGGCCGGACCTTCACGGTCACGGTCGACGACGCGGAGGCGGGCGTCCGGTTCATCCGCGAACGCCTGCACCTGCCGTCCACGGGCGCTCCGGCCGGGGCCTGACCCACCCGCCCGCGAGACGGTCCGCGGGTACCCCCGCCCGGCCCGCCCGCGGGAGCTTCACAGCCCTGCCGGGCCGGCCTGCGCTTCCTGCGCGGCCGTCCCGTCGTCGCGCCGGCCGCCCGCTCCGATCGGCCGCCTGGCCGATGCCAGTCCGGCGAGGAGCCCCGCCCCCGCCGTCACCGGAGTGAAGCTCAGGGCGTTGCCGACACTCGCCAGCACCGCCAGTGCCGTGAGCGCGGCCCCGGCGGTCAGAGCGACCGCCGTGCTGCGCGGCGAACGCCACAGTACGTACAGCAGCCAGCCGAACGCGGCCCCCAGCAGCACCACTCCCACCAGCCCCTGCTCGGCCGCCTGCTGCAGAGCGGCCGAGTGCGGCCTGCCGTCCGAGCCGAGCGTCTGCTGCGCGGTGGGGCTCAGCTCGGCGAAGCGGTCGGGACCGATGCCGAGAACCGGGTGCTGAGCCGCCAGCCGCGCGGCGTCGCCCCACAGCTGCACCCGGTTGGCGGTCAGCGGGCCCTCCAGGGAGACGGTGAGGCCGTCGGGCAGCACGTCCTCGGCCACCGCCCACGTCAACCCCACCGCCAGGCCGGCAGCCAGCGCAAGACCCGCGAGACCGAGCAGCCGGCTGCGCATCCTGGCCGCCGCCAGGGAGCAGAGCAGAACGCCGGCCGCCGCTGCGAACCCGGCGACGGAGCCGAGCCCCAGCGCGGCACAGGCCGTGCCCAGAGCCAGCAGCCGCAGTGTGAACCGCAGCGAGTCCCGGCGGGCGGCGGCCGCCGCGCAGCAGGCCGCTCCGGTGGCCAGGACCAGTAACGCGGCGGACGCGCCGGTGTGCCCGGGCGCGGTCTCCGCGGTGGCCGTGGCGCCGGGCATGCCATGGCGCCAGACCAGGGCCATGAGGAGAGCGGACAGGGCGGCGACGCTCGCTGCGGCCACCGGCAGCAGCGTGCCGCAGATGCGCCCGCAGGCGAAACCCGCCGCGACGGCGAGCAGCGCCAGCAGCACTCCTTCGGGACGGGTCTCGCGTCCGGCCGCGCTGATCAGCGACCAGATCGCACAGACGGCAAGGATCAGCGCCCCGGCGGCATCGGACACATTGCCGTCCTCGGCCCCCCGCGCTGCAGGTGCAGCCATCACGTCCGCCCCCCGGCCTGTGACCCGTCCCGTCCGCGAGGGCCGGATCCGGCCCGGTCGGCGGGGGACTGGCGCACAGATTAACGGCCACGGCGGTCATCTGTGTACAGATCGGAGAAACGATCCGGCAGTGCATGTTCCGTCACCGGGGCGGGGCTCCCCGGTCCACGGCCCGCCACCGTAGACTCCGCCGGGTGAGCACCACCATCGCCCAGGTCGGCGACCCGCAGATGCCCGACTCCGCCCCCCGGGCCCGCCGCCTGCTGCCGCGCCTCGCCCGGCCCGCCGCAGCCGTGCTCTCCGGAGTGCTGCTGTACGCGAGCTTCCCGCCCCGGCCGCTGTGGTGGCTGGTTCTGCCCGGCTTCGCCCTGCTCGGCTGGGTGCTGTTCGAGCGCAGGTTCCGCGCCGCGTTCGGTCTCGGCCTGCTCGCCGGGCTCGGCTTCATGCTGCCCCTGCTGCACTGGACGGGCGAAGAGGTCGGGCCGGTGCCGTGGCTGGCCCTCGCCGCGGCCGAGGCGCTGTTCATCGCCGTGGGCTGCATCGGCATCTCCGCCGTGTCCCGGCTCGCCGGATGGCCGCTCTGGGCGGCCGCGGTCTGGACGCTCGACGAGGCGCTCCGCGCCCGGGTGCCGTTCGGCGGTTTCCCCTGGGGCAAGATCGCGTTCGGGCAGGCCGACAGCGTGTTCCTGCCGCTCGCGGCGCTGGGCGGCACCCCGCTCCTGTCCTTCGCCGTGGTGCTGTGCGGCTTCGGCCTCTTCGAGGCGGTCCGCCGCTTCCGTATCCACCGCACGACGGGCGAACTGTCCCGGATCGCCGCCGCCGCGACCGCCGCCGCCGTCCTCGTCCCCGTCGCCGCGGCCCTTGCGTCGCTGCCGCTGGTGGACGACTCGGCCGAGGACGGCACCGCGACCGTCGCGGCGATCCAGGGCAACGTGCCGAGGCTCGGCCTCGACTTCAACTCCCAGCGCCGGGCCGTCCTGGACAACCACGCCAACCGCACCGAGCAGCTCGCCCTGGACGTGAAGGCGGGCAAGGTCCCGCAGCCCGACTTCGTCCTGTGGCCGGAGAACTCCTCCGACCTCGACCCCTACCGCAACGCCGACGCGAGGATCGTCATCGACGACGCGGTGAAGGCGATCGGTGTGCCGACCGTGGTCGGCGCGGTCGTCGAACCCGACACCGGCAACCTGCGCAACACCCTCATCCAGTGGGACCCGGACAAGGGGCCCGTGGCCACGTACGACAAGCGCCACATCCAGCCGTTCGGCGAGTACATGCCGATGCGGTCGTTCGTACGCATCTTCAGCTCGGACGTCGACCGGGTGCAGCGGGACTTCGGTCCGGGCAAGAAGGTCGGCGTCTTCGACCTGTCGGGCACCGCCGTCGGGCTGGTCACCTGCTACGAGGCCGCGTTCGACGACGCGGTGCGCGACACAGTCGAGCACGGTGCCCAGATGATCGCCGTGCCCAGCAACAACGCCACCTTCGGCCGCAGCGAGATGACCTACCAGCAGCTCGCCATGTCCCGGGTACGCGCGGTCGAGCACAGCCGCTCCGTGGTCGTCCCGGTCACCAGCGGCGTCAGCGCGGTAATCCGCCCGGACGGCACCGTCGTCAAGAAGACGAAGATGTTCACGCCGGACGCCTTGGTGGACGAGGTGCCGCTGCGCTCCTCGCTGACCCCGGCGACCCGGATGGGCCCGCTCCCCGAGGGCCTGCTCGTTCTGCTCGCGGTGACCGGCCTCGGCTGGGTGGCGGTGCGGGCGGTACGTGCCCGGCGTGCTCGCTGAGCGGGTCCGCACGCCACGTAGGGTCGGGGCATGGCCACTCCTGACTTCATCCGCGAGATCCGCGCCACGGCGGGTCAACAGTTGCTCCTGCTGCCCGGCGTCACCGCCGTCGTCTTCGACGACGAGGGCAGAGTGCTGCTCGGCCGGCGCGCCGACACCGGCGAGTGGTCGGTGATCGGAGGCATCGCCGAGCCCGGCGAGCAGCCCGCGACCACGGCCGAGCGTGAGGTGTACGAGGAGACGGGCGTGCACTGTGTGGCGGAGCGGGTGGTCCTCACCCAGGCCCTGCCGGCCATGCAGTACGAGAACGGCGACCGCTGCCAGTACCTGGACATCACCTTCCGCTGCCGAGCCACCGGCGGCACGGCCCGGGTCAACGACGACGAGTCGCTGGAGGTGGGCTGGTTCCACGTCGACGCGCTGCCCCCGCTGCCCGAGTTCGCGCTCTTCCGGATCAAGCAGTCGATGACCGACGGCCCCACCTGGTTCGAGCCTTCCACCGCGCAGGCGTGACGGAGGGCCGGGCGGCCCGCGAACGGCCCGCCCGGCCCGGTACCGCCCACGGCGGTTCGGACGCTACTTGCCCGTGCGCACGGCGTCTGCCGGCTGCTTCGCCGACGCGTCCTGCGCGTTGGCCGGGTCCACGTCGGCCAGGTCCCGGTGCCGGGTCTCCTTGGCGCACACGACGGCCAGCACCGTGATGAGCGCTGCGGCGATCACGTACAGCGCGATGGGCGTCGAGCTGTCGTAGTCGGCGAGCAGCGCGGTGGCGATGAGCGGCGCCGGGGCGCCGGCCGCGACGGACGAGAACTGGGCGCCGATCGACGCACCCGAGTACCGCATCCGGGTCGCGAACAGCTCGGAGAAGAAGGCCGCCTGCGGTGCGTACATCGCCCCGTGGAAGAACAGGCCGACCGTGACGGCGAGGAGCAGGCTCGCGAAGCTGCGGCTGTCGATCAGCGCGAAGAACGGGAACATCCAGAGCCCCACGCCGACAGCGCCGACCAGGTAGACCGGCCTGCGTCCCACCCGGTCCGACAGCGTGCCCCACAGCGGAATGACGGCGAAGTGGATCGCCGACGCGATGAGGACGGCGTTGAGTGCCGTCTGCTTGCTCAGATCGGCCGCTGTCGTCGCGTAGACGAGGATGAACGCGGTGATGACGTAGTAGCTGATGTTCTCCGCCATCCTGGCGCCCATGGCGATCAGCACGTCGCGCCAGTGGTGCCGCAGCACGGCCACGACCGGCATCCTCTCCGTCGCCCCGGAGGCCGACCTGCGCTCCTCGGCCCGGGCCAGGGCGGCCTTGAACAGCGGCGACTCGTCGACGGACAGACGAATCCACAGCCCGATGATCACCAGCACCCCGGAGAGCAGGAACGGGATGCGCCAGCCCCAGGCCTCGAAGGCCGAGTCCGACATGAGCGCGGTCAGCGCGGAGAGCACTCCGGTGGCGAGCAGCTGCCCGGCCGGCGCCCCGGTCTGCGGCCATGAGGCCCAGAACCCGCGGCGCTCGGCGTCCCCGTGCTCCGACACCAGCAGAACGGCTCCGCCCCACTCGCCGCCGAGGGCGAAGCCCTGCACCAGCCGCAGGACGGTGAGCAGGACCGGAGCGGCCACCCCGACGGTGGCGTGCGTCGGCAGGAGCCCGATCGCGAAAGTGGCCCCGCCCATCATCAGCAGGCTGAGCACCAGCAGCTTCTTGCGCCCGAGCCGGTCGCCGTAGTGCCCGAAGACCAGTGCGCCGATCGGCCGGGCGGCGAAGCCGACCGCATACGTGAGGAAGGACAGCAGGGTTCCGACCAGCGGCTCGGAGTCCGGGAAGAACAGCTTGTTGAAGACCAGGGCGGCCGCTGATCCGTACAGAAAGAAGTCGTACCACTCGATGGTGGTGCCGATGAGGCTGGCGGCGACGATGCGGCGGAGGTTGGAGGCGGGTGGGGGAGCGGATGCTGGGGCGGCCATGGGTACCACTTCCGGGCGGTTGGCGGGGACGGGGACGTGTCGCCACACCGTAGGAAGGGGCAGGTCAGGCGCGTATGTGGTGGGGCACCATAGTTCGGGTGGCGGGGGTGCGGGCGGGCGCTACGGGGTCGTGATCGGGAGCTGAATTGGTCGCGTGAGGCGGGCCTGGACCGCGCTGTCCGAGTTGCACTATTCGCCATGGTTCAGTCGGGCGGTGCTGACTCCCGTGCTGACTGAAAGCGCACGTCATCACCTGTGCTCACCCCTCCCGTGCTGACTTGGTGCTGACTACGCTGCGTTGCGATCGGGCAATTGGGACTAAAGGGTTGTCCGCACGTGCGGCGTGCCGTGGCCGGAGACCGGCTCGATGGGGTCAGGGCCACAGCCGACGGGAGTGGATCGTTCGATGGCGACGTACGATCGACTGGCTGAGTGGGTCGGTCTGGGGCGTGTCGTGCGAGCCGGACGGGACGTTGTGGCCGGCTGGTGGGTCCCGGGCTCCATGAGTAACTCGTTGAGGTGGGCATCCCGGTAGGTCTGCGCCTCAAGGGCGAGCCGGAACGGCCCCCGCTGTTCAAACGATTGCGGCAGATCATCGAGTCGGTCAATGAGGCCTTCCGGGGGCAACCTCGAACGACGCCGAGGCCGCACCAGGCGGCGTGGTCGCCCGTGTCATGCAGCGCATCCTCGCGCTGACCGCAGCTATCTGGTACAGCGACCGCAACGGGCGGCTCGTCCTACGCTCACCGACCGCTTTCGACCACTGACGCGGAATCGATCATCTACGGCGGGCGGCTGGAGCTTTCATGTCAAGGGGACCTTGAAGCTCGGTTGGCGGCAGCCGAAGAAGTGCTGGCAGGAAGCATCGGCTGGAATGGCGTGTAAGCCGCCCATCGTGGTCGGGGAGATCCCGAAGAGCGGGGCGAGTTGGCGCATCGTGAGGTTGGTCCGGTAGTAGACGGCCACCAGGAGGACCCGGTCCGCCAGGGGCAGGCACCACGGGCGCCCTCCACCGGGACCGTTTCCTCCCCGCTCCCGTACTACCTTCACCAACTTCTCGAACCGGCCCATCCGCAAGCCGGTGAACGTCTCCACCCACAACGGCTCAGCCCGCAACACCCCACCCATACAAGAGGAATGCCCTATCCCAGACGTTCTGCAACAACCTTTAGCCCTGGTGACATGAACTCACGGCCGCATTCCACCGACTGGCCGCACTGCCCCGCCCCGCCAGGTGACCCGCCGCCCCCGCCCACCTCGACTCAAGGACCTCGGAGAACCCGAGCCCGCGTCGAACCCTCACCATGCCCACCGGCCGACCCAGCCTCAAACAACACATCGCTCAGCCGCCCAGCAACCCCAACTGAAACGGCGAGGCTACGTGCTCTCAGCGCCACCGGCTTCGAGGAAGCTCACTGGGCTCGACCAGGTCAAGGCCGAGGTTGAACGCGTCAGTTGCCTTCGTCTTCGCTTTGCAGGTACTGAGCAACGCCATCGCCCAGGGACCAGTCCGCATGCGAGTTCTCCGTCAGCACAATGAACATGTTGCGCGGTTCGACCCCCGCGTATGCCTCCGCAAGTTCGGATATGCGTTGATACAACGCCTGCTTCTGGGTATCTGGGCGGCCGGCCCGCAGCGTGATGGCCACGTACACGATGCCGTCGTCGCGGGGAACACCGAGATAGGTGCCGTGGCGCAGCACCCCGTGCTGCCCGTCATGACCAGTCAGGATCTGGAAACGGTCCTCGTCAGGGAAGCCCATCGTCTCGCCGAGCGCCTCGTGGGCGGCCCGCCCAAGGGCCTTCAAGCGCTCCGTGTCGCAGTGCATGGCGTCGATGCGGACGAGTGGCATGACAGGGTCTCCCAAGGTCGGTCTGCGGTGGTGCGTAGCAGCCACTGTACATACCGGTAGGTACAGAAGGATGGGCGTCCTCGCCCCGAGGTTGTCACCGAAGGTTCGCGTCGGTGTCATCGTTCGCTCAGTCCGGCTTATGACGTGACTGCGTCGCCGGCGGCGTACGCCAACGACTGGCCCCCGGTCGTTGCCGACTGCGCTTCTCACCCCAGGGCGTGCCGGTCCGCTGTGCTTCCCGGGCCGAGTGCTGCGCGCTCTCACGTCTCAGGGTGCCGGGACGCCCTGCTCCCCGGCCGCGCGCTCGTCCTGTCCCCCTGCGCGGTGGGTGCGCTCCGCGCTCCATGTCGGGACCGCCCGGCCAAGCGGGATGACGCACGGAATACAGTGCGGGAGAACGGGCCCCCGGACCCACTCCCAGCCCATGTGCAGGCCCGAGCCGGGCGCGGCTGCGAGGTGAGGAGTCGGGCCGAAGCGACCCGGGAGCAAGGGTGGGTTCGCACTACACAGTATGTTCAAATGGCTCTGGTCAGAGCGTTGTTGTATGAACCGAACGTGCCATCGTGTGAAGGAGATCGTGTGTTCCCCAACGGGTCGTTCGAACAGGGAAAGCCGCACCCGGCGCGTGTCTACGACAGCCTCCTCGGCGGCAAGGACAACTACCCGGTGGACCAAGCCGTCGCGGAAGGCATAGCCCAGCGCTGGCCGGAAATCCAGCGCAGTGCGCAGCAGAACCGGGCATGGATGGCGCGCGCTGTACGGCACATGGTGAAAGAGGGCGGTGTCACACAGTTCCTGGACATCGGCACCGGCATCCCCACCCGGCCCAACCTGCACGAGATCGCTCAAGGCATGGTGCCCTCGGCTCGGATCGTCTACGTGGACAACGACCCCGTGGTGTTGCGGCACGCCGAGGCGCTGCTCACCCCGATATCCCCCGAGGGCCGATCGACCTACCTGCAAGCCGACCTGCGTGACCCGCGCGCGGTACTGGAATCGCCTGAGGTGACCGAGACACTCGACATGACACGTCCGGTGGGCCTGGTCCTGGCCGCGATCATGCACTTCCTCGACGACGACGAGGACCCGGCGGGCGTACTGAAGGTTCTCGTGGACGCTCTTCCGGACGGCTCGTATGTCGCGTTGTCTCATGCCTGCGGTGACGCGGATCCGGTCAGGGCAGCGCAGGCATCGGAGTTCTACCGTCAGAACAAGGTCTCCAAGCCCGTGGTGCTGCGCACACAGAAGCAGATCGAGGAATTCTTCACGGGATTGGAACTGCTGGAGCCGGGTGTAGTGACCGTCGACCGCTGGCGCCCGGGCGCATCGGTGTCCGAGGGGCCTGACGACATGGGGTTCCGTGGCGGCGTGGGCCTGAAGCGCGGAGCTGCGTGAGGTGTGAAGGGCGTCGCCGAACGACGGTTGGGGTTGTGGGGGCCTGTCGGCACACGCCCCGCCGCGCCTCAGCGGCCTCCATCGCCCGCACCCGTACGGTCCGCTCGGACGCGGCTGCCCGTGCCCGTCCGGAGGGATGCAGACCACGACCGACGTCGCCGCTGAGCCGGCAGAGCGCATCGAGTGCGGAGACAGAGACAGGAGTCCGGGAAACCGGAGCGCGTGATCCTTACGGGTGACAGGAAGGTCGGACCCGGTGGCAGGGTTCGGAGATCTGATCGGATCCGTTCGGACCAGCAGCGAAGGCAGGCCGCTCTCTGCCGCCGTCCGCACAGTGATCCTCATGCATCGAGCCTACGGCCTGATCAGCGACCGGGGTGCCTCCAGCCCGTAACCCTCAGCTGAGCCGCGAGCCCTATGCCCGCCTCCCGCCTGCACACATCAGTCGTTAGAGTTCCGCCCATCGGACGGGGGTCCGGCTCCTGGTTCGCGCCATCGTGTGGCAATGGTCGGCCCTCCCGCTACCGTGCCGGGAATCCGGCGTCGTACACATCCGCGAGCCGGCCCGAACAGCACTTAAGGAACAATGATGTCCCAGTCCCACGCCAGTCGCAGGACCGTCCTGGCCACCCTCGTGGCCGCAGCTGCGGGTGGCCCGCTCCTGACCGGCCTCGCCGCGACTCCGGCCGCCGCTGCCGGCGGGGACACGTACACCTCGAACTCGGACCTGTACACGAAGGCGGTCGAGGGCCAGGACTTCGCCCGCCGGTTCAAGCGGCACGAGGCCTTCGACAACGACAAGGCCACCACCCCACTTCCCCGTCTGACCAGTGTGCTGGCCATCCACGGCGGCGGAATCGAAATGGGCACGTCCGAACTCTGCCTGGGCATAGCGGGTTACCGGCCCGACACCCTTGCCCCCGTCACGGCGGGCGCCCCGGTGCACGACTACTGGATGCTCGAGGGCATGCGCACTTCCAACAACGGCGAGCTGCACGTCACCGCGTCGCACTGTGACGACCCGGTCGCCCGGTCCATGGCCGCGGGCAGCGCCAACGTCCTCAGCCTGCACGGCTGCACCGCGACTCAGGCCGGTGCGCCCACGAGCCGGCCCGAAGCTGTCGTGGTCGGTGGTCTCAACACCCGTTTCCGCCAGTTGCTGTCCACGAAGCTGAGCGACGCGGGATTCCAGGTACTCAAGGGCGACCCGGACGACATCAACGGTGACCTGCCGGAGAACATCTGCAACCGCACTCTGACGGGCGAAGGCGGCGGCCAGCTGGAGATCACCACCGAACTCCGTCAGAGCCTGTTCGGCAACTTCTCCGGTGCGGGCAACCGTGCGGCCACCACCAACGCGGACTTCTGGAAGTTCACCAATGCCTGCCGTGACGCGATCGCGGCGATGGAGACCGAGCAGCGGGCGCGCGAGAGCCTCTTCGTCTACTGAGAAGTAGCCATGGGGCGAACCGTCCTGGTCCTTCCCCGCGGCCGGGGAAGGACCAGGACCCGCGGCAGCTCACCCACAACGCTGCGCCGGCCATCGCGACGGCGGAGGGCTGATGGCCCCGGCCCCGCGAGGAAGCGGCCTTCCTGCACAGGCGTCAGCTGAGACGGCCGGCTCGCACGGCGTCAGGGCTCATCCGAGTATCGAACCTGGTCGACAGTCCGGCCTTGCACCCACCAGTTCTCCGCAGCGGCTTCCAGAACAGCCCGCCAAGCGGCACCTCCGACGCCGGCCAGCCCCACACCCTGACCTCCGTCACCGTCAACAACGGCACCGCGAAGACCTTCACCTACGACGAGCAGGGCAACACCACCAAGCGCTACAGCCCCAGAGGCGCCGCTCAGAGCCTCACCTGGGACACCGAAGGAGAACTCACCCGCCTCACCGAAGACACAGACGTCGTCCACGGCGAGGCAGTGCTCCGCGCTCAGGCCCTGTCGCGGCTCGTGCATCCCCTTGAGGAAGAGGGCGACGCGGATGGCGAGCTGCGCCCGTACCTGACGGACTTGTTGGGCTGGCCGTGGCCTCGTCGAGACGGCCTGCGCTGTCGTAGCCGTAGTCCTCGACCCTGCCGTCCAGGGCGGTCACTGCCGTCAAGCGGTCGTCGGTGTAGCCGTAGCTGATGGATCGCCCGTCCGCCAGTAGTCAAGAGTCGCCGAACGGCTGGCCTCGTCCGTAATTCGTGTTGGCCTCCCAGCGGTATACGCCAGGCTCAAACCCCGACCCCTACTGTCCCGGCAACAGACCGCAGACCGATCCTGGCTTGGCGGACGTGAGCACCGAGGCGGTTGATAGGGACGGGGACGTGTCGCCACACCGTAGGAAGGGCCAGGTCAGGGGCGTATGTGGCGGGACGCCATAGTTCGGGTCGCCGGCGTGCGGGCCGCGCCACGGGGAGGGGCCGCGCGCCCGTTTCCGCTCGGCCCTCCCGGCGTCGCTCAACCCGTCGCCACGCGTATCTCGCGGTCCAGAGCTACCGGAGCCGAGCGGCCGCCTTCGGCCGAGCGGTGCCGACACCACCCAGTCGAGTCCAGCCGCTGCGCCCGCATCCGGCGTTCGTGCAGACGTCCCAGGAGAGTTCGATGATCACTTCCGATACACCCGAATCGGAAGGCGTCGTCGGGGCCCTCGATGGCGGTGACCACGTCCATGAGCGTGATGCGCTCGGGGAGCCCGGCCAGCCGGAACCCGCCCCGGGCCATGGGCGTCGAGCTCAGGATGCCGGCCCTGACCAGCGCCAGGTGCAACAGCACGCTAGTGCCGTGGAGTCCCCCTGCTCCATGCGGCGGTGCGTCTCGGCGGCGGCACTCGGCGGGAGCCTCTCGATTGGCCGGGGCGCGGTCGGCCTGCCAAGGCTCAGCCAGTGGACGTTGTTGCCCCGGACGCTCTCCGCCTTTCCGCCCGGCACTTCGACGACCTGCCAGCCGGATCAGTACACGACCGGAAACCTCATCAATCGCGAGCATGCCGAGCCGGCCGCCGCGCGGGCGAACGAGATGGACGCCGGCACCGTCGACCGGGAGTTGCCCATCGGGTGCGAGGTGATCGAGCAGTGGCAGCGCAGAGGCTGGAGCGAGTGCGATCCGCCGATCGGCATCGAGCGGGCGGCCGCCCTGCCGGTCCGCGCCAAGGGCCCCAGGGATTCGGGGAGTCGTTGCTCCATCGACGTGGTGAGCATCGGTTCACGGGCGGCGACCTCGTCGGGTGGTCCTCGGTAGGGCGCGCATGGTCGATGCGCTCCGGTACCTCGCGGACGACGACTGGGCTGACGCCTGGGCTCGACCCCGATCGCTTGTTCATATTCTGGTCAATGGCTCCACCATGTGGACGGCTCGGGAGTGGCGATCCAGGTGTGGGCAAGATGCTCGCATGACTGAGGAGATACGCAAGGCATACCTGCTGGGCGCCGAGCGGGCTGTGCGTCTGCTGGCCACGGAAGAGGTGGCGCGTTGCTGGGACAAGGAGTCAGTACTGCCGGGGATGACGGTGGGTGGACTGGCCGGCCACCTTGCGCGCAGCGTCCTGCAGGTCGAATGGTTTCTCGATGGCGAGATTTCCGGCGCGGATCCGGTATCGCCGGTGCGCTACTACGCGAGGCTCGTCGGCACGTCATTGCCCGACTCCGCACTCAACGTCGGCGTGCGTGCACGGAGCGAGGAGACGGCGACCGCCGGCCCCGCCGCCGTGGCTGAGCAGGCACGCGCTGCGTGGCAGAGGCTGGCACAACGGCTGGGCCGGGAGCCGGCCGATCGGCGAGTGGCCGTCCTCCACCGGCCCGGAGAGGAAATGCTGCTCGACGGCTACCTCCAAACCCGGTGCGTCGAGCTGGCAGTGCACCTGGATGACCTGGTTCTGAGCGTGGGCGCCCAGGACCAGACGCCCGAACCCACCCTTGCCATTGCAGTAGATGTCCTTGTCGCAGCCGCCCGTGACCGGCACGGCGATCAGGCCGTGCTGCATGCGCTCGCCAGGCGTGAACGTGACGCCGACCAGGCTTTGCGCGTGCTGTGAGTGGCGGCTGTCGTTTCCGGACTTGAGCGGAGCGCGCCGAGGCCCTGTTCCGGCCCGGGCTGCAGGCCGGTGCTCAGCGCGGTCCAAGTCCTGTTCTTCCGTCGAGCAGTTCGCGGGCAATATCCGATGCCCGGCGTGACGCGCGGTCTCCTCGATGACATGCATGATGATCCCGCGCAGGTCTGTGAGTTCGTCTCCCAGCGGTTCGGGATGGCGGCCCTGTGGGGGTGCTGACAACAGCGTGCGGGCTATCACTGCATCGGGGGTCCCCACCCGTGCGCGGTCGTTCGCGTGGCCGACGCCCGCCGGGCTTCGAGCACGCCCCGGCTCCGGACCGCGATGATCAGGCGATCCTCCCGCATCCCACGTCCCGCGTGTCAGCGCTCGGGAAGGGGCAGGATGATCTATGTGGTGACCTATGGGTATTTCAAGGAATTGGCGCGGAGCGGTGAGCCGCCGCGGGTTCACGGCAGCGGTCATGGGCGGAACGGCAGCGGTGGTGCTCGGCGGCTGCTCATCGGGCGCGGCGGATGTGCCGGCTCCACCGGCGACGGGAAGCGACGCCGTGGATGAGGAGGAGGCGCTGGCGCGCGCCTACACCTTTCTCGACCGTCGGGTCGACGAGGCGGCGGGTGGCACCCGGCAGGGACTGCCGCGCAGCTATACCGGCGGCTGGATGGAGAGTCACCACTCCACCGTGGCCTTCACCTACGATGTCGCGCTCACGGTGATCGCCTACTGCGCGCGAGGGACGGACGCGGACCTGCACCGGGCCGGAGTCCTGGCCGGGACACTGCTCGCCCTCCAGGAGGACGACGCCGCCGGTGACGGCCGGATCCGCCAGTCGTACGCCTCGGGAAAGGTCAGCGCGGCGGACGGACTGCCGGCCGTCCTGGCTGCCGACTCGTTCACCGGCGCGCAGGCGTGGACCGGCCTGGCCCTCCTCCACGTCCACCGGGCGACGGGCGGCGCCACCTACCGGAGCGGCGCGCTGCGGCTCGCCGAGTGGATCCAGGACCACACGGGCGCCACATCAGGCACCCGTGGCTACACCGGCGGCATCCTCGCCTCCGGTTCCGCGCTCACCTGGAAGTCCACCGAGCACAACATCGATGTCGCTGCCTTCTTCCGCGGTCTCGCGGACGTGACCGGCGACCGGGTGTGGGCCGGCAGGTCGGCCGTCGCGACCGGCTTCCTCGACGCCCTGTGGAACGCGGAAGGCGGAGCGTTCTGGACCGGCACCGGCACGGACGGAGCCACCGTCAACCGTTCGCCGGTCCCGGAGGACCCGCAGAGCTGGTCCTTCCTTGCGACCGGCGACGCCCGGCACACCGGCTCGCTGGACTGGGCTCTCACCCACCTGGCCGCCGAGGACGGCGGATTCAGCGGGGTTTCGGTCAGCGACGCCGACACCTCCAAGGTCTGGTTCGAGGGCACCGCCCACATGGCGGCGGCCCTGCGCCGGCGGGGCGGTGACGGCGACGGGGCGCGAGCCGGACGGCTCCTCGCCGGCCTCCGCTCGGCCCAGTCCGACGCTCCGAACGCCGATGGGTACGGGATCGTCGCCGCCTCCTCGGACGGGCTGCGCACCGGAGACGGCGACACCCTGTACGCCAGCCTTCACACCGGCACGACGGCATGGTTCGCCCTCGCCGCCCAGGGCGCCAACCCCTTCCTCCTGGGGTGAGGGCTCAGGCCGGCCAGAGGGCACGGGCCGTCAGCAGCGCGGCGACGAACAGCACCGCCAGCAGTTCCCACCACAGCAGCCGCCGGTCACTGCGCCGGTCGTGCTCGGTCAGCTCCGCGACGTACCGCGCCAGTTCCTTCTCCGGCCCCGGCTCCCCGGGTTCCGCCTCCCTCATCGTCCTGTCGCCACCTTCCCGGTCTTCTCGGTCTTGTCCCACTTCAGTTCCGCGTTCCGCCGCTCCTGCACCCAGGCCGCCACCAGACAGGCTGCGAGCAGCGAGCCGTACCCCGCCAGGTGCAGCAGTACCGGTGCGAGGAACCGCATCCGGGTTCCGGAGAGCAGCTTCGCGAGCCACGCGAGGGGCAGGGCGAGGCCCATCCAGGCGTAGACCACGATCATCAGGAGCTGTGGTGAGCCGTCGTCCGTGATCAGCCCGGCCTGTTCCAGGAGCGGTGCGAAGGTCCCGGACAGCGCGGTGACGACGAGGATGCAGGTGGAGACGATTCCCGGGTAGATCAGCGCCTCCCGCCAGCACCGCCGGAAGGTGGCGGGGTCCACGACCGCCGACATCAGGATGATGAGCAGATAGCAGATGAGGTTGATCGCCCACAGCCAGCGGAAGATCTCCCACGAGCGGTCCGAGTCGGTGAAGTAGAGGTAGAGCAGCGAGGCCGAGCAGGCTGTCAGCAGGACCGGGGTCGCGAGCAGCGAGTACCAGATGAGCCCGAAAAGGACCGAGCCGAGCCGGTGTCCCTCCCGCCGCTTCCACGGGCGGAACCACACGTGCCGGTAGCGGTGGGTCACCTGGAGGTTGCCCCGCGCCCATCGCAGCCGCTGTTTCCACAGCCCGGCCAGGTCGCCCGGCTCCTCGGCGAGCACGGTGGCGTGCCCGTCGAAGACGACCCGGCGGCCGGTCAGCTGGGTCTCGAAGGTGGTGACGGTGTCCTCGGCCAGTGTCGAGGTGTCGATCCGGCCGCCGATCGCCTCAAGGCTCGCCCGGGAGTGCAACTGCGCCCCGCCGGCGAGACAGGCGACGACGCCGAGGACGTTCTGCGCGCGGCGGGCTGCGGCCTGTGCGGTGATGTACTCGAAGGCGATGTAGCGGGTCAGGTAGTTGCCCTGCTTGCCGCTGCCTTCCTTGATGTACGCGGTGACTGCGCCGACGTCGGGGTCGGCGAGGTGACGGGTCATCCGCAACAGGGCGTCGCGGTCGAAGACGACGTCGGCGTCCATGACGAGCACGGCCTCGGCCCAGTCGTCGTCGAGGACGTGGGCGAGCCCGTGGTTGAGGGTATGCGCCTTGCCCTGCCCGCCGTCGCTCCGGCGCAGGTGTACTACCTGTCCGGGGTGGCGGGCCATCAGCTCCCGCATGACCTGCGGTGTCGTGTCGGTGCTGGCGTCGTCGACGACCACGACCCGGACGCGGTCCGGCGGGTAGCGCATGGCGAGCAGCCCCTCGACGGACGAGCTGAGTACCAGCGCCTCGTTCCAGGCCGGAATCAGGACGGCGGTGCGGGGCACGTACGACGGCCGGTCCTCGTACAGGTGCCGGAAGCGCTGGAGGCCGACCAGCAGGAACTGGACGATCGCGACGACCAGCGGAACCGCCCCGAGGAGGACGAGGACGGTCGTCACGACGTGCAGGATCTGGTTCAGGACATCCACGGCTGCTCCGTCGTGGCCGTTCTCGTCATGACGTCCGCGAGCGCGCCCCCGACCCAGGGGAAGCGGCCCACGGCCCCGGCCCGGTGGGCGTCGCTGCCGGCCCCGAGCCGGATTCCGGCGCGATGCAGCAGCCCGGCCGTGCGCACGGACGGACACCGCCACTTCTCGTTCAGTTCCACCGTGATGCCGTGGGCGCGGCCGGACCGGACCAGGGGTTCGAGCAGGGGGCCGTCCACGAGCGCCTCATCGAGCCCGGCCTTGGGCAGCACACTGAACAGGTGCGCGATATGGGCGGTCCGTCCGGCCGGGACTCGCTCCACCGCCCGGGCCGTCGCCCGGACGAGCATCCGCAGCACCTCCTGCGGTGTCAGCCGTCCCTCGTCGAGCAGGGCCCGTACGGTATCGGGATGGGCGGGTCCGTCGGGCAGGGGGAACCGGTGGTCGGCCAGCGCGATGTGCTCGATGCCCGTCAGATCCGCCGGGAGGTCGATCCGGCCCTCGGTGTCAAGGATCTTCGCCTCCACCCCGCAGACCAGGCTGAGCGGCGCGGCGGCGCGGGCCGCGCGGACGGCCGCGACGTAGGCCGGGAGGTAGGTGGTGTCGGCGCGGACGTGATCGGTGACGACGAGCGTGTGGAGCCCGGCGTCCGCCGCGGCGCCGACGACGGCGGCCAGGGTGTCGCGCCCGTCGGAGAAGTCGGTATGGGTGTGGAGGTCCGTGCGCAGAAGGCCGGACCCTGCCGGCGCCCGCCCGGCCGCCGAGCCGCTCACGCCGCCGCCTTCCGGTCTCCATCGGCGTCCGGCGGGGCGGCCTCGGTGACGTCGCCCATGTCGCCGAGTTCGCGCGGGGCGAGGACGACGTCCTGCCAATGGCGGACGACGGCGGTCTCGCGGTGGGCTATTTGGTCCGGCAGCTCCATGCCGAGCAGCGAGGCGACCGCCCACTTGGGCATGTCCACCCCGGCAGCCACCGTCAACGACATGCCGCCGGGCGGGCGGGGGTTGACCTCCAGAAGAGCGGACTTGCCCGCCCGGTCCTCGCGGACCTGGACGTTGAGGACGCCGCGCAGCCCGAGGGTGCGGACGGTGTCCTCGGCGACTGCGGACAGCTCCGGCAGGTCCAGTACCCGGCCGGCCACGACGATGCCCGAGTCCGTCTTGTCCCGGGCACGGGGCACGGCGGCCACGACCCGTCCTGACGCGTCCGTGAGCACGTCGACCGAGTACTCGGTGCCCGGCAGGAACTCCTGGAGCAGGTAGGACCCGTCCGCGGGCAGTCCGGCCAGTTCCTCGGCGGAGCGGACGAGAACGATGCCCCGTGAGCCGGAGCCGGTGCGCGGCTTGGCGATCGCCGGGAAGCCACCCGCCGGCTCCGCCGCCCCCGGGGCGCCGACGAGCCGGGTGTCCGGCAGCGGCACCGCCCCCCGGCAGGCCTCGGCGAGCCGCCACTTGTCCAGGCAGGTCTCCAGCGCCTGGGCGGGGGAGACCAGCACCCGCACGCCTGCGGCCGCGAAGGCGTCGGCCGCGCGGGCGAGCGCCACCAGCTCGGCGTCCACGGTCGGCACCAGGACGTCGATCTCGTGCCGCGCGCACAGGCGCAGCACCGCCTCGGCGTAGCCGGGGGCGTCCCCGGGCGGTACCAGCATCCGGTAGGCGCGCGGGACGAGGTAGAGACCGGCGCCGTTGGGATCGAGGTCCGCCGAGTACCGCTCGGCCACCCCGTCCAGGGCACGTAGGAAGCACACGCCGGAGGGCCCGCCCGCGCCAGTGACCAGGACCCGGGGCGGCCTGCCCAGGGGCACCGAGAGGTCCGGCTCAGAAGAGGAGGGGGTTGCGCTCATGGACGAGCTCCAGGGGTTCGGCGTAGCGGGTCTGGGAGAAACGGCCCCAGTAGCGGGCGGTGGAGCGCAGCAGGTCCTCGTCGAGGTACCAGCGGCTCGCGGCCTGCGAGTGGTGCGCCTCGATGGCGGCGAGCTTGGCCTCCACGTCGATCTCGCTCAGTTCGATGAAGCGGTTCGGCCGGTAGGCCACTGTGGCGGAGGGGGACTGGTAGCAGGCGAGCCGGGCCACCTTGCGGCAGGCCACGAGGGTGGCGCGGTGCACGGCCCGGTGGTCCTGGTGGGTGTCGCTCTCGGAGTGGACGACGACGACGTCCGGCGTGACCTCGGCGACCGCCCGCTCGACGGCCTCCACGGTGATCCGGTCGGCCACCATGGACCCGTCCGGCAGATCCTCCATGAAGAGGCGGGCGCCCAGCACCTCGGCGGCTCGGTGCGCCTCCTTCCGGCGCTGTGCGGGGTCGCCGCCGTTTCCGCCGCCGGACATGGTGAGGACGGTGACGTCCCAGCTGCTGTGCGCGCGGCGGTGGATGGTGCCGCCGAGGCCGATCTCGACGTCGTCGGGATGGGCGCCGACCACCAGCATCCGCAGCGAATTCTGTCCGGAGCCCTCGACGCCGAGCGGGTCCGCCCGTTCCGCGACGGCCCGGGCGACGGCCACGGCCAGCCCCTCCGGGTCGGAGCGCTCGACCAGGTCGGCGGCCCGGCCGCGCAGGGCGGTGACGGCCAGCCGGGCGCTGGGCGCGTCGTCGGTCAGGACCAGGGGGATCCCGGGGTGCTGGGCGCGCCATTGCTCCAGGAACCGGCCCAGCGAGCGGCCCGCCCCGCCGAACCCGGTGTGCCACACGGCGGCGTCCCACAGCCGTACGGGGGCGGGAGGGCCCGCACCGGCCCGCAGGAACGCCTCCGGCGAGTCGACGGCGTGCACCGTAGCGGCGCCGTGCTCGCGCAGGGCCCGGGCGAAGCGCGCGGCGGTCTCCGCGTCGCGTTCGCCGAGGAGAATGTGCGTTCCGGAGAGGGGGGAGGGGTTGCCGCCGTCACCGGACACATTCACAGCACCGGATATTTCAGACATATGGGATACATTACAGTGTGGCGTTGGTTTCGCTGCCGGGTCGAACGTCCTGTCCGGCAAGGGCCTCCGGCCCCGAACGAGGAGGCGGCACCGAGGGCCGCCCGGATTCCCCGGCCTGCGGCCCCGTGAAGCACGCCCCGGCCTGACCGGACCTCCGGGTCCCCGCGCGCGGGATCCGGCATCCGCGGGACGTCGCCGACCACCTGACCCCGATCCGGGGTTCGGCCCCGGGAGGATGCCTCTCGTGGAGAGCGTGCGGAAGAGGACGCCTCGCCGCCCTCGTCCCTCGTTTCCCGCAGGAGATCAACGCGGAGACCGTCGGGCCGTGCGGACGGGGCGACCGCTCGCCCGGGCAGGTTGCCAAGGGCCTCGAGCCGGCCGAAACCGTGGTGCGGACCGGGGAAAGCGCGCCGAGGCGGACGCGGGCGAGCGCAACGGGCCGGCAGCCGGTGAGCGTGAGGAGCAGGCCGCGTCGCGGCGGGAGAACCGCAGGCTGCGTGAGGATGTCGAGGTCCTCGAGCGGGCCGCAGTCTTCTTCGCGAGGGAGACCCGGTGATGGTCACCCGCGCATCGAGGCGGAGAAGCGTGCAGGTCACAGGCCCAACCGGGTGTGAGCTGGCGAAGGTCTCCCGGACCCCCGTCGCCTCTCCCGTGCCGGCTCGGTCCGGCCGGGAGAGGCGACGGTGACGTCTCCGCCCATCAGGCGCCGGGGGAGGGGCCGGCCGGATCGAACCACCGGCCGCTGCCGGGCGGCGAGCGAACGGACGGGTGCGGGTCAGAGACCCGGGCAGGGTCTGCGGTACGTCAGCGCAATTCCACCACCCGAACTCCGAACGCCTCCAACTCGACCTCCCGGAGCCGCTCGCCGGTGGTGAGGTCGTGGAGTGCCGCGCCCTGGGGGCTGACGGTCAGTGGGGTCGGGGACTGGCTCACCAGCCAGCCGAAGCGGCGTCCGTCCTCGTGCACGAGCGTGTCCGCGCTGACGTACGGGCTGTCCACGGTCAGAGCGCGTGTGACGCCCGCGTGCGCGGCGAGTGCCTGGTAGAGGCGGTGTGTCTGCTCGGGGTTGACCTGAGGTGTCCGTGCCGCCATGTGCTCCAGCGGATAGGCGCTCAGGATCGCCCAGCCGCTGCCGATCGCATGCCGCAACAGCGCCGGACGGCCGTGTGCGTCGGTGGCGACGACTTCGGCGCCGTCCGGGAGAAGGGGGAGGTAGGAGCGGGAGAATTCGGTGCCGTTCACCTGGAACGTGAGCGTCTGCCCGGACACGAGGTCCCCGAAGTCGCGGGTGAACGTCAGCGTGACGGTGTCCTCGCGGATCGGCTCCACCATCCCGTACGACAGTTGGTGCTTGATGCCGAACAGCGCGTCCATGCCCTGGAACCAGGGCATCCGGGTCTCCGCGTACTCGCCCGAGCAGTACGAGAGGTAGACCGTGGCGCCTGCGCGGGCGAGGCGCTCCAGCCCGATGCGGCTGCCCGCGGTGATCTGGCGGGTGGAGGGCAGCAGGATCAGCTTGGCGTCCTCGGGGAGGCCGTCGAGTTCGCGGGTGAGGGCGAGCGGCAGATCGGCCTCCCGGGCCGCGATGTACGACTGCCGCAATGAGGAGAAGATCGCCGGCTTGTCGGTGGGCAGCGCGCGCGGGAACTCCCACTCCAGGAACGCGGGGACGAACAGTGCGGTCCCGGCGTCCGTGCGGCGGCAGCGTGGGAAGTCCACAGCCTTCAACACCGCGGAGAATGAAGCGAGTTCGAGGAGCGGCGGCTTGGGGCGGGCCTGGTTGTCCGTGATGCCGAAGTGCATCTCGAAGGGATGGTGGTCGTACGGGTCCTGGTTCCACAGCGTGTCGTAGTCCGTGTTGTTCCAGGCGATCCAGCCGGTCGCGCCTCCCAGCAGCGAGTTGTGCAGGCTCTGCCGGTAGTAGACCGCCGCGTTCTCCTCGGAGACCGTGTCGGAGGAGAGCCCGAACTCCTCCAGAATCACCGGCTGCCCGGTGACGGCGGCCAGTTCGCACTCGAAGGCCGCGTTGTGGTGCTGGCGGACACGGTCGTTCTGTGAGCGGTAGACGTGCGGGCCGACGAAGTCGACGTACTCGGCGGTCTCCCGGAGCGAGAAGCCGTTCGGGCGGCCGTGCACCTCGATGCCCCAGGCGCCGTCGCCGAGCGACACCGGCTGCGTCGCCCCGGCGGCGCGCACCGCGTGACACATGGCCTGCGCCCAGGCGGTGACCTGGTCGGCCGGGGCGGGCGGCTCGCCCACCAGGCGTCCGTACCCCGGCATCTCGTTGCTGATGAGCCAGCCCGTCACCGCCGGGTGGTCCTTGAAGCGGGCCGACATCTGGTGCGCGAACCATGCCTGGCGGCCGACCATCCAGACGTCCGCGTACAGGTCGCGGCCGTTCCGCCAGGCCGGATCCCAGTTCTCTCCGGACATGTGGCCGACGATGAAGGTGGGCACGGTGCCCATGCCGAGCTCGTGGTGTGCGTCGAGGAAGTCGTCGAAGCGGGCGCAGAGTTCTTCGTCGATGCGGTGCGGTTCGGGGTGGAAGTCGGGCCAGTAGAAGAAGGAGCGGGTCATGTTGAGGCCGTGGTCGCGGAGGACGGTGAGTTCTTCGCGTACGACGGCCGGGTCGTAGTTCCGCCACATGAGGGGCCCGCCGGTGCGCGACCAGTAGTTGGCGCCGAGCCAGGGCAGGACGGAGGGGTGGTGGGACAACTGGGCGCTGTGGCGACGCATGGTGGAGTACTCCGGTGCGGTGAGGACGTCAGACGGTGAAGGTGACGGACCGGGTGCGGTCCGACGAGGGGCCGGTCTCGATCGCATAGGTGCCCGGCTCGACCGCCAGGTCGAGGGAACGGGTGACCGATGCCAGGACGGCGTCATCGAGGGGGAAGGCGACGAGTGCCTTCTCGCCGGGTGCGAGGTCGACCTTGCGGAAGGCGCGCAGCTCGCGGACGCGTGGCCAGGACGTGCCGCCGCTGGTCCGGCGTACGTACAGCTGCACGGTCTCGCGCACCGGCCGCCCGCCGGTGTTGGAGATCTCGACCTCGCAGAACCCGCCCGAGATTCGCGGGGGGCCGAACTCGGTGGTGGTGTAGGAGAGGCCGTGCCCGAAGGGGTAGAGCGGGGTGGCCGGCTCGTCCACGTAGCCGCGGTAACCATGGTCCTTGGCGTTGTAGAAGACGGGGAGCTGACCGGACGATCGCGGCACGGACAGCGGGAGCCGGCCGCTCGGTTCGCAGGCACCGAGGAGGACGTCAGCGATGGCCCGTCCGCCCCACGGGCCCGGATACCAGGCGCTCATCAACGCCCCTGTGCTGTGGGTGAGTTCAGGTACCGCGTGCGGGCGGCCCTGGACCAGGACCGCGACGAGCGGGGTGCCGGTGGCCGCAAGCGCATCGACCAGCGCACGCTGCCCGGCGCCGAGCCGCAGATCGGCGAGGTCGACGCCCTCGCCGCACGTCATCTCCGTGGGGTTGCCTGTGGTGATGATCGCGGCCCCGTTGTCGTCGAACACCGTGCCGTGCTCACGTGCGCTGGACCCGCCGAGCACGAGTACGGCGGCGTCACTTGCGGCGGCGACCGCGACGGCCTCGGGGATCTGCGTGCGGTCGTCGCCCACCAGGTCGCAGCCGCGCGCGTATGTCACGTCCACGCCCGCGTCCCTCAATCCGGCCAGCACCGAAATGCCCTCCGCGGGCCGCTGCGGCGCCGTGTAGTCGCCGATCTGCTGCGGGACCGAGTCCGCGTTCGGGCCGATCACGGCGATGCGCATGCCGGGTGCGAGAGGCAGTACCGCTCCGTCGTTGTGCAGCAGCGTGAGGGATGCGCGGGCCAGGCGCTCGCTCAACTCAGCCGCAGACGTCGCCTGTTGGATGGAATCGCTGGTGTGCGGGCGTTCGAAGAGGCCGAGCCGGAACTTGAGCGCCAGGACGCGGGCGACCGCCGTGTCGAGCACGTCTTCCGAGACGAGTCCGCGCCGCACCGCCGTCTCCAGTTCGGGGAACGCCTCGTCCCACAGGCTCAGATCGGTACCCGCGGACAGGGCGAGCGCGGCGGCCGAGGGCTTGTCACCGGCCAGCCGCACCAGGCGGTCCAGAGCGCAACCGTCCGCCATCACCAGGCCACCGAAGCCCCAGCGCTCCCGGAGCAGTCCGGTCAGCAGGTCGCGCGAGGCCGCACAGGGAAGCCCGTCGAACTCGTTGTACGCGGCCATGACGCCCGCAGCCCCGGCCCGCACGCCCGCGAGCGCCGCCGGGAGGTGGATCTCGTGCAGCTCGCGCGCCCCGATCTCGGTGGCGGCGCTGTTGCGTCCGCCCACCGAACTTCCCTGCCCCGCGAAGTGCTTGAGCACCACGGCCGCCCGGTCCGGCGCGAACATCCCTTCGGCACCGGCATCGCCCTGCGCGCCTTCGACCAGCGCCTGCGTCAACCGCGTCGCCAAGTACGGGTCCTCGCCGAAACACTCCTCGCTGCGGCCCCATCGCGGGTCACGTACGAGGTCGAGCGCCGACACCAGTGCCACATGCCCGCCGCGCGCCCGCAGTTCGGCTGCCGCCGCGGCCGCGGCTTCCCGGTACAGGCCCGGGTCCCAGCTCGCGCCGACCGCCAGGTTCACCGGCAGCACCGTCCCGTCCAGGGCCTGGTGGCCGTGCGGCACCTCCTCCACCATCAGCACCGGGATGCCGAGCCGGGTCTGCTCGACCACATGGCGCTGCACCGTGTCAGCGACCCGCGCGCCGTCGGCCGCCGTGATGCCGTCGGCGAACGTGACACCCGACCACGGGTCCGCGCGCTGCAGGCCGTACAGCGCACCCATCCCGTCGAACCGCGCCACCTCGTCGCGGAAGGCGTCGGTGAGACGGTGCCCGTCGGCGGTGCGCTCGTAGGCGTTCCAGCCGTACATACGCTGGTTGACCTGTCCGACCTTCTCCGTCAGGGTCATACGGGACAGCAGGTCGCGGACTCGATCGGGGACCGGGGCGCCGGGGTCCTTGTACATGTCCATGGCTCAGGCCTCCGTACGGAGCTCGAACACCCGCACCCCGTACGGTGCGAGCGTCACCTCGGTGACGGGCCTGCCGCTGTCGAGTTCGTGGGGGACGCCGCCCGAAAGCCGTACCGTCAGCTCCTCCTCGGCCTGGCTGACGAGCCACACGAATCGCCGCCCGTCCTCGTGGACAAGCGTGTCGGCACTCACGTGCGGTGTGTCCACGGTCACCGGCCGCGCCGCTCCCGCGACCTCGGCGAGCGCTGCGTAGAGACGGTGCGTCTGCTCCGGGTTGACCCGGGCGGTTCGGGCCGCCATGTGCTCCAGCGGGTACGTGGCGAGAACGGTACGGCCCGCGCCGAGCTCGTGCACGAGCAGCGCGGGGCGGCCGTGGGCGTCCGTGGCGACGACCCGCGCGCCGTCCGGCACCACCGGCAGCCAGGCGCGGCTGTCCTCGTTGCCCGCGACCGGGAACCGCAGGGTCTCTCCGGCGCGCACCGAGCCGAAGTCCTCCGTGAACGTCATCTCCAGGACGTCGTCCTCGATCGGCTCCGCAACCCCGTACGACAGCTGCATCTCGACGCCGAAGAGGCCGTCGAGGTCGTGGAACCACGGCCCGCGCGTGGCCGGATGCTCGCCCGAGCAGAACGACAGGTACACCGTCGCGCCCTCTCGGGCTCGCTGCTCGAGTCCGCGTCGGGTGTGCGTGGTCAACTGCCGGGTGGACGGCAGCAGATACAGCTGAACGTCGCCGGCCTCCGGGAGCCCGTCGGCCTCCCGTACGAAGCCCACCGGGAGATCCGCGCCGCGCGCCGCCACGTAGCCCTGCTGCAGCGAGGTGAAGATCAGCGGGCGGTCGGCGGGACGGCTGTACGGGTAGCCCTTCTCCAGGAACGCCGGCACCACCAGTGCCGCTCCCGCGTCCGCCCGGCGGCAGCGCGGGAAGTCGACGGCCTGCAGTACCTGTGAGAACGCGCTCAGTTCGCGCAGCGGTTCCTTCGGGCGTCCCTTGCTGTCGGTGATGCCGAAGTGCATCTCGAAGGGGTGGTGGTCGTACGGGGACTGCTCCCACAGGTCGTCGTAGTCCGTGTTGTTCCAGGCCATCCAGCCCGTCGCGCCGCCAAGCAGCGAGTTGTGCAGCGCCTGGCGGTAGTAGATGCCCGCGTTGCGTGCGGACACGGTGTCCGTGGACAGGCCGAACTCCTCCAGGATCACCGGCTTTCCGGTGACCGATGCCAGCTCGCACTCGAAGGCGGCCCGGTAGTGCTGGCGCGGTCGGTCGGTGTCCGAGCGGTAGACATGCGGGCCGACGAAGTCCACGTAGGGGTCCGTCTCGCGCAACGAGAAGCCGTTGTCGCGGCCGGTCACCTCGATGCCCCAGGCGCCGTCGCCGAGCGACACCGGCTGGGTGGCCCCGGCCGCCACCACGGCCTGGCACATGAACTGCGCCCAGGCCGTCACCACGTCGGACGGCGGCGGGTCGACCTGGTAGATCCGTCCGTACCCCGGCATCTCGTTGCTGATGAGCCAGCCCGTCACCGCCGGGTGGTCCTTGAACCGCCGGGTCATCTCGCTCGCGAACCATGCCTGGCGGCCGACCATCCAGACGTCCGCGTACAGGTCGCGGCCGCCACGCCAGGCCGGATCCCAGTTCTCTCCGGACATGTGGCCGACGATGAAGGTGGGCACGGTGCCCATGCCGAGCTCGTGGTGTGCGTCGAGGAAGTCGTCGAAGCGGGCGCAGAGTTCGTCGTCGATGCGGTGCGGTTCGGGGTGGAAGTCGGGCCAGTAGAAGAAGGAGCGGGTCATGTTGAGGCCGTGGTCGCGGAGGACGGCGAGTTCTTCGCGTACGACGGCCGGGTCGTAGTTCCGCCACATGAGGGGCCCGCCGGTGCGCGACCAGTAGTTGGCGCCGAGCCAGGGCAGGACGGAGGGGTGGTGGGACAGCTGGGCGCTGTGGCGACGCATGGTGGAGTACTCCAGGGATGGGTGCTGGAAACGGTGGTTCGCGTGGGGAGGGGACGAGGTCGGTGGGGGTCAGGCAGTGGCCGGTCCGGTCGACTCCCTGACGACGAGACGCGGGCGTCCGACGAGGCCGGGCGAGGGCGCTTCGCTCTGGCCGACCTCTGCGAGCAGCGAGCGCGCGGCTGCCGCGCCCACCTCGGTCACCCGCTGGTCGACCGTGGTCAGGGCCGGATGCAGCCAGCGGCCGAGCGGCAGGTCGTCGTAGCCGATGACGGACAGGTCGCCGGGGACCGAGAGGCCCGCTCGCTGGGCGGTGCCGATGCCGCAGACGGCCATCGAGTCGTTGGCGTACACGATGGCTGTGGGGCAGGGGGCAAGGGCGAGGAGCCGTTCGGTGGCGGAGATCGCGGCGGCTGCGCTGAAGTCCGTGGGGACAACGGCGGCCGGGGTGAGCCCGGATCGTGCGAGCACGTCGGTCAGGACGCCCAGCCGGAACCGGGAG
Source organism: Streptomyces sp. NPDC091416 (assembly GCF_044756845.1). Lineage (NCBI taxonomy): Bacteria > Bacillati > Actinomycetota > Actinomycetes > Kitasatosporales > Streptomycetaceae > Streptomyces > Streptomyces sp. NPDC091416. The sequence continues at coordinate 113,731 of NZ_JBIVTU010000003.1, forward strand.
TGGACCAGTTCCGGCGGCCCGGCCACGTAGCCGATCCGCCGGTGGCCGAGGGAGAGGAGATGCTCCACGGCCTCCGTCACCCCCGCCTCCTGGTGGCTGAGCGTGACACCGTCCGGGGCGCCGAGCAGGACGAACGGCAGGCCGAGGCGACGGAGCAGACCGGGGCGCGGGTCGTCGATGCGGTAGTCGGTGAGTACCGCGCCGTCCACCCGGCCCGCCGCGGCGAGCCGCTCGTACAGACGGCTCTCCTCGTCGACGTCCGTGACGAGGTGCAGCAGCAATCCGTAGCCCTGTGGCGCGAGTTCACGTTCCAGACCACTGATCAACTCGCTGAAGTGAGGGTCCGTGCCGAGAACGTCGCTGGGGCGCCGCACCACGAGGGCAATGGTGTGGGTACGGGAGCGGCGAAGCGCGCTCGCCGCCGCGTTCGGCGACCAGCCGAGCCGGGCGGCGGCCTCCTGCACGCGCAGTCGGGTCGGCTCGGAGATCCGGCCCATGCCGTTGAACACCTTGGAGACGGCACCCGGCGACACCCCGGCCTCCGCCGCCACGTCCTTGATGGTCGGGCGCCTGCCCGCCGCGTGCGTGCTCACATCTTCACCGCACCGCTGACCAGGGCCGTCTGCATGCGCTTCTGCAGCACCGTGTACGCGATCCACACCGGGACCAGGGTGAGCACGGTGCCGGCCGTGAGGACGCCGTAGTCCGTCCCGGTCACCGACTTCAGGGTGGGCAGGGCGACCTGGACGGTGCGCAGGTCCGGGTCGGGACCGATGAGGATGACGGAGTAGAGGTACTCGTTCCAGAAACTGAGGAAGTTCAGGAGGAGCACCGTGGCGATGCCCGACAGGCACATCGGCGTGTAGATGTGGCGCAGGACCGCGAAGGTCGAGGCGCCGTCCATCCGCGCCGCCTCCTCCATCTCCTTGGGGATGGTCCGCATGAACTGCACCAGGATCACGACCGACAGGGGCAGCGCGGTCGCGGGAAGGAGCAGGACCATGAACGTCCGGGTGTGGAAGAGACCCGTCGCGGCCGCGAGCAGGAAGGTGGGGAACAGGGCGGCGAACGTCGGTATGAGGAACCCGAGGGAGAAGACCTTCTCGATCACCGAGGCCGCCCGGCCCTCGGAGCGGGCGAGTGCGAACGCGGCAGGCACCGCGAGCCCGAGGGTGAGGGCGAGGGCCAGCACGGTCACGAGTGCCGAGTTCAGTACCGCGGTCCCCAGGTCGGCCGTTTCGAAGGCCGTGCGGAAATTACCGAGGCCGAGCGAGGTCGGCGGAGCCAGCGGGTGCCCGAAGATGGCGTCGTTGGACTTGAAGGCGGAGGCGAGGAAGTAGTACAGCGGCACCGCGAGAAGCACCGTGTACGCCCAGACCAGCACATGTGCGGGCAGCCACGAGCGCCCGAACTTGGCTTTCCTCCCACGGGAGTTGGTCGCCTTGATTGCTTCACTCATGATCAGGGAGCTCCGTTCGGCTCAGTAGCTGGGGCGGAAGGCGCGGCGGACGGCCAGCAGACCCGCGAGGCCGGCGAGGAAGAGGATCACGCCCACGGCCTGGCTGTATCCGAGGTCTGCCTCGATGAACGCCTTCTGGTAGACGAGGAAGGACAGCGTCGTCGACGAGGTGCCGGGGCCTCCCTGGGTGAGCAGCAGTACGTTCTGTGCCGAGCCGAACAGCGTCCACAGCAACTGCAGCATGGTCACCACACCCACGTAGTCCCGTACGACCGGGAAGTGGATGCGCCACATCGTGCGCCAGTGGCCCGCCCCGTCAAGCTGCGCCGCCTCCCCGATGTCCTCCGGCACGCTGGACAGCCGCGCCGCGAACAGCACCGCGGTGAAACCGATCCCCGCCCAGATGTCCATGCCGATCAGGCAGTACAGCGCGGTCGAAGGATTGGCCAGCCAGGCGTCGGTCAGGGAGCCGAGTCCAAGTCCCGACAGGGCGCCGTTCAGCAGGCCGTCGGGGGAGAGGACGGCGTAGAAGACCATCGCCTTCGCAGGGGTCGAGATCAGACCGGGTACGAACAGCAGATACCGGATGACACGGTGGCCGGGCGGCCGCTGAGCCACGTAGTAGCCGAGCATGTACGCGCAAAGGATCATCACCGGCAGCGCGATGACCAGCTGGATCGCCGTGTTGCCCACCGCATCCCAGAAGACCGAGTCGGCGAAGACGGTGCGGAAGTTGTCGAGGCCGGCGAAGGAGACCGGCTGGAGCATGCCGGGCCAGCGCAGGGCGGCGATCACGAAGATCGCGACCATCGGGCCGACCATGAACAGCAGATACCAGACAAGCGCGGGCAGCGCCAGGATCGTGGTGCTCCGACTGCGGCCCGGACGGAGGCCGGAGGGCCGGTCGGGGGTGATGGCCCGGCGTGCGGTGTCGGCGGGCCGGGACGAGGTGATCGTCATTGGGGTGCGACTTCCGTTCTCGGCAGGCGGGTTCAGACGGAGCGGTACGCGGACTCGAGCGCCTTGCGGATGGCGCGCGTTCCGGTCCCCGGGGTGAAGGCGGTCGAGGTGGCCTGGATGAGCGGCTGCGCGGCGGCGGACGGGATGTACTGGTCGGGCAGCACCGCCTGGCTCACCGAGTCGCCCAGTTGCTGAGCCTTCGACACCAGCGGGAAGTCCTTGCTCAGCGCTTCGGTGACCACGGCCATGTCGCGGCCGCCTTCCGTGACGAACCGGTCCACCACCTCGGGCCGGTACATGAAGCGGATGAACCGCTCCACGTTCTTGATCTTCTTCACCCCGTTCGGGCTGATCCAGAACCCGGAGACGGTGTAGGTGCGCAGAATGGTCGGCTTGCTCTGGACGGCTCCGGCCGCGAGAGGGAAGCCGCCGACGGACGTGGTCTTGACAACGTTGTCAGGAACTTTGGCGAGAGCCGAGGACATGGCGGATTCCATGGCCGCGTGCGCCGTGTTGTACTGCGTGGTCATCGTGTCCGAGGTGAGGCCCTGTGCCTTGTCCGCGAACACTCCGGCATCGCGCAGATCCGCGAAGTACGCGATGCCGTCCTGTGCGCCCCGTACCCCGCTGAAGTCGCCCGTCGCATACACGTGGCGGGCCTCGGCCGGATTCATGAAGGTCTGGATGATCTGCGCCAGGAGCTTCTGCCCCGTCCAGTCGTTGCCCCCGACGGTGAACGGGGCGATGCCCTTGCCCCGTAGCTTCCTCGCGGCGGAGATCAGGTCGTCGGAGGTGGTCGGCGGGGTGTCCACTCCGGCGCGGTGCAGCAGCGCCTCGTTGAAGGCCACCGGCCAGTTCGCGCCGATGTACGGCAGTGCGCGCAGGCGTCCCTTGGGATCGGTCCACTCGGTCACGGCCTTGGGGATGACCCGCTCGCGCAGTCCCCAGTCGTCGAGATAACCGCCGACCGGAACGGTCGCGCCCACCTCGGTCCACGCCAGCGTCTTGTCGTAGAGATTGACCATGACGACATCGGCCTCGGCGTGCGCCAGGCGGGAGGTCTCGTAGACCTGTCCCAGATCGTCGCCGTTGACCAGGTTCTTCACGGTGATGTCCGGGTTTTCCTTGCGGAACTGACCGACGACCGCGCGGAACGTGGGCGAGCCGGGGGCGTTTCCGCCCATTTGGCTGTGAATCACCAGGGTGTTGGGGTCTGAGCCGTATGCGGAGAACGCACCGCACGCGCTGAGCGTGGGCACCGCGGCCAGGCCCGCACCCAGGGCTATGAAGCTGCGTCGGTCCATAGGGGAGCGCAAGGCGAGAAGCCTCCTGTCGCATGGGTATATCGATATACCTCGGGGGTGTGAGCACCATATTCAGGAAGCGGAGGCAGGTCAACCAGTTGTTACACATGGGCACATGGCCGATGGATGGCCACCGTCATGGCGGCAATCGACGTCCGGAGGACCACATGTCATGCTTCGCCACTGAGGGATCCTTGCCGCGCGGATGCCGCACGGGACGTGGCCTGCCCCGTGACGGCGGGCTGTACGTGCCGCAGCGGGAGGGCATGCGGCGATGCCCGTGCTCTGTCGTTGAGCAGGCATGGCGCAGGGCCGTTCGGTCGCCGCCGATTCGTCCCGTCGCCGCCGGTCAACGCCGTGGCCTCGTCGGCGAGCGCGCCTCCGACGCGGCGCATCAGGGGCTGCGTCGGTGTGGGCGCGGCTGCCCGCCGGGTGATGAGCCGGCCGGCCGCTCCACGAAGACGGGGTCTCCTGTGGCGAGGACGTGCCGGTACGCGGTCATGGTTGAGACGTCGGCGGGCTCGGCCACCGCTCGTGGCGGCTTTCGGTGGGGCCGGGGAGGCCCCTGCCTTGCTCAGGCCACGGAGAGCAGGTCCACCACGAAGACGAGTGTGGAACCCGCCGGGATCGTCGTCGAGGGTGACTGGTTGCCGTAGCCCAGGTGCGGGGGAACGATGATCTCGCGCCGGCCACCGGCCTTCATGCCCCTGATTCCCCGGTCCCAGCCCTTGATGACCCGGCCACCGCCCACGGCGAACTTGAACGGCCGGCCCCGGTCCCAGGAGGCGTCGAACTCCTTTCCGGACTCGAAGGTGACCCCGACGTAATGAACGCGGACGACCCTTCCCGGCTTCGCCTCCGGCCCGTCCCCGACGACGAGGTCCCGGATGGTCAGCTCCTGGGGAGCGTCACCCGCCGGCCGTGCGATCTCGGGCTTTGTCGGTTCGCTCATGAAGTACATCAAACCCCACTCGGTACGCCTTGATCCAAACGAGAGGCCCCGCGTCCTCGGGACGGCGGGCGGCGGGCGGTGGGTGTCCGCGACGATCGCCGGGGTACGGGCCCCGGCGCGGGCCTCGCACGGGCCGGTCACCAGTGGGGAGTGGGCACCGCCGGTGTGTCGTCATCGTTGCCCCGCACCGGCCGCGGCGGCTGGTTGAGCACCTCGCGGGCCGTACCCCCGTCACCATCGGCACGGTGCCGCCAAAAGCGCACCCGGCCCCTGAAAAGGACGGTGAGGAGTCCCAGGAGCAGGGTGATTGCCCCTTTGGTTCGTTCCACGGTGAAACCTTCCAGGCAGTCTGGGAATATCTACCGCGCATCTGAACAATAGACATCTGTACGGCGGGGGCGGAGCCATCTGGCTGATGAGGGGTGGGCGTCATGGGTGAGGACGGCCAGTTACAGGGTCTTCGCGGGACGGCTGGGAGGACGGAGTTCGGCACGCAGTTGTCCGAGGACGCCGTGCGGGTGTTCAGGTGGGTGAGTGACCAGGGGTCGTGCGACGCGAAGACGCTGGGCACGACACTGGGGCTGACGGAGGACTGCACGGCCTCGGCGGTGGGGACATTGACCGGATTGCTGCTGCTGCGCTACCTGCCCGAGGATTCCGACCGGCTGGTGGCGGTGGCCCCGGACGCGGCCATCGCCGCGCTGGTCGCGCCGAAGGAGGCGGGGCTGCGCCGGCAACTCGCCGAGATCGACCAGCTCCGGGGCGAGCTGGCCCTGCTGACACCGTTCTATGCGGAGAGCCGGCGCCGGTGGCAGGGGCGGCCGCCGCTGACAGAGGTCACCGACCTGAAGACGGTCGTGGGCATGATCACCGAGGCGACGATGAGGTGCCGCCAGGAGGTCCGCACCTGCCACCCCGGCGGGGGCCGCTCTCCGACGCTGCTGGAGCAGGCTTTCATCCAGGACCGGGACATGCTGCGCCGCGGCGTGCGGATGCGCACGCTCTACCAGCACACGGCCCGCTACCACCTGCCCACGCAGGAGTACGCCCGGCGGATGACCGACGAGGGTGCCGAGATCAGGACCATGAGCGAACTGTTCGGCCGCATGGTCGCCTTCGACGGGGAGACGGTCTTCATACCGCACCAGGACGACCTGGACGCGGCCATCGTCATCCACGAGCCGTCCACGGTGGCGTACCTGTGCGCCACCTTCGACCACACCTGGTCGCTCGCCGAGCCCTACCACCCGGCCTGGACGGAGAGTTCGGCACGGGACGAGGTGAAGCAGGCCATCGTCCGGCTGCTGGCGGAGGGCATGAAGGACGAGATGGTGGCCCGGCGCCTGGGAATGTCGCTGCGCACCTGCCGCAAGCACATCGCGGAGATCATGGAGCAGTTGGGTGCGGCCAGCCGCTTCCAGGCGGGCTACCTGGCGCGGGTGCAGTCCTCCGCCCCGGCCCCGGGCGGCGCCTGAAGCGCGCGCGGCGGCCGTCCGCGCCCGGCCGGACGCGGACGGCCCCGTCGCCTCTCGCGCCGACCGGGGCGGCGGCGGCCGGGAGGCTCTCCCCGAGAACGCCGGTCCGGTCCGGGGAGCCGTCGGCCGTCGGCCGATCTCGGTGACCTCGGCGCCGAACCTGCTCAGGCCGCCGCTCCGTACGGCGCCGGCGCGGTCGGCGTGCCCCGGCAGGCGCGGTCCTAACACCGCGTTCCCGGCCCGGCCGCCTGCTCCCGTGCGAACAGCACGGTCAGCCAGGGGAGTTCATAGCGCACGGGCTCCGCATCAGCCCCCCTGTGAGCGGTCACCTCCGGACAGGACGGCGGAGCCAGGACGCCGACGTCGATCAGGCCCTCCAGGGCGCGCTGTGTGTTCCGTCCGTCCAGGCCCAGCGCGCGGGCGGCGACGGGAAGGGAGAAGGCGGGGTCCGGCAGCGCGGCCAGGGCGCGGAGGGTGATCCGGGCGGGGCCGGGCAGCCGGGCCCAGGCACCGGCCAGACGGGCGCGGACCCCGAGGCCGCCGGACGAGAGTTCGTCCAACGCCTCCGAAGGGTGCTCAAGGCGGTCCGCGTACTGTCCCAGCGGCATGTGGCGCAGCACGGAGAGGCGGTTCCCGCCCGCACGCAGGGCGAGAGGGAGGAAGCCGGTGGCGGTCACGATCCTTTCGGCAGCGGCGTGTTCGGCCTCCAGCCGGGTCCGGCCGATGATGCGGCCGAGCAGGCTCAGGGCCTCATCGGCGGACAGCGGCGGGAGTTCGGTGCGGTGCGCGGACTCCAGGCACGGCAGCCGGCTCCGTGAGGTGACCAGCGCGGCGGTGGGGCCCGACGGCGGCAGCAGCGGGCCGAGGGCGGCGGCGTCGGGTGCGTCGTCCAGGAGCAACAGGACCCGGCGCCCCGACAGCCAGGACCGCCAGGCGGTGGCGGCCTCCTCCCGGTCGGCGGGCAGCCGCTCGGTGCAGCCGAGGGAGCGGGCCAGCTCCGCGAGCACCGATGACCACGGGCGGGTGGACCCGTCCTCGGCGCACAGCCGGGTGGCGACCACACCGTCGGGGTACTGGGCGGCGAGGTGGTGCGCGACCTGCACGGCGAGAGCCGTCTTACCGATGCCGGCCGGTCCGGTGAGCAGGACCGGAGGCCCGCCCTCGCAGCTCAACTGCGCACAGAGCGACTCCCGTTCCTGCTCCCGGCCGATGAAGTCGGCCAGGCCGGGCGGCAGCAGCCGGGACCCGGTGGGGCCGCCGCGCGGCCGGGCCGGGGCGGCGTTCTCCAGCAGGCAGCGGTAGGCCGACTGCAGCGCCGCACCGGGCTCCAGCCCCAGCTCGCGGGAGAGCTGCTGACGGCAGTCGTCGTACGCGGCCAGCGCCTCCGTTCTCCGGCCGGCCCGGTGCAGCGCGGTGACCTGGGCGGCCCGCAGCCGCTCCCGCAGGGGGTACCGGCTCACCATCTCGTCCACGGTGTCGGCGACCGGGGCCGGCTCGCCGGTCTCCAACTGCGCCTCCGCCCAGGCCTCGTACACGGCCAGCCGGCGGGAGTGCTGCCGCTCCACGGCAGCGCGCAGCACATCGGCGCGGGCCGCGAGATCGCTGAAGGGAGCATGGCGCCACAGGTCCAGCGCCCGGCGGTACAGGAGAGCGGCGCGATTCGGCGCCCCCGCGCGCAGCTCGGCGTCGCCGTGCCGGGCCAGTTCGTCGAACCGCAGGCTGTCGCACTCGTCCGCGGTCAGGTGCAGGACGTATCCGCCGGGACCGTGACGGAGCCGGCCGAGGTCGCCGGGATCGAGTACCCGGCGGAGGTTCGAGACGTACACCTGGAGGTTCTTGCGGGCCGTGCGGGGCGGATCGTCCGGCCAGAGGGCGTCGGTCAGTTCCTCCAGTGAGACCGGCGTGTTCGGGCGGGTGAGGAGAACCGCCAGGACGAGGCGCTGCTTGAGCGGACCGAGCGGCAGAGGAAGGCCGTGGCGGGAGGCTCGCAGAGGGCCGAGAAGATCGATGCGCAGCTGTGCGGCCCCGGTACCGTCATCGCCGGTAGGTTCTCGCCGAATCCCGGGATACGCCTCTCCGGTGCGGCTCTCCATGAACGTGTCGGTCATTTTCTCAGCCCCTTCCCCAACCGGTGTCGTCGGAATTCGGGGAAGACAGAACAATTGCGTGCACGAAAGCCTCCGGGGTGCGGTCGGGGGGGTGAGCGAGTCCGCGAGGAGCCGTGAATGCCTGGGGAATTCGGGGGAATTCCTTCCGTTCTTCACAGCATGGTCACATGCCGGAGGCGGGGCCATGGGGCCGAGGATGGCTCAAGGTGCATGCAGCAACGCACCCGCCGGGATGGAGCGGTCATAGGTGCATGGAACAGGGTGAAACGCCGAGCCCGGTCCGGGGTACGCCCGGCCCGGCCGGCCCTGCGCCGCGTACCGGGCCCCAACCCGGTACCAACCGGGACCGAACCGTTGCCGCGCACCCTGGCGCCGCCTGTCCCGGGACCGACGGAGGTGACGCGATGCGACTGGCGGAGATCATCGAACTGCGTCCGGTTCCGGCTGCCGGGCTGCTCGCCACCCTCACCAGACGGTGCCCGCTCAGCTGTGCCCACTGCTCCACATCGTCGGGACCGCGGGGCGAGGACACCCCGGCCGCGGCGCTGCGCCGCTTCGTCGGCGGGTTCACCGCGGGGAACCGTCCGGAGGTTCTCATGCTCACGGGCGGTGAGCCGCTGCTGCGGCCCGCGCTCGTCGGTGAACTCGCGTCGCTCGCCGCCTCGGCGGGGACGCGCACATCCGTGCTCAGTGGCATGTTCTTCGCGGCCGACGGGCGGGTTCCCGCCCGCATCATGCGTGCCCTGGCGCATGTCGCACATTTCTCGGCGAGCGTCGACGTATTCCACGAACGTGAAGTGCCGCGCGCGGCGGCTTTTCGTGCGATGCACCACATCATGGAAAGCGGAATCGACGTGAGCTTTCATGTGGTGGGTCATTCGGCGGACGATCCGTATCTCGCGGACGTCACCGCGGCCGTACGAGCCGAGTTCCGCGACCGGGCGGCCGTACTCGTCAACCACGTCCGACCGGTGGGCCGGGCAGCGGGCTGGGCGGGCGCGCGTACGGTCCAGGCCGGCGGCGCCGGGGCGGCGCCGTCCCCCTGCGCGATGGCGGCCTGGCCGGTGGTGGCCTTCGACGGCACCGTCACGGCCTGCTGCAACCAGGCCGTGGTGGACGCCGACCCGGTGCCGGAGCATCTGCGTCTGGGACACATCGCCACGGACGACTGGCCGCGGATACGCAGCCGTTGCCAGGACTCACCCGTACTGCGCACCATCCGTACCGCGGGCGTCGCGTCCTGTGCCGACTGCCGCGGCCTGGCGGGGCGGCCCGCGGAACTGGCCGCCGCCGGACGGGCCGGATCCCGTCCCGCCGCCGGCGCGATGGACGCGCTCGGCGCCCGGCTCCAGCGCGACGCGGGGGCCGAGGTGCTGATGCGGCGGTACGGGAGCCGGCCGTACGCGCCGCTCGTGCTGCTCGGCGGTCCCGGTGACGAGGAGGCTCCCGCATGAACGTGTCGGCCGCCGCCGGCCTGCGCCTCGAACTGTCCCTGGTCCAGCCCGCCCTGAGGGCCGCCGCCGCCCGCATGTGGCGCTCCGACGCCGGGCTCCCCGGCCGGTACCGGCACTACCTGCGCGCCATGCACCAGGTGATCCGCGCCTCCGTGCCGCTGATGGAGCGGGCGGCCGCCCGGTGCGAGACGCTGCAGCGGGACCCGCTGGCCCGGCCACTCGCGCGCTATCTGCGGGAGCACGCCGAGCAGGAGCGCGGCCACGACGACTGGCTGCTCGCCGACGCCGCGGCATCCGGGGCAGCGCCGTGCGAGCTGACCGGGTCCGTTCCGCCGGCCCATGTCGCCGCTCTGGTGGGAGCGCAGTACTACTGGATCGAGCACAGCCACCCCGTGGCCCTGCTCGGCTACATCGCCGTACTGGAGGGCAACGCGCCGGCGCCCGGTCTGGCCGGCCGGCTGGCCCGCGAGACAGGGCTGCCGCATGCCGCGTTCGAGACCGTACGCCTCCACGCCGACCTCGACGACGGGCACAGCGCCGACCTGGACCGGCTCATCGGCCGGCTTCCGCTGGACGCCGCACGGCGCTCCCTGGTCGCCGTCAGCGCGCTGCACACGGTCACCGCCCTCGCCGAGCTGTTCGACCGCATCGCCACGGCATCCCACGTATCGGAGAGCGCTCATGACTGACCACGCGCACGATCGCGACCGCCTCCGCACCCTGGAGGACGCCGGGTTCCCGCTGCACAGCCTGTCACCGGAGCAGCGCGAGGTGCTCCAGGACCTCAGCGCGGAGGAACTGACGCTGCTGCTGGGCCTGAAGGAGCGGCTGGACGCGGCCGAGCCGGAGGTGCAGGCGCACAGCGAGATCGCCGGCGGAGCGCTGTTCTGATGGCCGGGACCACGAGGACCATGTGCCCCCGGTGCCCCGAACCACCACCGGACGGCGCGGCCTTCTGCCCAGGCTGCGGAACCGCCTGCGTGGCCGTGGCGGAGGCCGCGACGGCCGAGGAACGCCGGGTGGTGACCGTGCTCTTCTGCGACCTCGTCGGATCCACGGCCCTGTCGGGGAGGCTCGACCCGGAGACGCTGCGCACGCTCACCCTGCGCTACTTCGCGCTGATGCGGGCCCGGATCGAGGAACACGGCGGAACGGTGGAGAAGTTCATCGGCGACGCCGTGATGGCCGTCTTCGGGGTCCCCGTGCGCCACGAGGACGACGCCCACCGGGCCCTGGCCGCCGCCCGCGGGATGATCACCGGCCTCGACGGACTCAACGCGGAACTGGAGCAGGAGCACGGCGTGCGGCTCGCCGTCCGCATCGGCGTGAACACGGGCGAGGTCGTGGTGAGCGTCGATCCCGCCGCCCGGCAGGCCCTGGTCTCCGGAGAGGTCGTCAACATAGGCGCCCGGCTGGAGCAGCACGCCGGCCCGGGCGAGATCCTGATCGGACCCGCCACCCTGCGCGCCGCCGGGCCCACGGCGGTCACCGAGCCCGCCGGTGCGCTGTCCCTCAAAGGCGTCGACGACCCGGTCCCGGCCCGCCGCCTGACCGGTCTGCACGAGGACGACCCCGAGCGGGTCCGCCGCTTCGACACCCCGTTCATCGGCCGCGAGCAGGAACTGGCCGAACTGCGCCTGCTGCTGCGCAAACTGACGGCGGACCCCCGCTCACATCTGGTGACCGTCTACGGCGAGGCGGGCCTCGGCAAGACGCGCCTGCTGCGCGAGTGGCTGCGGGACTGCCCGGCGTACGGCGAGGGCCGATGCCGTCCGTACGGCGAGAGCGGCACCCTCTCACCGCTCGCCGAAGCGGTACGCCAGGTACTCGCGGCCGTCGGGGAGGACGCCGGGCTCGCGGCACTGCCGGTGCACGAGCGGATCGAGGCGGAGCATGCCCTGCGCCTGCTGCGGAGCGGTCTGCTCGCGGACGGCACACCCAGCCCGTCGGCCGACGACACCCTCATGGCGCTCGCCTGCCTGCTGGACGGGCTGTCCCGTGAGCGGCCCGTGGTACTCGTACTGGACGACTGCCACTGGGCGTCCGCACCGCTGCTCGACATGGCGGAGCGGCTGCTGGACGAACTCGACCGCTCGGCCGTCGCCGTGGTGTGCGCCGCGCGTCCCGAACTGCTGGAGACACACCCCGGGTGGGGCAGCGGCCGGATGCGCTCCGCCTCGCTCATGCTCACGCCCCTCACCCGCCAGGAGGCCGCCCTCCTCGCCGGTGAACTGGTCGAGGTGGCGGCCCACCGGCAGGGAGTGCTGGAGGGCGCCCTCGACCGCGCGGAGGGCAATCCGCTGTACCTGGAACACCTGACAGCCGTGGCGGCCCAGTGCGACGACCTGCCGCTCACCGTGCACGCCCTGCTCGGCGCCCGGATCGACGCGCTGCCGCCCGAGGAACGGACCCTGCTCCAGCTCGCCGCGGTCCTGGGGCGCGAGTTCCGCCCCGCCGACCTCACGGAACTCGCCGACGCCGAGCACTCCTGCCCCGCCGGGTCCGCCGCGGGGCCGCTGCGAGGCCTCGTACGACGGCGCCTGGTCGAGGCCGGCGGCCGGACCCTGGCCATGAGCTCCGTGCTCCGGTTCGGCAGCGCCCTCGTCCAGGAGACCGCCTACCGGGGAATGGCCAAGAAGGTACGCGCCCGGCGCCACGAGCACGCCGCCCGCGTCCTCGTCCGGCACGAGGCGGGTGACGCCGCCGTCGGCACCCACCTGGCCCGGGCCCACCGCCTGCTCACCGAACTGGGGATGCGCGACGAGGACACCGACGTGCTGCGCACGCGCGCCGCCGGCCTGCTCATCCGGGCCGGCGCGGCCGCGCTGGCCCGCTCCGACCTGCCGTGGGCCGACGATCTCCTGACCCAGGGTCTGGAGCTGGCCGCGCCCGGCGAACCGGCGGCCGCCGAGGCCGCCCGCCGCCTCGGCGAGACGAAGGTCGCCCGCGGTGAGCCGGTGCGCGGCCGAGAACTGCTGGCGGGTGCGCTCGACACGGCGGACCGGTCCGGCGACCTGCTGGGCGCCGCCCACGCCCGGCTCGCCCTGACGGCTCTCGACCCCCGGCACGGGGCCGCGACCGAGGTGGCCGAGGCGGCCCTCGCGCTCTTCACGGTGGCGGGCGACGACCAGGGCATCGCACGTGCCTGCGTCCGCATCGCGCAGGACCGGCAGGGGCGTGGACGCCACGCCGAAGCCGAGGCACTGCTGGGTCAGGCCCTGGACCACGCCGACCGCGCCGACGCGGAACCCGAACGGGCCCTGGCGCTCGGCGCGGTCGGCATCTCCCTGTGGCGGGGCCCGACGCCCGTCGGCCGCGCCGTCGCGCGCTGCGAGGAACTGCTGACCACCCATGGCGCCGGCCGGCCGACCGTCCACGCCACTCTGGCCTGCCCGCTGGCCGTACTCCTGGCGCTGCAGGGCCGTCACGACGAGGCACGCGAGAGGCTGGCCGAGGCGGCGCGGCTCGCCGGCGGCCTCGGCTACGCCGAGAGCGCGCTGTTCGTCCCGCTGTTCGCCGCAGAGGTCGAGGCGCTGACGGGGACGCCGGAGCGCAGGATCGCCCTCCTGGACGAGGCCGCCCGCGCAGGCCGTGAACTCGGTGCCACGGGCGCGCTGCCCGGCATCGCCCGCGAGCGGGCCCGGATCCTGCTGGAGCTCGGGGATCCGGGCCCGGCCCTGGCCCTGCCGGACCCCCGGGAGGCCGGACTGCCTCCGGCGGAGTCCGCCGACGCGCAGGGGCTGCGGGCCCGTGCCCTCGCTCTCACCGGGCAGGCGGCCGCCGCACGGGCCGGCGCGGTCGGGGCGACCGCCGCGGCAGCGGACACGGACTCCCCGGTCGTCCGCGGCACCGCGGCCCTCGATCTCGCCCACACGCTGCGCACGCTGGCCCTGCACGGCGACGCGGCGCGGGCGGCCCGCACGGCGCAGCGGCACTTCGCCGCCAAGGGACACCGGATCGGCGCGGACCGCGCGGCCGCGTTCGCCGACGACAGCGCGGCCGCGGCCGGGAGCACCGGCCGCCGGGCCGGGCCGGAAGGAAGGACTCCATGACCACCGGGACGGCAGGACGGCTCACCTGGAGCCTGCGCGACCGTACTCCCGAGGACCTCGCCCTGCTCGCGGACACCCCGCCCGCCGATCCCTCGGCGTGGTCGGACGGCACGGGCGTACGCGTGTGCGTGGTCGACACCGGAGTGGAGTGCGGTCACCCCTCGGTCGGACCGGTGCAGGGCTCCTACGAGGTGGCACCCGCGGCCGACGGGAGCCTGCGGGTCGTCGACAGCGGTCCGCTGCCGGACGGCACCGGCGACGGATGCGGGCACGGAACCGCGTGCGCCGGAATCGTCCGCCGGGTGGCGCCCGGCTGCGATCTGTACAGCGTGCGGGTGCTGGGGGAGGGTTTCACCGGAAGCGGCGACGCCCTGCTCACCGGACTGCGCTGGGCCGTCGACCAAGGCTTCGACGTGGTCAACCTCAGCCTGTCCACGACCCGCCCGAAGTTCCTCGAAACCCTGCGGTCCCTGGCCGACCAGGCGTTCTTCACCGGAACGACGCTGGTGGCATCGGCCCACAACACACCCGTGGAGAGCTTCCCCTGGCGGTTCTCGTCGGTGATCTCCGTCGGCACCCACCGTGAGGACGACTCAGGGCTCTTCCTGTACAACCCCGCACCACCCGTGGAGTTCTTCGCACCCGGCCAGAACGTGCAGGTGGCCTGGACGGGCGGCAGGACCATCCGCACCACGGGGAACAGTTTCGCCACCCCGTTCATCAGCGGGATGTGCGCACGACTGCTGGGCAGCCGCCCGAAATTGACGCCCTTTCAGATCAAGCACGCGCTCTACCTCTCCGCCGCGAACGTGCGGATCGGCGCACCAGGAACCCGAGGTGAATCATGAGCCAGTCCCACGGCCTCGTCCCCGCCACCGGCGTGGGCCCCGCGACACGGGCCGGCAGCGCCGAGCACGATCTGCTGCAGTCCGTCGTCGAGACCGCACGGGCCATCTTCGGAGCCGCGGCCAGCTCCGTCCTCCTGCACGACGAGGACGCCGACGAGCTGGTCTTCCAGGCAGTGGCCGGGGAGGGCGAGGAGTCCCTCGTGGGTTCCCGGTTCCCCGCCGGCCGCGGGCTGGCGGGCTGGGTGCTCGTCTCGGGCGAGCCGATGGTCGCGGACGACCTGCGCGACCAGGGCATGTTCGCCCGGGACGTCGCGCAGTCGACCGGGTACGTCCCGGACGCGCTGATGGCGGCGCCCCTCGCCCACCGGGACCGGGTGCTCGGCGTGCTCGAAGTGCTCGACCCCGTCGCGCAGTCCCGCTCCAGCCTCTCCGAACTCGACCTGCTCGCCCTCTTCGCACGCCAGGCCGCGGCGGCTCTCGCCGTCGTCGCCGAGCGGCGCGGTGACCCGGCACCGTCGGCGGTCCGGGAGCGGAGCCTGGAGCTCGTGACCGCGCTGCGGGACGTGCTCCTGGACGGGATGCCACCGCAGGCACCGCACGGGAGCTGAGGGGCCGCGGTGGGGCCGTCGCCGGGAACCGCCGCGTCGACCCGACGCCGGGCCGGGCGGTCCGCCGGGGGTCAGCGTGCCGCCGCTTCCACGGCGTCGGCGGCGCGCGCCTCGCTCTTGCCGTCGGCGAGCAGACCGCCCAGCTCCCGTGTGCGCGCACGTACACCGTGATCGCGGGCGGTGTCGCGGACCGCGGCACGCAGGGCCTCGGCGCGGGCGCCGGGCTCCGGGAGCCTGCGGGCGACGCCCGCGCGCAGGCAGCCGGCGGCGAGGACCTGCTGCTCCGAGCCGTTGGGGGCGACGAGCAGCGGCTTGCCGTGCAGGAGCGCGGCGAGGACGGGGGCCGACGTCGCATTGGTCAGGACGAGGTCGCTCCGCTCCACGAGCGGTCCCATCCAGTGCCGGCGCCCCACGATCAGGTCGGCGTCCGGTGCGGCCTCGGGGCCGCCCGACCGCCCCAGTTCCACCACGGCCCGGTGCGTGCCCGAGGCGAAGGCCGCGTTGAGGCGGGGCCAGAGGCTGGTGCCGCCGAAGGTACGGCCGAGATGGACGTACGCCAAGGGCTTGGAGTCCGGCAGCGCTTCCTCCGCCAGGGGTTCCGGCTCCCACCAGCAGGGGCCGACATGCCGTACGGAGCCCGGCAGTTCGGCGTCGGCCACCTCCAGGGCGGGGTGTCCGCGCAGCAGGAAGGCGGTGCCGAGCAGCGGCGTGTCCGGGAACCGGTCGTGCCGCGGGGCGAGACCGGCCGTCTCCCGGACCGACGCGTAGTGCTTCAGGGTCTCCGCCAGCCGCCACGCGCGGCCGCAGTCGTCCGCCGGCCCCGTGCGGTAGGGCCACAGGTACGCCGCCAGCCCGAGGACCACCACCGGCAGTCCGGCGCTCTCGGCGGCCACCAGCGCGCCGTGGCAGAGCACGGAGGTGACCAGGACGTCGGGCCGCAGCCGCCGGACCGCCCGCGCCACGACGTCGTGCTGTTCGGGACCGCGGATGGTCCAGTGGGTCACCGACAGGGCGGTGGGGTCCGCGACGGCCGACATCGCCAGGCCCGCCGCGGTGACGGCCGACCCGGCCCGCTGCCCGGCGAGCACGTGGACGGTGTGACCGCGCCTGCGCAGTTCCCGGCCGGCCGCGAGGGCCGGGTACAGGTAGCCGGGGTCGCTCAGCGGGCACAGAAGTACGTTCATGCCGGGACGTCCCCCGTCAGGTCGAGGTCCAGGTAGCGGGAGAAGAAGGCCATCACGTCCGCGTACAGTCCGGCACTGCGCGAGGCGCCGCGTGTGCCGTGACCGACGCCGCGTTCGGTACGCAGCACCACCGGCCCCTCACCCGTGCCGGCCCACTGCAGGGCGGCACACATCTTCCGGGCGTGCGCGGGATCGACGCGGGTGTCGCCGTCGAACACGGCCAGCAGCACGGCCGGGTAGCGGGCACCCTCGCGAACCCGGTGGTACGGGGAGTACGCGAGCAGCCGCGCGAACGCGTCGGGGTCCTCGGCGCTCCCGTACTCGTCGCGCCAGCTCGCCCCCATCCCCGACCGCTCGTAGCGCACCATGTCGAGCAGCGGAGCCGCGCACACCACCGCCGCGTACGCCTCCGGACGGCGGGTCAGCGCGGTCGCCGCCAGCAGGCCGCCGTTGGAACTGCCGAGGACGCCGAGCCGGCCGGGCGCGGCCCATCCGGCATGGAGCAGATGGTCGGCCGCGGCGTCGAAGTCGTCGAAGGTGTTGTGCTTGTGCTCGCGGCGCCCGGCCCGGTGCCACGCATCGCCCTCCTCGCCGCCACCGCGCACGCAGGCCACCGCGTACACGCCGCCGGCGCGCACCCACGGCAGGGCCTGCGGGGTGAAGCCGGGGGTCATCGAGGCGCCGAAGCCGCCGTAGCCGGTGAGGACGGTGGGACGTGGCAGGTCGGGGCGGCCGGTGGGAGACATCACGAACATGCGCACCTCGGTGCCGTCACCGGAACGCACGACCTCCTGGGTGACTCTCACGCCGCCCGCCGGCGGTCGGGCCGGCCCGTCACCCGGCCACGGGCGCAGCTGCCCGGTGACCGCGTCGTAGTGCAGGACGACGGCGGGGGCGAGGTGGTCGGCGTAGGTGAACCACGCCTCGTGCCCCGGGTCATGACGTGTGGTCAGACGGGTCACCGTCCCGTGTCCGGGCAGGGTCACGGCCCCGGCGGGGGCCCCGGTCCGGGCGTCGTGCAGGGTTACCTCGCCGACCGCGTGCCGGGTCCGGACGACCATCAGCAGGGGCCGGTCCAGCGCCGGTCCGTCCAGGACCGCGAAGTCCTGGAGCACCGTGCCGGGCTGCTCGTCGACCAGGGTGCGCCACCGGCCGGGGTCCGTCGCGTCGCGAGGAGCCGCGGCGATCCGGCCGCGCGGCGCGCCGGCGGTGGTCCGGAGCAGCAGGGGTCCGCCGCCCGGCCGGAGGCGGAGGGCGGTGTGCGCGTCGGTGCCGTGCTGGAAGCGGCGCAGCGCGGGCCGGTCCGCGCCGGTCACGGTGAGGTCGGCGGTCCACAGGTCGGTACGCGGCGCGGTGCCCTCACTGGCGCCGATGACCAGGAGCCGGCCGTCGGGGGAGGTGGCCACGGTGTAGTACTGGGTCTCCGGCCGCCCGGCGCCGAAGATCTCCGTGTCGAGGTTGGTCGGGGTGCCGACCTCGTGCAGATACACGCGTCGGTGGCGGCCCGCACCGCCCGGCGCCCGCTCCGGCGGCAGCCGGCGTACGTAGTAGAAGGCCCGGCCGCCCGGCAGCCAGGCCACGGGGGACCGGCGGACCCGGTCGACGGGTCCGTCCACCACTTCGCCGGTCGCCGCGTCGAGCACCCGCAGCACCGAGTTCTCCGTACCGCCGCAGGACAGCTGTACGGCCACCAGGCCGCCCTCCCACGAGGGTTCCCAGGCGTCGAGCACCGTGGTGCCCGACGGGTCGGCCTCCAGCGGGTCGAGCAGCACCCGGGTCCGTCCGTGCTCCCGCACGGCGAGCACGGCCAGGTCA
Organism: Streptomyces sp. NPDC091416; assembly: GCF_044756845.1. NCBI lineage: Bacteria > Bacillati > Actinomycetota > Actinomycetes > Kitasatosporales > Streptomycetaceae > Streptomyces > Streptomyces sp. NPDC091416. The sequence continues at coordinate 131,950 of NZ_JBIVTU010000003.1, forward strand.
TGGCCCGGTTCTCTGCGCAGGTGGAACGCGCGCCCGCCGCGTACCGCCGGCGGGCCGCTGCCGCCGCCGGCGAGCAGCGCCGTCATCTGGGCGCGGAGCGCCTCCCGGCCCGGCCAGCGGGCCGACTCCTGTGCGTGGAGCAGGTCCTGGGCCGCGCACCACGCCGCGGTGGCGGGGTCGTCGGGATCCTCCAGCCAGCGGTAGGGGTCCGCCACGGGCTGTCCGTGCACGATCTCCACCGGTCCGCTGCGGGGAGCGGCCGGGTAGGAGGGCCGGGCCGGCGTCGGCCCGGCGTCACGGGGCGGGGACACGGTCATCGCGGCACTCCTGGGAGGACGGTCACGGCGGACCGGGGCGGATCACGGCACGGGCGGATCACGGCGACCCGGGTGGAGGGCGGGGTCAGCCGACGTCGGTGCCCCGGCGCGGTGCGGGAGGGGCCGTGACCGGCCCCGCGGGCCCGGCGTCCTCCGGGACGGTCCGCTCGGGAAGCGGCTCCTCCGTCGGCCGGTCCGCGGACGGAGGAACGGCGGCTTCGGGCCCGGGACTCCCCGGGCCGTCGCCGTCGCCGGTGGCGTCCAGGCTGGTCTCGCGCAGCAGCGGCACCGACGAGATCACGGTGACCACCGCCGCGGCGCCGGCCAGGACCAGCCAGGTGCGGCTGCCTCCCATGGAGTCCACGAACGAGCCCGCGATCACGGGTCCGGCGGAGGCGAGACCGGCCATCAGCAGCCCGGTCGCCGTGCTGACCCTGCCCAGCAGATCGCGGGGCGCGAGCACGAGGATCGCGCGGCCGACCACGATGCCGGCCGGCGGGCTGAAGAAGACGACCACGACCAGGACCGGGCCGATCGCCCAGGGCTGCGTGGTCGCGGAGAAGACGGCGAGGCCCAGGGCCCAGACCGTGCCGATGAGCAGGAACATCCGGCCCGCCGGGTTCCGCTTGATCAGCCACGGCGCCGCGGCCGCGCCCAGCAGTCCCCCGACGCCGGCGCAGGCCATCACCGCTCCGATCGCCGCCCCGCCGGCGCCGCTCTGCCGCAGGGTGACGACCATGGTCGTCTGGGCCGCCGCCGAGACGATGTTGATGCCCGCGGCGAACAGCAGGGCGGCCAGCAGCGCCCGCTGGTGCGTGAGCCACCGCAGCCCCGCCGTGAGCCGGTTGTCGCGCTCGGAGTCCGCGAGCTTCCGGGAGGGCAGCGTGCCCATCCGGAGCAGCAGCACTGCGGACACCCCGTACGAGGCGGCGTCGACCGCGAACGGGAGGATCGGGTCCAGGGTGAAGAGCCAGCCGCCGAGGAACGGCCCGATCAGCGAACTCGACGCCATGGCGGTCTGGCTGCGGCTCAGCGCGTCGGTGAGATCCTTCTCCGGCACCACGTCACGCACGGCGATCGTGGCCGCGGGGGAGAAGAGCGCGGTGGCCGCGCCCTCCACTATCGCCACGCAGAGCAGATGCGTCTGGCCGAGCTCTCCCATCCCCGAAGCCAGCGGAATGCTGGCCAGCGCCACGAGCCGCACCAGATCGGTCCCGACCATGATCATGCGCCGGTCGAGCCGGTCGGCGAGCTGGCCCGCGGGCAGACGCAACAGGGTCCGGGTCACCATCGAGCAGGTCGCCACCGTGCCGGCCTGCGCGGCGCTCCCGCCGATGGACAGGACGAGCAGGGGAAAGGCCAGCAGCGACAGCTGGGACCCGAGAGTGGACAGGGTCGAACTGAGCCAGTACCGGCGGAAGTCGGGGTTGGTGCGCAGGATGCCGGCGCTCTTCATCCCAGCCGTCCGACGGCCTTGAGGCAGTCCAGGACGCCGGCGTCCACCCGGTCCTGGAAGGTGGCGCGGACGGCCGCCTCCTCGTCGTACTGGTAGTGGTCGTGGCAGCTGACCCAGCGGCCCTCCGTCTGCTCGGCGGACATGTAGCCGTCGGTGAGGTTCCCGACCTCCATGCCGGGCTTGCCGGCGGTCTCCCAGCAACTGGCGAGAACACCGTCGGCGTTGATGACCGCGCCGTAGCGGCCGTCGCTGAAGGAGCAGGCCTGGCAGGGGACATGGGCGCGCGGGCGGGCCACCGTGAATCCGAGTTCCAGGGCGCGGGCGTGCCAGCGGACGAAGTCCGAGACGAGGCCGTCCTCGTGCAGCAGGTTGTTCGCGTAACCGACACCGACGTCACCGACCCGGGCGAAGTGGATGCCGCAGCGCGCCGGATCGAGGCGGCTGCCGAGGCGTTCGACCAGCTCGTCCACGCCGTTCCGGTTCAGATGGGAGACGTTGACCCGCAGCATCCAGCGCAGCGACGTCTTCTCGATGGCACGCGCGATGTTGGAGACGATGACGTCGAAGGTGCCGCCTCCCGAACGCTTGACCCGGATGGAGTCGTGGTCGGCCCGGTCGCCGTCGAAGGTCACCTGGACGGAGCCGAGCCCCGCCGCGTTGAGCTCCTTGGCGATCAGCGGAGTCAGCAGGGTGCCGTTGGACGTCATCGATGCCGTGAGGGGGCCCAGTTCGGCTGCCCGGGTGAGCAGGTCGCGGCAGCCCCGAGGGTTCAGCAGCGGCTCACCGCCGAACAACAGGAGCGCCAGCCGGTCCATGCCCGCAGCGTCCATGCGTTCGCGGGTGAAGTCCAGGACCTGTCCGATGGCTTCGGGGGTCAGGCGGGCGTGCTGGATCCGCGGCGGCCGGCTGCCGCCCTTGGGGTCCTGCGCGGTGTTCTGGAAGCAGTAACCGCAACCGAGGTTGCAGTCCGTGCTCGTCAGCACGGTGAGCGAGTACGAGGTGTACGGCCGTACGTCGTACAGACCCGCCTCGCGCAGATAGCGTTCGGCCGAGGGCCGCAGGGTGCCGTCCGGCCCCACCTGACCGGGCCGCATCAGCGCGTATCCGCCGGCTCCGAGGAACCACCACCCCCTGTCGGCGTGGATCAGACGGGCCCCGGCGGCGGGGACGGCGACAGACTGCGTACCGGGCACGGCAACCTCCGGGTCGGGACGAGGGCAGGAGCGGGTCGGCCGGAGTGGACCCCGGCCGCGGCGGCGTCAAGCGCCACCGCGGCCGGGGAGAACGGCCGGGTTGACCGGATCAGGCGTTCTGCTCCTGGTGGACGCCGCACCACGGGGTGTCCTCGCCCTCCTCGGAGTGCGCGATCACCTCGGGCTCCTCGGTCTCGGCCGCCTCCTGGTGCACACCGCACCAGCCGACAGGCGCCTCGGAGTGCGCGATGACCTCGGGCTCCTCGGCCACCTCCTGGTGGATGCCGCACCAGCCGACAGGCGCCTCGACGTGTGCGACGACCTCGGGGGCGTCCTCGGCGGGGGTCTCGTTGGGCTCGACGTTCTCGGCCATGTTGCTCCTCCATACGACGGGCGATCGGGACGACGGACGGCGGCGCTGCGCCGACCGCCAGGAAGCTAGGAGCATGAGGTTCGGGACCGGTTCGCGGCCGGTTGTCGCGCGGTGAATCGTCCTGGCCGGCGTGTGGGCCGATCCGGTGCGGCGGGTGCGCGGGCATACCGCGATCGCACCGGGTTCGAACCGGCGGGCAACCGGCCGTTCCTAGCGTGGCCCAGGGCGTGTTCGAAGGTCCCGCCTGCCTGGCGGCGTCCGGCACGCACGCCCGCACACTCCGCGACCGCGAGAGGACGCCTTCGGATGGACACCGAACCCGCCGTCACGGCCGGCGCGCCCGCGCCGGCCGGGCAGCAGCCGTTGCCGCAGCCGCTCGGGGCCGAGTTCATGAAGCGGCCGGCCGAGGCGCTGGCAGAGATCCGGGAGTCCTGCCCGGTGGCCCGGGTCAGGACGCCGGCGGGAAGAGCGGCGTGGCTCGTGACCCGGGCCGAGGACGTGCGTGCGGGCTTTCGGGACCCTCGGCTCTCCCTGAGCGGCGGACGCGTCCCCGACCCGGGTGTGCGGCGTCGCGCTCTCGACCTGACGCTGGTCAACTACGACCCGCCCGACCACACGCGGATCCGTCGCCTGGCCACACCGGCTCTGACTCCGGCCCGTATGTCGGCCCACCGCGATCGGATCGAGCGAGCCGCCGTTGAACTTCTGGACGCGGCCGACGCGGCTCGCGGTGAGGGCCCGTTCGAGCTGATGGACGCCTTCGCCCGGCCTCTTGCCTTCCGGTCGCTGTGCGAGGTCTTCGACGTGCCGGAGGAGGAGCGGGCCGCCCTGTACGAGCCGGTGGCGTGCCTCGCGGACAAGACGGGCCGCACCGCCGCCATGATCGAGGCGAGCGTCGCCCGTATCGACTCCTTCGTACGCTCCACGATGGCCTTCCGCTCCACCGAGCCGGGTGACGACGTCGTCTCCCGCGTACTTGCCGCATGGCGTGAGCAGGGCGGTGCGACCGAGGACGAGGTGGCCTCCCTGCTGGCGATGCTGCTGCTGGCCGGCTTCGACAGCACGGTGCAGGCCATCGGCATGAGCGTGGTGGCCCTCCTGGGCCACGAGGACGTCCAGCGCTCGCTGCGGGACGACCCCGCGCGTATTCCCCGTGCGGTGGACGAGCTGTTGCGCTGGGACACTCCGGGCCCCTTCAGCACCAAGCGGGTGGCCCTGACGGACATCCGGTACGGGGACACGGTCATTCCGGCGGGCAGCGGTGTCCTGCTGTCCGTGGCGGCGGCCAACCACGACCCCCGCTGCCACGCCGATCCCGGGACGCTGGATCCGGACCGGAGTACCGCCGGCCGCCATCTGACCTTCGGCCTGGGCCCGCACTTCTGCCCGGGATCGGCGCTGGCCCGGCTGGAGCTCACCGTGGCCCTGACCAGCCTCCTCGGACGCTGGCGCCGGCTGACTCCGGCGGTGCCGCTGAACGAACTGACCTGGGGCGGCGGCTACCTGCACCGCCGCCTGGCCGCACTGCCCGTGCTGCCTCTGGGGCCCCGGGCCGCCACGCCGGGCGGCTCGCTCTGTCCCCACGCGTGACCGCCGCCGTGGACCGCGATGTCCCGGCCTCGGACACGCGAGCCTCATCACCGCGGAGATCACGAAACGCCACCGGAGGCACGCCCCTGCCGAGATCCGCTCCTGCCGCGGTGCCGCAGGCCCGGGACGAACCGAACGCCCCGGACCGGCAGCGCGCCGGGAGGACGGGGGGTGCCGGTCAGCCCGAACCCGGCCGGACGACGGGAAGCCCGGCCGCGTGCGCGGCCTCGGTGAGCACTTCACGCAGCATGGCCGGGGTGAGGCGACCGGTGGAGACGTTGCGCCGGCTCACGTGGTAGCAGCCGAAAACGGTCAGCGCGCCGCCGGCCCCGTCCGCCGGCTCCAGCGTCGCCCGGGCGCCGTGGCCGAAGGGCGGGCGGGGGCGCGGCACGCTCCAGCCCGCCCGGCGCAGGGCCGGCAGCGTGGCCTGCCAGCCGAAGCCGCCCAGCACGACGAGGGAACGCGCCGTCGGCCGCAGAAGCTCCCACTCCCGGACCGACCAGGGGCGGCAGGTATCGCGCTCACCGGTCGTCGGGAGATTGCCGGGTGGCGCGCAGCGGACGGGGGCGGTGACCCTGACCCCGTACAGCTCCAGTCCGTCATCTCGATGCGTCGCCGTGGCCCGGGAGGTCAGACCGAGTTCGTGAAGTGTCGCGAACAGCAGGTCACCGGCCGGATCACCGGTGAACATCCGGCCGGTCCGGTTGGCCCCGTGCGCCGCGGGCGCCAGCCCCGTGATCACCAGGGAGGCGTCCGACGGCCCGAATCCGGGCACCGGACGCCCCCAGTACTCCCAGTCGCGGAACGCGGCACGCTTGACGGCGGCGGTCTCCTCGCGCCAGGCGACGAGGCGCGGGCAGGCACGGCAGGACACCAGCCGCGCGTCCAGTTCGGTCAACGTACGGGATGCGGAGGCGGCCGATACCGGGTAGTCGCCGGCACTGAACATGATCAACCCCGTTTCGCGAAGAGTGGGCGGCCCGCGTGGGACCCTGCGCCCGGGGCGACGCAGGGAGCCACCACCCCTTGTTACCCGACGCGCTCCTCCAGCAGCCGCTCCGGGACGAATCCCGCCCGCGCGAGCCGCTGCCAGAGCTCGTCCGGGACCGGGAAGCGGGCAGCCGCCACGTTCGCCGTCACCTCCGCCGCGGAACGGCAGCCGAGGACGACCGAGTCCACGGCACTGTGCAGCAGCGGGAACTGGATCGCCGCCGCGGGGAGCGGAACCTCGTACGCCTCGCACAGGTCCCGGCACTGCCGTGCCCGCTCCAGTGAGGCAGCGGGGGCCGGCTGGTAGTTGAACATGGCGCCTGGCGTCGGGTCGGCCAGCAGACCCGTGTTGAAGACACCGCCGACGACCACCGCCGTACCCGTCCTGGCGCACATCGGCAGTACCTCGGTGAGCGCGTCGTGGTCGAGAAGCGACAGACGGCCCGCGACGAGTACGACGTCGACCTCGAACTCCGCCACGTACGAGGCAAGCGGGGCGCAGTGGTTCATGCCGAACCCGATGGCCTTGACCAGGCCTTCCTCGCGCAGTCGGCGCACGGCCGGATAGGCGGTGCGGCGGATCTCGTCCGGGAAGCGTTCGGGGTCGTGCAGATACAGGATGTCGACGCTGGAGCGGCCGAGGCGGGCCAGGCTCGACTCCAGGGACTCCCGGATGCCACGCTCGGTCCAGTCGGTGATCACCTCACCCGGCGAGCCGTCCGGCCGGGGACGCAGCAGCCAGCCCGCCTTGGTGGAGATCACCGGAGCGGCGCCCGCGGAGGCGGGGAGCAGCCCGCCGAGGCGCCGCTCGGCGAGGCCGTGTCCGTAGCGGGGGGCGGTGTCGATGTACGACATTCCTCCCTCGGCCGCCGCCTCGAGGGTCGCGGCGGCTTCCTCGTCGCTGACCTCCTCGAACAGACCGCCCAGGGGAGCGGTGCCCAGGCCGAGGCGGGGCAGGGTGAAGGGCAGCCGGTTCGCTGCCGGTCCGTCGGTCATGCCGTCTCCCACGGTGAGGCGCAGACCGCGCGGCCCGCGCGCAGGGCCATGGTCAGGGTCAGCCGGATCCGCGCGTTCCCCGGGAGGCCGACGCGGAAGTACGGTCCGCCGACCGGCTGCACGCCGCCGTCGTCCGCCTGGACGGTCGCGACATGGTGCTCGGCGAACGACCCCGCCTGCACCAGCAGGGAACGCGCCGCACCGCCGAGGTTCACCAGTTCGATCACCGTGTGATCCGGGCGGATGTCGGAGACGAGTGCGGCGACGTCCGGCGGAAGGCCGGGGCGGCGGGCGTCCGCGTCGTGGTAGCGCACGTGCAGATGGGCCATTCCACCGTTGTAGAGCACCTGCGGTGAGCCTGTGGTCAGCTGCAACAGGGCTTCGGTCACGACGGGGTTGAGGTGTTGCCAGTGGTGGATGTCCAGCGCGTCCGGGCCGATCTCCGGGTCGACGGTGTCGTTCTCGATGGCCTCCACGCGCTCGGCGCAGCTCGCCAGGGCGCTGCTCAGCATCCGCTCGGGGTACTGCGGGTTCCGCCCGTGCAGGTACTCGTACCAGGGCTCCTCGTGGCCCGCCTCGTCCTTGATGCGCTGGGTGTGCACGGCCGTCCAGTCCCAGCTCGATGCCGACCGCAGCCGCTCGATCCGCTCCCGGTCGGCCTCCTCGCGGCTGAAGTGCCACAGGGCCAGCGGAAGCTGCCCCGGCATGACCGTGTAGTCGAACCAGCCGGAGTCGTTGTGCCGCTGGGGCACCATGAGCGTGCGCTCGGCCGGCATGGCCCGCAGGTGCGGATCCCAGCGCTCGCCCAGCGTGCCCCGCTCGCCCGCGCCGCGCTGCTCGGCGTGGGACATCACGACGTCGAGGGGGTTGCGGGCGAGATCCAGGAAACCCCGGTCCCCGGTGAGGAGGGTCGCGTTGGCCGCGCCGATGACGGTGGCGCTGCCGACGGGGGAGAGGCCGTGCGGCCATGACCATCCGTAGTGGCCGCCGTACCAGCGGCCGTCCAGGTACTCGCCCACCACACCGTTCAGACCAGCGTTGTCGGGCACGACGGGACGGCCCTCCAGCCGCTCCCGCCACACGCCGACGTACTCGGCCACCCAGTCCGCGTAGCGCTGTTCGCCGCTGAGCAGGAACGCCTGGGTCGCGAGGCCCGTGGCCGCGAGGTTCACGATCGTGTCACCGCGGCCCATCCGCTCCCACATCGCCCGGCCGTACACCCGGGCACGCTCGGCAGACGCCTCCAGATCGTCGAAGGAGGCGAGGTCGTCGACCCCGTCCAGCGGCATGCCGTACGGGCGCAGGGCCGGGCTCCACGGGAAGTACGGCTCCTCGTCGCTGAAGCCGAACCGTGGGCCTGCCGAGCCGTTGTGCGGGGCGCGCACCACACGGTGTTCCGGGTCGTAGTTGGGTCCGCCCGGAAGGTAGAAGTCAGCGAAGAGCAGGGCGAGTTCCCGTAGCTCCTGATCGTCCGGATCCGCGAGGCACAGACCGTAGAAGAGGAGCAGCCCCTCGCCCTGGTGGAACCAGTCGTAGCCCCGCTCCAGACCGTCGACGAGCATGCCCATCTCGGTGAGCTGCGCGGTCACACCGCTCCAGTGCCGCCGTGCGGCCGGCAGCAGATCCGTACTGCCGCCGAGCAGGTACAGCATCGGCCAGTTGAAGAACGGCTCGTAGAAGTCGTCCACGCCGTCCCGGCCGTCCAGCCCCCGGCCGAGCGTGTCACGGAAGACCAGGCGGCCGTCCCCCTCGGTGTAGCGGTCGGCGAAGAGCCGCCAGGCCTTGTTCTGGAAGGCGAACAACTGCCTTTCCAGCTCCGCCCATCGGGGGATCCCGGTCATGGTCCGGGTCGCGTGCAGCAGTGGCCCGTGTACCTCGTCCCCTGTATGTGTGCCGCCGGTCCGCTCAGGCCTGAGCATCGAGAACACCTGCTCCCTCGTCACGTAAGCATTGAATAATCGCCCATCGATAGCCGATGGTTAGACTCACCGGCGGGGAGCCGACGTGTCAATACTCAGGAGCTGCCCCGCGAAGCCCGAGGAGGGGGCGAACCGTGATCGACTGTCACGTCCACCTGTGGGATCCGGCCCGGGGATTCCCGTGGATCAAGCCCGGCACCGAGCACCATCACACCTTCGGCGAGGGCGACTTGGAACGGTCGGGCGCCGGGATCGGCCTGGCCGGTGCGATCCTCGTCGAGGCATCGCGCGGAGACGCGGGAGAGACGCACACGCTGCGCGAACTGCGCCTGCGCCGCCCGGACCTGGTCGCCGGCTACGTGGCCAATCTGCACGTCCACGGGGCCGACGGGCCCGGCCCGTTCCGTGCCCTGCTGCGCGAGTGGGGTACCTCGCGTCCGAACGGGATGCGGCTCGGCGGAACGTCCTGGCAGGACACTCCCGAGGCGGCCCGCGCGCTCGTCCCCGTACTGGCCGAGGAAGGCGCGGTACTCCAGCTCAACCTGCATCAGGGGGCGTTGGGGGCGGCAGCCGACGTCACCGCCCGGCATCCGGAGCTGAAGGTCGTCGTCGACCACCTGGGCAACCCCCCGCACCTGCGCACGCCCGAGGCGGCGCAGTGGTACCGCGACATCGAGCGCGCAGCCGAGGCGACCGGTGTGGTGGTGAAGATCTCCGGACTGCTCACCCAGCAGCACGGCGCACCGCCGCAGCGCATCGCGCACATGGTGCGGCACGCCGTCGACACCCTCGGCCCGGACCGCTGCCTCGTCGGCTCGGACTGGCCGATCTGCCTGCCCCGGGGCTCCCGCGCCGAATCGCTCACGACGTCCCGGCTCGGCCTGGCGCACCTGACGGGCGACCAGCGCACTCGCATCCTGCACACGACCCCGGTCCGCGTGTACGGACTCGACGGCTGACCGTCCCCCTGGTTGACAGTGCTCGAACGCCCCTGATTCGATTCCCTCGATGATCGATAGGCGATGATCAGCGGCCGGCTCGGCATCGCCGAGAGCAGGCCCCGACCTCTGCGGAGATGCTCATGGCACAATTCGACCTTCCCCTGAACGAGCTGGAGAGTTACCGTCCGGCTCTCGCCGAGCCGGACGACTTCGATGCCTTCTGGCGGGAGACCCTCGACCGGCACGAAGACATCGGCCTCGCGGTCTCGTTCGAGCCGGTGGCCAACGGGCTCGTCACGATCGACACCTTCGACGTGACCTTCGCCGGCTACGGCGGCCACCCCGTACGCGGCTGGCTCCACCTGCCCGTGACCCGCACCGGCCCGCTGCCGGTCGTCGTGGAGTACCTGGGCTACGGCACCGGGCGTGGAGCGCCCCACGAGACGCGTCTGTGGGCGGACGCGGGCTACGCGCACTTCGTCATGGACACCCGCGGCCAGGGCGCCGAGACCCCCGACGCCGACCCGGCCACCGGCGACATCGCGGCGCCGGGCTTCCTCACCCGCGGCGTCCTCGACCCGCGCCGCTACTTCTACCGGCGCCTCTACACCGACGCGGTGCGGGCCGTGGCCGCGGCGCGCACGCACCCGGACGTCGACCCGGCCCGCGTCGTGGTCACCGGAACCAGCCAGGGCGGCGGCATCACGCTCGCCGCCGCGGGTCTGGTCCCCGACCTCGTGGCCGTCATGCCGGACGTGCCGTTCCTCTGCCACTTCGCGCGCGCCACGACGATCACCGACATGCCTCCGTACGACGAGGTCACCCGGTTCGTGAAGCGGCACCGGGAGCACGCGGCCACGGTGACCCGTACCCTGTCCTACTTCGACGGGGCCGCCCTGGCCCGGAGGGCGAACGCGCCGACCCTGTTCTCGGTCGGGCTGATGGACCGCATCTGCCCGCCCTCCACGGTGTACGCGGCGTTCAACCACTACGGCACCCACGGCAGTGTGGATCAGTCCGACAAGCAGATACGGGCCTATCCGTTCAACGACCACGAAGGCGGCGGGGCCGTCCATGAGGTAGTCAAACTGGAGTGGCTGGCCGATCAGCTGGAAACCTCGGTGTGACTCCACCGAGAGAGGACGGGCGCGTATTATGTCGCAACTGACGTGCCCCAATGCAGGATTGGGAATTCATGGCATCACATGCGTCCGGTGGGTTCGTCTCCACGCTGGCCACCAACAAGGACCGGTTCCGCAAGACCCTGATCTCGGACCAGGTGTACGACCTGCTGCGCCAGGCCGTCGTCGAGGGTGATCTCGCGCCGAACGACCGCGTGGTCGAATCCGAGATCGCCCGGCGGCTCGGCGTGAGCCAGGCCCCGGTGCGCGAGGCGGTCAAGAGGCTCGCCCGTGAGGGCCTGTTCACGCACGTTCCGCGCCGCGGTCACTTCGTCGTCGAGATCTCCTCGCGGGACGCGGAGTACGCACGTCAGGTACGCGAGCCACTGGAGGGACTGGCCGCACAACTGGCCGCCGAGCGCATCACCGAGGACCAGCTGGCCGAGCTCGACGCGCAGGTCGAAAGGATGCACGCGGCGGTCGCCACGAACGACGTCAGCAGCTTCCGCGACGCCGACATCGAGTTCCACACGCTGGTCAGCCGGTTCGCGGGCAATCCGTTCCTGGCCCGCATGTGGGAGGTCATCGAGCCGAGTCTGCGCACCCTGCGGGCCATCTCCGACCCGCTGTTCGACGGTGACCGCTGCGCCATGGCCGATGAACACGGGCGCCTCGTAGGACTGTTGAGGTCCCGGGAGCCCGCCAAGGCGGCCCAGGCGTTCGCCGACCACGCGGCCGGCCGGGGGCCCGTTCCCGACACACGGGAGACCAGGCCGCCACGCAAGAAGGCTGCCGCGACGAAGCGCACGACGCCGCGGAAGAGCGTGCCGAAGCCGAGCTGAGCGCACGGCTCAGGGGCCCGGTCCGGAACATCCGGACCGGGCCCCTGCACATGCCGGACGAGGCTACCGGCGGGCACCCGCCGTCCACTTCGGCGCACCGTACTGGTAGGCGCCCAGGCTCGGCACCGCATCCGTGGAGCCGTCATTGATTCCGGGCAGCGCGAGTGCCTGACCGCGCGCCGGTGAGCCGGCGGTGAGCCGGTAGTCGTGGCCGGCCGCGTCGACGTACAGCGGGTCGGTCTCCGCGGGGAGGTTGTGGGAGAGGACGAGTCCGCCGTCGGTGGCGCCGGTCAGGCCCCGGATCGTCCCGAGGTTGTTGTAGATCTTCGTGCCGGTCGACTGCCCCGGCTCCTTCACGTAGAACAGCGTCATGCCACCGGTGTTGTTGTAGACGCCGTTGTCGTGCGATCCGGTACCCAGACCATTGAGCATCACCGTGCCCTCCCGGTTGCCCCAGCCCACGTTGTTCGCGATCACGAGGTCGCTCTGGCCGTTGTCCGCGTAGACCCCCGAGATCCCGAAGGTGGTGGAGGTCGTGGCCGGAGCCGGGTCGTGGAGCACGTTGTGATCGATGGAGGTGCCCATCATCCAGGCGCTGCAGCAGGTGTAGATCGCGGCCACGTCCAGGCTCATGCGGGCGTACCCGGAGATGTCGTTGTACGCGATCAGGTCCTTGCCCGGAGTGAGCCCGGGGACCTCGTTCCACTGGAGGTTGATGCCGCTGCGGCCGACCCGGGAGATCGTGTTGTGCGTGACCGTCTGGCTGTTGCCCTGCACCGCGATGCCCGCCGCGTAGGTGCCCATGTAGTCGACGTCGTGGATCACGTTGTCGGTGGCGGTGTTGTTCTGCCCGCGGAGTGCGATGCCGTTTCCGGCGCTCAGCGACAGATCACTGTTCACGATCCTGTTCCCGGTGCCGTCGAGGACGATGCCGGTGTCGCCGACGCCCCGCGTCACCGTACTGCCGCAGTCCGTCGCGCCCCGGGTGATGTCCGTGTAGTGCGAGAGGTACCGGCCGTCGATGCCGTCCAGAGTGACGCCCGTACTGGAGGGCCCCGTGGTGATGGTGGTGGCGAACAGGCCGATGCCGTCGATCGTCGTGTGAGAGGCGTTCGTCAGGTCGAAGCCGAGCGTGCGCCGCTTGACCTCGACGCTGTGGGTGTCCGGATCGTCGGTGCTGTAGACATACAGGCGCTTCGCCCCCGGATCGTAGAACCACTCGCCCGGATGCGCGAGTTCACCGATCTTCCCGGAGAGTGCGTACCGGGTCTCCTCGGGTACGACCTTGTGGACGCAGGGCGGCGCCGCGTCCAGCGTCACGGAGCCGACGGCGGAGCTCTTGACCGTGGTCGTGGCCGATACGTACCAGTAGCCGGTGAGCGCACGCGCGCCGTCCCAGTACCCCGCCGGACGGGTCAGATCCGCGTCGGCGACGGTGGCGTCGGCGCTGCCCGCACCGGCGTACTGGAGCGAGGGACCGAGCAGGTCGAGGCCGGGGTAGGGCCACTGGGCCTCGACGCCCATCGCCTTGTCGGTGAAGACCTGCACCGTGGTCACGTCCGGCCCGAGGTCGGCGCTCGTGCTGTACACGTGCCCGTCCGCCACGGCGTCGCTGAACTGCGAGCCCGCGGCGAACGGGTCCTTCGTGGCGATCTCGCTGACATCGGCGGCGGTGACCGGCTCGAAGCCGCCGATCCTGGAGGCGCCGCTGACCGTCACCTTTGCACCCGGGGCCGCGCGATAGGTGAGGGGCAGCTCGGCGGTGCCGGAACGAGCCGGTACGACCGTCTCCTCGTACGTACCGGACAGGACCAGGCACGTGTCGCCCGGCACCATCACGTCGGCGCACTTCTGGATGTGCCGGAACGGGGACCTGTCGCTCCTTCCGTTCGCCGTGTCCCGGCCGGACGGTGCTACGTAATACGTCGTTCCTGCCTTGGACTTGACCGGATGGGCGGCGGCGGGATGCCCCACCGCGACCATGGCCAGCGACGCGAACAGGACGGCCGCGGTCCACGGTCCTCCACGGGACCGTCGTTTCGGGTTCCTCAGCACGCGTGGTCCTTTCTCGGCTCTTTCTCGGACGGGACGGGGAAGCGGGCCCGGTCAGCCCTTCACGGCGCCGACGGTGAGACCGCTGATGATGTGGCGCTGCATATAGATGAAGAAGATGACGACGGGGGCGATGGCGAGCAGCAGGTTGGGGAACACCTTCGTCAGATCGGTCGAGTACTGACTGATGCCGGCGTAGACCGCCGTCGTCACCGTGTAGTGCCCGGAGGACGGACTGAGCAGGATCTGCGGAGAGACGAAGTCGTTCCAGATCCCTATCGAGTTGAGGATGAGCACCGTGACCACCGCCGGGCGCATCAGCGGGAAGATGATGGCCCAGAACGTCCGGAAGCGGCCCGCGCCGTCGATCGTCGCCGCATGGTCGATGTCCACCGGAATGGTGCGGATGAAGCCGACGAACAGGAAGATGCTCACCGGCAGCGTGGACGCCACGTCATGCGCGACCAGGCCGGTCACGGTGTTCGCCAGCCCGATCTCACGCAGTACGTAGATCACCGGGATGATCACGGCGGCGCCCGGAATGAACGTGCCGGCCAGGAAGTACAGCAGCACCAGCTGCGTCCGCCGCTTGAGGCTGCGCGCGATCGCGTACGCGGCGGGGCCGGCGAGCAGGATGCACAGCACGTCGACGAGCACGACGAGGAACAGCGTGAAGCCGTAGCCGTCGATGACGTTGAACTGCGGGCTGCTGATCGCGGCCGACATGTGCTCGAAGGTCAGCCCGCTCAGCGGGATGGAGAAGGGGTTGTCGAGGATGTCCTGCTGAGATTTGAAGGCGTTCACGACCAGCAGGTACACCGGCACGATCATGACGACGAACAGCACTCCGAGCAGCACCCACCGGCCGGGCGAGCGAGGCTCCCCGCGCTCCGTTCCCGGTGCCTCCCCGCCCTTGGCAGGCGAGGCCTGCGGCCTTTCGCGGACCTTTGCTTCCAGTACGACCACCAACGGCTCCTAACTTCCTGTCGCGGCCTGGTCCTGGCGGTTGCGCAGCGCCGTCACGACGAGGGCGAGCACCGCCGAGACCACCATCAGGAACACCGCCTGCGCGGTCGCGTATCCGACTTTGGTGCCCTCGAAGGACCGGGCGAGAATGAGATAGGTGAAGGTCTGCGTCGACCCGGCCGGACCCCCGCCGGTGAGGCTGACCACGATGTCGTAGGCCCTGATGAGACCCACCAGGTTCAGTACCGTCGCCACGGTCACCACCGGCGCGATCATCGGGATCACGATGCGCAGATTGATCTGCCGCTTGGACGCGCCGTCGATCGCCGCCGCCTCCAGCAGCTCGGCCGGCACCGTCTGCAGCGCGGCCACGAACAGGACGACGTTGAAACCGAACCCCGCCCACACGATCACGCCGATCAGTGAGATCAGCGCGAACTGCTCGTCGAAGAGGAACCCGAGCGGCTCGATGCCGAACTTGGCCAGCGTGTTGTTGATGGCGCCGTTGGTTCCGAGGATCGCCGCCCACAGATAGCCGAGGATCAGCGCGCTGATGACGTGCGGGAAGTAGGCGACGGCCCGGAAGAAGGAGTTGGCGCGCGAACGGCCCTTGAGCGCCAGCGCGTACACGAGGCCGAGACCCACCATGAGGACGGTGCCGGCCGTGGCGATCAGCGCTGTCACATACCAGGCGTCCGACGAACTCGGGTCGTCGAACAGGTGCTTGTAGTTGTCCAGGCCGATGAACGCGGCCGTGGAGAATCCGTCCCAGTCGGTCAGGCTGAGATAGACGGCGACGCCCACGGGAACGACGGTCATCACCGTGTACAGGAGGACGGCCGGACCCATCATCGCGAAGGACACGGCCGACTCACGCAGTCTCGCCCGACGACGTGCCTGCCGGTCGAGCCCCGCGGTCAGTTCTGCGAGTTCCACCACTTGTCCAATCCGCCGGCCGCGTCCTCGGGGGAGGCGCCTGTGTACAGGGACTGGATCTGCTTGTTGAGCTCGTCGCTGAAGCCTGTGATCGGCTCGCTCTCCCCGGACTTCACGAGCACCGACGGTGCCTTGTCGAGGATCTGCTGCACGGAGGTGCCGAGGCTGGACATCGGGTACGTGAAGCCCTCGCGCAGGTTGCCGTCCGAGGCGAGCTGGCTCTTGATGGCCGCCGCGTCAGTGGTCGCCCACTTCACGAACTCGATCGCCTCGGCCTTGTGGCGCGACTTGTTCACGACGACGTACGGGTTCGAGATGTTGCCGAACTGACCCGACGGATACGCCCCGTCGGTCGGCATGGTGAACACCCCGATGTCGTCGCTCTTCTTCGCGGCGTCCGCGGCGGGCACGAAGAACGAGCCCATGATGTACATCGCGGACTTGCCGTTCAGGAACGCGGTCTGGCCGTCCGCGTAGGTGAGACCGAGTGCGCTCTTCTCCAGGTACCCGTCGTCGATCCAGCTCTTGTAGTGGTCGAAGTAGGGCAGGTAGCCGCTCTCGGCGAAGGAGGCCTTGCCCTGGTTGCGCTTGGCCGACCACTCGGGATCGGCGGTGAGTACGCCCGCGTCGGCGATCATCGAGAACTGGGCCCCGGTGACCCACTGCCCGGCAGTCTGCAGGGGCTTGTAACCGGCGTCCTTCAACTCACCCATGGCTGAGGTGAACTGCGCCATCGTCCTGATCCGTGCCGCGTCGACCCCCGCCTTCGCGAAGGCGGCCTTGTTGTAGAAGACGAGCGACTGTATCTGCTCACCCACACCTGCCACGTAGTTCTTGCCGCCGACGGCGTACTGGTCGGTCAGCGGAGTCTTCTTGATCCAGGGCTGGTCGGACAGGTCCGCGAAGAGCGCTACGTTGTCGGCCTTCGGCGTGATCTGCTGTGCGACGTCAGGCGGATCGCCGGCGGCCAGGTCCTGCCTGAGCTTCGCGTCCGGTGAGATCGTGCCGGTCAGTTCGAGCTTGATGGTCACACCGGGGTGGGCCTTCTCGTACCCGTCGAAGAGGTCGTTCCAGTACTTCTCCGTCAGGTTCGGGGTGATGTTCACGATGACGCGGAGGGTCGTGCCCTCCGACGCCTGGTCGGACCCGCCCCCGCAGGCGACGGCCGATGCCATCACCAGGGGAGCCACCGTGAGCCCGCAAGCGCGACGCCACATTGTTTTCATCGGGACACGCTCCGTTGCGTAGTCGTGAATAATCGATAGTTGGCATCCGGCCGCGGATTCCTGAGGGGAAGGCGGCGGGAGGGTGCGGGCGCCCGAGGGTTCGGTTCGCCCGGCGGGATGGTGCGGTGTCGTGGAGGCGGGGCCGGGCCCACGCCTCCCAACAGGCCTATCGTCTATCGATTGTTGATGCTAGAGCGGGCTCGTTGCTTCTTCAAGGGTGCTGCCGCAACTCTGGTTTCCGGCGCTCATGTCCAGCTCCAGCTCGATCACCGGAAGCAGCACATCGGGCCGGGCGATGGGCAGGGTCAGGGTCAGGGTCCCCGGCGGCTGACTCGGGGGCGCGAGGTTGTTGTGCTCGTGCCGTGCGCCGTCCGTCTCATGGAAGCGGATCTCCGAACCATCGTGCAGGAGTTGGGCGTAGCGCACGTGCCCGGCCAGCCCCGGCAGGTGAAGGTGCTTGAGCGGCCAGGCCGGCAGATGCAGATACAGCCGGTTGCCGGACTGGGTGTACAGGCCGTGCGCGGGCGGCGCGAAGGAGCTCGGCCCCGCGCCGTACAAGGACCGTGCGTGGAGCTTCGTCCATCCGCCGATGGCCCGGAGCGTGGCGGCGGCCTGCGGATCCAGGGCGCCCCGCCCGTTGGGCCCGACGTTCAGGATGAGGTTGCCGCCGCAGGCGACGGACTGCACCAGCATGCGGACCAGCAGCTCCGGATCCTTGTAGTCATGGTTGTCGCGGTCATAGCCCCATGAGCCGTTGAGCGTGTGGCAGGCCTCCCACGTCACTCGCTCGCCCTCACGCTCCAGCGGCCGGTCGGGCTGGTACTGCTCGGGCGTGACGTAGTCGCCCGGAATGCCGAGCCTGTCGTTGACCAGGATGCCCGGCTGCAGCGTCCGTACGGTGTCCAGGAGATGCTCCGCCCCCCACTCCAGCGGCCCCTTCTCCGGGTACGTGAAGTCGAAGAACAAGGTGTCGACCGGTCCGTATCGGGTGAGGAGTTCACGTACCTGGCCCTCCATGTAGGCGCGGTAGCGCTCCATGTCGCGCGGCTCCTGCCGGGCCGGGGTGTCCCGGAGCGGGTGGTGCTCGTCGACCGGGAAGTCGGGGTGATGCCAGTCGAGCAGTGAGTAGTACAGGCCGACACGCAGCCCTTCGGCGCGCATCGCGTCCACGAACTCGCGGACCAGGTCGCGGCCGACCGCGCGCACCGACGTGTAGTCGGTCAGCGCCGAATCGAAGAGGCAGAACCCGTCATGGTGCTTGGCGGTCAGTACCGCATAGCGCATCCCGGACTCCCGTGCGGTACGCGCCAGTTCCCGGGCGTCGAACAGGTCCGGATCGAACCGGTGCAGATAACGGTCGTACTCCTGCTGCGACATGGACTCGCGGCTGCGCACCCATTCGTGCCGTGCCGCCAGGCTGTACAGGCCGAAGTGGACGAAGAGGCCGAAGCGTGCCGCCTCGAACCACCCGGTGGCGTCGGGTGAGTCGGCGGATTCCGTGGACGCACTGTTCATGGAGGGCTCCTGACACATTGACAGCACTAATCGATTGGCTGTTATCTACCATCGATAGGCGATGATGTCACTGGCGTTGCGTGCGGTGAGCGCGCGGAGAGGCACGTGCATGCACTCGATCGGCAATCAGGATTCGGCGTCTGCGGGGGAGGCCCGCATCAGCGGGACGGAGGGGGCCGGGCTCTACGAGTCGATGCGCGCACCGGTCCACACCTCCGCCTATGTGCGGCCCACCCCGCAGATGGTGGACGCACTCAAGGACGTGAGCGCGGCGACGGCCTGTGCCAAGCTGCACCAGATGGGCATCACCCGGACGTTCATCGACGGCCCCGTGCCGTTGCACCGGGAACCGGACGTCAAGGTCACCGGCGGTGCCGTGACGCTGCAGTTCCTCCCGCAGCGGGAGGACGTCTTCAACGGCGCGGAGCAGGAGGACATCGAGCGCAAGACCCCGCTGTGGGGCGTACTGGAATCCATCCGGCCGGGCGACGTCCTGGTCATCTCGGCCCAGGGCAGCCACTTCACGGGCTGCCTGGGCGACATGCTCGTACGCTACTTCAAGCTGCGCGGCGGCGCCGGGATCGTGGTCGACGGACGGGTGCGGGACGCGGCCCGGGTGCGCGCGCTCGGCGTGCCCATCTGGTGCACCGGTGTCACTCCCCACTACGCCTCGCAGACCGAGCTGTTCCCGTCCGCGTTCAACGTGCCCGTCGGGGTCGGCGGCTCACTGGTGACCCCCGGAGACCTGATCGTCGCCGACGAGGACGGGGCCGTCGTCGTGCCGCAGCGGAACGCGATCCCGCTCGCCGAGGACTCGCTGCTCCACCAGGACCGGGAGGCGTTCGCCCGTCGTCGCCTCGACGAGGGCGCCAGGCTCTCCGACTACTACCCGCTCACCGGCGACAGCATGAGCGAGTACCTGGCGAGCCGGTCCGCCACCTGACCGGGCCCTTCGAGGCGGTCGGCATCGCGGTCCGGGACGGGTTGTCCGGCGCGTAGTCACCGGGCACGCGGTGCGCCGGGCCGGCTCCCTGGGCGGGACGGTCTCCGTGCGGGCGAGCCCTGCCGGAGCGCGGTGCGGCAGGCCGGGAATCCGGCGGTCGCACGGCTCGGCGCCGGCCGGCCCGCACTCCGGCGATTGCTCGGCGCGGCCGCCCGGACTCCGGCGATCGCTCGGCGCGGCCGCCCCGGACTCCGGTGGTCGCACGGTCAGCTCTCGGCTCGGCTCGGCTCGGCGAGGTGCGGCTCAGCTCGGCGTGGTTCAGCGCGGTGCGGCCTGCGGCAGGCGCGCGCGGAGCGTGTCGGCGAAGTCCTCGGCCCGGGAGAGCTGGATGCGGAGCTTGGTGACCTGTTCCGAGGCGGCCCGTTCGTACTCGCGCACGCGGTCCAGCAGCGCGTCGCGTTCAGTGGCGTCCAGCTCGCCGTCCGCGTCGAGCCGGTCCGTCGCGTCGAGCAGGTCACGCATCTGGTCGAGGGTGAAGCCGAGCGGCTTCATGCGGCGGATGACCATGAGCCGCTGGACGTCGCTCTCGGTGTAGAGCCGGAAGCCGCCCTGCGAGCGGGCGGAGGGGACGACGAGACCCGTCTCCTCGTAGTGGCGGATGGTGCGCAGGGACAGTTCGGTCCGTGCGGCCACCTCGCCGATCTGCATGTGCCTGTCGTCCACGCCCGTGGCCCCGGCCCTTCTCCTCGTGGCGGGCCGCGCCCTGAGCGACCGCGACCGACCTCTACTCTAACGTTAGGGTAGAGTTGCTGGCGGCGAGGGCAGTGAGACGGCCCTGCCCCCATCCATCGTTTCCGGGCCGAAGACGACCCGGCGCAGACCCGATTCTTGCAGGAGTGAGCGTGCGCGAGCCCATGGTGCTGAGCGCCCCCGCCTGCCCGCCGTGACGTTCGCCCTCCGGATGTGAGCGGCGCGGCCGTGCGCCCGCGCTCCGTCCCTGCCTTCGAAGTCCGGTCCTCCGGGGCCGTCCGCGGGGTGCCGGCCCGGCCCCTTCGCGCTTTTCCCGCATGCCCCCGGCCTGCCGGCGGGGTCTGCCCGAGCACGACAGGTTCCCACCCCCTTGTCTTCTTCCGTCATGACGCCCGCCGCTGTCCTGCGGGGCCTGAAGCCCGACTGGCTCTCCGATCCGAAGGTCTGGCGTACCGAGATCCTGGCCGGGCTGGTCGTCGGGCTCGCGCTGATTCCCGAGGCCATCTCGTTCTCGATCATCGCGGGCGTCGACCCGGCGATCGGACTGTTCGCCTCGTTCACCATGGCGGTGGTCATCTCGGTCGTCGGAGGCCGCCGTGCCATGATCTCGGCCGCCACCGGCGCCGTCGCCCTCGTGATCGCCCCGCTGAACCGTGAGCACGGCCTGGGCTACCTGATCGCCGCCGTGATCCTGGCCGGCGTCTTCCAGGTCGTGCTCGGCGCCCTGGGAGTGGCGAAACTGATGCGGTTCGTGCCGCGATCGGTGATGGTCGGCTTCGTCAACGCTCTGGCGATCCTGATCTTCATGGCTCAGGTGCCCGAGATGCACGACGTGCCCTGGGCCGTGTATCCGCTGATCGTCGGCGGCCTGGCGCTGATGGTGTTCTTCCCGAAGGTCACCAGGGTGGTTCCGGCCCCGCTGGTCTCCATCATCATCCTCACCGTCATCACGGTCGCCGCGGGGATCGCCGTGCCGACCGTGGGGGACAAGGGCGACCTGCCGTCCTCGCTGCCCGTGCCGGGCCTGCCGGATGTTCCCTTCACACTCGACACCCTGACGACGATCGCTCCGTACGCGTTCGCGATGGCGCTGGTCGGGCTGATGGAGTCGCTGATGACCGCGAAGCTGGTCGACGACATCACCGACACCCACTCCTCCAAGACCCGTGAGTCCATCGGGCAGGGCGTCGCCAACATCGTCACCGGGTTCTTCGGCGGCATGGGCGGCTGCGCGATGATCGGCCAGACGATGATCAACGTGAAGGTCTCCGGCGCCCGCACCAGGCTGTCCACCTTCCTCGCCGGTTCCTTCCTGATGCTGCTGTGCATCGTCTTCGGCCCGGTGGTGTCCGACATTCCCATGGCCGCGCTGGTGGCCGTCATGGTGATGGTGTCGTTCGCGACGTTCGACTGGCACTCCATCGCCCCGAAGACCCTCAGGCGGATGCCCGCGGGCGAGATCGCCGTCATGGTCATCACCGTGATCGTGGTCGTCGCCACCCACAACCTCGCCATCGGCGTCGTGGTCGGCACCGTCACCGCGATGGTCATCTTCGCCAGGCGCGTCGCCCGCGTCGCCGACGTCACCGCGGTCACCGACCCCGACGGCGGCTCCGTCGTCTACTCGGTGAACGGCGAGCTCTTCTTCGCCTCCTCCAACGACCTCGTCGGCCGGTTCGACTACGCGGGCGACCCCCAGCGCGTCGTCATCGACCTCTCGGCCGCCCACATCTGGGACGCGTCGTCCGTGGCCGCCCTCGACGCCATCGAGACGAAGTACGCCCAGCGCGGCAAGACCGTCGAGATCATCGGCCTCAACGATTCCAGCGCCGATCTCCACGGGAAGCTGTCCGGAGAACTCACCAGTCACTGATCCGACGGGCGGCTGCCGGCGCTCGCCGCCCTGCGGGGCTCCGGCGGCGGAGTGCCAGGGTCTTCGGAGGTTCCGGCGCTCAGCGGATCCGCGGTGCCGCGGTCTCCGGAAGCCCCGCCGCTCAGTGGATCTCCGGCACCGGCCGCACCGGCCCTGGAGCACCCGCCCCCGCCCCGCCGCTCCCGGGCCTCCGGTGTCAGGCCCCGTCGTCCCCCGAGACGGTGAACAGGGCCCCGCCGGGATCGCGGATGACGTAGGCGTCCTTCGTGCAGCCGAGCGGGGGAGGCGCCGGCGAGGATGCCCCGCCGGCCGCGTCCGCCGCCGCCGCGGCGGCCCGGCTGTCCGCCACCTGGAAGTCCACCACCCACCTCGGCCGCATGTTCGGGTCCGGGGCGGATTCGATGCCGCCGCCCCGCAGGGTGGCGACGGTGTGCCCGGCCACCTGAACCACGACATGGTCCTGCGCGTAGTCCACCGTGCAGCCGCCGTCCGGCTTCGCCCAGTCGAAGATCCCGGCATAGAAGATGGCCGCCTCGAAGGCATGACGTGTCATGAGGTCCAGCCGTGCGGGAGCGCTGCCCCGCCCCACCGTCCAGGCCAGGGCCGGTCCCTCCCAGAAGCCGAAGGCGGCCCCGTCCCGGTCCGCCGCGACGGCGGCACGTCCTCCGCCCAGCCGTGCGGGTCCGACGGCCAGTGTGGCTCCCCGCTCCCTGACCCTGTCCGCGGTCTCGTCGGCGTCCGCCACAGCGAAGTACGGCGTCCAGCGGGCCGGGAGGCCCGTGCCGTGGCAGTACCCCAGGCCCGCGACCGGCTCGCCGTCCGCCACGGCGACCGAGAAGTCGTGTCCGAGGGAACTCTCGCGGAACTCCCACCCCATCACCCCCGCGTAGAACGACCGGGCCGCGTTGGGTGAGGGTGTCACCAGGCTCACCCAGCAGGGCGCGCCGGTCACCGGCATCGTCGTTCCGAGGGCCGGCATCAAGGACTCCTTGCGTGGTGAAGGAAGCTGACCTCCGGGTCCCGACTGCGACCCGTGGTCCGCTCGGCGCGCTCGCCGGAGGCGAACGGAAGCAGCGCATCAAGGCTCCGGCGGGCCGCCCGGATTCGCCGGACCGGCGCCGGCCGGACCGTCGGCTCTCCCCTGCAACTGTGCGCACGGCCGCGCCCCCACCGCACCCGGACCACGCCCCGTCCACCGCACATTCCTCGTTCCGGGAGAGAAGCACGCCTCGCCGCACGCGGGCCGGGGAGGGTCACCCGAGCGGCGTGGTCCACAGGCGTACTTCCCCTCCGGGTGTCATGTTTCGAAAATGAGCACGCGGGGGCGGGCGAAGGCCGGCACGTCGCCCGTCTCGGTCGTCGCGGAACCCCTCCGTCGCCTTGTCGAGAAATGGCCCAGATGATGTCTGCCCGCACTTCGCGCACCCCCCAGCCCGCCTGCGACGCAGAGGCTGCCGCAGTGCAGCCCCCCATCGACGAGCCCAGGGCCGCTTGGGCGGTCGGCACGGTGATGGCCGGGATTCCGTGCTCGGCGCGGGATGCCGGGCGGGTGCTCGGTGCGGCGGCGACGGCGGCGGGTGTCACCTCCGCGGAGGTGGCCGCCGCCATGGCCGCCGACGCCCGTGGCATCGCGATGCCGGCGCGCGTGGAACGGGCGCTGCACCGGGCCGTGGCGGCGGCTCGCGCCGTCCCGCCCCGGGCCGCGTACATCGGACTGATGCCGAGCCGCGCCCGCACCGCCGAGGTCCTCGCCGAGTTCCGCGGCTGCCAGGCCCGGCTCACCGGCGCCCCCTCGGACATGCGCGCACGTCAGGCGCTCGACGATGCCGCGTACACCTTGTGCGTGCTGTTGGGCAGAACAGGCGTGCACGACGCGGTACAGGCGGCGGAACGGCACCTCACGGCCCGGAACTAGTCCGTGGATCCGGCACCGGCGCGAAGGTTCCGGACGTACCGGTCGAACCGTGTGCCGTCCTGGCGGTGCGTCCGTCCGGCGAGGGTGAACCCCGCCCGTCGCGCGACCGCACCGGATCCGGGGTTCCCCGGATCCACCTGGATCACGGCCTCCGTCGCGCCCTCACCCGCCCCGTAGCCGGACACCAGGAGAACCGCGCGGGTGGCCGGACCGCGTCCTCGCCAGGACGGACAGAGGCCGTACGCGACATTCACCTGGCCGTGAGCCGGCCCTTCGCCCGTGAACCGCAGGTCGGTCGTTCCCGCGAGTGCCCCGTCGGCGCCCGCCCGGATTCCGAAGGCGCGCAGCGGTCCCGAGGTTTCCCACTGCTCCCGGCAGTGCCGGAAGTACGCCTCGACGCCCTCGCGCGTGCCCGGCCCGCCGTTGAGCCGGCGGACGAGCAGCTCGTCCTCCCCGGCAAGGTGCTGTTCCGCATCGTCCGGGCGCAGCGGGGACAGGGTGACCACGCCGTCGGACAGCCGGCTCTTACGCATCCCGCGATTCTCGACCGTTGCTCCGCGTCGGACCACCGGTTCGGGTGAGCCGTTCCGGCCGAGGAGCCTCCACGTCCTCGGCCGTGCGTACCGCCGACCCGGGACCACCCGAGCTGCCGCCGGGCGTCGGCCGGGCGGGTCTCCACAGAAGCGGCGAGGTCAGGCGCCGGACGGGCCCGGGACGGCGAGCGCCGCGTCGATCTCCCGGACGAACGGCTCCAGATCGTCCGGATTCCGTGAGGTGATGAGCGTCCAGCCACCCGAATCGTCCGTGACGACCGGCTGATCGGTCCACTCGCCGCCCGCGTTACGGATGTCGGTCCGCAAGGAGGCGTACGAGGTGAGCCGCTTGCCCGCGACGGCTCCGGCCTCGACCAGCAGCCAGGGGCCGTGGCAGATGGCCGCGACGGGGCGGCCGGAGCCGGTGAACGCGCGCACGATCCGGTTCGCGGAGCTCTGCGTACGCAGCGTGTCGGCGTTCAGCGTCCCACCCGGTACGAGCAGGAGGTCGTACGCGGACGGATCGGCGTCGTCCAGTGTGAGGTCGGGGTGCAGCGTCCGGCCGGGGTCCTTGTCACCGACCAGGGTCTCGACGGGGTCCTTCGTCATCGCCGCGACATCGACCTGGGCGCCCCGTCCGCGCAGGTGGTCGACCGGAACGACGAGCTCGTCCTGCTCCACGCCGTAGTTGGTGACGAGGGCCAGTACCTTCCGCCTGCTCATCTCGTGGTGGCTCATCAGCTTCGTCCGTCCTGTTCTGTGCAAAGTGCGTCGATCCCGCTTCTGCGGGGCCGCAGCCTCTGGGTTCCCCTCACGGCGGCCGTCATTCCCGCGGTCCGACCGGTCTACGGCAGCGTGTGGCCGTGCCCGGGCGCTCGCAACAGCGGGCCGCTCGAACGGCGTAACGCCGCAGCGGGGGAACGGGAGCGGGGCGGCCCCGCCGGAGGCGCGCGCTCCGCCGGGGCGCAGCCCTCGCGGAGATCCCCTGCCCGCCCGCCTGCGCTCCATGACGCAGCGGCATCGGCGAAGTGCCATGGTGGGAGGAACCGGGGCGCGGCCGCCGGCCGCGTCGGCGCCCGCACCCGGCTGACCGATGTGCTGAGCGTGGGGTGCCCGGTCCGGTCGGCAGGACCCGGGCAGCGCGGGCGCCGAAGGCGTCGATGCCGGCAGCGTGCGGCGGTGGGCGCGGGCCGGGCCCGGGACCGACAGGGCGCTTCCGACGGCGTCCGGCTGGGAGGACATGATGGTGCGGACCGTGGGGGTGGAGGAGGAACTGCTGCTCGTCGACGCGCAGAGCGGTGAGCCCCGGGCGCTGTCGGCGGCCGTGCTGGCGCTTGCCGTGGACCGGGCGGCGGACGACTCGGCCTTCGAGTCCGAACTCCACCTTCAGCAACTGGAGTTCGCCACACAGCCGCGCAGTGACATGGGTGAACTCGCGGAGGAGATCCTGCGCTGGCGGGCCGCGGCCGCGGAGAGTGCCGCACAGGCCGGGGCCGACGTCGTCGCCCTCGCGACCTCGCCCCTTCCCGTCAGCCCGTCGATCGGCGAAGACGAGCGGTACCGCTGGCTGGCCGAGAGGTTCGGCCTGACCGCGCAGGAACAGCTGACCTGCGGATGCCACGTACACGTGTCCGTGGATTCGGACGAGGAGGGTGTCGGAGTGCTGGACCGGGTGCGCCCGTGGCTTCCGGTTCTGCTCGCGCTGAGCGCCAACTCGCCCTTCTGGCAAGGGCAGGACACCGCGTACGAGAGCTACCGCAGCCGGGTCTGGGGACGCTGGCCGTCGGCCGGGCCGGTGGAGACCTTCGGCTCCGCGCGCCGGTACCACGAGCAGGTCCGGGCACTCGTCGACACCGGCGTGCTGCGCGACGAGGGGATGGTCTACTTCGACGCACGGCTCTCGCACCGCTACCCGACCGTCGAGGTCAGAGTCGCGGACGTGTGCCTGGACCCGGCCGATGCCGTGCTCCTCGCCTCGCTGGTGCGCGGTCTCGTCGAGACGGCGGCACGCAGCCGGCTCGCGGAGGAACCGCCCGACCCCGTCGGCGTGGGTCTTCTGCGCATGGCCGCCTGGCAGGCCGGGCGTTCCGGTATGGAGGGGGACCTGCTGCATCCCGTCACCATGCGGCCCGAGCCCGCGTCCGATGTGGTGGGCGCGCTGCTCGCGCATGTGCACGACGCGATGGAGGACAGCGGTGACGGGGCTGCCGCGGAGGAAGCGGTCCGGCGCGTGCTGGAGCGCGGCACAGGGGCGCGGACTCAGCGGGCCGTGTTCGCCCGCACGGGCAGTCTGCGGGCCGTGGTGGCCGAGTGCGTGTCCGGCACGCGTGGCTGACCCCACGTCCGCCGGGCCGGCGCGCGGATGCCGGGCGCCTGCACAGCGCCGTGCGGCACCGTGCACGGGAACCGCCCGCGCAGGATGACGGAGCGCGACTCGGGTGCCCAGGTGTGCGCTGCCGAACAGGTCGCGTTCCGGTTGCGCGGGGACCTCCTGCGGACCGGCCCGCGGCAGAGGCGGAACGGGTGCCCGGCCGGGTCCGCGAAGACCGAGGAGTTCGCCGGAGCGGTACGCACCTTCGCCGACGGCGGGTTCACCGGGATCGCACGCGTGCAGATCGGCGGAGCACACCAGCAGTCCTTCGTCCGATGGGCACGCGATGAGCTCCTGCCCGCCGGAAGCCTGAAGAGGCCGCAGGGCCCCGCGGCTTCGCGGCCGAGGAGCGCGACGCCCGCCGGTCAGCTCACCGCTTTACGGAGCTGCTCCTTGTTCATCGTCGAGCGGCCCTCGATGTTCTTCCTCTTGGCCTCTTCGTACAACTGGTCCTTGGTACGGCCCCGGGCGCCCCGGTGCGAGCGTTCCCCGCCGCGCCGGGAAGCCGACTTGGGGTCCTGCGTGGACGTCCTGCCGGCTGTCCTCGCCTCCCCCGAGCGGGCGCGTTCCTTGTTGACGGTACGGGCGGCGATCTCCTTCGCGCGCTTCTCCGACTCACCGCGGTTCTCGGCGCTCTCCTTCACATGCTCGTACTGACGCTCCCGCTTGCGGCTGGATCCTGCCGGCATGGGGTTCTCCTCCTGGTGCTCGTCGGATGTCCTCCAGCGGCACACGGCCCGCCGCAGCGCCGCCGTACAACCGGGTAACCACTGGCCCACGTCCGAAACATGGCATCGCCGCCCTGCGCGCGCCCATCGGGCCGTGCGCTCGGGTGACCCCGGACGAGTAAACTGAGAGCCCGGTCGGCGGCCCGGCACACGAGCCCGCACGGTGACGAACCGCGACACGCGGTGCACGACGTCGGCCTGCCGCGCCACCGTGTGTGCTCCACGGGAGGTGTCCCCATGACCCGGCCGGAGAGAGCCCGGCGGCTGCTGGAGGAACACGGCCTTACGTACGCCGAGGAAGCCGGAATCCGGCTCCGGAACACACCCTCGCCGCTGTACCGGCTGCTGACGCTCTGTGTGTTGCTGTCGGCGCGCATCAAGGCCGGCATCGCGGTGTCCGCGGCCCGGGAACTGTCCGCGGCGGGGATGCGTACGCCGCGCGCGATGGCGCGGGCCTCCTGGCAGGACCGGGTGGACGCCCTGGGCCGCGCGCACTACCGCCGCTACGACGAGAGCACGGCCACCGCGCTCGGGGACGGGGCGGACCTCCTCCTGGACCGGTACCGCGGGGATCTGCGGCGGCTGCGTGCGGAAGCGGACGGGGATCCGGGGCGGATACGCGGGCTGCTGCGGGAGTTCCCCCGGATCGGGCCCGTGGGCGCGGACATCTTCAGCCGCGAGGCCCAGGGCGTGTGGCCCGAACTGCGCCCGGCGTTCGGCACCCGTGCCCGTGACGCCGCCGCCCGGCTGGACCTGCCGAAGACGTCCGGAGGGCTGGCCCGCCTCGTCGCCGGCGAAGACCTGCCGAGACTGGCGGCGGCCCTGGTCCGGGCCGAACCGGCCGAGTGAGCCGGTGGACGGAGAGGAAGCCGCTGTGCACGGCCATGCGTCGACGAGGCCGGGGAGAAGGTCCCCATGAGCCCGGACCAGGAAACCGATCGCACCGGGAACCGGAGCCGGCCCAGGAGGGCGAACCCATGGCGCGCGTGCTGATCGAGGGAACGGACATCGTCGTCCGGCTGTCGTGGTGGGAGAAGGCCGCGGCCCGGCGGCGCGTCGTGCGGGTGCCCGCATCGGCGCTGCGCCGGGTGTACGTGGAGCCCGACTGGTGGCGCGCGCTGCGTGGTGAACGCGAGCGCGGCACCTGCGTTCCCGGCAGACTGTGCGCGGGCATCCGCAGACACCACGAGGGTCAGGACTTCACACTGGTGAGGTCGGGCGGCCCGGTGCTGTGTGTGGAACTGCACCGCAGTTCACCGCTCAGCAGGCTGGCGGTCTCGGTCCCCGACGCCGACGGGACGCGGCGCGAGCTCTCGCAGACCGACGCGGGAGGAGGGCCGTGAGGATCCGTCCCGCCACGGCGGCCGGTGGCCCGACCGTGCACCCTGTGGAGGCCCCGGCAGGATGCTCCGCCCGACGTCGCGCCGCATGACGCACACCGGGAACACCGAGGCCGACATGGCGGCCGGGCCGGTCCGGGAACTGCTGCGTGACCAGCACCCCGATCCGGCCGGCCGGCGGGGTCCTCAGGGACGGCTGGTCAGGTATCCGCCCATCGAGGTGAAGTACTCCGTCGCGGGCATCTCCCGGCCGTCCTCGGCGCGTACGCGGGTCACGGCCAGGCCGTGGTTGCGGCCGGTGCGGGCGTCCGCGCCGGCGACGATCACCACGCCCTCTCCCTCGCGGTAGAAGATGCGGCCGGGCGTTCCGCCGTAGCGGCCCTGGGACACCACGGAGGCGAGGATCTCCAGGCGCTTGCCCCGGTGGAAGGCGTAGGCGCTGGGGTACGGCTCGGACTGGGCGCGCACCAGGCGTTCGAGGTCCTGCGCCGGCCACGTCCAGTCGATGCGGATGTCCTCGGCGGAGCGCTTGTGGAAGAAGGTGGCGTGGGAGCGGTCCTGCTTGGTGAACTCCGTCCGGCCGCCGGCGATGAGGTCGAGCGCGCCGGTGGTGACCGGGGCGATGAGGTCGACGGTCTTGTGGAAGAGGTCGGTGGCGGTGTCCGCCGGTCCGACCACGACCGCCTCCTGCCGGACGATGTCGCCGGCGTCGAGCTCGTCGTTCATCATGTGCGCGGTGACGCCGACTTCGCGCTCGCCGTTGATCAGGGCCCAGATCAGCGGCGAGAAGCCGGCGTACTTCGGCAGCAGCGAGTCGTGGATGTTCAGCGTGCCGTGGCGGGGGAGGGCGAAGATGCGCGGAGGGATCCAGGTCCGCCAGTTGTTGGCGACGATGATGTCCGGCTCCGCCTCCTTGAGGCGCTCGAACAGTTCCTCGTCGTCGGGGCGGTTGCGGATCAGTACCGGAACGCCGTGTTCCTCGGCGAGGTCGGCGACGGAGTCGCTCCAGATCTTCTCGTACGCATGGTCGCTCCTGGGGTGGGTCACGACCAGCACGACGTCGTGCTCGGAGTCCAGGAGGGCTTGCAGGGTGCGGTGCCCCCAGGTCTGGTAACCGAACATGACGACCCGCATGGGGGTTCCTCCTCAGCGTGGGAATGGAGCGACAGTCAGTAAAGCAAGCCTTACCTAATCTCGCAATGGGCGGGTACGGTTCACGAGTTGGCGGGTCCGGCGGTCCCGCCGGCCCCGGTTGGCCGGTTCCGGTCTATCGACAGCACCGCAGGATTAGCTTAGGCTCACCTAAGTTCCACCGGGTCGCTCCCTCGGCGTGCCCGTCTATCGAACGTTCCCCACACCTGACAGGCGGCTTCCCCGCACGATGGGAGTGACATGTCACAGGTTCGTCCTGGCGACGCACCACCGGTCCACGACCTCATTGGCATCGGCTTCGGGCCGTCCAATGTGGCGATGGCGATCGCGATCAGTGAGCACAACGCAAGGGGCGGAACCCAGGAGACATTCAGCGCTCACTTCTTCGAGCAGCAGCCGCAGTTCGGCTGGCACCGCGGCATGCTCATCGATGACGCGACCATGCAGGTCTCCTTCCTCAAGGACCTGGTGACGCTCCGGAACCCGTCCAGCGAGTTCAGCTTCCTCTGCTACCTGCAGAGCAAGGGGCGGCTGATCGACTTCATCAACCACAAGAACCTCTTCCCGCTGCGCGTGGAGTTCCACGACTACTTCGAGTGGGCGGCGGCCCAGGTCGAGAGCATGGTCTCCTACGACCACGAGGTCGTCGGCGTCACGCCCGTCCTGGTCGACGGGGCCGTGGAGTACATGGACGTGACGGTCCGGTCGGGCGAGGGGCTCACCGTTCACCGTGCCCGCAACCTCGTCATCGGCACCGGGCTGCGGCCCCTCCTGCCCAAGGGCGTGGAGCGCGGCGACCGTGTCTGGCACAACTCCGAACTGCTGGCGAAGGTCGACACGCTGGAGGGCACCTCACCCTCGCGGTTCGTGGTCGTCGGCGCCGGACAGAGCGCCGCCGAGAACGTCGCCTACCTGCACCGGCGCTTCCCGGAGGCCGAGGTCTGCGCGGTCTTCTCCCGCTACGGCTACAGCCCGGCGGACGACAGCAGCTTCGCCAACAAGATCTTCGACCCCGGCGCGGTCGACGAGTACTTCGCCGCGCCCGAGGGCGTCAAGCGCAGGCTCATGGACTACCACGGCAACACCAACTACTCCGTGGTCGACATCGACCTGATCGACGACCTCTACCGCCAGATGTACCAGGAGAAGGTGCTCGGCGCCGAGCGGCTGCGCTTCCTCAACGTGTCACGCCTCGAGGAGGTCAAGGAGACGCCGGACCATGTCCGCGCCACCGTGAGATCGCTCGTCACGGGCGAGGAGACGCTCCTGGACGCCGACGTGGTGGTGCTCGCCACCGGTTACAGCCCCGCCGACCCGACCGGACTGCTGGGCGACGTGGCGGAGCGCTGCCTCCGGGACGAGCAGGGCCGTCTGCGCGTCGAGCGCGACTACCGCATCGCGACCGATTCCGGCCTGCGGTGCGGCATTTACCTCCAGGGCGGCACCGAGCACACGCACGGCATCACGTCGGCGCTGCTGTCCAACACCGCGATACGGGTCGGAGAGATCCTGGACTCGCTGCTGGTCCGCTGCGCCCAGCCGGTGGCCGGCGCCGTGGGCGGACCGCGGCAGTAGCACGGCCGTCAAGGACCGGACCGCCGCGCCTTCGAGTGGATCAAAGGGATAACGTACGCCGACATGAGCACGACTGCAGTGGAGCGCCCCGCACCCAGGGGCACGACGACGGCCCGCCGGAGGCGGGTCGTGGGGCTGGGAACGCTCCTGGTGATCCTCGTGGTCGCCGGAGCGGTGTCCCTGGCCGTGGGTGCGCGGGCGTTGAGTCCCGCAGAGGTGTGGCACGGGCTGTTCGCGGCGCCGGAGTCCGACCAGCGCCTCACCGAGATCCGGCTCATCGTGCAGACCGTGCGGGTGCCCCGGACGGTGCTCGCCGTGGTGGCGGGCATCGCCCTGGGCGTCGGCGGCTCGCTCATCCAGGGCTACACGCGCAACCCGATCGCGGACACGGGCCTGTTGGGGGTGAACGCGGGCGCCTCGTTCGCGGTCGTGTCGGTGATCGCCGTGTTCGGGCTCACCGATCCGTTCCAGTACGTCTGGTTCGCCTTCCTCGGGGCGGCGGTCGCCGGTGTCGTCGTGTTCGGGCTGGCGAGCATCGGCAGGGGAGCGGGCAATCCGCTGACCCTGGCACTGGCCGGCCAGGGCGTCACCGTGTTTCTCGCGGCCATGACGACCGCGGTCGCGCTGTCGGACCAGAAGTCGCTGAACGCGCTGCGGTTCTGGAACGCGGGTTCCGTGGCCGGTGTCGGCTTCGAGGTGATCTGGCCGGTGACCGGATTCGTCGCGGCCGGGCTGGTCCTGGCGCTCGTCATGCTGCCCTCCCTCAACCTGCTCAACCTGGGTGACGACGTGGCCCGGGGCCTGGGCGTGAACATCGCGCTGAGCCGGACGGCCGGCATTCTCGCCATCACGCTGCTGGCGGGCGCGGCGACGGCGGCATGCGGCCCCATCGCCTTCCTCGGGCTCATGGTCGCTCATGTCGCCCGCTATCTGACCGGACCGGACTACCGCTGGCTGGTGCCGTACGCCGGTCTCCTCGGCGCGGTGGTCCTCCTGGTCTGCGACATCGTGGGCCGACTGGTGGTGCGTCCCGGTGAGTTGGACGCGGGTGTCGTCGTCGCCCTTCTCGGCGCCCCGTTCTTCGCGGCCCTGGTGTGGCGCGGAAAGTTCAGGAGCGCATGAACGTGACAGAGACGAAGACCTCTCCGGTACCGGGCGTGCGGGCCGGCGGGATGTCGTTCGTATGGCGGCCCTGGCTCGTGCTGGTCACGCTGCTGCTCGCGGCCGCCGGCTTCCTGGTCTTCTGCCTCTCCATCAGTGTCGGCGACTTCCCCATCGGCCTCTCCCGCGTGATCGCCACGCTCTTCGGCCGGGGCGAGCAGGTCGACGAGTTCGTCGTGATGGACCTGCGGATGCCGCGGGCGCTGGCCGGACTCGTCGTGGGCGTCGCGCTGGGGGTGTCCGGGGCGATCACCCAGTCCGTCGCGCGCAATCCGCTGGCCAGCCCGGACGTCCTCGGGATCACCGGGGGCGCCGGCATGGTCGCGGTGTTCCTGGTGACGGTGTCGGGTGGGACCGCGACGGCGGTCGTCAGCTCCGTGGGCCTCTCCGCGGCGGCGCTCGGCGGCGGCCTCGGCGCGGGGCTGCTGGTGTACCTCCTCGCGTGGCGGCGGGGGATCGACGGCTTCCGGCTCATCCTCATCGGCATTTCGGTGAGCGCCATGACGGAGGCCGTCTCGACCTGGCTGCTGGTCTCGGCGGACATCAGGGATGTGGCGCGGGCGCAGGCGTGGCTGGTCGGCTCGCTGGACAACCGTTCGTGGGACGAGGTCCGGGTGGCGCTGTGGTGCTCGCTCGCCCTGTTGGCCGTCGTCGCCACCGCCGCCTTCCAGTTCAAGCCGATGCACCTCGGTGACGAGGTGGCCGCCGGACTCGGCGTCCGGTACACGAGGGTGCGGGCCGTTCTGCTGCTGTGTGCCGTTCTGCTGGCCGCGGTCGCGGTGAGTGCGGCCGGCCCGGTCCCGTTCGTCGCGCTGGTGGCGCCGCAGGTGGCGATGCGTCTGGCGCGGTGCCCGACACCGCCGATGGTGGCCTCCGGACTGACCGGTGCGCTGTTGCTGACGGGATCCGACCTGGTGGCGCGTTCGGCGCTGCCGATCGGCCTGCCGGTCGGGGTGGTCACCGCCGCGATCGGCGGACCGTTCCTGGTGTATCTGCTGGTACGGGCGAATCTCAGATAGATGGAAGACGAGTCGGACTACCCGGAGAATGGGGGGCCTGTGGCCGTTCACGACACCACCACCGAGGTCGAGTCGGTGGGCACGGACGCCGCACGGCTGGCGGCCAGAGGCATCACGGTCGGGTA
Organism: Streptomyces sp. NPDC091416; assembly: GCF_044756845.1. Taxonomy (NCBI): domain Bacteria; kingdom Bacillati; phylum Actinomycetota; class Actinomycetes; order Kitasatosporales; family Streptomycetaceae; genus Streptomyces; species Streptomyces sp. NPDC091416. The sequence continues at coordinate 165,868 of NZ_JBIVTU010000003.1, forward strand.
CGGCGGACGGACCGTCATCGACGAGCTGGACGTCGCGATCCCACCGGGTGTGATCACCACGATCATCGGCCCCAACGGCTGCGGTAAATCGACGCTGTTGCGCACGCTGACCCGCCTGCTCAAGCCCGCCAGGGGTGCGGTCGTCCTGGACGGCGAGGACATCGCCGGGCTCAGGACCAGGGACGTGGCCAAGAAGCTCGGCCTGCTGCCGCAGGCCCCCGTGGCCCCGGAAGGGCTGACGGTGGCCGATCTGGTCGCCCGGGGACGGCATCCGCACCAGAGCTGGCTGCGGCAGTGGTCGTCGGACGACGCCGATGTGGTGGCGTCCGCGCTGGCCATGACCGGGGTGTCCGAACTGGCGCACCGTCCCGTCGACTCGCTGTCGGGCGGACAGCGACAGCGCGTCTGGATATCGATGACGCTGGCTCAGGGCACCGATCTGCTGCTGCTGGACGAGCCGACCACCTACCTGGACCTGGCCCACGCGATCGATGTGCTCGACCTGGTCGACGACCTGCACGAGTCGGGCTGCACCGTGGTCATGGTGCTGCACGACCTCAACCTGGCCACCCGGTACAGCGACAGCCTCATCGTGATGCGCGAAGGCGCGATCCTGGCGCAGGGGCACCCGCGCGACGTGATCAGCCCCGGGCTGCTCGAGGAGGCGTTCGGGCTGCGGGCCATGGTGATCGACGATCCGGCCGGCGACCGGCCGCTCATCGTTCCGATCGGCCGAACCCATGTATCGATCAACTAGGTTTTGAGTCAAGCGAATCCGAAAGTTAGGCTAGGCTTACCTCACCCCGTCGGGGTAAGGTTTGGCTGCCCTTACGCAGGGCTCATTGGACAGTGCGAAAGCAAGGGATTCCGGATGCTCCTCCATAGAACGATGCTCACCAAGCCCTGGCAGCGGGTGGCGGCGACGGTCTCCGCCGTGACCCTCGGCATCGGCCTGATGGCGGGATGCGGTTCCGACTCGAAGGACGAGGCGGACAAGGCGAGCGACAAGGCTCCGGCCGCCGCGGCCGGAGCGTTCCCGGTCACCGTGGAGCACGCGTTCGGATCCACCGAGGTCACCAAGGCGCCCGAGCGGGTCGTCTCGGTCGGCTACACGGACGACCAGACGATCCTGGCGTTCGGCATCAAGCCGGTCGGCATGGTCGACCAGTACCCGAACCCCGCCGGCAAGACCCCCGACATCAACACCCAGTGGCCCTGGGTGAAGGACAAGTGGGGCGACGCCCGCCCCGAGGTCATCATGAAGAACGGTGACGCGGGTCCCAACTACGAGAAGATCGCCGCCCTTCGGCCGGACCTGATCATCGCGGTCTACTCGGAGGTCGACCAGGCCGCGTACGACAAGCTCTCCAAGATCGCCCCGACGGTGGGCCGCACCAAGGCGGAGAAGGAGCCCTTCAGCGCGCCCTGGCAGGACAACGCGCTCCAGATCGCCAAGGCGCTCGGCAAGGAGACCGAGGGCGCCGCGATGGTGAAGGGCGTTCAGGCGCAGCTCGACGCCGCCGCCAAGGCACACCCGGAGTTCGCGAAGCAGACCGGTGTCGCGCTCTCCTGGTACGAGAAGTCCGTGGCGCCGTTCACCACCACCGACGTTCGCGGACGGCTGCTGACGGGCATCGGCTACAAGGGTGCGACGGAGATCGACAAGATCGCGGGCGGCAAGTTCTACACCGTGCTCTCGCCCGAGCGGATGGACCTCGTCGACGTCGACCGCATCTTCGTCATCAACGACAAGGCCGACCAGGAAGCCCTGAAGAAGTCCGAGCTGTTCAGCAACCTGAAGGCGGTCAAGGACGGCCGGGTGTCGTACCTGCTCGACAGCGAGGGTCCGGCGATCGGCGCGGCCATCTCCCAGGGCACGCTGCTGTCGATGCCGTACGCGATCGACGAGCTCGTGAAGTCGGCCGAGCAGTGACGTCGTCCGGAACCCCCGGCCGGCCCGTCCCGGTCCGCGTGTGAGTACCACCGGCACCCGCGCCGCCCCGGCAACGCTGCGCACGGCCACCGGGCGCGAGGCGACCCGGTGGGTCGGGGCGCACTGCCGCGAGGTGCCGTGGCTGACCTCGGCCACCGTGCTCACCACGGTGGCCGGGGCGGCGCTCCAGGTACTTCCGGTGCTGCTGCTCGGCCAGGTGGTCGACGGGGTGGTCGACGGCGAACCCCGTTCCCTCCTCGTCCGGATCGGCGTGCTGATGGTGGCCGCCGCGCTTCTCGGGGCGGCGGCCACCGCGGCGTCGACGTACCTGATCGGGCGGCTCGGCGCCGATCTGCTGGCCCGGCTGCGCGAGCGCGCCGTCCGGGCGGTGCTGGGGATGCCCAGCGCCCGGATCGAGCAGGTCGGCCGGGGCGATGTGCTGTCCCGGGTGGGTGACGACGTGGCCGTGCTGTCGCGAGGCATCCGGTCCGCCGTGCCCACGGTGTTCTCGGCGGGCGTGCTCGTCGCCATCGCGACGGCCGGCATGTTCGGGCTCGACTGGCGGCTCGGCCTCGCGGGCGCCGGTGCGCTCCCCGCGTACGCGCTGGCGCTGCGCTGGTACCTTCCCCGGTCCGCGCCGCTCTACCGGAAGCAGCGGGCGGCTCAGGCCGACCGGGCCCAGGCGCTGATCAGCGGTCTGAACGGGATCGACACGGTCAGGGCGTACCGTCTGGAGGGTGCCTTCCGCGAGAAGGTCACGGCCGAGTCGTGGCGGGTGCGCGAGTTCGGCATCGAGGTGTTCCGGTTCTTCGGCCGCTTCGTCGGCCGGGAGAACCGTGCCGAGTTCATCGGACTGGTCCTGATCCTCCTGGTCGGGTACGCCCTGCTGGAAGGCGGCGCGGCCACCCTCGGTGAGGTCTCTGCCGCCCCCCTGATGTTCCACCGGCTGTTCACGCCGCTCGGCGCCATCATGTTCACGTTCGACGAGGCGCAGAAGTCGGGTGCGAGTCTGACCCGCCTGGTCGGCGTGCTGGGGGAGGACGCTCAGGACCGTCTGGTGGGCGACTCGGCCGTGGCGCCCGCGGACTCTGCTCCGTACCCGGTGACGGTGGAGGGGCTGACGTTCAGTTATCCCGATGCCGAAGACCCGGTCCTCAGGGACGTCAGTCTGACGATTCCGGCCGGTGGTTCGCTCGCCCTGGTCGGGGCGACCGGTGCGGGCAAGTCGACCCTCGCCGCGCTGATCGCGGGCATCGGGACCCCGCAGTCCGGTTCGGTGCGGATCGGGCCGAACGATCTCGCGGATCTCGACGAGGCCGGGGCCAGAGCCATGGTGAGCATCCTGACGCAGGAGACGCATGTGTTCTCCGGCCCGCTCGCCGACGATCTGCGGCTTGCCGCGCCGACGGCGACCGACGCCCGGCTGACGGACGCGCTGCGGACGGTCGGTGCGGGTGTGTGGGCCGACGCGCTGCCGGACGGGCTGCTGACCGTGGTCGGTGAGGGCGGTGAACGCCTCGACGTCACCAAGGTCGCGCAGATCGCCCTGGCCCGGCTGGTGCTGGCCGGGGCGCCGGTGGTCGTGCTGGACGAGTCGACGGCCGAGGCCGGGAGCGAGGGCGCCGCCGAACTGGAGCGCGGCGTGCTCGCCGCGTGTGCCGGCCGGACCACGCTGTTCGTGGCACACCGGCTGACCCAGGCGATGGCGGCGGACCGGATCGCCGTACTGGACGAGGGCCGGGTGGTCGAGCAGGGGACACACGAGGAACTGGTGGCCCTGGGCGGCCGGTACGCGCGACTGTGGCGGGCCTGGCGCGAAGGTAGTTAGGTAAGCCTTAGTTAGGCTAGGCTAAGTTGGACACCTCGTCGGTTGGGAAGCGGAGTTTTCGATGATGGAACCGGGCGCTCGTCTCGTACTGCTTTCCGAGGAGGGCCTGGCCGGCCTGCGCCGGAGGGCCGGTGATCACAGCGACGGGACCCTCGTCACCGCCTGTGCCATCGCTCTGGCCCACTGGGCGGCAGGACAGAGTCCTGAGGGCATGGACCTCACCCCCGGCACCCTGTTCGCCGATGTCCTCGGATGGGCCGGCAACGGCGGCTCCGGGACCGCCGGTTGGGAGGCCGACGCGGCGGAGCGCACCATCGCCGTCCCGGAGGGCTTCTCCGTGGCCGAGGCCCAGCTCGCCCTCGACGACCTCGCCGAATTCCCCGACCGGCCGCTGGGGACCATCGGCGCCTCCGGCCTCGCGGAACGGATCGAGGTCCTGGCCCGGTGGAACGACACCGAGGCCGGCCGGGTTCGTCCGACCATCGTGGAGATGTTCCACGAGCAGGTGCGCAAGCGACCCGACGCGGTCGCGATCGTCGACGAGAACCGCTCACTGACCTACGGTCAGGTCGGCCGTTGCGCCGCACAGTTGGCCCACCACCTGATCGACCGCGGGCTCACGGCCGAACAGGTCGTGGGCATCTCCCTGGGCCGCAGCGCCGACATGGTCGTCGGGCTGCTCGGCGTGCTCCAGGCGGGATGCGCCTTCGTCCCGCTCGATCCGATGTGGCCCGCCGCGCGCCGCGCGGTCGTCATCGAGGACGCCCGCGCCGTCCTCCAGCTCAACAGTTCGGGCGAGTCCGAGCCGGGTGAACCGGAGGCCGTGGCCGTCGACCTCGACGACTGGAAGTTCACCTCCCACCCCGTCGAGGCGCCCGACGTCACCGTTCCCGGACCCGCCCTGGCCTACGTGATCTTCACCTCCGGCTCGACCGGCCGGCCCAAGGGCGCGATGATCCGTCACGAGGCGATCAGCGAACGCCTGTTGTGGCAGGTCGACGAGATCCTGCACTTCGGCCACGACGACGCGTCCCTGTTCAAGGCGCCGCTCTCCTTCGACATCTCGATCAACGAGATCTTCCTGCCGCTGGTGTGCGGCGGCCGGCTGGTGGTCCTGCGGCCCGGCGGCGAACGCGACCCGCACCACCTGCTGAGCGTGATCGCCGAGCAGCGCGTCACCTTCACCTACCTGGTGTCGTCCATGCTGGACGTCCTGCTGGAGATGGCGGGGGACTCCGGGCGCCTCGACAGCCTGCGCCATGTGTGGTGCGGCGGCGAGGTGCTGACCCCCGAACTCTACGAACGGTTCCGCACCCGCCTCGACATCCCCATGTACCACGGCTACGGCCCGGCCGAGACGACCATCGGCGTCTCCCACGTCATCTACCGGGGCGCCGCGGAACGCCTGTCGACATCGATCGGCAGGGCCAATCCCAACACCCAGCTGTACGTGCTGGACGACGAGCTGCGCCCCGTCCCGGTCGGGGCCGGCGGTGAACTGTACGTCGGCGGCTTCCTCCTGGGCCGCGGATACGTCAACGCGCCCGGCCTGACCGCGTCCCGCTTCGTGGCGAACCCGTTCGCCGCCGACGGCTCCCGGCTCTACCGCACCGGCGACCTCGCCCGCTTCGCCCCGGACGGCTCACTGGACTTCCTGGGCAGGGCGGACAACCAGATCAAGATCCGGGGGATGCGCCTGGAGATCGAGGACGTCGAGGCCGGTCTCGCCGAGCACCCCGGCGTACGGCACAGCTGTGTCGTCGCCAGGAAGAACACGGCGGGCGGTACCTACCTGGTCGGGTACGTGATCCCGGCCGCCGGGCACGAGGACCTGCACGCCGACGAGGTCAGGGCATGGGCCGACGCGCACATGGTCGAGTACATGGTGCCCACCCACACGGTCGTGATGAAGGAGTTCCCGCTCACCGCCAACGGCAAGCTCGACCGGGCCGCACTGCCGGAACCCGTCACTTCGGCCGGTCCCGTCGTCCAGCCCGCCACCGAGAACGAACGCGTGGTCTGCGCGGCCGTCGCCGCCGTCCTGAGGCTGGACGAGGTCGGCGTCGACCAGGACTTCTTCCGGCTCGGCGGGGACAGCATCCTGGCGATCTCCCTGCTGAGCGCGTTGCGCGACGCCGGGCTCCACGTCACCGCGGGGCAGATCTTCGCCCACGGCGTCGTCGGCGCCCTCGCCGCCGTCGCGAGCCGCGAGAGCGCCTCCGCGGTGCAGGACGACGACGTGGCGACCGGGCCCGTGGCCGGATCGCCCATCGTCCAGTGGCTCGGCGAGGTCACGGACGCGGTCGACGGATTCGTGCAGTCGGTGGTGCTGAACACCCCGCCGGACCTGAGCGCCGAAGCCCTGGGCGAGATCCTCACCGCCGTGGTCCGGCGGCACGACATGCTGCGGGCCAGGCTGGTGCGCGGCGAGCGCTGGAGCTTCGACATCCCCGAGGCCGGTGAAGCCGTCGTCGGGTGGCAGGAGAGCGGCCTGCCGCTCGACGCCTGCGTCGAGCTGGCCACCGACGGGCTCGACCCGGACCGCGGGGTCATGCTGCGTGCCGTCTGGCGCCGCGCGGCACGGGAACTGGTCGTGGTCGTTCACCACGTGGTCGTCGACGGTGTCTCCTGGCGGGTCCTGATGGAGGACCTGGCCACGGCGTGGCGGCAGTCGAGCGCGGGCGCGCCGGTCGAACTGCCCCCGGTGGGAACGTCGTTCCGGCGCTGGACCGAACTCCTCGCCAACACCCCGTTCGACGAGGACCGCGCCCACTTCGCACGTCCCCTGCCCGGCGTGGACGGCCCCCTGGGCAGGCGTGCCCTGTCCGGCGCAGACACCGTGGCAAGCGAGCGGGAGCGTACGGTATCGGTCGGATCCGGGATCACGTCGGCGCTGCTCGGCGAGATCCCCGCCAGGTTCCACGCGGGCGTCAACGACGTCCTGCTCACCGCGCTCGCCGTCGCCCTCGCCCGGTGGCGCCGTGACCTCGGACAGGACCAGACGTTCGCCCACATCGAACTGGAGGGCCACGGCCGCGAAGGACGCTTCGTCGCGGACGGCGCCGGCTTCGAACCGGAACTGTCACGGACCGTGGGCTGGTTCACCACCCTCTTCCCGGTGACCGTCGACCCCGGTCCCGCAGCCGACCTCACCGCACCCGCCTACCTGGCCGCCGCGCTGAAGGCGGTCAAGGAGGACCTCGCCCGCGTCCCGGGCAACGGCCTCTCCTACGGCGCCCTGCGGTACCTGGGCGGCGCCCGGTTCGAGGCGCCCGCGCCACAGGTGCTGTTCAACTACCTGGGCCGCTTCGACTCCGACTCCGCCGGGGACTGGCAGCTCGCCGGTGCCACCGGGCAGCTGGGCGAGAAGCGCGACCCGAGGATGCGCCTTCAGCGCGCCCTGGAGTTCAACCTGATCGCCGAACCGGCCGCCGACGGCGGGTACGAACTCGTCACCACCATCTCCTGGCCCGACGGCGTGTTCACCGACGACGACATCACCGTCGTCGGCGCGTACCTGCGGGAGGCCCTCGCCGGGCTGGCCGCGCTCGAAGGCGGCGGCCACTCGCCCAGTGACTTCGCCCCGCTGCCGCTCACCCAGTCCGATGTCGACGCACTGGACGGCCCCGGGCTGTGCGACATCCTGCCGCTGACCCCGCTGCAGGAAGGCCTGTACTTCCACTCGGTCTTCGACGACGAATCTGCGGGCAGCTATGTGGAACAGCAACTGCTCACGCTGGAAGGCGAGGTGGACCCCGCACGGCTCGCCGCGGCGGCCACCCGGCTCCTGACGCTGTACCCCAACCTCGCCGCCCGGTTCACCGCCCTCGCCGACGGCCGGGTCGTCTCCGTACTCGAAAGCGGCGTCGAGGCACCCTTCACCACGCTGGAGCGCCCCGGCATCACCGACGCCGGGATCCGCGACCACGCCGAGCGGGACCGCCGCGCCGGGTTCGACCTGGCCACCGGCCCGCTGATGCGCTACACGCTCATCCGTGACGGCGCCGGCCGCAACGTGCTGGTGCAGACCGTGCACCACATCATCGCCGACGGCTGGTCGGTGCCGCCGATGCTCCGCACGCTGCTGGCCGAGTACCACCGGCCCGGGAGCGCGTACCGGACCGGAGGCTTCCCCGACTACGTGCACTGGCTCGGCGGACGGGACGCCGACGAGAGCGACCGGGTCTGGCGCGAGCAGCTCGCCGGTCTGCCCGGCCCCTCACTCGTCGCCGACGGGCACATTCCGTCCGACCGGTTCGCCGACACGGCCGTTGAGCCCCCGGACGACATCGACGCGGCAGCCCGGTCGGCCGGCGTACCCCTGAGCGTGGCCGTGCACAGCGCCTGGGCGGTGACGCTCGGCGGCATCCTGCCCGGTAACGACGTCGTGTTCGGCTCCACCGTGTCCGGACGCGACGCGGACGTTCCCGGCATCGCCGACATGGTGGGCCTGTTCATCAACACGATTCCCGTACGGGCCCGCTGGGGCGCGGCCACGACGGCCTCCGGCCTGCTCGCCTCCGTACGGGAACACCAGAGCGCCGTGCTGCCGCACCAGCACGTCTCGCTGGCACGGATCGGCAGGCTGAGCGGCGCCGGCGCCCGCTTCGACACCCTGGTCGTGTTCGACGTCGCGACCGATGTGGCCGCGCTGCGCCGGCCCGGCGACGAACTGGTCGTCACCGGCATCGTGAACGAGGGCGCCCCGCACTACCCGCTGACGCTGGTGGTGGAACGCACCCCTGACGGACGGCCGCGCTTCAACCTGATCTACGACGGCGCGCTGATCCGGGAATCCGGCGCCGCGGAGATCCTGCGCACGTTCACCCGCACGCTGACCGGACTGCTCACCCGGCCGGACGCACGGGTCGAGGAGCTGGCGGCCGAGGACGACCGGCGCCCCGCGCCCGTCACGCCCACGACCCTGGGCGCCCTGTTCGACGCCGCCGTACTCCGCGACCCGGCCGCGGTCGCCGTCACCCAGTGCGCGCTGGACGGCTCGGCAAGCTCCCTCACCTACGGCGAACTGGCCGCAGAGAAGGCGAGGCTGGCAAAGGCGCTGCGAACCTCCGGTGTCGGACCGGGCGGTCGTGTCGCCGTCGCGGTCCCGCGTTCCCTGGAACAGGTCGTCGCCCTGGTCGCCATCGTCAGCGCGGGCGGCGCGTACGTACCGCTCGATCTGGCGTACCCGGACGAGCGGCTGGAGTACATCCTGTCCGACGCCGCACCGCAGGCCGTGCTCGTGGACCGTGAGCAGCGCGAGCGGTTCACCGGCCTGCTGGCCCGGGCCGGCGTACCGGCCCTGGTGCTCGTGCTCGGGGACGAACTGCCGCGGGCGGACGAAACGGTGCCGGTGAGCGCGGTTCCGGGCCCGCAGGATCCCGCGTACGTGATCTACACGTCCGGGTCCACCGGCCGGCCCAAGGGCGTCGTCGTTCCGCACGCCTCCGTGGTGGCGCTGCTCGCGCACACCCGTCCCGACATGGAGTTCGGCCCGCACGACGTGTGGGTCCAGTTCCACTCGTACTCCTTCGACTTCGCGGTCTGGGAGCTGTGGGGCGCACTGGTGCACGGCGGTGAGCTGCTCGTACCGGACTACGCGCTGACCCGCTCCCCGGTGGACTTCCACCGGCTGGTCCGCGAGCGCGGAGTCACCGTGCTCAACCAGACCCCGTCGGCGTTCTACCGGTTCATCGAGGCGGACCGGCACGCCGGCGAACCCGCAACGGCGCTGCGCCGGATCATCTTCGGCGGCGAGGCGCTCGATCCCGCGCGGCTGCGCGGCTGGGTCGAGCGCTACGGCACCCGTTCGCCGGAACTGGTCAACATGTACGGCATCACGGAGACCACCGTCCACGTCACCCACCGGGTGCTCACCGACGAGGACTTCGGCGGTGACGTCAGCCCGATCGGCGGTCCGATCCCCGGTCTGGACACCTATCTCCTCGACGACAGGCTCCGGCCGGTGCCGCCCGGCACGGTGGGCGCCATCTATGTCGCGGGCGACCAGGTCTCCCTCGGCTACCTCGGCAGGCCGGGGCTCACCTCGGGCCGGTTCGTGGCGAACCCGTTCGCGGGCGACGGCTCCCGCATGTACCACACGGGCGACCTCGCCCGCCGGACGCTCGACGGCGAGCTGGAGTTCGCCGGCCGGGCCGACGGACAGGTCCAGCTCAAGGGGTTCCGGATCGAGCTCGGCGAGGTGGAGTCGGCGATCAGGGAACTCGACACCGTGGTCGACGTGGCCGTCACCGTGGCGGCCGGCGGCGACCACCTGGTCGCACACGTCGTGGGCCGGGCACCGGCCGGCCTCACCGCGCTCCTGGCCGCGAAGCTGCCCGCACACATGGTGCCGGGCCAGGTGCGGTGCGTCGACGCGCTGCCGCTGACGGTCAACGGCAAACTGGACCGCGAGGCCCTGGCCGCGCGCGCCGCCGGGGACGACGCCCCGCAGGACCAGGGCGGCGACGCGCGGACCGTCGTCCCGCCGGCTGCGAGCGGTGCCGCGCTCGCCGCGCTGACCGGGATCTTCGGCGAGACGCTCCCGGGCGTCACCGCGGACGCCGACACCGACTTCTTCTCGGCCGGCGGTGACAGCATCCTCGCCATCACCGTCATCAACCGGGCCAGAGCGCTCGGACTGCACATCGCACCCCGCGACGTCTTCCTGTTCAAGACCCCGCGCGCACTCGCCGCGCAATTGGACTCCCGCACACCGCGGAGCCCGTCCACCGGTCCCGTCCGCCGCGAGGACGGCCCGCTGCTCCCGACGCCGGTCATCATGCGCAGGCGGGAACGGGGCGGCTCGCTCGCCCGGTTCGCCCAGGCCAGGACGCTGCCGGTCCCCGAGGGCGCCGGCATCGGCGACGTCCAGCGCGCCGCGAACGCCGTCGTCGCCGCGCACCCCGTCCTCCGCCTGAAGCTGGACGTGGAGCACGGCGTGTGGGCCCTGCGCACCGAACCCCACCGCGAGGTCACCGTCGTCCGCGCGGAGAGCGACGACCCGACGGCCGTCGCGAACGAGGCCGCCGGGCGGCTGGACCCCGAGTCCGGGGAGGTCGTCGCCTTCTCCTGGATACCGGAGAGCCGGACCCTCGTGGTCACCGCGCACCACCTCGCCGTCGACGCGGTGTCCTGGCTGATCCTCCTCGACGACCTGGCCACCGCCCTGGGCGGCGCGGCCCTGGCGCCGCCCACCACCTCCTACGGCGAGTACGCCGAGGCGTCGGGCGCCCGCAGCGGCGAGGTGACCGGCCTCGGCGACTGGATCACCACGCTCCGGGCACCCGCGCTGCTGCCCTTGGCCGAGGGCCTGCGCGAGACGACCGTCGTGCTCGCGCCCGACGTGAGCGACCGGGTGACGCGCACCGCGCCCGCCGCACTCGGCATCGGGCTCACCGAGCTCCTGTGCGGCGCGCTGCGGACCGCACTGACCCGGATCCAGACGACCCCCACCGATCTCGCCGTCGACCTGGAGCGGCACGGCCGTGTCCCCGTCCGGGACGACCACGACTACACGCGCACGGTCGGCTGGTTCACCGCCATCGCGCCCGTACGGCTCACGGCGCACACCGACCCCGTCGAGGCGGCGCGCGAAGTCGCCGACCGCCAGAGCGACGAGGACGGTCACGTCGCCTACGGCAGGCTGAGATACCTCAACCCGCAGACGGCCCCGCTGCTGACCGCCCGCCCGCAGGTCCTGTTCAACTACCTCGGCCGCAGCGGCGAGTCCCAGGTGCCGCACATCACCGGCGCGGACGAGGGCAGCCCGTACGCCGTCGAGGTCAACGCGTGGACCGACGACACCACGGGCAGCCTGCACGCGGCCTTCACTCTCGCCGACGGCGTTCCCGACGAGATCACCGGTCACTGGCTGACCGCACTGGAGCGCATCGCGGAGGCCTCCACCACGGCCGAGCGCACCGCACCGGTCACGCCTCTCCAGCGCGGCCTGTACTTCCAGGCCCAGATGGCGGGGACGGCCGGGCACTACGTCGCGCAGAGCTACTTCACCTTCGACCGTCGCCTGGACACCGGCGCCCTCGCCGAGGCGATGGCCTGCGTGATCGCCCGGCACCCCGTCGTGGGCGCCGGCTTCACCACCGACGAGCGCGGAAACCCGGTCCAGGTCCTGCGGGCGGGCCGCCGCGTCGACGTCCGCACGGTCACCGTCGCGACGGAGGCAGAGGCCGACGCCCTGCGTGCCAGGGACCGCGACACGGGATTCGACCCGGGCGAGCCGCCGCTGGTCCGGCTGACCGTGGTGCGCCTGCCCGGTGACCGCGACGGCCTGCTGCTGAGCTACCACCTGCTGCTGTGGGACGGCTGGTCCCGCGAGATCCTGCTGCGGGACCTGTTCGACGCCTACCAGGCCGTCCTCGCGGGCGATCCGCCGGCCGCGATCCCGCTCTCGCCCGGCTTCGAGGACTACGCCCTCGCGCTCGCCGCCAAGGACCCCGCCGTGGCGGAACGCTTCTGGGCGGACCACCTCGACGGCCTCACCGGCCCCACCCTGCTCGCCGGGGAGCAGCCGGCCGTCACGGACGAACTGCCGCGTGCGCTCGTCCGCACGATGTCGGCCGAGCTGTCCGATCTGCTGCGGCAGGCGGCCAGGACCCACGGCGTCACCCTGAACACGGTGCTGACCGGGGCGTTCGGCCTCCTGCTCGGCGCGCACACCGGCCGCAGTGACGCCGTGTTCGGCGTGACCGTCTCCGGCCGCGAGGGCGAAGGACTGTCCGGCATCGTCGGCGTCCTGCTCAACACCGTGCCCATGTGGACCCGGGCCCGGCCGGACGACACGGTCGGCGCGTACCTGTCGGCCGTCCAGGCGGCCCGCGTCGAGGCCATGGAGCACGAGCACCTGGGCCTCGGCGAGATCCAGCGTGCCAGTGGCCACGACACCCTGTTCGACAATCTGTTCGTGCTCCAGAACTTCCTGGACCTGGACGCCTTCGCCGAGATGAACGCCCGCCACGGCATCACCGCGGTACAGGCCGACGACTCGACCCACTACCCGTTCACCTGGGTCGTCACGCCGGGCGACCGGCTCACCGTCAAGCTGGAGCACCGCGACGACGACCCCGAGGGCGCCCGCCGCCTCCTCGACGGCTACCTCCGCGTACTGGAGGACCTGGCCGGATGGGCCGGCCCGGTCGGCGCGCTGCCCGGGGCGGGCACACTGCCCGAACCGGCGCCCCGTACGGACGTCGGCACGGACACCGTCGTCGACCGGTTCGACCGGGCGGCCGACCGTGACCCGCAGCGCGTCGCGCTCGTCGCCCACGGATCGGCGATGACCTTCGCCGAGCTCCGGGACCGCAGCCGTGCGGTGGCAGGCGTGCTGGCGGGCCGCGGCATCGGACCGGAGCGGACCGTGGCCCTCGCGATACCGCGCTCCCTGGACTCGATCGTGGCGCTGTTCGCCGTACTGCGCGTCGGAGCGGCCTATGTGCCGCTGGAGCTCGACCATCCGGACGAGCGGATCGCCGCGATCGTCGAGGCCGCCCGCCCGGACGTGATCCTCACCGTGAGCGCGGTGTCGCCCCGGCTGACCGGTGAACTGATCGAGCTCGACCGCCCGCTGCCCGGCGCCGAACCGTTCCGCACGTTCGCGCCGGAGGATCCTGACCGCCTGCGGCACCCCGCGTACACGATCTTCACCTCCGGATCGACCGGGCGGCCCAAGGGTGTGGTGACCGAGTACGCCGGACTCACCAACATGCTGATCAACCATCAGCGGCGCATCTTCGAACCGGTGCTGGCGGAGCACGAGCACCGGGTCTTCAGGATCGCGCACACCGTGTCGTTCGCCTTCGACATGTCGTGGGAGGAGCTGCTCTGGCTCGCCGACGGACACGAAGTGCACATCTGCGACGAGGAGTTGCGCCGTGACGCGCCCCGGCTGGTCGCGTACTGCCTGGATCACGGCATCGACGTGATCAACGTGACCCCTACCTACGCGCAGCAACTGGTGGCCGAAGGACTGCTCGACACCCCCGGACGGCGGCCCGCGCTCGTCCTGCTGGGCGGGGAGGCCGTCACCCCGGCACTGTGGCAGCGGCTCACGGAGACCGAGGGCACGGCCGGCTACAACCTGTACGGACCCACCGAGTACACCATCAACACCCTCGGCGTCGGCACCTTCGAGTGCGAGGACCCGGTGGTCGGGGTGGCGATCGACAACACCGAGGTGTACGTGCTGGATCCGTGGCTGCGGCCCCTGCCGGACGGCGTGCCCGGCGAGCTGTACGTGTCGGGCGTCGGCATCGCCCGCGGTTATCTCGGGCAGCCCGCGCAGACGGCGCACCGGTTCGTGGCGTCCCCGTTCGGCGACCCGGGCGAGCGCATGTACCGCACCGGAGACCTGGTGCTGCGGCGGCCGGACGGCAACCTGATGTACCTGGGGCGGACCGACCAGCAGGTCAAGATCCGCGGGCACCGCGTCGAGCCGGGCGAGGTCGAGGCGGCGTTCGCCGCGCACCCGGCGGTACGGTTCGCCGCCGCGGTCGCCCAGCCGGACCCGCAGGTCGACGGAGCGTACCGGCTGGCCGCCTACCTGGTGCTCGACGGCGCCGGCCTGGCAGCCGTCGCCGCCGAAGTGTGCGCCGCCCTCCCCGACTTCCTGCGCCCCACGCACTACGCGCAGGTCGATCGCATCCCGCTGACCGTGAACGGGAAGGCCGACACCAAGGCGCTTCCGGAGGCCAGGCCGCTGGGCGTCCTGACGACGGTGGCCGAACGCGCACCGGAGACGGACACCGAGATCACGGTGTCCGAGTTCTTCGCCGAAGCGCTGGATCTGGACGACGACGAGGTCAGCGCGGTCAGCGACTTCGTCGCCCTCGGCGGACACTCCATGCTGGCGGTACGCCTGATCGGGCTGCTCCGCCGGGAGTACGGTCCAGTGATCACGATCCGAGACCTGCTCACCCTGCGAACCCCCGAAGCGATTGCCGGTCACCTCGATGCGAACTCCTGACCCCCACCGGCCCGTCACCGGAGCCGGCATCCTGCGGACGGCCCTGCGCCGCAACCTCGCTGCCATGACCTGGGGCACCGTCCTGATGGGCCTGTACCAGGCAGGCGAGACCGCCTTCCCCATCGCGCTCGGCCTGATCGTCGAGTACACGCTGCAGGACCGGAGCCCCGGTTCACTCGGGGCGTCGATCGGCGCGCTGGCCGTGATCATCACGACCGTGTCGCTGTCCTGGCGGTTCGGGATGCGCGTCCTGCAGAAGGCCAACACGACGGAGGCGCACCGCTGGCGGGTGGAGGTCGCGGCGTGCGGGCTCCAGCCGATGGACCGGAACATCGATCTGAAGTCCGGCGAGGTGCTGACCATCGCCACCGAGGACGCCGACTCCACCGCCGACATCATCGAGGTGGTGCCGCTGCTGATCAGCTCACTGGTCGCGGTCGTCGTCGCGGCGGTCGCGCTGGGCCTGGCGGACCTCCGGCTCGGACTTCTGGTGATCATGGGAACCGTTGTGATCCTGACGATCCTGAGCGTGATGTCCAAGCGGATCGGCGCCAGTACCCAGGAGCAGCAGGCCCGGGTGGCGCGGGCCGGTGCGAAGGTCGCGGACCTGATCACCGGCCTGCGTCCGCTGCACGGGTTCGGCGGCAACCACGCGGCGTTCGTGTCCTACCGGAAGGTCAGCACGGAGGCGAAGCACCAGGCGGTCACCGTGGCCAGGGTGAACGGCGCGTACGCCGGCGCCGCGCAGGCCCTCAACGCGGTCCTGGCCGCCGCCGTGACGCTGACGGCGGGCTGGCTGGCGTTCGACGGCCAGATCGGCATCGGGGAACTGGTCATGGCGGTGGGCCTCGCGCAGTTCATCATGGAACCGCTGAAGATGTTCTCGGAGATGCCCAAGTACGTGATGATGGCGCGTGCCTCGGCCGAACGGATGGCTCTGGTGCTGGCGGCGCCGCCGGTGTCGGCTCCGGGCCCGCAGCGCCCGGCCGCGGGCGGCGACCTGGAGATCGACGGTGTCCGGTACGGGACGCTGCGCGAGCTCAAGTTCCGGGTGGCCGCCGGGGAGTTCGTGGCGATCACCGCCTATCAGCCGCGCGCCGCCGCCGACTTCGCGTCGATCCTGGCCGTGAACGTCCCGCCGCAGGAGTACGAGGGCACGGTCCGGATCAGCGGGCGGGAGATCGCGGACCTCTCGGTCGAGGCCGTCCGGGAGCACATGCTGGTGAATCCGTACGACGGGGAGATCTTCGCCGGGACCCTCCGTACGAACATCGACCCGGCGGGCACCAGCCGTACCGTTCCCGAGGCGGTGGAGGCGTCCATGCTGACCGATGTCGTCGCGCTGCACCGTGACGGACTCGACTACGCCATCCGTGACCGGGGCGCCAACCTGTCCGGGGGACAGCGCCAGCGGCTGTCCCTGGCCCGCGCCCTGGCCGCCGACACCGACGTCCTCGTCCTGCACGATCCGACCACGGCCGTCGACGCGGTCACCGAGCAGCTGATCGCGCGCAACCTCGTGAAGCTGCGCCGGGGCCGTACCACCGTGGTGATCTCCAGCAGCCCGGCCGTCCTGGACGCGGCCGACCGGGTGCTCGTCCTGGACGACGGGATCATCACGGCCGAGGACACCCACCGCAACCTCCTCGCCACCGACGAGGCGTACTGCCTGGCGGTGGCGAGGTGAGCGGCCGGGGCCGCTGCCGTTGAGGGCCTCGCACCGGACCGGGCGCCGGAGAGAGGGCAGGCACGCCTGCTCTCTCCCGGGCTTCCCAGGCGCGTGGGCGGGCAGCTCTTCCCGCCTACGGCGACTCCGGAGCCTCAGGACACCGCAGGGGCGTCCGGGTGGGTGCCCGGGGCCCGGAGAGGCCCGCCGAGCGCCCAGGCGACATCCCTCAGCAGGGCGTGCCGCCAGCCTGCCCGGTCGTGTCCGGATGCCGACCGTGACACCCGTACCGTCGCGCCCGCCTCTTCGGTCAGGGTCTCGACCAGCCGGCAGTGGGGGAGCATCCGCGTCTCGTGCTCCCCGACGTCGAACGCGATCCGCAGTCCGGTCAGGTCCGGGCGCTCCCGCAGCCGCCCGGCGACGGAGCCGCCGGCCGGGCCGCCGAGCGGGTCCGCCAGGTCCGGCGCTCCGGGTGCCCACCAGAACGAGCCCGACTGGCAGGCCACCCGGGAGACCAGCTCCGGGAAGTCCAGTGCCGCGTTCACCGCGCTGAGGCCGCCGAGGCTCTGCCCGGCCACCACCAGCCGGTCCGGGTCCGCCCGCACTCCGGACTCCGCGACGAGCGGCAGCAGTTCGTCCCGGACGGCCTCCCACAGCCCGGACCCCGCCGCGAACTCGGCGACCCGGTCCTTGGCCGGCAGGAAGACGAGCGTGACGGGCGGCATCTCGCCTGCCGCGACCGCCGAGTCGAACGCCGCCATGGCCGGATGCAGGTAGAGCCAGTCGTCCCCGTCCAGCAGCAGGACGACCGGTCCGCCGCCGCCCGCCGGGTGGATGCGCACCGTGCGCCGGCCGCCCAGCCGTTCGCTGTTCCAGCGGAGCCGGGTGTGCGGAACGGGGAGCACGTCGTCGGCGCCGACCATGGGCCAGTGCGGCTGGGCGGGGACGTCCGGGGTCGCGGCGACGGAACGGTCCATTCCGGCGCCGGCCGGGTTGAACGGATCCGCGTGCGGCGTCTCGTCCACGAGGAACCGATAGGTCACGCGGAGCCGTTCGGGCATGGGTACTTCGGCGTACCAGCAGTCGGTGTCGCGCCACCGGCGCAGCGGGACCGGACCCGACCAGCTCTCGAAGTCGACGGTCGCCGGAGAGCCGCGCCAGAGGAACAGGGACAGCCAGCCGCCGTTGGCGGCGGGTACCGACGCGGGTGTGCGCGCCGCCGCCCAGAACGCGTCGGTGCCGGGAGCGCCGGTCAGTCCGAATCCGATGAAGTCGCTCTCGGTACGGATCCGTTCGGTCACCGGGGGCATGAACGTCTCCTTGTGAGAGGGGGAGGGAAAGAGCTAAGCTCTGAGCAATTAGGCGAGCCTAACCTAAGTTGGGTTGCTCCTTCCAGATCTCTGGCACATCATCCCCACCGCTCTCCGGGCCCGTTCCGGTGAGCTCCGCCGGCCCGCCGGCGGCCAGAAGCACATGCTCGACGCGGCTGCACCGGCCCGTCGGACCCGAGGAGGTACTGACACATGAGCACCAACCCGTTCGACGACCCCGACGGCCGGTTCCTGGTCCTGGTGAACGACGAGGGCCAGCACTCGCTGTGGCCGTCCTTCGCGGACGTGCCCGGCGGCTGGACGATCGCCCTCGACGAGAGCAGCCGGGAGGCGTGCCTGGACTTCGTCGAGGCCAACTGGACGGATCTCAGGCCCCGTTCCCTCGTCGTGTCCGCGGAGGCATGACCGGCCCAGGACCGGTCCGCAGCCCGCGATGCCGGCGCTCGTGCACCCGGTCGGCTGTGCTGCCCACTCGTGGAACCCGGGAAGGAATGCGTTGACCACGGCCCTGCCGCGTCCCGCCCCTGAGGCACAGGCGTTCCGTGCGCCGGCGCCCTCCGTACGCTTCGCCCGTGCCGAGGACGCCGGCCGGCTCGTCGCCCTGTCCGGACCCTTCGTCCGGGCGGGAGCGCTGCGGGAGCGCCCTCTCTCGCTCTATGCCGCCCATGCGGGCGACTTCCTGGTGGCGGAGTCCCCGGGCGGCCGGCTCGACGGATGCGTGGGTCTGACCGTGTATCCGGCCGGTCCGGTGCCGGGCGGCGCGCCGACGGGTGTTCTGTACAACTTCTGCGTGGCGGAGCGTCGGCAGGGGTGCGGGGTCGGGTCCGTGCTGCTGAGCGCCGCGCTGGCCCTGGCCCGGTCCCGCTCGCTCGGTGCGCTGTTCACCGCGACGACCGGCGACGGGCGGCTGTTCGAGCGGTACGGGTTCGGGCCCGCGGTCCCGTCCACGGCGCCCCGGTCGTGGGCGGAGTCGCTGGACCCCCGGCGCGGCGCGCGGGTTCTCGCCAGGGCCGTGTGAGGCGGCGGTGCCGGTGGCGGGGAGTCACGGCTCCCCGCCACCGGACTCGGTGATACGTCGCCGGTCACCACGCTCCGGTCAGGCCGTGGTCCGTGCCGGCGCCGGCCTCGTGGCGCCGGCGGCCGTCACGGTGTCCCCGGCCACCACGGTGGTGCCCGGGCCGTCCTCGTCGAGGACGGCCCGCAGGACCGCATGCGGCACCCGGCCGTCGAGCACCTGCGCCCTGCGCACGCCGCCGCGGACGGCCCGCAGGCATCCCTCCATCTTCGGCAGCATCCCGCTCGCCAGTCCCGGCAGCAGTTCGTCGAGCGCGTCGGCCGTCAGGTGCCTGATCACCTCGGTGCTGTGGGGCCAGTCCGCGTACAGCCCCGCCACGTCGGTGAGCATCACCAGCCGTTCCGCTCCGAGGGCCACGGCCAGGGCCGATGCCGCGAGGTCGGCGTTGACGTTGTAGACCTGCCCGTCGTCGCCCCGGGCCACGGGGGACACCACCGGGATGTGGCCCTGTTCCAGGAGTGCGCGCATCATGCCGGGGTTCACGTCCACGATGTCACCGACGAGACCGATGTCCACCGGGCGGCCGTCCACATAGGCGGGTCGCCGCACCGCCGTCAACGTGTGCGCGTCCTCGCCGGTCATGCCCACGGCGAAGGGCCCGTGGGCGTTGATCTGGCCGACCACTTCCCGCTGGACGCGGCCGGACAGGACCATGCGCACCACGTCCATGGCTTCCGCCGTGGTCACGCGCAGACCCGCCTCGAAGTGGCTCTCCAGGCCGAGGCGTTCGAGCATCGCACTGATCTGGGGCCCGCCACCGTGCACGACGACCGGGTGAAACCCCGCGTGCCACAGCTCCACGACATCCTGGGCGAAGAGGCGTTGCAGGCCCGCGTCCACCATCGCGTTACCGCCGAACTTGACGACGACCACGCGGCGCCGTGGTTCTGCCGGTCCGGCCGGTCCGGCCGCCGACCCGGTCGACGCATCCGTGTCCGGGTTCACGCGATCTGTGACGACCGGTGTCATGTCTGCCCCACCCCGTTCGAGAAGTTAGCTTAGCCTAACCTGAATAGTCGGGTCCGGGTGGCGATCCAGCCGTTCCGCCCGCTCGTCGCCGCGGGTGTTCCGGGCTGCGCGCGGCGCAGGCGGCCCCGGAGCGGTTCCCCTTCGCTTGTGGAGCCCTGGCCGTAGGTGCTCGGGCGGCTTGGCAGTGCTGCCTGCGACGCTGCCCCGTACTCGTTCGCCGGGATCCGAGCCTGGGTCCGGTGCGGGGTGGACGGCGGTGCCGAAGCCGGTCGGACCGCCCCGGCAGGCAGGTTTCGGCGTGGCGTGCCGCTCCGAGGCTGCGTGTTACGTTCGCGTCATCGGACGAGCGGGGGCGTGGTGACGGAAGCAGGCGAGCCGCAGCCGGTCTCTCGGGGGCCGTTGCGGAGGCGGCCTCAGCAGGCACGGAGCCGGGCCCGGGCCGAGGCCATCCTTGCCGCGGCCGACCGGATCCTTTCCCGGGACGGGTACGAGGCGCTGACGATGCGGCGGATCGCCGAGGAGGCGGGCACGCCCGTCGGCAGCATCTACCAGTTCTACGCGGACAAGAGCGCCGTCGTGGACGCGCTGGGCGGGCGGTATCTCGACGTCTTCAAGGCCGCCATCGACGAGCTCGTCGAGCGTGCGGTCGAAGACGAACTGTCAGACCCCGTCGGGGAGATGGTCGGCGTCTACGCCGACCTGTTCCGGTCTCAGACGGGCGGCATGGCTCTGTGGGCGGGGCGGCACCTCAGCCCCGAGCTGGCCCGGGCCGACGAGGCGAGCAACATGTACATCGCCGAGGGCCTCCAGGGCATCGTCGAGCAGCTGACAGGCGGGTCCGGCGGTCAGCGGGTGCGACGGGCGACGCGGATGGTGGTGTGGGCCGCCAACGCCGTGCTGCACGAGGTGTTCAGGAGCGACGGCGAGCCGGACCTGGAGACCGTGGACGAACTCAAGCGGATGCTGAACGCCTACTGGGCGGATCTGCGGGGCCGGCTGACGGCCGCGGAGGGGTGAGCCGAGGCGTTGGGCGGCTCGTGGGGGACCGGGCCGCGGTACCGGGCTGCCGGGCGGGCCGGTAACGCCGCTGACCGGCCCGCCCTCCCGGGCGGTGTGACACGGCCTTCGCCCCGGCCGGCCCCGCCCGCAACACGCACCGGCCGAGCCCGGCGCCACCCGGGTTCCCCTCTCCGCCGGCCAGGCCGTGGCCGGGCCCGCGCCATAGAACGTGAACAGAAGTTCATGTTATGGTGCGGCCCACTTCGGACGGCGTGCCCGGTGACAAACAGCCGCCGCCGGGCTGCCGTTGGGGTGCGAAGAGTGCCCGTCGGCAGAGGTTCCGGGGCCGCTCGGGGCGGCCCGGCCCGGGCGACTCGCGCATCACCCATGAAGGCAGGCCCCAGTGACGACGAGCTCCACCGATGCCACCGGACTTCCCCGGCTCCCGGACGACTTCGTCTGGGGCGCCTCGACCGCCGCGTACCAGATCGAGGGTGCCGCCGACGAGGACGGCAAGGGGGCGTCCATCTGGGACACCTTCGTGCGGCGCCCCGGGGCCGTACGTGACGGCCACACGGGCGACATCGCCTGCGACCACCACCACAGGTTCGACGAGGACGTCACGCTGATGCGCCGCCTCGGGCTCGACGCGTACCGCTTCTCGGTCTCCTGGCCCCGCGTGATGCCCGCCGGCGCGGGAAGGATCGAACCGCGCGGACTGGATTTCTACGACCGCCTGGTCGACGCGCTGCTCGGGGCCGGGATCGAGCCCGTACCCACCCTGTTCCACTGGGACCTGCCGCAGGCCCTGGAGGACGAGGGCGGAGGATGGCTGAACCGCGGGACCGCCTACCGTTTCGCCGAGTACGCGGCCGTGGTCGCGGAACGGCTCGGCGACCGGGTCAAGCGGTGGATCACCCTCAACGAGCCCTTCGTCCACATGTCCTTCGGCTACGGCTTCGGCGTCCACGCCCCGGGCCGCGCACTGATGCTGGACGCACTGCCGGTCGCCCATCACCAACTGCTCGGCCATGGCCTGGCGACCGCGGCGCTGCGGGCCGCCGTTCCGGGCGGACGGATACTGATCGCCAACAACTGCACGCCCGTCCGTCTGCGCCATGACGCCCGCCACGTCAAGGACGTGGCGGCCGCCTCGGCCTATGACGTCTTGCACAACCGGCTCTTCAACGATCCCCTGCTGTTGGGGAGTTATCCCGACCTTTCGGCCTACGGCATGACCGACCCGAGCTGGGGAGGAGTGGTGCGCGACGGCGATCTCGCCACGATCGCCGCACCGCTGGACGGACTGGGCGTCAACTACTACAACCCCACCTGGGTCACCGCCCCGGCCGATCCCGCCGCCGCGCTTCCCTTCGACCTGGCCGAGCCCGCGGAGCCGTACCAGCGGACCGCGTTCGGCTGGCCGGTTGTTCCCGATGGGCTCACGGAGCTGCTCACCGGTCTCAAGGCCCGCTACGGCACCGGCCTCCCGCCGGTCTGGATCACCGAGAACGGCTGCTCGCAGCCGTCCGGACTGCACGACCGGGCGCGTATCGAGTACCTCGCCGGGCACATCGACGCGGTCGCCGTTGCCCTGGCCCGAGGGGTGGACGTGCGCGGCTACTTCACCTGGTCGTTGCTCGACAACTTCGAGTGGGCCGAGGGCTATCACCAGCGTTTCGGTCTGGTCGAGGTCGACTTCGCCACCCTGCGACGCACGCCCCGGGCGAGCTTCGAGTGGTACCGCGGCCTGATCGCCTCCCAGCGGTCCTGAGCGGCGGAGCCGTGATGTCACCTGCCTCCGCGGCGGACGACGCCGCCGTCTTCGCCGAGCCCGCCGTCCCGGTCAAGGCCATGTGGACGGTGGACCTCTCGCTGGCCACGCTGGCCGTCTTCATGGCGTTCATGACCCCCATTCAAATCCTGCTGCCTCTCCAGCTGCAGCACATCGATCCGCATGACAAGAACGACGCGCTCTCGCTCGTCACCGGCCTCGGCGCACTCGTCGCGGTGCTTGCCAACCCGCTTGCCGGCGCATGGTCGGACCGCACCACGAGCAGGTTCGGCCGCCGACGGCCGTGGATTCTCGGCGGCGCCCTTGCCGGGGCGGCGGGACTGTCGATCACCGCCACGCAGCACACCGTGGCCGGGGTCGCCGTCGGCTGGTGCCTCGCACAGGCGGGCCTGAACGCGATGCTGGCCGGAGTCACCACCCCGATCGCCGACCGGGTACCGCTCACTCAACGCGCCCAGGTCTCCGGCTGGACCGGGATCACGCAGTCCTTCGGCCTCGTCGTCGGCGCGCTGATCACCACACTGCTCATCACCGGTGTCCGGTCCGGCTACGTCACCCTCGCCGTGCTCACCGTCGCACTCGCCCTTCCCTTCGTGCTCCGCCACTCCGAGCCGCCCCTGACCCGGGCACTGTGCCCCGCCTTCGACGCCAGGGCCTTCGCCCGCTCGCTCTGGGTGAGTCCCCGCCGGCACCCCGACTTCGGCTGGGCCTGGCTCACCCGTTTCCTGATCAACCTCGGCAACGCCCTCGGCACCCTGTACCTGTTCTACTTCCTCACCGACGCCGTCCACTACGACGACCCCGGCACCGGCGTCCTGGTCCTCACGGTGATCTACACCCTCTGCGCCGCGCTCACTGCCATTCCGTCCGGTGTCCTGTCCGACCGCCTCGGGCGCCGCAAGGTCTTCGTCGTCCTCTGTTCGCTGGTCATGGCCGCAGCGGCAGTGCTGCTCGCCGCGCTCCACACCTGGCCGTCCGCCCTCGCCGCCGCGGCGGTCCTCGGCGCGGGGTACGGCATCTACCTGGCCGTCGACCAGGCCCTGGTCACCCAGGTCCTGCCCGAGGCGACCGACCGCGCCAAGGACCTCGGCGTCATCAACATCGCCAACTCCGGCCCGCAGGTCCTCGCCCCCGCCGTCGCCTCGCCGGTCATCACCCACCTCGGCGGCTACACCGGCCTCTATGCCACCGCGGCCCTGGTCATCCTTGCCGGCGGACTCCTCGTCAGCCGCATCCGCAGCGTGGCCTGACGGACGGACCGGACCGGGGTCCGCCAAAGATGAGAATCTCTCATGTTTCTCTGTCCGGACCGTTGACTCCGCCGGCCGTGGTCGCGATTCTGATAACTCGTCAGTAACTTCAGTGGACATGTCAATCGAAGTGAGTGATGACCATGGCTCGAACTCCGCGCCGCAGATTCAGATCCCTCACGGTGGCGTCACTGCTCCTCGCCGTGCTGTCCCTGGTACTCGGTCCGATGCCCAGCTCCGCGGCGGCGCCGGACCTCGGCTGGTGGAACCCGACCGCGCGGCCCGCGCCGGACGCGCAGATCGACGTCACGGGCGAGCCCTTCAAAGGCGCAGACGCCCAGGGCCGCGTAAGAGGCTTCGTCGACGCCCACGACCACATCATGTCCAACGAGGGCTTCGGCGGCCGGCTGATCTGTGGCAAGCCGTTCTCGGAGCAGGGCGTCGCCGACGCGCTCAAGGACTGCCCCGAGCACTATCCCGACGGCTCGCTCGCCGTCTTCGACTTCGTCACCAAGGGCGGCGACGGCAGGCATGACCCCGACGGCTGGCCCACCTTCAAGGACTGGCCCGCTCATGACTCGCTGACCCACCAGCAGAACTACTACGCCAATATCGAGCGGGCCTGGCGCGGCGGCCAGCGGGTTCTCGTCAACGACCTCGTGACTAACGGCGTGATCTGCTCGGTCTACTTCTTCAAGGACCGCAGCTGCGACGAGATGACCGCCATCCGTCTTGAGGCGAAGAAGTCGTACGACATGCAGGCCTTCATCGACAAGATGTACGGCGGCCCCGGCAAGGGCTGGTTCCGGATCGTCACCGGCAGCGCCCAGGCCCGTGAGGTCATCGAGCAGGGCAAACTGGCTGTGGTCCTGGGGGTCGAGACGTCCGAGCCCTTCGGCTGCAAGCAGATCCTGGACATCGCGCAGTGCGGCAAGGAGGACATCGACCGGGGCCTGGACGAGTTGCAGGAACTGGGCGTGAGCAGCATGTTCCTGTGCCACAAGTTCGACAACGCCCTGTGCGGGGTGCGCTACGACTCCGGCGCACTCGGTACGGCCATCAACGTGGGCCAGTTCCTGTCGACCGGCACCTTCTGGAAGACGGAGGCCTGCCGCGGCCAGCAGCACGACAACCCCATCGGCAACGCGGTGGCGGCGCAGGCGCAGAAGCTGCTGCCGAGCGGGGTGTCGGTCCCCGCGTACGCCTCGGGTGCGCAGTGCAACACCCGCGGACTGACCGGCCTGGGGGAGTACGCGGTACGCGGGATGATGAAGCGCCACATGATGCTGGAGCTCGACCACATGAGCGTCAAGGCCGCGGACCAGGCCTTCGACGTCCTCGAGTCCGCGTCGTACCCGGGCGTCATCTCCTCGCACAGCTGGATGGACCTGGGCTGGACCGAGCGGCTCTACAAGCTCGGCGGGTTCGCCGCCCAGTACATGAGTGGCTCCGCGGCGTTCAGTGCGGAGGCCGCACGTACGGAGGCGCTACGGGAGAAGTACCAGGTCGGCTACGGCTACGGCACCGACATGAACGGGGTCGGTGGCTGGCCCGCCCCGCGGGGCGGGGACGTCCCCGACCCGGTGCGGTACCCCTTCCGCAGTACGGACGGCGGTTCGGTGATCGAGAAGCAGACCACCGGCGAGCGCACGTGGGACTTCAACACCGACGGTGCCGCGCACTACGGCATGGTCCCGGACTGGATCGAGGACATCCGCATCGTCGGCGGCCAGGGTGTCGTGGACGACCTCTTCACGGGCGCCGAGTCCTACCTGCGTACCTGGGGGAACGCCGAGAAGCACACGTCCGGGGCGAATCTGGCCTCGGGTGCGACCGCCTCGGCGTCCACGTCGCAGTGGTGGAACCCGGCCGTCAGCTATGCTCCCGGCCGCGCCGTGGACGGTGACGAGGGCACTCGCTGGGCCAGCGAGTGGACGAACGACCAGTGGCTGCAGATCGACCTCGGATCAGCGAAGCCGGTCGGGCGCGTCACCCTCGACTGGGAGGCGGCATACGCGAAGTCCTACCGGGTCGAGCTGTCGCTGGACGGCAGCAACTGGCAGACGGCGTGGTCCACGGCCACGGGTGACGGCGGCCTGGACACAGCACGGTTCACCCCGGCTCAAGCGCGCTACGTACGCATGCACGGCCTGGAGCGTGGCACCACATGGGGTTACTCGCTCCAGGAGGTCGGCGTCTACAGCGGCTGACGGCAATCGGCAGCGCTGTTCCGGCCGGGGAGGGCCAGGCGGCGGGCGGAGGCGGTACGGCGACGGGGCCGTGCCGCCTCCGGTGCGTAAGGAACGGGCAACGGCGGGCCGACGCCGACCGGGACGACGCCGGACCCGCGGGCACAGGCCGCCCCGAGGCGGCGGGCGGGCCGCTGTGGCCCGCCCGCCGGGGCGTCCACCGGTTCCGGGCGGGATGGGCGAGGCGGGCGGTCCGGGGCCGCGCCGGCCGGACGGCGTCCTCGTGCGAGGGTGCTCCCCGGTGCCCTGCGCACGGGGACGCCTTGCCGCTCCCGGGTCCCGGGGCGATGCTTGGGGACATGGCTGACCAAGCCGGCCCTGAGCCTGTCGCGGCCGTCAGACGTGCTCTTCGCCTGTTGGAGGCCGTCGGGGCGCACGGGAGCGGGGCCACCGCGCAACAGCTGGCCCGGGAAGCGGGGCTTCCCCCGGTAACGGTGGCCGAGCTGCTGCCCGGACTGGCCCGGGACGGGTTCGTGACCGACCTGGGCGACGGCGGGTACGTCCTCGCCGACACCGGGACCGCGCCGGGAGCCGGACACGACGGCCGCGAGATGCACGAGCGTGTCCGCCCCGTGCTCACCGCACTGCGGAACGATCTCTCGGCCGCCGTCTACCTGACTCTGTACGAGGAGGGCGAGATCCGTGTCATGGAGATCGCCGACAGCGCCAGGACTCCGCGGGTGGACCTCTGGGTGGGCTTCGAGGATGCCGGGCATGCGACCGCCCTGGGCAAGAGCGTGCTGCGGGAGCTGGACGGGGAGGCGCGGGCCGAGTATCTGTCGCGGCACTCCCTGACCGGGCTCACACCCAGGACCATCACGCGCCCGGAGGAGCTGCTCCGGCAGCTGGACGCGTTGTCGGCGGCGCCGCTGGTGATGGACCGCGAGGAGTACGCCCGGGGTACGACCTGTATCGCGGTGCCCGTGTACAGCGGCGATCAGGTCGGGTCCCTCGGCATCTCCTTCCGGTCGGACCGGATGTACCGGTCGGACCGGGTCCGTGAAGGGCTGCTGTCGTCCTCGATCCGCGTGTCCAGGCGGCTCTCGCTCCCCGGGTGAGCCCGGGGAGCCCTCGCGGGTCCGCCGCCGCGCATGCGCTGCTCGATGACCCGGCTACTCGATGACGAGCTCGACCGGGATGTTGCCTCGGGTCGCGTTGGAGTAGGGGCACACCTGGTGAGCCTGCTCGACCAGCTTGCGGCCGGTGGCCTCGTCGACGGACCCGGGGAGCTCCACGCGCAGGGTGACCGCGAGTCCGAAGCCCTCGCCCTGCTTGCCGATGCCGACCTCGCCCGTCACGGCGGCGTCCGTGACGTCGACCTTGGCCTGGCGGCCCACGAGGCCGAGCGCGCTGGCGAAGCAGGCGGCGTACCCGGCGGCGAACAGCTGCTCCGGGTTCGTGCCCGTACCGCTTCCGCCCATCTCCACGGGGATGGCCAGCTGCAGGTCCAGCTTGCCGTCGGAGCTCACGGCGCGGCCGTCACGGCCGTGGGTGGCGGTGGCGACGGCGGTGTAGATCGATTCCATGGAAACCGGTTCCTCTCGAAGGTCATGGTCCGCGGCGGGTCCGGCCGCTTCCTCTGAAGTGAAGCACACAATTCAGTTGTGCACAATCAAATGGGGTGTCCGGCGTTATGCTGAAGCCATGACCGCCACGCCCAGCACCTCTCGCCAGGACCCGCCCGAGGCCGGCTACCTCCGCCTCGACCAGCAGATCTGCTTCTCCCTGAACGCCGCCTCGCGCGCCTTCGGCAGCGTCTACCGGGTGCTGCTCAAGGATCTGGGGCTCACCTACCCCCAGTACCTCGTGATGCTGGTGCTCTGGGAGCACGGCGAACTCCCGGTGAAGGCGCTCGGGCAGCACCTGCGGCTGGACTCCGGCACGCTGTCGCCGCTGCTGAAGCGGCTGGAGGCGGCGGGCCTGGTACGTCGTGAGCGGAGCGCCCGGGACGAGCGCTCGGTGCAGGTGCGCCTCACGGACGAGGGATCCGCCCTGCGTGAGCGGGCGCTGCTCGTGCCTCGCCGGATCGCCGCCGCGACCGGGTTCGGCCTCGACGAGATCAGTGAACTGCGTGACCGCCTCGACCGGCTCACCTCCGCACTCGACGCGGCGGCGGAGGAGGGGCAGGACGGCGACGGCGCGCCGTAGCCCCCACGGGACGCGAGGCGCCGGACCGGTCAGGCGGCGTACGCGGTGACGGCCAGCGTCGCGGACAGCACCTTCCAGAGCGCCCAGGCGCCCGTGCGGCTCGCCACCGCGCACGGGGTGCTCCGCGTGCAGGAGGTCGGCCGGTCCTGCCAGGCGCTCACGACCAGATAGTGGAAGCCGAACGTGCGGCTGAACGCGAAGCGGATGTGCAGGCCGTCGCCCAGGTCGTGACCGGGAAGGGTTGCGATCTGCAACCGGGTGGCGCCGACGGCCTCCACCCGGACCGGGTTTCCGCCCAGCAGATCACACTCGTCCGCGGGCCGGATCCGGGCCGGACACGCGCCGCTCACCGGGAACAGCCAGAAGTGGTCGGTGAGCTGCCTGCGTACCTCGTGCGGGCTGGTGAACGGATGCAGCCCCAGTGCGTAGCTGTACCGGTACAGCCACTTCACGCCGCCGTGGCACGCCGCAGGACCCTCGTCGCACCCCTCGGCGGCGGCGCCGTGGCTGCCGGACGACCGGACGGGGGAAGGGGCGGCGTGGGAGGACGGGGCCGGGGCGACGAGCGCGAGCGAGCCGGCGAGCAGCGCGGCCGACGCGAAACGTGCGGCCGTGCGGGTGAACGCCGGCGTGTGCCGGGAACCGGCTGCTCCACCGCCGCCCGCCGTTTCCCGCGCGGGCCCGTGGGAGGCACTGGACCCAGGGCGATCCGTCTTCCGCATCAGCGCCTCCCGACGGGCGGTACGAGCCACCTGGACGCTATGTCCTCGGGAGAGGTTCGGCATCCCCGCGACAGGCGCCTTCGCCGCAGGCGGCGCCTGCCCGGGACCCGCCCGGTCAGGCGCCGCCGGGTTCAGGCCGCGAGGCCGAGGACCATGGCCCCGACGACCGGAGCCGCGTACACCATCGGGTAGGGAATGTGCGTGTACCAACGGGCCCGGATCACCGTGACGACCGCCCCGGCGAAGTACAGCACCAGCCCGGAACCGGCCAGGACGCCGACGACCGGGACGAACAGCCCGACGACCAGACCCGCGGCCCCGGCCGCCTTCGCCGCGCCGAGCCACGTCCACCAGGAGCGCGGGACGCTGTAGTCGGTCAGGGCCTGGACGACCCACTGGGCACGGAACAGCAGGGCACCGGCCGAGTAACCGGCCATGGCGGCAGCGACGAGAGTGACGACGACGTGGGCGACGGACATGATGGGAGCTCCTCAGCGGGCGGGTGCCGGGGTGTTCTCGCCGGCCTCGGTGGCCGGCCCGGCACTGCACTGAAACGCCCCGGCGGGAAAACGTGACACGTCCGCGAAGAATTCTTCTCGGCTGCGGCCCGGCGACGCGCGGGGCAACGTGCCCCGCAGCGCCACCGCGTCAGGTCCGGCGCGCCAGGAGGAACAGCTGAGGCTCGGGCACGGCCGTCGGATGGTCCGGTGTGAACAGGACGCTCTCCCGCTCCAGGACCGTGAATCCGGCTGCCGTCACCACCCCGGTGAACGCCTCCTCGCCGAAACTCGTCACCCGCACCGGCTGGTCCATGAACGTGCCGCTCACGCCCTCCAGGTCCAGCGGCACCGTCGCCACGGCCAGATGGCCGCCGGGACGCAGCACCCGGGCGGCCAGGCGCAGCACATCCGTCTGCTCCGCACGGGACAGCTGCAGGAGCGAGAAGTACACGCAGACCGCGTCGAAACTCCCGTCCTCCAGGGGCAGGTCGCGGACGTCGGCGCAGCGGAACTCGGCCCCGGGCACCTGCCGGGAGGCGATGCCCACCATGACGGGGGAGACATCGACGCCGAGCACGTGGTGACCGGCGTCGGCGAGCGTCCGCGCGGTCGGCCCGCCCGTGCCGCTGCCGACGTCCAGCACCCGGCTGCCCGGAGCGAGGTGTTCCAGGAGGAGCTCCAACGAGGCGTGGTGCGCGGCCGATCCGCCGAACGCCTGCTCGTAGTCGGCACCGAGGGCGTCGAACACCGAAGCGGCGTCGGGGTGCTGAGCCGAATCCATGGCGGATCCCTTCTTCTGCGGACGCTTCCTACGGTACGCGGGCGACGGCCACGTACAGTCCGCTGTGCTCGGGCTCGGGCGCGGGCGTGTCGCGGAACCACTCGGGCGCCGTGACGAGGCCCGGCTCGGTGACGTCCAGTCCGTCCAGGAACAGCGCGAACTCCGCCCGGGTGCGCAGCGCCAGCCGGATGCCGCCCTTGTCGTACTCGTCGGCCCCCTGCTGCCCGCGCTCCGGATTGACGTCGGACGCACCCTGGGACAGCACCACATAACTGCCCGGGGACAGCGCGCCCGTCAGGGTTCGGACGATGCCGGCCGGGTCCACGTCATCGGGCAGGAAGTGCAGCAGGCCGAGCATCGACAGGGCCACCGGACGCCGGAAGTCCAGGACCTTGTCGGCCGCCTCGAGGATGGTGCCCGGTTCACGGACGTCCGCCGGGACGTAGTCGGTGGCACCCTCGGGCCTGCTGATCAGCAGTGCCTCGGCATGACGCAGGACGATG
The DNA here is from genome assembly GCF_044756845.1 of Streptomyces sp. NPDC091416. Taxonomy (NCBI): domain Bacteria; kingdom Bacillati; phylum Actinomycetota; class Actinomycetes; order Kitasatosporales; family Streptomycetaceae; genus Streptomyces; species Streptomyces sp. NPDC091416. Next base: position 196,598 of record NZ_JBIVTU010000003.1, read on the forward strand.
GGGTCGTTGTCGCAGTAGACCACCCGCGAGGCGGGGTTGATCTCCTGGGCGATCTGGTGGAGGTTCGGCGCGGTCGGAATGCCCGTGCCGATGTCGAGGAACTGGTCGATACCCTCCCGGGCCAGCCACGCCGTGGCGCGGTTCATGAACGCGCGGTTCTGGTGGGCGCCGATCTTCGCCTCGATGGGCAGTTGCTCCGCAACAGCTTGGTCGACGGGGTAGTTGTCCTTGCCCCCGAGGAGTGCGTCGTAGACGCGCGCCGACTGCGGCCTGCTGGTGTCTATGGGGGGCTGGGACGTCCCTGCCGTCATGGCGAGCTCCGTTGCAGATGAGGTGATGCCGATCCTGCGGTGAAGTCTGCCACAGCAACTTACCGATGATCATGCGGTGTTGGAGACGGGCAGGTGGTCCGCCGGGCCGGTGGCCTGCAACGGAGCGGAATCCGGCGCGGCGGGGCGCCTACTGCAGCGCGCGCACCGCGGCACCGAACAGGGCCGGAGCCCGGTGCGCGGCCGGGACGATCATCCGTGCGGTGGCAGGACGCCGGGCCACCGACAGCAGACCCGCTGTGAGCAGCCGGTGACGACGGGTCAGCCGGGCCCAGCCGGCCGGGTAGTCCTGCGGTCGTCCCGCGGCGAGCGAGTCCACCGCCGCACCGGCCGTCGCCACGGCGAGCGCGACCCCCTCACCGGTCAGCGCGTCCACATAGCCCGCGGCGTCGCCGACCAGCAGGACCCGACCCGCCCGCCGGCCGCGCGCACGCCGGCGCAGCGGCCCGGCGCCGCGCACGGAACCGGCCTCCCGGCCCCGCAGTGTGGCGGCGAGGCGGGGGAAGTCCGCCAGCTGGCTCTCGTACCCCCGGCGTTCCCCGCTGAGTACCGCCACACCCACCAGGCCGTCCCCGAGCGGCGTCACGTACGCCTCACCGCGCCGGGACCAGTGCACCTCCACGAACTCCGTCCACGGGTCCAGCCGATAGTGCCGGCGCAGCCCGTAACGGCGCACGGGACTTGCGGGCCCCTCCAGGCCGAGCCCTCGACGGACCGGCGAGTGCAGCCCGTCGGCGGCGATCAGCCACCGGGCGGTGAGCCCGCACACGCCGACCCGGTCATCGCTCTGGCGGACCTCCGCAGCCTTCCCCGGCACGATCCGGACGCCGAGCGCCAGCGCACGCGCGTGCAGCGCGGTGTGCAGCGCCGTCCGGCGCACCCCGAGCCCGGCCCGGCCGCGGAACTCCGCCGCCGCGCTCCGGGCGCCGTCCACGTAACGGATCCCGCGCAGTGGATGACCGGACAGCTCGATGCCGAGGGCGAGCAGCGCCGCCACCCCGCTGGGCATGATGCCCTCGCCGCACGCCTTGTCGACGGGGAAGGCACGGGGCTCGACGACGACGGTCTCCATGCCGAGCGAGGCCGCCCGGATCGCCGCCGCCAGGCCGGCCGGGCCGCCGCCCGCGACGAGGAGATCGATCACGCCGGAACGCCTCCGGCACGGGCGAGGGCCGCCTCCTCGCACCGCACCCGTACGGCCATGAGCGCCGCGTTGAGCACGGTGAAGAGCACCGCGGTCACCCACGCGCCGTGGACCAGCGGCAGGGCAATCCCCTCCGCGGCGACGGCGACGTAGTTGGGGTGGCGCAGCAGGCGGTACGGGCCGCCCGTGACCAGCGGCAGCCCCGGCACCACGATGACCCGGGTGTTCCAACGGTGGCCGAGCGTACGGATGCACCACCAGCGCAGCGCCTGCGCGCCCACCACCACGGCCACCATCGTCCAGCCGAGCAGCGGCACGAACGGCCGGTCCGCCAGTCCGGCCTCGGCCAGGCATCCCGCCAGCAGCGCCGTGTGCAGGGCGACCATCGCGGGATAGTGACCGCGGCCCGACTCGGTTCCGCCCCGGGCCAGCGCCCAGCGGGTGTTGCGCAGGGCGACGGAGAGTTCGGCGAGGCGCTCGCCCGCCACGGCCAGCACCAGTGCCGTGTACCAGATCATGTGTCCTCCGACCTACCAGCGCAGCAGCACCAGTTCGCAGCAGAAACCGGGCCCCATCGCCATCAGCAGCCCGGGGGAGCCCCGTTCGGGCCGCCGCTGCTCCAGCGTGTCCCGCAGGACGTGAAGCACCGAGGACGACGACAGGTTCCCCACGTCGGCCAGCGAACGCCAGGTGACGTCGAGCGCGCCGTCGGGGAGCGAGAGGACATCGGCGACGGCCTCCAGCACCTTGGGGCCGCCCGGGTGGCACACCCAGTGGGCGATGTCCTTCGCCTTGAGCCCGTGCTCGGACAGGAAGTCCCCGACGTCGTCCGCCAGATGGCGGCGGACGACGTCGGGGACGCCCGGATCGAGCACCACCTTGAAGCCCGAGTCGCCGATGTCCCAGCCCATGACGTGTCCTGTATCGGGATACATCCGGCTGCGCGTGGCCACTACCTCGGGCCCCGCCTGGGCCGCCCTGCCCTCGCCGAGCGCCACCACGGCGGCGGCCCCGTCGCCGAACAGCGCGGTCGCCACCAGATTGGCGGGCGACGTGTCGCCGCGCTGGAAGGTGAGGGAACACAGCTCGACCGAGAGCAGGACCGCCACGTCGTCGGGCCGGCCGAGCAGGTAGTCGTGGAGCCGGGCGATGCCCGCCGCCCCGGCGACGCAGCCGAGCCCGAAGACCGGCAGCCGTTTCACATCCGGGCGCAGGCCGAGGCGCCCCACGAGCCGGGCGTCGACGGAGGGAGCGGCCACGCCGGTCACCGAGGTGAACATCAGCAGGTCCACGTCGCAGGGCCGCAGCCCCGCGGTCCGCAGCGCGCCGCGCAGCGCGTCGGCGCCCAGGTCCACGGCCGCCTCGATGAACACGTCGTTGGCGTCCCCGAAACCGTCCAGCTCCGCGTAGCGCTCCAAAGGCAGCACCATGGTGCGGCTGCGCACCCGGGCGTTCTCGTGGAGCCGGTCCAGGACCCGCCGGTCGGCCCCGGGCGGCAGACAGGTGCGGGCCACCATGTCGGTGACCTCGCGCTGGGTGTGGCGGTACGGGGCCAGGGTGCCGTGCACGGCTGCGATCCGTGTCATCCCGGGCCCTGCTTCTCAGACGTCATGGCCCATCCCTGCCCGGAACCAGGGGCAAAACACCGCAGACAACCCGTGCGGCTGTCAGGTCCGCGGTGTCCGGAGTACCTACGATCGCGTCATGGGCACTCAGGACCCGTCTCGCGCCTGCGCTCCGACCGCGTGGCCGCCGCGCCGTACCGCGGGGCTGGCCCGCTCCTGCCATCCGGGACCGGTCGTCGCCGTGACCGCGATCGCGGGCGCCCTGGGCGCGGGCGTCGGCCTCGACGCCGTCCGCTGCGCCCTCCTCGTCGCCGCCGTGCTGTGCGGCCAGCTCTCCGTGGGCTGGTGCAACGACGCCTTCGACGCCCGGCGCGACGCCGCCGCGGGACGCGCCGGCAAACCCGTGGCCGAGGGGTCGGTGAGCCGCGGGACGGTCTGGGTGGCGGCGTTCACCGCCGCGCTGCTGTGCGTCCCGCTCTCCCTGGCCTGCGGCCCGCTCGCCGGCGCGGTGCACCTGGCGGCCGTGGCGTCCGCCTGGGCGTACAACCTGAAACTGAAGGCCACAGCCCTGTCCTGGCTTCCGTACGTCATCGGGTTCGCCGCCCTGCCCGCCGTGGCCGCGCTGACCCTGCCCGGCCGTCCCGGGCCGACGTGGTGGGTGGTGACGGCGGGCGCCCTGCTGGGACTGGCGGCGCACCTGGGCGACGTACTGCCCGACATCGAGGACGACCTGCGCAGCGGTGTGCGCGGCCTCCCGCAGCGGCTGGGCCCCACCGCCACCGGGATGCTGCTGCCGGTGCCCCTCTTGGCGGCCTCCGTGGTCCTGGCCCTCGGCCCGGCCGGGCCTGCCGGGCGCTGGGGAGCGGTCACGCTCGCCGTCGCGGCGCCCGCGGCGCTCGCCGGGATCCTGTTCGGCCGGACCTGGCGCAAGGCGCCGCTCGCGGCGGCGGCCGTCGTCGCGGCGGCGGACGTGGCGCTGCTGCTGGTCCGCGGCACCGCCCTGGTCTGAGCCGGGCACGCGGCCCTCACGCCCGTGCCCCTCACGCCATGCCGCCTCGCGCCGTGCCCCCTGCCAGTCTGCGCAGCCAGATGTCGATCAGGCGCAGGTCGGCGTCGGTCAGGCCGAGTGCGGGATCGACCCGGCGGAGCAGGGCCGGTCCTCCGTGGTGAGCCGCCACCCAGTGCCGGTCCCGCTCGGTGATCTCGTCGTCCACCCATACGAAGGCGCGCCCCGCGGCCCAGCCGACGAGCGTGCGCGTCTTCCAGTGGAGCCCCGCCCGCATGTCCCGCTCCTCCCGGTCCGAAGAGGCGGGCCAGACGACCACACGGAGGCGCGGCAACCCGAGGCGCGGTCCGACGACCGCGTTCGCCTCGTCCCCCCAGGTCGTCGCCCAGACCGGCTCGCACCGGAGCGCCGCCAGCCGGGGCCCGAGCGCCGGGTCGATCCGGTCGAGCAGCGGATGCGCCCCGGCCTCCGGCGGACCCGGCGGACCCGGCGCACCCGGGAAGACGGGGTGCCCGCCGGCGCGCGGGCCGAACGGGACGAGGGGGCCGTCGACATCGAGGAAGAGCAGCGGAAGCCCGCCGGGACCGGTCACCGCCGCACCGTACCTCCGGGCGTCAGCGACCGCCCGCCACCCTGAGGATCGCCCCGGTGGCGTACGAGGCGTCGTCCGACAGCAGCCACGCGACGGCGCCGGCGATCTCCTCGGGCTCTCCCGGCCGGCCCAGGGGGATTCCGGAGGCAGCCTTGTCGGGGCGTTCCGGGTCCGCGTGGAACCCGGTGCGGATGATGCCGGGGGCGACCGCGTTGACGCGGATGCCCGCCGCCGCGACCTCCTTGGACAGCCCGATGGTCAGCGTGTCCACAGCTGCCTTCGCCGCGGCGTAGTGGATGTACTCGCCAGGACTGCCGAGGGTGGCCGCCGCCGACGACATGTTCACGATGGCCCCGCCGCCCGACCCGGTCATGTCGCGCACGGCCCGCCGCGCGCAGAGCAGGTAACCGACGACGTTGACGTCGAGGGCGCGCCGGAGCCCGGCCGCGTCGGCATCGGCGAGCGGGCCCGTCGGCCCGCCGACGCCGGCGTTGTTGACCAGGCCCGTGACCGGGCCGAGCTCGGCCGCCGCGGTGTCGAAGAGCAGATCGACGCCCGCCTCGTCGGCGGTGTCCATCCGCACCGTCACACAGCGCCGGCCCGTCTCCCGTACGGCCACCGCGACGGCCTCGGCCGCTGCCGCGTCGGAGCGGTAGCCGAGGGCGACGTGATGACCGTCGGCCGCCAGACGTACGCAGACGGCGGCGCCGATCCCGCGACTGCCGCCGGTGACCACGGTGACCGGTTGACGGCTCATGCAAGGCTCCTCGCTCCTGTGCGACGGCGACGTGACGCCCTCGGTGAGGACCCAGCGTAGGGATCGAAGATCAACCGCCTCCGGGCGGGCCCCCGGTGTGCGGGTGTCCACGCGGGCCGGGCGCGCCGATGGGCTGCCACCCCCTCATGGAAGGGTGGCAGCCCATCGTCCGCGTGTGCGGGTGGCTACACGGGGCGGCCGCTGCCGCTCCGGACGCCCTGCTGCTCGCTCTGTTCCTGCAGCTTGCGGGCCTTCTCCTCCAGCCGGCGACGCTGCTCGGGGTCGCTGGTGCGCTCCGCGGCCTCGGTCATGTGCCTGGCCTTCTCGCGCATCTGCTGGGCTCGGCCGGATTCTCCTGCAACGCTCATCGTCACTCCTTGAACGGTAGGGAAGAGCGGGCCCCCTCAGAGAAGCAGCGCTGCGTGAGCAGCGCACCCCGAAGCGTCACGGACGGTGAGAGTGGCAGGTGGGGCGGGTGGGACGCCGCGGCGATGCGATGCGCACACCGGGAGCGGAACCGGCGTGATCCGGCCCCCCCCGGACGCTGGCATGATCAGGGGTATGAACGAGCGCATGATCGCCGCGTGTGACGGGGCGTCGAAGGGTAATCCGGGGCCGGCCGCCTGGGCCTATGTGGTGGCTGACGCGGCAGGCAGGCCGGTGCGGTGGGAGGCCGGTCCGCTGGGCACCGCCACCAACAACGTCGCCGAGCTCACCGCCCTCCAGGAACTGCTGGAGTCACTCGACCCGGCCGTGGCGCTCGAAGTCCGGATGGACTCGCAGTACGCGATGAACGCCGTCACCAAGTGGCTGCCGGGCTGGAAGCGGAACGGCTGGAAGACCTCGGCCGGCAAGCCCGTCGCCAACCGCGACCTGGTGGCCCGCATCGACTCCCTGCTGACCGGCCGGGCCGTGGAGTTCGTCTACGTGCCGGCCCATCAGGTGGACGGCGATCCGCTGAACGCCCTGGCCGACCAGGCAGCCAGCGAAGTGGCCGTCGCGCAGCGTGCGGCGGGTACCTCGCAGGGCTCCGCGGACCTGCCGGTTCCCGCACCCTCCCGTGCCACCGAAGGACGGCGGACCGGCGCCGCGACGAAGAAGGCGGGCGGCGCGGCCCGGGCCGGAGCGACCATCCGTGCCAAGTTCGCCGGGCGGTGCCACTGCGGAAAGCCGTACGCGGCCAAGGACATGATCGCCAAGAACGACCATGGCTGGGGCCACCCCGAATGCCGGACCGCCACCGCCTGACGGGGCACCCTGCCGCCGCGTACCGGACGGGTCCTTCGGATCGCGCCCGTGCGAGGGGGCGCGCGTGCCATGATGCGGCTCCGGCGGCGAGGGCCTGAGCTGCCGCCGGAGCTGTGGGGAACGGCGACACGCTGGGGGGCGTATGGAATCCACGGGTACGGTGCTGCGTGAACTGCGCGGAGCGCAGAAGTCGGCCAAGGGGGTGTCGCTCTACTCCCGGTACGTGAACCGGCCGGCCGGCCGGGTCTTCGCGGCGGCCGCGTACCGAATCGGCATGACACCCAATCAGGTCACTCTGGTGAGTGCGGCGTTCACCTTCGCCGCCCTCGCTTCGGTGGCTCTGGTGCGCCCCGCCTGGGGACCTGCGGTCCTCGTCTACCTGGGGCTCGCCGTGGGGTTCGCCCTGGACTCGGCCGACGGCCAGCTCGCCCGGCTGACCGGCCGCGGCGGCCCCGACGGCGAATGGCTGGACCATGTCGTCGACTGCGCGAAGATGATCCTCGTCCACACCGCCGTACTGATCTCGTTCCACCGCTACTTCGGCCTCGGGTCCGACGCCTGGCTGCTCCTGCCGCTCGGCTTCCTGTTCGTCGCGGTGCTCACGTTCTGCGCAGGGCTTCTGCGTGAGCAGCTGGGCAAGGCCGCCGCCCGGCCCTCGCCGCAGGGCGGAGCGCCCGCCGCGCCCGTCTCCCGGCTGCGGGCCGTGGCGCTGCTGCCGGCCGACTACGGGGTGTTCTGCCTGGTGTTCCTGCTGCTCGGTGACGAGACGGCGTTCCGCACCGGATACGCCGTACTCGCCGCCGTGCACGCGCTGTTCCTCGTGGCGTTCCTCGGCAAGTGGTTCAGGGAGCTGAGAGCGCTCCGGGCGGACTGACCAGTGTGTCCAGCGCCCGGCGCAACTGCGTGCTGGAGGTGTGCACGGTGTACGGGAAGTAGACGACCTCCACACCGACCTCGGCGAAGTCGCGCTCCAGCCGCCTGCCCTTCTCCGTGTCGCGCCAGTCGTCGCCCTTGAAGATGACGTCGAACCTGACCTGTTGCCAGGTCTCGACCTTGTCCGGGACCGTCTCGACGAAGGCCGCGTCCACGTACCGCACGCTCCGGACGATCTCCAGCCGCTCCGGCAGCGGTATGACCGGCTTGTGCCCCTTGGCGAGTGCCGCCATCTCGTCCGAGACGACCCCTGCCACCAGGTAGTCGCACTGGCTGCGGGCATGCCGCAGGATGTTGAGGTGACCTATGTGGAACAGGTCGTAGACCCCCGGCGCGTAGCCGACCCTGTGCACCATCCGTTCTCTCCCCCCACGGTGTGAACGTGATGTCCGTGTCCCATCGGCCGGTGTCCGGACATGGCATCCGGTCCGGTGGGATAACGGTATCGGTGTTGATCGTGCAACGACCTTACTGTGAAGACCACTTGCGCATCTCGTGAACGGATAAGCTCACTTTTGGGGCTGTTCCTTGGGGGGAACACAGGTGGCTCCGGGGGGAAGGCGAGCGTCCGATGCCAGAACAGATGCCAGAGGAAGAGCACCGCATGCCGCTCGACGGCCGCCGTCTGCTGGTGGTCTCCACGAACTACGCACCCGAGCTCACCGGTATCGGCCCGTACGCAGCCCAGCTCGCCGAGCACTGGGCCCGGTGCGGGGCCGACACCCATGTGCTGACCGGCATGCCGCACTACCCGTCCTGGCGGACCGATGCGGCCTACCGGGGGGTGTGGCGGACCGAGGAGCAGCGCGCGGGTGTCACCGTCCACCGGCGAAGACACTATGTGCCGCCCCGTCAGAGCGCCCTGCGCAGAGCGGCTTTCGAGGCGAGCGTCCTCGCCCACGGTCTCGCCGCCCCGCCCGCGCTGCGGCCCGACGCGGTGCTCGCCCAGCTTCCGAGCCTGGCCGGAGGCGTCATCGGCGCCCGGCTCGCCCGCCGTCACGGCATCCCCTACATACCCGTCGTCCAGGACCTGATGGGCGCCGCCGCCGCGCAGAGCGGCATCCGGGGCGGGGGCAGGGCGGCCGCCCTGGCCGCACGGGCCGAGCGGTATGCGCTGGGGGCCGCCACCCTGGTCGGCGTCATCCACGAGAGCTTCGTCCCCCGGGTCACCGCCTACGGGGTGGACCCGGAACGTATCCGGCTGGTCCCCAACTGGTCACACGTGCAGGCGCCTTCGGCGGACCGCGCCACGACGAGGGCCCGGCTGGGCTGGCGCGAGGGCACACCCGTGGTGCTGCACTCCGGCAACATGGGGCTGAAACAGGGGCTGGAGGTCCTCGTCGACGCGGCGCGGCTCGCCCCGGAGATACGCATCGTCCTGATGGGGGACGGCAATCAGCGCGACGCCCTGCTGGCCCGTGCGTCCGGGCTGCCCAACCTCGACTTCCTGCCGCCCGCGGGCGCCGACGAGTTCACCGACGTCCTGGCGGCCGCCGACGTCCTCGCGGTGACCCAGCGCGCGTCCGTGCTCGACATGAGCGTGCCCTCCAAGCTCACCTCGTACTTCGTGTCGGGCCGCCCCGTCGTCGCCTCCGTGGCCGAGGGGGGCGGCACCGCACAGGAGGTGCAGCGCTCGGGCGCCGGGCTGCTGGTCGCACCGGAGGACCCGGCCGCAGTGCTCGCCGCGGTCCGCAAACTGACCGAGGAACCCGCGGCCGCCGGTGAACTCGGCTCCAACGGGCCGCGCTACGTGGCCCGTCACCTCGGCCGTGAAGCCGGACTCGCCCGCTTCGACGCACTGATCACCGAGGTCCTTCAGGACGCCGAAGGGAGAGACCGCCGATGACCCACCCGATCCGCGCCCTGGAGGACCAGGACGAACCCGCGCTGCTCAGGGACCAGTTCCGCCAGCTCCTGCGCTACCGCACGCTGCTCGCCTGCGGCGTCGTCGTCGGACTGCTCGGAGCCGGCTGGCTGGGCCTGGGCGGCGAGGACACCTACACCTCCACCGGCGAGGTGTCCGTGCGCTCCGCCACCTCCGACCCCTTCGCCGCCGGTGCCTCCGCGGACAAGGGAATCAACATCGGCTCCGAGCGCCAGACCGCGGTCAGTGACGCGGTCGGCACCGTCGCCGTCGGCTCGCTGACCAGGACCGGCGACACCGTGGACGTGGGGACGCTGCTCTCCGGGCTCCAGGTCACCAATCCGCCCAACACCCTGGTGCTCAGGTTCTCCTACACCGGCCGCACCCCCGAAGAGGCGAAGGCCCGCGCCCAGGCACTTGCCGAGGCCTACCTGGAGATACGCCGGGAGCGCACCGAGAACAGCATCGACAACATGGTCGACGGCTACCGGGCCCAGCTGAAGCCGCTCACCGAACAGCGGGACCGGCTGGCCGAGCAGGAGACCGGCACGGTGGGCAACGACGTCACCAGCGCACGGGCCAATCTCATCGTCTCCATCTCCGAACTGAGCCAGAAGATATCGGAGTTGCGCGCACTGGACACCACGCCCGGCTATCTGAACAAGAAGCCCGTCGCGCCGCAGAAGCCCAGCGGAGCCGGGCTGCCGCTCCTCCTCGGCCTCGGCGGCGTCGTCGGACTCGCGCTCGGCCTGCTGCTGTCCTGGGTACGGCTCGTCTTCGACCCCGCTGTGCGCTCCACCAGGGAACTCGTCCGCTCGCTGGGAGCTCCGCTGCTCGGCACGCTGCCCAGGGAGCGCGCCGCCGCCGGAATCCTGCTCGCCATCGGACGCGGCGGCAGCAGACTCGCCGAGGAGTACCGGGCGGTGGCCTTCCGGCTCGCCTACGACCCCTCGTTCACCGAGCGCCGCCGGATCCTCGTCACGGCGCCCCGCGGCGACAACGGCATGGCGACGGCCGCCGCGGCCAACCTGGCTGCCGCCTTCGCCGAGATGGGGCGTGACGTCCTGCTCGTGGAGGCCGATCTGAGGTCCCCGTCCCTGGCCGGGGCGCTCGGCGCGGTGGGGCGGGCCGGCCGGCCCAGCTGGGCCAACGAGCGGGACGGGCGCGGCTGGCCCTCCGACAGCCGCACCAACGTGGACGTGCCCGGCTCGGGGGCCTTCACGCTCATCGCCGGCCGCCGCACGGACAACGTGCCGCGCGCCCTGACCTCCGCGCCCGTCAGCCGCATCCTCGCGGAGGGGGGCCGGCCGGGAGCCGTCGTCATCGTGCTCGCCCCGCCCGTGCTCTCGTACGCGGACGCCGTCGCCCTCATCGACCGGGTCGAGGGGGTCGTGGTGGTCTGCGATCCGCGTGAGGTGCACCGCAGCGACCTGGAGCGCATCCGCGAGATCATCGGTGCGGCGGGCGGCACCGTCCTCGGCACCCTGCTCCACCCCGGTTACGGACGCCTGGAGCGCCGGGCCCGCAGGAAGGCGGCCAAACGCCGGGGCCGCGGCCGTCCGGCACCCGCGGACGGCCGCGACGCCCGCGAGGACACGGGCGCCGACGGTCCCGGCCGGGCGCACGATGCGGCCCGCACCGGCGACCCCACCGAGACCCTCGGCCTGCGGACGCTCGACGGCGGCGCGGGAAGCGGCGGCAGCGACCGGAGCAGTACCGCGGGACACCGATGAGGGCACGCACCGCCGTCGTCTGCTCGGTCGCCGACCAGGGGGTGGCGGCGCTCACCAACATCCTGGTGCTGGTCGTGGCCGCCCGGCTCTCCACCGTCGCCGACTTCGCCCGCTTCTCCGCCGTCTACCTCGTCTTCTCCGTACTGCTGGGGGTCTTCGGCGCCTACACCGGACAGCCCCTGGTGCTGCGCCGGCAGGCGGCGAGCGACGAGACGCGCGGAGCCTGCCGGTCAGCGGTCGGCTTCACCCTGCTCGCCTCGGCCGTCATCGGCGGCCTGCTCGCCGCGGTCTGCGTCCTGCTGCCGGGGGAGACGGCACGCGCCGGGGCGATGCTCGGACTGGTGCTGCCGGTCGTCCTCGCGCAGGACACGGCCCGCTACGCCTTCGCCACGCTGCACGCACAGCACCTGGCGCTGGCCTCCGACACGCTGCGCCTGGCCTGCGTACTCGGCGCGCTGGCCGCACAGCCGCACGGCACCCCGGCGGCCCGGCTGGTCATCGTCTGGGGCCTCTCCGCCCTGCCCGCGCTCCTGTTGTCCGCGGCCGTGCTGCACCGCAGGACGGCCGGCACCCCGGTGCGGCTGAAGCCCCTGCTGGCGAAGGGGCACCTGGGCCGCCGGTTCGTCGTCGAGTTCGGCGTGGGCAACGCGACCAGCCAGCTCTCCGTGCTCGGGCTCGGCGCCGTCGGCAACCCGCTCGTCGTCGGTGCCCTGCGCGGCGCCACCACGCTCTTCGGCCCGCTGAACGTGCTGTACACCTCGGCCACCGGCTTCGGCCCCCCACTCCTCGGGAGGCTCGCCACCGACCGGCTCCGGGTGCGGGCCACCGCGGCCCTGGCCGCGGTCCTGGCGCTCACCGCCGCCGGCTGGGCCACCGTCCTCGCGCTGCTGCCCGGCTCGGCCGGACGCCATCTGCTCGGCGACACCTGGCCGACGGCCGCTGCGCTGCTCCCCGCGACCGGCAGCCAGTACGCGGCCATGGCCGTCGGAACCTGCGGACTGCTGGCCCTCAGACTCCTTGATCCGCGCACCACGCTCTCCATCCAGGTGGTCTTCTCCCTCGCCGCGGTCGCCTTCCTCGCCGGCGGCTATCTGCTCGGCGGAGTGATGGGAGCCGCCTGGGGCCTCTGCCTGGGATCCGTCTGCAAGGCGGTCGCCACCTGGACCCGGGTGGTCCGGCTCACCCGGGTCGGTGAGCGCGAACACGCCCCGGTCAGTGCGACCGCCGTCGGCTCCGGCCCGTGAAACTCGTGATCATCGCCAGGCACAGCGCCGCGATGGCGAGCTTTCCGACGGCCTGAAGCAGGGGGCCGCGCAGCAGAATGAAGGTGTATCCCGCGATCAGCGGCGCCGTGATCGCCAGAACACTGCCCGGCCCCGGACCGTCCCGCGAGACCGCCCGCGCATAGCGGCGGTCGGTGCGCGCCGTCGCGTAACCGATCAGGGCGAACCCGCCGATCAGGCCCGGCGCCCCGAAGTCCACCCACAGCTCGGTCCACAGCGGCGCGGAGAGATTCGTCATGTTCATCCCCATCCACTGCCCGACCCGCACCCCGGTGTCCTCGGGCTTCCCGCTCCACGCCGCCCGCGGCACGAAGAAGAAGGCCGAGCCCGCCAGTTGACGGCCGTACGTGTGGCCGCGCGTGTCGACCCACGAGATGGTGTTGGCGAACATCACCGTCTGGTCGTAGTCCTTGGTGGCCAGCGGCTCGAAAACCGACGACGACTGGACCGGGCGGTACCCGGAGTCGTCGTAGCGGAACCTGTCCGCGTACGGGAACAGCACCAGGGCGCCGACCACTCCCATGGCCAGCACCGAGCGGTACATCGCCGCGCTGCTCGGGAACGCCGTGAACAGCAGCGAGACCAGCACCGTCAGGAACCAGTAACGGGCATTGGAGATCGGGTTGTTCACGACCAGGTTCACCACGGCCAGCGCGATCCACACGAGAACGGTGGACGGTGAGCGCCGGGCCCGGCGCGAGGTCACCAGCCGGCGGGTGTAGAAGAGCAGCGCCAGCAGGGCCGGAACCGTGCCGAAGCCCTTCAGGAACGCGGAGCCCACATTGGACTCCCCGGACGCGACACCGCTCTGAGCGACCGAGGCGCTGATCTCCTGCCGACTGGAGAAGAAAACGCCGGGCCCGCCGAGCTTCAGCACGTAGTAGCCGCTTGCCGCGAAGGCGAGCAGGACCAGCAGCCGGAGCCTGACCGGATGCGCCGTGGCCGGGCCGCCGCCCCCGCGGGCCGTGGTGCGCCGCCGCAGTGGACGCCGGGACGCCAGCAGCGCCCCCAGGTCGAAGGCGGCGCATCCCACCAGGATCAGGGCGATCGCCGTGACCAGGTCGGAGCGCGGCCCGACCATCGGCGTCGGCGTCTGGCCGATGACCGCCTGGGCGAACGGCGCCACCCCCATCGCGATGTACACGAACATCCAGAAGACGCCCTGCAGCAGCCGTCGCCGGGTGGAGAGGATCATGGTCGAGAGCCGGGCCCCGGCGTAACACGTCAGCACGAGCTGCAGCCAGTACGCCGTGTCCCGGGACCCGGTCCCGGGCTGGGCGGCGATCAGCGCGGGCAGGAAGCAGACCAGCCCCAGGATGAGCGGCACGGCCATCGCCCGCGACAGCATCGCCCAGGACATCGGCCTGGCGGGCGGTTCGACCGGAGGACGAGGACCGTCGCCCCGGAAGGGCGCGGACGGCGGAGCCTGCTGCACGGACGTCATCGTCTCCCCGTTCCGTGAGCCTGCGCGCCTGTGAACACCTTAGCGAATCACCCCACTTGAGGTGATGCGATGACTAGGCTGTGAACAGCCGGCCGAGGTCGAGGGGAACCCTGGTGAAGATCCTGCACATCGTCACACTGCACACCCCGGACCATGCCTTCGGCGGTCCGACCCGGGTGGCTCTGAACCTTTCGAAGGTGCAGCGCGCCGGGGGCGACGACGCCCGGATCATGGCCCTGGGCGACGGCTTCGACGGGCCGCTGCCCGCCGAGGTGGAGGGCGTGCCCGTCCATCTCTTCCGGGCCCGGCACCTGCTGCCGATGTTCGAGGTCAGCGGCATCACCTCCGGAGCCCTCCTGCGGACCGCACACCGCATGATGCGCGGCGCCGACCTCGTACACGTCCATCTGATGCGCGACCTGGTGACGCTGCCCGCCGCCCTCCTCGCCCTGGCCACCCGTACCCCGCTCGTCGTCCAGACGCACGGCATGGTGGACCCCACCGAGAAGCGGGTGGCGCAGTTGACGGACCTGCTGGGGGTACGCAAGGTCCTGCGGGACGCGGACGCGGTGCTCCATCTCACCGAGGCCGAGCGGACCGATGTGAACGCCGTCGCGGCCCCCGTCGCGCTCACGAGGACCGTGCGCCTGGTCAACGGGGTGCGCCCGCAGGAGTTCAAGCCGGCCCGCGATCCGGACCGCCCGCCGACCGTGCTCTTCCTCGCCCGGATCCAGGAACGCAAGCGTCCGGAGGACTTCGTGGCCGCGATGCCCACGGTCCTGGCGAAGCACCCGGACGCCCGTTTCGTCCTCGCGGGCCCGGACACCGGCGCGCTCCCGGACACGCTGCGACGGGCCCGCGCCCTGGGTGTGCTGGACTCGCTCGACCACGTCGGACCGCTGGGCCACGAAGAGGTACTGGAGGCCGGACGGCGGGCCGATGTGTACGTCCTGCCGTCGATCGAGGAACCCCTGGGCGTCTCCGTCCTCGAAGCGATGTCCGTCGGCACCCCCGTGGTCGTCACCCGCACCTGCGGCCTCGGCCCCGACGTCGCCCGGGCCGGAGCCGGACGAGTGATCGACAGCCGGGTGGGCGAGGACGGGGCCAACGCGCAGAAGGTCGCCCGGGCGGTCCTGGAACTGCTGGAGCCCGCGGCCAACGCCGAGGCGGGGAAGGCCGCCTGGGATCTGGTCAACGAGCACTTCACCATCGACGTCGTGACCCGGACGCTCCGGCGGACCTACGAGGACGTGACGGCCCGCCGGAAGCGCCGATGAGTCAAGGAGACGGACTCTCCCGTGACTTGAGGGCGATCTGCCAGCGGTAGAAGCTCATCGCCAGGGCGAAGTCGAGCCCCGCCCGCCCGTCCAGGAAGCCCCGCCGGTAGACGTACATGTACGCGAAGGACACCAGCGGCTTGAACGGCGCCTTGTGGAACAGCTGCCCCTGCCGCGACTTGACCCGGCGCACCTGTTCCTTGACGTCGGGATGGTGCTCCAGCCACGCCTCCCAGTCCGAGTACCTGTTGTGCCGCTCGAACCAGGCGGTCACCGGATCGAGATCCTGGTGCTCGATCGGGTTGCGGAGCGAGCCCGCACTCTCAGCGACCGGCTGGTAGTGCCCTTCCACCTCGCCGATGCCCGGCGCGTCGAGATCGCCCACCTCCGGGTAGCGGCTGCGGGTACGGTCGGTCAGCGAGCGCTTGCGGATGGTGTATCCGTGCCGCAGCCGCTTCCCCGAGAACCAGTACCCCAGCGGGATGTCGTACGCGGCCGGCCGGGGCGCCTCCGGATCGGCGAAGACCTGCCGCAGCTCGGCCAGCAGCCCCGGGCTCAGCCGTTCGTCGCCGTCGAGCAGCAGGATCCAGTCCAGGTCCGTGCGGACATGGTCCAGGCACCACTGCTTCTTCCTGGGGTGCCCGCCCTCCCAGGTGTACATCATGACCTCGGCCCCGCACTCCGCCGCGATCTTCGCCGTGTCGTCCGTGCTGTGCGAGTCGACGACGACGACCGCCTCGAAGTGCCCGAGCACCGACTTCACGGCCTCGGCGATGTTGAGTCCCTCGTTCTTCGTGGGGATCGCCACGGCTATGGGCAGCTTGCTCATCCGTTGTCTCCTTCGGGCAGCCAGGCATAGCAGCCTGTGGACGTGAAGGCGCGGGCCGTCTTCGGGATCGTGATCACGCTCCGCCTCCCGTCGTCGGTGGAACCCGACACGAGGTCCTTGCCGTCCGCCCCGGTGACCTGCCAACTGCACGTCCTGGTGGGGGAGACGTCGCGGTAGCGCCCCGCGCGGAGCGCCTTGCCCTCGTGCGTGCCGTCGGCGTACCCCCCCGAGGCCCGCTCCACCAGCTCCGCGTGCTGCACGCACAGGTGCTCGACGGCGGGCTTCGCGTCGGCGATCTCACCGGTGACGATCGCGCCGACGGCGGTGTCCCGGTCCACCTTGACGAGATACGTCAGCCGGTCGCAGGTCTCCTGCCCGGTCTGGAGAACGGCCGCCGGATCCATGCCCCGGGGGACGCGGTCGACGAGGTACTCCTTCTGCTTCTTCGTGAACGTGCCGGTGGCCGGGGTGAGTTCGGCGGCGGGGACCTTCGGTGGCTCGCTGGTCGGGGAGGCCGTCGGATCCGTGGCGGAAGAACTCCCCGGTCCGGCCACGGGCCCCGACGGGAGGGCCCCCGACGAGGCCGCGGGGCCGGCCGCGGCCGGCTCCTTCCCGCCTCCGCCGCCGGAGGACGAACCGCAGGCGGCCAGCGCCGCCGTCATGACGACGACGGCGGCGCCGGCCAGGAACGGATACCTCATCCACCCGTCCTCAGCGCGTAGTGGGCAGCGACCTTCGAGCCGCTCAGCACGGTCGGATAGACCGCTGTCTCGTCGACCTGCCCGGCGAAGAAGTTGCTCGTCGGACGGTTCGGCCAGCCGGACAGATTGTCCCCGCCGACCCGCCAGTAGCCCCGGTAGTTCCTGTTGCCGGTGTACAGCACGTTGCCGGCGCGGAGTTGTCCGTCGACGTACAGCGCCACGCCTGCGGAGCCCTGGGTGGCCACCACGTGGTGCCAGGCCCCGTCGTTGTACGCCGCGGACGTGGCCACCGCCTTGTAGCCGCCGCTGTACACCCCGAACACCAGACGTCCGTCGTTGCGCATGTAGACATGCTTGTCGTGCTGGCCGCTGTTCTCCATGGTCAGATTGCCGAAGCCGAGGATGTTTCCGCCCCGGGTGGTCGTGGTCTTGATCCATGTCTCCACCGAGAAGGTGGAGGGTGAGGAGCTCGGAGTGTTGCCGTAGGCGTACTCGTCCGTGCCGTTGAAGCCGATGGCGGTCGACGGACCGGAGATCGCCGCCGGAGTCTGGCGGTAGGAGGGTGCGTTGCGCAGGAAGCCGTTGTTCAGATTGCCCGAGGCGTCGGCGGCGAACGTCGAAGTCCCCTCGTCGTAGCGCCAGTACAGCGAGGCCCCGTCGGCGATCACCCGAGTGGGATACGCCTCCGCCCCGGACGCCACCACGGCCGTCACCGCGGGTGACTTGGCGCTGGTGTTGGTGCCGTCGCTCGCGCTGATCCGGTAGGTGTGCGTCTCACCCGGTGCCACGTCCCGGTCCGTCCACGTGAGTTGGGGCCGGTTCCAGAACACCGAGAAGCCCGTGGTGGTGTGCACCGGGGTACTCGCGCCGTCCTTGTAGATCCGGTACGTCAGCTCCCCGTCGTCCGTGTCGAAGCTCGTCTGCCAGTTCACGTCCACCTCGCCCGGGCGGACCGTGGAGACACTGGCGTTGGGCACCCACGGCGCTCCCGTGTCGGGCCCGTCGGCGAACCGGGTCAGCCCCTGCTGCGCCGAACCGTTGACCGTGGTGAACTCGCCGCCCACCCACAGGTAGTGGCGGCCGCCCTTGTCCGTCTGCGCCATCACCCGGGGGCCGACGGGTTCGCCGATGCCGTCATTGGTGTCCGGGAACCACGGAAGCAGCTTCGGGTCGTCGACCGCCTGCGCCAGCAGGTGCTTGCGCGGCTGGTCGGGGAACTCGCCCATGGACGCGCAGTCGTGGGCGTGACTGCCGCTGTACAGAACGCCGTTGTGGACCAGCAGGGCCTGGGTGGCGCCCAGGCAGGTGTCGCGCCAGACCTGGGAGAACGTGGCCAGGTCGAGGGCGATCCGGCCGTCGAAGACACCGCCGCCGGTGCCTTCGTTGGCGGTGTAGAACTGGGTGGCGTCCGAGGTCAGGTCCTGCACCGTCGAGGTGTTCGGAATGAATCCCGGATAGCTCTTGTCCAGGGCGCCCGTCGTCGCGTCGACCACGGCCAGCGCGTGCGAGTTCGTTCCGTTGACGGTGAAGAAGTCCCCGCCGATCACCACGTGCGAGCCGTCGGGGGTGACCTCCACGGCCCGGCCCACCTCGTCCGTGTTCGCCGTGAACGGCTTGAGCTGGGCGCCGGTGGTGACGGCCGCGAACTTGTTGCGGGTCTGCCCGGCGACACTGTTGAAGTCACCGCCGAGGTAGACGGTGTCATCGGTGACCGCGAGCGCCCGCACGGTCGCGGACACCGCGACCTTGAAGTCCTGGCGCGGGGTGCACGTGGCCGTGTCGACGGCCGCGATGTTGCTGACCCCGACCCCGTTGAC
Organism: Streptomyces sp. NPDC091416; assembly: GCF_044756845.1. Lineage (NCBI taxonomy): Bacteria > Bacillati > Actinomycetota > Actinomycetes > Kitasatosporales > Streptomycetaceae > Streptomyces > Streptomyces sp. NPDC091416. The sequence continues at coordinate 215,120 of NZ_JBIVTU010000003.1, forward strand.
CGCACCGAACTGTCCGCCCGCGTAAAGGGTGTCGCCGTCCGGCGAAAGGACGAGGGAGCGCACGGTGGCCGTTCCGGAGGAGAGGGTGAACGACAGGCTGCAGCCCGTCGGCGCTCCGCTCGCCGCGTCGAAGGCGGCGAAGTTCACCGCGGGCTGCTCGGAGGTGCCGGCCGGTGCGTCCGGCGGCCGTACGGTGGAGAAGGTGCCGCCCGCGTAGACCACCCCGTCGGCGGAGGCGGCCATCGACCAGACGATGCCGTTGGTCTGCCAGGTGGTCAGGTCGTCCGCGGTGATCGAGACCGGTGGGGCGAGGGCCGCTGCCGGGGAACCCCCGGCGGCGGCGCTCAGGGCCCCGGCGAGCAGGCAGAGCGCGGCGGCCGCGGCACGCGCGCGGCCGTGGGCGCCGCGTCCGCGCCCCGTACTTTCGTTCATCATTCAGCTCCGAAGGTGAGAACGAGCTGCGGCCGGTGGGCCGCGGTTGCGACCTCGCTGGACCAGATGCGGAGACTGTCCGTCCCGCCGCTGGTCAGAGCGAGTGAGTAGGCGGAGCCCAGGGCCCCGCCCAGTACCGGCGCGTTCAGCTCCACCGAGTAGTCGGTGGAGACGGCGGTTGCGCCGGAGATCGTTCCCAGCACCGTCGTGGCGAGCGACGGGCGGGTGTTGTAGGTGACCGCCGACTCGGTCCACGCGCCGGTGACCGGCACGAGCGTGTGGGGTTCGGCCGAGCCCGCCGTGGAGTCCGACGAGGTACGGAACGTGAGCCGGGCGCTCGTGAGCTCCTGCCCGGCCGGGGCGGCCGGCAGGGCGAAGCGGAGGTAGCCGAGGTACGGCGTGGTGCCCCGGGAGGCGAGCTGGCTGTCGTTGTACGTGGTGTTCGCGGCGACCCCGTTGACGTACGCGTCCTCCGTCGGCGTCAGGGTGACCGTGGTGTCGCCGGGACCGGACGGGGTGTCCGCCAGATCGTGGTGTGCGGCGACCTGGGCGGCGGTCAGCGCGGAGCCGTAGACGGCCGTCTCGTCGACCTGTCCCGCGAAGTAGGTGCTGGTGGGACGGTTGGGCCAGGCCGTGGCCATGGCGTCCCCGCCGACCCGCCAGTACCCGTTGTAGGAGCGGTTGCCCGTGGCGGTGTTGGTGCCGACCTGCGCCCCGTCCACGTAGAGCCGCATGCCGGACGGGCCCTGCGTGGCGACCGCGTGGTGCCAGGTGTTGTCGTTGTAGGAGGCGGCCGAGGTGATCGTCGGGCGGCTGCTGGAACTGCCGGTCTGGACCCCGAAGGCGAGGCGCCCGCTGTCGGTGAGGTAGAGGATCTTGTCGGAGATCCCGCTGGTGTGCCCCTGCGCGGTGCCGATGTTGCTGCCGTACCCGACGAGACGCCCGCCGCGGGTCGTGCTCGTACGGAACCACGTCTCGATGGAGTAGGGGGTGGGTGAGGTGTAGTGATGCAGCCGGTCGCTGTAGACGTACTCGTCGGAGCCGTTGAGGGTCAGCGCCGTGGAACCGGCCACGGCGGACGGCGTCGAACGGTACGACGGGGTGTTGGTGTAGACCCCGCCGTCGCCGTTGTCCGAGGCGTCCGAGGCGAAGGCGCCGCCCGCCTCGTCGTAACGCCAGTACAGATCCGCCCCGTCGGCGAGCACGCGTTCCGCGTACGGACTCGCCGAACCGGAGGCGGTGACAGAGGCGTTGGCGGAGAGCGCGCTGGTGTTGGTGCCGTCGCTCGCGGTGATCCGGTAGGAGTAGCTGCGGCCTGCCACGACGTCCGTGTCGGTGAAGGTCAGCTGCGGGCGGCTGAAGAAGAGCGAGGAACCCGTCGTCGTGTGGACCGGCGCGGCGCCGCCGTCGCGGTACACCCGGTAGGTGAGCCGGCTGTCGTCGAGGTCCAGGCTCGAACGCCAGCTCACTCGAACCTCACCGGCCCGCGGCGCGGAGAGACTGACCACCGGTGCGGACGGCGCCCCGGTGTCCGGCGAGTCGGCGAACCGGGTCAGGGCCTGCTGGGCGACACCGTTGACCGTGGTGAACTCGCCGCCCACCCACAGGAAGTCGTGCCCGTCGCGGGACGAGACGGTCAGCGTGCGCGGTCCCACCGGCTCACCTATGCCGTCGTTGGTGTCGGGCAGCCAGCCGAGCATCGCCGGATCGTCGACGGCCTGCGCGGTCAGGTGCTTGCGGACCTGGTTGGGGAAGCCGCCCATGGTGGAACAGTCGTGGACGTGGCTGCCCGCGTACAGCACCCCGCGGTAGACCCGCAGTGCCTGTGTGGCGCCCTGGCAGGTGTCCCGCCAGCGCTGGTCGAACGTGGTGAGATCCATCGCGAGCCGGCCGTCGAACGACGCCCCGCCGGCGCCCTCACCACCCACGTACCAGCCGCCGGACGCGGAGTCCGTGACGATGTCCTTGATCACGGCGGACGACGGGATGAAGCTGCCGGGGTAGGCGCGGGTCAGCGCCCCGGTGCCGGCGGCGGTCACCGCGAGCGCGTGCGAGTTCACCCCGCCCACCGTGAAGAAGTCCCCGCCGATCAGCACGCTCTGCCCGTCCGGAGTGACCTTCAGCGTCCGTCCGGGATCGTCCGCCTCCGGGTTCCAGGCGGTGAGCGCCCCGGCGGCCGTGACCGCGCCGAAGAAGCGGCGGGTCTGTCCGTTGACGCTCTGGAAGTCGCCGCCCGCGTAGACGGTTCCGCTCGCGGCCACGTCGAGCGCCCGCACGGTGGCCCCGAAGTTCGGAGCGAAGCCCGGACGCAGGGTGCAGGTGGCGGTGTTGACGGCGACCAGGCCGTTGGCGGATGTCCCGTTGACCGCGTTGAAGTAACCCCCCACGTACAACGTGGACTTGTCGGGGGAGACAGCGAGCGCCCGTACCGTCGCGGTCCCGCTGGAGCGGGTGAAGGAGAGCGAGCAGCCGGTGGGCGCCCCGGTGGCCGCGTTGAACGCGGCGAAGTTGACGGCCGGCGTGCTGTTGCTGCCGGCGGCGGAGCCGGCCGGGCGGACCTGGGTGAAGGTGCCGCCTGCGTAGACGACCCCGTTCGCCTCGGCGAGCGACCAGACGATGCCGTTCGTCTGGTACGTGGCGAGGTGGTCGGCGGTGAAGCCGACCGGATCGGTGAGCGCGGCGGCCGGGGGAGCGGTCGCCGCGGAAGCGGTCAGGACCCCGCCCGTGAGGGCGAGGACGGCGGTGAACACGCCGCCGCGGCTGCGTCTGAGACGTCCGGGGTATCTCATCGGTCCACCCGCACGGCTGCTCCGGTGAGCTGATCGGCCAGCAGCCGGACATCGGCGTCGACCATGATCCGGGCCAGCTCCTGCGACTTCACGGCGGGCTTCCAGCCCAGCAGCTCCGCGGCCTTGGACGCGTCCCCGATCAGCGCGTCGACCTCGCTGGGACGCTCGTACTTCGCGTCGTAGCGGACATGCTCGCGCCAGTCGAGACCGGCGTGCTCGAAGGCGTACTCCAGGAACTGCCGGACGCTGACCCCTTCCCCGGTCGCCACCACGTAGTCGTCCGGGGTGTCGCACTGCAGCATCCGCCACATCGCGTCGACGTACTCGGGGGCGTACCCCCAGTCACGCACCGCGTCCAGGTTGCCCAGATGCAGATGCGTCTGGAGTCCCGCCTTGATCCTGGCCACGCCACGCGTGATCTTCCGCGTCACGAAGGTCTCCCCGCGTCGCGGCGACTCGTGGTTGAACAGGATGCCGTTGACCGCGAACATCCCGTACGCCTCGCGGTAGTTGACGGTCGCCCAGTACGAGTACACCTTGGCGACGCTGTACGGGCTGCGCGGGTGGAAGGGCGTGTGCTCGTTCTGCGGCGGCGGGTTGGCGCCGAACATCTCCGACGAGGAAGCCTGGTAGACCCGGGTGTCGATGCCGCTGGCACGCACGGCCTCCAGCAGCCGGATCGTCCCGAGGCCGGTGACATCACCCGTGTACAGCGGGGCGTCGAAGGAGACCCGGACGTGCGACTGCGCGCCGAGGTTGTAGACCTCGTCGGGACGGATGTCGCGCAACAGGTTCACCAGGGCGACCCCGTCGGCGAGATCGGCGTGGTGCAGCACGAACGAGCGGTTCTCCTCCTCGGGCCCCTGGTAGATGTGGTCGATCCGCTCGGTGTTGAAACTCGACGAGCGGCGGATGAGGCCGTGGACCGTGTACCCCTTCTGGAGCAGCAGCTCCGACAGGTACGAACCGTCCTGTCCGGTCACGCCGGTGATGAGCGCGGTCTTCGCCATGTCTCCCCCTTCTGCGGCCGCCCGAGGCGGACGGGCAACGCCGAAATTTCAGATTTTGAGCGATCTGCGGCAAAACGTCACCGCGTCATACAGCTGCTGGCACAATCCGAGCCATGACGACTGATCTCCCCGGCCCTCCCCAGGAATCCGTCCCGTCCCTGCTACGCCCCGGCGCCCGTGTGTTCGTCGCCGGCCACCGCGGTCTCGTGGGATCGGCGCTGGTGCGGCGCCTGACCGCCGACGGTCATGAAGTGATCACCCGCGGGCGCGAGTTGCTCGACCTGCGCGACGCCGAGCGCACCGGGGCCTTCCTGCGCGACGCCCGCCCCGACGCCGTGGTGCTGGCCGCAGCCAAGGTCGGCGGGATCATGGCCAACAGCACGTATCCCGTGCAGTTCATCGAGGACAACCTGCGCATCCAGCTGAGTGTGATCGCGGGCGCGCACGCCGCCGGGACCGAGCGGCTGCTCTTTCTCGGGTCGTCCTGCATCTACCCCAAGCTGGCCCCGCAGCCCATATCCGAGTCCGCGCTGCTCACCGGTCCGCTGGAGCCGACCAACGAGGCCTACGCCCTCGCGAAGATCGCCGGAATCGTGCAGATCCAGTCCTACCGCCGCCAGTACGGTGCCGCGTACATCAGCGCCATGCCCACCAATCTCTACGGACCGGGCGACAATTTCGACCTGGAGACCTCGCACGTCCTGCCCGCGCTGATCCGCCGCTTCCACGAGGCACGGCAGGGCGGCGCCCCGGCCGTCACGCTCTGGGGCTCGGGCAGCCCCCGCCGGGAATTCCTGCACGTCGACGACCTGGCCGCCGCCTGCGTACTGCTGCTGGAGCGGTACGACGGTGACGCTCCCGTCAACGTCGGCTCCGGCCGGGACCTGACGATCCGGGAACTCGGCGCCACCGTAGCCGATGTGACGTCGTATCAGGGCCGGGTCGAGTGGGACACGGCCAAGCCGGACGGAACCCCGCGCAAGCTCCTGGACGTGTCCCGGCTCTCGTCCCTCGGTTTCGAACCGCAGGTCCCGCTGCGTGACGGAATCGCCCGCACCTACGCCTGGTGGCTGGAGGAGCAGGGCGCACAGGTCTGACCGGCCTCCGGCACCGGCTGCCCGGGCCGGGCGGACGGCCGCGGCAGCGCGACCCTCCGCCCGGCCCGCTCTCATCTCTCTCATGCGTGCCGCCCGCTCTCAGTAAGCCCCGCGGCCGTCGGTGACGGCGCGCAGCGTACGGGCCATGAGTCCCACGTCCGTGGCCACCGACCAGTTGTCGACGTACCACAGGTCGAGCGACACGGTCTCCTGCCAGGACAGGTCGGACCGGCCGCTGACCTGCCAGAGACCGGTCAGTCCCGGTCTGACGGCGAGCCGCCGCAGCTCGCGCTCGTCGTAGCGCGACACCTCGTCCGGCAACGGCGGCCGTGGGCCGACCAGGGACATGTCACCCCGTAGCACGTTGAAGAGCTGGGGCAGCTCGTCGAGGGACGAGCGGCGCAGCAGCCGGCCGATGCGGGTCACCCGGGGGTCCCGGCGCATCTTGAACATCGGGCCGTCGTTCTCGTTCGCTGTCACCAGCTGCGCCTTGCGCTGTTCGGCGCCCACCACCATCGTGCGGAACTTCCACATGGTGAACGGCCGGTTGTGCTGTCCCTGACGGGTCTGCCGGTGGAACACCGGTCCGGCCGAGGTGAACCGGACCGCGGCGGCGACCGTGAGCAGCAGCGGGGCCAGGACGAGCAGGCCGAGCGCGGCACCCGTGCGGTCCACCACGGCCTTGAGGGCCTGCTGCGGGCCGCGCCGCAGTGGCGGCACTATGTGGAGCAGGGTCAGCCCGGCGGCAGAGGAGGGCCGGATCCGGCTCTCGGTGATCTCCGAGAGGTGCGAGAGCACCGACAGGTCGAGCCCCCCGTCGTGCAGCCCCCAGGACAGCCGCCGCAGCCGGTCCTCGGCGAGTTGCGGCCCCGGTACCACCAGCGCGAGGTCCGCCTCGTGGGCGAACGCCGCACCGAGCACCGTCGAAGCGTCGTCGTCGGCCGGCTGCGGCGCGAGACGCCCCGGCACCGGGGCCTCGCAGCTCAGGCCGGTCGTCCCCACGGGCACAGCGGCCACCACGAGGTAGCCGTGGTCCGCCCGGGCCGCAAGCAGCCGCACCGCCCGGTCCACCCCCGCGGCCTCGCCCACCACCAGCACGCGGCGGGCCGTCCTGCGCCGCCCGGACCACGGCAGCCGCCGCACCCCGGACACCGCCGCCGTCGCCAGCAGGCCCGGGACCAGGGCCACCACGGCCGTCGCCGGGTCGATGGTGCTGTCGGCCGCGGTCCAGAGCACCGCCATCAGTCCGATGAGCAGCAGCCAGTCGCCGGTGGCGGTCAGCGCGCCCGGCGGCCGGCCCGTGCCGCGCGCCGTGTACCGGCCGCGCACGGCCCGTACGCCGGACCACACCATCGCGGCCGCCGCCGCGCCGGCCAGGGCCCTGGGCTGTCCGTCGGTGCGCAGGACGAGCCAGGCGGGAATCCCCAGGCCGAAGAGGTCGAAGCCGACCACGAGTGGCAGATACCGGCCGGGTCTGTTCTTCGGCCCGGGCCGGTCGGAACGGTCGCGCTGTACGGTAGGGCCCTGCCGCAGGCGGTCGAAGTCCTGCCGGCGGGGCCGGTGCGAAGCAGTCCGGGGACGAGGCGCCCCCGCCAGTCCCACGGGTCCTGATATTTCGGATTCGGGTAGCTCGACATGCCCCATGAACCCCCCAGTCACAGTCGCATTGCCACAAACGGGGCGCATCCGCCGATCCTGTGGACTGACGGATGCGCCCTCGCTCGGTGCACGATATCCACACACGTGCCATTTCGCTGGAGTTCCGGTGAAGTTCAGACAGGCCGTTCGCACCGGAACTCGTCCCGTTCCGTACGGGATCTCAGGTTCTGTGGCTGGCTGTTGGTAATTGGGACCCGCCGGAATCGGATGGTGTGCGGATATGTACGGCTGCCCGCCAACTGCCCTCCGTGGCGGGAGGGTTGCGTGTGATGCCCTGCTCGCCTCCGCGACGCCCACTGCCGTCTGGGAGAATGCGGTGCCGGGGGACAGCGCCCGGCACGAGCGAAAGAGGAACGCACGGTGACTCGCGCGGAGACGAACTGGGCCGGCAACATCACGTTCGGGGCGAGGCGGGTGTGCATCCCCGGCACCGAGGCCGAACTGCGGGACACGGTCGCCGCCTCCACCACGGTGCGGGCCCTCGGCACCCGGCACTCGTTCAACACGGTCGCCGACACCGCCGGGGACCTCGTGTCGGTGGCCGGACTGCCGCGGCTGGTCGACATCGACCGGGCGGCGGGCGAGGTCACGGTCAGCGCGGGGCTCCGGTTCGGGGAGCTCGCCGGTGAGCTGCACGAGAACGGCTTCGCGCTGCACAATCTGGGCTCCTTGCCACACATCTCGGTGGCCGGCGCCTGCGCGACCGGAACCCACGGTTCGGGTGTGGGTAACCGCTCCCTCGCGGGGGCCGTCCGGGCCCTTGAGATGGTGACGGCGGACGGCGGGACGGCCGGCCTGCGGCGCGGTGACGCGGACTTTCCGGGTGCGGTGGTGTCCCTGGGCGCCCTGGGCGTGGTGACCCGGCTGACCCTGGACCTGGTGGAGGCCTTCGACGTACGGCAGTGGGTCTACGAGGACCTGCCCGAGTCCGTGCTGACCGGCCGGTTCGACGAGGTGATGTCGGCCGCGTACAGCGTCAGCGTCTTCACCGACTGGCGGCCGGGCCCCGTGGGACAAGTCTGGCTCAAGCAGCGAGTGGGCGACGAGGGCACGCAGGAGGCGCCGGCCGACTGGCTCGGCGCACGGCTCGCCGACGGCCCGCGCCATCCGATCCCCGGAGTGCCGGCCGGGAACTGCACCCGTCAGCAGGGTGTCCCCGGGCCGTGGCACCGACGGCTGCCGCACTTCCGGCTGGAGTTCACCCCCAGCAACGGCGACGAGCTGCAGTCCGAGTACTTCGTGGCCCGGGAGGACGCCGCGGCGGCGTACGAGGCCGTGGGCCGGCTCCGCGACCGGATCACCCCGCTGCTCCAGATCTCCGAGATCCGTACCGTGGCGGGCGACGACCTGTGGCTGAGTCCGGCCTTCGGCCGTGACTCGGTGGCCTTCCACTTCACCTGGGTCCCCGACGGCGCGGCCGTCGCGCCGGTGCTCGCGGAGATCGAGGAGGCGCTGGCTCCGTTCGGTGCCCGGCCGCACTGGGGAAAGGTCTTCGGCACCGACCCCGGCGTCCTGCGCACGCTGTACGAGCGGTATGAGGACTTCGAGCGGCTGATGACCCGCTACGACCCGGCGGGCACGTTCCGCAACGACTTCCTGGACCGGCACTTCCGTCCGTGACCAGGCCGGCCGCTTCCGTGAGGATCACCGGCACTTCCGTCCGCGACCCGGCCGCCCGCACCCCGGGGTGGATCACCGGCTCTCGCGTTCGTCCCTCGCCCGGGACGGCCAGGCTGCCGCCGATCTGCCCGGGGCGAGCTGGTCCACCAGCTCGGCCAGCTCCTCGCAGGCACGCTCGATCCGGTGCCGGACGGTCTGCTGTTCGGCGACGAGGGCGGCCAGCAGCAGCGCGGTCAGCGCGACGGCACCGTTCAGGACCGTGAGGTTGACCATGATCTCCAGCATGGTGTGGTCCGTGAACGGGCCCACCCTGTCCGTCCCCGCGACCACCGCCAGGACCGAGATCAGCAGGGCGCACGGAGCGCTGCCCGCGAGCTGGAAGCGCAGCGCCGCCCAGATGAGGATCGGAAACACGAGGTAGAGCATCGACAGCGAGCTGCGGGTGGCGAGCAGCGTGCCCGGCACGGCGACGATCAGCAGCGCGGTGCCCTCCATCCACCGGTCGGTGAGCCGCGGCATCCGCAGGCGCCGCAGCACGAGCAGCAGCGGGGTGACGACGAGGACGCCCATGGCGTCCCCGGCCCACCACGCCGCCCAGACCGGCCAGAACCCGCTCGCGGGCAGTTTCCCGTCGGCCAGCAGCACAGCGGTTCCCGTGCTCGCGCTGATGGTCATGCCGGTCATCGCACCCAGGAACACCAGGACGACTCCGTCGCGCAGCCGGGCCAGCTCGGGACGGAATCCCACGCTGCGCAGCAGCAGGAAGGCGCAGACGGGCGCGAGCGTGTTGCCCGCCACCACGAGGACGGTGGACGCCGACACCGAACCGTTGAGCGTGGCGATGACGAGCAGGGAGCCGAGCGCGATCCCGGGCCACACGCGCAGTCCCATGGAGAGCAGGGCGCCCAGCGCGATTCCGGTGGGCGGCCACAGCGGCGTGACCACCGCCCCGTGGACCGTCACCTGCCGGAGCAGGCCCAGGTCCGCGGCCACGTAGTAGGCACCGGCGACGGCCAGAATGCGCAGTGAAGTCATGGCCCTGCGCCGGTTCTTCTCGCTGTGGATCACGGTTCTCATGAGACACCGGCCGTGACAGGAGGCCACGGCGTGACACGCACCGCCCTCCCCGGCCTCATCCACGGGCGGCGGGGGACGCCTCGTGGCGCAGCACGAGTACGGCGGCGTCGTCCTCGTGCCCGGTACGTTCCGCGGTTCCCAGGATCGCGTCGGCCAGCTCGTCCGCATCGTCGCCGACCCGGGTGCGCACCAGCCGTACGACGGCGTCCAGGCCCTCGTCGATCGGATACGACGGGCCTTCGATGACACCATCGGTGAGCAGCACGAACGCCCCGTCCGCCGTGAGCTGCCGGGTGGTCACCGGGTACTGTTCACCGCTCTGGATCCCGAGCGGCAGCCCGCCCTCGTCCTCGGTGACGCCCGACCGCCCGTCCGCCGTGGCCCACACCGCGCCCACATGGCCGGCGCGGGCACTCTGCAGTTCCCGGGTCAGCGGATCGAGCCGGACGAACGTGCAGGTCGCCAGGAGACCGGAGTCCACGCCCAGCAGAAGGTCATTGGTCCGGCCCACCACCTCGCCCGGATCGGCCGCCGTCGCCGCGAGCGCGCGCATCGCGATCCGGATCTGGCCCATGAAGGCCGCCGCCTCGACATCGTGGCCCTGTACGTCGCCGATGGCGAAGGCCAGCGAACCGTCCGGCAGGCGGAATCCGTCGTACCAGTCACCGCCGATGTCCAGGCCGCTGCGCGCGGGCGTGTACCGGGCGGCGGTCTGCAGCCCGGGCAGCGCGGGAAGGGCGGCGGGGAGCATTCCCCGCTGCAGTGCCTCCGCCAGTTCCACCCGTGCCTGGTGCAGCTCCACCTCCCGGCGGGCCCGCGAGGTGAGGTCCTGGAGGGTGGTGAGCAGTTCCTCGGAACTGGCGGGGCGGGGACGCCGGTTCATGGGCCGCTCCGCAGGGCAGATGATGGCGGTCCGCACCACGGGGTCGCGGCGGGCCGGGCCATGAGCCCGACGCCGGAGACCTGGAGGGCAAGGGTCCGGTCCGGCGCTGCGGGCGTGGTTCCTGCATCCTATTTCGGTCCGGCGGTCCTCGCAGGCCGAGCCGTGACGGGCGTGCGGGGCCGGATGGGTGGATGCTGGAAGCGGAGCCGTACGGCGGCGGGCGTCCGCCTGCCGGTGCGGGCCGGGAGGTGCACGATGAACCGCACGATGGAGTGGACGGTCCGAGTCGATCTGTCGGAGGACGACGGGACGACGAAGGCGGAAGCGGTGCTGGACACCGGTACGGCGAAACTCACCGGCCACGGGGTCGCCCGATGCAGCCCGCAGGACCCGGACGTGCCCACCATCGGTGACGAACTGGCGGCGAGCCGCGCGATGCGCGATGTCGCGGGTCAGCTGATGAGTGTGGCCGACCGTGAGCTGGGTCAGGCAGGTGCGGGATCCGGGGACGGGCCCGTGCCACCGCCGTACGCCTGGTCGGACGCGACGGCCTGAAGGGCCGTCCGGGTTCCGCGCAGGCGGGTCACGGCAGCGGACCCGCCCGCCCCGGTGTCCGGGACGGGCGGGCCCGGCACGTCACCGGTGGTCAGTCGACATAGGTGATGTCGGAGGTGGCGTACAGGCAGTTCGTGCTGTCCGGGCCGGTGCCCGTCTTGCTGGGCTCGCCGCTCGTCACACCCTTGTACTTGGTGCAGACGTCGATGTCGCGGTCTGCGTCGTCGTAGATCGTCACGCCGGAGAGACGGGCCGTGTCACCGTAGTTGGGGTTGATGCCCACGAGCCCGTCCCCGGGCGCGGTGATCCAGACGTTCTGCACCTGGACGTGGCGTCCGTACTGGGTCGAGCAGTTGCCGCACGAGCGGTAGAGCTTGCCGAAGTCCCTGACCTGGAAGTTCTTGATGATCAGGGTTCCGCCGCCGTTGTGCTGGAACACCTTGTCGTCCGCCAGCTTCGCGCCGCCGCCGTCGACCGTGCGCACCAGTGAGGAGGAGCCGCCGAGGAAGGTGGCGGCGTCCTCGCCCACGTCCTCCCACCAGACGTTCTTCAGTGTGCAGGCGCCCAGGCAGTGCACACCGTCCGCGGCGGGGGCGCCGAGAATGACGTTTTGCAGCGTGGCGCCGTCGGCCAGCTCGATCAGGGCCGGCTGGTCCTCGTCCTGGCCGTCGCTGCCCAGGTCGCCGCTGCCGTAGAAGCGCTTCAGGTTCCCGTCGTAGGTACCGGAGACCTTCATCGTCGAGCTCACGGCCTGGCTGCTGGTGGCCGTCGGCCAGGCGGGCGGCGACTCGGGGTCCGTCGGCGGGTCGGTCGGCGGATCCGTGGGCGGGTCGGTCGGCGTCGTCCCGGCCGTGGTGAACGTCCACCGCTTGCTGGTCACCGAGTCGCAGGAGTTCTGCTGGACGAGCGCGCCGGCGGCGGTCGAACTGTCCTTGACGTTCAGGCACTTGCCGCCGTTGGCGTTGACGACCTGGTACGTGCTGCCGCTGACCTGGGTCAGCGTCCACACCTGCCCGGCCCCACCGGTGCAGCTCTGCTGCTCCACGGCCTTGCCCGCGCTCGTCGAGGCACCGCGGACGCCGGCGCACTTGGCGCTGTGCGCGGCGGTCAGCGTGTAGCCGCTGCCGGAACTCTTGAGCTGCCACGTCTGGTTCGCGGCACCACTGCAGGATCGCTGGGCGAGCTGGACGCCGGCGGAGGTTCCCGAACCGGGAACCTCCAGACACAGTCCGCTCGCGCCGTTCGACAGGCTGTACGAGCCGACTGCGGGGGCGGCCGTCGCGGAGCCGGTGGCGAACATCGCCGTGAGCCCCGCGAGCACGAGCGCCGCTATCGCGACGAACGAGGCGGCTGCCCGTCCGCCCCTGCGTCTGGCATGCTGATTTCTGGTACGCACTGGGTATTCCTTTCACCGCCTGCGGTGTCCTCCGCAGGCACCAATGAGTGGTTTGGTGCGGTGGTAGGCAATCCCTCGACCATCGGAATCACGACGCGTGATGTTCCGTATGGTGAACCGAGTTCTTGTATGAGAACAGCGGTGACGGTACGTCAACGACATGGACCGGTCAAGAAGTCGGAGTGTCATGATGCGGCGCCCGCCGGGGCGGGCCGTAGCGTGACCGGGGGAGCGGCCGAGGCGGAGACCGGTCGCCGCGGACGAGAAACCCCTGGGTGACGCCATGTGCTGGAGTGCCACCGCCGACCTCGTCGCGGGTACGGCGATCACGGCGGTCGGTGCGGCCTGCGTGCTCCGCACCCGCCGGGTCCGGGACCTTCCGCTCGCGGCGCTGCCGCTGCTCCTGGGGGCCCACCAGATCATCGAGTCCGTGGTGTGGCGCGCGGACGGCGGAACGGGGCCGGCCACCGTCGCGTGGGCGGTCATCGCCCTGCCGGTCCTGGCGCTCTGGGTGCCGCTGGGCGTGCTGTGCGCGGCTCCGCCACGGGCCCGGCGCGGACTCGCGGTGCCGGTGGTGGCGGGGGCGGCGACCGCGGCGGCGCTCGCCCACAGCCTGGCGGCCCGGCCGGTGACGGCGCAGATCCGTGGCCACACGCTCGGGTACGTCCTCGACCTGCCGCGGCCGGAACTCCTCGTGGCGGGCTACCTCCTGGCCACCGTCGGATCGCTGCTCCTGTCGCGCGACCGGGTGCTGGTGCGGCTCGGCGTACTGGTCGCCGGCGGGGCCGCGGTCTGCGCCGCGCTGTGGCGACTGGAGTTCATCTCCACCTGGTGCGCGTTCGCGGCGGTCTGCTCCGTGGTCCTGCTCGGCTGGTCCGGGAGGAGTCCGGCCGGGTCCGCGGGCCGCCCTGTGCGCACTGTGGGGGAATGACGGACGGGGAGCCGGGCGCGATGCGGCCTTCGGACGGTGTTCGAGGGAACCTCCGTGCTTCTTCCCGCGGGTAACGGAACGGGCGTTCAGGTCCGGCCGTGACGCCGCTGTTACGGATACCGCGTCCGGACCGGCCGGGCGCGGACCCGCGGGCGCCGAAGGACCGTTCCGGCGTCGGCGTCCGTCAACCCGGTGCTGTGCGGGTGGATGCAGTCATCAGCGATTGACAGGTACCTGGAGGTTCCGGTGCATGTCGCGTACAACCGCGTGTGACGGAAATGTCCGCGTCTCGTAACACGGCTCCGGATGGTCACCCGGCGCCGGGCAACCCGGTCAAAGTATGCCTTCCCGGCACCACGCCGGGGCCGAACAACGCCCGGACCGCAGGGCCCGGGCCCGCACCTGAGGGGTCTTCATGTCCCGTTCCGCACGACGGATCACCGCTGCTGTTCTCGCTTCCGGCGCGCTGGTGGCCGCCGCCGCTCTCCCTGCGGTCGCAGACGACCACGACCACGACCACGGCCACGGACGCGGTCACGCCCCGCGCTCGGCCGTCGTTCTGGGCAAGATCCAGTACAACAGCCCCGGCCGCGACAACGGTTCGAACCGGAGCCTGAACGGCGAGTGGGTCACCGTCACCAACACGAGCCGCCACTCGGTCAACCTGCGCGGCTGGACGCTGCGTGACGAGAGCCACCGTACCTACCGGTTCGACCTGCGGCTGCCCGGCCGCTCCTCGGTGCGCGTGCACACCGGCGTGGGCCGCGACTCCCGCACCGACGTCTACCAGGACCTCCGCCGCTACGTCTGGGACAACAGCGACACGGCGACCCTGCGGGACGCGCACGGCCACAAGATCGACTCCAAGTCCTGGGGCCACCGCTACGGCGGCCACCGCTGACCCGTCGGCGGCCACCCACTGAACCCGGGGCGGCCGCCGGCGTCCTGACCGCGGCGCACCACGGCCCGACCTCCGTGGTGCGCCGCACCCATGCCCGGTCCGTCAGGAGGCGCCCGCGGCCTCCACCCGCTCTCTCGCCCGGCGCCGCCACCGCTGCCGGTGCGCTCCGCGGCGGTGCCGCCCCGTCAGGAACGCTCGTCGGCCGGGACCTCCTGCTCGGTCCAGAGCGCTTTGCCGTCGGTGCTGTACCGGGTGCCCCAGTGCGTGGCGAGCTGGGAGACGATGAACAGGCCGCGGCCGCCCTCGTCGACGGTGCGGGCGTGACGCAGATGCGGGGCCACCGGGCTGGTGTCGTGGACCTCGCACGTGAGGGTGCGGTCGAGCAGGAGCCGCAGATGCAGCGGCGGGGTCCCGTAGCGGACGGCGTTGGTGATCAGCTCGCTCACGATCAGCTCGGTCGCCTCGATCGTCTCCTCGCCGAGGTTCCAGCCTTCGAGCCGGTCGCGGACCAGGGTCCGGGCCATCGCGGGCGTGGTCCGGTCGTGGGCCAGCTCCCAGGTGGCCACGCGGTCGGGCGGGACGACGCCCGTTCTGGCGAGCAGGAGCGCCGCGCCGTCCGGGTGCGCCTCGGCGGGGAGGTTGTAGACGACGGCGTCGCACAGGTCCCGCAGCGGCCGGTCCGGATAGGCGAGCGCGTCCTGTGCCCGGGTCACGGACCGGTCGTCGGACAGCAGCGAACCGGTGAGGAAGGCCAGCACACTGCCCTCGGCGAGCTCGACCGTCGCGGTGGCGAACGGCGCGCTGTCGTCGGAGAACAGCGGCGGGCCCTCGGGCACGTCGAGTTCGACCGGGCGGCCGTCCGGATCGACTGCGACCGGCGCCGGGTGCCCCGCCCGCGCCACCGTGCAGGTCCGGGAGAAGGGGTCGTAGACCGCGTACAGGCAGGTCGCCGTCAGCGGCTGGCGGTGCAGCGAGTCACCCGGCGGAAGCGACCGGCGCTCCCGGGCCAGGCGGTCGGCCGTGTCGTTGAGGCGGGCCAGCACCTCGTCGGGGTCCAGGTCGAGCCCGGCCAGGGCGTGCAGGGCGGTGCGCAGCTGCCCCATGGTGATGGCGGTCTGGAGTCCGTGCCCGGCGACGTTTCCGATGATCAGCGCGGTCCGGGCACCGGACAGCCCGATGGTGTCGAACCAGCATCCGCTGTTGCGCCCCGGAAGCAGCACGTGCGCGGTCTCGACGGCGATGCGGGTGCCGTTGTACTGGGGCAGCAGCCTGCGCTGGACGGTCGAGGCGATCACATGGTCGCGCGCGTAGCGCCGCGAGGTCTCGATGCTCAGCGCCGCGTGGGCGGCCGCTGTGAGGGCGAAGGTGAGGTCCCGCTCGTCGAACGGTTCCGAGCCGGGGGAGCGGAACATGCTGACGAGGCCGAGGAAGGCGCCGTGCAGCTTCAGCGGAGCCACGATCAGGGAGTGGGCGCCGATCGCCGTGACCAGGTGTCCGGTGACCGGATCCGAGTCCAGCCACGGTGTGTCCGGGCCGAGCTGGACGAGCCGGGGCCGCAGATCATTGGCGGCGAGCGAGTACGGCGTGCCCGCGGGCAACCGCCGCGTCATGCCCACCGGGGCGTCCTCGTCGGTCCCCAGCTGGGCCGCGCGGCGCAGCGGGACATCGGATCCCAGCGGGCTGAGCGGCGCGCTCGAACCCCGCAGTACCTCGTCCACCACCTCGACCACGGCGAAGTCCGCGAACCGGGGCACGAGCGCCCTCACGAACCCTTCGCAGATCGCCTCCATGTCGAGGGAGTGGCCCACGTTCCTGCGGACCGCGGCAAGGGCGTCCACCCGGTCGCGCGACTTCTCGCGCTCGTTGATGTCGACGACGGCCGCCAGCAGTCCGAGCGGCCGGCCGGAAGGATCGTCGAGGCGGTGGACCGTGACCATCAGGCTGCGATCGGGCCCGGGCGCACCCCTCAGCTGTCCCCGCATCACATGGTTGAGGACCGGCACACCGCTCTCCAGCACGCCGCGCAGCAGCTCCTCGGCCTCCTCGGGGTCCTGGACGCGGTACGCCTCGGTGAAGTGCCGTCCCACGATCCGTTCGGGCGCGACCGCGTCGGACAAGGAGTTGACCCGCTTCACCCGAAGGTCCGTGTCGAGCACGTGCAGTCCCACCGCGGACTGGCTGAACAATGTGTCCAGGAGCGCGTCCGTCATCCCGTCGGACGTGGGCGTCCCCGGGATCGGTGGACCGGAGTCCGGCACGTCGCACCCCCATCTGACTCCGCCACCCAGGCGAATCGGCGGCTCTGCCGACAGACTGCGCAGGCCCCGCCCGGCCCGCCACCGCACTGCGGCAGACGGGTGACGCGGGCCCTCCCGGACCTCCGCGCGGATCCGGTGCGCACCGACGGCAACCTTTCCGGACCCGGCGGGGACTGAGGGGTACCCGACACCCCCACTCCGGAAGGCACGCACCGTGGCTCCTGAGCATCCCCGATCCCCCCGCGGCCGCCGCACCCGTACGCTGATCGGCGCCGTCACCGCAGGCGTGCTGGCCGCCGCCGGACTGATCGTCACCGGTCAGACCTCGCACGCCGCGACCGCGCGCCAGGCGGAGGCGCTGGACCGCGGCGTCGTCAGCGTCCACACCGATGCCGGCAACCTGATCAGCTGGCGCTGGCTCGCCACCGACGCCGACGACGTGTCCTTCAACGTCTACCGCGCCGGCACGAAGGTCAACGCCCAACCGGTCACCGGCTCGACGAACTACTTCCACGCCGGGGCCCCCAACTCGGCCGACTACACCGTGCGCGCGATCGTCGGCGGCGTCGAGCAGAGCGACTCCGTGCACGCGATCCAGTTCCGCAGCGGCTACAAGGACGTGCCCATCAGCCCGCCCGCCGGCGGCACGACCCCCGACGGCGTCGCCTACACCTACGAGGCCAACGACGCCTCCGTCGGTGACCTCGACGGCGACGGCGCACTCGACTTCGTACTGAAGTGGCAGCCCACCAACGCCAAGGACAACTCCCAGTCCGGCTACACGGGCAACACGATCGTCGACGGGATCAAACTCGACGGCACCCGCCTCTGGCGGGTCGACCTGGGCCGCAACATCCGCTCCGGCGCGCACTACACCCAGTTCCAGGTGTACGACTACGACGGCGACGGCAAGGCCGAGGTCGCGATGAAGACCGCCGACGGCAGCACCGACGGCAAGGGCACGGTGATCGGCAGCGCGTCGGCCGACCACCGCAACTCCTCCGGCTACATCCTGTCCGGACCCGAGTACCTGACCATGTTCAACGGCCTGACGGGCGCCGCCATGGGCACCGTCGACTACGTGCCCGCGCGCGGCACCGTCTCCTCGTGGGGCGACAGTTACGGCAACCGCGTCGACCGCTTCCTCGCCGGTACCGCCTACCTCGACGGAGCCCGGCCCTCGCTGATCATGGCCCGCGGCTACTACACGCGTACGGTGATCGCCGCCTGGGACTGGCGGAACGGGGCGTTCACCCGGCGCTGGACCTTCGACACCAACAGTTCGACCAACTCCGGCAAGGGATACGACGGCCAGGGCAACCACCAGCTGTCCGTCGCCGACGTCGACGCGGACGGCAAGGACGAGATCGTCTACGGTGCGATGACCGTCGACGACAACGGCAACGCCCTGTGGACCACGAAGAACGGCCACGGCGACGCCATGCACGTCGGCGACCTGGACCCGTCCCGCCCGGGACTGGAGGAGTTCAAGGTCGACGAGGACAGCTCGAAGCCCTCGTCATGGATGGCCGACGCGAGGACCGGCCAGATCATCTGGTCGACGCCCGCCGACGGCGACAACGGCCGCGGCGTCAGCGACGACATCTGGTCCGGCAGCGCCGGAGCGGAGTCCTGGTCGTCGGCGGCCGACGGAGTACGCAATCCCAAGGGCGCCGTCGTCGCGAGCCGCAAGCCCTCCAGCGCCAACTTCCTGTCCTGGTGGGACGGTGACACCACCCGGGAACTCCTCGACGGCACCCACATCGACAAGTACGGCACCTCGGGCGACACCAGGCAGCTGACCGGGGCGTCGGTCCATTCGAACAACGGCACCAAGGCCACCCCGGCGATCTCGGGCGACCTGTTCGGCGACTGGCGCGAGGAAGTGGTCTGGGCGACGACGAACAACACCGCCCTGCGCATCTACTCCACGCCGTACGAGACCGGCACGAAGATCACGACCCTGCTCCACGACACCACGTACCGCACGGCCCTGGCCTGGCAGAACACGGCCTACAACCAGCCGCCGCACCCGAGTTTCTTCATCGGCAGCGGGATGGCGACGGCGCCCCGGCCGACCGTTTCCACGCCCTGACGGTGCCCGGCCCGCCGGGTGAACCGGCGGGCCGGGGCCCGGCGCTACGCCGTCGCTCCCGAGGAGCCGTCGCCGGACGCCGGCGGTGGTGCCTGTGACTCGCCGGTCTGCGGGGTCACGGGCTCCGGGGCCGACTCCGATGTCGGCGGGGGCGCCTCCGAGGACGGCGGCGGTGACGGGGGCGGCTCCTCGGACGAGGGAGGCGGCGGGGGCGGCTCCGTGGACGGCTCACCGGGCTCCGTCGGGGGTGACGACGGCTTCCCGGACGACGGGGCACGTGAGGAGGCGTCCGAGGGGCAGGGCTCGGCCGAGCCGCCGCCGGACCGTGGCGGACACCGGGAGCCGTCCTGGTCGGCGGGCGGATCGGTCTTCTTGTCGCCGTGGCCCGTGTCGCCCGCGCTCCGCTCGAACCAGCCCTTGGTCCGGGGGTCGAACATGACGAACACGTTCACCGGCTGAGCGGCGGGCTCCACCACCACGACGTCTCCGGCCCGGTACCCCGGCCACGCCTCGCCCTTCTGCTGCGGTGTTCCCTTCAGCGCGACAGGCGGCAACAGCGGATTGCCGCACGCGCACCGGACCCTGGGCACTCCGCGGTCGTCGATCAGTACGGCCGTGCCGGCCTGGAGGACCGCCTGGTAGCTCGTGGCCGTACCGTTCTCGTAACCGTGGTTGGTCACGCGGGTGTCGAGCCGCAACTGGACCGGAGTGAGCGCGCGCAGATACGCCGGGACGCCGGACGGGGCGATGCCCTCGACCGAGGCGAAGGCCTTGTTCCTGGCAGGCTGGTCCGCAAGGGCGGTGATCTGTTTCTCCACGTCGCAGGAGGCGGCCTTGCGGGTGCCGCCGTACAGTCCGGGGGCCGAACCGTCCACGCCCCGGGTGACGTTGGACCGGGTCCGGGAGGCGCTCGCCACCGGACTCGGCACGGCGGTGGGCGTGGTGTCCCCGGCGCTGCTGTGCGCGGTCGAACCGGTGAACGGAGCAGGTCCGGTCGATCCGGCCGCTTCGAGGAACACCTCCCCGCCCGCCCGGTCGGACCCGTCCGGCCGGGTGAGGACGACCGTCAGCACCACCGCCGCCACGAGGGCGACGGCGATCGTCGCCACCTTGGGGACCGACCGCCACCAAGGGGTCCGGGGGCCGCGCCCCGGGCCGCCTGGGGTCTCACCGGGGCCGCCGGGGCCGGGGGGCCCGCCCTGTCCGCCGCCCGAGGGCGGGCCCGCCGGCGGACCGGACGGGCGCTCAGGAGGCGGCGGGACGGGGCCTTCCTGCGAAGGACCCGAAAGCGGTCCCGACGGCGGCCCCGTGGGGCGGCCGGACGACGGCGGCTGGTCACTCACGGCTCTTCTTTCCCACGCCAGGGTCGTTGCCGAATTCTTCAGGTATCAGCCATTGTGTGCCCGCTACCCGCGCGGCCCGCAAGCCGACGCGGTCGGCCCGATCGAGGGGCGCGGCACCTCGCGCCCGGCCTTGAAGAGCGTTCTGTCCCGGCGGCCGCACGAGGACAGCCACGGCACCTCTCCCCGTGGCCTGGAAACGAACGGGGGGACCCACTCCGTTGCCGGAACGCCCGCATACATCCGGTATGCGGGCGCCCCTCCGCCCTGCGATGCGCCGCATCCGACGCCGCGCGCTGATCCACCGGGAATCGCGGGACAGCCCTTAGCGTGGGCCCGTGAGCACACAGGGATCGGACGGCCGGGACCGTACGGGAATCCGGGCCGCGCACGGCTGGGGCGACGCCCTGCTGACCGCTCTCGCCGGGCTGCTGGTCATGGGCGTCACCGCGGCCCTCGGGCTGTGGGCGGCGGGCGCGGCGGAACTGCCCGGCGGTTCCTTCCCCCGGGTGGTGGCGGCCGTCGTCGTCATGGCGGCGGGCGGATCGGTCGCCCTGTCGGGGAACGCCGGGGACCTGGCCACGACGCACGCGGACATCTCGGCGCTGCCGCTCTCGGTCACCCTGGTCGGAACGCTCGTCCTTGCCGCCGGATTCCTGCGCCCGCTGCGGCACCGGGCCGTCGCCACCACCCGCGAACTGGCCGGATGGGCGGGCCGGATCGCGGCGCTGTGGCTCCTGGTGCTCATCGGGCTGTCCCTCCTGGCCCGGCAGACCTTCGACGTTCCCGGGGCCGACCCGACGGGCGGCGTCATCGGTGACGTGTTCGACGCGACCCCGCAGGCCGGCTTCCGTGCCGAGATCCCGCTGACCCTGGTCCTCGGCCTGCTCTGGCTGGCCGGCGTCCTCGTCCTGGCCCTGCTCGTCTCGCGTGGCGCCCCGCTGCCCGCACGGCTGGTGCGCTTCCAGGAATCGGTGCGCCCGGCCGCGTACGCGATGGTGGCGCTGCTGCTCGCCTACGTACTGGTGGGTCTGGTCATCGCGCTCGTCGTCGTGGTGACCCGGGGGCATCCGGCCGAGACGTTCGCGGTGATCCTGCTCGGACTGCCCAACCTCCTCTGGCTGGTGTTCACGCTGGGCCTCGGCGCGTCCTGGGAGGGCAAGGTGGACGGACCGTTCGGACTGCCGATGCCGCAGGTGCTGGACTCCGTCCTGCGGACACCGGACCTGTCCACGCTGAACGTCGGCACGCTCGCCGAGCAGGACGGCCGCGTCTGGTGGTGCGTCGTCGTCGCCGCGCTGTTCACCCTGGCGGCCGCGTTCCTGGCGGCCGTACGGTCACCGGCCCGGATGCGTTCCTGGCAGCACGCCGTGCACATGGCCGTGGCGCTCGCCGTCACCGTGCTCGCCGTGTGCCTGCTCGTCCGGATCTCGGCGCACTACGGCCTGTCCCTCCTCGGCCTCGGCGACCTCGGCGGCGGGCTGGGCGGCGAGGTGCTGCTGCGGCCGCGGCTGTGGGGTGCGCTGGGAATCGCGGTGCTGTGGGGGCTCGTCACCGGCTTCCTCGGCGGGCTGCTCGCCGCCCGCGTGCACCGGCGCGGTGAGGTGGATCCCAGCAGCCCCTAAGGACGGTCGCCGAACACCGGCGACGCCCACGGCGGCGGCGCGGGCGGCGGTTCGGGCCCCGACTGCCAGGTGCCGATCCTGCGGTCCACCTGCGTCGGCGGATGACCGCCCTCCGCCTCGCCCCGCGCCGCGGCACGCAGCGCGGCCACGAACTGGAGGCACGAGTCGTAGCGGTCGTCCGGACTCTTGGACAGGGCCTTCGCCAGCACCGCGTCGACGGCCGCCGGGAGATCGGGCCGCAGCCCCGTCAGCGCCGGCGGCGGATCGAACTGGTGGGCCCACAACAGCGCCATGTCGTCGTCGCGCCGGAACGGCGGGGCGCCGGCCATCGTCTCGTGCACGACGCACGCGAGGCTGTAGACGTCGCAGCGTCCGTCCACCGGACGGCCCGAGATCTGTTCGGGCGCCACGTAGTCGAGCGTTCCCACGAACTGGCCCACGGACGTGAATCCGGTCAGCGACAGCGACTTCTTCGTGAGGCCGAAGTCCGTGAGGTACACATGCTCCGGATGGTCGCTGTCCGTGCCCGCCGCGACCAGGATGTTGCCGGGCTTGACGTCCCGGTGCACCAGGTCGTGATCGTGGGCGGCATCGAGCGCGGACGCGACCTGGGCGGCGATCCGGACCGCGGTGCCCAGGGGGAGCGGGCCCTGCCGGTCGAGGAGTGCGCGCAGATCCTGGCCGGCGACGTAGCGCATGGCGATGTAGAGGATGCCCTCGGTCTCACCCGCCTCGAAGACCGGGACGATGTGCGGGTGGTCGATCGCGGCGGCCACCCGCGACTCGTGGGTGAAGCGTTTGCGGAAGGTGTCGTTGCGGGCGAGTTCCGGGGCGAGCAGCTTGAGGGCGACCGTGCGGTCCAGGCGCAGGTCCTTGGCCCGGTAGACGACGGCCATCCCACCGCGGCCGATCTCACCCTCCACCAGATAGTCGGCGATCTGTCTGCCGATCAGGTCGGATGGCCGCCCGGTGGGAAGCGCGGAATCGCCGGACGGGCCGGCGGCGGGAGCCATCAGCCGTCACCCCGCCGGGTCCGCGGATGCGTGCCGGGGTCGACGAGCCGGGTCGCCTCGGGCTCGGAGCCGCCCGCCGGGGCGTTGCTCGGCCGGCCGGGTCCCGACTGCGCCGCGTAGGTCGTCAGCCGGGTCCCGTCCGTGTACACCCAGCGCTCGTGCTCGGCGTCGAACAGCCACACGGCCTCGCCGTCGACGACCACTCCGGCCCGCAGCCCCTGGGTGCGACGGCGGAAGGTCTCGCCGTCGATGCGGCCCTCGACGAGTTCCTCGGACGCCCGGCGGAAGCGGTCCAGCGACTCCTGGACGCGGGCGAGCAGCGGCCGCGGGTCCGCCGTGCGGGCCATGGGCTGTCCGGCCCGCGGCGGGTCGTGCGGTACGGAGACGAGCAGCCGGCCGTCGACCCAGGCGGACCAGCCGTTGGCACACAGGACCTGGCCCCAGTCGCCGCGCCGGTCGAGCAGCTGCACGGGAAGCAGCGGGTCCAGCGGCTCGGTGGGCCGGGACACATCGGGCGCCTCCCAGGCGGGCAGCCCTTCCTGGGGGACGACATGGGTGGGGCGGAAGTCCTCGGTCTCCATGGGCCGCCCCTACTTCCGCATGATGGCGGGCTCGTGCCGGCGCAGGAGCCGGGCCACCGCGATGCCGAAGACGACGGACAGCACCACCAGCATGCCCATGTCGAGGAGCCAGATTCCGGCGGAGTGCTCGAACAGGGGGTCCGCGGTCAGCTTCCCGGGCACGATCCTCGCCAGGCCGATGGTCCCCGCCATGGCGCCCAGCGCCCAGCGGGAGGGGATCAGCCAGGACAACTGCTCGATGCCGGGCACCCCGTGCAGTTTCAGCAGCGCGCCGCAGAAGACGACCTGGACGATCGCGAGCAGCACCAGGAGGGGCATGGTGACCTCCTCCTTGCGCACCAGCGCGGACACCAGCAGGCCCAGCATCATCGCGGTGAAGGACAACAGTGCCACCGTCAGGGTGATTTCGGCCAGTGGTGGCAGCAGCACCCCTTGCCCGCCCGGGGCGTTGAGATCGACGCCCATGAGCCCGACCAGGGTCAGTACGACCGCCTGGAGCACGGTGATGGTGCCCAGCACCACGACCTTGGACATCAGGTAGGCGGATCTGGACAGGCCGACGGCCCGTTCCCGCTGGTAGATCACCCGTTCCTTCACCAGTTCCCGGACGGCGTTGGCGGCGCCCGTCAGGACACCGCCGACACACAGGATGAGCAGCGCGTTCATCGCCGTCTCCTGGGTCAGCCTGCTTCCGGCCAGGGCCCGCGTCATGGCGCCCATCACGAACGGCAGCGCGATCATGATGACGAGGAACGTCCGGTCGGCGCCGAGCGCGGCCGCGTACCGCCGTACGAGGGTCCGCAGTTGCGCACCCCAGCTGCGGGTCTTGGGCGGCGGGGCGACCTCCGCGGCCGCGGCGTGCGGCAGCCGGGGCTGTGAACTGGCGTTGGCGATGTACTGCCGGTGGAAGGGGGAGGCGGCGAACTCCTCGGCCCAGGGACGGTCGCGGTCGGTCTCGAAGGCCTCGAACGCCTCCGGCCACTCGGCGAATCCGAAGAAGGCCAGCGCGTCCCCGGGCGGACCGTAGTAGGCGATCTTCCCGCCCGGTGCAAGGACCAGCAGCCGGTCGCACACGTCGAGGCTCAGCACGCTGTGCGTGACGACGATGACCGTGCGCCCGTCGTCGGCGAGCCCGCGCAACATGTGCATGACGGAGCGGTCCATGCCGGGGTCGAGTCCCGACGTAGGCTCGTCGAGGAAGAGCAGCGACGGCTTCGTCAGCAGTTCCAGGGCCACGCTCACCCGTTTGCGCTGGCCTCCGGAGAGACTGTGGATGGGCTGGCCCGCACGCTGTTCGAGTCCGAGCTCGCGCACCACCTCGGCGACGCGTTCCTGACGCTCGGACTTGGCGGTGTCCTGCGGGAAACGGAGCTCAGCGGCGTAACCGAGCGCTCTGCGTACGGTCAACTGGGCGTGCAGGATGTCGTCCTGCGGCACCAGGCCGATGCGCTGGCGCAGTTCGGCGTAGTCGTGGTAAAGATCGCGGCCGTCGTAGAGGACGGTTCCCTCGTCGGCCGGGCGCAGTCCGGTCAGGGCGTTGAGGAGCGTGGACTTGCCGGCGCCGCTGGGGCCCACCACCCCCAGGAGGCATTTCTGGCCCACCGGGAAGGCGACGTGGTCGAGCAGCGTCCTGCGTCCCCGGTCGACGGTGACCGCCAGGTCCTGGACGTCGAGCGACACCTCGCCGGTGTCGACGAACTCCTGCAGCGTGTCCCCGACCAGGCAGAAGGCGGAGTGCCCGATGCCGACGATGTCTCCCGGGGAGACGGGCGCACGGTCGGCCGGCTGACCGTTGAGGAAGGTCCCGTTGTGGGAGCCGAGGTCGACGATCTCGTACGTGCCGTCCGTATGGGCCAGCAGTTCGGCATGGCGGCGGGAGACGCTCAGATCGTCGACGACCAGGTCGTTCCCCGATCCGCGGCCGATCCGTACCGTGCGGGACGGCAGCGGCCGCACGGTGGTCGGCTGCCGGAAGGTGCCGGTCGCGGCGGGCACGGAGACGGCCGACGGGCGGTCTTGCGAGGGCGTCGGCGCCGGTGCGGGCCGGACCCTCAGGACCGCCCGCGGGCCGTCCTCCGGATGGCCGAAGCGCAGGAGGGTGCCGGGCCCGACGTCCGACGTACGGATCCGCCGGCCACTGGTATAGGTGCCGTTCGTGCTGCCCTCGTCCTCGATCGACCAGTGGCCGTCGAGCGCCCTGAGCACGGCGTGGTGCCAGGAGACCCGGACATCGTCGATGACGATGTCACTCAAGGGGTCGCGTCCGACGTGGTACTCCCGGCCCGGACTCATCACCGTGCGTCCCGCGTCGGTTTCGAGTACGAGTTCGGGTGCAGTCGGTGCGGCCGGCGGCTCTCCCATGCCCGAATTCTATCGACCGGTACGGTTATGCGCCCGACCAGTCGGCGGTGGGCGAGGCCTGTGGGGAGGACCCTGACCGGCCCCCCCCCGCACCGGCCCGTGCGGGGGGAGCCCGCTTCCGTCAGGCGTTCAGGGCCGCGGAGACGACGGCCTTCGCCTCCTCCTGGACACGGGCGAGGTGCTCGGCGCCGCGGAACGACTCCGCGTAGATCTTGTAGACGTCCTCGGTGCCCGAGGGGCGCGCCGCGAACCAGGCGTTCTCCGTCGTCACCTTGATCCCGCCGATCGCGGCCCCGTTGCCCGGCGCCGAAGTCAGGACGGCGGTGACCGGTTCGCCCGCCAGAGTGTCCGCGCCGACCTGCTCGGGGGACAGGCGCGCCAGCACGGCCTTCTGGTCGCGGTCCGCGGGTGCGTCGATCCGGGCGTAGGCCGGCTCACCGAACCGGGCGGTCAGCGCCCGGTAGTGCTGGGACGGCGAATCGCCCGTCACCGCGAGGATCTCGGAGGCGAGCAGGGCCAGCAGGATGCCGTCCTTGTCCGTCGTCCAGACCGATCCGTCGCGGCGCAGGAACGAGGCCCCGGCCGACTCCTCGCCGCCGAAGCCGAGCGACCCGTCGGCCAGGCCGTCCACGAACCACTTGAAGCCGACCGGCACCTCGACCAGCCGCCGGCCGAGATCGGCGGCGACCCGGTCGATCATGCCGGACGACACGAGGGTCTTGCCGACGCCCGCACCCGCCGGCCACCGGTCCCGGTGCGCGTACAGGTAGTTGATGGCCACGGCGAGGTAGTGGTTCGGGTTCATCAGCCCCGCGTCCGGGGTGACGATGCCGTGCCGGTCGGCGTCGGCGTCGTTGCCGGTGGCGATCTGGAAGCGGTCGCGCTGCCCGATCAGCGAGGCCATCGCGTACGGCGAGGAGCAGTCCATCCTGATCCTGCCGTCCCAGTCCAGCGTCATGAAGCGCCAGGTGGGGTCGGTGAGCGGATTGACGACGGTCAGGTCGAGCCGGTGCTGCTCGGCGATGCGGCCCCAGTACGCGACCGACGCGCCGCCCAGCGGGTCGGCGCCGATCCGGACACCGGCCGCGCGCACCGCGTCCAGGTCGAGCACGGACGGCAGGTCCGCCACATAGCTGCCCAGGAAGTCGTACGTGCCGGTCGTCGGGGCTGCCAGCGCCCGGACGTACGGCATGCGGCGGACGTCCTTGAGCCCGCCCGTGATGATCTCGTTGGCCCGCTCCTGGATCCAGCCGGTCGCCTCGGACCCGGCCGGGCCGCCGTTCGGCGGGTTGTACTTGAACCCGCCGTCGCCCGGCGGGTTGTGCGAGGGCGTCACCACCACCCCGTCGGCGAGGTGCGAGGCGCGGCCCCGGTTGTACGTGAGGATGGCGTGCGAGACCGCGGGGGTCGGCGTGTAGCCGTCGGCGGAGTCGATGAGCACGGTCACATCGTTCGCGGCGAACACCTCGATGGCGGTCACCCGCGCGGGCTCCGACAAGGCATGGGTGTCGGCCCCGAGGAAGAGCGGCCCGTCCGTGCCCCGCTGCGCCCGGTACTCACTGATCGCCTGGCTCGTCGCCGCGATGTGGTCCTCGTTGAACGCGGTGGCCGTCGACGATCCGCGATGTCCCGAGGTGCCGAAGGCGACCCGTTGCCCCGGTTCGGCGGGATCGGGGTGCAGCGTGTAGTACGCCGTCACCAGCCGCGCCACATCGGTCAGGTCCTCCGGGCGTGCCTGCTGCCCGGCTCGTGTCTGCGGCATCTGCCACTCCTCCGTATCGGTCGGTCAATGCGATCTGCGCGCCCCGTCATTTTCGCCGTTCGCCTTCACGGGCGGGCGGCTGCCCCGCCGCGCGGACCGCCACTGCCGCCGCATAACCGGCGGGGACCCCGACATCGGTGACCGTCCACTCCCCGGGGCCCGGCCGGGGGTGGGGGCCGGTGCCCACGTGTTCGGCCGCGAGGCCGTCGGCCAGGCCGATGCCCTCGCCCTTCAGATAGGCCTCCTTGCGGGTCCAGACCCGGGCGAAGGCGGCCGGGCGCTGTTCCTCGGGAAGTTCCGCCAGCTCGCGGGACTCCGCCGGATGCAGCTGACCGGCTATCTCGGCCACGGTCGTGAGCTTCGGGACGAGCTCGACATCCGCTCCGACCGGCGAGTCCGCGAACGCCAGCAGGGCCACCCCGCGGGTGTGCGAAAGGGAGAAGTGCACGCCGCCGTCGGTCGCGGGACGGCCGTGCGGGCCACCGCAGGAGGGGCACGGCTCCCGCCTGAGGCGCACGGCGTCCGGAGCGACGCCCAGCCGCGCCCCGAGCAGCAGCCGCAGGGCCACGTGTGCGGCGACGTAGCATCTGCGGTCGGCCTCGACGACCAGGCGTGCGGCTCTGTCGAGTTCGCCGGCATCCAGGACCCCCGGGGCGAGCCGCTGGGCCTGCCCGCTCTGCCGTTCCGCGTCCACCAGCCACAGCGCGGGGGAGCCGGGAGGGAAGAGGGGAGCGGGGATCCGGTGGCCGTCCTCGGGGAACACGAACAGGTTGGGCTGATACACCGTTACGTCGATTCCTTCGCAGGGCGGGCGCCGTGAGGACGTGTCACGGCGGAGCGGTCACCGATATCCTATGGAGATCCGGACAGGTGCCGACGTACGTTCGATCACAGGGTGGCCAGTTCACCGCGCTCACCGGGCGCCTGGGCTCTCCGGTCGCCCGGCCCCGTCGGACAGGAGACCCCGGATGTCATCGGACAGCCACCCGTACTCGGACGCCGTACTGCTGCGCGAGGCCCGCGCCGAGGACGCCGGCATCCTCACGCGGCTCTTTCTCGATTCCCGCGCTGCCGCCCTGCCGTACCTGCCGAGGGTGCACAGTGACGAGGCGACTCTTGGCTGGATGACGCACGTCGTGCTGCCCGGCACGGACGTCTGGGTGGCGGAGGTCCGGGAGGACGGGCGGGCGGCAGAGCCGGTTGGTTTTGTCTCGGTCGACGGCGATGAGCTCGAACACCTCTATCTGCGGCCCGACTCGCTGCGGCAGGGCATCGGAACGCAACTGCTGGCGAAGGCCAGGGAGCGCAGCCCGCAAGGGCTCGCGCTGTACACCTTCCAGCGCAACTCCGGTGCCCGGGCCTTCTACGAGCGGCACGGATTCACCGCCGTCGGCTTCGACGACGGCAGCCGCAACGAGGAGAACGAGCCGGACGTCAGATACCGCTGGAGCCCGGCCGGCTGAGCCTGGGTCTGCACGACCGAGGAGGACGAGCGGGGGCCGCGGACGCGGGCCCCGCTCGTCCTTGAGGTGTGGTCACCCCTTCGGCGGGCGAGGCGCGAGCCCGGATGCCGATGCGGCGGGCCCGCACCGTGCGCGCCCGGACCGCGGCCGCACGGCCATCGCGACGGCGGCAGCCGCAGCGATCGCGAAGCCCCCATGTGCGCCGTACGCGTCCACCGCGCGCCCGGACATCGCTGCCGCACCGGCCGACTCTGCGGCACTCGCCGAGTTCAGCCGGGTGAACGCCTGGGTGAGCGCGGCCCGCTCCACGGCTGCCGTGGTGAGGACCGAGGAGAGCACCAGGACCGGGGCAATGGTCATGCCGGTGACAGCGAGTACGAGCCCCGCCTCCAAGAACGAGCCGACGACGAGCGGCGGCAGGCGGCTGAGGGCCGGCCCGGCCGACACCATGGCCAGCTGTACCTGCGGAGCCACCCGCCACCGGCGCAGACCGTAAGGCAGGCCGACGCAGTTCGACGCCGCCGCGCGCCCGCCCTGGAGCAGCGCTGCCATCGGGCGGCCCGACAACGCCCGAGCTGCGGATCGGTGGCGCCCGCGAGCACTCCGGCCGCTGCCATCAGCCCGTGCGGGCTGCCGCTTCGGACGAGGGTCAGCAGGGTGACCCTCGCGGTGGTGCGGGCGAGGAGAACGGGTGGCAGCACGCGGGTCTGGCCGAACCGGTCGATCAGCCGGGCGAGTTGCGGCCCGCACAGGGCCTCGGCCACGGCGAATCCGCCGGTCACGAGTCCGGCCGCGGCGGCGCCGACTCCATCACCGAGCAGAGGTCTCTCGAAGGGTCGGGGTGAACGAACAGCCCGATCCCGGCTCCGTGCGGCCGGGCGGCAGGCCGCGCTGCTGCCTCCCGCTGTGAGCTGGCACCTTTCAGTGACTTTCATAGAGACGCAAAAGACTTGCGTAGAGGCGACCGGGTCAATGGCTCATTGAAGAGCGCTCAAATGCCGTTCGCATCAGGCGAGTTAGGGCGTTTTGTGAGTGCCGACCCAGACTCCTTTCTCTGTCACAGCAGTGGACGAGGCGTCACTTCTCTGCAATTCTGCGACCGCAAAACGCAAAAGTCCATTCCCGTTGGTGCAGAAAGTCATGACCAACGGGTACGCAGACAGAGCCGCGCCTTGGTCGCGCCCTGCGCCGAGGCCGAAGATCGGGGACCAATGAGAACGCAACACCGCCGATGGCGGGTCCTCTCCGCCACCCTCACCACCAGCCTGCTGATGGTCGGCTGGCCGGCGCTCAACGCGTCGGCCGCCGGCGGCCCGAACATCGCCGCCGGTCACCGGACGGCCGCGAGCAGCGCGGGCAGCGGCAGGGACGCCGGGAACATCGCGGACGGAGAACAGTCGACATACTGGGAAGGGTCGGACAGTTCCCTTCCCCAGTGGGTGCAGAGCGATCTGGGCAAGGTCACCCGCATCGACCAGGTCACCCTGAAGCTTCCCGAGGACTGGAAGAGCCGCAGCCAGACCCTCTCGCTCCAGGGCAGTGCCGATGGCACGAGCTTCACCACGCTGAAGACCTCGGCCGCCTACACCTTCGCGCCGGGCAGTTCCAACAAGGTGACGATCTCCGTCCCGGCCACCCGGGCCCGCTTCGTCCGGGCGAACATCACCGCGAACTCCGCGTCGGACAACGGCCAGCTCGCCGAGCTGGAGGTGCGCGCGGCGGCGGAGTCGTCGGTGAACCTCGCGGCCGGCCGTACGCTCACGGCCAGCAGCCACACCCAGACCTATATCGCCGCCAACGCCAACGACGGCAACGCCGGAAGCTACTGGGAGAGCAGCAACGGCAACCTGCCGCAGTGGATCCAGGCCGACCTCGGATCCTCCGTACGCGTCGACCGGGTGGTCCTGCGGCTGCCGGACGGCTGGGAGACCCGCAGCCAGACGCTGAAGATCCAGGGCAGCACCAACGGCACGGACTTCAGCGACGTGACGCAGTCCCAGGCGTACACGTTCAGCCCCACGGCCGGTGAGACGGCGACGGTCTCCTTCGACGCCGCCACCACCCGCTACGTACGCGTGCTCGTCAGCGCCAACTCCGTCCAGCCGGGCGCCCAGGTCTCCGAGCTGGAGATCTACGGACCCGAGGCGGGCGACA
Organism: Streptomyces sp. NPDC091416; assembly: GCF_044756845.1. NCBI lineage: Bacteria > Bacillati > Actinomycetota > Actinomycetes > Kitasatosporales > Streptomycetaceae > Streptomyces > Streptomyces sp. NPDC091416. The sequence continues at coordinate 246,122 of NZ_JBIVTU010000003.1, forward strand.
CCCAGGCGCCCACCGCACCCTCCCAGCTGGCGTACACCGAACCGGCCACCGGCCAGATCAGGCTGACCTGGAACGCGTCGACGGACAACAAGGCCGTCACCGGCTACGACATCTACGCCGACAACGCGCTGCTGACGAGCGTGGCGGGCAATGTCACCACGTTCACCGACACCCGGCCGGCGGGCTCCACCGTGTCGTACTACGTCCGGGCCAAGGACGCGGCGGGCAACGTCTCCGGGAACAGCAACACCGTGACCCGGACCGGGAGCGGCGGCGACACCCAGGCGCCGACCGCACCGGCGAACCTGAGCTTCACCGAGGCGACCGCCGGTCAGATCAAGCTGGTCTGGCAGGCGTCCACCGACAACAAGGGCGTCACCGGGTACGACATCTACGCCAACAACGTGCTGCGCAAGAGCGTGGCCGGCGATGTCACCACCTACACCGACACCCAGTCCGCCGGGACCACCGTCTCCTACACCGTCCGGGCCAAGGACGCGGCGGGCAACGTCTCGGGCGACAGCAACACCGTCACCCGCAACGGCAGCACGGGCACGGCGTCCAACCTCGCGGTCGGCAAGCCCATCACCGCCTCGTCCGTGGTCCACACGTTCGTCGCGGAGAACGCCAACGACAACAGCGTGACCACCTACTGGGAAGGCGCCGGGGGCAGCTACCCCAACACGCTGACCGTGAAGCTGGGTGCCAACGCCGACACCGAGAACGTCGTCGTCAAGCTCAACCCGGACAGCAGCTGGGGCGCCAGGACGCAGAACATCCAGGTCCTCGGCCGGGAGCAGAGCGCCTCGGCGTTCACCAGCCTGGTCGCGGCGAAGGACTACGCGTTCAGCCCGGCCAGCGGCAACACGGTGACCATCCCGGTCAGCGGCCGCGTCGCCGACGTCCAGCTTAAGTTCAACTCCAACACCGGATCGGGTGCCGGTCAGGTCGCGGAGTTCCAGGTGCTGGGCGCCCCGGCGCCCAATCCGAACCTCCAGGTCAGCTCGGTGACGGCGGCTCCGGCCGCGCCCGTCGAGTCGGATCCGGTCACGCTCACCGCGACGGTGCGCAACACCGGTTCGGTCGCGGCACCGGCGAGCAAGGTCGAGTTCCGGCTCGGCGGCTCCAAGGTCGCCACCGCGTCCGTGGGCGCGCTGGCGGGCGGGGCCTCCGCCCAGGTCAGCGCCGACATCGGAGCGCGTGACGCCGGTACGTACGCCCTGAGCGCGGTCGCCGACCCGGGAGACGAGGTCATCGAGCAGAACGAGACCGACAACACCTACACGAGCACGACGGGCCTGGTCGTGAAGCCGGTCGCCAGCTCGGACCTGGTCTCCACCGGGGTCGGCACCTCCCCGTCGGCCCCGTCCGCCGGGCAGAACGTCACCTTCTCCGTCGCCCTCAAGAACCAGGGCTCGGTTGCCTCGGCGGCCGGCGGCCACGCCATCACGCTGACCCTGCTCGACTCCAAGGGCGCCACGGTGAAGACCCTCACGGGCACCTACACCGGGGCGATAGCCGCGGGTGCGATGAGCGCCCCGGTGAACCTGGGCAGCTGGACGGCGGTCAACGGGTCGTACTCCGTGAAGACGGTGATCGCAGCGGACTCCAACGAACTGCCGGTGAAGCGCGAGAACAACACCACCACCGGTTCCCTCTTCGTCGGACGCGGCGCCGACATGCCGTACGACATGTACGAGGCGGAGGACGGCGTCACCGGCGGCGGCGCGCAGGTCGTCGGCCCGAACAGGACCGTCGGCGACGTCGCGGGCGAGGCGTCCGGCCGCAAGGCCGTCACCCTCAACAGCACCGGCAACTACGTCGAGTTCACCACCAGGGCGAGCACCAACTCCCTGGTGACCCGCTTCTCCATCCCGGACTCCGCGGGCGGCGGCGGCATCGACTCCAAGCTGAACGTCTACGTGGACGGCACCTTCCTCAAGGCGATCGACCTCACCTCGAAGTACGCGTGGCTGTACGGCTCCGAGACCGGTCCGGGCAACTCCCCGGGCGCGGGTTCGCCGCGGCACATCTACGACGAGGCGAACATGCTGCTGGGCAGGACCGTCCCTGCAGGCAGCAAGATCCGGCTCCAGAAGGACGCCGCGAACACCAGCACGTACGCGATCGACTTCATCAGCCTGGAGCAGGCCACCCAGATCCCGAACCCGGACGCGGCCGCCTACGCCGTTCCCGCCGGGTTCACCCACCAGGACGTCCAGAACGCCCTGGACAAGGTCCGGATGGACACCACGGGCAAGCTGGTCGGCGTCTACCTGCCGGCCGGTGACTACCAGACCGCGAGCAAGTTCCAGGTCTACGGCAAGGCCGTCAAGGTCGTCGGCGCGGGGCCCTGGTACACCAGGTTCTTCGCACCGTCGTCCCAGGAGAACACCGACAACGGCTTCCGTGCCGAGGCCAGTGCCAAGGGCTCGACGTTCGCGAACTTCGCGTACTTCGGGAACTACACCTCACGCATCGACGGTCCCGGCAAGGTGTTCGACTTCTCCAACGTCTCGGACATCGTGATCGACAACGTCTGGAACGAGCACCAGGTGTGCCTCTACTGGGGCGCCAACACCGACGGCGTCACCATCAAGAACTCCCGCATCCGGAACACGTTCGCCGACGGCATCAACATGACCAACGGCTCGACGGACAACCACGTCGTGAACAACGAGTCCCGGGCCACCGGAGACGACAGCTTCGCGCTGTTCTCCGCCATCGACTCCGGCGGCGCGGACATGAAGAACAACGTCTACGAGAACCTCACGTCCCTGCTGACCTGGCGTGCGGCGGGCGTCGCCGTCTACGGCGGCTACGACAACACCTTCCGCAACATCCTCATCGCGGACACGCTCGTCTACTCCGGCATCACGGTCAGCTCGCTGGACTTCGGCTACCCGATGAACGGTTTCGGGACCGGTCCGACCACGGTCGAGAACGTCTCCGTGCTCCGATCCGGAGGCCATTTCTGGGGGTCGCAGACCTTCCCCGGCATCTGGCTGTTCTCCGCCTCCAAGGTCTTCCAGGGCATCCGGATCAACCATGTCGACATCGTCGACCCGACGTACAGCGGCATCATGTTCCAGACCAACTACGTGGGAGGACAGCCCCAGTTCCCGATCAAGGACACGATCCTGACCGACATCTCGATCTCCGGCGCGCGCAAGAGCGGTGACGCCTACGACGCCAAGTCCGGCTTCGGACTGTGGGCCAACGAGATGCCCGAGGCCGGCCAGGGGCCCGCTGTCGGCGAGGTGACCTTCAACGGTCTCAAGCTCAGCGGCAACGCCCAGGACGTGAAGAACACGACGTCAACGATGAAGATCACCGTCAACCCGTAACCGGCACCGCAACCAGGGGCGCCGTCCGGTCCGCCGGACGGCGCCCCGTGCTGCGTGCGCGCCGGGTCCCGCACGCCGCGTGCGAAGCGCTGTCAAACTTTTACGAAAACTGCGCGAGATATTGCGTTCACATGTCGACGCTGGTTGAGTGTGCCTCGCCCCGGCAGAGAGTCGGCCGAGGGCCATCCACGCTCATGCCCAAAGGGGACCATCGATGAGAAGTGCTGGGTTGCGCCGCACACGCCGTATCAGCCGTGCCTCCGCGGCTGCCCTTGTCACCGCACTTGCCCTGACCTCGCTCGCCTCCTGCGGCACGAGCAGCAGCAAGGACGAGGACACGAAGAGCGCGTCCAAGGGTTCGTCCGATCCGTCCGCCCCGCTCGACCCGAAGGCGAAGGTGACGATCTCGATCGACTGCATGCCGCCGGCGGCCAAGGCCGCGGAGCTGCGCGAGTGGAACGAGGACATCAAGGCGTTCAACAAGACCTACCCGAACGTCACGATCAACGGGAAGTCCACCCCCGGCCAGTGCAACGAGCCGCCGCGCTTCACCGCCATGCTGAAGGGCAAGTCGCAACCCGACGTCTTCTACGCCTACTTCAGCGACCTCCAGCAGGTGCTGGACAACGATGGTGCCGAGGACATCTCCGCGTACGTCACGGACAAGACCGTGCCCGCGCTCAAGGACATACAGACCCAGGTCGTCGACGTGGCGCGCAAGGACGGCAAGCTCTACGGCCTGCCGACCAGCAACTACACCATGGGCCTGATGATCAACCGGAAGCTCTTCACCGAGGCCGGCCTCGACCCGAACAAGCCGCCGGCCACCTGGGACGAGGTCCGCACCGCGGCCAAGAAGATCGCGGACCTGGGCAAGGGCATATCCGGCTACGGCGAGTACAGCGCCGGCAACAACGGCGGCTGGCACTTCGCGGCCACCCAGTTCGGCCTCGGCGGCGACGTCGTCGACGCCTCCGGCAAGAAGGCCGCGTTCAACAACGAGACCGGCAAGCAGGTCCTCCAGCAGCTGCACGACATGCGCTGGGAGGACGACAGCATGGGCAAGACCCAGCTGCTCAAGTGGGGCGACCTCCAGAAGCAGATCGCCAGCGACAAGCTGGGCATGTTCCTCGCCGCCCCCGACGACATCGCGTACATGGTGCAGCAGCTCGGCGCCCAGTACGAGACCTTCGGGCTGGGCCCGATCCCCGGCGCCCAGGGAACGCTGTTCGGCGGCAACAACTACCTGATCAAGAAGGGCAGCTCGCCCGACCAGATCAAGGCCGCCATCGCCTGGCTGAACTTCAAGAACCTCACCCCGGGCAAGGGCCAGTTCGACTGGGCCCGCACCAAGTCCGACAAGCTCCCCGTCGGGCTCCCGCAGCCGAACTTCTTCCTCGGCGACAGCAAGACCAAGGACGACGCCGCGCGCGCCGCGAACGCGACGATGCCCGTCGAGAACTTCAAGGCCTTCATGGACAACCCCGTCCCGGGCAAGGCCGAACCGCCGAAGGCGCAGGAGATCTACAAGATCCTCGACAACGCCATGTCGGGTGTGCTGACCAACAAGGACGCGAACATCGACAAGCTGCTCTCCACCGCCGAGCAGCAGGTCAACCAGGTTCTGGCGAACCAGTAACGGACGCGCGGGGCCGGGTCACGCGGACCCGGCCCCGCCTCCGGCCCCCCTGAGTTCACCGGCACCAAGGAGACGCACCATGTCGGCCCCAACACTGTCCTCCCGCAAGGCGACCACGCCTCGCCCAGGACATTCACGCCCCGCCCGCCGGGACTCCGCCCGCGAGGACTTCCTGCGCGCCGTTCGCCGCAACCTCTCCGCGCACGGCTTCCTGATCGGAGCGGTGCTCTGCTTCTCGCTCTTCTCCTGGTACCCGATGGTCCGGGAGTTCGTCCTGGCGTTCCAGAAGACCGAGGACGGCAGGACCACCTGGGCCGGCTGGTCCAACCTGACCTACGTCTTCAACGACCCGGCGTTCTGGCAGGCCTGGCGCAACACCCTGCTGTTCACCGTGCTGGCCCTGCTGCTCGGATTCGTCGTGCCGTTCGTCGTCGCCGTCGTGCTCAACGAGTTCCGGCACGGACAGGGCTATCTGCGACTGCTCGTCTACCTCCCGGTGATGCTGCCGCCGGTCGCCTCCGTGCTGCTCTTCAAGTACTTCTACGACCCCGGGTACGGACTCTTCAACCGCATCCTGGACGTCTTCCACCTGCCCGCCCAGCAGTGGCTCCAGGACACCGACACCGCCATGCTCTCCGTCGTCATCGCGGCGACCTGGATGAACATGGGCGGCGCCACCCTGATCTACCTGGCCGCCCTCCAGGGCATCCCGGGCGAGCTGTACGAGGCCGCCGAACTCGACGGCGCGGGGCTCCTGCGCAAGGTCTGGCACGTCACCATCCCGCAGACCCGGCTCATCCTCTCCCTGCTGCTCCTCATGCAGGTCATCGCGACGATGCAGGTCTTCACCGAGCCGTTCCTGCTCACCAACGGCGCCGGCCCCGAGGGCTCCACCACCACCGTCGTCTACCTCATCTATCAGTACGCCTTCAACTTCAACAACTACGGCAGCGCGGCGGCACTCGGCCTCGTCCTGCTCGTCGTCCTCGCGGGCTTCTCCGCGGTGTACGTGCGGCTGAGCCGCAGCAGCGAAGACTAGGACGGGAGCCAAGACCATGGCATCGAACACGCTTGTCTCCCGCGGGAGCGACGTACGCAAGTCCGCACGGCGCAGGGCGGAACGAGGCGCCGACGCCGGGCGCCAGCGGACCCTGATCTCACCGGCCCAGCTCGGCAGGCCGCGCGGCAAGGCCCTCTACTGGATCGTCTTCACCCTGGTCGTCATCCTGTTCACGGTCGCCTTCCTCGGACCGCTGTACTGGATGGTCACCGGCGGACTCAAGACCACCCAGGAAGTCGTACAGAGCCCGCCCACCGCATTCCCCAGCTCGCTCCACACCGAGAACTACAGCCAGGCCTGGACCGTGATGGACCTGTCCAAGCTGCTCTTCAACACCCTGTACTACGCCTTCGGCGCGCTCGCCTTCCAGCTGGTCTTCGACGTCGCGGCCGCCTACTCGCTGTCGAAACTGCGACCGGTGTTCGGCAAGGTCATTCTCGGCATGATGCTGGCCACCCTGATGATCCCGGCCACCGTGCTGGTCGTCCCGCAGTACCTCACGGTGCTGGACGTGCCGGTCTTCCAGCGCAATCTGGTCAACTCGCCCTGGGTGATCTGGCTGCCGTCGGTCACCAACGCCTTCAACATCTTCCTGCTGAAGCGGTTCTTCGACTCCATCCCGCGCGAACTCCTCGACGCCGCCTCCATCGACGGCGCGTCGCCCCTGCGCACCCTGCGCTCGATCGTCCTGCCGATCTCCCGGCCGATCCTCGGCGTCGTCTCCATCTTCGCCGTCGTCGGGGTGTGGAAGGACTTCCTCTGGCCGATGCTGACCCTGCCCGACCCCAGCAAGCAGACGCTCAACGTGGGCATCTACTCACTGGCCAGCGGCGTACCCGAGAACGTGCTCATCGCCGCGCTCACCATCGCGTCGATCCCGACGCTGCTCATCTTCCTGCTGTTCCAGCGCAACATCATGAGCGGTCTGACCGCAGGCGGCCTCAAGGGATAGCACCCCTCCCAGGACCGCGCCCCGCCCGTACGGGGCCCCGTCCGGCCGCCTTCCCCTCAGCACTCCGCCGCCGGCCCTCCCATCCTGCCCCGCTCACCGGGCCGGCGGCGGAGTACCACCTGCCCGAAAGGAACGTCACGTGGCAGCCAACCGTCCGTCCGAGGCCACCGCGAACTGGTGGCGGGACGCCGCCATCTACCAGATCTACGTACGCAGCTTCGCCGATGGCGACGGTGACGGCACCGGCGACCTCGCGGGGGTCCGGGCCAAGCTGCCCTACCTCGTCGAACTGGGCGTGGACGCACTCTGGTTCACCCCCTGGTACCTGTCACCGCTCGCCGACGGCGGCTACGACGTGGCCGACTACCGCACCATCGACCCCGCGTTCGGCACGCTCGCCGAGGCCGAGAAACTGATCGCCGAGGCCCGAGGGCTCGGCATCCGCACCATCATCGACATCGTGCCCAACCACGTCTCCGACCGGCACGCCTGGTTCCGGGCCGCCCTCGAAGCCGGCTCCGGCAGCCCCGAGCGCGAGCTCTTCCACTTCCGTACCGGCCGCGGCGCGGACGGCGAGATCCCGCCCAACGACTGGGTCTCCGAATTCGGCGGCACACCCTGGACCCGCCTGGACGACGGGGAGTGGTACCTCCACCTCTTCGCCACCCAGCAGCCCGACCTCAACTGGGCGCACCCGGCGGTCCGCCAGGAGCACGAGGACGTGCTGCGCTTCTGGTTCGAGCGCGGAGTCTCGGGCGTACGCATCGACTCGGCCGCCCTGCTCGCCAAGGACCCCGCACTGCCCGACTTCACCGTGGGCCAGGACCCGCACCCCTTCGTCGACCGCGACGAACTGCACGACATCTACCGCTCCTGGCGCGCCATAGCCGACGAGTACGACGGCGTGTTCGTCGGCGAGGTGTGGCTCCCGGACACCGAGCGGTTCGCCCGCTACCTGCGGCCCGACGAACTGCACACCGCCTTCAACTTCAACTTCCTGGCCTGCCCGTGGGACCCCGCGCTCCTGCGGACCGCGATCGACGACACCCTCGCCGAGCACGCGTCGGTCGGCGCCCCGGCCACCTGGGTCCTGTGCAACCACGACGTGACCCGCACCGTGACCCGCTACGGCCGTGCGGAGACGGGCTTCGACTTCGCGGCGAAGACCTTCGGCACCCCCACCGACCTCGCTCTCGGCACCCGCCGGGCCCGCGCCGCCGCCCTCCTCTCGCTGGCCCTGCCCGGCGCGGCCTACCTCTACCAGGGCGAGGAGCTCGGACTGCCCGAGGCCGACATCCCCCTGGACCGCATCCAGGACCCGATGCACTTCCGCAAGGGCGGCACCGACCCGGGGCGCGACGGCTGCCGGGTCCCGCTGCCCTGGTCTGAGCGGGAGCCGCACGCCGGATTCGGCGCCACCACCGCACCCTGGCTGCCGCAGCCCGACGGCTGGACCGCCTACGCCGCCGACCTCCAGAGCGACGACCCGGACTCCATGCTCGCCCTGTACCGCGAGGCCCTGCGCCTGCGCCGCAGCGAACCGGGATTCGGTACGGAGGGAGAGCCCGGGATACGCAGACTGACCTGGCTGGACACGGCGCCCGGGGTACTCGCCTTCACACGGAGCGAAGGCCTCGTCTGCGTCGTCAACCTGTCCTCCGAGGCCGCCGGACTGCCCTCGCACACCGAGGTCCTGCTGGCCAGCGGTCCCCTGGACCGTACGGGACGACTGCCGCAGGACACCGCGGTCTGGCTGCGCGTCTGACCGCCCGTCCCGGGCCGTGTCCGCGAGGCGGTCCCGTCCGCCCGCCCTCCGGGCGGACGGCGATGCCTCGCGGACCCTGCCTCGCGACGGATCCGGCCGTGTGCGCCGCACGGCCGGGTCCGGCAGGATCGCGGGGGAGCGGGGGCTGCGGCACAGTGGAGCGTATGGACACGCCGAACGATCTGAACGCCCTGGCCGACGAGCACCTGGCCGCGGCCCGTACCTCCCCGCACGGCCGCAGCGCCCACCTGCTGCTCCGTGAGGACCCGCTGCGCCAGACCGTCATCGCGCTGGCCTCGGGCCGCGCCCTCGACGAGCACAACGCCCCGCCGGCGGCCTCCCTCCAGGTGCTGCGCGGCTCGGTCCGGCTCACGGCCGCGTCGGGCGATGTGGAACTCGCCGCCGGGCAGCTGCACCCGATCCCGCAGGAACGGCACGGACTGCTCGCCCTGGAGGACGCCGCGGTCCTGCTGACGGCCGTCAACGACTGACCGATCCGGCGACGTGACGCCGAAGAATTGCCTCACCACTCTTGTGGGAGCGCTCCCAAAGTCGCAGGATGAGGCAGGTGACCCTGCTTCCCGGCCTGCGGGCCTATCGATCCGGCGACCGCGACGCCCTCGCCGACATCTGCGTCCGGACAGCCGACAACGGCGGCGACTCGCGGCACCTGTACCCGGACCACGAGCTGATGCCGTCGATCTTCGCCGCGCCGTACGCGCACCTCGAACCCGATCTGGCCTTCGTCATCGACGACGGCACGGGCCGCGCCGTCGGCTACATCCTGGGAACGGCCGACACGCCACGCTTTGTGAAGGAGTTCCGCACGCTCTGGCTGCCCCTGGTCGAGGACCGCTATCCGCGGCCGGAGGCGGCACCGCGCACCCCCAGCGAGGAGATGATCGCCCTCCTGCACAACCCCGAGCGCATGGTCCTTCCCGAACTCGCCTCCCACCCCGCCCACCTGCACATCGACCTGCTGCCCGACTGGCAGCGCAAGGGGTACGGGAGGGAGCTGATGCGGGCCTTCCTCGGGGCCCTGGACGCCAAGGGGGTCGAGGGCGTGCATCTGTGCATGCTCACGGCCAACACCCGGGCCAGGGCGTTCTACGACCGGCTCGGTTTCGCCGAGACCGAGGTACCGGACCCCGGACCCGTCACCTACCTCGTGCGCTCCACGGCGGCGGACCTGTAGCCCGTCCCCTGCGCCACGGGTGCCGCGGGGCTCCGCTGGGCAGGTAGTCCGGGACGAGACCGCTACGGGGGGGGGCGGACAACCGGTGGCGAGAGGTGTGACGTGAGCGAACAGACTGTGTGGCGATTCTCCGACGACCGTGGGCAGGTGTCGACCGCCGGGCGGCGCCCGGCCCGGGTCCTCGCCTATGTCCAGGCCGGTGCGGCCTTATGGGATCACGGCATCCGCCCGAGCGGGATATTCGGCTCGGGGCACGACGACCCCGTGGTGCCCGACGAGGCGAAGACGGGGTCGCTGCCCCTGGCCGGCGTGGCCTACGTCGGAGCGGGTGCCGCGCTGGACGTGGACGCGCTGCTGAACGGCGAGCCGGACCTCGTGGTGGCCGTCAGCTACGGCGGCGGCCAGGTCTACGGCCTCGATCCGGAGACGGCCAAGCACCTGGAGGGACACGTCCCGGTCGTCGTCATCGACGTGGGCCAGGCGCGCACCCTCGCCGAGATCGGTGACCGGTTCGCGGAGCTGGCCCGTTCGCTCGGCGCCGAGGAGCCGGCGGCGGCCGGCCAGGAGCTGGACGCGGCCCGGGACCGGCTGCGCGCACTCGTCGCGGGCCCGGACCGGGCGAGGGTCCTCGCCCTGTCACCGGCGGGCCTGGAGCAGGCGCATCTGGCCCGCCCTCGCATGTGGCCCGAGCTGCGGGTGCTGGCCGAGCTCGGCGTCGGCCTGGTGGAACCGGCCGAGGGACCCGGCGCCAACTGGTCCACGGTCGGCTGGGACCAGGCCGCAGCGCTGGAGCCGGCCGTCGTGCTCGCCGACATCCGGGCCCACGCCACCGCGCTCCCGGGCGACGGGCCGTGGGCCGCGGTCGCGGGTTCCGCACGGGTCGTGCCGTGGAACCCCGAACCGGTGTGCAGCGCGCGGGCCCACGCGCGGTTCCTCGCGCTCGTGGCCGACGCGCTGGAGGCCTAGGCGGCGCAGGACGCTCCCGGGCGCCGCCACCCCGTACAGGCGACTCGTCGCCACCGGAGCCGGCCGCACAGGGCAGGATCGAGGCGTGCGCGGACAGTGCCGTGCCCACTGCCCGGACGCCGTGCCACCGCACTACAGGAGACATCACCCTCATGCCCGACAGAATCGACCTGCTGGTCATCGGCGAGTGCGTCGCCGACATCGTCCGGGAGCCCGGCACAGCCGACCGGGTCCATCCCGGCGGCAGCCCGGCCAACGTCGCGTACGGCCTGGCCCGGCTCGGGCACGGTGCCACCCTGCTCACCCAGCTCGGGCAGGACGGGAACGGGCGGCTGATCCGCGAGCACCTCACCGCGGCCGGGGTCTACGTCCGCACCGACGGCTCCACCGCTCCCACCCCGTCCGCGGTCGTGACCCTGGACGGCGCGGGACGGGCCGGGTACGCCTTCGACATCACGTGGACGCTCGGCCCGGTCGCTCTGGAGCGGACTCCCGCCCATGTGCACACCGGCTCGATCGCGGCAGTCACGGCACCCGGAGCGTCCGCCGTCCTCGCCGCCGTCGAGTCGCTGCGTGGTGCCGCGACGGTCAGCTACGACCCCAATGTGCGGCCGGAGCTGATGGGTGACCACGAGGCCGCCGTGCGCAGGGCCGAGCTCTGTGTGGCGCTCAGCGACGTCGTCAAGGCGAGCGACGAGGACCTGGAGTGGCTGTATCCGGGCGTGGACCCGGTCAGGGCCGCCGAGCGGTGGCTCGCCGCCGGTCCGGCCGTCGTCCTCGTCACCCGGGGCGGCGACGGGGCGTTCGCGGTCCTTCCCGAGGCACTGGTCACGGTCGGCGCCCTGCCGGCCGAGGTCGTCGACACGGTGGGGGCGGGCGACGCCTTCATGTCGGGCACCCTGCACGCACTGGCCGCGCACGGACTGCTCGGGCCGGCCGGCCGGGAGCGGCTGCGGACACTGGACCGGGCCACCGTGACGGACGTCCTGCGCCGGGCGGCGGCCTCGGCCGCGGTCACCGTCGCCCGGGCCGGTGCCAACCCGCCCGACGAGGCGGAACTCGACGCGGCGCTCGGCCGGATGTGAGCAGGGCGGTGCCGCCGTCACCCCCCACGGGGACGGCGGCACCGCCATCGCGCCGGCGAGGAAATGCTGGGTCGGTGGCTCCGGAGATGCTGCCCATCCCTCACCGCCCAGCTGTCACCGGCACGTCACCTTTGTACCCACCGCCCGTTACTCGGGCATTACAAGGCGGCCCCGCCGCCGCCGGAGTGCGCGGGCGCGGCCAGATGCGGAGTGCTGTCGTCGTCGAGGAACTCGACGACCGCCAGGACGAACAGGGCGCACAGGGCGATCCACACCGTGACCAGTCCTGTCGGCCGGTCCCACGCCAGCAGCACCGCGACGGCCACCATGACCACCGTCCAGTTCAGCGGCTGCCTCGCGCGGTGCACCCACCGGCCGACCGGGCCGCCGGTGAAACCGGCCGCGTCCCGTACGGCCCCGATGCCACCGCTCCACATCGCCATGACCCGGCTCGCCGCACGGCCGCCGCCCGTGAGCCACGCGGCGAGCGCCACCACCGCGCCGACGGTCACCACCAGACGGACTCCGGCGCGCAGATAGCCGACCAGCGTGTCGAACACCGCCCCCGCCGCAGGCTGGGAGACATGCGGGGGCAGGCTGTCGAGATAGAACGCGCGCCCGGCCCACAACCCGAGCCAGAGCAGTGCGGCACCCACCGCCATGGCCAGCGCCGCGGTGACCAGCGCCCGCCGGCGGCGTACCGCCAGCAGGACCCCGCCCGCCGCCACCACCAGCGTGAACACGGGAAGCCAGAAACCGAGGAGTTCGAGGGCCCGGAAGCCCTTCTTGGCCTTGCCGACCGATTCCGAGGTCAGCAGGGTGTAGTCGGTGTGGATCTCGGGAATCCGCTCGGCGACCGTCAGACCGCGGTCCACGAGGCGCTGTTTCACCCGGTCGATGACCGGGGCGAGGTCCAGGGTCACGGTGTCCCCGGTGAGCTCGACCGCGCCACCGCCCTCGCCGGTCAGGGCCTTCACGACGGAGGCGTGGGCGCGCCGGTTGAGTTCGCTCCACACCCGCGCGAAGGCGTCACTGGTGACGAAGCGCTCCACGGTGCCGTGCACGAAGTTCGTGACGCCCGCGGTGAGCGGGTCACCGAGCTTCCGGAGGGCCTTGTCCACCACGGGCCGGTCGGCGGGCGCGACGTCCGCCAGCAGCGCGTCGATGTCCAGATGGGTCATCACGGCGTCGGTGACACGTGCGGTCACCGCCGCCTGTACATCGGGGTCGGAGGCCAGCGGCTCCATCATGTCCACATAGCGGTCCGTGTCGCCGGCGACGTCGCTCGCCCAGCTCGACAGGACGCTCAGCGGGGTGAGCACGGCCGCGACCAGGATCAGCAGGACCGCGAAGAACGAACGCGGACGCAGCCGTGAGCGGGCCGGTGCGCGGGCTTCCTCCAGCTGTGCCACCCGGGCCCGCAGGGCTTCCAGTTCGGCGTGTTCGTCCTGTGCCGCGGGCTGATCGGGGTGCCGTTCCATGAACCAAGGGGATGTCCTGTGCGCCCGTACAGCGCGGCGGATTGCTGCATACAGGTGACGGACGGCCGCCCGGCCGCTGCCGTACCGGGTCTCGCCGCCCGGCCGGGCACGGCCCGCACACCGGCGTGTGGAGTGTCCTGAACGTTTCCTGATCGTTCCCGGTTTTATGAACACTATTTTCGACAGCACCCCACCTTCGGAGGCCGGAACCGGTCTCGTCGCCGGCCCGCTCAGCACCGTGCTCCTCGGTCCGGACGCCCGCAGCGAGCACGGATTCTGGCGCAGGCTCGTGGCCACCGAGCCGTTCCGGCGACCGCTCTGGCCGCCTCCCGGCCCCACGCCCGACGAGCGCCTCGCCCTGGCCCACGCACGGCTGCGCACGCTCAACAACGCACTGGACAGCGCCGCCCGCCCCGCCGCGGACCCCCGCGCCCTGGCCGCACTGCACGAGTGGCTCGCTCCGGTGGACCCGGCGTTCGCCACGGTCGCGGGCATCCACTACAACCTCTTCCTCGGCAGCCTCCTGGACCACGACGCCGACAGCCCCCGCGATCTGTCGGACTTCCTCGGGCTGCGGCGCGTCGGCACCTTCCTCTGTACGGAGGTGGCGCACGGCAACGACGCCACCGCCATCGAGACGACCGCCACCTACGACCCCGAACGGGACGGGTTCGTGCTGCACACCCCGCACGCCGGCGCGCAGAAGTTCATGCCCAACACCAGTCCGGCCGGCGGCCCCAAGTCGGGACTGGTCGCCGCCCGGCTGATCGTCGACGGCCGCGACCGGGGAGTCTTCCTGCTGCTGGCTCCGCTCACGGACGCGTCCCGGGCGCTTCCCGGGATCCGGGTGCGCCGGCTTCCCGCCCGGATGGGCAGTCCGGTCGACCACTGCCTGACCTCGTTCGACCAGGTCTTCGTGGACCGCGGGGCGCTGCTGGGCGGTGCGCAGGGGCGGGTCGGCGAGGACGGGGTGTTCCGCAGCGGCACCGACGGACGCACGCGCCGCTTCCTCGCCTCGATCGGACGGGTCACCACCGGCCGGATCTGCATGAGCGCCAGCGCGGTGGGCTCGGCCCGCACCACGCTGGCCGTCGCCGTCCGCTACGGGGGCCACCGCTTCGTCTCGGGCGGCCGCTCGGCACCGCCGGTCCCGGTGATGGCGCACCGCAGCCACCACGGCCCGCTCGCCGAGGCCATGGCCACCGTCTTCGCGATGAGCCTGCTGCACCGGCGCGTGCTCGACCGGTGGGAGAAGGCGGCGGCCCGGCCGCCCGCGGAGCGGGAGACGGACGAGCGCCTTGTGGACATCGCCAAGGCGTGGATCACCTGGCAGGCCCGGTCCGTGATCGTCGAATGCCGGGAGCGGTGCGGAGCCCAGGGCCTCCTGGAGAACAACGGGATGACCGAACTCGTCACCGGGATCGAGGGCGCCATCACCGCCGAGGGCGACAACCTGGCCCTTCACGCCCGGGCGGCGGCCGGGCTGCTCGCCGACGCGTCACGGCGCCCGCGGGAGGAACCGGCCGCCGCTCCCGCCGGCGGCGACCTCGCCGACCTCCGATTCCTCGGCCGGCTCCTGGACGAGGTGGAGCACATCTGGTTCGCCCGGGCGGCCGCAGGGATGGCGGGGGCGGCGGAAGGCGACCCGCTGGAGCGCTGGAACGCGGCATCCGGGCCGGCGCTGCGGGGGGTCGAGGCCCATGCGTACCGGCAGGCGGCCCACGCCTACGAGAACGCGCTCGCGGCGCTGCCCGGCGGCGAGGCCCGCGCGCGGCTGGACGAACTGGCCCGGCTGTTCGCGCTGCGCTGGGTCGCACGCAACAGCGGGGACCTGCTCGCGGCCGGCCACCTGACCCCCGCTCAGGTCGACGGACTGAGCGAGGCCACCGAACAGCTCGTCTCCACCGTGAGCGGCCACCTGCCGGAACTGGCCGCGTCCTTCGCCCTGCCCGGTGAACTGCTGGCCGACTGGCCCATCGCGAGTGCCCGCTACACCGACGCGTACGACGACCCCGGCGCCTCCTGGCACCCCACCGCGGCCCCGGAAGCGGCCTCCCCGCGCACCCCTGGAGGCGAATCGGTTCACCACAACGCGTGACCGGGAAGGGGCCGCGGCGGGGCCGCCCCGGACGGTCCGGCGGGCCGGGGGGGGGGGGGGGGGCCCCCCCCCCCCCCCCCCCCCCCCCCCCCCCCCGGGGGGGGGCCCCCCCCCCCCCCCCCCCGCGCCCGCCCCCCCCCCGCGCGGGGCGGGGGGGGGGGGGGGGCGCGCCGCCGCCGCGGGGGCGCGGGGGCTATTGGCGGGGGGGGGCGGGGGGGCGGGGGGGGGGCGGGGGGGGGGCCGCCGCGCGGGGGCGGGGGGGGGGGGGGGGGGGGGCCCCCCCCCCCCGCCCGCCGCACCCTCCGCACCGCCGCTGAGCTGGGCAGAGGCTCGTGGTAGCGTGCCGGAGCCAGTCGAACTCCACATAGGGGTCAGGGAATCCGGTGCGAATCCGGAACTGACGCGCAGCGGTGAGGGGGACGGGCGGGGCCACGGCCACTGGGAGACCACGGTTTCCCGGGAAGGCGTCCCGTCCGCATGAACCCGAGTCCGAAGACCTGCTGGCACCCGCGGTCCGGTTCCGGGCCGCGGAACTCCGTACGGGCCCCGCGCATGGGCCCAGAGACGCCGAGGTGTCCCGTGCCGCCCATAGCCGGCCCCGCCCGCTCCGCCGCCCTGCTCACCGCCGCCCTGATCCTGCTGACGGCCTGCGGCGGCGGAAAGGAAACCGCCACCGCCGAGTCCGCCGACGCCGACGGCTATCCGGTCACGCTGAAGAACTGCGGACGGACCGTCACCGTGGAAGCGGCACCGGAGCGCGCCGTGCCGGTCGACCAGGGATCGGCCGAGATCCTGCTCTCGCTCGGTCTCGCCGACCGGCTCGCCGCCACGGCCACCTGGACCGATCCGGTCCTGAAGGGCCTGGAGAAGGCCAACGAGGGCGTCCCGCGGATCTCCGACAACCGCCCCTCGTCGGAGAAGGTCCTGGACCAGGAGCCCGACTTCGTCAGCGCCTCGTTCGAGTCGACGCTCGCCAAGGGCGGTGTCGCCCCCCGCGAGCAGTTCGAGGAACTCGGCGTCCCCACCTACGTCTCGCCCGCCGACTGCACCGCCAAGGACAACAGCAAGGACGGCGACGGAGTCCGCACCGGCGCCCTGACCATGGACAGGGTCTACGCCGAAGTGCGTGATCTCGCCCAGGTGTTCGGCGTTCCGGAACGGGGTGAGGCACTCGTCGCCCGACTGCGCGCCCGGGTACGGAAGGCGACGAGCGGCATCGACGCCTCCGGGGCCTCGCTGCTGTACTGGTTCGCCAACTCCGAGGCCCCGTACCTGGCAGGCTGCTGCGGTGCGCCCGGCATCATCACCCGGGAACTCGGCGCGAAGAACGCCTTCGACGACACCCATGAGGAATGGCCGCAGATCAGCTGGGAGACGGTCGCCGACCGCAACCCGGACGTGCTGGTGATCGGCGATCTGACCCGCAAGTCGCAGACCGCCGAGAGCGCCGCGAAGAAGATCGCCTTCCTGGAGTCGGACCCCGTCACGAAGAACATGGACGCCGTCCGGCACAAGCGCTATGTGCTGCTCAGCGGTCAGGCGATGAACCCGACCATCCGGACCGTCGAGGGCGTGGAGCGCGTGGCCGCCGGCCTGCGGACCTTCGGGCTCGCGGGGTGACGGACACCGAACGGGCCGCGGCGGCGCGCGAGGACAGTGCTGCGGACGTCGCCCGGCCCGGTCGCCGGGACTTCCGGGGCGTCCGGGGCTTCCGGGAAGGGTTCCTGTGGGCCGCCGGCCTTCTGCTGCTCGCCCTGTCCGTCGCCGTCGCCGTCACCATCGGCCCGGCCCGGATCTCCGTCGCCGACGTCTGGTCCGCGGTCGCCTCCCACCTCGGCGCGGGCGAGTCGCGGCTCAGTCCGATCCGCGACGGCATCATCTGGAACCTGCGTATGCCGCGCACGCTGCTCGCCGCCGTCTGCGGTGCGGGGCTCGCGGTCTGCGGCACCGTCATGCAGTCGCTGCTGCGCAATCCGCTCGCCGATCCGTTCGTCCTCGGGGTCTCCTCCGGAGCCTCGACCGGTGCCGTCGTCGTGGTGGTCCTCGGGGTCGGCGGGGGAGCGGTCTCCCTGTCGGCCGGGGCGTTCATCGGGGCCCTGTGCTCCTTCGCCCTGGTCATGCTGCTCAGCCACACCCTCGGCGGCAGCACCGACCGGGTCGTCCTGTCCGGGGTCGCGGCCATGCAGCTCTTCTCCGCGCTCACCTCCTTCGTCGTGATGACCGCCGCCGACGCCGAGCAGACCCGCGGCGTGCTGTTCTGGCTGCTGGGCTCGCTCGGCGGCGTCGGCTGGAGCGATGTGTGGATCTGCTCGTCCGTGCTCGGCGTGACGCTGCTGATCTGCCTCGGCCACGCCCGCACGCTCGACGCCTTCGCCTTCGGCCAGGACGCGGCTGCCGCCCTCGGCGTCCACGTCGGCCGTACCCGGATCGTCCTGCTGTGCACGACCGCGCTGCTGACCGCCGCTCTCGTGAGCTCGGCCGGTGCCATCGGGTTCGTCGGGCTGGTGCTGCCGCACGCGGCCCGGGCACTCACCGGCTCCGGCCACCGCAGGCTGCTGCCCGTCACCGCGCTCGCCGGGGCCGTGTTCCTGGTCTGGGTCGACACCCTCGCCCGGACCGTACTCGATCCGCAGGAGGTACCGGTGGGCGTGGTCACCGCACTCATCGGGGTCCCCGCCTTCGTGCTCGTCCTGCACCGCACCCGGCGGACCCCGTGAGGCCGGCCGTCCCCGGCGGCCTGCGGGCCGACCGGGTCAGCCGGGAGGCGGGCGGCCGCCTCATCCTGGACGGTGTCTCGCTCGCTCCGCCGCCCGGCGCCACCATCGGGCTGATCGGCCCGAACGGCTCCGGAAAGTCCACCCTGCTGCGGATCCTGGCCGGGGTCCTCGCCCCGGACGCGGGCGTGGTCACCCTCGACGACGATCCGCTGACCGCGGTGGGCCGACGCACCGTGGCCCGGCGCGTCGCGGTGGTCGACCAGCACGCCGTCACCCAGGTCGAACTGAGCGTCGTCGACGTCGTACGCCTGGGCCGCATTCCGCACCGCCGCGCCTGGTCGGCGCCGACGGCGGCCGACGAGAGGGCGGTGCGCGAGGCCCTGGAGCGGACCGGTCTGGCGGAACGCCGCGACCAGTCCTGGCACACCCTGTCCGGCGGTGAGCGCCAGCGCGTGCAGATAGCGCGCGCGCTCGCCCAGCAGCCCCGCGAACTCCTGCTGGACGAACCGACCAACCACCTGGACATCCAGCACCAGCTCGAACTGCTGGCCCTGGTCACCTCGTTGCCGCTCACCGCCGTCGTCGCCCTGCACGATCTCAATCTGGCCGCGATGTTCTGCGACCGGATCGTGGCGCTGGACGGGGGAAGGGTCGTCGCGGGCGGCCCTCCGGCAGAGGTGATCACGGCGGACCTCATCGCCGACGTCTACCGGGTGCGGGCCGTCGTGACACCGGACGGCCCGCAGGGGCGGCCCACGGTGCGCTTCGTGCCGGGACGGCCCTGAGGTTCCCGCGGAGGCCGGGGGCCGCGAGGTGTCCGGCGTTCCTGCCGCGGCCGGTTCCGCGTCACGGAGCGCAAGGGGCGGGCCCCGGTGCGGGGCCCGCCCTTCCCGGTGCGGTACGTCCGGTGCGCTGGGCCCGGGTCAGCGGCGCCGTCCCTGACCGAACTCGCCGCCCATGTCCTTGCCGCCCATGTCCTTGGCGCTCTTGCCGGTGCCGTCCGCGTAGTCGATCTGCTCCTTGCGCAGCTCGGCGGAGACTTCCTTCTGCTCGGTCACCTTCTTCGTTTCCATCCGCACCCGCTCGACCGGCACGGTCTCCTTGCGCATCGTGGCGCGTTCGGCGTGCAGGGTGACCTCCACGTCCTGCTCCGTGATGTCGGACCGGCCGGCCGCCTTGTCGCCCGGACGGAGCGGTTCACGGACCACCCGCACTTCTTCGTGCGTGACGGGAACGGTCCTGGTGACGTTCTCCGTGACGACGTACTTGTGGAGGCGGGCCTTGCCGCTCTCGTACTCCTCGGTGCCGATGTGCAGCTGCTCCTCGGAGCGGATCATCTCCTCCTTGCCGCTGAGGTCGGCGCCGGAGCGTTCGGCTCCCGCGCCGGCTCCGACCAGCGGACGGGACGTGCCCGAGGTTTCCGTGTCGCGGTGCCTGCCGGTCCCGGTGCCCGCACCGGCCATGCCGGCCGACGTGGTCCTGTCGGTCGTGCGGCCCGTGCCCGCGGCGCCCATGGCCCCGGCCCCGGCTGCCGCACCGGCCCCGGCTGCCGCTCCGGCTCCGGCCCCTGTTCCGGCCGTGCCCATGGTGCCCGTGCCGGTCGTGGTCGGTGCGTCGGCGCTCGTGGTGCCGGCGCGGTCGCCGAGGGTGGCCTTGGTATTCCGGCTCAGGCCGTAGTGCCGGTAGAGCTCTTCCTCCTCGGAGACGGACAGATGGGCGTCCGCGTCCACCCGGGGGGCCTCCTTCACCAGGTCCTTCGGATGCGAGATGTGCAGGTCGGAGCCCACGCGACGGGCTCCGGCGAGGGGCACGAAACTCTCCTTCATGCCGAACAGGCCGGTCTTCACCGTGATCCAGTCCGGCCGGCCGGTGTTGTCGTCGACATACACCCGCCCCACGTTGCCGATCTTCTCGCCCTCGGTGTCGTACACCGTCAGGCCGTCGAGCTCTCCGGAATCCGTGAAACCGTCAGCGGCTCCCATGACCGATTCCTCCTCGCCCGGGCGCGTCCTGTAGGTGGGTCCAGCAGGGGAGGCGCGTCCGGTCTCCATCGCGCCTCACCCGGATGGACGCTGCAACCGCCCGGCCGCCGGAGGCCGGCCGCCGTACCCGCCCCCGGTCGGTGCAGGCCCCGTGCGACGCGGCTGCGGGGCCGCCCGCCCGGTTAGGCCAAACGAGTGAACGGGTCGGGGGGCCCGTGAGCCCGCCCACCGGAGGACGGGGGTGCGACGCCCGCATCGTCGGGTGCCCGGAGCGGACCGTTCTCGCCCACGTCGGGCGCCGGACCCGCCCTTGCCCGGGGCCTGCCTTCCACCGCCTCTGAACAGGCCGTTCCCGCCGCGGAGCGAATTTTCCGGAAACCCTTGACACCCGCCGGGGGCGCCCGCATCCTTTCGCCAGAAATCGCAACGCCGTTGCGATTTCCGCACCGACAGATCGACGACGTGGACGAAGGAGGCCCGGCCCATGGCTGAGCACGGCACGGACACCACCACTCCGGCACCGCCCGGACAGCAGGCCCCCGCCGTGCTGCAGACCGTGGACCGGGCCCTGCTCGTGCTGCTCACCTTCACCGAGCAGCGCCCCGAATGGGGCGTCAGCGAACTGGCCCGCCACCACGGCTGGGACAAGGCCGTCGTGCAGCGCCTGCTCACCACCCTGAGCGCGCGCGGCTTCCTGCTCTGCGACGACAACAGCCGCCGCTACCGCCCGGGTCCCGCCCTGTCCCGGCTGGCCAGGGTCAGCGAGCACAGCGGAGTGCTGTCCTCGATCTCCCGCCCGATACTCGCCCGGCTGCTCCGCGAGACCGGCGAGAGCATCGTCCTCAACGTCCCGCACGGCGGCAGCTACCGCTGCGAAGCCGCCGTCGACGGCACCGGACCCGTCCGCTACACCGCGATCATCGGCGCGGTCATGCCCGGCCACGCCGGAGCGTCCGGGCACACGATCTTCGCGTACCACCCCGAACGCGAGATCCGGCAGATGTTCGGCGCCACCGGACTGACGCGCTTCAACGACCGCACCATCACGGACCTGGACGCGCTGCTGGCCTGCTACGCCAAGGTCCGCTCCGATGGCTACTGCATCAGTCACGGCGAGTACGACGAGGCGGTGACCGCGGTCTCCGCGCCCGTCTTCCAGGGAGACGGCGTCCCCGCGTCCCTGACCGTCATCGGCCCCTCCCACCGCGTGGACCGGGCCGCCGACACCCTCGTGACGCTGGTCCGCGCCGGAGCGGCGGAGATCACCGCCGCCCTCGGCGGCTGAGCCCCGCGTCCCGAACCCGCCCCACCGCGGCCCTCCCGCGCCGCCGGCCTGCCCCGGCCCCGCCCGGCCGCCCACCCCACCGGGGACACACCGAGATCCCCGCCCTGCTCACCGAAGGGGGTGCCCCATGGCGCACCACGTCTCCGCGCCGCACCCTGCCCCGCCGCCGCCGGATTCCGAAGAGCCCCGGTCGCACCCGAGGGTGACGGAACCCGTCCTGCTGGTCATCCTCGTCGTGCTCTCCGCCGTCGGCGCAGTCATCGGCATCGACCTCGTCTCCAAACTGGGCATCTCCGCCAACACCTCGGTCGTCGGCGCACTCGTCGCCATGCTGATCGGTCGCATCCCGCTCGGCTTCCTGCGCCGGATGCGTTCCGTGCACCGCCAGAACCTGGCCCAGAGCGCCATCTCGGCCGCGACCTTCGCCTCGGCGAACGCGCTGCTCACCTCCGTCGCCGTGCCGTACGTCTTCGGCCGTGAGGACCTGGTCTGGCCGATGCTCGCCGGCGCGTTCATCGGCCTCCTCGTGGACGCCTGGGTCCTCTACCGGGCCTTCGGCTCCCGGCTGCTGCCCGCCGACGCCGCCTGGCCGCCCGGCACCGCCGCCGCGGAGACCATCAAGGCCGGCGACCGGGGAGGACGCCGCGCCCTGATCCTGGCCGGCGGCACCGCGGTCGGACTCGCCGGGACGCTGTTCAGCCTGCCGCTCTCCGCGGCCGGTGTGGCCTTCCTCGGCAACGTCTGGGCGCTGATGATGTTCGGCATCGGCCTGATGCTGCGCCAGTACAGCCCCGACGTCTTCCACACCGATCTCGGCGCCGGCTACATCCCGCACGGCGTCATGGTCGGCGCGGGCATCGTCGCCCTCGGCCAGGCCGTCCACCTGCTCATGGGCCGACGCGAACGCAAGCGGATAGAGGCGGCCGCTGAGGCCTCGAGCGTCGCGACCCTCCAGGACACGGACCCGACCACCGCCTACACCGTCGACGAACGGGCCCTGCGGGTCTCCCTGATCCGAGGCTTCGCGCTCTTCACCGCAGGCGCCGTCGTCCTCGCCGTCCTCGGCGGACTGATCGGCGACATGAGCCCCCTCGGCATCGTCGGCTGGGTGCTGTTCGCCGCCTTCGCGGCCCTGGTCCACGAACTGATCGTCGGCCTCGCCGCCATGCAGTCCGGCTGGTTCCCGTCCTTCGCCGTCACCCTGATCTTCCTCATCCTGGGCCTCGCCATCGGCATCCCGTCCGTACCGCTCGCCCTGCTGGTCGGTTACGTCTCCGCCACCGGACCCGCCTTCGCCGACATGGGCTACGACCTCAAGGCCGGCTGGCTGCTGCGACGCGAGCACCGCCCCTGGGACCCCTTCGAGCGCGAGGGCCGCCGCCAGCAGTTCATGGCCGCCCTCATCGGATTCGCCGTCGCCCTCGTCGTCGTCGCCGTCGCCTGGCGCTCCTACTTCGGGCAGGGACTCATCCCGCCCGTCGCCAAGGTGTACGCCGACACCATCAAGAGCGGTCTCAGCGACCCGGACGCGGTCCGCACCATGCTGATCTGGGCCGTCCCCGGCGCGGCCATCCAGCTGCTCGGCGGCACCCGCCGGCAGATGGGCGTCATGCTCGCCACCGGTCTGCTCATCCTCACCCCGCAGGCCTGCTGGCTCGTCCTCGGCGCCCTGGTCGTCCGGGTCGGCTACCGGAAGCTGCGCGGCCCCGCCGCCGACGAGGAACTCAACCTGGTCGGCGCCGGACTGATCGCCGGCAGTTCGCTCGGCGACTCCGCCCAGATCCTCAAGACCTGACCCCGCACCACCCCTGAACCGCATCCCGCACCACCGCACCACTCAGCACCACCCGCATGGCAAGGAGAACCACCCCATGGACATGTACAGCAGGCTCGAACCGCGCCCCGAGTACCTCAGCTTCGAACTCGCCCTGGCAGCCCGCAAGCTCGTCGAGGAGGTCATGCTGGTCAAGCGCGGCGAGCACGTCGTCCTCACCGGCGACACCAGCAGCGACCGCCGCGTCATCGAGGCCACCGCCCAGGCGGTCGCCGCCGCCGGAGCGCACCCGGTCGTCGTCTGGTACGAGACGCTGCCCGGCGCCTCCATGGAGCCGCCCCGGCCCGTCGCCGGGGCCATCGCCGACGCCGACGTGTGGATCGAGTTCGCGGTCTCGTACCTGATGCACTCCGACGCCTTCCGCGCCGCGATGGCGAACGGCTGCCGCTACACCAACCTCACCGCGATGGACGTCCAGATGCTGGTCGCCACCGTCGGCCGCCCCGACTTCCAGGGCGTCATCCGCCTCGGCAAGGCGCTCGTGGCCCTCCTGGAGGCCGCCGACGAGGTCCGGATCACCTCCGCGAACGGCACCGACCTCGTCGGCCGCAACGGCGACCGGCCGATCAACCTGCGCGGCAAGCCCGCCGAGAAGCCCGGCGAGACCGTGATGCTCTCCGGCCAGATCTCCTGGAACCCCCTGGAGGAGACCCAGGACGGCGTCCTCGTCTTCGACGGCGCCCTGTGGCCGCCGGACGAGCTCGGCCTGCTGCGCTCCCCGGTGCGCTGCACCGTCGAGAAGGGCGTCGTCACCAAGATCGAGGGCGACGCCGACGCGGACACCTTCCGCCGCTGGATGGAGTCGTTCGGCGACCCGAACATGTTCCGCATCGCGCACTGGTCGCTCGGCTTCAACCCCGGCGTCCTCGCCCCGACCGGCCGCATCGTCGAGGACGAGCGCGTCTTCGGCTGCGTGGAGCTCGGCATCGGCACGAAGGGCGCCTGGATCGGCGGCGAGCCGTGGGTCGCCGCAGCCCACACCGACGGCAGCGTCCTCGGCCCGTCCATCTACCTGGACGGCGTCGCGATCGAGGAGAACGGGCGCTACGTGCACCCCGAGCTCGTCGAGATCTGCCGCGACCTGGGCGTCGCCGGCTACTGAGCCGACCGCAGGGCGGGCCCGCACCCTTCCCGGTGCGGGCCCGCCCGGCACCCGTCAACCGCACCGAGACGCGCAAGGAGCGCCCATGACCACCCCCGCCCCCGTCTCCTACCGCCACGGCGGCCTGGTCTGCACCGACCACACCCTCGACGTGCCGCTCGACCACCACACCCCGGACGGCCCGGCGATCCGCCTGTTCGCCCGCGAGGTCGTCGCCGAGGGCCGCGAGCACGAGGAACTGCCCCGGCTGCTCTGGCTCCAGGGCGGACCCGGCGGACGCGCCGAGCGGCCCAACGCCGCGGGTGCCTGGCTGCGCCGCGCCCTCGCCGACTACCGCGTCGTCCTCCTGGACCAGCGCGGCACCGGCCGTTCCACCCCCGCCGACCGGGTCACCCTGGCCCGCTTCGGCACGGACTCGCAAGCGGCCGCCGACCACCTCGCCCACTTCCGCGCCGACTCGATCGTCCGCGACGCGGAGCACCTGCGCCGCCACCTCCAGGGCGACCGGCCGTGGAGCGTCCTCGGCCAGAGCTTCGGCGGGTTCACCACCCTCAGCTACCTCTCCCTCGCCCCCGAAGGCCTCGACCGGGCCTACATCACCGGCGGACTGCCGACGCTCACCGGCCACGCCGACGACGTCTACCGCGCCGCGTACGCTCGCACCCTCGCCCACAACGAGCGCTACTTCGCGCGCTACCCCGGCGACCAGGCCCTCGCCGACGCCGTCGCCGCGCACCTGGACAGGCACGACGTCCGGATGCCGGCCGGTGAACGCCTCACCGTGCGCCGCTTCCAGACCCTCGGCATCACCTTCGGTACCGCGGCCAAGTTCGACTCGCTGCACTACCTCCTGGAGACCGCCTTCACCGAAGGCGCCGACGGACCCGAACTCACCGACACCTTCCTGCGCGGCGTCGACGCCGCCGTGTCCTTCGCCGAACGCCCGCTGTACGCCGCGCTCCACGAGCCGATCTACGCCCAGGGCGGCCGCCCCACCGACTGGTCCGCGCACCGGGTCCGCCAGGAGTTCCCCGCCTTCGACGCCACCGCCGGCGGACCGCTCCGGTTCACCGGCGAGATGGTCTACCCCTGGCAGTTCGAGGAGGACCCGGCGCTCGTCCCGCTGCGCGCCGCCGCCGAGGCGCTCGCCGCCCGTACCGACTGGCCGGCCCTGTACGACCTGGACCGGCTCGCCGCCAACGAGGTCCCCGTCGTCGCCGCCGTCTACCAGGACGACATGTACGTCGACCGGGAACACGCCCTGGTCACCGCCGGGGCCGTACGCGGACTGCGGACATGGGTCACCGACGCCTACGCCCACGACGGCGTCCGGGCGGACGCCGCCGTGCTGGAC
Source organism: Streptomyces sp. NPDC091416 (assembly GCF_044756845.1). Classification (NCBI taxonomy): domain Bacteria; kingdom Bacillati; phylum Actinomycetota; class Actinomycetes; order Kitasatosporales; family Streptomycetaceae; genus Streptomyces; species Streptomyces sp. NPDC091416. Next base: position 271,984 of record NZ_JBIVTU010000003.1, read on the forward strand.
CGGCTGATCGCCATGGGCCGCGGCCAGGCCTGACCTCGCCGGCAACGGGCAGGGCGCCCCGGGGGAGCCCTGCCCCGGCACCTATGATCGACGGGTCCCACGCCGATCAGCGTCCGCCGCACCACCGGGGGTGTCCCATCCGTTCCGTACGCATCCGGCTGCCCGAACAGCGTGGTGAACTGCTGGCCCGGCGCGAGGACGGCCTGGAACTGCACCATCTCGTGTGGCGGCTGGGGCCCGGCTGGCGGGTGTGCAGCAGCGCGGTCCTCGGCGGCGGTATCGGCCCGCGCGAATGGATCCTCAACGCACAGGTGCCCGGCGGCTATCCGCGTATGGACCCCGACCGCCACCTCGCCGAGATCGCCGCCGCCGAACGGCTCGCCGGTCCCGGCGCCGGGCTGATGACGGCCGCCGACGTCACCGCGTACACGGTCGCCGCCGACGAGGGCGTCACCGCGACCGCCACCTGTGGTCTCGGTGTACGTGGCTGGGCCGCGGCTGCCGGGGGAAGCGGGGGACCGCAGCCGCCCGGAACGGTCAACATCGTCGTGACCCTCCCCGCGCCCCTGACCGACGCCGCACTCGTCAACGCCGTCGCCACCGCCACCGAGGCCAAGGTGCAGGCCCTCCTCGACGCCGGACTCGACTGCTCGGGCACCCCCACCGACTCCGTCTGCGTCGCCGCACCCGCCCCCTCCGCGGACACCGGAGCCGGTGAACCGTTCGCCGGACCACGCTCGCGCTGGGGCGCACGACTCGCCCGGGCCGTACACGCTGCCGTCCTCGAAGGCGCACTGCGGCAATCCTGACCATCCGAAGCGCCGCGCGCCGGACTCCGCGCGGCCGACGAAGGGAACAGCCCTCATGACCTCAGCAGCCGACGCGGTCCCGCAGCGACCGGCCGTCGCCGTGCTCGGTACCGGAATCATGGGTTCGGGCATGGCCCGGAGCATGCTCAGGGCCGGACTCGACGTCCGCGTCTGGAACCGTACGCACGCCAGGGCGCTTCCGCTCGCCGCCGACGGGGCAACCGTCGCGGACACGGCGGCCGAAGCCGTACGGGGCGCCGACGTCGTCCTCACCGTGCTCAACGACAGCACCGCGGTCGCCGCCGCGCTCACCGCCGCGTCCGACGGCCTGCACCGCGGCCAGGTCCTCCTGCAGAGTTCCACCGTCGGGCCGGCGGCCACGGCCGAGCTGGCGCAGCGCGCAGTGGACCTCGGCCTCGTCTACCTCGACGCCCCGGTGTCCGGCACCAGGCAGCCCGCGGAACAGGGCACGCTGACCGTCTTCGTCTCCGGGCCGTCCGCCGCCCGCGCGGTGACCGGACCGGTTCTCGACGCGATCGGGCAGCGCACCGTCTGGGTCGCCGAGGAGCCGGGAGCCGCCTCACGGCTCAAACTCGTGGTCAACACCTGGGTGATCAACATGGTGGGAGGCGTCGCGGAATGCCTCAACCTCGCCGAGGGGCTCGGAGTGGACCCGCAGACGTTCCTGGACGTGGTGAAGGGCGGGCCGCTCGACTCCGGCTACCTGCACGGCAAGTCCGCCGCCGTCCTGTCCGGCGACCTCACACCGAGCTTCGCCCTGTCCACGGCCCTCAAGGACACCCGCCTCATCCTCGAAGCCGCCGCGCACTCCGGTGTCCGGCTGGACCTGACGGAGGCGTCGGCCGCCCGCTTCGCACGTGCCGAGGCGGCCGGGCACGGCGGCGAGGACATGATCGCCACCTACTACGCCGGGCGGCCCCCGGAGAAGGACGGCGACTGATCCCGCGCGTGCCCGGCGCAGTCTCCCGTCAGACGACCCGCACCCGGTGCCGGACCACCGCGTCGAACAGATAGCCCTGGGTGTTGTGCACGGCGACGTCCGGCTGGGTGCGGCCCGACCGGTCCGTCGCCCGTGCCAGCAGGACGGCCGGGCCGGGGGCCCCGGGCACCCAGCCGGCCGACCAGCGCACCCAGCTGCCCCCGCGCGGTTCGTCGCGCAGCCGTGCCCGGCGCCAGCGCGTGCCCCCGTCGGTGCTGATCTCGACCGTGCGCACAGGGGCCCCACCCGACCACGACCGTCCGGTCAGCACCTGGCGCCGATGGGCGGGGAACTGCGCATCCGGTGCCAGCTCGAAGGCGCTCTTGAGCGTCTGCCGGGTCAGCGGGGCACTGCCCTCGGCCGGGTAGCCGGGGCCGAAGAGCCGGTAGAGGCCGGTGTTCCAGGGGGAGACCAGGGGCTGGGCGCTCACTTCGATGTCGCCGACCCATTTGATGTTCGCGATCCCGACCCAGGACGGCACGATCAGCCGCACCGGATAACCGTGATCGGGCGGCAGCGGTTCGCCGTTCATCTCGTAGGCGAGAAGCACGTCGTCCAGAGCCTTCGCCACCGGCAGCGGCCTGCGCACATGCCCGAGGCCGATCCCGTCGCTGACCACCTCGTCGTCGAGGCCCCGCGGCAGCACGTCGACGGCGCGGCGGGTGATGCCGGCGCGGCGCAGCACGTCGGCGAGCCGCACCCCGCGCCAGCGGGCCGTACCGATCGCGCCCAGGGTCCAGGCGGTCCCGCTGACCTGCTGCCCCTGCTGCGCCGTGTAGTAGCTGCGGGCGTTGCCCGCGCACTCGACGAACGCGGTACGGGTCACCGAGGGCAGCGCGCGCAGCTCCTCGTACGTGAACTCCACCTCGGGTCCGCCGAGCCCGTCGCCCCACACCCTGAGCCGCCAGCCGGCCGCGTCGATCCGCGGGGTCACCGTGTGGTTGCGCACGAAGAAGCGCTCGGCGGGTGTGAGCAGCCCGGTGGTGCGCAGCGCGGCGAAGTTCGTCTCCGCGTTGGTGCCGCGCACCGTGAACACCTCGGGCGGCAGGGGCTTCACGATGCCCGGGGCGGCGGCTGCGGCCGCGGGCGCCGCGTGTGCGGGGGCGGTGAGGCCGGAGAGCGGGACCGTCGCCGAAGCGGCCGCGACCAGCCGCAGCAGATCACGGCGCTCGATCCCCGCGGAGCGGGCGGCACCGCGCGCCCACTGGCGCAGCCGCATCCGGTCGTAGGAGGCCTCGGACGGCGGAACGGATCTCATGGACGACTCCAGGGGCGAGGGGCGAGGGGCGAGGAGAGCGGGGCGGCAGAAGCGGTCAGAGGCGCGCGGGTGTGCGACGTCGGTCCCGCGGCGTGGATCAGCCGGTGGCCGGCGTGGACGCGCGACAACGCCCGCCGGGGCGACACGCGCAGGACCCGAGGTGTCCCGGATCCACGTGCCGCCGCGAGGAGGGAGCCGGGTTCGCGGGCATGCCGGTGAGCGTGTCAGCGGCCTGTCGGGGCGTCAACGCACCCCCGCGGGACTCCAGGACGTGGCGCGAACGGACGACGACCGGACCTCCGGCGCGGGCAGCGCGGCCCCGGGCCCCCGCAACGGCCTCGACCTGCGCGGACGTGGCGCCGGGGGTTCTGCCGCGCGGGGCCGGGGCCGGGGGCCGGTGGTGCGCGCGGGGGGTGTTGATTTCATCGGGCCGCAATGTTCGGGCGGTCGCGACGGCAGGTCCCGGCGAGAACCGCGCCCGGACAGACGTCCGGGCTCCGGGCCGCCCGTGGCGGCCCGGAGCCCGGAGTCACTCACGCTCATTCCTCGACGGTCATCCCGTCACGGAGCCTGTGCAGAATCCGGCTGATCAGCCGGGAGACGTGCATCTGCGAGATGCCGAGCTCGGCACCGATCTGCGACTGCGTCATCTCCTGGCCGAACCGCATGTCTATGATGCGCCGCTCACGCTCGTCCAGATCCTCCAGCAGCGGTGCCAGGGCGTGCAGGTTCTCGACCGTCTCCATGGCAGGGTCCGGGCTGCCCAGCACATCGGCGAAGGTCCGCCCCGTCGCGCCGTGCTGCCCCGCGTCGGCCGCGGCCGGCATGTCCAGCGAACCCGCGGTGTACCCGTTGGCCGCGACGATGCCCTCGGTGATCTCGTCCTCGCTCAGCCCGAGGTGCTCGGCGAGCTCCGGAACCGTGGGGTCGCGGTCGAGCTCGCCGGCCAGGGCCTCCTTGGTCTTGGCGATGTCGACCCGCAACTCCTGGAGCCGGCGCGGGACATGGACCGCCCAGCTGGTGTCACGGAAGAATCGCTTGATCTCCCCGGTGATGTACGGAACCGCGAAGGAGGTGAACTCGACCTCGCGGGACAGGTCGAACCGGTCGATGGCCTTGATCAGCCCGATGGTGCCGACCTGGACGATGTCCTCCATGTCGCCGCTGCCCCGGTTCCTGAACCGGCCGGCGGCGAACCGGACGAGGGAGAGGTTCATCTCGATGAGCGTGTTCCGCGCGTACTGATGGGCGGGCGTCCCCTCCTCCAGGACCTGGAGACGGTCGAAGAACAGCCGGGACAGTTCCCGTGCGTCGGTGGGAGCCACCTTGCCCGCGTCCTCGATCCACGGCAGGTCGCCGAGGTCCATGGGGGCCGGCCCGGTGCCCGTGAGTTCGTCCTGCCCGGCGACCGCCGTCACGGCCGCTCCATGGCCGGCCGGCGCAGACCGTGCACTCTCCGCTCGCTCCGCGCCGGCAGTCCGCGCAGTGTGCGTCTTCATCTCGTCACGCTCCCCTGGTAGGCCATCAGGTCTGGTCGCCTGCCCCGTCAGGAGAGTCCCATGCGCACAAACGGAACTCGATCAGTGAGTTGGCGTCAACGGCCGGAAGCCGACAGGGATCCCCGTCCCTCCGAAGGTCCCGGGGACCCCGGCGCACAGAACCGCCCCACCGGTACGGGGGAGCCCGGTGGGGCGGTCCTCACCAGAGTGCCACAGCCGCGGCCGTCAGGAGACCGGCCGACGCTTATCCGGCGGTAGTTGAGTCGAAATCGACGGTGCGCCGAGGCGGGTCCGGCCCCGGGCGGGGCCGTCATTCGCGCGGATATCCGACGACCGTGTGAGTGACCGCCGGGGAGTCCTCGGTGGTGTAGTAGTGGCTGCACTGTGCCGAGAAACGGGCGGTGTCCCCCGCCTCCAGGAGGTACGGGACGTCGTTCACCACCAGCGTCACCTGACCGGACATCACGAGCACGTACTCCACCGAATCCGTGCCGTGCGAACTGACCTGGCTCTGCGCGTGCGGGTGGAGCCTGGTCCGGTAGATCTCCAGACGGCCCTGCTCGTGACCGGAGTACAGCAGACTGACCGAGGTCTCGTCCTCGGGCTCGTCCAGTGAGGAGGCCCGGACGATCTCGGGCTCCAGCAGCGGCTGGCGCAGCAGATCGGTGCAGTTGGTGCCGAGCACGTCGGCGATCCGGACCAGCACGTCCACGGTCGGATTGGCCTCCGCCCGCTCTATCTGGGACAGCAGCCCCTTGCTGACTCCGGTCGCTGCCGACAGCTCACGCAGGCTCCAACCCCTGGCGAGCCGACGCCGGTTGAGATTTCCGGCCAGCGAGGCCCGCACACCGGAGGCGGACTTTCCCGCCTCCGGCGGGGGCGCGGCCGGGGGCGATCCGGCGCCGGTGGTCGTCTCGGACACCGTTCCTCCTCGCTCTCGGTGGTACGCGCAGGTCAGCGGCACACTCTACCCGCGCCGGCGCGGACCGGTCAGGGGCGACCGCCGAGGCCGGCGGCCCGGGGGACAGCACCGACCATGCGGCGGGTCCAGGGGTGCTGCGGGGCGTCCAGGACCTGGGCGGCGACACCCTGTTCGACGATCCGCCCCCGGTGCATCACGGCCACCAGGTCCGCGATCTGCCGCACCACGCCCAGGTCGTGGGTGATGAACAGCACCGCGAAGCCCTCCTCGCGCTGAAGCGAGACGAGCAGGTTGAGCAGCTGGGCCTGGACCGACACGTCGAGCGCCGCCACCGCTTCGTCGCAGATCAGCAGCCGGGGCCGGGCGGCCAGGGCACGTGCCAGGGCGACGCGTTGGCGCTCGCCGCCGGAGAGCGCGGCCGGACGACGCGAGGCGTAGGCCGCGGGCAGCCCGACCTGTGCGAGCAGGTCCTCCACCCCGTGTGCGTCGCCCCGCCCGCGCCCGCCCGCCGCGGCGGCCAGGGCCTCGCGCAGCGTCGCGCCCACGGTGCGCAGCGGGTTGAGCGAGGAGTACGGGTCCTGGAACACGATCTGTACCTGTTCCGCCAGACGCCGCCGGTCCGTCGTGGTGGGTCGACGCCCCGCGGGCAGCGCGATCCCGCCCACGGACACCGCGCCCCCGTCGAACGTCTCCAGGCCGACCGCGATCCTGGCGAGCGTCGTCTTGCCCGAGCCCGACTCGCCGACCAGGGCGACGACCGTGTTCCGTGGAACGGTGAGGCTCACATCGAGCAGCGCGGCGTGATCCCCCGCCGACGAGCGGAACGTGCGGTCGACGGACGTGGCCACGAGCGCCGCGTCCGGGGCCGGTTCCTCTCCGGACTGCTGACCGGGAACCGTCGCCGGCTCCGCGACCGTGCGCGCCGACGGTGCGGCCAGCGCGTGGCCGATCGAGGGCAGGCGCACACAGGCCGACGACCGGCCCGTACCGTTCGCCGCCCCCGCCCCCACCGGCGGCAGCAGCTCGACCGGTTCGCTGCGGCACACCGGGGCGGCGTGGGCGCAGCGGTCGGCGAACGGGCAGCCCGGCCCCCGGGAACCCGGGGCGGGCACGGAACCGGCGATGGCCGGGAGTTGCGCGAACCGCCCGTGCACCGACGGCTCGGAGGCCAGCAGTCCCGCGGTGTACGGATGGTGCGGGCCGGACTCCAGCTCGTGCGAGCTGCCGTGTTCCAGCACGTGGCCCGCGTACAGCACGTACACCCGGTCGCAGGCGGAGAACGCGACCCGCAGATCGTGCGTGATGAGGACCAGCCCCATGTGCCGGCTCCGCTGGAGGCCGCGCAGCAGATCCAGTACGGCACCCTGGCTGGCGGCGTCCAGGGCCGTGGTCGGTTCGTCCGCGATCAGCAGTTCGGGATCGCCCGCGAGCGCCGCGGCCGCCGCGACGCGCTGACGCATTCCGCCGGACAGTTCGTGCGGATAGCGGTCGGCGACATCGGGGCCGAGACCGACCTCGGCCAGCCGCCGCTCCACTTCGGCGCGCCGGGCCGCCTTGGTCCGGCGCAGGTTCCGCCCGCCGTCGAGGTCGCGGAGGCCGTCCGCGATCTGGCGCCCGCAGGTGAGCTGCGGATGGAGCATGGTGAACGGGTCCTGCATCAGCAGCGTGACGCGCCGCCCTCGCAGCGCATGGCGTTCGCGTGGCGAAAGACCGAGGACCTCCCGGCCGTCGATGCGTACGGAGCCGCCCGTCACCCCGGTTCCGGACGGCAGGAGCCCCGCCACGGCCCGCATGGCCAGGGACTTGCCGCTGCCGGACTCGCCGACGATGCCGATGCACTCGCCCCGGCCCACCTCCAGCGAGATGCCCTCCAGGATCGGGACCGGGCCGCCCGGCGCGGCCGTCGCCGCCACCCGCAGGCCGTCGACGGCCAGCAGCTGTCCGGTCGCGGGCGGAGCGGTGGCGGAGGGGCCGGCCATGGCCGGACGCGCTGTCATCAGGACCTCCCACGGTCGGAGAACGCCTCGAACAGCCGGTCGCCGAGGAGGTTGAGTGCCACGGCCGCCGCGACGATGAGTACGGCAGGAGCGAGGGCCGCGGACGGGTTGTCGTACAGCAGGGTGCGGTTCTCGGAGAGCATCCGTCCCCAGTCCGGGGCACCCGGCGGAACACCGAGGCCGAGGAAGGACAGCGAGCTCAGCGCCACGATCGCCCCGGCGAAGTTGAGCAGCGTGTTCGCCACCACGACGGGCAGCACGTTGGGCCAGATGTGCCGGGTCATGACCGTGAAGGGGGAGAGGCCCAGGGTCTGTGCCGCCTCGACGTAGGCGCGGTGCCGCTGCTCCAGCACGGCGGACCGGACGAGGCGGATGTCGGCGGGTGACGTCAGCACGACGAGCACACCGACGGCCAGCGCGTAGCCGCCACCGCCGATCCCGGCGACGACGATCGTCACCAGGAGCGCGGGCAGTGCCAGCAGCAGATCGGCCCAGCGCCGCACGACCGTGTCGATCCAGCCCCCGCGGTAGCCGGCCAGGAGTCCGAGGACGTTGCCGATGACCATCGACCCGATCGCGACCAGGGCCGCACCGGCGAGGGTGGACCGGGCGCCGGCGACCACCATCCGCGCGATGTCGCGGCCGAGTTCGTCGGTGCCGAGCAGATGCCCGCCACCGGGCATGGCCGCGCCCGTCGCGAGATCCTGGGCGTCCCAGTCCGGCAGGACCAGCTGGCCGACGGCCGCGGCCAGCGCGAACAGCACCAGCAGGACGGTGCAGCAGACGGTGAGCGGCGAGAACCTGCGCACGCCACGTGATGTCACGCGTTCTCCTCCTCACGGGCGCCGGACGGCAGGGCGGCGGCGGGCGTCTTCGCCGCGGACGGGGTCCCGGCCGCGGGCGCGCTCCGCAACTGCGGATCCAGCAGCGGTTGTACGAGATCGGTGACGAGGTTGGCCAGACAGACGAGGGCGGCGATGAGCAGCGCCTCGGCCTGGACGACCGGAACGTCCCGGAAGGTGACCGAGTCGACGAGCAGGGAGCCGAGCCCCGGCAGGGCGAAGACCTGCTCCACCATGACCGTTCCCGCCAGGAGGTAGGCGAGGATCAGTCCGATGCCGGTGAGGACGGGGACGACGGTGCCGCGCAGCACGTACCGCAGCAGGATGTCCCGCTCCCGCACACCCCGGGCGCGGGCGAACGTGACGTGCTCCCGGCCGAGTTCCCGGATCACCGCCGCCCGGGTCAGTTTCAGCAGGACGGCGGTCACGGCGAGGCCGAGCGCCAAGGCCGGCAGCACCAGGTGCGTCAGCCGGTCCGTTCCCGAGCCCTCGCCCGGTCCGTACGCCGGGAACCAGCCGAGCATCAGCGAGAACACGTAGATGAGCACCAGTCCGCCCGCGAACGCCGGGGTGGACAGGGCCACCACACCGAGGCTCTGTACGGCCCGGTCGGTGACGCGCCGGTTGCGCAGGCCCGCCAGGACGCCCAGCGGGATCCCGAGGAGCAGTGCCACGGCGAAGCCCAGGCCGACCAGTTGTCCGGTGAGCACCAGGCGGTCGCCCAGAGCGGCGGAGACGCTCTCGCCGGTGCGGATCGACGTACCGAGGTCGAGCCGGACGGCGTCACTCAGCCAGTACCAGTACTGCACGGCCATCGGGCTGTCGAGGTGGTGGCGTGCCCGGACGGCGGCCAGCGCCTCGGGGGTCGCGCTGCGCGGGCCCAGCAGCGTCTGGGCCGGGTCGCCGGGGGCCGCCTGGAGCAGGGCGAACACGGCGACGGAGAGGACGACCAGCAGTCCCAGCGTGCCACCGAGCCGGCGCACCACGAGCCCGGCGGGGAGCGCGGCGCTCAGCCGCGACCGGAAGGTGGCCGTCATCGCCCGTCTCCTGCGGGGCCGCCGGAGGCGGGGCGGGGGATGGCGGGGCCGGAGGATGTCAGGAGGGTGACGTCCTGCGGCCCCGCCGGGAAGGCCGTGCCGGGGATCGGCTCGGGGGAAGCGTCCCCCGGCACGGCGGGCGGGCGGGCGGCCGCGGGACGCGGCGCCAGGTGGGTGGCGAGCCACTGTTCGACCCGGGCAGCGGCATCGAGGAGATGCCCGCCGTCGGTGAACTCGTGGCCCTCGTCCGGGTACACGTACAGCTCGACGGGCGCGAGAGCGGTGCGCAGCAGCGACCGGTACAGCTCGTGGGCCTGGCCGACCGGGGTGACCCGGTCCGCGGAGCCGTGCACGATGAGTGTCGGGGTGCCGCTGCCGCCGCGGGCGAAGACCGGCGAGCGCCGGATCAGCTCCTGCGGGGCGTCCGGACCGCCGATCGCGTACGTCCGGTCGTAGCCGCCGCCGATGTTGCTGGTGTGGGTGAAACTCAGCCAGTCGGTCGGCGCCGAGACGACGACCGCGGCCCGGAACACATCGGTGCGTGCCGCGGCCTGGGCGGCGAGGAAGCCGCCGTAGCTGTGGCCCAGGACCGCCGTGCGGTCCGGGTCGGCGAGACCGGCGTCGGTGAGGTGGCGCACGCCGGACAGGACGTCGTCCAGGTCGGCGCCGCCGACGTCGCCGATCACGGCGCGGGCGTGTTCGAGCCCGCGGCCGCTGCTGCCGCGGGGGTTGGGCAGCAGCACCAGGTATCCGGCGGCGGCCAGCGCGGGCGCGAGCCCCAGTACGTCGCCGGGCGCGTACCCGGCGGACCACAGCCACGCGGGGCCGCCGTGCACCAGGACGGCGAGGGGGCGGGGTCCGGCGCTGTCGCCGCCGGAGAGGACGAGCCCCTGCACGGTGCGGCCGTCGGGCGCGGACCACTGGGTCTGTTCGGTACGGACACCGGCGAGCCCGGGGTCCGGGTCGGCGTTGAGCGCGGTGACCGGCGCCCAGTCCCAGGCGTCCGGCCCGCCGGTACGGGCGACGACGGCCTCGGGGGGACGGCCCGGCGCGTCGAGCACGGTCGCGGCCAGCAGCCCGTCGCCGCTGAGCGAGAGTCCGGGCTGGTAACCGGCCCCGCCGAGGGTCGCCGGCCCCGACCAGCGGGTGCCGGCGTCGGGCCCGGTGCGGCCGACACGGGATCCCGTCCCGTCCCAGCCCGCGAACCACAGGGCGCCGGGGGAGTCGTCGTCGAACCGCAGCCAGGTCGCGTCCTCCACACCGGGCAGCACGGCCGTGTCCCCCGTCGTCAGGCCGACCACGACCGGGCGTCCGGCGACGATGGAGATGCCTTCGCAGACCGCCGCGGACCGGCCGTCGGCGGCGAGCGCGGGCGCGCCCAGCTGGCCCTCGGGCGTGTACACGGTCCTGGACGTGCGGGCATCGAGATCCAGGGCGGCGAACCGGGCGCCGTAGTACCCGGCGGGCAGAGTGTCCTCGCAGACCGTGGCGACGGCGCTCGCCCCGCCGCGCCACGCGACGTTCCACACCGTGAGCCCCGCGGGCCCGGCCTCCCGCAGCGAGCCGTCGGCGAGGCCGACCAGATGCAGTGAACGGCGGCCGGTACCCGGGGCGAAGCGTTCGGGCGCCGGTACGGACCCGAGCCGCACCGGCAGACCGAGGTGCATGCCGTCACGCTCGGCGCCGTCCGCCGCGCAGAGCAGCAGTGCCTGGGTCCCGTCGTCGGAGACCAGGAGCTCCTCCACGGCGCCGGGTGCCCGGACGACGGTGCGTACCGTGCCGGTGCGCGTGTCCAGGGCCGCGAGCCGCACCTCGGTCCCGGACGGGCCGTCGCTCTCGGCGATGTGCAGCAGGGTCCGGGAGTCGGGCAGCCAGCGCGGGCTGTGACGGCCGGCCGGGGCGGCCTGCCCCGACGGTGCGCACAGCGCGGGGACCGGCACGTCCGCTGCCCGGCCGGCCACCGCGGCGGGGACCGGGGCCAGGACCAGCTCGGCCCGCTCGGGGCCCGCCGCCGCCACGGCGACCGCGAGGCCGTCCGGGCTGATCCGGGCCTCTACCGGGTGGACCAGGCGCAGCATCGCCTCGCGGACGCGCCGCACGACGGTCGCGGCGTTACGGGGCATGGGTGTCCGTTCCTAGGAGGTGTGAGGTGTGAGGTGGAGATGAGGGTGAGGGCGGAGGCGGTCAGGCGGACTTGCGGATCCGAGTCGCCCACGGGCCGATGAACGCGAACGGCCCCTGGTCCAGCAGCACGAACTCCTTGGCGAACGCGGACGCGGTCCGGGCCCACCACAACGGGAGGTACGGCAGGTCGGCACCGGCGGTCTGCACGGCCTTCATCAGTTCCCGGGCACGCACGTCCTTGTCCGTGGCGGACTTCGCCGTGTCCAGTGCGGTGTTGACGGCGTTGTTGTCGTAGTGCGCGATGTCCGTCGCCGTGGCCGCCGCGTTGAGGTACGGGTCGGCCAGTTCGGCCGGGTCGCCGGTGACGGGGAAGTACCACAGGAACTGCAGCGGCTGCTTGCCGGAGCCGAGTTCCGCCACCCACTGTTCCAGGGTGATCTCCTTGACGTTCAGTGTGATCCCGATCTTCTTGAGCGAAGCGGCGAGCGCGAGCGCCGCCTTGCCCAGCTGAGGACCGCTGTTGGGGTAGTGCAGTTCGGCCGTGAAGCCGTCCCTGGCCGACGACTTCTCCAGTTCGGCCCGTGCGGCGTCCAGGTCGAAGGACAGCGTGGGGATGGCGTCGTAACCCGAGCGGACGTCGGCGGCCGGCATCAGGTCGCCCCACATCTCGCGGGACGGCAGCGCGTCGGCGACCTCGGCCTTGCCGTGCAGGATGCCCTTCACCATGCCCTCGCGGTCGGCGGCGTGGGCGATGGCACGGCGGACATGGATGTCGTCGAACGGGGCCTTCGCGGTGTCGAACGCCAGCGACACCACGGAACGGTCGCCGGTGTACGTGACACGTGCGCTCGATTCCCAGCCGCGGGCCTCGTCCGAGGCGAGGCCGAGGGCGCCGTCCACCGCGCCGGACTTCATCGCGACCAGCCGCGTGCCGGCGTCGGGGACGAAGGAGAGCTTCAGCTTCCGGACGGCGGGCTTCTCGCCCCACCACGCGTCGTTGCGCTCCAGCAGGACGTGGTCGTCGGCGGCGAACTCGGTGATCCGGTACGGGCCGGTGCCGAGCAGCAGCGTCTTCGCCGTGCCGATCCGGCCCTTGTTGCGGGTGAGGAAGGCCCGGCTGCTGACGAGGAGCCCGCCGGCGGTCGTCGTCCAGGCGAACATGGCGTCCGGTGTTCTGAGCCGGATGGTGACCTCGTGGTCGCCGGTGGACTTCACGGACTCGACGCCCGCGTACGCGTAGCCGAGGGCGGAGCCGTTCTTCGGGTCCCGGATCGCGTCGATGGAGGCCACCACGTCGTCCGCGGTGAACGGGGTGCCGTCGGTGAACGTGACGCCGCGGCGCAGTGTGTACACGTACGTCCTGGCGTCGGGCTGCTTCCAGGACGACGCGAGCCCGGGACCGAGCTTCCCGGACGGGTCGACGGAGAGCAGCGACTCCTGGGCCAGCACAGCGACCAGGTAGTTGAGGACGCCCGACTCCCGGCCCACGTCGAGGCTGGAGAGGGAGGAGGGCAGGGCGAGCGTGAGCGTGTCGATCGGCACGTCCGCCCCCTGCGCTGCGGCGCCCGGGCCTGTCGCCCCGTCACCGGATTCCTTCGCGGGCGGGGGCGCACACGCGGCGAGCACACCGGACGCGGCGAGGACACCCAGGCCGGCGCCGGTGAGGCGCAGCAGTCGGCGTCGGCTGAGGTTGCCACCCGGTTCCGAGGTCATCGGGAACCACCCATCTCACTGTGTCCACTGTTAATGCCCAACTGGGCGTGGACAGTATCCGACCCACTTTGGGTGCGTCAAAGGGTGGCTAATGACCGTCCAAGGAGTGGACGGTCAAGACATCACTTGTCTCGCATAAGTGGATAAAAGGCCCGCTCCTCTCTCGATGGGTGGATTCCCTGGCTGCTCCGGACTCCCGCAGTGGGGAATACGTGCGCGGCGAACGGACTTCCTGCTGCTGGGGGAGCCGGCGTCCGGCCCGGGTACCCCAGACGTGAACGGAGAGGGAGCCGATGTCTCAGGCGTACGTGTTCACCCGCAACGGCGGACCGGAGGTGGAGGCCCTCGTCGACCGCGACACACCCGTGCCCGGTCCCGGAGAACTGCTCGTCGCCGTCCGGGCGGCCGGGGTCAACCCGGTGGACTGGAAGCTGCGCACCGGGTACACCCGGCCCGGCAGCGAACCGCAGCCGTTTCCCACCGCTTTCGGCAGTGAGGCCGCGGGGGTCGTCGAGGCCACGGGCCCGGGCGTCGAGGGATTCGCGGTCGGGGACGAGGTCTTCGGCAACCCGGTGACGGGCGGGTACGCCGAGCACACCCTGCTGCCCGTCGCCGTGACCGCCCACAAGCCGGCCGCGCTCTCGTTCGCCGACGCGGCGGTGCTGCCGGTCGCGGCGGCCACGGCCTACGACGGAGTGCGCCAGCTCGGCCTCGACCCGGAGTCCGTACTGCTGGTCACGGGCGCCGGCGGAGGGGTGGGCAGCGCCGCGGTGCAGCTCGCACGCCATGCGGGCGTCCGGGTCGTCGGCGTGGCGGGCGCGGCCAAGAAGGAGTTCGTCGAGTCGCTCGGCGCGATCCATGTGGAATCCGGCGCGGGACTTGCCGAGCGGGTACGGGCGGCGGCACCCGGCGGCATCGACGCCGTCTTCGACCTGGCCGGCGGCGACGCCCTGCGTGAAGCGGCCTCGCTGCTCGCGGACCCGGCCCGGCTGATCAGCGCCGGCGACAAGCCGCTGGTGGCCGAGCTCGGCGGGGCGCCCGTCCTGCGGGCCCGCAACGCCGCGGTGCTCGACGCGGTGGCGGCCCTCGTCGTCTCCGGCGCCCTGCGCACGCATGTCACCCGGACCCACCCGCTCACGGCGGCGGGCGAGGCGCTGCGTGCGGTCGAGGAAGGTCATGCGCTCGGGAAGACCGTGATCGAGGTGACCGCATGACCGGGTCGCCGGCCCACGGCACCGCCGCGCACCCCCTCGACGACCCGGTGGGCTCGTCGCTGCGGGGGCCGCACGCCCACTTCGCCGAGCGCCGCGGCCGCATCCTGCGCTATCCGGCGTCCGTCACCCCCTGGCTCGCCCTCCCGGACCGGCCGGAGGCCACCGACTGGGCCGATGCGGCCGCACTCGCGGGACCCGGCGGCATCGTCACCGTCACCGCCTTCCGTGAGCGGCCGCCGGAGGACTGGGAGGTCGTCTTCGACGCGGAGGGCGTCCAGCTGGTGGACGTGGCGGTCGAGGCGGCTCCCTTCCCGGAGGCCGTCCGGCTCGGCCCCGCCGATGTGCCGGACATGCTGGACCTGGTCGCACGCACCCGGCCCGGCCCGTTCGAGACCCGCACGATCGAGCTCGGTACGTACCTCGGCGTGCGACGCGACGGGGTACTCGTCGCCATGGCGGGGGAGCGCATGCGCCCGCCGGGCCACAGCGAGATCAGCGGCGTCTGCACGGACGAGTCGGTCCGCGGGCAGGGACTCGCCGGCGGACTCGTGCGGGCCGTCGCCCACGAGATCAGGGCGCGCGGCGAAACACCCTTCCTGCACGCCGCCGCGTCCAACGCCAACGCCGTCCGGCTCTACGAGTCGCTGGGCTTCGCCCTCCGCCGCCGCACGCCGTTCCTCTCGGCGCTCGTCCCGGGGAACCCGCCGATACGTGTGCCCGGCGCCGCCCGGGACGACGTCCGTGAGCCGGCCACGCGCTGATCGCGGGTCCGGGGATCTCCGGGCGCCGAAGGCCCGTGTCCCGGCCACGCGCTGATCGCGGGTTCAGGGGCCGCCGGGCGTCGAAGGCCCGTGTCCCGCCTCCGGCCCGTGAACTGCGGGCCGGAGGCTCTTGCCGGCACGGTTCTCGGGACCTTCGGCGCACCGTGTGAGGGCGTAAGCCTCGTGTGCTCCCCGTCGCGCCTCGGGTGCACTGGAAGGGAACGCCGGCGCCGGGCCGGCTGATCCCGGGAGGAGGCGGCCGTGCGCATCGGGCTCCAGCAGCTGTCGGCGACGCGTGGAGCGGGGCTCACGGGGACGGAGACCGGCGAGCCGGCCGGCGGGGCGCAGCGCGTGGGCAACCGGGCGCTGTTCGGCGGCCTGGTGCTGCTGACCGCCGTGACCGTCCTGCTCGACATGTGGTCCGGTGACGAACTGCGTCTCGTGCCGTTGCTGGTCGTCGTGCCCGCCCTCGTCTCCGTGTTCGGGACGATCCGGCAGACCGTGGGCGTGGCCTCCTGGATCATGGTGGTGGCCGTCGCCTCGCGCCTCGTCACCGGCGGGACGTTCTGGGACATCACCAGCAGCGTCGTCTTCACGGTGCTGGCCTGTTTCCTCGGCGTCGGCGCCTGCGCGCTGCGCATCCGCCATGCCACCGAGATAGCCAGGCTGCGCTCTGCCGCCGTCGCGCTCCAGCGACAGATCCTGCGACCGCTGCCCATCGTCACCGACCAGGTCGTCGCCCACGGCACGTACGCGCCGATCGAGGAGGACCGTCTGGTCGGCGGCGACATCTACGAGGTCGTGTCGTCGCCCTACGGGACCCGGGTGATCATCGGGGACGTCCAGGGCAAGGGGCTCGCCGCGATCGGGGCGGGCTTCGCCGTGCTCGGCGCCTTCCGTGAGGCGGCCATCCGTGAGCCCACGCTGACCGGCGTCGTCGACGCCCTGGAGGACGCGGTCGCCCGGCACAACACCTTCTCCGCCCAGACCGGCGAGATCGAGCGCTTCGTCACCGCACTGGTGCTCGGATTCGACGGTGACGGACGCGTCCAGGCCGTCAACTGCGGACATCTGCCGCCCCGCCTGCTGCACGACGGTGTGGCCCGCCCCGTCCCGCTGCGCCGGACCTCGGTGCCACTGGGCCTGGCCGAGCTCGGCAGCGAGGCGCGGGTCACCGAGTGGCTGGACCTCCCGTCCGGCGCGACGCTGCTGATGTTCACCGACGGAGTGACGGAGGCCCGTGACGCGGCAGGCGCCTTCTACCCGCTGGACGCCCGGCTGGGCCACTGGGCGCACCAGGGCCCCCGGGAACTGCTCGACGCGCTCCATCAGGACCTGGAGGAGTTCTCCGACGGCGTGCGGCGCGACGACATAGCCGTGCTCGCCGTTGGGTGGACGCCGTCCGGCGGCGTCCCGCGGCCCGAGGGCCCGGACCGCGGTGCGAGGCGAGCCGCCGAGGCGTTCAGCCGCGGCTAGCCGCGCCGCGTCACTCGAAAGAGGCGTGCGCTCCCCCCCCATGCATGTCCCGATGAGACTTATGTCGCGTCGGGACATTTTTGGGTGTACGGTGCAGGTATGAACCGGGAACGGAAGACCCCGGAGAGGCGGAGCCGCAAGGCGCGCCGTACCCGGGACACACTGGCCCAGGCCGCGTTCGAGCTCGTGCTCGACAAGGGTCTGCGGGAGGTGACGGTCGAGGAGATCGCGGAACGCGCCGATGTCGACCGCCGCACCTTCAGCCGGTACTTCGCGAGCAAGGAGGCCGCCGTCCTGGACTCGGTCCGGGGTGACGGTGACCGGATCAATGACGCCCTGCGGGACCGGCCCGCCGGCGAACCCCCGCTCACCGCTTACCGCCGGGCCGTTCTGGACTGGCTGGCGGACCCCGGGGCGGAGGCCTGGCACCGCCGCCCGAGGATCTTCGAACTACTGGTCCTCGCCGAGCGGGAGCCGACCCTCTACGCGGCGTTCCACCACATCCGGGTGGACGCCCAGGAGGACTCGCTGGCCATCGTCGCCGAGCGGCTCGGAGTCGACCCGCGGCAGGACATCCGCCCTGCCGTGACGGTCGCGGCCGGAGCCGGAGCACTGCTCGCCGCCCAGGTCGCCTGGGTGCGCGGAGGCTGCCCCGACGAGTTGCCCCGACTGGTCGAGCAGGCATTCGACGCCCTCTCGGGGGAGCTCATCCAGGAGCCCGCCGGACCGGCGTCACACAGCACCACGGAAGGAAACGGAACATCATGAGCACCACCCCCACCCCCGCCGACCAGGAATTCGCCGGCCGCAGCGCCCTCGTCACCGGAGGAGCGTCCGGCATCGGCCTGGCGCTGGCCCACCGGCTCGCCGCCTCCGGCGCGTCCGTCGTCGTGGCCGACTACGACGAGACGAGCGCCCGCAAGGCCGTCGCCGAGCTGGAGAGCACCGGAGCCAAGGCTGCCGCCGTGGCCATGGACGTCACCGACCCCGCCTCCGTCGAAGCGGGCGTCCGGTTCGCCGTCGACACCTTCGGCGCCCTGCACCTCGCCGTGAACAACGCCGGCATCGGCGGACCGAGCAGCCCGACCGGCGAGTACGCCGTCGAGGACTGGGACCGGGTCGTCGCCACCAACCTGAGCGGCGTCTTCTACTCGATGCGCTACGAACTCCCCGCCATCGTCGCCTCGGGCGGCGGCGCGATCGTCAACATGTCGTCGATCCTGGGCACCAACGGCTTCGCGGGCTCACCCGCGTACGTCGCGGCCAAGCACGGGGTCGTCGGCCTCACCAAGACGGCGGCCCTCGAATACGCCGCACAGAACGTGCGCGTGAACGCGGTCGGCCCCGGCTTCATCGACACCCCGCTGCTGCGCAACACCGAAGGCCCGGCCCGGGACCACCTGATCTCGCTGCACCCGGCGGGACGCCTCGGCACGGCGGAGGAAGTGGCGGAGCTCGCCGCCTTCCTGCTCTCCGACCGCGCCTCCTTCATCCACGGCAGCTACCACCTGGTGGACGGCGGCTACTCCGCCTCCTGAGTGGCGGACGGGGGACCGGGGGGCGAGAAATAGAGCAAGAGCGCAATGGAGCAGGAGAGGTCGAGGAGGACCCCATGAAAGCCGTTCAGTACCGCGAAGTCGGCGCCGCACCCGAGGTCGTCACCATTCCCGATCCGGAGCCCGGCCCGGGGCAGGTGCTGCTGAAGGTCACCGCGGCAGGTGTCTGCCACTCGGACATCGCGGTGATGAGCTGGCCCGCGGAAGAGTTCCCCTACCCGCTTCCGCTCACCCTGGGCCACGAGGGCGTCGGCACCATCGCCGCGCTCGGTGACGGCGTCAGCGGCCTCGCGGTCGGCGAGTCCGTCGCCGTGTACGGGCCCTGGGGCTGCGGCACGTGCATCAAGTGCGCCGAGGGCAAGGAGAACTACTGCCTGCGGGCCAAGGAGCTCGGCATCAACCCGCCCGGGCTCGGCTCGCCCGGCGCCATGGCCGAGTACATGATCGTCGACGACCCGCGCCACCTGGTCCCGCTCGGTGACCTCGACCCCGTGCAGGCCGTACCGCTCACCGACGCCGGCCTCACCCCGTACCACGCGATCAAGCGCTCCCTGCCGAAGCTGGTGCCCGGCGCGACCGCCGTCGTCATCGGTACCGGCGGACTCGGTCACGTCGCCATCCAGCTGCTGCGCGCCATGACAGCGGTCCGGGTCATCGCCCTCGACGTCACGGACGACAAGCTCGCCCTGGCCCGCGAGGTCGGAGCGCACGAGACCGTCCTGTCCGACGAGCACGCCGCGGACCGGATCCGTGAGCTGACCGGCGGCGTCGGCGCCCAGGTCGTCCTCGACTTCGTAGGCGCCCCGCCGACCGTCGCAACGGCCGGCGCCGCGGCCGCCATCGACTCCGACGTCACCATCGTCGGCATCGGCGGCGGAAGTCTGCCGGTGGGCTTCGGCTCCCTGCCGTTCAGCACGACGGTGACGGCGCCCTACTGGGGCTCGCGCTCCGAGCTGGCCGAAGTCCTCGACCTGGCCCATGCCGGCGCGGTCAAGGTCCACGTCGAGACGTACTCGCTGGACGAGGCGCCGCTGGCCTACGAGCGGCTGCACGACGGCAAGATCAACGGCCGCGCCGTCATCCTTCCCAACGGCTGACGCCCGAGCCCCCTCACGACCCTGCGGGCCGTCGCGCTGCGCGTCGGCCCGCATCGTCCTGCCCGGGGCCGATGCGCGACGCACCGCCCCGGGCGGATACTGCCCCCATGGAATTCGCTGCCCTGATGACGCTGCCCGTCCTGGTCATCGCCCTGACCGTCGCCGCCTTCCTCGACCAGCTGCTGCTCCGGGCGGGGCGGGCAGGCCTGCTGCCGTGGCGCAACAGTGCCCGGCAGGGCCAGATCTCCGCGACCGGATTCGAGCAGCTGCACGCGACGTTCTCGCCCGGCAAACAGAGCGAGCTCAAGGAACGCCGGAGCGCGCTGCTGCTGCGCGACGACGAGGAGGACGGCGCCCCGCCCCACCGCTCGACCGTCGACCTCGACGGCGGGCTCGCCGTCATCCGCCTGCGACAGCGGTGACGTGGCCCGGCTCCCGGGCCGGGCGCGTGATCGTGTGCTTCGGGGAATCGTCGCCCACGAGGCCGGACCCGCGGGCGGGTCGATCAGGACGGCGTCCTGCTCTTCGAGGTGCACGGCGCACGGGCCCGGGGGTGTGGGTGGCCAGGACGCGGAAGCTGCCGCGGGTCATGGCCTGGTCATCGACGTTGGGCAAGCGGACGGACCGGGCCGTGCCGCAGGCGCACAGGCCCGGCCCGGTCGTGCCGGCCTACGCGCGGCGGGACGAGACGGGCGCACCGCCGCAGTGTCGTGTCCGCGGGCGGCCGTCACTGATGCGGAACGACGATGCCGGCTGCGCGCAGGTTCGCCTCGATCAGCGTGTTCAACCGGGCGATGGACGGTGAGTGGTCTTCCCGGTGGTGGTTGACCATTGCGTACCGGGAGGCGGCGTCGGGCTGGTTCTGAAACCCGCTCGGCATCTCCAGCAGCGCGCGGTCGGCCAGCAGCTTGTCGGTCAGCGTGGACGCCAGCTCCTCGATCCGCGGGTCGTCCGGATCCCAGGACCTCGCATCCCAGCCGCGCTTGGTCAGCTCTACGGACTCGGGATCGTCAAGTGAATGTGCGAGCCGGGTCAGGAAGCTGTCGAAGATCTCCGGAACCAGTGCCCGGGCCAGCACCAGGGCCTCCCGTTGAGCGGCCACGTAGTCGGGACCGAAGCCGAGTTCGGCGAGTCGGTCCAGCACTGCGCAGGCCCGGTCGGGCAGCAGGGCCCGGTCGCCGTGGCCGAGTCGGTGCAGCCTGTCGCGGCGCGCGATCAGGTCGTCGATCTGTTCGGTGAGCTGGTGATGGATGTCGTCCAGGGTGGCGGCGAACGTCCGGGGGTCGGCGTCGAGCAGGTCACTGACCTCGGCCAGCGGGACGCCGGCTGCGGCCAGGGTCCGGACCTGGACCAGCCGGAACAGCTCATCCGACCGGTAACGGCGGTAGCCGGAGCCGTCGCGTTCCGGCTCGGTGACCAGGCCGAGCCGGTGATAGTGCCGGACGGTCTTGATGGTGACACCGACGAACGCCGCCGCCTGACCGATCGTGAGTCCGTCTGCCATCGGCTCGGCTCACCTCCGTGTAGTGGGCGGCCGCGGTCTCGCGAACCGCTTCGGCGACGGCCGGGAAGTCCGGACGATCACAGGGGCGAGGATAACGCGCACCTTCCGTCCCGTCCCTCCCGCTGCCGGGCGGGCCCGTGACGCCTGCGGGCAGGTGCCGGTCACCCCTTGTCGCGGCGGGGAGTTGACCTTGACCTCGGGTCAAGGCTGCAGGCTCTGTACACACAGCCGCTGGAAGGGCCGGGCAGCCACCGGGGCCGCCGTGAGAGCCCGCACTGTGAACAGGAGATTCATCATGGGAACGAGCAACAGCGACTTCTTCGACGCGGGGCTGCTCCGGCTGCGCGAGGTGCTGACACGGCATGTCGAGTCCAAGAAGATTCCCGGCCTCGTCGCCCTGGTCAGCCATGGCGGCCGGACACACGTCGAAGCGATCGGGACAATGCGTCACGACGGTGGTCCGCCGATGCGCCGCGACACGATCTTCCGGATGGCGTCCGCGTCCAAACCGGTCACGATGGCGGCGGCGATGATCCTGCTCGACGAGTGCCGGCTGCGGCTGGACGACCCGGTGGATCCATGGCTGCCCGAACTCGCCGACCGGCAGGTGCTGAGGCGGCCCGACGGTCCGCTGGACGACACGGTGCCGGCACAGCGCCCGATCACCGTACGGGACCTGCTGACCTCGACGTTCGGGCTCGGAGTGGACTTCGATTCGATGGCTTCCCCGATCAGGGCCGCGACCTTCGAGCGCCTCGACTACAGCGTGGCATCCGGGCCGGCGCCCGAGCAGGACGAGTGGATGCGCCGCCTCGGCGAGCTGCCGCTTCAGTACCAGCCCGGAGCGCGGTGGCAGTACGACCTCAGCAACGAGGTGGCCGGTGTGCTCGTCTCCAGAGTCGCCGGGCAGTCCTTGGAGGCGTTCCTGCGCGAACGCGTCCTCGACCCGCTGGGGATGAAGGACACCGCGTTCCACGTGCCCGCCGACAAGATCGACCGACTGCCGCCCCTGTACGGGCCCGACCCGCAGACCGGCGAGTTCGTGGTGTGGGACGAGGCGGCGGGGGGAAGGTCCAGCGTCCCTCCCGCGTTCCAGGGCGCCGGCGGCGGGCTGGTCTCCACCGTCGACGACTACCACGCCTACTTCCGGATGCTGCTGAACCACGGGATGCACGGCAGCGAACGGATCCTGTCCCGGGCCGCCGTCGAGCTGATGACCACCAACCGTCTCTCGCCCGGTCAACTGGCCGCCCGGGAAGCGATGTTCAACAACATCGCCCATCTGTCGTCCGGTCAGGGGGCCTACGGTGGCTGGGGCTTCGGAATGGCGGTGCGCACACATCGCAGCGACTACGCGCCCATCGGCCAGTTCGGCTGGTTCGGCGGTACCGGCACCACCGCCTACGCGGACAGGACCAACCAGCTCACCGGAGTCCTGCTCACCCAGGTCGGGCTGTCCACCCCGGATTCACCGCGTGCCATGAACGACTTCTGGACCACGCTCTACCAGGCCATCGACTGACAACGAGCCCGACCGCCACGTTCCGGACGAGGGCGCAGACAGGAGTCCGGGGCCGGGTGCCATTCCCCGTCGGCGGCGCCCGGCTCACGCAGGCGCGGGCCTCCGGGCAGGGGCGGGGACGGCGCGGCTCGGGTCCGGAGAAATGGAGCCGACAGATCACGCAGCCCCCCGGCTACACTCACCTCATGGGTTCGTACTACTTCTTCCGCTGACTCCGGCCAGGGCCGCCGCCGCGCACCGTCGGGCATCACCTCGTGATGCCCGGGCAGGCCATGCGCACCGCCCCCCCCGGACCGTCCGGAAGCCCCCGCCCGCCGCGCCCCGTCCCGGGCCGCCGAGGCACCCGACCCTCAGGGAACCCGCCACCATGTCCCTCCCGCACGACCGCGCCCAGCTGACCCTCAAGGACGTCTCCAAGGCCTACGGGGACCGTGCCGTCCTCGACCAGGTCTCACTCACCGTCCGCCCCGGCGACCACGTCGGTGTCATCGGCGAGAACGGATCCGGCAAGTCCACCCTCCTGCGGCTGACCGCCGGCGCCGAGACACCCGACAGCGGCGAGATCACCGTCCGCTTCCACGGCGGCACCGGCTACCTCTCCCAGACGCTCGACCTCGATCCCACCCGCACCGTCCAGGACGCCGTCGACACGGCCCTAGCCGGACTGCGCGCACTGGAGCGGCGCATCCGAGCCGCCGAAGCGGCGCTCGCCACCCCGGACGGCGCCGATGACACTCAGCTGGCCGCGTACGGAGACCTGCTGACGGAGTACGAGGAACGCGACGGATACCGGGCCGACGCCCGGACCGAGGCGGCACTGCACGGCCTCGGACTCGGACACCTCACCCGGGAGCGCACGCTCGGCAGCCTCTCCGGCGGCGAACAGTCCAGGCTCGCGCTCGCCTGCGTCCTGGCCTCGGGCCCCGAACTGCTGCTCCTCGACGAACCGACCAACCACCTCGACCTCCGGGCCGTCACCTGGCTGGAGGACCAGCTGCGCGCGCACCGCGGCACTCTCGTCGTGATCACCCACGACCGTGCGTTCCTGGAACGGACCACCACCGTGATCGTCGAGGTCGACCGGGATCTGCGCAGCGTCGTCCGTTACGGCGACGGCTGGGAGGGCTACCGCACGGCGAGGGCCGCCGCCCGCCGCCGCTGGGCGCAGGACCACCAGGAATGGCTGGACGAACTGGCCCGTACCGAAGAACTCGTGAACGGGGCGGGAAAACGGCTCGCCGCCACCGGCAAGGACCCGGGGGAGGGCTGGGGCAAGTACCGCCGCTCGCACGAGGCGAAGCTGTCCGGCCAGGTCAGAGCGGCCAGAACCCGGCTGGAGGGACTGCGCAGGCAGCCCGTGGCACCGCCGCCGCAGCCGCTGCGATTCTCCGCCGGACTGGCCCTGGCCTCCGACGGCGACAGGCGCCGCGGGCCACTGGTGGAGCTCGATTCCGTAGCGGTGGGCGACCGGCTGGACCTGCCCGCGCTGCGGGTGGCCGAGGGACAGCGCCTGCTCGTGACGGGGCCCAACGGGGCCGGGAAGTCGACTCTGCTCAGGGTCCTCGCAGGTGACCTCGCCCCCGGCACGGGCACGGTGCGCCGCCGCGCCCGGATCGGCTACCTCCCCCAGGAACTCCCCGCCCGGCCGACCCGACGCACCCTGCTGGCGACGTTCGCGGCCGGGCGGCCCGGTCCTGCGGACGAGTACACCGAGATGCTCCTGGCGCTCGGTCTCTTCCGCGCGGAGGACCTGCTCGTTCCGGTGGCCGCGCTCTCCGTCGGACAGCAGCGCAGGCTGGCGCTGGCCCGGCTGGTCACCCGCCCCGCCGACCTGCTGGTGCTGGACGAACCGACCAACCACATCGCCCTGGACCTGGTGGAGGAACTGGAGGCGGCGCTGGCGGCGTACGAGGGAGCCGTCGTGGTCGTCTCGCACGACCGCAGCTTCCGGAGCCGCTTCACGGGCGACCGGCTGGAGCTGCACGCCGGCCGGCCCGTCGCCCGCGCCTGACCACGGCCACGGGCGCGCCGGGGGCGGACGCGGGTTCCTCAGGTCCCGCCACCGTGCGCGGCGGGGCCCCGTCCGCCCGTCAGACGGTCCCGCAGCCGGTCCACGAAGACCCGCTGTCCCTCGACCAGCCGCTCGGCCGCCGGCTCCGGCGCACACCAGGCGAAACGGTCGATCTCCGGGAACTCCCGCCGCACACCGGAACCCCGCGGCCACTCCATCGTGAACGTCCCCGGGACCGCCGTCGCCGGATCGAGATCGCCCTCCACGGCCCACACCGTCACGATCTTGCCGCCGGCCTGACGCGACTCGCCCAGCGGCAGCCACGCGCCGTCCGGCACCGGGTGCCCGAACTCCTCCTCGAACTCCCGCCGGGCCGCCGCCTCCGCTCCTTCCTCGGGGCCGTACTCGCCCTTGGGCACCGACCAGGCCGCACGCTCCCTGCGTGCCCAGAACGGCCCGCCCATGTGTCCGATGAGGACTTCGAAGCCGGTGCCGCGGTGGCGGAACAGGAGGAGACCGGCGCTGCGCCTGGCCGGATCGCGGGGTGTCATGCCGTCAAGTGTGGGCGTTGCGGCGGGTGAGCACCCGGACGACAGGCCGGCCTAGACCTTGCGGTAGCCGTACGCCTCCGACGCCGCGGCCATCACCGCGTCCAGGTCGCCGCCGGCCGACGCGGTGACCACGGCGGCCACCGCCCCCTCCACGAACGGCGCGTCCACCAGGCGCGCCCCGTCCGGGAGCTCGTCGCCCTCGGCCAGCATCGCCTTCACCGTCAGCACGGCGCTGCCCAGGTCGACGAGGACCGCGACGCCCGCGCCGCCGTCGACGGCCCGGGCGGCCTCCGCGATGAGCTCCGCACTGGTCCCGAGCCCGCCCGCGGGTGTGCCGCCGGCCGCGGCCACCGGCGCTGTCGCGCCGCCCGCCGCAAGCCCTCTCGCCAGGCCGGCCACCGCCTCGGCCACCGGGCCGCTGTGCGACACCAGCACGATCCCGACCTGCTTGTCCGTGCTCACACGGCACCTCCCGCCGCCGTGGCGGCCGAATCCGCGAGCGCCGCGATCAGCAGCGCGGCCGACGCAGCCCCCGGATCCTGGTGCCCGACACTCCGCTCACCCAGGTAACTCGCCCGGCCCTTGCGCGCCCGCAGGGGGACGGTCGCCAGTGCGCCCGCCCGTGCCGCGTCCGCTCCCGCCTCGAACGACGTCGCGAGCGCCTCGACGGCCGGCAGCAGCGCGTCGAGCATCGTCTTGTCACCCGCCTGCGCCCCGCCCAGCTGGGCCACCGCCGCCACGCCCTCGCCGAGCGCGCGCGCCAGTTCCCCCGCGGTGACGGCGGGCGCGTCACCGAGCGACTTTCCGGTACGCCGCAGCAACGTTCCGTACAGAGGTCCCGACGCGCCTCCGACCGTCGAGATCAACTGCCGCCCGGCCAGCATCAGTACGGCGCCCGGGGTCGGCGGCGGCTCCTTGTCCAGCGCGGCCGAGACCGCGGTGAACCCGCGTTGCAGATTGCTGCCGTGGTCGGCGTCCCCGATCGCGGAGTCGAGCTCGGTCAGATGTGCCGCCTCACGGTCGACCGAGACAGCGGTCGTGGACATCCAGCGGTGGAAGAATTCGGCGTCGAGCACATGCGCTCCTCGGTGCGTCGGATGAATCGGCATCCCGGCAGGGGGCGGGCGGGTCAGCGGCCCCAGCGCAGTGCGGGTGTCTGCACCGGCGCGTCCCAGAGCCGTACCAGCTCCTCGTCCACCTGGCAGAGCGTCACCGAACAGCCCGCCATGTCGAGCGAGGTCACATAGTTGCCCACGAGGGTACGGGCCACCACCACGCCGCGCTCGGAGAGCACCCGCTGCACCTCGGCGTTGAATCCGTACAGCTCCAGCAGCGGTGTCGCGCCCATCCCGTTGACGAGCGCGAGCACCGGACCCCGCGGCCGCAGATCCTCCAGCACCGCGTCGACCGCGAAGTCGGCGATCTCCCGCGAGGTCATCATCGGGCGCCGCTCCCGTCCCGGCTCGCCGTGGATCCCCACCCCGAGTTCGAGTTCGCCGGGCGGCAGATCGAAGGTGGGGGAGCCCTTGGCGGGCGTGGTGACCGAGGTCAGCGCCACGCCGAAACTCCGGGACGCCTCGTTGACCTGCCGCGCGAGGGCCGCCACCCGGTCCAGCGGCGCGCCCTCCTCCGCAGCGGCCCCGGCGATCTTCTCGACGAACAGGGTCGCTCCGGTGCCCCGGCGCCCGGCCGTGAACAGGCTGTCGGTGACCGCCACATCGTCGTTGACGAGCACCTGGGCGACCTGCACGCCCTCCTCGTCGGCGAGTTCGGCGGCCATCTCGAAGTTGAGCACGTCGCCGGTGTAGTTCTTCACGACGAACAGCACCCCCGCGCCGCTGTCGACGGCGGCGGCGGCCCGCACCATCTGATCCGGCACGGGAGAGGTGAACACCTCGCCGGGGCAGGCGGCCGAGAGCATGCCGGGTCCGACGAAGCCGGCATGGAGCGGTTCATGACCGGACCCGCCACCGGAGACCAGGGCGACCTTCCCGGCCACGGGCGCGTCGCGCCGTACGACGACACGGTTCTCGACGTCCACGGTCAGTTCGGGATGGGCGGCGGCCATGCCGCGCAGCCCGTCGGCGACCACGGTTTCAGGGACGTTGATCAGCATGCGCAACGGAATCTCCCAGGAAGGCTGTCGACGCTGGACCACCACCGTAGGACGCCGGAGGCCCTGTGCGAAGAACCGCGCATACCCGCTCCCGCGTGA
The DNA here is from genome assembly GCF_044756845.1 of Streptomyces sp. NPDC091416. Classification (NCBI taxonomy): domain Bacteria; kingdom Bacillati; phylum Actinomycetota; class Actinomycetes; order Kitasatosporales; family Streptomycetaceae; genus Streptomyces; species Streptomyces sp. NPDC091416. The sequence continues at coordinate 299,092 of NZ_JBIVTU010000003.1, forward strand.
GGTTCCGCCGAGGACTCCGCAGCAGCGGGCGGACCTGCCGCCCCGCAGGCGAACCGCGCGCGGGCTACGCTGTCGGGCGCGGTCGTGGCTCCACTCCTCCTGCGGACATCTCCTTGCGGACAGGTGATCTGATTTGCTGTACATCGCGTTCCTGCGCGGAATGAACGTACCGGGCCGTTCGGTGAAGATGGAGTACCTGCGCGGTCTGTTCACGGAGATGGGGTTCGACTCCGTACGCAGCTACATCCAGAGCGGGAACGTCTTCTTCGAGTCGCAGGAGACGGACCGGGCCGTGCTCGGTGACCGTATCCGCGAACGGCTGACCGGGGAACTCGGCTACGAGGTCGCGGTCTGTCTGCGTACGGTGCCGGAACTGGAGGCGCTGATCGCGCTCGACCCGTTCCGGAAGGTCACGGTCACCGACGACCTTCGCTGCTGCGTGGTCTTCACGACCGAACGCATCGACCCGGAGCTTTCGCTGCCGATGCTCTCTCCGAAGAAGGACATGGAGATCATCGGCAGCACCGGGTACGAGGCCTTCGTCGTCTGGTACCTGATCAAGGGCAGGGCGCCCGCCGCGAAGGGGTTCCAGGAGCGCGTCCTGGGCCACGACGCGACGACGCGCTTCTTCCACACCGTGGTGAAGATCCTCGCCGCGGCCAAGAAGGGCGCGGCCTGACGGACGGGCCGGGCTCGCCGGCCGGGCCGGGCCGGTGCGACAGGTCCGCGCTGTCCGGCGTCCCGGGACACCGGCGGCCGCGGTGCCGCTCCGGCTCCGGACCTGGTGCGGATCACCGGCCTCACCGAGGCGTAGCGGCGGGGCGGGCGGGTCAGGTGCGGTCGATGTGCACGCTGGTCGACTTCACGCGGGCGGTCGCCGTCATGCCGACCTCCAGTCCGAGCTCCTCGACGGCCTCCCTGGTCAGCAGCGACACGAGCCGGTGCGGACCGGCCTGGATCTCCACCTGCGCCGCCACGTCCCCGAGCTTGACCGCGGTGACGATGCCCGGAAAGGCGTTGCGCGCGGAGGTGTACGAGACCTCCTCCTCGCCTGTGCCGTTCTGCGCGACCTCCACCGAGAACGCGGCCAGGTCGCGGCCGTCGATGAGGCGACGGCCGCCCTCCTCGCGATGGGTGGCGACGCGGCCGGCGTCCGCCCAGCGCCGCGCGGTGTCCGGGCTGACGCCCAGCAGGCGGGCGGCCTGCCCGATGGTGTAGGTCTGCATATCCGGCACTCTAGGGCACATAAAGTTGCATATGCAAGCTTAATCTGCGCAAGTCTTGGTGAATGCGAGGTCTGATCCACGTCAGTGGGCCGGGTGGCTCTGTCGGGGTGAGGAATCGGCGCGTGCGCCCTAGGGTGCGAGCCATGGCAGAGAGTGCGGGGTACCGGGGTTCTGCGGGCCGGGACGAGGGCTCCGCCGCGGGAGCGGACACCCCCGACCCCCGGCGGTGGCGAGCGCTCGCGGTCTGCCTGGTCGCGGGCTTCATGACCCTGCTGGACGTGTCCATCGTCAATGTGGCCCTGCCCTCCATCCGGGAGGGCCTGCACACCCCCGAGTCCGATCTGCAGTGGGTGCTCTCGGGGTACGCACTGGCCTTCGGCCTGTTCCTGATCCCCGCCGGGCGCCTGGGCGACGCCCGCGGGCGTCGCGAGGTCTTCATGGCGGGGCTGGTGCTCTTCACCCTCTCGTCCGCGGCCTGCGGAGCCGCCCAGTCCAGCACCTGGCTCGTGATCGCCCGACTGGTCCAGGGGCTGGCGGGCGGTCTTCTCTCGCCGCAGATCTCCGCCCTCATCCAGCAGATGTTCTCCGGGCGGGAGCGCGGCCGGGCCTTCGGCATGTTCGGCACCGTGGTCGGCATCTCCACCGCCGTCGGCCCGCTGCTGGGCGGACTGCTCATCCAGGCGGCCGGGGCCGAGGAGGGCTGGCGCTGGGTGTTCTACGTCAACCTGCCGCTCGGGGCCGTCTGCCTCCTGCTGGCGCGGCGGCTCCTGCCGGACACGCCGTCCGCGGGCCCGGTGCGGCTGCGGGACCTCGACCCGCTCGGGATCCTGCTGCTGGGCGCGGGGGTGCTGGCTCTGCTGCTGCCGTTCGTCCAGGCCCATCAGTGGCCGGGCAACGGCAAGTGGCTGCTGCTGGCGGTCGCCGCCGTGCTGCTCGGCGTGTTCGTCGGCTGGGAGTCCCGGTGCGGGCGCCGCGGCACCCAGCCGGTCGTCGACCTCAGGCTCTTCCGGGTCCGCTCGTACTGGCTGGGGTGCCTGCTGATCCTGCTGTACTTCGCCGGCTTCACCTCGATCTTCTTCATCACCACGCTCTACCTGCAGAGCGGCCTGCACTACACCGCCCTGCAGGCAGGTCTGGCGATCACCCCGTTCGCCCTCGGATCCGCCGTCGCCGCGAGCCCGGGCGGCAGACTCGTCGGGCGGTACGGACGCCCCCTCGTCGTCGTGGGCATGGCCACCGTCGCGGTGGGACTGGCCGCGACCGCTCTCGCCGTCCACCTCGTGCCCGGCAGAGGCGCGGGATGGGCGATGGCCGCTCCGCTGCTGCTGGCCGGGCTGGGCAGCGGTCTTGTCATCGCGCCCAACCAGACCCTGACCCTGTCGCAGGTGCCGGTCGCCACGGCCGGCAGCGCCGGCGGGACCCTGCAGACCAGCCAGCGCGTCGGCTCCGCGATCGGGATCGCGGCCGTGGGCTCGGTGTTCTTCGCCCAGGTGGGATCCCAGGCATGGTCCACCGCATACGACCACGGGCTCATCGTCTCCGTCGCCTTCGTGCTCGCCGGACTCGTCGTGGCGCTGGCCGATGTGGGCGGGACCCGACGGGGCAGGAACCGTACACGGCAGTCCGCGTCCTCAACGGCGGACCACTGAGCGGATCACGGAGGAGACGCCATGAACGACGCCGACGGCACGGCACAGGACGGCAACCGGTCCTACGGGCACAAACCCTTCAAACGGTCCCGCAGCCACTTCGCGGACCGCATCACCGCCGACGGACGCGACGGCTGGCCCGTCGAGGCGGACCGCTACCGCCTCGTCGTCAGCCGGGCCTGCCCCTGGGCGAGCCGCGCCCTGGTCTCCCGCAGGCTGCTGGGCCTGGAGAGCGCCCTCTCGCTCGCCGTCGCCGACCCGCTTCAGGACGACCGCAGCTGGCGTTTCACGCTGGACCCGGACGGCCGGGACCCGGTGCTCGGCATCCGCTACCTGAGCGAGGCGTACGACGCGAGGGAGCGCGGCTACCCCGGCGGCGTCAGCGTCCCCGCGATCGTCGACGTCCCCAGCGGCAGGCTCGTCACCAACGACTACCAGCGGATCACCCTGGACCTCGCCACCGAGTGGACCGCGCTGCACCGCCCCGGTGCACCCGACCTCTACCCGGAGCCGTTGCGCGAGGAGATCGACGAGGTCATGGAAGGGATCTACCGCGACATCAACAACGGCGTGTACCGGGCCGGGTTCGCCGACGGCCAGAGCACGTACGAAAGCGCCTACGAGGCACTCTTCCGCCGACTGGACCAGGTGTCGCAGCGGCTGGCGGACCGGCGCTACCTCGTCGGCGACACGATCACCGAGGCCGACATCCGCCTCTTCACCACACTCGTGCGCTTCGACGCCGTCTACCACGGACACTTCAAGTGCAACCGCGCGAAACTGGCCGAGGACCCGGTTCTCTGGGCCTACCTGCGGGACCTCTACCAGACCCCCGGATTCGGGGACACCGTCGACTTCCACCACATCAAGCAGCACTACTACCGGGTCCACACCGGCATCAACCCCACCGGCATCGTGCCCACCGGACCCGATCTGGCCGGGTTCCTGACCCCGCACCACCGGGAACAGCTCGGCGGCCGCCCGTTCGGCGACGGCACCCCGCCCGGACCGGTGCCGGCCGGCGAACGGGTGCCCCCGCGACACCGGCCCTGAGCGCCCGTCCTACTCCGTTTCGTCCAAGCGGCCGGCGTAGTACTCGATGGCCGGACGGTACGCCTGGACCTGCGGATCCTCGCTGGTGGCGGCCGCCACCAGGAGCAGTGTCCGTACGGCTTCGCGGGACTCGCCCAGGTTGTACAGCGTCATGGCCAGGAACGTCCGCAGCGCGGCATCCTGCGCGAACTCGTCCAGTCCCCGGCCCAGCACCTCGCGTGCCTCCTCGTAGCGGCCCAGCACCCGCAGCGTGCTGCCGAGTCCGAGGAAGGCCCCGTGGCGGTCCTGCGCCGCAAGTCCGGTTCCGTTCAGCGCGCGCTCGTAGAACGGCACGGCCTCGGCCTCGAGTCCGAGGGAATCGTGCGACCAGGCGGCCTGATAGGCGAGGGCGGCGTCGTGCGGATGGCGCGCCGCCAGGCCCACCAGCTCCTCGTGCGCCCGCGGAGTCCTCTCCTCACGCAGGCGCACCGCCCGTGCCAGTGCCGCGTCCGCCGTCTCGTACTCGCTGTCGTTGCTCATGCCGGCGCACGCTGCCAGGCCGGCCCGGCCACCGCAAAATCTTATGGGGGCCAGGGCCCTGTCGAGTCAGCGGCGATCACGAGATATCTTGATGTCAAGCAATGTTGCAGACGTGGAGCGGAGCACAGGGTGACTGACTCGACCATCATCTATACACACACCGACGAGGCCCCGGCCCTGGCGACGTATTCGTTCCTGCCCGTGGTCGAGGCCTATGCCTCGAAGGCCGGGGTCACCGTGGAGAGCCGTGACATCTCCCTGGCGGGCCGGATCATCGCCAGCTTCCCCGACCGCCTCCAGGAGAACCAGCGCATCGACGACGCTCTCGCCGAGCTCGGCGCGCTGGCCACGACTCCCGGCGCGAACATCATCAAGCTGCCGAACATCTCGGCCTCGATCCCGCAGCTGAAGGCCGCGATCGCCGAGCTCCAGGAGCAGGGCTACGCGCTTCCGGACTACCCGGACGACCCGAAGAACGACGAGGACGAGGACGTCCGCGCGCGCTACGACAAGGTCAAGGGCAGTGCGGTCAACCCCGTCCTGCGCGAGGGCAACTCCGACCGCCGCGCCCCCGCGTCGGTCAAGAACTACGCCAAGACCCACCCGCACCGCATGGGTGCCTGGACCGCCGACTCGAAGACGAACGTCGCCACCATGGGCGTCGACGACTTCCGTTCCACCGAGAAGTCCGCCGTGATCGCCGAGCCCGGCTCGCTGCGCATCGAGCTCGTGGGCGACGACGGCAGCACCACGGTGCTGCGCGAGTCCGTACCGGTCCTCGCGGGCGAGGTCGTGGACGCCGCCGTCATGCGCGTCGCGGCACTGCGTGAGTTCTTCACCGCGCAGATCGCCCGGGCCAAGTCCGAGGACGTGCTGTTCTCCGTCCACCTCAAGGCCACGATGATGAAGGTCTCCGACCCGATCATCTTCGGCCACGTGGTCCGCGCCTTCTTCCCGAACACCTTCGCCAAGTACGGCGACGTCCTCGCCGCGGCCGGCCTCACCCCGAACGACGGCCTCGGCGGGATCCTCAAGGGTCTCGACTCGGTGCCCCACGTCGGCGCCGAGATCAAGGCGTCCTTCGAGGCCGAGCTCGCCGAGGGCCCCGCCCTGGCGATGGTCGACTCCGACAAGGGCATCACCAACCTGCACGTCCCCAGCGACGTCATCGTCGACGCCTCCATGCCGGCCATGATCCGCACCTCCGGTCACATGTGGGGCCCGGACGGCCAGGAGGCCGACACGCTCGCCGTCCTGCCGGACAGCAGCTACGCCGGTGTCTACCAGGTCGTGATCGACGACTGCCGTGCGCACGGCGCCTTCGACCCGTCGACCATGGGCTCGGTGCCCAACGTCGGTCTGATGGCGCAGAAGGCCGAGGAGTACGGCAGCCACGACAAGACCTTCGAGATCCCCGCCACGGGCACCGTGCGGGTCGTCGACGCCGCGGGCAACGCCGTGCTGGAGCAGGCCGTGGGCGCCGGTGACATCTTCCGGATGTGCCAGACCAAGGACCTGCCGATCCAGGACTGGGTCAAGCTCGCCGTCACCCGCGCCCGCGCGACCGGCAACCCGGCCGTGTTCTGGCTCGACGAGGACCGCGCCCACGACGCGCAGCTCATCGCCAAGGTGAAGACCTACCTGGCCGACCACGACACCGACGGCCTCCGGATCGAGATCCTCACGCCGGAGAAGGCCACCGCCTTCTCGCTGGAGCGCATCCGCCGCGGCGAGGACACCATCTCGGTGACCGGCAACGTGCTGCGTGACTACCTCACCGACCTGTTCCCGATCCTGGAACTCGGCACCAGCGCGAAGATGCTGTCCGTCGTCCCGCTGATGAACGGCGGCGGTCTGTTCGAGACGGGCGCCGGCGGCTCCGCGCCCAAGCACGTCCAGCAGCTCGTCAAGGAGGACTACCTGCGCTGGGACAGCCTGGGCGAGTTCCTCGCCCTCGCGGTCAGCTTCGAGCACCTCGCGCAGACCACGGACAACGCGCGCGCCCAGGTCCTCGCCGACACGCTGGACCGGGCGACCGCCACGTTCCTGAACGAGGACAAGTCGCCCAGCCGCAAGCTCGGTGGCATCGACAACCGCGGCAGCCACTTCTACCTCGCCCTGTACTGGGCCCAGGAGCTGGCGCAGCAGAACGCCGACGCCGACCTCGCGACGGCGTTCGCCCCGCTCGCCAAGACGCTGGCCGAGCAGGAGCAGACCATCGTCGGCGAGCTGATCGCCGTCCAGGGCCGGCCGGCCGACATCGGCGGCTACTACCAGCCCGACCCGGCCAAGGCCGCAGCCGTCATGCGCCCGTCGGCCACGTTCAACCAGGCGATCGCGAGCCTCGTCTGATGTGACCACGGCGCACGGGGCAGGGGGCCCGCACCTTCGCCCCCGCCCGTACGCCCGGTGACCGCTGCTCCGCCCCGGCCGACTCTCCGTCGAGCCGGGGCGGACCTGTTTTCCCTGACGTCCTCGCACGGCCCGGCCGGCGTGGACCGGGGGACGCCCTGACGAGTGAAAGTGCCGCCGTGGCGGGCGCCGGGCAGCCGTCGGAAGGCCCGTGGCTGGTTTGCTGCAACCGGAAACACGCGCGACGCGCGGGGAGGGCCGTTCGGCCGACCCGCTGGAGCGGCGCCACGCCGGGTGCGCGGTCCACCCGCGGATGACAACCGAAGGAGCGTCCCTGTGACGACGACGGGCACAGCAGAGCCGACGGAAGAAGAGGAGTCGTACGCCAACGAGCTTCCGGTGCACAGCAAGGAGCCGGGCAACGTCGTCATCACATGGCTGACCACCACCGATCACAAGACGATCGGCTCGCTGTACCTGGTCACCTCGTTCGCGTTCTTCATCATCGGCGGCCTGCTCGCGCTCGTCATGCGCGCCGAGCTGGCCCGTCCCGGCACCCAGCTCGTGTCGAACGAGCAGTTCAACCAGGCGTTCACCATCCACGGCACGATCATGCTGCTGATGTTCGCGACGCCGCTGTTCGCCGGATTCACCAACTGGATCATGCCGTTGCAGATCGGCGCGCCCGACGTGGCGTTCCCCCGGCTGAACATGTTCGCCTACTGGCTCTACCTCTTCGGCTCGCTCATCGTGGTGGCCGGCTTCCTCACGCCTCAGGGCGCGGCCGACTTCGGCTGGTTCGCCTACTCCCCGCTGACGGACGCCGTCCGCTCGCCCGGGATCGGCGGGGACATGTGGATCATGGGTCTGGCCTTCTCCGGCTTCGGCACGATCCTCGGCTCGGTCAACTTCATCACCACGATCATCTGCATGCGCGCGCCCGGCATGACGATGTTCCGCATGCCGATCTTCGTCTGGAACGTCCTGCTGACCGCCGTCCTGGTCCTGCTGGCCTTCCCGGTGCTCGCCGCGGCGCTCCTGGCGCTGGAGGCGGACCGCAAGTTCGGTGCGCAGGTCTTCAACGCGTCGAACGGCGGCGCGCTCCTCTGGCAGCACCTCTTCTGGTTCTTCGGCCATCCGGAGGTCTACATCATCGCGCTGCCGTTCTTCGGGATCGTCAGCGAGATCATCCCCGTCTTCAGCCGCAAACCCATCTTCGGCTACATCGGCCTGATCGGTGCGACGATCGCCATCGCCGGCCTCTCGATCACCGTGTGGGCCCACCACATGTTCGTGACCGGCGCGGTACTGCTGCCGTTCTTCTCCTTCATGACGTTCCTCATCGCCGTACCCACCGGGGTGAAGTTCTTCAACTGGATCGGCACGATGTGGAAGGGCTCGCTCTCCTTCGAGACACCGATGCTCTGGTCCATCGGCTTTCTCGTCACGTTCCTCTTCGGCGGCCTGACCGGCGTCATCCTGGCCTCGCCGCCAATGGACTTCCACGTCTCCGACTCGTACTTCGTGGTCGCGCACTTCCACTACGTCGTCTTCGGCACCGTGGTGTTCGCGATGTTCGCCGGATTCCACTTCTGGTGGCCGAAGTTCACCGGCAGGATGCTGGACGAGCGGCTCGGGAAGATCACCTTCTGGACCCTGTTCACCGGGTTCCACGGCACGTTCCTGGTCCAGCACTGGCTCGGTGCCGAGGGCATGCCGCGTCGCTACGCCGACTACCTCGCCAGTGACGGCTTCACCGCGCTGAACACGATCTCGACGATCTCCTCGTTCCTGCTCGGCCTGTCGATGCTGCCCTTCCTCTACAACGTGTGGAAGACCGCCAAGTACGGCGAGAAGATCGCGGTCGACGACCCGTGGGGCTACGGCCGTTCGCTGGAATGGGCGACCTCCTGCCCGCCGCCCCGGCACAACTTCGTCACACTGCCCCGGATCCGTTCCGAATCCCCGGCGTTCGACCTGCACCACCCCTCCGTGCGTGAGCTCGACGAAGCGGCCAACCGCCAGGAGCGCTCCGCGACGGTGGCACCCGGGGACAAGCAGGCGTGAGCAGGAGGGCCGGCGGAGAGGAGAGGCGCATGGGCCCCGACCGCGACGAGGACACCGCCCGCGGACTGGCCCAGATGGAGGGCTATCTGCTGTGGAACGCCGAGGTCGAGGAGGCCCGCCGGCGCGCCCGTCGCTTCACGGACGAGCTGCCGTGGCTGACGACGGCCCAGCGCGAGGACGTGGAGCGGGTCTACCGGGCGGACCGGGCCACCGCCTCGCGGGCGATGCTCGTACGCGTCTCGGTCCGCGCCGCCGAGCTGCGTGGTGAGTACACCGAGCGCTATCGCAGGCTCAGGGCGCGCTGCGTCGCCGCCGCGGTGCTCGCGAGTACGGCGGGAGGCGCCTGTACCGCGTGGACGTACCTGGCCAGATGACCGGCCGGGGTCGTCCGTTCCGCCCGCTCAGCAGGCGCACTCGCGCCCGCCTCGTAAAGATGAGAGGTGACGGGCGCGTGTGACGGGGCAGGCGAACGGACGACCGTGCAGACCCCGAGAAGGGACGAACACTGTGGCACGACCCAGGATTCTCGTTGTCGGAGCCGGATTCGCCGGGGTCGAGTGCGTACGCCGTCTGGAGCGCGGGCTCCGCCCGGGCGAAGCGGACATCGTGCTCGTCGCCCCGTTCTCGTACCAGCTCTATCTGCCCCTGCTGCCGCAGGTCGCCTCCGGCGTCCTCACCCCGCAGTCGGTCGCGCTGTCACTGCGACGGAGCAGCCGGCACCGCACCCGCATCATTCCCGGCGGCGCCATCGGAGTGGACCCCAAGGCCAAGATCTGCGTCATCCGCAAGATCACCGACGAGATCGTCCACGAGCCGTACGACTACATCGTGCTCAGCCCGGGCAGCGTCACCCGCACGTTCGACATCCCGGGCCTGCTCGACAACGCCCGTGGCATGAAGACGCTGGCCGAGGCGGCGTACGTACGCGACCACGTGATCGCCCAGCTCGACCTCGCGGACGCCAGCAGCGACGAGGAGGAGCGGGCCTCCCGACTGCAGTTCGTGGTGGTCGGCGGCGGATACGCGGGAACCGAGACGGCGGCCTGCCTCCAGCGCCTCACCACCAACGCGGTGAAGCACTATCCGCGACTCGACCCGAAGCTGATCAAGTGGCATCTGATCGACATCGCCCCCAAGCTGATGCCCGAACTGGGCGACAAGCTCGGCGAGAGCGCGCTGAAGGTCCTGCGGGAACGCGGCATCGAGGTGTCGCTGGGGGTCTCGGTCGCCGAGGCGGGCGCCGACAAGGTGACGTTCACCGACGGCCGGGTACTGCCCTGCCGCACACTCATCTGGACCGCCGGTGTCACGGCGAGCCCGCTCGTCTCCACCTTCGACGCGGAGACGGTCCGCGGCAGGCTGGCGGTGACCCCCGAGATGAGCCTGCCCGGCTACGACGGCATGTTCGCCCTCGGGGACGTGGCGGCCGTGCCGGACCTCGTCAAGGGCGACGGCGCGGTCTGCCCGCCCACCGCCCAGCACGCGATGCGTCAGGGCCGCAGGCTCGCCGACAATCTGCTCGCGACGCTCCGGCACCAGCCGCTGCGCCCGTACGTCCACAAGGACCTCGGACTCGTCGTGGACCTCGGCGGCAAGGACGCCGTGTCCAAGCCGCTCGGCATCGAGATGCACGGGATGACGGCCCAGGCCGTGGCCCGCGGCTATCACTGGTCGGCGTTGCGGACCAGCGTGGCCAAGGCCCGCGTCATGGCCAACTGGCTGATCAACGCGGCGGCCGGCGACGACTTCGTCCGTACGGGATTCCAGTCCCGCAAGCCCGCGACACTGCGGGACTTCGAGTACACGGACAGGTATCTCACCCCGGAGCAGGTCCGTGAGCACACGGCCTCGCTGAACGCCCGGATGAAGTGAGCCGGAGCAGGCCGGGCCCGTCAGGCCGACGGCACCGTGGTGCGGATCAGGCGCAGGAAGGCGGCGTTGTCGCCCGTGTGCCGGATCCGTTCCAGGAGCGTCTCCAGGGACGTCTGGGCGTCCCGGGAGTGCAGGGCCCGGCGCAGTCCTCTTAGGGCGGTCAACTCATCCGCAGGTACGAGGAGTTCGTCGCGGCGAGTACCGGAGGCGGCGATGTTCACCGCCGGATGGATCCGCTTCTCGGCCAGTGAGCGGTCGAGCCGCAGCTCCATGTTGCCGGTGCCCTTCAGCTCCTCGAAGAAGTACTCGTCCGCCCGGGAGCCGGTGTCGACGAGCGCCGTGGCCAGAATGGTCAGGGAGCCGGCCTCCTCGGTGAGGCGGGCGGCACCGAAGAGCCGCTTGGGGCCGGTCAGCGCGGCGGCGTCCACACCTCCGCTGAGGGTGCGTCCGCCGTTGCCCGCCGCGTTGTTGTGGGCCCGGCAGAGACGGGTCAGCGAGTCCAGCAGGATGACGACGTCGCGGCCTTGTTCGACGAGCCGTTTGGCGCGTTCCAGTGCGAGTTCCGCCAGGGCGATGTGTTCCTTGGCGGGCCGGTCGAAGGTCGAGGCGTAGACCTCGCCGCGCACCGAGCGGCGCATGTCGGTGACCTCCTCGGGCCGCTCGTCGAGGAGTACGACCATGAGATGGGCCTCGGGATGGTTCTCGGCGACGGCGGCCGCGATCTGCTGGAGGAGGACCGTCTTGCCGGTCCTGGGCGGTGCGACGATCAGCCCGCGCTGCCCCTTGCCGACCGGGGCGACCAGATCGACGATGCGCGTCGAGGGACCGCCCGAGGGCGTTTCCAGGCGCAGCCGCCGCCGGGGGTGGAGCGGGGTGAGGTCGCCGAAGTGCGGGCGGCCGCGCAGCGCATGCGGGGCGAGCCCGTTGACGCGGGCGACGGCGCTCAGGGCGCCGCGCCGCTCGCAGAGACCCTCGACTGCGTCGCCCTTGCGCAGGCCGTACCGGCGGATGAGTGCCGCGGGGACCTGTACGTCGCCGGGGGCCGGGTGGCCGCCGGGGGAGCGCAGGAAGCCGTGCCCCTGCTGCGTGGGATCGAGGATGCCGGCGGCGGCCGTGGCGGCCGCGGGCCGGGTGGTGGATACGGGGTGTTCGAGTGTGGTGGTCATGCGGGTGGTCCTTTCGCGGACATGCGAATGAAGGGGCCCGGCAGAGACAGGGGCGGATCACGCACACCCCGGACGACGGGCAGGAAAGACCGGCGGGAAGAAGCCCGTACCGGACTGGGGAAGTCCTGTGAGAAAGCTGGATCGCCGGTCGGAAAGGACGGGCGCGTCAGCGTGGTGAAGGCGAATCGGTACCGGAGCCTGAGAGAGGCATACACATGTACCGATTGCAATGTAGCACGACCGCGGGGGTCCGACGGCCGATGTGGTGCGGCAGACATTTCCACCCGAGGCCGTAACCCCGTTGCGGCGGGGGAGCGGGGGTGGTTTCGTACTCCGGGCCCGTCCCTCTTCCCGACCGCGGAGTCACCTTGCCGATCCACCTCACCGCCCTGACCGATCCCGACCGCGGAGCCGGCTACCACCGCCTCGCGTGGCTGGCGTCCGACGAGGAGGGGGTGCCCGTCGGATCGGCGTTCCTCCGGGTCTTCAACCGTGAGGGCCAGGACCACCTCGGCGAACTGGAACTCCATGTCCACCCGGCCGAACGCCGCAAGGGCACCGGCTCCCGACTGCTCGACGCGGTGGTCCGGGCCGCCGGGGAGCAGGCCCGGCGCTCCGTCGTCGCGCAGACCGAGGCCGGCACCCCGGGGGATCTGTTCCTGCGGGCCAGGGGATGGCGCAGGGTCCTCACGCTCACCTACGCCCGGCTGCCGCTGAAGGCGGTGGACACGGCGGCGCTGACCGCCACCACCCGCGAACCGCATCCGGGCTACCGGCTCGAGTCCTGGGACGGCACCGTCCCGGAACCGCTCGCGCACACGTTCGCCGCGTCGCGCCGCGCCATGGACGACATGCCCATGGACGACACCGACTACGGCACCATGTCGTGGGACGCCGACCGGGTCAGGGCCGTGGCGCGGGCCGTCGCCGACCGCGGTGACCTGCTGCACACGGTGGCCGCCGTCGACGAGTCCGACGGGTCGATAGCGGGCTTCACCGAACTCGTCGTGCCGGGCGACCGGCGGGGCGACGGCCTGCACTACGGCACGGGCGTCCTGCCCGAGCACCGGGGCCACGGCCTCGCCCGCTGGATGAAGGCCGCCTCCATCCTCGAAGCCCGCGAGCGCCATCCGGAGCTGGGCGGCCTGCTCGCGGACACCGCCGACAGCAACACCTACATGCGCCGCATCAACGACGCGTTCGGGTACGAGCCGACACACCGCTCGTTCGAGTACCAGCTCGACCTTTGAGGGCTGTCCCGCAATTCCTGGCGGGCGCACGACGACAGCTACGGCACCTCGCGGCGTTGTCGGAACGCCCGAATACATCCAGTATGCGGGCGCCCCTCCGCCTTGCGATGCACCGCATCTGACGCCGCGCGCTGATCCACCAGGAATTGCGGGACAGCCCTCAGGCTGTCCCTAGAGGGGTTCGCGCCCGGTCGCCGGACCCGGTCCCCGGAACACCTCCAGGATCTGTTCGGCGGCCAGCGTGGCAGGCAACAAGCCCTGCCGCACGCGGAGTTCGAGTTCCGGTGCGAGTGCCCGCACGCCGGGATGGCTGCGCAGGCTCTCCAGCAGTTCGTCCCGCACCATCGTCCAGGTCCAGTCGACCTGCTGCTCACTCCGCTTGGCCGCGAGGCGGCCCGTCGATTCGAGCAGCGTCCGGTGCTGTTCCAGCCGCTCCCACAGGGTGTCCAGACCGCTGGACTCCCGGGCGCTGCAGGTCAGCACCGGAGGCGTCCACGCCGCATCCACCGGGTGCATCAGCCGTAGCGCACCCGCCAGTTCACGTGCCGCCGAGCGGGCATCGCGCTCGTGCGGACCGTCGGCCTTGTTCACCGCGATGGCGTCCGCCAGCTCCAGCACACCCTTCTTGATGCCCTGGAGCTGGTCACCGGTGCGGGCCAGCGTCAGCAGCAGGAACGTGTCGACCATGTTGGCGACCGCGGTCTCCGACTGGCCGACGCCGACCGTCTCCACCAGCACGACGCCGTAGCCCGCCGCCTCCATCACCACGATGGACTCGCGGGTCGCCTTCGCCACTCCGCCGAGAGTTCCGGCGGTGGGGGAGGGGCGGACGAAAGCGGCCGGGTCCACGGCGAGCCGCTCCATCCTGGTCTTGTCGCCCAGGATGGAGCCGCCGGTCCGGCTGGAGGACGGGTCCACGGCGAGCACCGCGACCCGGTGCCCCAGCCCGGTGAGCATCGTGCCGAGGGCGTCGATGAACGTGGACTTGCCGACGCCGGGCACCCCGCTGATGCCGATGCGCCGGGCGTTGCCGGAGTGCGGCAGGAGTTCGCGCAGCAACTGCTGCGCCAGCGCCCGGTGATCGGGGCGGGTGGACTCGACGAGGGTGATGGCGCGCGCGATGTGCGCCCGCTTCCCGTCGAGTACGCCCTTCACATAGCTGTCGAGATCGATCTTCGGAGCCATCGGTTCAGCGGCTCACAACTCGTGGCCGAGTGCGGCGCCGAGGCGCGTCACCAGGTCGTGGGCCGCGTCCGGGATCACGGTTCCCGGCGGGAACACGGCTGCGGCGCCCATGTCCAGGAGGGTGGGCACGTCCTGCGGCGGGATCACCCCGCCCACCACGATCATGATGTCCTCGCGGCCCTCCGCCGCGAGCTCCTCACGCAGCGCGGGGACGAGGGTGAGGTGGCCGGCGGCCAGGGACGAGACGCCCACGATGTGCACGTCCGCCTCGACCGCCTGCCGGGCGACCTCGCCCGGCGTCTGGAACAGCGGGCCGACGTCCACGTCGAAGCCCAGGTCGGCGAAGGCCGTCGCGATGACCTTCTGGCCACGGTCGTGGCCGTCCTGGCCCATCTTGGCGACCAGGATGCGCGGACGCCGTCCCTCCGCCTCCTCGAACGCGTCGACCAGTGCGCGGGTGCGGTCCACGGACGGCGACTGACCTGCCTCGTTGCGGTACACACCGGAGATCGTACGGATCTGGCCCGCGTGCCGGCCATAGACCTTCTCCAGGGCGTCCGAGATCTCGCCGACGGTCGCCATCGCGCGCGCCGCGTCGACGGCCAGCGCCAGCAGATTGCCCTCCAGGCCGGGGCCCGGGTCCCGTCCGGCCGCCTCCGTGAGGGCGCGCAGGGCGTCCTGGCAGGCCTGCTCGTCGCGTTCCTCGCGCAGCCGGCGCAGCTTCTCCAGCTGCTGGGTGCGGACGGAGGAGTTGTCGACCTTGAGGACGTCGATCTTCTCGTCGCTCTCCACGCGGTACTTGTTGACGCCGATGACCGGCTGGCGTCCGGAGTCGATGCGGGCCTGGGTGCGGGCGGCCGCTTCCTCGATACGGAGCTTGGGGATGCCGGCGTCGATGGCCTTGGCCATGCCGCCCGCCGCCTCGACCTCCTCGATGTGCTGCCAGGCCCGCCGCGCCAGGTCGTAGGTCAGCTTCTCCACGTACGCGCTGCCGCCCCACGGGTCGATGACCCGCCCGGTGCCGGACTCCTGCTGGAGCAGGAGCTGGGTGTTGCGGGCGATGCGGGCGGAGAAGTCGGTGGGCAGCGCGAGGGCTTCGTCCAGGGCGTTGGTGTGCAGGGACTGGGTGTGGCCCTGGGTCGCGGCCATCGCCTCCACGCAGGTGCGGGTGACGTTGTTGAACACGTCCTGCGCGGTCAGCGACCATCCCGAGGTCTGCGAATGGGTGCGCAGGGACAGGGACTTGGCGTTCTTCGGCTCGAACTCCCTGACCAGCTTGGCCCACAGCAGGCGCGCCGCCCGGAGCTTGGCGACCTCCATGAAGAAGTTCATGCCGATCGCCCAGAAGAACGACAGCCGCGGCGCGAACGCATCGACGTCCAGGCCCGCGTCGCGCCCTGCGCGCAGGTACTCCACCCCGTCGGCCAGGGTGTAGGCCAGCTCCAGATCAGCCGTGGCCCCGGCCTCCTGGATGTGGTAGCCGGAGATGGAGATCGAGTTGTAGCGCGGCATCTTCGTCGAGGTGTACGAGAAGATGTCGGAAATGATCCGCATCGAGGGCTTCGGCGGATAGATGTAGGTGTTGCGGACCATGAACTCCTTCAGAATGTCGTTCTGAATGGTCCCGGCCAGCTTTTCCGGTGCGACGCCCTGCTCCTCGGCGGCCACGATGTAGAGCGCCAGTACCGGCAGCACCGCGCCGTTCATCGTCATCGACACGGACATCTTGTCCAGCGGGATACCGTCGAACAACTGCCGCATGTCGTAGATCGAGTCGATCGCGACACCCGCCATTCCCACGTCACCGGTCACCCTCGGGTGGTCGCTGTCGTAGCCGCGGTGGGTCGGCAGGTCGAACGCGACCGAGAGGCCCTTCTGTCCGGCCGCGAGGTTGCGGCGGTAGAAGGCGTTGGACTCCTCGGCCGTGGAGAAACCCGCGTACTGACGGATCGTCCAGGGCTGGTTCACGTACATGGTCGGGTACGGGCCCCGCAGATACGGCGCCACCCCCGGATACGTCCCCAGGAAGTCGATGCCCTCCAGGTCCTGACCGGTGTACAGCGGTTTGACCGCGATGCCTTCCGGGGTCTCCCACAGCAGGTCGCCGTCGGAGCTCCCGGAGGACTCCTTGACCGCGGCACGCCACTGGTCCTCGGTCACCTCGGCGCCGCCGCCCGGCCCGAGCTCGATGTCGGAGAAATCGGGGATCCGCATTACGCCACACCCATACGGTCGAGAACGGAGGAAAGCACGGCCACCACGTCACATCCGGCGAAGACGTACTCGTCGACGTCCGGGTACGCGGCAGGCCGTCCCGCCAGGTACACCCGCTGCGCACCGGCCGCGACCAGCGCCCCGGCGACCTCACCGGCCTGCTCGGCGTAGAGCGCGTCACTGGAACACAGACACACCACGTCCGTCCCCGCGGCGGCGAGGGCCGCGGCGGCCGACGAGGCGTCCACCCGGACCGGCTCGTGGACGGGTTCGATGCCGCCCGCCTGGAACAGGTTCGCGGCGAACGAGGCCCGCGCGGTGTGCGCCGAGGCGGGGCCGAGCGCGGCGAGGAAGACCCGCGGCCGGGCGCCGGTCGCCGCCAGATGGGCGTCCGAACGGGCGCGCAGCGCCTCGAAGGCCTCGTCACGGCGGACCACCGGGAGACCGCCGCCCCCGCTCGTGACCGGCGGCACCGGCTCGCGCTCCACCACGCGCTCCGCGAGCTGCGGGAACTCGCTGACACCGGTGACCGGCTCCTTGCGCCGCGCCAGGTCCTTGCTGCGCGCGGCCCAGGTGGCCGCGATCCGGTCCGCGACCATGCCCGAGCCCAGCGCCGCGGCCTGGCCACCGGCCCGCTCGATCTCCTGGAAGAAGGCCCAGGCGGCGTCCGCGAGTTCGTCCGTCAGCCGCTCCACGTACCAGGAACCGCCCGCCGGGTCGATGACCCGGGCCAGATGGGACTCCTCCAGCAGGATCGTCGACGTGTTGCGGGCGATGCGCCGGGCGAACGCGTCCGGGAGGCCCAGCGCGTGATCGAAGGGCAGCACGGTCACGGCGTCGGCGCCACCGACGCCGGCGCCCAGACAGGCCAGCGTGGTCCGCAGCATGTTCACCCACGGATCGCGCCGCGTCATCATCACCGGCGACGTCACCGCGTGCTGGCGCTGCGCCCCGGCCTCCGGAGCCCCGCAGACCTCGGCGACCCGCGCCCACAACCGGCGCGCGGCCCGCAGCTTGGCGATCGTCAGGAACTGGTCGGCGGTGGCCGCGTACCGGAACTCCAGCTGGGCGCAGGCCTCGTCGACCCCGAGCCCGGCGCCGGTCAGCGCGCGCAGATAGGCGACGCCGGTGGCCAGCGAACTGCCCAGTTCCTGTGCGGCCGAGCCGCCTGCCTCGTGGTACGGCAGGGCGTCCACGGTCAGCGCTCGCAGCCCGGGATGCCCGGCCGCGCAGTGCTTCGCCCAGCGCACGGCGGACGTCAGGTCCGCCTCGTCGCCGCTGCGGGCGGCCTGCCCGAGCGGGTCGGCCCCGAGGTTGCCGCGCACCGCGTCCGCCGCGAGGCCGCGCTCCTGGTGGATCCGGAACAACTCCGCTGCCGCGGCGTCCAGTTCGTCCCCGGCGTCCAGGACGAGCGGTGCCAGATCGAGGTGGACGCCCTCCAGCGCCCGCGCCAGACCGGAGACCGGCACGCCGCCGGCGCCCCCGACGGGCAGCCACAACGAGGTGGCGCCGTTCGTGAGGTCCGCGAGCAGGGCCTCGTTGAGCCGTACGGGATCAGCCGACGCGTGCCGCTGCCGTACGCCCCAGCCGCCCGCCGTACTTCCCTGCGGTGTGCTGCCGCGGGTGAAGGGGGCGAAGCCCGGGAGACCGGCATCGGGCGCGTCGTCGCGCGAGGTGTAGAGGGGGCGCGTGATGAGCCCGTCCTCCACCGTGGTGGACAGTGCTTCCTCGGCGGCCGAACCCGAAACGTCCTTGCCCGACTTGCGCAGCACACCCTCGACGAGGCTCTGCCACTGCTCATGGGCGGGATCAGGGAATTCGGCGGCCAACGAAAGCCCGTCAGCAGGCTGGACCGTCATGCCCAGATGCTAGGACAGGTCCCCGACAGGCAGCAGAGGCTCGGCCTGTGACCTTGCCCTCTCTCCGAACGCACTTGATCCTTTACGTACGGTCGCGTAGGCAGACGGCTCCTTCCGCCGGACGGCCCACCGCCCCGGCAGTCCGGAAGAGCTTCGCGGACGCCGGTCGCGGGCCGCCGTAGCCGGGCTCCATGCGCGGTCGGCGACGATTTGCCGCAATGCGGTGATAAATGTCCGAAGTTATGCTGCTGGCAATTCATCCTTCCGGAGAGGACACGCCCGTGGCTGTGGGACCTGTGGAGTACCTCGTCGTCGCCTTCCCCGGCAGCCGCTTCACCGGTGCCATCGCGCCGGCGCTGGCGGAAGCGGTGGCGTCGAAGGCGGTGCGCATCATCGACCTGACCTTCGTGTACCGGTCCGAGGACGGTGCGATCGAGATCGTCGAACTGGATGACCTCGACCCGGACGACCTGGTCTCCTTCGAGCCGGTCGAGGGTGAGGTCGGCGGCATGCTGAACAGTGACGACATCCGGACCCTGGGCGAGAGAGTGCCGCCGGGCAGCTCCGCGGCGCTCATCGTGTGGGAGGACCTGTGGGCGCTGCCCCTCGCCGAGGCGGTCCGTGCGTCGGGCGGGCAACTCGTCGCCCATGAGCGGATTCCCGCCGACGTCGCGGAGGCCGCAGTGGCAGCCGCCGCGTCCACAAGCTGACACCGCACCGCACCGGAAAGGCGCATGACATGCCGATCTTTCGAGGACCTGGAATGAACCGTCGCGGGCCCGGTCTGCTGGGGGCCGCGGCGCGCACGGCCGTCGTCGCGGGAACCGCCTCGGCGGTCAGCGGCCGCGTCCAGCGGCGTCAGCAGGCGAGGTTCGCCGAGGACGACTCCGAGCAGTTGGCCGAGGAGCAGATGCGTCAGCAGATGCAGATGCAGGCGGCCCAGCAGCAGGCCGCCCAGCCGCCCGCCGACGATCTGATCGGACAGCTGGAGCGACTGGCGGAGCTGAAGAAGCAGGGCATTCTGACCGATGCCGAATTCGAGGCCCAGAAGGCAAGACTTCTGGCGGAGTGATGCCGGCTGGGCAGCATCGTCCGGCCGGGCCGGATTCGACGGGCGGGAACACGATTCCTTGCGGCCGCGATCCTTCCGTCGCGCCCTTCCCGCACCCCTTCCATGGCTCAGGGGACTGTGTCGCGCCCGATGGCGCGGCGACGGATTCCGTACGGTGCGCCGCCCGGCGCCCAAGGCCGGGCGCACTGTGCGTCCCTGACCCGCCCCCGGCCCGCCGACGTGCTGGATCGATGATCATCGGCGTTTTACTTTGTCGATTTCCCGACATCATGCGACTTTTGATCCGGCCAGGCCGAAATCAATTCGGATACGTGTCGGGAAAAGAGGAATCTCATCGTGCAAACCGCCAGGGCCGTCCCGGCATCCTCTGTTCTCAACCTGCGGGACCTGGGTGGCATCGCTCTCGGGCCCGGCCGGCAGGTACGGCCGGGCGTGGTGCTGCGCTCGGGTCAGCTCAGCGGACACGATCCGGCACACGACGCGACCGTGGCCGTACTCGGCATCCG
This sequence comes from Streptomyces sp. NPDC091416, assembly GCF_044756845.1. NCBI lineage: Bacteria > Bacillati > Actinomycetota > Actinomycetes > Kitasatosporales > Streptomycetaceae > Streptomyces > Streptomyces sp. NPDC091416. The sequence goes on from NZ_JBIVTU010000003.1 coordinate 319,082, forward strand.
TACGGTCGTCGACCTGCGGACCGCGGACGAGCGGGCCTCGGCTCCAGACCGTCTGCCGCCCGGCGCCCGGCTGTTCGTCGCCGATGTGCTCGGGGACGATCCGGGCGTGGCGCCGGCCAGACTCCGTGCCCTGCTCGCCGATCCGGTTGAGACCGAGCGGCTGCTCGGGGGCGGCAAGGCGGAGGAGATGTTCGCGGAGACCTACCGGCAGGTGGTGCTCTCGCCGCGTGCGGCAGCCGCCTACCGCGCCTTCCTCGAGACGGCGGCCGACGACGCCGCGCGCCCGGTGCTCTTCCACTGCACGACGGGCAAGGACCGGGCGGGCTGGGGGGCGGTCCTGCTGCTGCTTCTCCTCGGTGCCTCGCGGGACGTCGTCCGGGACGAGTTCCTCTCCGTGAACCCGGTGATGCGGGTCGCCTTCCGGCCGTCCGTTCAGCGCTATCTCGACGCGGGCGGAGACCCGGAGATCGCCTCCGCGATCATCGAGGTCCGGCCGCGCTACCTCGACACGGCGCTGGACGCCATGGACGAGCGCTGGGGAGGCATCGACGGGTACGCCCGCGACGGGCTGCGCATCCCGGAAGCCGCGTTGCGGCGGCTCCGCGACGATCTCGTGGTCCCCGCCGTTTGACGGCGGGCCGCAGGCACGACTCCGCCCCCGGCACTATCGCCGGGGGCGGAGTCGTGCCTGCGGCGGTGCGCAGGACCGCCTCGTGAGGAGGGAGCCGCGCCCGCAGGTCCGTCGGGGAGGCCGCGTGTCTCACACGTTCAGCAGCCGCTCGGTCAAATCCCGGTAGTGCTGCAGGGTGACCCGCAGTTCCTCGGTCCGGGTCCCGGGACTGCCGTCCCGTCCGACGGCTCCGAGTGCGCGCCGGTGCTCTTCGAGCGCGTCGGTGAGGCCCTCGATGACGGTCTCGAACGTGTTCTCCGCTTCCTCGACCGCGTGCCGGGGGCTCTCGACGAACTCGCTCACCGCGTGCTGGAGCCGCAGGGTGAGCCTGTCGTGGTCGCGCTCCGGGAAGAGAGGACGGAGTGCGCCGGACGCGCTTGTGCCGGGGGCGTCCGCCTTGCCGTCGCCGTTCAGGGGTGCCGCGGCGGGGGCCTTGGCGCCGGGACTTCCGGGGTGGGCGCTCTCCGGCCGCGGCTCGACGGCGGTGGTGCCCGGCGCTCCGGCGCCTGCTGCGCGGGTCTCCCGGGCGCCGCGGTCCGCGGCGTCGTCGGGGGCGGTGGCGGGCCGGGGCTTCCTTGCCGCCTCGGGAACCTCGCTGGGGACGGGCGGGATGTTTCCGGTGTCGTGCGTCATGCCTTGCCACTTCCTTCCGCGTGGTGCGGGTGCCGATGAACAGGCCGGTCCGTTCCGTTCGATACGAGTACGTCGAACAGGCCGCGGGCTTCCAGCAGCGCCTCCCGCATGTCCTCCGTGCCGCCGTCGCCCCGCTTGGCGGCGTGTACCCGGCGGTAGCCGTTGACGTGTTCGGCGTGGTGGACGGAGAGCGCGGCGCTCTGTTCGCCGAAGTCGCTGCCGTCGGGAAAGCCGAGGTCCCGGGCCAGTTCGGCCAGCAGGACGTCCGCCTCTGCCACGGCTTGCTGCGGTGCGTCGACGAATCCGGCCTCGATCCGCTGCCAGCGGTCGGAGTACTGGGTGCGTGCCTCGGACGTCAGGGGCCGCTCGTGCAGGGACCGGTGCCGCTTCAACCGCTCGTGCAGTTCGCGTTCGGCGGCCTTCGTGTCGCCGTCGTGGCCGGCGACGGCCAGGTCGTACTCGGGCCCGAAGCGCCGGCGCATCCCGGAGCCGCCGGCCTGCCGTGTGTAAAGGAACGCGCCTGCGCAGAACGCCACCAGAACCACCGCGACGATGATCACTACGGTCGTCATACTCGCCACTCCCGCCGGGTCCCGGTTCGCGTGTGGCTGTGCATCACTCTCACCCTCCCTTTCGGCCGTGCCCCGTCCTCTTCCGGACGGGCGTGCTGCTCGTGTACCCCGTCGGCCGCGCGGCAAGGCCCGGAGTCTTCCTGTCTGCCGGCCGGCCCGCCCGACCGGCCCCCAACGGCCGCTGCCGGGAGGCGTGGGTATCGTGAAGGGGCCCTGCACCACAGGCATCTCCGAGAGGGGCATCACGGTGACCGAGCGCAAACCTGCGGGTGTCAGCTTCGAGTCATGGGTCGACAAACAGATCCGGGAATCCGAGCAGCGTGGTGACTTCTCGCAGCTGCCGGGGTTCGGCAAGCCCTTCGAAGGGCTCGACCGCCCGTACGACGAGGCGTGGTGGATCAAGGCGAAGATGGAGCGCGAGGGCATGTCGGTGCTTCCTCCCGCGCTGGCCCTGCGCAAGGAGGCGGAGGAGACCCGCGCCGCCGTGCCGAAGGCGCGCACGGAGGCCCAGGTACGGCGGATGCTGGACGAGGTGAACGAGAAGATCGCCGAGGCTGTCAGGCGACCGCCGCCCGGCCCGCTCCTGAACCTCGAACCGTTCGACGTCGAGGCGGTCGTCGAGGAGTGGCGTGCGGCGCGCCGGTCCTCCTGAAGCCTCCGGCGGCTTCTCGCTCCACCCGGGTGCGTAATACTCGACTCATGAGATCAGGCATTACGTCGCGAGCACGCCGGGCCCTGGGCGAAGACATCGGGATCAGGCGGGCCGATGCACGGGACGCGAAGCGTCTGACCCGTCTGGTCCGGACCTCCCGGGCATACGAGGGCCCGTACGCACCCATGGTCGCCGGATACCGGGTGGGTCACGACTATGTCGGGACGCACAGGGTCTTCGCCGCCGTGGGGGAGGCCACCGGCCGGCTGCTCGGCTTCTACTCCCTGATCCTCGACCCGCCCGAGCTCGACCTCATGTTCGTCGCCGACGACGCGCAGGGCGCCGGGATCGGACGCCTGCTCATCGGCCACCTGCGGGAAGAGGCGCACGCGGCCGGACTCACCGAGGTGCGCGTCGTGTCGCATCCGCCGGCCGAGGGCTTCTACACGAGCGTGGGCGCCCACCGGACCGGAACCGTGCGGGCCGCACCGCCCGCGGTGATGTGGGACCGTCCCGAACTCGTGCTGCCGGTCGGCTGAGAGCCGCCGCGGAGCCGGCGTCCCGCGACGCGGCGGGCGACCCGGTTGCCGGAGGTCTACCGTGTGGGAAAAGGGCACGACACACAGGTACAGGCGTTGCGCTCAGGCGGACGGAGGCCCATGGTGAGCCCACCCGAGGAGGAGCAGGCACGGGAGCGCGGATGGGGGCGCCGGGAGACGGAGGAGGAGCGGGCCGACCGGCGGTGGACGGATCTCCTCCAGGAGCTGCGCGTCGCCCAGACCGGCGTCCAGATCCTCTTCGGATTCCTGCTGGCCGTCGTCTTCCAGCCGCGCTTCACGGACCTCTCCGACACCGACCGCGCGATCTACGTGGTCACGGTGCTGCTCGGTTCCGCCACGGCGGGCGCGCTGATCGGGCCGGTCTCGTACCACCGGCTGCTCACGGGGCGGCGGATGAAGCCGCAGACGGTCACCTGGGCGTCCCGCCTGACCGTGATCGGGCTGATCCTGCTGTTCTGCACGATGTGCTCGGCGCTCCTGCTGATCCTGCGTGTGGCGCTGCACAACGCCGTGGCCCTCTGGCTGGTGGGCGGGATGGCAGTGTGGTTCCTCGTCTGCTGGTTCGTCTTCCCCGCCTGGGCGCTGGCCCGGTCCCACGGCCGTCGGGAGGATCGGGAGGAGCGGTGACGGCGTGCGGTGTCACAGAATTCCGGTGTCCTCGGCGTGATGGACGTCCGTGAGGGTGAAGAGCCCGCCGTCCGGATCGACCAGTGTCGCCTCACGTCCTTCCGGCCGGGACAGCTCCTCGACCAGTGAACCGCCGTGCTTCTGGGCCGACGCGACGGCGACGGCGACATCGTCCACCGGGAAATTGACCTGCCAGTGCGGACGGACCAGCGGGTCGGGGGCGGCCTCGAGCGCGCCCGAGCTGATCCGGGCCAGCTGGCGCCCGCCGCACCGGACGACCACCTCGTCCTTCGCGTACGCCACCTCGCAGGAGCCGGGCCGGTCGCTCGCCCAGTCCAGGACCTCGCCGTAGAAGATCGCCGCGTCGAATGCGTTGCGCGTGCGCAGCCGCAGCCAGGCGTGCGCATGGCCGTCCGGGGCGGGTGGCGACGTCGCGGGCGCGGTCCGCTCCCAGATGCCGAAGCCCGCACCGTCCCGGTCGGCCGCCAGTACGCCGCGGCCCTTGCCGAGCGTCAGAGGGCCCACCGCCACGGTGCCGCTGCGCTCCCGGATCCGGGCGGCGGCGACATCGGCGTCCTGGACGGCGAAGTAGGGCGTCCATGCCACCGCGACGTGGAGGGTGGTCGCCACGGCGCCGATCCCGGCGACGGGTACGCCGTCGCGGCGGGCGACCGAGAACTCCTGGCCGAGTTTGCCCGGCCGGAACGTCCAGCCCATCACCGGGCCGTAGAACTCCTGGGCGGACTCCAGATTCAGGGTCATCAGATTGACCCAGCAGGGCGCGGCCGGCCCGGTCAGCGGTGCGGGCGCGGATGCCGTACCAGAGGTACTTCCGGTCATGGTCCTACTGCCTTCATGGGGGGTGCGGCAGGTGTGTGCCGGTGGCCCTGGGGGCCCTCACCAGCCTCTCCGCGGGCGGCCGCTCCCGCAACACGCGGCGAGGCGGCCGACCGGCCGGCGGCGCGGGCGACCGGTCGGTGCGGCGCTTCCCGGCGGCGCGGCCACCGTTCCCGAACGCGGGGCCGTTCAGTCGCGGCGCTCGTCGTCGTCCCGGTGGAGTGGCTCGTTGCCGTGGTCACCGAGTTCGTAGGGCGACAGCCCACGGCCGTCCGGAGGGAACGTGTCGTCACCGTGGACGTCGGGTTCCTCGACGTGTGTACGACCGTCCGGCGCCAGTGGCTGCTCCTCGGGCCGGGGCGGCGGCGGTTCCTGGTCGCGCCGCCTCCTGCCCAGCCAGAAGGCGGCGATCAGCACGGCCACCAGGACCACGCCGACGACGCCCATCACCGCCCCGGTCGCGCCCCGTCCGTCCGCGAGGGTGATGGCCAGGGAATTCAGGGCTGCATCCGATACATCCATGCTTGCCGGATACCCCGGGGCGAGCCTGTCACTCGACTCTGGCATCGAATTCATGTTTTAAGTGGATATAGACACCGAAAATGTTTGGAATGGCGTGGGCTGCTCGTTCACGGGTACCCGCGGGGCTTCCGGGCCGCCCGTGTCGCAGGCGTCCGCCCGCGGGGCGAGCCTGGAGGTGACCCCTTGGGAAGGAACCGCGGTGAACAGCTCACAGGAAACGCAGCAGTCCGAGGAGAGCCGGGACGGCCGTGAGGTGTCGGTCGTCGTCAGCGGGTGCGGGAAGGACGACGCGCGCACGGTCTTCGACGTGCTGCGGGCCGCCTTCGTCACCGACCGGGCCTCGGTCGACGTGCCCCAGGAGGTCGACGGCAAGCGGCCCACGGCATGGGTCGTGACCGTCGACGTGGCCGAGGCCCGGGTGGTGTCCGGGTCGGTGGCGCTCGGCGAGCCCGTCACCGTCGACGTGCAGGGCGGCTACTGGGCGGTCGACCGGCTCCGGGAGCGGCTGACGGACGCCTTCGCCGTACAGGTCGTCGGCACGGTCTCCGGCGACCAGGAGGAAGAGGTCCGGCTGCGGCTGGCGAACAAGTAGGCCGAACGCCACGCCGCCCCGGGTCCATGGCGCGGAGCCACCACCGGACTGGTAGAAAGCAGACAAAACTGCCTCTCGAAAGGTGCCGTCACGTGGACCCGACCAGCCGGGGCAGGAGCGGCGCGGGGGAGGAGCGGGCAACCGGCCACCGTTCCACCCTCACCCTGAACGTCAACGGAACCGATCACACCCTGACGCTCGACCATCGCACCACGGTCCTGGACACGCTCCGCCGGCACTTGGGCCTGACCGGTGCGAAGAAGGGCTGTGACCACGGCCAGTGCGGCGCCTGCACCGTGCTCGTGGACGGCCGGCGCGCCAACAGCTGTCTGCTGCTGGCCGTGGCCCAGGACGGGGCCCGGATCACCACGGTCGAGGGCCTGGCCGAAGACGGCCGGCTGCACCCGCTGCAGGAGGCCTTTCTGGAGCGCGACGCGCTCCAGTGCGGCTACTGCACACCCGGGCAGATCTGCTCGGGCGTCGGCGTCCTGAGCGAGGCGCAGGACGGCTTTCCGTCCCACGCGACCGCGGCCACCGCGCTCGTCGCCGTCCCGGTGGCACTCGACGCCGCCGAGATCCGCGAACGGATGAGCGGCAATCTGTGCCGGTGCGGGGCGTATCCCCGCATCGTCGAGGCGATCGGGGATGCCGCGTCATGAAGCCCTTCGCCTATGTGCGCGCGGCATCGGTCGCCGAAGCGGTCCGTGAGAGCGCCGCCCATCCCGGTGCCCGGTTCCTCGGCGGCGGCACCAACCTGGTCGACCTGATGAAACTCGGCGTGGAGAGTCCCGGCCTCCTCATCGACGTCAGCCGGCTGCCGCTGGACCGGGTGACGGAGACGGCCGACGGCGGACTGCGCATCGGGGCCACCGTCCGCAACAGCGATCTGGCCGCCCATCGCGCTGTGCGCACGCGCTATCCCGCGCTCTCCCAGGCGCTGCTGGCCGGGGCCTCGGGGCAGCTGCGCAACACCGCCACCACCGGCGGCAACCTGCTCCAGCGCACCCGCTGCCCGTACTTCCAGGACACGTCGAAGCCCTGCAACAAACGGGAACCCGGCAGCGGCTGCCCGGCCCGTGAGGGTGCCCACCGCGACCTCGCCGTCATCGGCCACTCCGCGGCGTGCGTGGCCACCCATCCCTCGGACATGGCGGTGGCGCTCGCCGCCCTGGACGCCGTGGTCCTCCTGCACGGACCGGACGGCGAACGGACGGTGGCCGTCACCGATTTCCACCGGCTGCCCGGGGACGACCCACGGGCGGACACCGTGATCCGGCCGAACGAGATGATCACCGAGGTCATCCTTCCCCCGCTTCCCGACGGCACGGTCTCCCTCTACCGCAAAGCCCGCGACCGTGCCTCGTTCGCGTTCGCCCTCGCCTCCGTGGCGGCCGTCCTGCGGGTGCGCGACGGGCGGATCGAACACGCCGCGCTGGCGTTCGGCGGACTCGCCCACCGGCCCTGGCGCGCCCGCACCGCCGAGGAGGCGCTGCGCGGCGCACCCGCGGGCGACGCCCTGTACCTGAGCGCGGTGGACGCCGAACTGGCCGCTGCCCGCCCGCTGCGCGACAACGCCTTCAAGGTGACTCTGGCCCGGCACCTGGCCGTCGACGTCCTGACCGCACTCGCGGCCCGCGCCTGAAGACGCCCGTCCCCCGGGGTGCCCGTCAGCGGGTGCCCCCCAACAGCCGAGGATTCCGCCATGAGCCACGCCGTCCAGCCGCTCGGCGCCCCCGTCGTCCGCCGCGAGGGCCGGGACAAGGTGACCGGAGCCGCCCGCTACGCAGCCGAGCGCAACCTGCCCGGCTGCCTGTACGCCTGGCCGGTACCCGCCACCGTGCCCTGCGGCCGGGTCGCCGCGATCCGGACCGCCGACGCCCTCGCCCTCCCCGGTGTCCACGCCGTGCTCACCCACGAGAACGCGCCGCGGACCCGGGAGCCGGACGACCCGATCCTCGCGGTCCTCCAGAGCGACCGCGTGCCGCACCGGGGCTGGCAGATCGCTCTGGTGGTGGCCGACAGCCTCGAAGAAGCGCGAGCCGGCGCCGAGGCGCTGGACATCACCTACGAGACCGCCCCGCACGACGCCGTCCTCACCGCGGACCACGCCGGCCTCTACACGCCGGAGAAGGCCAACGGCGGGTACCCGGCCGTCCGTGAACGCGGCGACGCCGACCGGGCCTTCGCCGCGGCGCCCGTCCAGGTGGACGCCACGTACACGCTCGGTCCGCTGCACAACCACCCCATGGAGCCGCATGCCACGACCGCTCTCTGGTCGCAGGACGGGCGCCTGACCCTGTACGACTCCAGCCAGGGCGCCACCAAGGTGCGCGACAGCCTTGCCGCCGTGTTCGGACTCCGGCCGGACCAGGTCACCGTCGTGTCGCAGCACGTCGGCGGCGGATTCGGCAGCAAGGGCACTCCGCGTCCTCAGGCCGTGCTCGCCGCCATGGCCGCGCTCCACACCGGACGTCCCGTGGAACTGGCCATGCCCCGGCGCCACATGGCCGCCGTCGTCGGCCACCGGGCTCCCACGGTGCAGCGCGTCCGGCTCGGAGCGCAGAGCGACGGAACCCTGACCTCGGTGGCCCACGAGATCATCACGCACACCTCCACCGTCAAGGAATTCGTGGAGCAGGCCGCCGTGCCGGCCCGCGTGATGTACGGATCCGCGCACAGCCGGACCGTCCACCGGGTCACCGCACTCGACGTGCCGAGCCCGTCCTGGATGCGCGCCCCCGGCGAGGCACCCGGCATGTACGCACTCGAATCCGCCATGGACGAACTCGCCTCGGCCCTCGGGCTCGACCCCGTCGAACTGCGGCTGCGCAACGACCCGGCCGCCGAGCCCGACTCCGGCAAGCCGTTCAGCAGCCGCAATCTCGCCGCCTGCCTCCGGGACGGTGCCGCACGCTTCGGCTGGAACGACCGCGACCCGCGTCCCGCAGTGCGCCGGGAAGGCGCTCTGCTGCTCGGCACGGGCGTCGCCGCCGCCACGTACCCCGTCTACGCCGCAGCCTCCCACGCCTCGGCGCACGCGGCCCCCGACGGCTCCTACCGCATCGCCGTCAACGCCACCGACATCGGCACCGGCGCCCGGACCGTCCTGGCCCAGATCGCCGCACACGTGCTGGAGACACCGGTGGAGAACGTGCACGTCGACATCGGGGACAGCGATCTGCCGGACGCCCCGCTGGCCGGCGGCTCGTCCGGAACGGCTTCCTGGGGATGGTCCGTCCACAAGGCGGCCACCGTCCTCGCGGAGCGGCTCCGCGCGAACTCCGGACCGCTGCCCGCAGGCGGAGTGACCGTCACCGCGGACACCACCGAGGAGACGGCCGGGGAATCGCCCTACGCGCGCCACGCGTTCGGGGCCCACTTCGCGGAGGCCGCGGTCGACTCCCGGACCGGCGAGGTCCGCGTGCGCCGGATGCTCGGGGTCTTCGCCGCCGGCCACATCCTCAACTCCCGGACCGCACGCTCCCAGTTCATCGGCGGCATGACCATGGGGCTCGGCATGGCACTCACCGAGAGCAGCTCGCTCGACCCGGTCTTCGGCGATTTCACGGAGAGCGACCTCGCCTCGTACCACGTGCCGGCCTGCGCCGATGTGACCGGTCTGGAGGCGTACTGGATCGACGAGGACGACCCGCACCTCAACCCCCTGGGCGGCAAGGGCATCGGAGAGATCGGCACCGTCGGCGCGGCCGCGGCGATCGGCAACGCCTTCCACCACGCCACCGGAGTCCGGCTGCGCACGCTCCCGCTCACGCCGGACCGGGTGCTGTCCGCCCTGCACTGAAGGCGAGGCGCAACCCCGCCGGACACGTATGCGCCGGTCACCGGGGGTGTGCGGCCGGATGTGTTGCGCATCCGGCCCTGCGGCCTCACTCTGAGGAGTGACCCAGAAGTGACATCTGCTCACTCTTCGTATTCGGGGGTCGTTCGTTCGACGAGGCGAAGCACGTGGGCCTCGATGTGAGGAGCCTCGACGATGACCGTTCCACTCGACCGGCACTATCTGGTCGAACTCCAGGTATCGGCAGAGCGTGTGTCCCAGATGCGACGGATAGTCGCCGCACACCTCCGCCACTGGAGTCTCGAACACCACGTCCGGCCCGTGTGCCGTGCCGTGGAAGAGCTGCTGACCAACGTCCAGCGGCACGTCGGCGACGACAACACCTGTGTCCTCGAGATCCGCTGGTCCGGACGGCACCTCACGGTCTCCGTCGCCGACAACGGTTCCGACATGCCGCGGCTGCTCCAGGAGGGCGGCGGCCTCAGCCGGGTCATGGCCCTCAGCGACAGCTGGGGTACCTGCCGGACCGCCGAGGGCAAGGTCGTCTGGTTCACCATCTACGCGCAGGAGCCCCAGCACATCGAGCTGGTGCCGCTGCCGCCGCTGCCGGGGGTCCGCGAGTCCCGCCGCGCTCCGGCCGCCGTGGCCGAGGAGTTCCCCGTGGAAGCCCCGGTCCGGACCGGCGCCCCGGCCCTCGTCTGAGGCGCGCCGCACGCAGCGGCCCCCCCCACGACACCGTCCCACCCCTGCACCCTTCTGGCGCGGATCGCATGCCTCACGCATGCATGGTCCGCGCCGGTCGGGTATGCGCAGGGCGGGGCCCGCGTTGCGCCGACGTCCGTGGCGCGGCACGGTCGAAGTACCCAGGCAAGGAGGCCACAGTCATGCCCATCGCGACGGTCAACCCCGCGAACGGCGAGACCCTCAGAACGTTCGACGCCCAGGGAGCGGACGAGATCGAGCGGCGGCTCGCCGCGGCGGACGCCGCCTTCCGCGCCTACCGCACCACCGGATTCGGCGAACGGTCCCGGCTGCTCAACCGCGCCGCCGACCTGCTCGACGAGGACCAGCACGACATCGCCCGCACCATGACCCTGGAGATGGGCAAGCCCCTCAAGGCCTCCAGGGCCGAGGCGGCGAAGTGCGCCAAGGCCATGCGCTGGTACGCGGCCCATGCCGAGGAACTCCTCGCCGACGAGCATCCCTCTCCCGCCGACGTCGAGGACTCCGGCGCCTCGCGCGCGTACGTCCACTACCGGCCGCTGGGCACCGTGCTCGCCGTGATGCCGTGGAACTTCCCGCTCTGGCAGGTCGTGCGGTTCGCGGCACCCGCGCTCATGGCCGGCAACACCGGTCTGCTGAAGCACGCCTCGAACGTGCCGCAGACCGCGCTGTACCTGGGCGACCTGTTCCACCGGGCCGGATTCCCCGCAGGGTGCTTCCAGACGCTTCTGGTGGGATCCGGAGCGGTCGAGGCGATCCTGCGCGATCGCAGGGTGGCCGCCGCGACCCTGACCGGCAGCGAACCGGCCGGCCGCGCCGTGGCGGCCGTCGCGGGGGACGAGGTCAAGCACACCGTCCTGGAGCTGGGCGGCAGCGACCCCTATCTGGTCCTGCCCTCCGCAGACGTCGCCAAGGCGGCCCGCACGGCGGTCACCGCCCGCGTCCAGAACAACGGACAGTCCTGCATCGCCGCCAAGCGGTTCATCGTGCACACGCAGGTGTACGAGGAGTTCGCCGAACGCTTCACCGTGGGCATGCGCGACCTGACCGTAGGCGACCCGCTGGAGGAGTCCACCGACATCGGTCCGCTCGCCAGCGAACAGGGGCGCACCGACCTCGAAGAGCTCGTCGACGACGCCGTGCGCCACGGCGCGACCGCCCTGTGCGGCGGCGGCCGGCCGGAGGGCCTGAGTGGCGGACTGGAGCGCGGCTGGTTCTACGCCCCCACCGTCCTCGCCGGCATCACGCCCGCCATGCGCATCCACCACGAGGAGACCTTCGGCCCCGTCGCCACGCTCTATCGGGCCGAGAGCCTCGACGAGGCCCTGGAGCTGGCCAACGACACGCCCTTCGGGCTCAGTTCCAACGTCTGGACCCGTGACGCCGAGGAGAGCCGGCGCTGCATCCGCGACCTGCAGGCGGGCGGTGTGTTCTTCAACGGCATGACGGCCTCGCACCCCGCGCTGCCGTTCGGCGGAGTGAAGCGTTCCGGATACGGACGCGAGCTCGCCGGTCACGGCATCCGTGAGTTCTGCAACGCCACCACCGTCTGGTACGGCCCCGAGCCGGGGTGACCGGACCACCGAACCGCCCGCTGAGAGGTGACCATGAGTGACGTCCCGCCGTCCTCGTCGACGACCGGCCCGACCGACGAGGAGATCGCCGCGCTCGACGCGCACTGGCGGGCCGCCAACTATCTGGCCGTCGGACAGATCTACCTGATGGCCAACCCGCTGCTGGCCCGGCCGCTCGTTCCCGAGGACATCAAGCCCCGGCTCCTCGGCCACTGGGGCACCTCGCCGGGCCTCAACCTCGTGTACACCCACCTCAACCGCGTCATCGCCTCGCGCGGCACCGACGCGCTCTGCGTCTGGGGCCCCGGGCACGGCGGCCCCGCCGTCCTCGCCAACTCCTGGCTGGAGGGCAGCTACTCGCAGACGTACCCCGACGTCACCAGGGACGAGGCGGGGATGGCGCTGCTGTTCAGACAGTTCTCCTTCCCCGGCGGTGTGCCCAGCCACGTCGCGCCGGAGACCCCCGGCTCCGTGCATGAGGGCGGCGAACTGGGCTACGCCCTGGCCCACGCCTACGGCGCCGCACTCGACCACCCGGACCTGCTGGTCACCTGCGTCATCGGCGACGGCGAGGCGGAGACGGGACCGCTGGCCGGTTCCTGGCACGCCAACAAGTTCCTCGATCCCGTCCACGACGGCGCCGTCCTCCCGGTCCTCCACCTCAACGGCTACAAGATCGCCAACCCGACCGTGCTCGCCCGCCTCCCGGATGCGGAACTCGACGCCCTGCTGCGCGGCTACGGGCACGAACCCCTGTACGTGGCAGGAGACGACCCCTTCACCGTGCACCGGGCGATGGCCGCCGCGATGGACCGCGCCGTCGACCGTATCCGGGAGCTCCAGGACGCCGCCCGGACGGGCGGCGAGACCGGACGGCCCCGCTGGCCCATGATCGTGCTGCGTACACCCAAGGGCTGGACCGGGCCCGACGAGGTCGACGGACTGCCCGTCGAAGGCACCTGGCGCGCGCACCAGGTCCCGCTGCCCGGGGTCCGCGACAACCCGGAGCACCTGCGGCAGCTGGAGCGGTGGCTGCGCTCGTACCGGCCCGAGGAACTCTTCGACTCCGAAGGACACCCGACGGACCAGGTCCTCGCCTGTGTGCCGCGGGGCGAGGCGCGGCTCGGCGCCACTCCGTACGCCAACGGCGGTCTGCTGCTGCGCGATCTGCCGATGCCGGCCCTCGACGAGCACGCCGTGCGGGTGGACAGGCCGGGAACCGTCCAGCATGAACCGACCCGGGTCCTCGGCGGACTTCTCGAGGCCGTCATGGCGGCCACCGCCGGCCGGCGGGACTTCCGGGTCGTCGGCCCCGACGAGACGGCGTCCAACCGCCTCGACGCCCTCTACGAGGCCACCGGCAAGGCCTGGCAGGCGGGCACGCTCCCGACCGACGAGCACCTCGCCCGCGACGGCCGGGTCATGGAAGTGCTCTCCGAGCACCTGTGCCAGGGCTGGCTGGAGGGCTATCTGCTCACCGGCCGGCACGGACTGTTCTCCTGCTACGAGGCGTTCGCCCACATCGTCGACTCAATGGTCAACCAGCACATCAAGTGGCTGCGGACCTCGCGCCGGCTGGCCTGGCGCCGCCCCGTCGCCTCGCTCAACTACCTGCTCACCTCGCACGTCTGGCGCCAGGACCACAACGGCTTCTCGCACCAGGACCCGGGCTTCGTCGACCACATCCTGAACAAGAGCCCCGAGGTCGTGCGCGTCTACCTGCCCCCGGACGCGAACACCCTGCTCTCCGTGGCCGACCACGTCCTGCGCAGCCGGGACTACGTCAACGTGATCGTGGCGGGCAAACAGCCGGGCTTCGACTGGCTCACCCTCGACCAGGCCCGGGCGCACTGCGCGCGCGGCGCGGGTGTCTGGGAGTGGGCGGGCACCGAGGACGGCAGCGGCACACCCGACATCGTGCTCGCCTGCGCCGGGGACGTACCGACCCTGGAGACCGTCGCCGCCGCCGGACTGCTGCGCCGTCATCTGCCCGGCCTGTCCGTGCGGGTGGTGAACGTCGTCGACATCGCCCGGCTCATGCCCCACTCCGAGCATCCGCACGGGATGCCGGACTCCGAGTACGACGCCCTGTTCACCCCCGACAAGCCGGTGATCTTCGCCTACCACGGCTATCCCTGGCTGATCCACCGGCTGGCCTACCGCCGCACCGGGCACGCCCAGTTGCACGTCAGGGGCTACAAGGAGGAGGGCACGACCACCACGCCCTTCGACATGGTGGTCCGCAACGACCTCGACCGCTACCGCCTGGTCATGGACGTCATCGACCGGGTGCCGGGTCTGGGGGTCCGGGCGGTGGCGGTCCGCCAGGAGATGGCGGACACCAGGGCCCGTCACCACGACTGGATCCGCGCCCACGGCACGGACCTGCCGGAGGTGGCGGACTGGACCTGGGAGGGATGAGGCAGGGCGAAGGCCCGGACGGCGCATCCGTCCGGGCCTTCGCCGTGCCGGGGTCAGCGGCCGACCGCGCGGGCCAGCTCCGCCTTCGTCATGGTCGAACGCCCCTTGACGTTCTTGTGCTTCGCCTCTTCGTAGAGCTGGTCGCGGGTGGGGCCCGCGGCGCCGCTGTGCGAGCGGAGCCCGCCACGCCGCGAGGACGAGATGTCCTCGACCGACAGACGGCTCGCGGTCCGCGACTCACCGGCGCGGGCACGCTCCTTGTTCACGGTCCGGGCGGCGATCTCCTCGGCACGGTCCTCGCCGACGCCGCGCTCCTGGACGCTCTCCTTGATGTGCTCGTACTGCCGTTCCCGATTCCGGTTCGATCCGCGTGGCATGATGCGTTCTCCTCTCGGAGGCCTCGGCCCGGGGGACACCTTCCAGTGTGACAAAAGAGGCCGGGCCGGAGCCGTCCGCTCAGTAGCGCAGCGCCGCCGCGATCCGTCCGTGCTCCTTGAGGGAGTCGTCCGCGACGAAGACGACGTCGGCGCCGTTGTCCAGCGCCGCTTCGACGAGCTCGTCGACGATGTCCTCGCGGACGCTGCCGTCCGCCGGGTCCGCCGCCTCGCCGCTCACCGGCACCAGATGCTCCTGGTCGACCCGCACCGTCGCCTGGTAATGCTCCTCCACCGCCACCAGGCCCGCACGTCCCTCCCGTACGGCGGCCCACACCTCGTCGAGTCCGCCGGCGAAGGCCCGCCGCCCGCGGGCCTCGTCCAGCTTGCCGTCGATCTCCGCGGCGAACCGCTTCTGCCGGGCCTCCAGCGCGGGCCGCAGCTCGGTCAGCAGATCACCGGGCGAGGTCTCGGCGGTTGCGCCCTTGGTGACCCGTCCGACCGCCTCCTTGGCGGCCTCGCCGACCTCGTCGAGCAGCGCGAGCGCCGGAGCGAGCCCGACCAGATAGAGCGGGCGCGGATCCGTGGCCAGGACCCCGCGCAGCTTCTCGTCGACCGTGCGCATGAACTGCCGGGTGTCCTCGTCGGTGAACGTGCTCGGCGTGTCGCCGATCCGCTCCTCGCGCTGCGGGTTGGGCGCCTCGTGCGGAGCCGCCAGCGGGAAGCCGCCGATGTGCTCCTCATGCGTGGCATCGGACGTGCCGCTGAACAGGGCGGCGTGGTCCGCGGAGACGGTGAGCGTCCAGAACGGCTGCGCCTGTGCCTTGGCGGCGACCAGGTTGCGGGTCAGATAGGTGTCGCTGAGCACCACCCGTTCGGGTGCCGTGCGGGGCAGCTGCCAGATCTGGAACTCGTCGGCGGTCGCGAGGATCACCAGTGCGTCCAGGGCGCGGCGCGGGTCGATCTCGTCGACCGCACGGTCGAGTTGCTGCTTGACCGCCGCGCGCACCTCGCGGCCGGCGCCGGGGTCGGCGTCGAGCCGGCTGCCGGCCTCGGACACCAGGTTGCGCAGCCGTACGGCGTCCTGGGCGTTCTCCGGTGCGCGCCGGTGCGTCGGCATGGTCAGGGACAGGGCCGGATAGGGCTTGGCCGCGCGGAGCTCCCGCAGCAGACCGGCGGTCAGGGCGTCCGTATCCATCAGTTCCCTCCCGGGGGACTTGTGCGCACTGCCGTGCGAGCGGGTGATTCGACGAGTCAATTCATACCTTTTGATCCTAATATGGGCGAGTTGGTCAATCCGGTCTCGGGAGGTATGCGCGATGTCCACGCTCACCGTGTGGAAGTTCCGGTCGGCCGAGGGTGCGGAGGACGTGGAGACGGCGCTGATTTCCCTTCAGAAGGAAGGGCTGGTCAAGATCCTCGACGCCGCCGTCGTGAGCTGGCCCGCCGACCGTGCCAAGCCGCGCACGAAACAGCTGCTCAACCTGGTCGGGGCGGGCGCTCTCAGCGGCACCTTCTGGGGCATGCTGTTCGGCCTGATCTTCCTGATGCCACTGCTCGGCGCAGCCATCGGCGCGGCCGCCGGAGCACTCGGCGGGAAGCTGGCCGACGTCGGCATCGACGACGACTTCATCGCCGAGGTCAAGGAGAAGATCACGCCCGGGACGTCGGCCCTGTTCCTGCTCACGATGAACGAGGTGCCCGACCGGATCAGTGAGGCGCTCCCCGGCGGCGGCGCCGAACTGCTCCACAGCAATCTGGACACCCACAGCGAGCAGCGGCTCCGCGCCGTCTTCGGTGATGACGCCCAATGACCGGCCGGGCGCCGGTAACCGCGACCTGCGGTCCGCGCCTCGCGAGCCCCTTTCCCCTCGTCCCTTCCCCTTCGCACTTCCGAGCAGACGGAGCGTCCGTGAACCCGACCAGCCCCGCACGGCGTGCCCCCGGCCGCCGTGCCGTCCGCAGCCTGACCCCCGCCGTGCTCGCCGCGGTGCTCGTCGCCGGCACCGCGGCCTGCGGCAGCGACGACAGTTCGACGCAGGGCACGGCCCGCAGCACCCAGACCGTGTCCCCGGAGCCGGCCCTGACGGCCACGGCCACCGAGAGCCCGCGCACCCAGAACGACTTCGCGGCCTCGGTCTCCGCCGATGCGGAACGCAACCGGCAGAAGGCGGTGGCGACGCTGGCGGGGGTGGAGGGCAAGGGCAACGCCGTCGCGGACGTCTCCGTCAGCGGACTCCCGGTGGCGGCGTCGGAACAGTTCCGCAGTGCCCTCGTGCGGGTGACCAACGGCACCGACGAGGCCGCCTTCTACGCGGTGCGGGTGGAATTCGTGGACGCGTTCGGCAAGGTCCTCGACTCCGTGGTGCTCGGCTTCGCCGACGCCCCGCCGGACCGGACGGTCAGTCAGCACGCCAACAGCCGCAAGGCGGCCGGCGTCAAATCGTTCCCCCGGATCGCCCAGGCCGAGCGCGGCTGACGGACGGGACCGGGTGAGCCCTGCCACCGGTGCGGTCACGGACGCGCTGCGAGAACTGCACTCCAGGTACGCCGGGGACGGCCAAGGCGAACTCGCGGACTACATCCCGCAATTGGCCCTCGCCGACCCGGGTGCCTTCGGGCTGGCCCTGATCAGCATGGACGGTCACCTCTACAGCGCGGGCGATGCCGGCGTCCCGTTCACCGTCCAGTCCGTGTCGAAGCCGTTCGTCTACGCCCTGGCCCTGTCGCTCCTCGGCCTCGACGAGGTGTCGCGCTGGGTGAACGCCGAGCCCAGCGGCGAGGCGTTCAACGCCATCAGCCTGGAGCGTTCCACCGGGCGCCCGGCCAACGCCATGGTCAATGCCGGCGCCATCGTCACCACGGCCCTCATCCCGGACACTCCCGTCGCACCGAGGTTCGGCCGCATCCTCGACTGCCTGAGCCGCTTCGCCGGCCGGAGGCTGGACGTCGACGAGGAGGTGTACGCCTCCGAGGCCGCCACCGGTGACCGCAATCGGGCCCTCGCCTACCTCATCCGCAGCACCGGGCCGCTTCCCGTGGACCCGGTGGCGGCGGTGGAGACGTACTTCCGGCAGTGTTCGGTACGGGTCACGGCCCTGGATCTCGCCGCGATGGCGGCGACCCTGGCGCACGGCGGCGTCAATCCGCTCACCGGGGACAGGGTGGTGGCCGAGCCCGTCGCCGCCCAGGTGCTCGCCGTCATGGCGACCTGCGGCATGTACGACGGGTCGGGCGACTGGCTGCTCAGAGTGGGACTGCCCGCCAAGAGCGGGGTGTCCGGAGGTCTGATCGCCGCAGGCCCCGCCCGGTTCGGGCTGGCGGCGTACAGCCCGCTGCTCGACCCGGGCGGGACGTCCGTGCGGGGACGTCTGGCGATCGGGAGGCTCTCGGAACGGCTCGGTCTGCACCTCATGCACAACCCGGCACTGGCGGCCTCCACCGTCACCCTGGTCACCACCGCAGACGATCTGCCGGCCGGGCCGCAGGCCGAACGAGGGCAGCCCGGCCGTGGCCGGGTGGCGGTCGCCGCGGCGCAGGGAGCACTGGACTTCACCGCGGCGGAACGGGTCCTGTACGCCCTGGACGAGGCGGGGACCGGACGGACGGGCGCCGTGGTGCTCGACCTGGTGCGGGTGACGGACATCGACACGGTGGCCCGGGCGATGCTGCGCGGCGGACTGGCCCGGCTCGCCGCCGACGGCAGGCACACCGCCGTGGCCGACCCGGACGGCCGCCTCCGGGAGCCGGGCGAGGAGGCCGGGTCCATTCGCTCCTTCGCCTCCCGGGAGGAGGCCGTCGCCGCGTGCAGGGCGACGGCCTCGGGCTGAGCCCGGATTGTCAGGTCACCAGATGGCCCCGACCCACTCCGGGTGGTCGATGAAGGGGTTCCGGTTGTGCTGGAACCGGTCGAATATGACGTCGTTGCGCCGCTGCTCGAAGGCGTCCGGCGGGTCCTGCTCGCTCCATGTCTTCAGCACCGAGAGCCGGCCGATGTTCGGCGCGGAGCCGTTCGACACGCTGTCGTTGGGTTCGAGGTCGGCGAAGGAGTCGTCGCCCTCGTAGCGCACCGCCATGTAGAGGATCATGCGGGCCACGTCGCCCTTGACCGCGTCGCGCGGTTCGAAGGAGTCGCTGTCGGTGTAGTTGCCGGGTGCGTTGCTCAGTTCGGTGCCGCCGTTGTCGAAGTCCTTGTTGCCGCGTGTGGAGTTGACCGACACGTCTTCCGGGCGCAGATGGTGGATGTCGGTACCGGGGCCCGTGGCCGTGCCGAAGTCGCCGTGCGACTTGGCCCAGACGTGCTCCCGGTTCCACTGGCCCGCGTTTCCGCCGTTGTCGCTCTTGGGTTCGGAGGTGCCGGTGTAGAGGAGGATCACGTTCGAGGCGTTGGCCGGGTCCTCGTCGGTGGCCTTGAGGGCGTCCCAGACCTGGCTGTAGGTGAGCTTGGTCTGGTCGCTGATGATCGTGTGCAGGGCGCTCTTGAGTGCGGTGCCGGTCTTGCCGAGCGCGTCCTGGTAGTACGTGTCGTCCAGGGCGCCGAGCGGGCCTGCCGACCGTGCCGGGGCCTGCGGCGTCGTGGCCGGCGCGGCGGCGGCGGTTGCGCCGAGTACCGCGAACGCGGCAAGCGTGGCGAGCAGGGGCCGCCGGTGGAAGAGGTGACGACGGGACATGTGGGGTGTCCTCTCCGGAAATACGGGCACCGCGGCGCCGTCACAGGGTGGGGGGCGACTCCGCGGTGGTCGTGTTGCTTGATGGTCAGCGGGAGCCTTCCACACGCACCGTGACCCAGGTGTGAACGCTGCGTACCTATCATGTGCAGGTCAAGTGAGAGTCGGAGCGGACATCGGATGCGCCCCCGTCGGCGGGGGGTGAGAATTGCCGCAAGGACGAGGAGGCGGCATGAGCGACGAGCCCGAATCCATATCCGTACGGGGCGTGACCCCCGACAGCCTTCTGCACACCGGTGGCAGCGACCATCCCTCGGCGGAGGACGTGGTCCTCGCCTCCGGGCGCGATCTGACACCCGGGAATCTCGAATGGGCGGAACGCCGGCTTGCCAGAGAGGGCAGGGCGGCCATCGACAAGCTGTTGCCGTAGACCCTGCGGCCCGGCGCCCGCTGCGCCACCGGCATCCGCCTGCCGCGCGGCGGCGCCGGGCCGCGCCCGGGTGGTGGGCGCGCGAGCCGCCCGCTCCGGACCGCACCGGCGCGGTGCGCCGCGCGGACCCGCATCGGCGGCAGGTTGTGCGGGGCGTACGGCGTCGCTCGGTTAGCCTGAACACAATATGAACCGTTTGACGACGTCAGGGGTCGGCTACGACCTCGCCCGATTTCCCGAGAACCCCCGCGACCCGTTCCGTGCCTGGGACGCGGCCGACGAGTACCTGCTGCGGCATCTGGAGGGGATCGACGGGGCCGAGCCGGTCGGCCTCTCCGGCCGCGTCGTGATCGTCGGCGACCGCTGGGGCGCGCTGGCCACGGCGCTGGCCACGCACCGCCCCGTACAGATCACCGACTCCTACCTCGCGCAGCGGGCGACGGCGGCGAACCTGGAACGCAACGGCAGGGACGCCGACGCCGTCCACCTCCTGTCCGCCCGTGAGACGCCGCCGGACCGGATCGACGTTCTGCTCGTCCGCGTACCCAAGAGCCTCGCGCTCCTGGAGGACCAGCTGCACCGGCTCGCCCCCGCCGTCCACGCCGGCACGGTCGTCATCGGCACCGGCATGGTGAAGGAGATCCACACCTCCACCCTCAAGCTGTTCGAGCGCATCATCGGCCCGACCCGCACCTCGCTCGCGGTCAAGAAGGCCCGGCTCATCCACTGCACGCCGGACCCCTCCCTGAGCCGGACCCCCAGCCCGTGGCCGTACCACTACGAGCTGCCCGACGACGTCGGGACGGTCGCCGGCCGCACGGTCGTCAACCACGCCGGGATCTTCTGCGCGGAACGGCTCGACATCGGCACGCGCTTCTTCCTCAAGCACCTTCCGGTGCGCAGCGGCCCCGACCGGGTCGTCGACCTCGGCTGCGGGAACGGAGTGCTCGGCCTGGCCGCCGCGCTCGCCAATCCCGAGGCCTCGCTCACGTTCGTCGACGAGTCCTACCAGGCCCTCGCCTCCGCCGAGGCGACCTTCCGGGCCAACGCCGGACCGGACGCCGAGGCCCGCTTCGTGGTCGGCGACGGGCTGGACGGCGCAGAGCCCGGCGGCGCCGACCTCGTTCTCTGCAACCCGCCGTTCCACTCGCACCAGGCCACCACGGACGCGACCGCACGCACCATGTTCCACGGCGCGCGCACGGCGCTGCGCCAGGGCGGTGAACTGTGGGTGGTGGGCAACCGGCATCTCGGCTACCACACCCAGCTGCGCCGGATCTTCGGCAACTGCACCACGGTGGCAGGCGACCCCAAGTTCGTCGTGCTGCGCGCCGTCAAACGCTGACATCAGGGCGGCCGGTCCGCGCCCCTTCCGGATTCTTGCAACACGTTCTACTGTGTGCGCCGCCGCACACGGGCGACGCGAAGCGAGACTCCTGGAGGGGCCGTGCACCTCGAATACACGCCTGAACAGCAGCAGTTGCGCACCGAACTGCATATGTACTTCGCCGCCCTGGTCCCCGACAACGCCTACGCGCGCTACGCCGACCCGGCCGCCCAGAAGCGCTTCTACCGCGAGACCATCCGCCGCCTGGGCGCCGACGGCTGGCTCGGCGTCGGCTGGCCCACGGAGTACGGCGGCCGGGGTCTTTCGCCCATGGAGCAGTTCATCTTCTTCGACGAGGCGGCGCAGGCGGGCGTCCCGCTCCCGCTGATGGCCCTCAACACCGTCGGCCCGACGATCATGCAGTTCGGCACCGACGAGCAGAAGGCCTACTTCCTGCCGAAGGTCCTCGCCGGGGAGATCGACTTCGCGATCGGCTACAGCGAACCCGACGCGGGCACCGACCTCGCCGCCCTCAAGACCCGGGCGGTGCGCGACGGCGACACGTACGTGGTCGACGGACAGAAGATCTGGACGACCAACGGCGACACCGCGGACTGGGTCTGGCTCGCCGCCCGCACCGACCCGGACGCCCCGCCGCACAAGGGCATCACCATGCTCCTCGTGCCGACGTCCGACCCCGGCTACTCCTGCACCCTGATCAACACGCTCGCCTCGCACGACACCACCGCCAGCTACTACGAGAACATCCGCGTCCCCGTCTCCCGCCGGGTCGGCGAGGAGAACAAGGGCTGGCGGCTCATCACCAACCAGCTCAACCACGAACGCGTCACCCTCGCCGCCCACGGCACCATGGCCATCCGAGCCCTGCACAACGTCCGCCGCTGGGCCGCCGAAACCCGCCTCGCCGACGGCCGCCGCGTCATCGACCTGGGCTGGGTCCGCGCCCGCCTCGCCCGCACCCACGTCCGGCTCGACGCGATGAAACTCCTCAACTGGCAGATGGTGTCCGCCGTCCAGCACGCCACCCTCACCCCGCAGGACGCCTCCGCGGTCAAGGTCTACGGTTCCGAGGCGCGGCGCGACGCGTACGCCTGGCTCATGGAGGTCGTCGGCTCGGCAGGACCGCTCAAGGAGGGCTCCGCGGGCGCCGTCCTGCACGGCGAACTCGAACGCGGATACCGGTCAGCCGTCATCTTCACCTTCGGCGGCGGCAACAACGAGATCCAGCGGGAGATCATCTCGTGGATCGGCCTCGGGATGCCGCGGGTACGCCGCTGAGAGCCGGTGGCGAATGCGGAAGGGGTCTGGCGGCTGCCGGACTTCCGGGTCCTTCCGACGTGGCACGACGTCGTGGTCGAGGCCTTCGGCGAGGCCTCCTCGGCCGGTATGGGGCCGGCAAGCGGATCGGGCAGGCAATCGATCACGGCGGCAGCACGCATTACGTACTCCGCGCTGGTCTAAACGCATAGTGACGTGTCCCACAGCTGAACAATCGTGAGAACACGCAAAGGTCTGCGGGCCATACTGATTGTCATGACACCGACGGCCACATCCGTGGGCGCCTGCTGTTCGCTGCTGCGCGCAGGCCGAAAGTGCCCGGCCGAAAATTCGCGTTCGGTCGATTTTCCTGGGGCTCTTCGACGCCCTGGGCGGACCGGTGGACCGTGCCGTGTTCGCCGATGCGGAAATCCGCCGTCAGGAGCGGGGCCGCGTGTTCGCCCGGACCCCTGTCTGCCTCGACTCGTGCCCTCTGCGGCGCCCCGGTGTGCCGCGCCGGTTCCGGCTCGGTCCGCACTTGCACCGGTACCCGCCACGACCGGCCCTGCGGCCTTGCCGCGGTGATCAAGGAACTGTCGTAGCCGGCGGATGTACGAGCGGGAGTGGGAAGTCAACTGGAAGCCCGCTCCGCGCGGGCTCGGGCAGAGTCCTCGCGTTCGCTCGCGATCTTCTGCCACAGCGTCATGCCCGGGTGGTGTGGCAGGAAGGAGTCCGTCATGAACCTTCACGCGCTCGCCCGCATGTACGCCGACGGTGAGATGTCGACGACGGGGGTACTGGCCGAGCTCGGCAGACGCGCGGACATTCCTTTGTCCGAGGGACAGCGCGGCCTGTGGGCGCTTGCCAAGATGGAGCCGGAGACGTACGCGTACAACGTTCCCGTGTGCTTTTCTTTCGCGGACGTGGATACCGCGGCACTTCAGGCCGCATTCCGCGACACGCTTTCCCGGCATCCGCTTCTCACGGCCGCGGTGCGCGAGATGGATGACGGGCCGCTTCTGTCCCACGCGGATGCGGACGGTTTCTCCGTCGAGTACGTGGACATCTCCGAAGTGCCGTCCGGTCGAGTGCTGAACATTCTGCAGGAAAAAGCGAGGCGGCCGTTCGGCCCGGCCGGTGATCCGTTGACCAGGCTGGCCGTCCTGCGTCGCTCGGCTTCCGAGGCGTACGTTCTGCTGGTCGTTCATCACCTCGTGATCGATGGAGTGTCGGGGCGCCTCGTCATCGACACGCTGTTGCGTTCGTACCGGGCACGGGCCGGGGGGCGGGACGTGCCGGTCGAGGTGGGCTCCGCCTCATTCGGTGAGTTCGTCGCGTGGGAGCGGGCCGCACTCGCCGGCGAGCGCGCCGGGGAGGACCGCGAGTTCTGGGTGCGGGAGCTCGCCGGTGCGGACGTCCTCACAGGGCTGCCCTCGCAGGCGGCTCTGCTGCCGGACGCGCCTCATGTGGGCGAGGTGTACACCAGCAGGCTGCCGAACGAACAGGCCGCCGCCATCGAGGCCTTCACCGCATCGCACGGGATCAGCCCGGGGATCTTCTTCCTGACGGCCTTCCTGACCCTGCTGCACCGGTACACCGGGAGCGAGGACCTCGTCATCGGGATGCCGGTGGCCGGGCGCCCGACGGAACACTTCGATCCGGTCGTCGGCTGCTTCGTCAACACGCTGCCCGTCCGCAGCAGGCCGAACGCCTCCGAGGAGTTCACGTCGTTCGCCCGGCGCGTGCGGTCCACGGTGCTCGACGTACTCGAGCACGGGACCTATCCGTTCCACCGGATCGTGGGCGATCTCGGTGCCCGGGGCGTGAATCCGCGGTCGCCTCTCTACCAGGTCGTGTACAACTACCAGGATTCTGCTCTCTCCGGATACCTGGGCGAGCGGGCCCACGCCACCGGCGAGACGGACTTCGAGCTCGTCGACGGGCTGTACCAGCTGGGTGAGTACGACCTCACGGTGGACGTGGCTCCCGGTGACGGGTTCCTGGTGAACTGGAAATACCACCCCGACGCCTTCTCGGCCGACGCCGTCGCGGGCATGGCAGCACACTTCGCCAACCTGGTGGACAGCGTCCTCGCGTCGGACGGGCAGTCGCCGATAGGCAGGCTGAACCTGCTCGACGACGAGGAACGGCGCCTCGCCATCGAGGCCTGGAACGGCACCGAGGCCGGCTTTCCCGCGCATCGGACGTGCTGGGACCTCTTCGCGGAGCAGGCAGAGGCCAACCCGGACGCCCCGGCGGTCACCTGCGGGAAGCGGACGCTCACCTATCGCGAACTCGCGGAACGGAGCTCGGCGCTGGCAGAGGCGCTGACGCGTCAGGGCGTCGGCCCCGGGGACGTTGTGGGGGTCTGCTACGAACGGTCACTCGACCTTGTCGTGGCCCTCCTCGCCGTCATGAGGACCGGCGCGGTGTACCTGCCCCTGGACGGTCGGCTGCCGGCCGAACGCCTCTCCTACATGGTCGAGGACAGCGGCGCGCGACTCGTCATCTGCCATGGGGCGGCGATGGACAGGCTGGCCGCCGTGGCCACGCCGAAGACGAGGCTGTACGCGACGGACCGCCGGGACGATCAGGTCGCCCAGGCACGGGCAGCGGCGGGGGAGACGACCACCGATACGCCGGACTCGCGGGCCTCGACGCCTCCAGCCGCCTACATCATCTACACCTCGGGCAGCACGGGGAAGCCCAAGGGCGTCGTGGTCCCGCACGCGGCGCTGACCAATTTCCTGCTGGCCATGGCGCACATGCTGCAAGTGACGTCCGACGATCGGCTGCTGGCGATCACCACGCACAGCTTCGACATCGCCGCCCTGGAGCTCTACCTCCCCCTGATCACCGGCGGGCAGGTCTGCGTCTGCGAATCGGCCACGGCCGCCGACGCCACGCTGCTGGCCGAGAAGATCGCCGACTGGCGGCCCACCGTCATGCAGGCCACCCCGGCGACCTGGGCCATGCTGGTGCGCGTCGGTTGGCAGAACACCGAGGGCGTCAAGGTGTTGTGTGGCGGCGAGGCGTTACCCGACGGTCTGAAGGACCAACTCGTGGCGCGCGGCGAGGCCTGGAACCTGTACGGGCCCACGGAGACGACCATCTGGTCAGCGGCCAAGCGGCTGCGCCGTGAGGAGCCGGTGACCATCGGCGGCCCCATCGCGAACACCCGGCTGTACGTACTCGACCAGAACATGAGCCCGCTGCCTGTCGGCGTGACCGGCGAGCTTCACATCGCAGGCGACGGGGTCGCCCTGGGCTACCACCGGAAGCCGGAGTTGACGGCCGAGCGCTTCCCGGACAACCCGTTCGCGCCCGGACGGCTGTACCGGACCGGCGACCGCGCGCGCCGGCTGCCGAACGGCGAGATCGTCGTCCTGGGCCGGATGGACAACCAGGTCAAACTGCGCGGCCACCGCATCGAACCCGGTGAGATCGAGGCGGTGCTCGATGCCCGCCCGGAGATCAGCCGGAGCGCCGTCCTGGTCGAGCATGCCGGCGTGTCGGACAGACTCACGGCCTACTACACGGGGAACGGTGACGCGCCGGTCGACGCCGCGCTGCTGCGCGCGGAACTCGCCAGAACCCTCCCCGCCTACATGCTGCCCGCCGCATTCGTGGCCCTGGACGCCTTTCCGCTCACGGCGCACGGCAAGGTCGACCGGGCGGGGCTGGCCGAGGCCGCCCGGACGATGGCGCTCGCGGCCGCCGACAGTCCCGCCGCCGACAGCCCCGCCGCCGACAGCCCCGCCTCCGGCCCGGTGGCCGCGCGCGGCATTGAGCGGACCGTGCGCGGGATTTTCGAAGAGGTGCTCGGTTCGCGCGATATCGATCGTGCCGCAGGCTTCTTCGACATCGGCGGAGACTCGTTCGCGGCCATCGAAGCGGTGGAGCGGATCAACCGCGAGTTCGACTGCTCGTTGCGACCCACCAGCATCTTCGCGCACGCGTCCGTCGCGGCGATGGCGCGCCACCTGACGGGGCTGCTGCCTGCAGGGCACATACCTGCGGCGCAGCCGGTCGAGTCCGGGCAGCAGCCTGATTCGCGCCAGGCCGCTCCGGCGGCCGACGACGCCCCACTCGACGACGCCCCACTCGATGACTCGATCGCGGTGATCGGTATCTCCTGCCGGTTTCCGGGAGCCACGGACCACCGCGAATTCTGGTCCGCGCTCGTGGAAGGACGCAGTGGCGGTACGTCATGGTCGGCCGGGGAACTGCGCTCGCTCGGAGTGCCGGAAGAGCTGATCGCCCGACCCGGATACGTGCCGCAGCGGTCGGTCGTGGACGGCAGGGCGGAGTTCGACGCGGCGTTCTTCGACATCTCCCCCCGCGACGCAGAGTTCATGGACCCACAGGCGCGCTTGCTGCTGCAGCACGCCTGGCAGGCGTTGGAGGACGCCGGCTACCGCCCGGAGGACGTTCCCGAAACCAGCGTCACCACGTCCACGAGCACCAACTTCTACCAGGCCCTGCTCCCGGCTCTGATGGCGAACGCGTCGGGCCCGCGGGTCCTGGCGAGCTCCGAGACCTACGCCGCGTGGCTGTTCGCCCAAGGCGGCACGGTGCCCACGATGATCTCCACGAAGCTGGGCCTGCGTGGCCCCAGCATGGCGGTGAGCACCAACTGCTCCTCGGCACTGAGCGCGGTGCACGTCGCCTGTCAGGGACTTCTGGCCGGCGATGCCGAGCAGGCGATCGTCGGCGCGGCCAGCCTGTTCTCCGCGGGGGAGCTGGGATACGTGCACCAGCCGGGCCTGAACTTCTCGAGCGACGGGCACAGCCGCGCGTTCGCCGACGGCGCCGACGGGATGTCCGGCGGTGAAGGCGTCGGCGTGGTCGTCCTCAAACGAGCCAGCGAGGCGGTCGCTGCCGGCGACCACATCTACTGCCTGATCCGCGGCGTCGCGGTGAACAACGACGGAGGCGACAAAGCCGGGTTCTACGCACCCGGCGTGCGCGGCCAGACCGAGGTGATCCGCAAGGCGCTGGACAAGGCGGGCACGGACCCGTCGACGATCAGCTACGTCGAAGCGCACGGCACGGGTACGAGGCTCGGCGATCCCATCGAGGTCGCGGCTCTGACCGAGGCGTACCGCCATTACACGGCACGCAGCCGGTTCTGCGGCATCGGCTCGGTCAAGAGCAACATCGGCCACCTGGACGCGGCCGCGGGGATCGCCGGACTGATCAAGGTGGCCCTGGCCCTGCAGCACGGAGAGGTTCCGCGGACCCTGCACTGCGACGTGCCGAGCTCGGAGATCGACTGGGACGAGTCGCCGTTCTTCGTGGCCGACCGGAATCTGCCGCTGGACGGCGACGAGCCCGCGCGGGCGGGACTGAGCTCGTTCGGGATCGGCGGCACCAACGCGCACGCGGTACTGGAACAGGCGCCGACCGGTGCGCGGCCCGCCGGACGCACCGGTCCCCAAGCGGTGGTCCTCTCGGCCCGCGACGGGGAGCGGCTCGGCGTCCTCGCGCGGCAGCTGCTGGAGTTCCTGCCGGGATACCGGGACGCACACGGTGATCTGGCGTCGCTCGCGTACACGCTGCAGGTCGGGCGGCGGGCGATGGCCGAACGGGTGCTCTTCGTCGCGAACGACGTCGACGGGCTGATCGCAACGCTCCAGGACTACGTCGAGCGCGGGGCGCGCGGAACGGTGTTCGAAGGTACGGCCCGACGGCCCGAGGACCCGCTGCTCGGCCTCTTCGACGGCTCCGGGGAACTGCGAGCCCTGGCTGCCGGGTGGCTCGAACGTGGGGAGTGGGACAGGATCGCGCCCCTGTGGGTCAATGGCGTCGACGTCGACTGGCACGTCCACCACGGCGCGAATCCGCCGGTGCGGGTGAGTTTGCCGACGTATCCGTTCGCTGCGAAACGGTACTGGCCGGCTGCCGAGGCGGTGTCGGCTCCTCGGACCACCGCCCCGCTCGACGCGGCATCGTTGCTCGTGGCCGCGGCCGGGCCCGAGAGCGTCGAGACGTTCCTGTCCGGCCGCTCGTCCGCCACGGACGAGATGGACAGCCTCTCGCGCCCGCTCGTCCTCGGACAGCTCGTGGCGGCGGGACTCTTCGACGCGCCCGTTCGCCGCGACCTGATCGGGCAGAGGGCCGCGCCGCCCTTCGCCCAGTGGCTCGACCATACGGTGACGGTGCTGCTGAGCCACGGAGAGCTCGTGCACGAGGGCGGATTCGTGGCGCCCGGGACGAGTGCGCCGGGCCTCGGACAGGCGTGGCGCACCTGGCGCGCGTGGAAGGACGCCCGTGCCGGGGATCCGGAGCTGGCGGCCAAGACCGGCCTGACCGAGCGCATGATCGAGGCCTTGCCCGCGATCCTGTCCGGGCGGACGAAGGCCACGGCGGTCATGTTCCCGGGCGGCTCGTTCGAACTGGTCGAACCGGCGTACCGGGGGAACGCGACGGCCGACTACTTCAACGACGTGACGGCCGGCGCGGTGCGCGCGGAGGCGGACTCCCGCCGTGACGGGATCCGGCTGCTGGAGATCGGAGCGGGCACCGGCAGCACCAGCGAGCGCGTTCTCGCCCAGCTGGCGGGCCGCGACATCGCCGAGTACCGCTATACGGATATTTCGAAGGCGTTCCTGATCGACGCGGAGCGGCGGTTCGCCGAGCACGTGCCGTACGTGTCCTTCACGGCCTTCGACGTGGAGCGGGAGCCCGGCGCACAGGGACTTGCCGCGGGCCACTACGACATCGTCATCGCCAACAATGTCCTGCACGCCACCACAGACATCGTGCAGGCGGTGCGTCATGCCAGAGTGCTGCTGCGGCCCGGTGGAGTCCTCGTACTCAACGAGCTGGCCCGGAACGACTGGTGGTCGCATCTGACCTTCGGGCTCCTCGAGGGGTGGTGGCGGTTCACGGACGGAAGGCGTATCCGGGGCGGACCGGCGCTGTCCTCGGACTCGTGGCGCGCAGTGCTGCGGGAGTGCGGGTTCGACACGGTTGAATTGCTGGCGGAGCCCGCCCGCGACCTGGGCCAGCAAGTGCTGCTGGCGCGCGCCGGTTCGCCTGTCGAGCGCCGGGAGCCGCTGTCTGCCGCACATGGTTCGCTCGAGGAGCGCGTCCGCGCGACCGTCGAGCGGATCCTCTCCGAAACGCTGAAGCTGACTGCGGATGAGCTCGCGTCCGACAAGCCCTTCGCCGACTACGGACTGGACTCGCTCACCGGCGTCTCCCTGGTGCACCGGCTCAACGAGTCGCTGGGCACCGACCTCGATCCGAGCGTGCTGTTCGAGAACCCGTCGATCAGGCGGCTGACGCGTTTCATCGTCGACGAGGAGGGCGCCGCCATCGCGGCCGCGGGGCCCGGGCCGTCCGCGGTGCCTGAGCCGTCTGCGGTGCCTGAGCCATCTGTGGTGTCCGGGCCGTCTGCGGTGCCTGAGCCGTCTGCGGTGTCCGGGCTCTCCGCGGTGCCTGAGCCTTCCGCGGCGTCCCGGCCGTCTGTGGTGTCCGGGCCCTCCGCGGCATCCGAGCCCTCCGCGGTGTCCGGGCTCTCCGCGGTGTCCGGGCCGTTGGGCGGTGGCCGGGAGCCCGTCGCGATCGTCGGAATGAGCGGCCGGTTCCCGGGTGCCCGGGATGCCGACGAGTTCTGGGACCTGTTGGCCTCCGGCCGGGATGCTGTCTCGAAGGTGTCCCGCTGGGACCTCGCGTCGCTGGGCAGCGTGTGCCTGGACGGCGGTCTCCTGGACGGCATCGACGAGTTCGACCCGCTCTTCTTCGGGATCTCCGGTGCGGAGGCCGTCTACATGGAGCCGCAGCAGCGGCTGTTCCTTCAGGAGGCGTGGCGGGCGCTCGAGGACGCGGGCCACGCGGGCGAGTCGCTCGACCGCGACCGGTGCGGTATCTACGTGGGCTGCGCTGCGGGCGACTACCTGGACTTGACGGGGCCGGCCGACTACCCGGGCCAGGCACTGTGGGGCAACATGAACTCGCTCGTGCCGTCCCGCATCGCGTACTACCTGGACCTGCACGGGCCGGCCATCGCGGTCGACACCGCGTGCTCCAGCTCGCTGGTCTCCCTCTACCTCGCGTGTCAGGCGCTGTGGGCGGGCGAGGTCACCACGGCGATCGCGGGCGGGGTCTACGTCCAGAACTCGCCGCGGCTGTATCTGGCGGCGTCGCGGGCCGGGATGCTCTCCCCGACGGGCCGGTGCCGTTCGTTCGACCAGGCGGCCGACGGCTTCGTGCCGGCCGAGGGAGTCGGTGCGCTGATCCTCAAACGGCTCTCGGACGCCGAGGCGGACGGCGACCACATCCACGGCGTGATCCGTGGCATCGGGATCAACCACAACGGCACGACGAACGGGATCGCCGCGCCGAACGGGACCTCGCAGGAACGGCTGATCCGGCAGATCTACCAGGACTTCGAAATCGACCCCGCGGGGATCGGGCTGGTCGAGGCGCACGGTACCGGAACCAAGCTCGGCGATCCGGTGGAATTCCGGGCGCTCGATCGCGCGTTCCGCGGTTTCACGGACGCCGAGCGGTTCTGCTCGCTCGGCTCGACAAAGGCTTCCATCGGCCATGCGCAGGCCGCGGCCGGCGTGATCGGCGTCATCAAGGCACTGCTGGCGATGAGGCACGGGGTGATCCCCGGCCTGCCCCACCACACCACGACGAACTCCAGTGTCACGTTGGCCGGCAGCCCGTTCTTCGTACACACGGAGCCGAGGCGTTGGGCCGTGCCCGAAGGCGGCAAGCGGCGCGCCGCGGTCACGTCGCTCGGCGCGAGCGGAACCAACGCCCACGCTGTCATCGAGCAGCCGTCGGAGCCGCCCACGCGGTCGTGGAACAGGCGGGACGGGGCCCGGCTGATCGCGCTGTCGGCGGCGACGGAGCAAGCCTTGCGCGAACAGGTGGCCCGGCTCGCGCGCCACTGCCGCGAACACCCCGGCCTCGACGTCGGCGACGTGAGCCACACACTTCTGCTCGGCCGCAGGCACCTGCGGCATCGATGGGCGACTGTGGTCCGGGACATCGCGGAACTGGAGAGCCGGTGCACTGCCCGGCTCTCCGGGCAGGACATTCCGGCCCGGGGCGCAGACTCCGGACTGCAGGCACTGGCCCAACGGTTCCTCGACGGTGAGGTACCGGATTTCGCCGGGTTGTTCCGCGACAGCCGCTACCGCCGCGTTCCGCTGCCGGGCTACCCCTTCGAGGAGGAGCGCTACGCGCTGCCGAACCGCGCGGCGGCGGACGAGGGGCCGCCGCGCGAGGGTGAAGTGCTCACCGGCGACGAGTTCTACCTGCGTGAGCATCAGGTGCGGGGAACCGGGATCGCCCCGGGGGCCATGTATCTGCAGTGGGCCGCGGCAGCGGCGAGACGGAGCGCGAGCGAGTCGGTCCGCTTGCAGGACATCGTCTTCCTGCGGCCCCTCTCGGTGCCGGGGGTGCCGCGCGCGGTGCGAGTGGCTCTTCGCGCGGACGGCGACGTCACCCGGTTCATGGTGTCCTCCGCGGAGTCCGCCGGGGACGAGCCCGTTCTCCACTGCCAGGGAGAAGTCTCCGCCGGGGAGCCGACGGCTGCGCGGGCGCTCGATCTGCCCGCGCTGCTTCGGGACTTCCGGTCCACGCAATTCGACCCCCGGCGGTTCTACGCCGAGTGGCGGGACCGCGGCATCGCCTACGGCCCGACGTTCCAGGGAGTCGTGGCGGTGCACCGCGGCGACAACGCGGTGCTCGCCGAACTGCGGCTGCCCGGCACGGGGTCAGCAACGACGGACCGCCTCGTCCCGCACCCGGCGCTGGTGGACTCGGCGATGCAGTGCATGCGGTTGCTCGACGGCGACGATCGGGTCGGGCTGGTGTTCACCATCAAGTCGGCCGAATTCCTCGCCCCGGGCGCGAGCACCATGTGGGCCCTGATCCGCCGTGCCGAGGACGCGCGCGGCGCGGACCGGATCGACATCGACCTCGCGGCCGACGACGGCACGGTGTGCCTGCGTCTGCGGGGCATCGCAGGCCGTCGAGCCGAGCAGACGCCGGACCCGGCGGACGGCGCCGCCACGCTGGTGCCGGTGTGGGACCCCCTTCAGGAGACGGAGTCCGCGACGTCGTGGCCGCAGCGTTCCGAATCAGTGGGCATCATCGCGTCCCCGGGGCAGGCGCGTGACGTTCTCATCGCACTCCTGCCGGGCGCGCACGTGGTCGCGGACCCGTCGCAGAGTACGTACGACGACCTGGTGACGTCCGTCCGGTCGGTCCCGGAACTCGGCCATCTGATCTGGGTGGCGCCCGGCGCCGTGGACGACCGGTCCGGTGCGAGCGTCGTCGAGGGCCAGTCCAGCGGCACGCTGCACGCCTTCCGCACGGTGAAGGCACTTCTGGCCGCGGGGTACGGCGATCGCCCATTGGGCCTGACCCTGATCACTGAGCGGGCGCACGCCGTCCATGAGGCCGAGGCGGTCGACCCGGCGCACGCCGGTGTCGCCGGCCTGGCGGGGTCGACTGCGAAGGAGTACCCGCACTGGCGGGTGCGGGTGGCGGATGTCGAGGACTACGACGCGCCTTCACTCGCAGCGGTGCTCGGCCTGGCCGCGGACCCGGACGGCAACCTGCGTATCCACCGCGACGGCCGGTGGCACGGGCAGCGGCTGATGACCGTTCAGCCGGCCCCGCCGACGTCGTCCCGTCTGCGGCAGGGCGGCACCTACGTCATCATCGGCGGGGCGGGCGCCCTGGGCACGGTCATCAGCGAGTACATGATCCGCCGGTACCAGGCCCAGGTGGTGTGGCTCGGCCGCAGGCCGCGGGACGCGCGGGTCGATGCCGCTCTCGCACAGGCGACCGGCGCGGACGGGCCCGCGCCGCTGTACCTGCGGTCCGACGCGACCGACCCTGTGTCCCTGCGCGCGGCGAAGGACGAGATCGTACGACGGTTCGGCGCGGTGCACGGCGTCATCCACTCGGGCCTCGTGTTCTCGGGGGCGAGCCTGGCCCGGATGAGTGAGGCGCAGTTCGAGGACGTGCTGCGCGGCAAGGTCGACGCGAGCGTCCGGTGCATGCAGGTGTTCGGCGGTGACTCGCTCGATTTCGTGCTGTTCCTGTCCTCGATCAACTCCTACCTCAAAGCCATCAAGCAGGCCAACTACGCGGCCGCCTGCACGTTCCTCGATTCGTTCGCGCTGACGGTGCAACGCCGATACGGCAGTGCCGGCAAGGTGCTGAACCTGGGTTACTGCTTCAACAACGCACCCACCGAGGGAGAGCGGGGCGCGGTGGTCGGAGCGCAGGCACCGCTCATCCAGCCGGACGAGCTGACGGCGGCGATCGAACGGCTGTGCGCGGGGCCGGTCAGCAGGCTGACGTTGATGAAGTTCAGTCCCGCGCTCAACAGCCGGGGCATCGTTCTGGGCGACGACGAGGTCATCCTCCCCACGGCCGTGCCGCCGGACGCCGTGCCCGCCGACGTCCGGGAACCGGCGGCGGCGTGGGGCGGCGAACTGGAGCGGCTGCGCGCCCGCACCGCAGAGCTGACCGCACTCGCGATCTGATCGCGGCCTTCGAAGGGACTGATCATGAAACAGCTGCTGCTCGACTTTCTCTGGTCCCATCTGTGCACGCTCGGCGCGTTCCGCGAATCCGGACAGACTCCGGAGGCCGCACGGGAGTCGGCAGGCCTCGCGCCGGGTTACGGCCCCTGGTTCGACGAGTGCCTGCGCGTCTTCGACGGGGCCGGCTACATCGATCGGCGGGACGGCAGGATCCTGCTCGACGATGCCGCGCGGAATCGGCCGATCGAGCAGCTGTGGCGCGAGTGGGAGACGGAAAAGCCCAAGTGGCAGGAGAATCCCGACCTCGCGGCCACCCACTTACTGGTGGAGACCACGCTGCGCGCCTTCCCCGACATTCTCAGCGGACGGCGAGCGGCCACCGAGGTCGTCTTCCCCGGGGGATCGCTGGAACTGGTGCAGAACGCCTACGCGACCAACCCGGCGTCAGCGTTCTTCAACCAGGTGCTGGCCGCCGACATGGTGGCGCGGCTGCGACGGCGGGCGCGAGACCTGACGGCGGATCCCGCGCGGATCCTGGAGATCGGCGCCGGCACGGGTGCCACGAGCGCCGTCGTACTGGAGGCGCTGCGGTCCGCGCGGCTGGACGTGCGCGAATATTGCTACACCGACATATCAAGGGTCTTCCTGAACCACGCGGAGCGTTCGTTCGGTGCGGACAATCCCGCGCTGACCTGCTCAATCCTCGACATCGAGCGCCCGGTGGCGGATCAGGGCCTCACCCTCGGCGGGTACGACGCCGTGGTCGCCGCCAACGTCCTGCATGCCACCCGGGACATCCGCCAGACCCTGCGCAACGCCAAGGCGCTCCTCCGGCCCGGCGGACTGCTGGTCCTGAACGAGCTGACCGCGAACAACCTGCTCAGCCAGTTCTCGTTCGGCCTCCTCGACGGATGGTGGCGCTACGAGGACCCGCACCTGCGTATCCAGGGCAGCCCGCTGCTCTCCACGGCGCACTGGCGGCACGTCCTGACCCAGGAGGGATTCCGCGCGATCGCTCTGCCCGCGCAGGACGCGGAGGATCTGGGACAGCAGATCATCGTGGCCGAGAGCGACGGCGTCATACGGCAGGCGACGGCCGTACCGCGCCCGTCCGCGCCGCGAGTGGCGGCGGTGCGCGAGAGCCCGGAGCGGGCCGTTGCCGATCACGGCGCCGGGAGCGGGCCGGGAGACCGGCTGCGCGCCCACATCGAGGCAGTCGCGCTCGATGTGCTGGCGGAGGCGCTGGACATCCCGCGGACGAGGATCGGGCGGAGCGAGCCCTTCTCGGACTACGGCCTCGATTCCATCTTCGCGGTGAACGTGGCCCGGACCCTCGGCGGGACGCTCGGCATCGACCTCGACATCACCGTGCTGTTCGAGCACAACACCCTGGCCGAGCTCGGCGAGTTCATCGTCTCCGAATACGCCGAGGACCTGCGGGACGTGCTCCCGCCGGAGCGCGCATCGCCGGGCCGGGCGCCCGATCCCGCGCAACCTCAACCTCAACCTCAGCCTGAGCTCGACGAGGCAGCGCTCGACGGCATGGCGATCGTGGGCATGTCCGCACGCTTCCCCGGGGCCGACGACGTCGACGAGTTCTGGCGGATCGTCGAGCAGGGCGAACGGTGCATCACCGCACCTCCGGAAAAGCGCGCGGACTGGGCGTGCTACGGCGACGAGGCAGCCGCGCTGCGGGGCGGATTCCTCGACGGGGTGCATGAGTTCGATCCTCTCTTCTTCCGCATGTCGATGACCGAGGCCCGCCAGGTGACGCCGGAGCTGCGCCTGCTGCTGATGACGTCGTGGAACGCCGTCGAGGACGCGGGCTACCGGCCGGCCGAGCTGCGGAAGCGGACCACCGGAGTGTTCGTCGCTACGACGCAGAGCGAGTACCGGCCGGCGGCCATGGACCTGATGAGCCTGCCGTCGCCCGCGATGCTGCCCAACCGGATCTCGTACCTGCTCGACCTCAACGGCCCCAGCGAGCAGTGCGACACGACATGCTCGTCCTCGTTCGTGGCCCTGCACCGGGCGATCCGCTCCATCCGCGACGGCGAGTGCGAGCAGGCGCTCGTCGGCGGGGTGAACCTGGTGATGTCGCCCGCGGGTTTCGGCGGGATGCAGGCCGCGGGGATGCTCAGCCCGAGCGGCGACGTCCGGCCGTTTCAGCAGGGAGCCGACGGTACGGCGCGCAGCGAGGGCGTCGCCGCGGTACTCATCAAACCGCTGAGCCGGGCCCTGGAGGACGGGGACTTCGTCCACTGCGTCGTGCGCGGCACCGGCGTGGCCCACGGTGGCAGGGGGGTGTCCTTCACGGCACCGAACATCAAGGGCATGAAGACGGCCGTCGCGCACGCCTACGCCGACGCCGGCCTCGATCCGGGCGCCGTGGACTACATCGAGACCCACGGCATGAGCTCGATGCTGGCGGACAGCGCGGAACTGGCGGCGCTCGGCGCCGGACTGCGCAGCGAGGACGACAACGAGGACGTGACGTATCTGGGCAGCGTGAAGCCCTGCATCGGGCACACGGAGGTGGTCTCCGGCCTGGCCGCGCTGGTGAAGACCGCGCAGGCGATGCGGCACGGCGTGATCCCGGCGCTCCCGGGCTTCGGGCGGCTGCACCCCGACCTCTCCCTCAAAGGAACGCGGCTGCGCATCGCCACGCGGAACCTGCCGTGGCCCGAGCGCACCGACGACAACGGCCGGCCGCTGCCGCGCCGCGCGGGCATGCACAGTTTCGGCATCGGCGGCGTGAACGCGCATGTGGTGCTGGAGCAGCACATCGCCTTGGCGAACCCGGACGGCGACCCGGGCACGCAGGTCCTCGTGCTCTCGGCACAGAGCCCCGACGCGCTGCGCGAGCGGGCGCGGCGGCTGATCCGGCGGCTTGCCGAAGCGGATCCGCTCTCCTGGGCGGACATCGCGTACACGTTGCAGGTCGGCCGGGAAGCGATGAGCTGCCGGCTGGCGTTCGCAGCGCAGAGCACGGACGAGGCCGCGCGCATTCTGCGCGGCTGGCTGGGCGGCGACCCGGACACGCTCGCCCATGTGGCGTTCGCCGACGGCGTCGATCCCGCTGCCTGCGCCGAGCACGACGGGAAGCCGACGCAACCCGACCACGTGTCGGAGAACTGGGCCGCGGGCACGTTCGTGGACTGGGACCTGATGCATCGCGGCGCCCGGCGCAGGCGGATCGCACTGCCCGGGTATCCCTTCGCACGTCTGACCTGCTTCGCCGAGCAGGCGCCGCGATCGGAGCAGGCCCCGCACACGGGCGTCGGCCCTCCGGACGGCGAAGCCTTCGTCGCCGACCTCGTCGCCTCGGTGCTGGGCCTGCCGCGCCACGAGATCGACGGCACGAGGTCGCTCGCCGACTACGGTCTCAACTCCCTGCTTCTGGTCGCGATGCTGGGCCGGATCAGCAACGTGTTTCCGGGTTTCCGGCCTGAATGGTGGCAGCCGCACGACACGTTGAACGACGTGGTCGCGAGGCTGTCCGGGGCGGAGGCCCGGTCCGCGCACGTGCCGGCCCCGGAGCTGGTGCGCCTCAACGGCGCGACCGGGGGCAGGCCGGTGTTCTGGATCCACGGCGCTCTCGCCGGCGTCGAGTCCTACCGCACGATCGCCGAGCGGATCGACCGCCCGTTCTACGGCATCCAGGCCCGTGGCCTGCTGACCGAGGACGCGCCGATCGAGGGCGTCACGGCCATGGCCGAGTACTACACCGAGGTCATCCGCTCGGTACAGCCCGAGGGGCCGTACGACGTCGGCGGATTCTGCCTCGGCGGCATCGTCGCCTACGAGGTGACCCGGCGGCTGCAGACGCAGGGCCAGGACGTGGCCTCGCTGACGATGGTGGACTCGCCGGACGAGACCGGCCTGGCGAAGTCGAACGCGAACGGGTTCCAGTCGGCGCGGAGCGCGGCTCTGCAGGTCGTCAATTCCCTGCTCTGGCCGTCGGGGGAGAAGGATCCGGCGGTCCTGCGGGCCCGTCTCGTCCACCGGGACGAGGTCGCGGAGGACCTGGACGAGGACGCGTTCGTACTGCGGCTCGCGGAGTTGGCGGCCGAGCGCGGACTTGCCATGCGGCCTGCGCAGATCGCGCGGTTCGTCAGACGCAACATGGCGATCCAGCTCGCCTACCGGCTCGGCGAGCACACCATCAGGCCGCTGCCGCGGCCGGAAGCCGTGGTGTGCACCTACTTCCGCAACCGGCGCGGGCTCTTCCTGGGCGAGGTCGCACCCTACTTCCAGGTCGCCGGCGAGACCTTCTCCCTCGACCACGTGAACTACCAGCAGGACTGGGCGCGCGAGCTGCCGGGCCTTCGCCCGGTGGAGATCGACGCCGCGAACCACATGACGATCCTGAACGACGCGGAGCCGCTGGCCGCGATCGAGGAGACATGCCTGGCGCTCTACGCGTCCGACGAGATCGGGGCCTCCCGTGGCTGAACAGACCGCCGCCCGGACGCATGACCGCCATGAGCCGGTGGCGATCGTCGGCATCGGTTGCCGGCTGCCTGCCCGGATCGAGGATCCGACGGCACTCTGGCAGGCTCTGCTCCAGGGTTTCGACGCGGTGCGTCAGGTCCCGGCCAACCGGTGGAATGCCACCGCGTGGGCCGACGCGGAGGCGTCCGGCCAGGCGGCGAACCGTCGAGGCGGATTCCTCGACGACGTCACGGGATTCGACGCGGAGTACTTCGGCATCCCACCGGCCGAGGCACGGCAGATGGACCCGCAGCAGCGCATCGCCCTGGAGGTGGCGTGCGCCGCCGTCGAGGACGCGCGGCGCTCCACGGAGAGTCTCGCGGGCACACGCACCGGCGTCTTCATGGGCGCGATGTGGCAGGAGTACCCGCTGTTCACACAGGGCGTCGCCGAGGCGATCCACGCCCACTCCGCCATCGGCTGGGACAACTCGGTGATCCCGTCCCGCATCGCCTACGCGCTGGGGCTGCGCGGCCCCGCGATGGGCGTGGCGACCGCGTCGAGCTCCTCCTTGGTCGCGGTGCACCTCGCCGTGCAGAGCCTGCGCTCCGGCGAGTCGGACTTCGCACTCGCAGGCGGCGTCAACCTGATGCTGCACCCGAACACCTCGGTGGCCCTGACGAAACTCGGCACGCAGAGCCCCGCCGGTCTGTGCCGGGCCTTCGACGGCGACGGCGACGGTTACGCCCGGGGCGAGGGCTGCGCGGTCGTCGTGCTGCGCCGGCTGTCCGACGCGCTCGCCGACGGCGACCGCGTCTATGCGCTGGTGCACGGCAGCGCCGTCAACAACGACGGCGCCACGGACGGACTGACCGCCCCCGGCATCGCAGCGCAGACGGAGGTGCTGCGGTCGGCGTGGGAGAACGCCGGCGTCGCGCCGTGCGCGGTGTCGTACGTCGAGGCGCACGGCACGGGCACCCCCCTGGGCGACGTGACGGAGGCGGGCGCGCTCGGCACCGTGTTCGGGCCCGGCAGGCCCGCGCCGCTGCGCATCGGCTCGGCGAAGACGAACTTCGGCCATCTCGAGCCGGCGGCCGGCGTGCTCGGGCTCGTCAAGGCCGCGCTGGCGGTGCACCACGGCGTCCTTCCGCCGAGCCTGCACTTCCGCACGCCGAACCCGCGCATCGACTTCTCCGAGAGACGTCTGGAAGTGGTCACCGAGGCAGCTGCGTGGCCTGCCGGGCCGCGGTTCGCGGGTGTGAGCAGCTTCGGATACGGCGGCACCAACGCGCATGTCGCCCTGGGTGAGGCGCCCGAGGGCGCGCCGGTACAGGCCGCACCGGATGCGGGCGGTCCGGTCTGCCTGACGGTGTCCGGCACGAGCCCGCACTCGCTCGCGCGCAACGCCGCACGGCTGGCGGACCACCTCGGGCAGGCGCCGGGGACGAGGCTGTCCGACATCGCCCGCTCGCTGGCGACGACCCGCACGCAGCACCCCGCGCGCGGCGTGGTGATCGCCGGAGGGACGGACGAGGCGGTGGCCGGTCTGCGGGCGCTCGCCGCCGACGAGAGCCACGACGCGGTGGTGACGGGCGAGGCCGTCGGCCGCGGGCGCGTCGCGTTCGTCTTCCCCGGCCAGGGCGCCCAGTGGTGGGGGATGGGACGGTCGCTGTGGGAGCAGAACGAAGCGTTCCGCGAGGCGGTGACGGCCTGCGACGAGGCCCTCACCCCGCACACCGGGTTCTCGGTCGCCGGGATCGTGCGTGGGCAGGACGGTCTCGCGCCGCCCTTCGCGCGTACGGACGTGGTGCAGCCGGCGTTGTTCGCGATGTACGTCGGTCTCGCCGCGATGTGGCGCGCCTGGGGCGTCGAGCCCTCGGCGGTCGTCGGCCACAGCCAGGGTGAGGTGGCCGCGGCGGTCGTCAGCGGGGCATTGAGCCTGGCGGACGGCGCTCGCATTGTGGCGTTGCGCGCTCGGGCCGTGCACGACCATGCGCCGGACGGGGCGATGGGACTCGTGGAGCGCCCGGTGGGCGAAGTCGTTCAGGAGCTGGCGGCCTTCGGCGGGGCGCTGTCCGTCGCGGTGGTGAACACCGCGCGATCGACCGTCGTGGCCGGAGACGCCGAGGCGCTGGACCGCTTCCTCGCGCGGATGGAGGCCACCGGCGCGTACTGCCAGCGCGTGGACGTGGACTACGCGTCGCACAGCCCGCACATGGACGTGCTGCTGCCCGCGTTGCGCGAGCGGCTCACGGACCTTGCCCCCGCGGATGCGGGGATCGCCTTCTATTCGAGCGTGACGGGCGAGCGGGCGGCCGGCCCGGAGCTCGACGCGGACTACTGGTGCCGCAACCTGCGCGAGCCGGTGCGCTTCGATCGAGCGCTGGAACGCCTGCGAGCGGACGGATTCGGCACCTTCGTCGAGGTCAGTCCGCATCCGGTGCTCCAGATAGCCCTGGCGCAGGGAACCGAAACCGACGCGGCGGCCGTCGTGGTGAGCAGCCTGCGCCGCGATCGCGGCGGGATCGAGCAGGCGCTGCGGGCACTGGCAGAGCTGCACGTCCAAGGGGTTCCGATCCCATGGAAGCGTGTGCTCTCTGCCGCGGACACGCGCAGGACGGACCTTCCGACGTACGCGTTCGAACACCGCAGCTACTGGCTGGACGAACACGACGACGCGATCCCGGCCGGCAACCGTGCTTCATGGCGCGCGGACGTGATGGCCCTGGCCGAACCCGAGCGTCTGGGATCCATGGTCGCGTTCGTGACGGCGGAGGCCGCGGCCCTGCTCGGACGGACCGCGGAAGACGTGCGCCCCGACATGACGCTGCGCGAACAGGGTTTCGACTCCCTCATGGTGGTCGAGCTGCGCAACCGGCTCAGCGCACGGACACGGGTCCCGCTGCCCACGGTGCTCGCCTTCGACTACCCCACACCGCGGGCAATCGCGGCACTGCTGCTGACGCACGCCGATGCGCAGCACGAGTCCCCGGAGGCTTCGCCCGCCGTCGCCGCAGTTCCCGTGCGGCCCGATGACGACGACCCCGTCGTGATCGTGTCCATGGCCTGCCGGCTTCCGGACGGAATCGACACGCCCGAAGCGTTCTGGGAACTGCTCGTCGACGGCCGCGAAGCCTCCTCCCCGTTCCCACGGCGCTGGGACGGGTGGGATCTCAGCACGATCGAGGAGACGGAGCGCGCCGCGACCGGCAGGCGCTTCGAGCGAAAGGGCGGCTTCGTACGCGACGTCGAGGACTTCGACGCGGCGTTCTTCGGGCTCAGCCCGCGTGAGGCGCTGTCCCTGGAACCGCAGCAGCGGCTCGTTCTGGAAGTCGTGTGGGAGGCACTCGAGCGGGCCAGTCTGCGCACTGCGTCCCTCGAAGGAAGCAACACGGGTGTCTACCTCGGCGCGATGAGCTCGGACTACGACGTTGCCCGGCGCTGGGACGTCGGGAGCAGCGACGGCTACAAGATCACTGGCAACGGGGCGAGCCTGATCTCCGGGCGGGTGGCCTACACACTCGGCCTGTCCGGGCCGGCGCTCACCGTCGACACCGCGTGCAGCTCGTCGCTCGTGGCCCTGCGCCTGGCGTGCGAGGCGCTGCGCAGGGGCGAATGCGACCTGGCGCTCGCCGGCGGAGTGACCGTGATGAGCACCCCGCAGATCTTCGTCGAGTTCAGCCGCCTCAACGGGCTCGCGGCCGACGGCCGCTGCAAGAGCTTCGCCGACGACGCCGACGGGACGAGCTGGGCGGAAGGCTGCGGCGTCCTGGTGCTCAAGCGGCTCTCGGACGCGAGGCGCGACGGTGACCGTGTGCTGGCCGTTGTCAGGGGCACCGCCATGAACCAGGACGGCCGCAGCCAGGGACTCACCGCGCCGAACGGCCTCGCGCAGCAGCGCGTGCTGCGCAGTGCCCTGGCCGACGGGGGACTGACCCCGGCCGACATCGACGCCGTCGAAGCGCACGCCACGGGCACCGTGCTCGGCGATCCCATCGAGGCCGGC
Organism: Streptomyces sp. NPDC091416; assembly: GCF_044756845.1. Classification (NCBI taxonomy): domain Bacteria; kingdom Bacillati; phylum Actinomycetota; class Actinomycetes; order Kitasatosporales; family Streptomycetaceae; genus Streptomyces; species Streptomyces sp. NPDC091416. Next base: position 361,305 of record NZ_JBIVTU010000003.1, read on the forward strand.
GCCCTTGCCGCAGTGTTCTCGGGCCGCGTGCGACCCCTGCACCTGGGATCGGCCAAGTCCAACATCGGCCACGCTCAGGCGGCCTCCGGCGTCATCGGCGTCATCAAGATGGTGATGGCGCTTCAGCACGAGTGGCTGCCCCGCACGCTCCACGTGGAAACGCCGAACACCCGGATCGACTGGACCGGCGGCGAACTGGAGCTCCTGCGGCAGCCGAGGAAGTGGCCGCGGACACGGCGGGTGCGTCGTGCGGGCATCAGCTCATTCGGTATCAGCGGCACGAACACGCACGTCATCATCGAAGAAGCACCGCGGACCGTCGTCGCGGACCGGCCCGGCGACGATCTCGTCCACCCACTGGTGATCTCAGGCACCGACGCGGACGCCCTGCGTGCGCAGGCCCGGCACTGGGCCGACTGGCTCGACGCGCGGCCCGCCGCGTCGATGCGGGACATCGCTCACACCTCCGCCGTCGGCCGTACCCACTTCGACGCGCGCGCCGTGGTCTTCGCGAGCACCACCGAGGATGCTGCCGAAGCCCTGCGGGCGATGGAGCCCGGTTCCGGCACGGCGCCGGGGAAGATCGCCTTCGTGTTCGGCGGCCGGGACGCGCAGCCGCCAGGGACGAACAGTCAACTGCTGGAGCAGAGCGCGGTGTTCCGTGACGCCGTGGCGGAGTGCGACGCGGTCCTCTCGCCGTTGACCGGCTGGTCCGTGCTGAAGGTGCTGCGCGGCGAGGAGGACGTGAACAGTCCGGATGTGCTGCCGTGCACGCTGTTCGCGACCCACCTCGGACTTGCGGCGCTGTGGCGCAGCTGGGGTGTGGAGCCGGCGGCGGTGGTGGGCGACGCGCAGGGCGAGGCCGCCGCCGCCGTGGTGAGCGGGGCGTTGAGCCTGGAGGACGGCGCCCGCGTCATCGCTCTTCAGGCTCGTGCGCGCTCGGGGGACGCGGTCGGCGGTGCGATTGCGGGGATCGTCCCGGGCCGGTCCTCCATTGCCTTCTGCTCGCGCCTGACGGGCGAGGTCGTGCCGGGCCCGGAGCTCGGCGGCGACTACTGGGTCCGCGACGTGCCGGAGCCGGAGCCGGAGCCGGAGCCCATGAGGCCCGACCGTGCGCTGGAGCGGCTGCGCGGTGAGGGCTTCGGAGTGTTCGTCGAGGTCGGCCCACCTGCCGAAGGCGGATTGGGCGGCGTGGACCAGCTCTGGCGAGCGGCCGCCACGTTGTTCGAGCGGGGCTTGCCCCTGGACTGGGAGCGAGTCCTCGGGGCCCATGCCGCCGACAAGGTCGATGTCCCGACCTACGCGTTCCAGCGCCGGCGCTTCTGGCTCGGCGAGCTGCCTGCCGGACCCGTCGCGGTGGCGGCAGGTCAGTCAGCGGGCCGGCACCCGTGGTTCGACGCGATCACGACCCTCGCCGGCAGCGGCGGCTACCTGTTCACCGGACGGCTGTCGCTCGACGATTGCCCGTGGCTGGCCGATCACGTCGTCGGCGGGCAGGTCTACGTGCCGGGCGCGGGCTTGACCGACGCTGCGCTGTTCGCCGCCCGGACCGCGGGTGCCGACGCCGTGGCGGACCTGACGCTGCTGGCGCCGGTCGTCCTCCTGCCGGGCCGCGCGCTGCGGATCCAGGCCACCGTCGGTGATCCGGACGCGCACGGACGACGCCCCTTCACGTTCCACAGCCAGCCCGAGGACACGGATGAGCCGCTGATCTGGCAGCAGCACGCGACCGGAGAGTGCGTGACCCGCGCCCGCGTCGGCGCCACGATGCCGCCGGACACGGACAACCGGGCGGTGCCCGGTGGACGGGACCTCGACATCGAAGCCTTCTACGGGCGCGCCCTCGCCAACGGGCTCGACTACGGCCCGGCCTTCCGGGGACTGCGCGAACTCGCCTGCCGCGACGGCGTCTACTACGCGCGGGTATCGCTTCCGGGCGCGCTGGACGCGGCCGGCCACGGCCTGCATCCGTCGCTGTTCGACGCGGCACTGCAGGTCGTCGTCGCCGGTCTGATGGAGGAGGGCGCGGCTCCCGGGCCGCTCGTCCCGTTCATCTGGTCGGACGTCGAGCTGTTCCGTGCCGCGGACAGAGAACTGACGGTGCGCGTGTCGTTCGAATCCGGAGGGGACGAGGACCTCGCGCCGGCCACCGTCTGGCTGGCGGACCCGGCAGGCCGTCCGGTGGCCCGGATCGGCAGGCTGAAGTTCCAGCCCGGCAGACGCCGAGGACACCCGTTCGCCGAGCACCTCTACCGCGTCGGCTTCGAGCCCGTCCACCCCGTGGCCGAGACCCCCGAGACCGCGGGCACCCTCGTGGTCGGCGACGCAGAGTTGGGCGCGGGGCTCGGCGCCGACGTGGTACCCGACCTGGACGCCCTCGTGAAGCGGCTCGATGTCCGGGCGGACACGCCTCGGCGACTGCTGTTCGCGCTGCCCGACTGCGCGTCCGCTCAGTGGTACGACGCGGAACGGAGCGCCGCCGAAGCGCTGCGGACGCTTCAGGTGTGCTTCGGCGATGCCCGGCTCCAGGGTGCGGAGCTCATCTGGATCACCCGTGACGCAGTGTCATCGAGCCCTGATGACCAGGTAGGGAACTGGGCCCATGCCGCAGTGTGGGGCATGGTCCGCACGGCCCGTACGGAACAGCCTGAGCGTGTCCTGCGCCTGATCGACCTCGATCCCGGTACCCCGGACTTCCGGCTCCTGGCACGGGTGGTCGAGACCGGCGGCGAACCGGAGTGCGTGCTGCGCGGCGAGAGCGCCCACGTGCCACGAGCAAGGCCGACCGTCGAGGAGGTCGACGCGCTCGTCCTGCCGGCCGAAGGCAGCTGGCACGTGCACCAACGGGAGGACGACCGGCTGGACGTCATCGCCGCCACGCAGGACGACGGCATGCCGGAGCCGGTCGCGCCGGGTGAAGTCCTCGTCGAGGTGCGCGCCGCCGGGATGAGACCGGGACACGCACGAGCCCTGGAGTTCGCGGGGACCGTCGTGCGGGCCGGCAGCGGCGTCACCTCCGTACGCGCGGGTGACCGGGTCATGGGCCGTGCGGAAGGCGCGCTCGGCAACCGGATCCGCGTGGACGCCGCCACCCTCGGGCCGATGCCCGCGGACCTCACCTTCGCGCAGGCGGCCGCTGATCCGACCGCCCCCGACGCGAGGCAGGACGGCGGATCGTTCACTGCCTTCGACGTACGCGACGCGCCATACGCCCTGCGCCACGCGCAGCGGAACGCCGCGCACAAGACCGTGGTGACCCTGCCACGCGCCCTCGACCCGGACGGCACGGTGCTGATCACCGGCGGTCTCGGCGAGCTCGGCAGCGCGCTCGCCGCACACCTGATCCGCGTGCACGGAGCGCGCCGTCTCGTGCTGCTGTCGCGGCGCGGTGGGAAGGCCCCCGGAGCCGGTTCGTTCGTGCGGGAGCTCGAAGCCGCGGGCGCCGAGCGGGTGGACCTGGTCGCGGGCGATGTCGCGGACCGGGCCGCAGTGGCTGCGGTACTGGAAGGAATCCACCCGGGCCATCCCCTCACGGCCGTGTTCCACCTCGCCGGCGTGCTCGACGACGGCCTGGTGGAGGGCTTCACCGCAGAGCGGCTGCACCGGGTGATGGCACCCAAGGTCCAGGGCGCGCGCCTGCTGGACGAGCTGACCGAGCGGCTTGACCTGTCCGCGTTCGTCCTCTTCTCCTCGGCGGCCGGAACGCTGGGAACCGCAGGACAGAGCGGGTACGCCGCGGCGAACGCGACGCTGGACGCCCTGGCGGCGAACCGGCGCAAGCGGGGTCTGCCCGGACTCAGCCTCGCTTTCGGGCTCTGGGAACAGGCCGGAGTGGGCATGACCGCCCACCTCGGCAAGGCCGAGCTGGGACGCCTGCGGCGTCAGGGGATCGGTGCTCTGAACCTGACCGAGGGCCTGAACGCCCTGGATGCCGCACTTGCGCGTCCCGAGGCCCAGCTGATGCCCGTGCACCTGGAACTGGCATCGTTGCGGCACGCGCTCGGCGATGCGCAAGCACCTCCCTTGCTGCGCGACATGCTGCAGCGCACAACCGGAGGGCGCCGAGCCGGAGTTCCCGAGACGGCAGAGTCACTCGATACGCGGATGGCGGACGCCTCCGAAGCCGAACGGCCGGCTCTGCTGCTGGGGCTCGTCCGCAGCGAAGTCGCCGACGTGCTCGGCCTGCCCGGTCCCGACAGCGTGCCGGCCGACAGAGCACTGCGTTCCCTCGGGATCGACTCGCTCACCATGGTCCAGTTGCGCAAGCGCCTCGCCAAGCGGCTGAACACCACGCTGCCCGCCACGCTGGTGTTCGACTACCCGACCGCCGAGGCCATCGCCGGGTTCCTGCTCCATGACGCCACCACCCTGAGAGGGAACGAGAAGTGAAGACAGAGGCCCTGTTCATCGCGGCTACCGCCACCTTCCTGCCCCCGGCGACCAAGGTCGGACAAGCCGTCGCCGACGGCCGGTTCGACGCCCAGGACGCCGAGGACACGCAGCTGGAGTCGGTCTGCGAGGCCACGGACGAAACTCCGCCCGGGATGGCGGTGGCCGCTGCCGGAGAAGCCCTGAAGAGGTCGGGTCACCGGGCCGAGGACATCGCGCTGCTCCTGCACGCCTGCGTGTACTTCCAAGGCCTTGAGCTCTACCCGACGGCTTCCTACATCCACCGCGAAGTACTGGGGGACCATTCGGCGCTCGCCTTCGAGGTCAAGAATGCCTCCAACGGCTGCATGACCGCGTTGGACATCGCGGCGCGCTCCCTCACGGCCACCGGCGACGTGGCGGCGCTGGTGACCACCGCCGACAAGGTCAGTCCGCCGGCGATCGACCGCTGGAACAGCGATATCGGCATCGTTCCCGGCGACGGTGCGTCGGCGATGGTGCTCAGCAGGAGGTCCGGGTTCGCGCAGGTGCTGAGCACCTCCACGGTGTCGGATCCCACCCTGGAGCGCCTGCATCGCGGCGACGCGCCCTTCACCCCTCACCACGACCCCACGCGCCCCATCGACCTGCGTCTGCGCAAACTGCAGTACCTGGGGGACGTGGAACTCGACGAGTTCACCCGCCGATTCCGGGCCGGCCTCAGCGACTGCGTCAATCAGGCCCTGCGCGACGCGGACATCCGGCTGGGCGACGTCGCCCGGTTCGTCGTTCCGCACTTCGGACGCATCGTGCTGCAGCGCGAGGTCCTCGCCGCACTCGATATCGACCTCGCCCTCACGACCTGGTCCTGGGGCCGCACCGTCGGCCACCTCGGCGCGGGCGACCAGATCGCCGGACTCGACCACCTCGTCCGGGCACGCGCCGTGGACGTCGGCGACCTCTGCATGCTCCTCGGCGTCGGCGCCGGCTTCACCTGGACGTGCGCCGTGGTCCGGATCACCGAACTTCCCGAGTGGCCGGCGCCGTCGGCCGGATCCGGCCTCGGGGACGGGCGGATCTGATGCGCTGCTACGTGTTCCCGGGGCAGGGCACCCAGAAGAAGGGGATGGGACGAAGCCTGTTCGGAAGGTTCCCCGACGTCCGTCGCCGCGCCGACCGGGTGCTCGGATACCCGGTCGAAGAGCTCTGTCTGGAAAACCCGGAGCGACGGCTGTCCGAGACCGCGTACGCGCAGCCCGCGATCTACGTCGTCAACGCGCTGCACTGGTCGGCGGCGCAGGAGGACCTGCCACCCGCGGACTTCTTCGCGGGCCACAGCCTCGGCGAGTACAGCGCGCTGTTCGCGGCCGGCGCCTTCGACTTCGAAACCGGCCTGACGCTGGTGCAACGCCGGGCGGAACTGATGAGCCGGGTCAGCGGCGGTGCGATGGCCGCAGTCGTCGGTATCTCCGAGCAGATCGTCGAGGAGACCCTGAAACGGCTCGATGCCACCGGCGTGGTCATTGCCAACTACAACGCGCCCGAGCAGTTCGTGCTCTCCGGCAGCCGCGAGGAACTGGCGCGGATCAAGCCGGTCTTCGAGCAGGTGGAAGGGGTCCGAGGCTTCGTCCCGGTCAAAGTCAGCGGACCGTTCCACGCCCCGGCGATGGCCCCGGCAGCCGCGCGCTTCCGCACCCTGCTGGCCTCGGTCGACGTGGGCGCACTGCGGACACCGGTCATCTCCAACGTGACCGGCCGGCCGTTCGGATCCGATGCGCGGGAAGTCCGCGAACTGCTCGCCGAACAGATCGCCAAGCCCGTCCGCTGGACCGACTGCATCCGGTATCTGCGGGACGCGGGCGTGTCGGATTTCACGGAACTGAGCGAATCGAAGGTGCTCACCTCGCTCATCGACCGGATCACCAGCGCACAGGAGCCCGCGCCCGGCCCGCGCCGAGACCTGATCGAGCGCATCAGACGCGAGGTCCTCCAGCCGGAGATCGGCGACGAGGCGCTGGGCTTCGACGAGGACGCGTCGTTCCGGCAGCTCGGACTGAACTCCATCATCTACGTGCGCCTGGCCCGCCGGGCCGGGACGGCCCTCGGCGTTCCGATCAAGCCGGACGTCATCTTCCAGCACCGTTCCTGTGCCGCCCTGGCGGACTACCTCCTGACCCGTGACGACGTCACCCGAGCCGCAGCGCCCGAGGCCCCGCCCGCGCCTGCGCGTGAGTACCAGGACGAACGGGTGACGGCCCTGCTGCGCGACTGCGCGAACGGGACCCTCAGCGTGGACCGGACCATCGAGGCGATCCGCGCCCTGGCATGACGAGCGCCGAAGGACCCATCGCTTCGTCCTGCCGCAGGGGAGCGCACGACCACGCGGACGCCATCACCCTGACCTGCCCGGATGCCGTCGGAAGAGCGGCTGCGCCGCTGACCTGGACGAGGGAGGCGAGGTGCGCGTGACCACCGTGGGAAGCTGTCCGCTCTCGACGAACCGGCGAGGGAAGAGACAGCCCGAAGTGTTCACCGGCGACCGTCAGTACCCGGCGCCTCTGTTCGCCGGCCGGCAACTCCTCGTCGTCGCCGAGCAGGTCGTCGGGGAAGTCGTCCGGCGGGATGAGCCCGGCCTCTTACAGCGCCGGCCGCAGCAGGTCGGACCGGGCCCCGGCGGGGTCATAACCGAACCCCGATGCGAAGCGCGGCTGTACCTCCCTGTCGGCCGGGCAGGTGAAGAAGGACGGCGGATCGTCCGGCCGGGGGCCGAGGACCAGGACATCGGCGCGGCGGGAGACCGCCGGGTCCAGGGCCCAGGGAGCCGGGGCAGGTCCGATGTGCCGGGCGGATGCGGCAGTCTGATGGAGCGCCACCGGTCACGGTGGGCGAACCCGCGGGCCGGCTGCCGCGTGGACTCGGTGGAGACAGGAGGTACGCGCACATGACGGACGCCGACCCCGGGCTCTTCGGACCCGCATCGGTCACCTGGCAGCTGCACGGCGACCCGATGATGTGGGTCGCCGGAGTACGCGCCCTGTACCTCCAGGCGCTCCACCCGCGCGCGGTGCGCGGCGTCATGCAGAACAGCGACTTCCGCGAGGACGCCTGGGGCCGGCTGATGCGCACGGCGGGGTTCGTCGGGACGATCACCTACGGGACCACCGACGCCGCCGAGAAGGCCGGAGCGCGGGTCCGCAGGATCCACCGGCTGCTGAAGGCCACCGACCCGCTGACCGGCGAGACGTACGGCGTCGACGAGCCGGAGCTCCTGCTGTGGGTGCACTGCGCGGAGGTCGACTCCTATCTCCAGGTCGAACGGCGCTCCGGCTACCCGCTCACCGCCGCGCAGGCCGACCGGTACGTCGACGAACACCGCACCGGCGCCCGCCTCGTCGGCCTCGATCCGTCCGAAGTGCCCGCGACCACCGCACAGCTCGCCGCGTACTTCGAGCGCGTACGGCCCGCACTGGCCTCCTCGCCCGAGGCGCTGGACGTCGACGCGTTCCTGCGCCGGCCACCGGTCCACCCGCTGCTCGTGCCGGCGCGCGCCGTGCTGTGGCGGCGTGTGGCGGCCCTCGCGTACCAGTCGCTGCCCCCGTTCGCCCACGAGCTGTACGGCAGACCGGCGCCGTCCGCGGCCACCGTCGACCGCCGCCTGCGCACCACCGGAACCGCGCTGCGCGCCATCCCGTCGAGGCTGCGCTGGAAGCTTCCGCCCGGTCACATTGTGAACGCGATGGCGCGACTCGGGCCCGGCAGCCGCCCCACCCCGTACACACTGAAAAGGCAGGCAGCCATACTGGACGGGCCGGGGAGGGCGCAGCAACAGTAGGCGGAGTGACGGGGGCGACAGCAGGGATGGCGGAAACCAGGCTGATCCAGAGCCGGTACCGACTGCTCGATCTGATCGGGCGGGGCGGCATGGGCGAGGTGTGGCGTGCCCGCGACGAGTCGCTCGGCCGTCAGGTCGCCGTCAAATGCCTCAAACCCATGGGCCCGCAGCACGACAAGGACTTCACCCGCATCCTGCGTGAGCGCTTCCGCCGCGAGGCCCGCGTCGCCGCCGCTCTCCAGCACCGGGGTGTCACCGTCGTCCACGACTTCGGCGAACACGAGGGCGTGCTCTATCTGGTGATGGAGCTCCTGGACGGCCGCAACCTCAGCCAGCTCCTGGAGGACAACAAGCAGCACCCGCTGCCGGTCGACGACGTCGTCGACATCGCCGAACAGGTCGCCGACGCCCTCGGCTACACCCATCAGCAGGGCATCGTCCACCGCGACCTCAAACCCGCCAACATCATGCGGCTCGTCGACGGGACGGTGAAGATCTGCGACTTCGGCATCGCCAGGCTCGGCCACGACATCTCGGTCACCTCCCGCCTCACGGGCGCCGGCATCGCCATGGGGACCCCGCACTACATGTCGCCGGAGCAGATCAGCGGCGGCCAGATCGACCACCGCAGCGACCTCTACTCGCTGGGCTGTGTCCTGTACGAGATCGCCACCGGGGCACCGCCGTTCGACCTCGACGACGCCTGGGGCGTACTCGTCGGCCACCGTGACACCCCGCCCGAACCCCTGCGCACGCATCGCGCGGAACTGCCGGGGTTCTTCGACCGTGTCGTCCTGGAACTGCTCGCGAAGACGCCGGACCAGCGGCCGGTGGACGCCGGAGACCTGCGCCGCCGTATCGCCGTCGGCCGCACCGGCGAGCAGCCCCACCTGGAACCGACCGGCCGGGTGCTGCTCGCGCCGCCCGCCCCCGTCGAACATCCCGGCAGGCCCGCCGCCCCCGCACCGCGGCTGCCCGACTGGACCCGCGGCATGACCACCGGGCACAAGGCGACCGGCACCGCTGCCATGCTGCCGGACTCGTTCGACCACGCGGCGGGCCTCACCGGCGCATGGACCACCGGCGCCGCGCAGCCCGCCTCGGGCCGGCCGGCCGGTGCCGAGCGGCCCACGCCGGGACCGGAACTCCTCTCGATACTCGCCAGCCGCCACAGCGCCGGCCTCAACCTCGGCAGGCTCGGCCACTGGGAGGAGGCGGGCGAGGTCCACCGCGCGGTCGCCGCCGAACGCGAGAGCGTCCTCGGACCCGACCACCCCGACACGCTCTCCAGCCGGTACGAGGTGGGCTTCACCCTCAGCCGCACGGGACGCGCGACGGACGCGCTGCGCGAGTTCGCCCGTGTCGCCCAGGGACGCGAACGCAGCCTGGGCCCCGATCATCCGGAAACCCTCGCGGCCCGCCAGGAGATGGGTTACGTACTGGGCCAGCTCGGCCGGCACTTCGAGGCCCACCAGCTGTACGCCGCCGTCCTCGCCTCCCGGGAACGCTCGATGGGGCCCGACCATCCCGACACCCTGCGCTGCCGCCACAACCTGGCGTTCAACCTCAGCAGGCTGGGACGGCTGGAGGAGTCGTACGGCATCGCCCGCGACGTCGCGCAGGCGCGCGCCCGGCTGCTCGGCGCCGCCCACCCCGACACCCTCGTCACCCGCTACGAGGTCGGCTACACCCTGGGCAGGCTAGGCCGCTGGACGGAGGCCCTGCAGACCTACCGGGAAGTCGTCCAGGCCCGTGCGCAGGCGCTGGGCGCCGACCACCCGGACACGCTCGCGGCCCGCTACGAGGTAGGGATCAGCCTCGGACGCCTGGGCCGCAGCGCCGAGGCGCTGGAGCTCTACCGCGGGCTCGTCGAGGACCGGACCCGGGTCAGCGGCCCCGCCGACCCCGAGACCCTCCGCGCCCGCCACGGACTGGGCGTCAACCTGGGCCGGCTGGCCCGCTGGGAAGAGGCGCTGGCCGAATCGCGCGAGGTCTGCGTGAACCGCGCACGCGTCCTGGGCCCCGACCACCCCGACACCCTGGTCAGCCGCCGCGAGGTCGCCGTCGGTCTCGGCTGGCTCGGCCGCTGGGCCGACGCCCTCACCGTGTACCGGCAGGTGGCCGAGGCACGCACCCGGATCCTCGGAGCCGACCACCCCGACACCCTCGCCGGCCGCAACGACGAGGCGCACTGCCTCGAACAGCTCGGCAGGGGCCAGGAGGCCGTCGAGCTCTACCGGCAGGTGGCGGCGCTGCGGCAGCAGCGGGGCATCCCGTCGCGCTGAGCCCGGTGCCCGGCGGGAGTCCGGCCCTGGTCCACGGCACGCGTCCGTGTTACCAAGGGGCATGCCCGTACGAGACAGCTATGACGCAGTGATCGTCGGTGGCGGCCACAACGGCCTTGTCGCCGCCGCCTATCTCGCCCGTGCCGGGCAGTCCGTCCTGGTCCTGGAGCGGCTGGGCACCACCGGGGGAGCGGCCGTCTCGACCCGTCCGTTCGCCGGGGTCGACGCCCGGCTGTCGCGCTACTCCTACCTCGTCTCGCTGCTCCCGTCGAAGATCGTCCGCGATCTCGGCCTGCACTTCACCGTGCGCAAGCGGACCGTCTCCTCCTACACCCCGGCCGTCCGCGACGGCCGGCCCACCGGCCTGCTCGTGGCCGGCGACCGCACCCGGGACTCCTTCGCCGCCCTCACCGGCTCGGACCGGGAGTACGAGGCGTGGCAGCGGTTCTACCGACGCACCGGGCAGGTCGCCGAGCGGGTCTTCCCGACACTCACCGAACCGCTGCCCACCCGTGACGCGCTGCGGCAGCGGATCGACGACGCGGACGCCTGGCGGATGCTGTTCGAGGAACCCATCGGCGTCGCCGTCGAGAACGCCTTCGACGACGACCTCGTCCGCGGCGTCGTCCTCACGGACGCGCTCATCGGAACCTTCGCCGGTGCGCACGACGCCTCACTGCTCCAGAACCGCTGTTTCCTCTACCACGTGATCGGCGGCGGCACCGGTGACTGGGATGTGCCGGTCGGCGGGATGGGCGCGCTCACCGACGCTCTCGCCGGGGCCGCGCGTGCCGCCGGCGCGCAGATCCGCACGGGGCACGAGGCGGTCCGCATCGACACCGACGGCACACACGCCGAGGTGACGGTACGGACGGACAGCGGCGAGTCGTCCGTGGGCGCACGCCGCGTCCTGGTCAACGCCTCGCCCGAGGCCCTCGCCGCCCTCCTCGGCGACGCACCGCCCGCCCCGGCCGAAGGCGCCCAGCTGAAGGTGAACATGCTGCTCACCCGGCTGCCCGGGCTCAGGGACCGGTCCGTGGACCCGCGGCAGGCCTTCGCCGGGACCTTCCACATCGCCGAGGGGTACGGGCAGCTGGCCGACGCCCACCGGGAGGCGGCTGCCGGCAGACTGCCCGCGGCCCCGCCCTCGGAGATCTACTGCCACTCGCTGACCGACCCCTCGATCCTCGGCCCGGATCTCGCCGCCCGCGGCTACCAGACCCTGACCCTGTTCGGCCTCCACACCCCGGCGCGTCTCTTCGCCGCGGACAACGACAGTGCCCGTGCCGCGCTGCTCGGGGCGACGCTCGCCGAGCTCGACGCCCATCTGGAGGAGCCGCTCGCCGACTGCCTGGCGCTCGACGCGCACGGTGAGCCGTGCATCGAGGCGAGGACGCCGCTCGACCTCGAAAGGGACCTGCGGCTGCCTGGGGGCCACATCTTCCACGGGGACCTCGCCTTCCCGTACGCCACGCCGGAGACCGGCCGCTGGGGCGTGGAGACCGCGCACGCCAACGTCCTGCTCTGCGGGGCCGGGGCGGTGCGCGGCGGAGGGGTAAGCGGGGTCCCCGGCCACAACGCCGCGATGGCGGCGCTGGGCCGGTGACCGGCGTCCGCTACCGACCGAACGCACCCCGCAGCGCCGCGATCTTGCGCGGCAGGTCGTACTCCGCGCCGCCCTCGTGCCCGTTGTACGTGAACACCTCGATCTGCGCCGGACCGGCATAGCGGTGGTAGGCGGCGAACACGGTGGACGACGGGCAGATCTTGTCCATCAGCCCCACCGAGAACCACGCCGGAGCGGTCGCCCTGGCCGCGAAGTTGACGCCGTCGAAGTACGACAGGGTCTCCATCGCCTCGTCGATCCGGAAACGGTGCCCGGACAGCCAGCGGGCGATCTCCGCGTACGGGCCCGCGTCCGTGATCTGCGAGGCACGCCGGTAGTGGCAGAGGAACGGCACATCGGCGACGGCCGCCACCACGTCGTCGCGCAGCCCCGCCACGGCGAGCGCGAGGCCGCCGCCCTGGCTGCCTCCCAGCACCGCGACGCGTGAGGCGTCCACCGCGGTGTGCGCCTTCGCCGCGTCGACGGCCCGCACCGCGTCCGTGATCAGCCGGCGGTAGTAGTGCCGGTACGGGTCCTCGATGCCCCGGGTCAGGAAGCCGGGGGACGAGGAGCCGTTCCCGTCCGGGCCGATGTCCACGGTGTCGGCGGTGTTCTTGCCGCCACCGCCCTGGCCGCGGTTGTCCATGACCAGGTGGGCGTAGCCCAGGGCGCTCCAGGTGAGCCAGGAGTAGGGGATGCCGCGTCCGCCGTTGTAGCCGATGTACTGCACGACGGCCGGCAGCGGGCCCGAGCGCTCCCGGGGGAGCAGCAGCCACGCCTTCACCGGCTGGCCGCCCCAGCCGCGGAACGTCACGTCGAACACGTCGACGGTGGCGAATCCGGCGTCGTACGGGACGAACTCGGCGTCCAGGCCGTGGCGGGCGCTCTCGGTGAGCGTCTTCTCCCAGAAGGCGTCGAAGTCGGCCGGCTCCTCCGGCTCCGGCCGGTAGTCGCGCAGCCGGTCCAGGGGCATGTCGAACAGCAAGGGTCTAGCTCCTCTTCAAGGTGAGGTCGAGGGTTGCACCGTGGAGTCCGGTCGTGTCCGCGGTGATGCGGATACCGCTGCCGGTCGGTGCCACCGTGATGCCCGGGCCGGCCGAGACGACGCTCAGATTGCGCCGGGCCAGGTCCAGTACGACGGAGGACCGCAGCTGGGTCGGGTCGGACAGCGAGACGGTGACCGTCCTGCCCTCCGGCCGGACGAGGACCGAGGCCGGTCCGTCCGAGGTGAGTTCCTGTGCCGTCCCGGCGCCCCAGAAGTTCGCGGCGAGCAGCCCGTCCGCGCAGCGGCGTACCGCGTGCACGGCCGTGGAGCGGGCGACCAGCTTCACCGGGGGCGCGGACGACCACTGCTTCGTCCGCTCCGGGGAGGCCATCGGTGCCTGGAGCCAGAAGTAGCCGGCTCCGTCGGGCGCGGTCCCGTGGTCCTGCCACAGCGTCAGATACGGGCGGGTGACGGGGGTGTCCGTGCCGTACTTGAGGTTGATCTCGCGCCAGGTCGCCGTCCGGTCCTCGCGCAGACCGTGCAGGGTGACGGGCTCGGGGAAGACGTAGCCGCCGGTCCCCGCGACGTGCACCCATCGCACCTGGTCCAGCCGCGCCGACCAGCCGGTGTCCGGCGGGGCGGCCTGTCCGTCGACGAGGAGCGCCGCCGCCGGGTCCCGCAGCTTCCGGTTCTCCACGACTGTCTCGGCGGTGCCCGCGTCGGCACTGATCCCCGAGCCGACGCACGCGATGACGTCGTCGAGGCAGAACCAGCTCTTGAGGCCGTGCAGCGAACTGCCGAACGCCCGCAGCTCCATCCCGTACGCGCCCAGCGTCGTCCCCGGCAGTGCGGCTCCGCCCGCCCAGTCGGCGGTGCTGGTGGTGCGCTGCCCGGCGGCGTCGGCGGGCCGGCCCGCGAGGACGGTGGTGCCGGGCAGCCGTGCGGGATCGACGGTGGGCCAGTAGTCCTCGCTGTAGTGGCCGAGGTCGTCGGTGTACAGGAGCACCATGCCGTCGGACAGGTGCCAGGCGTGCAGGTTCTCGTTCTGGATCGACTCGTAGTTGTAGATCCGCGAGGAGTACGCGGAGATGCCGAGGGCGAACGAGGGCCGGTGGTGGGCCGCCTTGTCTATCCGCGGGTGCTGCTTGTGGGCGACCAGCGGGCCGCGCGCCGGAACCGGTGAGGCGATGACGTTCCGGGCCGCGACGAGCGAGGCGAGGTCGGTGACGGCGAGGAAGTCCCGGTAGGTGTCCTCGGCGATCCACTGCTTGACCAGGGCCGTGAACCGGTCGGCGGTCTCACCGGGGAAGCTCGGGATCAGCCGGACCACCGCCTCGATGACCGTCTGCGCCGAGGCGTGGCCCTGCTTGCTGGGCCGGGCGATCTCGCGGCCGCAGACCGACGCCATGACGTCGCCGCGCGCCAGGAGCGGATCGAAGCCCTCGTCGACCCAGCGGCGGACGTTGTCGAGATCGGGATCGGTCACCGTCCACGCGGTGCCCGCGAGGAGGTTCAGCAGCCGGGACAGGTTGTTGAGCAGCTCCTTGCCGTAGCCGCCGTTGTACGGGTGCTTGTAGTGCTGGAGGAACGAGCCGTCGGAGTAGAAACCCTCGCCCGTGCCCTCGGAGGCCGCGCTCGCGTCGTTGAAGGCGAGGACGCTGTTGGCGCCCGAACCCTCGACGTCCGAAAGAGCGTCACGGACCCGCACGAGGTCGTCGCCGCTGTCGCGGAGCACCGCGTTCACGGCGACGACGGTGGAGATCCACACCCGGTTGGCGCCGGTCGCGATCTGCCGGTCGGCCCGCCACAGGTTCGGGTCGGGCGTGTAGCCGCGGACGGCCGCGCTGATCCGGCCGAGGCGCTCCGTTCCGAGCACGTCGTACAGCAGCACGGCGGCGTCGTTGAGTGCGAGGGCGGAGCCGATCTCCCAGTCCCAGTCGTTGTCGAACCGGGTGTGCCCGGGCCCGTACCGGTTCGTCAGCATCCAGTCGATGCCCGCCAGGAGCAGGTCCCGCAGCGCGGTGTCGCCGTACTGGACGGTGCCGGGTACGGCCCACGCGGTAGCCAAGGTCGCGAGGCGTTTGAACGAGGTGGTGACGTGGTTGGAGAGCGTGGTGCTCGTCAGGTCGGGAAAGAGCCCGTCGGTACGCGACGGGTCCAGGCCCTTCGCCGACGTCGTCGCGGCCTTGCCGATCCGGGCCACGGCCGCGGCGATCCGTGCGTCCGCGAGATCGAGGCCGGGGCCGCCGGTGAGAAGGGTGTGCCACCGGGTCCGGAGCGAGGCGGCGTCGTCGACCGGGTCCGCGGCGTGCGCGGTGCCCGCCGTGAGCGTGAGCGGCAGGGTGGCGGCCGCGCCGAGCGCCGCCGCGCCGGCGAGGACGGTGCGGCGCGTGGTGCCTCTGGTGGTGCCTGGCTTCATGGTGCGGGCCCTCACAGAAGGTGTCGGCGGTCGACGGCCGCGGCGAGCGCCGCGTGGCCGGAAGGACTGGGGTGGAGGCCGTCGCCGCTGTCGTACGCGGGCAGCAGCCGCTCCGGGCGGTCCGGATCGCGCAGAGCCGCGTCGAAGTCGGTCACGGCGTCGAAGATCCGGCCGGTCCGCACGGCCGTGTTGATCCGCTGCCGCACCGTCTCCAGCTCGGGCGTCCAGCGGGTCCAGCCGCCGAAGGGGGCGATGGTCGCGCCGATCACGCGCAGTCCGGCGTCACGGGCGCGCAGCACCAGCTGCCGGTAGCCGGCCAGGACGAGCGCGGGGTCCGTCTGGCTGGGCGGCTGCTGGAGGTCGTTGACCCCGAGGTGGATCAGGACGGTCCGCAACCCGGGCAGGGACAGCACATCGCGGTCGAAGCGCGCCTGTCCGCCCGGCCCGAACCGGGCGTCGTCCAGCAGGACCCGGTTGCCGCTGATCCCGAGGTCGGCGACCGCCGCACCGGGCAGCCGCCGGGCCAGCTGGTCGGGCCAGCGCAGATCGGAGTCGTCGGGTGTGCCGACGCCCTCCGCGATGGAGTCGCCCAGCACCGCGATCACCGGCCCGTGCGCGCCCGTCACCTCGACGCCCGTCAGCAGGAACACCGAAGTGGTACGTACCCCGTCGACGTCGTGCGAGGCGTGGGTGTTGCGGTGGAACGACAACGGACCGGTGGGACCGGGCAGTTCGGTGCGGATCGTCAGCAGGGAGCCTTCGGCGGCCCGCAGTCCCGCCACCGTGTCGCTGGTCAGCGAGGCGCCCGCGGCAAGCCACGCCTGCCGCTGCCCGCCGAAGGTCACGGGCCTGCCGGCCGCGGTCACCGGACCGATCAGGACCGGCAGCGTGCCGAAGGCGTGCCCGTAGCGCAGCCGGACCTGCCCGCCGGCCGACAGCCGTACGTGTGCGGTGAACGTGCCCTGCGTCAGTCCGGTGCTCGCCACCGTGTCGGAGGGCGTCGGCGCGGTCTGCGCGGTCGCCCACGACGTCGACCAGCGGGAGGGGCGCACACCGGTTCCCGGTCCCGCGGCGGCCTGCGCGCCCGGCGCCGCCGCCACGACCGCGGCCAGTCCGGCCGCCGCCGTCAGTACCCCGCGTCTCGCGGGTCCCCGCCCGCTCACTGGGGGCACGCGCCGGTCGGCGCGTACTCACTGCCGTAGGTGCCCACGGCGTCGCCGCCGGTGTTCCCGCTCATCGTGTTGGTGCAGACGGGTCCCTGCGGGGTGCGCATGAACTTGATGCCGCCGCCGGCGTTCTGGGTGATCGTGTTGCCGTAGACGCTGGTGTCGATGCCGTCGGCCGCGGTGTCGCCGCCGAGGCGGATGCCCGCACCGGTGTTGTCGTGGATGGTGTTGTAGCGGAAGATGTTGCCGCTTCCGCGCGCGTCGAGCCCGCCGGAGCTGGAGTCCTTCTGCTGGCTGCAGTCGTTGTACTCGACGTAGTTGTTGGTCGCGTTCTCCTTCACGTCGACGCACTCGTTGCCGCGGGTGGCGATCGTGTTGTGGTGGATGCGGTTGTTCCTGCTGATGTCGGGGGCGGCGTCCGGGGCCCCGTTCGCGCCCTGCTGCTCCGGAGCGGTGCCGAGGTAGATGCCCTCGCCGTTCTTGCCCCCGCCGCCGAACTTGAAGTCGGCGACGCCGCAGTCGGTGATGGTGTTCTCCGAGATGTCGGCGCCGGTCACCAGATAGCGCACCCGCAGACATTCGTCGGCGGCGTTCTTCAGCGTCATTCCGGTGATGCGCAGACCGCCCACACCGTTCCCGGGAGTCGTGCTCATGACATATATGAGCTTGAGGCGGTATCCCGCCACATCGGTGGACGACCCGTGCAGGCCGTCGACGGTGAATCCGCTCAGCGTCGTCGAATCGTGCTGCACCTGGATGATCCGCGCGTCACCGGCCCCCCTCACCACGGCGTTCGCCGGGCCGGTGATCGTGACGCCGGCGCGCTTGGTCACGACATCCTGCTTGTACGTACCGGCGGCGAGGTTCACCACCGCGCCCGTCGGCGCCAGATCGACCGCCTTCTGGATCGTGGCGAGCGGGGAGCCCGCCGAGGTGCCGGAGTTGCCGTCGCTGCCGGACGGCGACACGTAGTAGGCGGTGGCGGCGGCAGCGGCCACGGACGGCGGGGGGAACACGAGCGGGGCGCCGAGCGCGAGCGCGGCGACGAGGGTGGTGCGCAGTGCGTGGCTCATGGGGTGTGCCTCCTGGGATCAGCGAAGGACAGAGCGAGCAGTACGGGAATGCTCGGGCCGAGAAGCAGTGGCCCCAGCGGTACGACGAGGGAGAGGAGCACGGCGGAGACCACCGCGCCGAGCAGAGCGGTGCCCCGGGCGGCCGAGCCGAAGCCGAGCGCCAGCGCGCCCCGGGTCCAGGCGCGGACCGTGCCGCCCGGGGCCCGGCCGGCCTCGGCCGCGAACGCCACATGGTGGATGACCAGGGCGGCCGCGATGCCCACCTGGGCCGCCAGCAGCACGAAGGTCCACGGCTCCGAACGGCCGAGCAGATGGGCGGTGTTGGCGGCCAGCACGCCTGCGGCCGCCGTGGAGACGAGCGAGTGCCGCCACAGCGCCCGCCAGTACTGCGGGAAGGCCCTGAACGTCATGGCGAAGGCGCGGCCGTCACCGTCGGCCCGCCACCGCTGGAGCCCGTACGCCATCGCGGCGAGCGCGGGCAGCCAGGTCACCACCCCGAGCGAGAGCACGGCGAACGCGGCGCCGGCGGCGGCCGGGTAGGCCACGAACTCCAGCCGCCGCAGCAGCGTCGGCCAGCCGGACGAGAGAGTTGCCTGCATGATCAGCCGGCCTTTCCTGTGTACGGTTCCGCCACGTCGAGCAGCACCTTGCCGTCCAGCTCCAGCCGGGTCGCCGCCACGACGTACGGGGTGCCACCCTCGGTGAGCAGTACGGCAGCCGCGTCGGCGAGGACTCCTTCGGCGCGGATGCGCCGCGCGACGGGGGAGAGCAGCACGGTCTCGGTTCCGAAGGTCACGCCCTGGCCCTCCGTGCAGGGAACCCGGGCGGCGTCCGCCTCCGGTCCCGGGGCGATCGTGGTGAGGAACAGCCCCTCCACCGACCGCGTCGTGGTCGAGCGCAGCGTGTGCAGCGTGCGGGTGAGACGCAGTTCCGGAGTGCTCGACGTCGGGTTGGCCTCCACCTCGGTGACCTCGCCGGCGACGCGCGCGTCGCCGGGCGCGAGCTGCCGGAACCGGGCCGTGGCCGCCCCGGAGCGGATCAGCCGGCTGCCGTCCTCCTGCGGCTCGGTCGGCCGGTCGGTCTGGAGGAGGAACGTCCACTCCCGCGCCGCGTCCGCCTCGGCGAGATCCAGCAGCACCAGGCGCCCCGCCGGGGTGAACACCAGCGTCCGGTCGAGCCGCCGCACCCCGAGGCCGGGGTCGTACATGGCGGCGATCTCCGCCGTGGCATGCGCCCACCCGCAGTCGTCGGAGACGAGCACATCGCGCTGCCTGGCCTGCCGCTCGAACGGGATGTCCCGGTACACGTGATACCGGTCCTCGTCCGCGTACCCCTGCCCGTCCACCAGCAGCAGATTGTGGTGCGCGGCCCTTTTGCGGTTGCTGTAGCCCTCGTCCACGGCGAGGAACGCACCCTGCGACACGAACACGAACGAACCCGAATCGGGATGGTGGTGACCCTGGTTCAGGGTGTCCCAGCCCTTCTCCGCCCGGTGCTTCCCGGCGGTCTCCCACGCCCGGTGACCGCCGCCCGGGCTGGCCTTGAACGACACCAGCGTGGCGTCGTCGTCCCAGCCCGTGCGCGCGGCCAGCAGCCCGAGGTCCGGGAAGAACGCCCGCGTCCCGGTGGGCCGGACAGCCGGCACGGACGGGTCGTACCAGAGGTATTCGAGGTAGGCCTCCGGAAGGATGCCCGGCCGCACCCCGCTCTCGGCCGCCTCCGGCCACAGCAGTTCGCCCGAGGCCAGATCGCCCATCCACTGGGCCTCCGGGATCGCGTACTGGGCGGCGAGCCGGTAGTAGAGACCTGCGCTGTGGCCGCTGCGCCGGTCGTGGCAGTCGCCGTGGTCGACGTTGAACGCGAACCCGGGAGCCGTCTGGTGCAGCCGGTAGCGGAACGTCCGGGACATGAATCCGCCCCGGTCCCACCAGTCGACGCCCTCCGCCTCCTTGAGGAGATCCAGGTGGGCGGCGAGAAACGGCACGCCGTAACGCCAGTAGACGACGCCTTCGGCGTGCGACCCGTCCTGCGGCATCAGGTCCAGGACGGTCCCGAGATTGTCCTTGGCACGCCCGGTCCACTCCTCCTTGCCCAGCACGTAGCCGGCCGTCGCCAGACCCGCGTAACAGATCCAGTTGTGGTTCTGCCAGTAGGAAGATGACCACCAGCGGCCCTCGCTCGCCACCGCGAACTCGTACATCCGCCGCCCCTGGAGCAGCAGTTTGTACCGAAGCAGCGCCCGTACCCCGTCCGGCAGGTCGTCGCCGATCCACCAGTACGTGAGGGCCAGATGATGCAGCAGCCAGCCCGCGTCCAGGTCGTGGTCCGGCATATGGGCCCGGCCCCAGTGCGGCAGCCGCACCGCGGCCTCGATCCAGCGCAGGCTCTCCGCCAGATGCGCCGGGTCGCCGCCGACCCGGTAGGCCAGCGCCGGATTGGAGGCGGCGGGGCCGAGCCACGTGATGCTGGCCAGGGGGTGCGTACGGGGCGGGGTCAGCCCGCGGTGGCGGGCGGCCTCCTCGTACAGCCGCACCTCCTGTGCGGGACGCGCGCCGGGCGGCGGGGTCGCCGAGAGCAGCAAGGGTCAGTCCTCCGTCCGGAAACACGTGGTGCTGCCGTCGGCCAGCCGGACCGTCAGTCCGTCGGCGTCCAGCCGTACGTCGCTCACCGCGGGCCCGGCCGATGCCGCCTGGTACACCGAGGCGAAGGTGACCCGGTCGGTGTCGGCGGTGAAGTCGACCCGGGTCCGTGTGCGTTGCGGATCGTCCGCCGGGCCGGGACCCGGCCGGGTCACCGGGCGCACCGGCGCATCCGCCCGGTGCGTGTGCCAGCCGTGCAGCGTCTCGTCGCCGTACCAGGTGGTGCGCGTCGCGCCCGCCGCCTGCACCTGTACGTCCAGGGCGGTGCCCGGGCGGAGCTGGGCGGTGATGCGGCGGGACCTGTCCGCCGTCACGGTCAGCAGGTCCACCAGGCAGCCGTCGCCCGCCACGACGCGCCGGACCGCGCGCACACCCTCGTACGCCGTGGTCACCTCCGCCGTGACGGAGCGGTCGTCCGAGGCGAGCAGCGCTCCCGTGCACTCCGCCTGTTCGAGGCCGTCCACGAGGAAGGCGGGATGCGCCTCGGTCGACGCGTACAGGTCACGGAACTCGGCGTGCGCGTAGGGCACCTGGCCCGGATCGGGCTGCCACGGCGTGGTGTCGCCGTAGAGATAGAGCGACAGTTTGTCCCGGTGGCCGTGCGAACCGCCGTGCGGGCCGAAGTCCAGCAGCGCGTGAATGCCCGCCACGCGCAGCACCGCATAGCCGGCGGCGCCGAACAGCGTGAGCGCGCCGGGTGCCGGGCGCTCCGGCAGCGGTGGTCCCGCGAACCATCCGCCGAGCTCCCGGTCCAGCCCGTCGTCGCCGGAACCCAGCTCGGCACGGGCCCGGCCGGCGACCGCCTCCAGCGCGCCCGAGGGGACCAGCTGCTGAGCCAGCGCCACCAGTTCCAGCCACTCAAGGGCCAGCGGGTCACGCAGGTACGGCCCGTCGTGCAGCGCGGGAAGGATCCCGCCCGGCGTGGCGATAGCCGCCAGCACATCCGTCATCCCCGCCAGCACATCCACCACATCGGCCGGGACCGCAGCGGGATCGGTGCCCCGCAGGGCCAGCAGCGCCGCCCGCAGGACGAACCCGTGGTAATAGGTGCTGCCCTCCCACTCCCATCCGTCCTCGGCGACCGCGACCCGCAGATGCGCGTACAGCCCGCTGTCGCCCTCCAGCCACTCCTTGCCGCCGTCCCATTCCTGCCCGCGCACCGCCGCGGCGGCGCGCCCGGCGGCCACACCCGCGGCATTGAGCCACGCGGTGTAGTTGGAAGCGAGCTGTCCCTTGCCGATCAGCACGGAGCGGGCGTCGAGCGCCGCCCGCTCCAGGGAGTCCAGCAGCGGCAGGGCCCGGAACAGGTCGTCCGTGCCGCGCTCGGCGAGCGTCACGACGGTGTGGCCGATGTTCACCGCCCAGATCGCGTCGGTCAGCGCCTGGTGGAAGAGCCGGCCGCGCAGCATCCAGCCCTGGGCCTCACCGTGCCGCGCGGTGGCCAGCTCCTCGTACAGCGCGGTGTACTCGACGAGCCGCGCCACCGCCTCCTCGCGCTCGCCGCGATGGGCGAGCACCCGCAGATGACGCGCCCACGCCTGGTGCGACAGCACCAGCCAGGCGCCGCGCACCGCGTCGTTGTCCACCCGGCAGCCGTACGGACACCGCGCACCGCCTTCCGGGAACACGCCGGCGAGCACATCGCCGTGGTCCAGTTCCACCCCGTGCGCCGGGCAGACGTACGCGTGCCACCAGCCGCCGCGCTCCCGCGCGATCCGCCTCAACGCGGCCATACGCCACCGTCGATGTCCACCGTGGTCGCGGTGAGGAAGCCGGACGAGGGCGAGGCCAGGTGGACGACGGCCGAGGCGACGTCCTCCGGCGTGCCGGCCCGGCCCACCGGGATGCCCGCCTCCATCGCCTGCTGCGCCGCCGGCGCGGTGAACGTGTCATGGAAGGCGGTGCCCTTGATGAAGCCGGGAGCGACGGTGTTGACCGTGATGCCGCTGCCGCCGAGCTCCTTGGCCAGGCCCTTGGTGAAGCCGCGGATCCCGGCCTTGGCGGCCGCGTAGGCGACCGAGCCCGGACCGCCGCCGTTGTGTGCGGCCAGCGACGACATCGTGATGACGCGCCCGGCGGACGACTCCTTCAGATGCGGCAGCGCCGCCCGTACCGTACGGAACGTCGAGGTCAGATTGGTGTCGATGACCCGGTCGAAGTGGTCGTCGGACATGTCCGCGATCGTCGCCCGGCCGATCAGATGGCCGGCGTTGCAGACCAGGACGTCCAGCCCGCCGAGGAATCCGGTGGCCTCCTCGACCAGGCGGTCCACCTCGGCCGTCACCGTCGCGTCGGCCTGGAACGCCTTGGCCCTGCGGCCGAGCGCCTCGATCGCGGAGACCGTCTTCGCGGCCTCGTCCGCGGAGGAGTGGTAGTGGACGGCGACGTCGGCGCCGGCCTCGGCCAGGGCGACGGCGATGGCGCGGCCGATGCCGTGGCCCGCTCCGGTCACCAGCGCGCGGGAACCTTGGAGATCAGCAGACATGGGGGGTAACCCTTTCGATAACCGGCCCTTGAGGACCGGGACCGGTCACTTGAGACCGGCGGTGGCGAAGCCCTGCACGAAGTAGCGCTGGCCGATGAGGAAGAGCACGACCATGGGCAGGGTGGCGAGCGTGGTGCCCGCCATCAGGAAGTGCCACTGGGGGCCGTTCTCCGTCTTGAAGACCGAGAGCCCCACCTGGATGACCCGCAGACTGTCCGTCCGGGTCACCAGCAGCGGCCACAGGAAGTTGTTCCAGGACGACTCGAAGGTCAGCAGTGCCACCGTGATGAGCGCGGGCTTGACCTGCGGCGTCATGATCCGGGCGTAGATCCGGAACTCGCCCAGACCGTCCAGCCGGGCCGCCTCCTCCAGCTCCACCGGAAGATCCAGGTAGAACTGCCGGAAGAGGAAGACCGCGAACGGGGTGACCGCGCCGGGCACGATGAGCGCCCACCAGGTGTCGAGCCAGCCACTGCCGCCCTGACCGAAGAGGTCGTTCCCGCCGGCC
Source organism: Streptomyces sp. NPDC091416 (assembly GCF_044756845.1). Lineage (NCBI taxonomy): Bacteria > Bacillati > Actinomycetota > Actinomycetes > Kitasatosporales > Streptomycetaceae > Streptomyces > Streptomyces sp. NPDC091416. The sequence goes on from NZ_JBIVTU010000003.1 coordinate 384,671, forward strand.
AGCGGCATGAAGCGGACGATCAGGAACTCGGGCAGCACCTTGGTGTACGTCGGGATCATCAGGGCCGCGATGAAGAGGTAGAAGATGACCTCGCTGCCCCGGAACCTGATCCGGGCCAGCGCGTACCCCGCCATCGAGGCGATCACCAGGTTGAGCACGGTGTGGCTGGTCGCGATGATGAAGCTGTTGCGGGCGTACGTGGCGAAGGGAGCGGCCTTCAGCGCCTCGCCGTAGTTGCTGAAGTCCCAGTGTTCCGGCAGCAGTCCGGCGTCCTGGGACGCGATCTCCACCGGGGTCTTGAGTGAGGTCAGCACCATCCAGACGAACGGCACCACCATCAGCAGGGAGATCACGGACAGCGTCACGTAGAGCGCGATCCGGCCGACGGTGAGCGGCTTCTGCCGCGCCACGGGGCGGGACGTGTGCCCGACCCCTGGCTTGCGCAGCTCAGTTGTGGCCACGGGTACCTCCCATGATCCGCCGGTTGACCAGGGTGAAGCCCATCAGCAGGACGAACAGCACCAGGGACTGGGCGCAGGCGTAGCCGACGCGGAACTCCCGGAAGGCGGACTTGTAGATCTCATACGTCATCATCGTGGTGCTGTTGGCCGGGCCGCCCTCGGTGAGGATGTAGATCTGGTCGAACGACTGGAACGCGCTGATCATCGAGGTGATGAGCACGAAGAACGTCGCGGGCTTCAGCAGGGGCAGCGTGATCGAGAAGAACTGCCGGGCCTTGGAGGCTCCGTCCACCGACGCCGCTTCGTACAGCTCCTTCGGCAGGGACTGGAGCGCGGCCAGGTAGATGAGCATCTTCATGCCGATGCCCTGCCAGACCCCGACCAGGATCACCGAGGGCAGTGCCCAGCCGGTCGACGAGAGCCAGGCCGGTCCGTCGATCCCGACGAACGAGAGCAGGGCGTTGAACAGGCCGTTGCCAGGGTTGTAGATCCAGAGCCAGACCAGGGCGATCGCCACCGTGGCGGTGACCTGAGGCAGGAAGATCGCGGTGCGGAAGATGCCGCGCGCCTTCAGACCGGTGTGCAGGGCGAGTGCCAGCAGCAGTCCCAGCATCATGCCGAACGGGACGGTGAAGAAGGTGTAGATGACGGTGTTGACGATGGACTTGCGGAAGACCGCGTCGTCCATCATCTCCTTGAAGTTGTCCAGCCCCACGAACTGCGGCGGCGTCAGCACGTCGTACTTCGTGAAGGCGAGGACGACCGAGGCGACGACCGGCAGGCCGATCCAGAGGGCGGCGTGCAGCAGGGCGGGGGCCACCATCAGCATGCCGGCCCGTTGCCTGCGACGCCCGGGACCCGTCGGGGCCCTGCGGGCCCGCTGCTTGGCGGGCCGCGCGTTATCGGGCGGGGAAGGCGGCCGCGCGGGCCGTGCCTTCAGTACGGATACAGCTCCCACAGTGGCGCCTCACATCCGGCCGATGGCGGCCTCGGCGAGACGGCCGAGCTCCGCGATGGCGTCCTTCGCGGACTGACCGCCCACGATCGCCGGCTCCAGCGTCGGCTTGATCTTCTCGCGGATCTCCATCCAGGCCGCGGTGCCGCCCTCGGAGCAGGCCGCGCTCATGTTCTGGAGGGAGAGATCGACGAACTTGTTCTCCTTCACGTACCCGGACTCGTTGAGATCCTTGAGCCCCGGTACGGAACCGCGCTGCTTCGCGGCGCCCAGGATCGCGTCGGGGGTCGCGAGGTACTCGACCAGGGCACGCGCCGCCGCAGGGTGCTTGGAGCTCGCCGACTGGGTGACGAGCGTGCCGCCCTGGAGCATCGCCGGCTTGCGGTTGGCCAGCACGAACGCGCCGAGCGTGTCGTCCTTCCGCAGCTCCGGGTTCTGCTCACGGACCTGCTCCCACAGGGCGCTCGTCGTCATCATCATCGACGCCTTGCCGGTCTGGACGTTCGACGGCGCACCGGCAGCCGTCTTCTTCGTGTAGTCGGCGGACCCGTCCGCGGACAGGTCCTTGAAGAACTGCAGCGCCTCGACGCCGCGACTGTCGGTGAACAGCACCTTCTTGCCGTCCGCGCTGAACAGCTGACCGCCGTTGGCGAACAGGAAGGTCTCCCAGCACTGCCGCAGATCGATGGAGAACGGGTCGAAACCGTGCCGGCCGCTCTTCGTCAGCGCCTTGGCCACAGCCCGCAGTTCCGCCCAGTTGGCCGGGGTCTTCTTGATGCCGGCCTCGGCGAAGTGGTCCTTGCGGTACACGACGATGCGGGTGTCCAGGACCACCGGCAGCGCGTACAGCTTGCCGTCGTAGCGCGACGGCTCCAGCACCCGCTTCTCGTAGTCGTGCGCGGTGGCGAACTCCTCCGGCAGCTCGGCGATCGCCTTCTTGGCGGCGAACGGCGGGATCCAGCCGACCCCCATCATCAGCACGTCGGGCAGCAGCCCGCCGGCCATACCCGTGGTGATCTTCTCGTTGAGCTGCGCATACGTGGTGTAGTCCACATTCACCTTGACGTCCGGGTACTTCTTCCGGAAGCCGCCGATGATCTCCTTCTCCAACAGCGTCTTGCCGTTGGCACCTTCGAAGATCGGGGTGAGCAGCGTGATCTCGCCCTCGGCGGGACCGTCGGCGGAGCCGGCCGCGGTGGAGCCGGTGCCGCAGCCGGAGAGTGCGGCCGCAGCCGTGCCTGCGCCGATGGCGGCGAGCAGCGACCGTCGTTTGAGTTCCATTGGGCACCCCTTTTGAGGTGGAGGCAGTGGATCGATCCAGCGATGGCAACCCGGCCATGGCTGGGAAGCGCTGGTAAATCGATGCACTGAGACTAGGAACGCCCTGAGAGGCTCGTCAACAGCTGATGCACAACAATTTTCAGGGAAGTTAACGGGTGTACCGGTGAAGAGAGTTCAGTAAATCGGTACACTAGTGTGGCTGAACACGTTCCGAACCGGAGGTGGCATGAGCGGGGTAACGATCCATCAGGTCGCGGAGGCTGCGGGGGTATCCGCGAGCACCGTGTCGAACGTCCTCAACGGACGTACGGACCGTATGCAGGCAGCGACCCTGGCCCGCGTCGAGCAGGTGATAGAGCAGCTCAGCTACCGGCCCAACCGTGCGGCCCGCATGCTGCGCACCGGCCGGATCAAGGTCATCGGCCTGATCGTGCCGTCCGTCGCCAACCCGTTCTGGGGGGCCCTCGCCCGGGAGCTGGAGGCCATCGCGCTGGCCGAGGGCTATCACGTACTGCTCTGCAACAGCGAGCGCGATCCGGCCCGTGAGCTCAAGTACGGCGAGGAGCTGCTGGCCGACGGGGTGAGCGGAGTGGTGCTCTGCTCCTCGCTGCCCTCGCTCGACCATGTGGCGCCGCTGCTGGGGCGCGGGCTGAAGATGGTCGCCTTCGACCGCACCGCCCAGGCGGGCGATCCGCCGTCACTGGCCTCCATCAGCGTCGACAACGCGATGGGCGCCGAGCTCGCCACCCGTCATCTGCTGGAACTGGGCCACCGCCGGCTGGCGTTCGTCTCCGGCTCGGTCAACAGTGTCAACCGCCGCGAGCGGCTGCGCGGTTTCCGCGCAGCCCTGGAGTCGGCGGGTCTCGACCCGGCCGACGCGATCGTGTGGCCCGGCGCCGACACCGCCGAGTTCGGCGACAAGGACGCGGCGGAACTGGGACGCAAGGCCGCCCGCGAACTCCTCTGCGGCCCGCGTCCGCCCACCGCTTTCGTCGCCATCAACGACATGTGCGCCATCGGGATCTGCCGGGGCGCGAAGGACGCAGGCCGCAGCGCGGGACAGGACATCTCCGTGGTCGGGTTCGACGACATCCTGCTCGCCGACCTCTTCGAACCGCCGCTGACCACGGTCCGCCAGCCGCTGCCGGAGATGGCGGCCGAGACGTTCCAGCAGCTGCGCTCCCGTATCGACTCGGCGCCGGTCGCAGGACGCTCGCTCCTGATCAGGCCGCGACTGGTGGTCCGGGAGTCGACGGCGCCCGCACCCGTCGACGTGGTGGCGCCGGCCGGGGCCCGCGCGCTGCGGTGAGTCACCGGCCCGCGCTGCTCCGAACCCTGGACGGACGACGCGTGGGCACCGTCCGGGAGACGATGTCCACGCGCCGGTGACCGACGGAATGCGGGGCGCCGCCGCGGCCCCGCCCGTACGGGGTCAGGAAGCGGCGCAGGCGCCGATGACGGGCGCCGACGTGTTCCCGTTCGTCATGACGGTGAACCCGAAGGACGTGGAGGCGCCGGCGGCGAGACTGCCGTTGCCGTTGGGCTTCATCGTCATCACGTTGCCGCTGCCGTCCCAGGACGGGGTGCCGTTCCAGGTGGTGACGACCTTCTGAGGCGACGTCACGGTGACCGTTGCGGTCCACGTGCTGATCGCCGCGCTGCCGGCCGTGATGGTGACCTGCCCGTTGAAGCGGTCGCCCCAGGTGTTGGTCCTGGTGTACGTGGCCGTGCAGGCGCCGCCGGTGCCGCCGTCACCGCCGCCGCCGGTGCCGCCCAGGGCCGCGAGCACGGCGTCGTAGGCCGGCTTCTTGCCGTAGTTGTCGTCGAACAGCAGCGGGGTGCCGCTGCTGCGCCACGAGTACTTGTCAGGGATGCCCCATACCGTGATGCCGTTGCAGCGTGTCACGGCCAGACAGGCGTTCACGACCTTCGTGTAGCTCGCCGCCTGCGCCGATCCCGAGCCCTCGATGTCCAGTTCGGTGACCTGCACGTCGACGCCGAGGTCGGCGAATCGCTGCAGATTGGCCTGGTAGTCCGAGGGGACGGGGGAGTTGCTGTTGAAGTGGGACTGGAAGCCGACGCAGTCGATCGGCACACCGCGCTGTTTGAAGTCCTTCACCATGGCGTAGACCGCGTTGCTCTTCGCGTTCTGACCGTCGGTGTTGTAGTCGTTGTAACAGAGTTTGGCCCCGGAGTCGGCCGCCCGGGCGGTGCGGAACGCCTCCTCGATGAAGCCGTTGCCGAGCTTGTCCTGGAAGGGCGAGCTGCGCCTGGCGCCGCTGCTGCCGTCCTGGAAGGCCTCGTTGACGACGTCCCAGGCGTAGATCTTGCCCTTGTAGTGCGCCATCACCTGGTTGATGTGGTTGTTCATCGCCGAACGCAGATCGGTGGCCCCGAGCCCGCCGACCCAGCCGGGCAGTTGGGAGTGCCACACCAGCGTGTGGCCGCGCAGCTTCATGCCCTTGCCCTGGGCGTGGCTGACGATCTGGTCCGCGGCGCCGAAGCTGAAGCTGTTGCGTGAGGGCTCGACGGCATCCCACTTCATCTCGTTCTCCGGGGTCACCATGGTGAACTCGGTGTCCAGGGTGGAGGCGTACGCGGACTCGCCGAGGTGGCCGGCGGCCACGGCGGTGCCGAAGTAACGGCCCTTGGCGGCTGCGGACGCCCCGAGCGTCGTCGCGGCCTCGGCGGTACCCGCGAGCGAGAGGATCCCGGCCGCGGCGAGCAGGCCCGCAGTGGCGAGCACGGCTGCCCTTCGTACGCGTGAGCGACGTCGCGGACGTGTGGCCTCGCCGCCGTGCGATGAATTGACGATCACTTCCAACACCTTCTTCCGATCGCCGGGCCGGCCGCAGCGGACCGCCCGGACGGGGGTGGACTGTGCGCAGAGCGGTTCGTCCGCCACGGGCACGTACCGGTCAAGGGCGGTGCCGTGGCGAGAAGTTGATTGGTGATGCGGGGAGCGAGGGAGAGTATGCGCGCGCCCGGACAGCTCGTCAACGCTGCATTTCCGAAATATTTCGATGATGTAAAGCGATACTCGGACGCCCTTGGTGTTTGTGACCTGCTGAAACGTGGTCTCATTGCAGCTTCGAGGCCTGCAGGATGGGGCGCATGCGCACATTCGCCTCCGAGGGTTACGAAAGGATTCCGACTGTTCGACGAGATGTGTGTCTCGTGCGTGTCGCGCCGAGGAGATTCTGATTCGGTCGTGGCTTGCGTGAGCTGGGATTTCCGCGCTCGAAGCGGGGAATCGGATGGCGGGTGGATCGAAGGTGGCGAGACGTCGGAGCGAAATATTTCGACTCCTGAAAGAATTTTGAGATCTGCGTGCCGAATCCCATGAGCCCGGCATGATCCGGACGGTCTGTCCGGCACCACCTTCCCGCGCCGATTCGCCGGTCACGCCGCGCCCGGTGAACCGGGCGTCCGCGCCCCGGCGATCAGTGCGGTGCGACGCGCGGGTCCCTCGGCATGTGCGACAGCGGACACCCAGGACCTTCGGGTTCCCGGGCGTCGGATGCGGGCGTGCGCCGGGCGGCGGGGCCGGGATCGGATGGTCATCGTCCTCCCTGCTCACGTGCGTGAACCGCCACGTACGATCTCCACCGCGCCGGCACGGTGCGGCGTCCTGCCTCCGGAGCGACCGGTGACAGGAACAGGGAGGGGAATCGACGATGCGACTTCACGGCATCCGACGACGTGGTGTCCGGCTCGCACTCGCGGGAGTGCTGGCGGGGGTGCTGCTGCCGGTGACGGCGGCACAGGCCGGGGCGGCGACGCCTCGTACGTACACCGTGTGGCAGTGGAACGTGGCGGGGGACACCATCCACGAGGGCTCCACGACCGACGGTCTGATCGATCAGGCTGCCGCTTCGATGGTCAACCGTGCGGCGGACTTCGCCGCGTTCAACGAGCTCTGCCAGGGGCAGTACAACGCCCTCGTGAACGCGCTGCGTACCAAGGGATGGCCCACGGATCAGCAGAACTTCGCCCGCTTCGAACCGAGCCGACAGGCCGGCAACGCCTCGGTGTGCAAGGGCGAGGCGTTCGGCAACGCACTGTTCAGCAAGCGTCCGCTGGGCGCGGCGGACCGGGTCGAGCTGCCGGACGACGGCACGGCCGAGAAGCGCAACCTGCTGTGCGCGCCGTTGGCCGACGGCACCGCGACCCGGTTCTGTACGACGCACATCACCACGCAGCAGTCCTTCAACGTGGCCCAGTTGGAGGCGGTGCGCCAGAAGCTGGAGGCCTATCACGCCGCCGGTCAGACGGTCCTGATCGCGGGCGACTTCAACGCCCAGCCGAACTACGGCCGGTTGAACTCGTTCTACGCCCCGAGCCTCGATGTGCCGAACAACGGCAACAACACCGGCGCGTACCGGGAGCTCGACGACAACGACACGGGCAACTGCCTCGGCTACGGGGAGTGGACCGCCGAGGGCACCCCCGGCACCGCACCTCCGTGCGGGGGCAAGGCGAAGATCGACCTCATCTTCGTCCGCGAGAGCTCGCTGGCCGGGTCGTACAGCGGGGACTCGCTCGCGATCTCGACGGCCTGCACGGGCGTCGCAGCCTGCTCGGACCACCGGATCGTCATCGGTACGGTGACCGTCGGCTAGGTGTACTGACCCGAGAGGCTGGGGGACACGGCCGGCGGGCGGTAGCCCCTTCGGGCGGTGTGCCTCCGGTGATGGTCGTAGCTGTGCAGCCATCACCGGAACGCGTCGCGGCGTTCCTGCTCGCTGAGGCAGGGCTTGGCATAGGCCCATTCGTCGAGGAGGGTGCGGTTGAAGCGTTCGGCCTTCCCGTTGCTCTGTGGGCGGTAGGGGCGAGTGCGTTTGTGGGTGATTCCTGCGTCGGCCAGGGTGTTGGACGGGATGCGTGAGCGGTAGCAAGAGCCGTTGGCGGTCAGGACGCGCCGGACAGTGATTCCGGCCTGGGCGAAGTATTTCTGCGCCCGGGTCCGGAATCCGGCGACGGTCTCCTTCTTCTCGTCGGCGAGGATCTCGCTGTGGGCCAGGCGGGAATGATTATCGACAGCGTTGTGCAGGTAGCTGTAGCCCCCGCCGATCCGGTTTCTTGCGACCGGCCTGACGGCCCAGGACCTGATGGCCGCCGCCGTTGGGTATGTTGCCGAGCTTCTTGGTGTCGACATGTACCAAGTCGCCTGGTGCAGCGCGCTCGTAGGCGGGACTTGGAAACGCTCAGCCGCGCGGCGGAGTGGCCAGTGGTCGTCGACCACGCACCGCGCCGGGCGCAGGCGGCCGGTTTCGGTCAGGGGTGCGTTGCGGTGGGCCATTGCGATCTTTCTGGCTCGGAGAACGACGATGGCCGGGGGCACGAGTGGTGTCTCGTGCCCCCGGCCATCAGAGGGCGCCCGATCTGGTCCCCGACTGGAGGGATGGCGTGAAGTCCGGAGCGACCGGTGGCGCAGTGCGAGAGGAGCGAGGGCGCGCCGAGGAGGTGGTTCGGCGGGCCCTCGCGGTCCTCAGGCCGGGTCGACGGGCAGAGCCGAGTACGGGTGGACTTCGATCCGCAGGGGCGGCTCGGCGAGGAGGCCGATGATCTCGTCGCGCAGCTCGTCGGCGAGGGGGCTGTTTTCGTAGGCGTCCTTGGCCTCTTGGCTGCGGAACACCTCCATGTTCCACAGCACGTCGGGGTCGGCGTCCTCGCGGGCCATGATGAATCGGTCGGAAGACCCCGACTTCTCCATTCCTTCGGTGGCCAGCGCGAACAGTTTGTCGCCGAGTCCGGGCTTGGCACGCATCTTGATGAGGTAGGCGGGCTGGTCCTGCAGTGCCATATCTGTCTCCTTCTGTGCCGCGGCGCGGTATCTGGTGCGAGCCGCCCCTCCATTTTTCTGGAATGCCGTTCCACAACGCGTGTGGAACAACGTTCCAATCATGTCGAAATGGAGTGTGACACCACCGATGCGCAAGAAGCCCGAGCGACGCACCAGCCCCCTCTCTCGCGGGCAGATCGTCAATGCCGCTGTGGACCTGTTGGACACGGCAGGCGAAAGCGGATTGACCTTCCGGGCGCTGAGCGAGCGCCTGGCCACCGGCCCCGGCGCGATCTACCGGCGCGTGGCCGGAAAAGACGGACTCCTGGCCGCGGCCGCAGACCATGTCGTCAGCATCGCGCCGGCCACAGGGAGGGCCGGGCCGCCGGGAGCGATACACGATGTCGCCCCCGGCCTCCGAAGCGATCGAAAGACACCCTTGGCTCGCGCCCCAGATCGCCGTCCAGCTCTCCAGCAACCCCACCGGCTGCCTGCGGCTTCACGAGCCGACGGGCAGGGGCCGGGCCTGACTGCGGCATCCGTTCGGCGCGGCCCAACTCATCGACAGGTGGGCGACATCGTCGCTATCTCCACGGTGTCAGTCGCCCCGGCCTGTCACCAACCTCCATGGATGGAACAGTCAGGGCCCTGCGTTCGGGTCGTGCCGGGCTCGCGGGGTCCGAACCCAGGCCCCCAGGGGACTGGCGAAGTTCTGGTTTCCGGCCCTGCTGCGCGAGCAGCGGGGCCGGACTCGGCGGTGGCGGTGGGCGGGCCGGCGAGAGTGCGGGGTCGTGTGCGGCCGGCTCGGACGGTCGAACAGCCCTGGATCTCCCTCGGACCGCCACCGCCGGACCCACTTGTGGGCGGTGGCCCGCGAGATCCCCGTTTCTGCCGCCACGTGCGCGACCGGACGGCCCGCAAGGACATGTTGGATCAGCAGCCGCCTGCCAGGAACAGTCAGCCGGACCTTGCCGTGGGACACGAAGACCTCTGTGTCAACAACGTCCGTGACAATGCACCTAGTTCAGCTCGGTCGGCTGCTGGGCGGCCTCGCGTGCGCCGGTGCTGACCAGCCCTGTCTCGTAGGCGGCGATGACGGCCTGGACACGGTCGCGGAGTCCGAGCTTGGCGAGGATGCGGGCCACGTGTGTCTTGACCGTCGCCTCGGCGAGATGGAGGCGGGCGGCGAGTTCGGCGTTGCTCAGTCCTTGGGCCAGCAGGCCGAGGACCTCCAGTTCGCGCGGGGTGAGCGAGGCGAGGTCACGGTGCAGGGCGGCGGTCTCGCCGCCGCGCCGGGCGAACCGCTGCACCAGGCGGCGGGTGATGGACGGTGCGAGCAGGGCGTCGCCGGTACGGACCGTGCGGACGGCGGCGGTCAGGTACTCGGGGGTGACGTCCTTGAGGAGGAACCCGCTGGCCCCGGCGGACAGTGCCGCGTAGACGTACCGGTCCAGGTCGAACGTGGTCAGGATGATGACGCGGGGTTCGCCGGGTGCGCCGGTGAGGATGCGGCGGGTGGCCTCCAGGCCGTCCGTCTCAGGCATCCGGACGTCCATCAGGACCACGTCGGGACGGGTGCGGCGGGCCGCTTCGACGGCTTCGGCTCCGTTGGTGGCCTCGGCGACGACCTCGATCCCGTCGGCGCCGAGGATCAGCCGGAATCCCGTGCGTACCAGGGTCTGGTCGTCGGCGAGGAGCACCCGCAGCGGCTCCGTCATGGTGTCTCCAAGGGGATCAGGGCCTCCACACGGTAGCCGCCGGTGTGGTGCCGCCCGGTGTGCAGGGTGCCGTCGTAGACGGCGAGGCGTTCGCGCAGACCGATCAGGCCGCGGCCGTTCCCGGCCGCCGCACCCACCCCCGGGCGTCCGCCGGTGTCGGTCACTTCCACCCGGATCCGGTCCGGGCCGTACTCGACGGTCACGGCGGCGGTGGCGCCGGAGGCGTGCTTCACCGTGTTGGTCAGGGCTTCCTGGACCACGCGGTAGGCGGCGAGTTCGATGCCGGTCGGCAGCCGGCGGGGCGGCCCCGTCATGGTCAGAGCGACCGTCAGGCCGGTGTCCCGTACCCGTCCGACCAGCGAATCGAGTTGGTCCAGGCCGGGCTGCGGGGCCAGTTCCGCAGCCGTGACGGCCAGGTAGCCGCCTTCGTCCGCCGCCTCGTCCGCGTCGGTCATGGTGAGCAGCCCCATGACGTGGCGCAGTTCGGTCATGGCCGCGCGCCCGCCCGCCTCGACGGCGAGCAGTGCCTCGCCGGCCTGCTCGGGGGACGTTTTCATGATCGTGCGGGCGGCACCCGCCTGGATGATCATCACGCTGACGTTGTGCGTGACGACGTCGTGCAGTTCGCGCGCGATCCTGGCCCGCTCGTGCTCGACGGCCCGGCGCAGTGCCTCGGCCTGTTCGCGTTCCAGCGTGGTGAGCCGGGTCCGGCCCTCGTCGGTCCGGAGTTTCCAGGTACGCAGGCCGACTGCGGCCACGGCCATCGGTACCAGGATCAGCAGGGCGATGTACTCGTTGGGGACGATCGGCGTCACCGAGTTGCCCGCGGTGCCGACCAGGAGGACCGATACCGGCAGCGCCGCCAGGGTCGCCACCCGGTAAGGGCTGTACACGGCGGCGCTGTAGACGGCGATGACGAACGCGTAGAATGTCAGCCGCAGGACGCTCTGCGGTGTGGCGAGCGTCGCGGCCGTCACGACGCACAGCACGGCGAGCGGGTAGCGGCGGCGCAGGGCCAGGGCGCTCGATGCGATGAAGGCGAGGGCCACCATGAAGACCAGACCGCCGGTGCCGGACGGGCGCACCATGACGTGCTCCACGCCGGGCGCGATCTCGCGCACCACGATGTTGCCTGCGTTGTCGACGCCGTAGTACACCGTGATGACGGCCAGTGCCAGCGCCACCAGGGCGTCGAACTGCCGGGCGCGGCGGGTGGGCCGCAGCGGTGGACCGCTCGGCCGCCCGGCGTCAAGGGCTCCCCGGCGGGCGGCTTCCCGCAGCTGCTCCAGCGTCGTACGCACATCCCTCACCGGTTCATTGTCGCCGCCGCCCGGCCTCGTGGAGTCCGTCCCGATGGCCATTTACTCCGCACCGGATACACCACCCGCCTACATCGCAGGGATGACGTCTGCGCGCCTCCTCCGAGCGCGGTATCGCAAGGGGTCCGGGTGGGCGATGCGGCCGGGACGGGGCGGCTCCTAGCGTTCGGGCAGCCAACTGCCCGAACGCTAGGAGCCACTTATGACCACACCGCTGATCGAGCTGCGCGGGGTGAGCCGCCGGTACGACGACGGCCCGCCGGCTGTGCACGAGGCGTCGTTGACCGTGCAGCCCGGCGAGGCCGTCGCGATCCTCGGCCCCTCGGGCAGCGGCAAGTCCACGCTGCTCAACCTGATCGCGGGCCTGGACCGGCCCGATACGGGGACCGTCACCGTGGACGGGGTGCGGGTGGACCGGCTGGGGGAGGCCGGATCGGCGCTCTACCGGCGGTCAAGGGTCGGCATGATCTTCCAGTTCTTCAACCTGCTCGACGATCTGACCGTCATCGACAACGTCATCCTCCCGGCACGGCTCTCCGGCGTGGCACGTGGCGAGGCCGGCCGCCGGGCGGCGGAACTCCTGGAAACCCTGGGCATCGGCCGGCACGCCCGCGCCTACCCGGGTCGGCTGTCCGGCGGTGAGCGGCAGCGTGTCGCGGTGGCCCGGGCGTTGATGAACCGGCCGGCGCTGCTCCTGGCCGACGAGCCGACCGGCGCCCTGGACACGGCCGCCGGACAGGACGTCAGCACCCTGCTCAGCGACCTCAACGGCGAGGGCCGGACCATCGTGGTGGTCACGCACGACCTGGCACTGGCCCGGTCCTGCACGGACCGAACGGTCCGGATCGCCGATGGCCGGATCACCGAGGACAGCCGGTCCCGGGCCGTCGCTCAGCAGACCGCCGACTCGCCGACCGATGCGTCGCGGACCGCTGATACCCCGGCTGCTGATTCCCGGACCGCTGATTCCCGGACCGATGATTCCCGGACCTCTGATTCCCGGGCCGTCCGATGAGTGCGCTCGGCAAGGTGGTGCGCTCCGGTGTGGGACGGCGGCGGGTGCAGACGCTGGTGATCGGGCTCGCCACGATGATGGCGGTGGCCGCCTCCGTCCTGGGCGGATCGCTGCTCGTGATCTCCGGCGCACCCTTCGACGACGCGTTCGCCAAGCAGAACGGGGCGCATCTGTCCATGCAGTTCGACGCGGGAAAGGTGAGTGCCGGAGACCTGTCGAAGTCCCGGAACGCCGATGGGGTGAGCAGCGCGGCCGGGCCGTTCCGCACGGCGACGGTCATCCCCCGGTCGGAGGGCGCCGGCCCCGGGTGGCCGATGACCGTGGTCGGGCGGGGCGATCCGGGCCATGACGTGGACGCGGTGACGCTCCTCGACGGGCGATGGCCCGCACGCCCCGGCGAGATCACGCTGTCCTCGGACTCCTCGCTCTTCCCGGCCATGGGCATGAAGCTCACGTTCCCCGGTCTGCCCGGCGGTCCGGTCCTGACGGTGGTCGGTGTGGCCCGCTCGGTCACGCGGACCGCTGACGCCTGGGTGGTTCCGTCGCAGATGACGCCGCTCACCGCGCCCGGCACCGGTGGATACCAGATGCTCTTCCGCTTCACCGGGGCGGCCACCACCGCGCAGGTCGCCGCGGGCGGCAGGTCCGTGACGCGGTCACTGCCGCGGGGCGCGTCCGTCGGCGAACAGTCATGGCTGACGGTCAGGAAATCCGCCGAGCGCGACACCGCCCTCTACGTTCCGTTCCTGATCGCGTTCGGTGGTCTGGGCCTGGTCATGTCGGTGCTCATCGTCGGCAACGTCGTCGCGTCGGCCGTGGGTACGGCAACGCGGCGCATCGGCGTCCTCAAGGCAGTCGGCTTCACCCCGCACCAGGTCGTGCGGGCCTACGCCGGCCAGGCGCTGATCCCGGCCGCTGCCGGCACGGCCCTCGGCCTCGTCGCCGGCCACCTGCTCGCCGTCCCCGTGCTGGCCGAGACCGAAGAGCTCTACGGCACCTCGTCGACGGCCATCGCACCCTGGGTCGATCTGGCGGTGGTCCCCGCGGTGCTCGGCCTGGTGGCCGCGACCGCATGGGCGAGTGCCTGGCGGGCGGGCAGGCTGCGTACGGTCGATGCGCTCGCCGTCGGGCGTACCGCATCGGCGGGCCGCGGCCGGTGGGCGGCACGTGTGGCCGGCCGGCTGCCGCTGGCGCCATCTGTCGCTCTGGGCCTGACCCGGCCCTTCGCGCGGCCCGCCCGCGCCCTGGCCATGGGCGCGGCGATCCTGTTCGGCACCGTCGCCGTCACATTCACCGTGGGGATGGGTGCTTCGCTCGGCCAGGTGATGGAGGCCAAGGCCCACGACGTCGCTGATGCCGTCGTGCCCCCGCCCCCGCCGGACTTCGGCCCCCGCGGTCCCGGGAGCGCCGGGCCGGAGAAGCAGCCCAAGGCGGATCCCACCGCGGTCGCCGCGGCCATCAAGTCCGCCGCCGGAACCGGGAACCACTACAGCGCCGCGACGGTACGGGCGACCGTGTCCGGCCTGTCCGGCACCATCGACGTGGTCGCCTTCACCGGCGACGCCTCCTGGGGCGGCTACACGATGGTCTCGGGCCGCTGGATCGACCGGCCCGGTGAGGCAGCGGTCCCGACCCCCTTCCTGGCCGCCACCGGCGCCCGCGTCGGGGACACTCTCACCCTTGACGGCCTGGACGAGCCGGTCACGGTCCGGATCGTCGGAGAGGTGCTCGATCCACGCAACGACGGCATGCAGGTCTTCACCGATGCCTCGTCCCTCACGGCCGCACATCCCGATCTGACGGAAACGAGCCATCACATCGCGGTCACGCCCGGTACCGATGTGGCCGCCTACGTCGAGGCGCTGAACAGGAATCTGGTACCGCTGGGGGCCACCGCCCGGGCCGGCGGGCTCGACGCGGGCGGTGACATGGTCCTCACGCTCAACGCGCTGTCCGCGATCCTCACGCTGATGCTCGTCGCCGTCGCCGCGCTCGGCGTGCTCAACGGCGTACTCCTCGACACCCGCGAGCGCGTCCGGGAACTGGGTGTCCACAAGGCGCTCGGCATGACGCCCCGGCAGACCGTCACCATGGTTCTCGCCTCGGTCGCCGTGACCGGCCTGCTCGCCGGGGCACTGGGCGTTCCGCTCGGCGTGGCCCTGCACGGCTGGATCCTCCCCGCCATGGGCGACAGCGTGGGACTCCGACTTCCCGATTCCGTCCTCGCCGTCTACCACGGGGCTCAGTTGCTCCCGCTCGCGCTCGGGGGCCTGCTCATCGCCGCCCTGGGCGCACTCCTGCCGGCCGGCTGGGCCGCCAGGTCCCGGACGGCCACGGCCCTGCGGACCGAGTAGGAGGCCGGGTCCCGAGGCCGTGCCCTCCGTCGCCGGCGAGTGCCGGGTGCGGAGGGCACGGCAGGGGGCGCCATACGGCATCGGGCGAGGAGGCGAACCGGTCTCCGCCGCATACCGCACGGAGAAGGCGCTCCATCGATGTGCTGAGCGCCAACCGGGCCGGCTACGCCTCCCCGCCCTCCCGGTCGGCCGCGCAGTTGGCGCGGTCGATCTCGGCCATGTGCTCCTCCGCCCAGGTCCGCAGCCCCGCAAGCACGGCCTCCAGGGTCAGTCCGAGCCCGGTGAGGCGGTAGAAGACCCGCGGCGGCACGGTCGGTTCGACCCGGCGCGACACCAGACCGTCGCGGGTCAGGCTTCGCAGCGTCACGGACAGCATCTTCTGCGAGACACCGGGCATCCGGCGTCTCAGCTCCGCGAAGCGCACTTCGTCCGGTGCGGCATCGGCCAGCGACTTGACGGCCATGGACGTCCATTTCGTGCCCAGACGGTCCAGCAACTGCCGTGTCGGGCACTGGGGATCGAAGAGATCGCCGTGTTCCCCACGACGGGCGGCCCGGGGCCCCGGAGAGGTCACCTCTGGCTCACCACCTTCCCTGCAAGTGCCCTCTGGGCAACGGTGGGACAGTTACCTATCGTTCTGTGGTCACCAATAGTAACCACCACAGAGGATCTGCCATGCCCGTCATCACCGCACACCACCTGCGCCGCGTCACGACGAACGGCGTCCGGCTCAACGTCGCGATCGCCGGGGACGGGCCCGCGGTCCTCCTGCTGCACGGCTTTCCGCACACCTGGCAACTGTGGAGCGGCGTCATGGAGCGACTGGCCGGGCGGTACCGGGTCATCGCCCCCGACCTGCGGGGCCTGGGTGCCAGCGAACGTGCCGTCGACGGATACGACGCGGGTACCCTCGCCGCCGACGCCGAAGGGCTGCTCGACACACTCGGCGAGACCTCGGCAGCCGTGGTCGGCATCGATGCGGGCGCCGCCCCCGCCGTGATGCTCGCGCTGCGCCGGCCCGGCCTCGTCCGGCGCCTGGTCGTGATGGAGGCACTGCTCGGCGGCCTGCCCGGAGCGGAGAACGCGCTCGCGGGCGGCGCCCCGTGGTGGTTCGGCTTCCACGACGTCCCCGGACTCGCCGAGACCGTCCTGGCGGGCAACGAAGCCCCGTACATCGAATGGTTCCTCGACACGGGCACGCTCGGGCGGGGCGTGCCCGACGAGATTCGGGCGGCCTTCGTCCACGCGTACACCGGGAGCGAGGCCCTGCGGTGCGCGTTCTCCTATTACCGAGCCCTGCCCACCAGCGCGCGGCAGTTCCGGGAGGCCGTCGCGACAGCCCGGCTGACCATGCCCACGATGGCCGTCGGCGCTCACCCCGTCGGCACCGCGCTCGAACACCAGCTCCGTCCCATCGCCGACGACCTGGTCGGGCACCGTCTCCGGGACTGCGGCCACATCGTCCCCCTCGACCGCCCTCACGACCTGCTCGCGCTCCTTGCCCCCTTCCTCTCCGCCGGTCTGCCCGAGTGACCGGAACGGAGCCGAAGGGCCGGGGTCTGCGGTGCGGGGGACCGTCCCGGCGGTGCGGTGTCCGGGGCAGCCGGCCGTGGTGGCCCGGCCGCCCCGGCCCTTCAGCGGTCGGCAGCGGTCAGTTCGCGGAAGCGGCCCAGCCGTTCGCCTCGATGCGCCGGCCGTCGGACGGCCGGCTCTCGTCGAAGACCGTACGTCCGCCGTCCTCGACCTTGATGGCGTCCACGTACACCCCGCGGCCGACGTACAGCTGATCCGTGGCGTACCGCCAGCGCAGCCGCAGCTCCGCGCCGCCCCACTGCGCGAGATCCGCCTCCAGCCGGTGCCAGACCCGGCCCGACCAGCCGGACACCGAGCCCGTCGGATGCGGCTCGGGCTGCTGCCGCCCCTCCGGCGACGCCGGACCGGTGGTGAACGGGACCGGCTGCCAGGTGGTCCCGTCGTCCGTGGAGGCTTCCAGGAAGAGGAAGTCGGAAGCGGGCTCGGTGTCCCACCACAGCGCGCAGCTCAGCCGGGCCTGCGACGCCTTCAGGGTGAGCGCCGGGAGAGCCAGGGTGGCCGACGAGGCGCTCGCCAGGCCGGAGAACCATGCCGTACGGCCCCGGGCGGGCCGGACCGCGACCGCCCGGGCCATCTGGTTGGCGGTGGCCACACGCGGCGCGCTGCCGGAGCGCCAGCTGCGTACCGGATGGACCGAGTTGCCCAGCACGATCAGGAACGAGTCCGTGCTCGGGTCGAGCACCAGGCTGGTGCCCGTGAAACCGGTGTGGCCCGCCGTGCGCGGGGTCGCCATCGCGCCCATGTACCAGTGCTGGTAGAGCTCGAAGCCGAGGCCGTGCGCGTCACCGGGGAACGCGGTGTTGAAGTCCGTGAACAGCAGGTCGACCGAGGCCGCGGAAAGGATCCTCGCGCGGCCGTAGACCCCGCCGTTGAGCAGGGTACGGGCGAGGATCGCCAGGTCCCAGGCGCAGGAGAACACTCCGGCGTGGCCCGCGACACCGTCCAGGCTGTACGCGTTCTCGTCGTGCACCTCGCCCCAGACCAGTCCGCGCTCCAGTCCCGACCAGGGCAGCCGGGCGTCCTCGGTCGCGGCGATCCTGGGCTTCCAGGAGGCGGGCGGGTTGTACCGAGTGCGGTGCATCCCGAGCGGAGCGGTGATCTGCTCGCGGAGCAGCACATCCTCGGTCAGTCCGGTGATCTTCTCCAGTACCAGCTGGAGCGAGATCAGGTTGAGGTCGGAGTAGAGGTACGCCGTGCCGGGCGGGTTCGCCGGTACCTCGTTCCAGATCAGCTGGAGCTTTCCTTCGCGGGTGGGTGCCTTGTAGAGCGGGATCCAGGCGCGGAAACCCGAGGTGTGCGTGAGCAGCTGACGGATGGTGACGTCCTGCTTGCCGCCGCCGGCGAAGTCGGGGAGGTAGGAGGCGACCGTCGCCTCCAGCTCCAGCCTGCCGCGTTCGATCTGCTGCACGGCCAGGATCGACGTGAACAGCTTCGACACCGACGCCAGGTCGAAGACGGTGTCCTCGGCCATGGCGATCTGCTGGTCGGCCGGGAACTCCACACCGGTGTCGGTCTTCTCGTCGTACGCCGCATAGCGCACCGCCTTGCCTATCGGCCGGTGCAGTGCCACCGTTCCGCCCCGCCCCGCGAGCAGGACGGCGCCTGCGTACCAGGGGTGCTTGGGGGAGTCGGCGAGGTATCTCTCCGCCTCGGTGACGAGTAGGTCGAGCGGTTCCTGGAGCAGTCCCGCACGGGCGGCGGACCCGCGCCGCAGCGTCGGCCTGCTCCGACCCGACGGCGTCCCTGCCGCAGTTCCTCTGCTCATGTCCGACGACCCCGCCCCCGACTCCGTGGCAGACGCCGCCGTCGCGAACGGGATGGGCGCCAGGGCGAGTGCGCCGCCCAGGGCCAGCATCCCACTGCCCAGCCTCCGTCGGCTGATGCCCTCGCCCGCCGTGTCCTCGGTCATCCGGAACCCCTTCCGCACGCTGTGAAAGTAATTTTCGAAATCTCTTCCGAGTCTGAAACTTCCTGCCGAAGCAGAGAGTACTGTCGCCGCCCGCCGTCCCGTAGGCCCCGGGATCACAAAGAATCTGACACTGCATCAGAAAATCTCTTCCCTCGTCTGTCGGACTGCGGCATCCTGCCGCCCATGGAGACGGAGCTGAGTCAAAAACTGGGGATCGAGCACGCCATCTTCGGCTTCACGCCGTTCCCGGCGGTGGCCGCGGCCATCACCCGGGCCGGTGGATTCGGCGTACTCGGCGCGGTCCGCTACACCGCCCCCGACGACCTCGCACGCGACCTCGACTGGATGCAGGACCACACCGACGGCAAGCCCTACGGTCTCGACGTCGTCATGCCCGCGAAGAAGGTGGAGGGCGTGAGCGAGGCCGATGTGGAGGCGATGATCCCGCCGGGCCACCGGCAGTTCGTCCAGGAGACCCTCGCCAAGCACGGTGTCCCCGAACTCGCCGAGGGTGAGGCATCGGGCTGGCGCATCACGGGCTGGATGGAGGAAGTCGCCCGCAACCAGCTGGATGTGGCGTTCGACTACCCCATCAGGCTTCTCGCCAACGCGCTGGGCTCACCGCCCGCCGACGTCGTCGCCCGCGCCCACGAGCAGGACGTCCTCGTCGCCGCGCTCGCCGGAAGCGCCCGGCACGCCCGCCACCACGCGGACGCGGGCATCGACATCGTCGTCGCGCAGGGATACGAGGCGGGCGGCCATACCGGCGAGATCGCCTCCATGGTCCTCGTCCCGGACGTGGTCGACGCCGTGGGACCGCTCCCGGTCCTCGCCGCGGGAGGCATCGGCAGCGGTGAACAGATCGCCGCGGGGCTCGCCCTGGGCGCCCAGGGCGTCTGGCTTGGCTCGCTCTGGCTCACCACGGAGGAGGCCGACATGCACTCCCGGGCCCTGACCGCCAAGCTCCTGGCCGCGGGCTCCGGCGACACCGTGCGCTCGCGCGCCCTCACCGGCAAACCCGCGCGCCAGCTCCGCACCGAATGGACCGACGCCTGGGACGACCCGTCCGGTCCCGGCACCCTGCCCATGCCGCTGCAGGGACTCCTGGTCGCCGAGGCCGTCTCCCGTATCCAGAAGTACGAGACGGGAGCCCTGCTCGGCACACCCGTCGGCCAGATCGTCGGCCGGATGAACACCGAACGCAGCGTGCAGGCCGTCTTCGACGACCTGACCAGCGGCTTCGAACGAGCCATCGACCGGATCAACCGCATCGCCGGACGGAGCGCCTCATGAACCAGCCGCCCAACGGCTTCTGGGCCCAGGCCGCCGCCGACCCCGACCGCACGGTCCTGATCGCGCCCGACGGCGGGACGTGGACGGCGGGGCGGCTGCACGCCGAGGCCAATCGCATGGTCCACGGACTGCGCGCCGCCGGACTCGAGGAGGGCGACGCCTTCGCGGTCGTCCTGCCCAACGGCGTCGAGTTCCTCACCGCGTACCTCGCCGCCTCGCAGGCCGGCTTCTACCTCGTCCCCGTCAACCACCATCTCGTCGGACCGGAGATCGCCTGGATCGTCTCCGACTCCGGCGCCAAGGTGCTCATCGCCCACGAACGCTTCGCCGAGGCCGCGACCGCCGCCGCCGACGAGGCGAAACTGCCCGCGAGCCACCGCTACGGCGTGGGTGCGGTCGACGGCTTCCGCCCGTATGCCGAACTGCTGGAGAACCGGCCGGTGTCGCCCCCGGAGGGCCGCACGCTGGGCTGGGTCATGAACTACACCTCCGGTACCACCGGCCGGCCGCGCGGCATCCGCCGCCCGCTGCCCGGCAAGCTTCCCGAGGAGAGTTACCTCGGCGGCTTCCTCGGCATCTTCGGCATCAAGCCGTTCGACGGCAACGTCCACCTGGTCTGCTCGCCGCTCTACCACACCGCCGTACTCCAGTTCGCGGGCGCCGCCCTGCACATCGGCCACCCGCTCGTCCTGATGGACAAGTGGTCGCCCGAGGAGATGCTGCGGGCGATGGACGCCCACCGCTGCACCCACACCCACATGGTCCCCACCCAGTTCCACCGCCTGCTCGCCCTCCCCGAGGAGGTCAGGCAGCGCTACGACGTCTCGGCGATGCGCCACGCCATCCACGGCGCCGCCCCCTGCCCCGACCACGTCAAACGGGCCATGATCGAATGGTGGGGCCGGTGCGTCGAGGAGTACTACGCGGCCAGCGAGGGAGGCGGCGCCTTCGCCACCGCCGACGACTGGCTGAAGAAGCCGGGCACCGTCGGCCGGGCCTGGCCGATCAGCGAACTCGCGGTCTTCGACGACGACGGGAACCGGCTCGGCCCGGGCGAGCTGGGCACCGTCTACATGAAGATGAGCACCGGCGGCTTCAGCTACCACAAGGACGAGGGCAAGACGAGGAAGAACCGCATCGGAGACTTCTTCACCGTCGGCGACCTCGGCGTCCTGGACGAGGACGGCTATCTCTTCCTCCGCGACCGGAAGATCGACATGATCATCTCCGGTGGGGTGAACATCTACCCCGCGGAGATCGAGAGCGCCCTGCTCAGCCACCCCGCGGTCGCCGACGCCGCCGTCTTCGGCATCCCGCACGCCGACTGGGGCGAGGAGGTCAGAGCCGTCGTCGAAGCCGCCGAGGGACACGAGGCGGGCGACGAGCTCGCCGCCGAGATCCTCGGCCACTGCGACGGGCTGCTCGCCGGCTACAAACGTCCCAAGACCCTCGGCTTCATCACGACGATGCCCCGCGACCCCAACGGCAAGCTGTACAAACGACGGCTGCGCGAGCCGTACTGGGAGGGGCACAGCTGACGGCCCGGTGCGCGACAGGGAGTGGCACGGGCGGCGGCAGGCCGCAGAGCCCGCTCCGGGCGAACCTCCCGCGGCGCGGGCACCGGCCCGCTTCGGCCGTGGTGGTGGGTGCGTCCCGGGCGTAGTTGGTCGCGCTGGCTGTCGGAGCCGTGGCGCGCCAACCCGCCGCGCGGGCACCGGCCCGTTTCGGCCGTGGCGGTGGCCAGCGCGACCGGGCGTACCGGGTCGCGTTGACCGTCGGAGTCCTGGCGCGCCGTCCTGCCGCGCGGGCACCGGCCCGTTTCGGCCGTGGTGGTGGGCGCGTCACCGGGCGTACCGGGTCGCGCCGGCCGTCGGAGCCCCGGCGCGCCACCCTGCCCCGAGGCGGTGTACGCCCGCCGGCTTCGCCCCCTGAGTTGCCCCGTCGCGCCACCCTGCCCCGCCTCGGCGTCGGCCTGCCGGTCTTCGCGCCCCTGGTCCTCCTCGCCATCAGCCCTGACCGCAGCGGCGGGCAGGCGCCACGGCGGCGGCGGGATCCAGGCCCTTGACCTCGCGGCCCCCGCCGCACAGGATCACGCCATGACCGGTGTACGCAGCAGCACAGTCGACGGCGTCGTGACCCGCAGCGCACGGCGCACCCCCGAGCGGACCGCCCTGCGGTACGCCGACCGGGCCTGGACCTACCGCGGGCTCGACGAGGCGGTCGGCACCGCGGCCGCCGTCCTCATGGACGGCCGCGGACTGCGCCCGGGGGACCGGGTCGCCTCGTACGCCCACAACTCCGACGCGTACCTGATCGCGTACCTCGCCTGCGCACGGGCCGGACTCGTCCATGTGCCGGTCAACCAGAACCTGACCGGTGAGGACCTCGCGTACATCCTGAGCCAGTCCGGCAGCTCCCTGGTGCTCACCGACCCGGACCTCGCCGGGCGCGTCCCGCCGGGTTATGCCGTGCGGCCGCTGCGCGACGCCCCCGGCTCGCTCCTGGCCGAGACCGACAACCCGCGCCCCTTCACCTCCGCGCACGAACCGGCCGCGGACGACCTCGTCCAGCTGCTGTACACCTCCGGCACGACCGCCCTGCCCAAGGGCGCGATGATGACGCACGGCGCCCTCGTCCACGAGTACGTCAGCGCCGTCACCGCCCTCGATCTGCGCGCCGCCGACCGCCCGGTGCACGCCCTGCCGCTCTATCACTCCGCGCAGATGCACGTGTTCCTGCTGCCCTACCTCGCGGTCGGCGCCGAGAACACCGTCCTCGACGCGCCGGACGCGGGCCGGATCTTCGACCTCGTCGAATCGGGGCAGGCCGACAGCCTCTTCGCCCCGCCGACCGTCTGGATCGGTCTCGCCAACCACCCGGACTTCGCCGTCCGCGACCTCGGAGGTCTGCGCAAGGCGTACTACGGGGCGTCGATCATGCCCGTCCCGGTGCTGGAACGCCTGCGCGCCCGCCTGCCGGACCTCGCCTTCTACAACTGCTTCGGCCAGAGCGAGATCGGCCCGCTCGCCACGGTCCTGGGACCGGACGAGCACGAGGGCCGGATGGACTCCTGCGGCCGGCCCGTCCTGTTCGTCGAGGCGAAGGTCGTCGACGAGAACGGCAAGGACGTCCCCGACGGCACCGCGGGCGAGGTGGTCTACCGTTCGCCCCAGCTCTGCAGCGGCTACTGGGACAAGCCGCAGGAGAGCGCCGAGGCGTTCCGCGACGGCTGGTTCCACTCGGGCGACCTCGCCGTCCGTGACGCGGAGGGCTACTTCACCGTCGTCGACCGGGTGAAGGACGTCATCAACTCCGGCGGCGTCCTCGTCGCGTCCCGCCAGGTCGAGGACGCGCTCTACACCCACCCCGCCGTCGCCGAGGCGGCCGTCGTCGGACTGCCCGACGAGCGCTGGATCGAAGCCGTCACCGCCGTCGTCGTGCTGCGCGGGGAGGCGACCGAGGCCGAACTGATCGACCACGCCCGGGAGAAGCTCGCCCACTTCAAGGCCCCGAAACGGATCGTGTTCGTGGACGGACTCCCGCGCAACGCCAGCGGAAAGATCCTCAAGCGGGAGCTCCGCGACCGCTTCGCCTGAGCGAGCGGGGCCCGGGACCCGCCGCGGACGACGGCTGCCCGAGAAGGGGAAGCCGCCGATGGCGTACCCGCTCCCCGGGACAGCCGTGCCCGGGGGTTCCACCGAAGGGCCGCGGCCGGGCCCGTGACCGACCGGTTCGAGCCCGTCGAGGAACCGGGCGACCGCCCGCCCGGTCCGGCAGCGCGGGGCGATGACCAGGGACCGGTCAGGGGCGGCGCGATGCCGCTCGGCCGGTACTCGTCGGCCCTGTCCTGCTCGCCGGAGAGGAGATCCTGGACGACGTGCGAGAACCACGGGCGCCCCCGGTCAGTTGTGCCCGCGGCTGCCGGGCCCGGCACCGACGTCAACTGCCCCGCTGTTCCCGCTCGTCCACGATCCTCCTGAACTTGCCGACGGACCTCTCCAGCGTCTCCGGATCGAGGATCTCGACCCCGACCGAGACCCCGATCCCGTCCTTGACCGCCGCAGCGACCGACGCGGCGGCCGCCTCCCGCTGCTCCGGCGTCGCTCCGGCCCGGGCCTCGGCCCGCACCGTCAGCACGTCCAGCCGCCCTTCGCGGGTCAGCCGCAGCTGGAAGTGCGGCGACACTCCCGGCGTACGGAGCACGATCTCCTCGATCTGCGTCGGGAAGAGGTTCACCCCGCGCAGGATCACCAGATCGTCGCTGCGCCCGGTGACCTTCTCCATACGCCGGAAGACCCGGGCCGTGCCGGGCAGCAGCCGGGTCAGGTCGCGGGTCCGGTAGCGGATCACCGGCATGGCCTCCTTGGTGAGCGAGGTGAACACCAGCTCGCCCTCCGCCCCTTCGGGCAGCACCTCGCCCGTGAACGGGTCGACCACCTCGGGATAGAAGTGGTCCTCCCAGATGTGCAGTCCGTCCTTCGTCTCCACGCACTCCTGCGCCACACCCGGGCCCATCACCTCGGAGAGCCCGTATATGTCGACCGCGTCGATCGCGAACCGTTCCTCGATCTCGTGGCGCATCTCCTGCGTCCACGGCTCGGCCCCGAAGATCCCCACCTTCAGCGACGTCGTCCGCGGATCGACACCCTGCCGCTCGAACTCGTCCAGGAGCGTCAGCATGTAGGACGGTGTCACCATGATGACCTCGGGCCGGAAGTCCTGGATCAGCTGGACCTGCCGGGCCGTCATGCCGCCCGAGGCCGGAATGACCGTGCAGCCGAGCCGCTCCGCGCCGTAGTGCGCGCCGAGCCCGCCGGTGAACAGCCCGTAGCCGTAAGCGACATGGACCTTCTGCCCGGGCCGCCCGCCGGCTGCCCTGATCGAGCGGGCGACCACGTCGGCCCAGGTGTCCAGGTCCTTCTCCGTGTAGCCGACGACCGTCGGCCGGCCGGTCGTCCCGCTGGAGGCATGGATCCGCCGCACCTGCTCCTCGGGTACCGCGAACATCCCGAACGGGTAGTTGTCGCGCAGATCGGCCTTCGTGGTGAACGGGAACCGGGCCAGATCGGCCAGCGAGCGGCAGTCGTCCGGATGCAGCCCCGCCCGGTCGAACGCCTGCCGGTAGTGCCCGACCCGGTCGTACGCATGACGCAGGGTCGCCCGCAGCCGCTCCAGCTGCAGCGCCGCCAGCTCCTCGCGGCCCATCCGCTCCGCCGCGTCCAGCAGAACCGCCATGCCGATCTCCCTCTTCCGAGCACCGTGCAGACGACCGATCATTCGGTCGATCCTTCCGGGAGCAGTAATTCAGGATCTTCCCCGATGTGGCAAGAGGCGCGGCGGATCCGGTCCGTGCCACGGATACGCCCGTTCCGAACACGGCTGCGTCACCCGGTCGGCCCTGTTTGGATGGGTCCATGCCGACTTTCGACACGTACGACGGGACCGAGCTCTCCTATCACGTCATGGGGGAGGGCGAGCCGCTGATCTGCCTGCCCGGCGGCGCGATGCGGGCCGGCGCCTACCTCGGGGACCTCGGCGGGCTCCGCTCCGTACGGCAGCTCATCGTGCTCGACCTGCGCGGGACCGGGGACTCCGGCGTACCGGAGGACACCGCCACCTACCGGTGCGACCGGCTCGTCGAGGATGTCGAGGCGCTGCGCCGGCATCTGGGCGTCGACCGTGCCGACCTGCTCGCCCACTCGGCGGCCGGCGACCTGGCCGCGCTCTACGCGGCGCGGTACCCGCAGGCGGTGCGGAAACTGATCCTCGTCGCGCCCACCACGCGGGCGGTCGGTTTCCCGTTCGCCGAGCGCGAGGCGCGGGAGGCCGCCGCGCTGCGCAGTGCGGAACCGTGGTACGCGCAGGCGCTCCCGGCCCTGGAGGAGATCTGGGCAGGGCGCATGACGGACGAACTGCGCGCGGCGGCAAGGCCGTTCCTGTACGGACGCTGGGACGCCGCAGCACAGTCCCACGCCGCTCTGTCCGCGCAGCAGATCAACTCGGAGGCGGCACGGACCTATTACGGCCAGGGGGCTTTCGACCCCGCCGCGACGGTTGCCGCTCTGCGGACCCTCCCGTCCCCCGTGCTCGTCCTCGCCGGTGAGTACGACGGCGTGACCACGCCCGACCGTGCCGCCGAACTGGCCGCGCTCTTCCCGGAATCGGAGTTCGCCGTGCAGCGCGGCGCCGGACACTTCCCCTGGCTCGACGACCCGGGCGCCTTCGTCCGGACCGTCACCGCCTTCCTGGACCCGGACGTGCACAGCGTCCAGGCCGGCGGGATCCGGCTGGCCCACCGCGTATGGGGCGATCCGTCCGCACCTCCCGTGGTCCTCGTCCACGGACGCTGCGGCTCCAGCACCACCTGGACCGCCGTCGCCGAACGGCTCGCCGCCCGGCACCGCGTGTACGCCTTCGACTTCCGCGGCCACGGACTCAGCGACTGGCCCGGCCGCTACTCCTTCGAGCTGTTCCGCGACGACCTGCACGCCTTCCTGGAAGTACGCAATCTCGCCGGCGCCACGGTCGTCGGACACTCCATGGGCGGCGTCGCGGCCTACCTGCTCGCCGAACGCCAGCCCGGGCTCATCGGCCGCCTCGTCATCGAGGAAGCGCCGCCGCCCTTCCCGCTCGACCCGCCCCGCGCAGCCGCCGAACGCCCCACGGGAGAGCTGGACTTCGACTGGCCCCTGGTGCCCGCCATCGACGCCCAGCTGGGCGAACCTGATCCGGCGGGCCGGGAACTCCTCGGCGAGATCACCGCGCCCACGCTCGTCATCGGAGGCGGGCCCAGGAGCCACATCGCCCAGGAGGGCCTCGCCTCGATGGCCCGGCAGATCCCCGGCGCGCACCACGTCACCATCGACGCGGGCCACCTCGTGCACACCGAACGACCGGAGGAGTTCCTCGCGGCCCTCCGGTCGTTCGGTGTGGGATGAACCCGTCAGCCGCCGGCGTCAGTCCCGCCGCAGCAGCGCCACCATGACCTCGTGCAGCGCCGTGTCGGCGTCCTCGACGCCCGACTCCGCGCGCCAGGCGACGAATCCGTCGGGGCGCACCACCACGGCGCCCTCGGCACTCGTCCCGTGCGCCTCGGCCCAGTCGGCACCGTCCTCCGGCTCCAGGTCCCCGCCGGGACCTGCGCCGATCCCGAACGCGTCGAGCCGCACCCCCAGCTGCTCGCCGACCCGGGCCGCCGCCCGCCGCCACGCCACGTCCGAGGCATCGGCCAGCAGCACGAACGACCGCTCGTACAGATCCAGCGTGGAGATCCGCTCACCGGCCCGGCGGACCCACAAGTGCGGTGCCCTGCTGCCCGGTTCACCCGCCAGCTGCACACCCTCGGGCACCACCGGCCACTCCGGTCCGACGCCCAGCACCGCGCCGTCCACATAGCGGTAGCCCAGTGCCACGTTCAGCATCCCGCCCCGCTTCCCGCCGCCCACGGTCGGCGGTGCCGCGTATCCCGGGTGGCTGTGCTCGCCGGAACGTGCCGAGGCCCGCTCGCTCGTCGCCCGGGCCACCGGCCGCCGCTCCGCCTCGTAGGTGTCCAGCAGACCCGGGCCCGCCTCGTCGCGCAGCACGGCCGCGAGCTTCCACGCCAGGTTGTGCGCGTCCTGGATGCCCGTGTTGGAGCCGAACGCCCCCGTGGGCGACATCTCGTGCGCCGAGTCGCCGGCCAGGAAGACGCGGCCCCGTGAGTACCGGTCGGCCACCCGCTCCGCCGCGTGCCACGGTGCCTTGCCCGTGATCTCGACGTCGATGTCCGGCGCCCCGACCGCCTTGCGGATGTGTGCCGCACACCGTTCGTCCGTGAAGTCCTCCAGCGTCTCGCCCCGGTCCGGCTGCCACGGCGCGTGGAACACCCACTCCCGCTCGTTGTCCACCGGCAGCAGCGCGCCGTCCGCCTCCGGATTGGTCAGGTAGCACACGATGAAGCGCCGGTCGCCCAGCACCTGGGCGAGCTGCCGGGACCGGAAGGTGATGCTGACGTTGTGGAACAGGTCACCGGCACCCGAACGGCCGATGCGCAACTGCTCCCGGACCGGGCTGCGCGGACCGTCGGCCGCGATCAGGTAGTCCGCCCGCACCGTGGTGTGTTCGCCCGTCTCCCGGTTCTTCAGGACGGCCCCGACCCCCGCCGCGTCCGGGTCGAACGAGAGCAGCTCGGTGGAGAACCGCAGATCACCACCCTGCTCCCGGGCCCGCTCGAGGAGCACCGGCTCCAGGTCGTTCTGGCTGCACAGGCACCAGCCGCTCGGGCTGAAACGGGCCAGTGCGCCACCCGGGTCGATCTCCTTGAACAGCCACTCCTGGTCGTCGCCGGTCAGTGAACCGGCTTGCAGAATGCCGTGGTTCTCGGCCAGGACGGACGCCGCCGCACGGATCTGCGGCTCCACCCCCGCCTTGCGGAAGATCTCCATCGTGCGGACGTTGTTGCCGCGGCCCCGCGGGTGGGTCGACGTGGCGGCGTGCTTCTCGACCAGCAGGTGCTCGACGCCGAGGCGGCCGAGGAAGAGGGACGCGGAAAGGCCCACCAGGGAGCCGCCCACGATGAGGACCGGTACATGGACGTCGACGTTCTCGTTCATCAGTTGCTCCAGCTCGGACGCCGTTCAGATGCAGTGTTCATGCCCTTGTCGGAGCCCTGTCGGAGCGGTTCGGACCCCCGCTCACCTGAACGGTTCATAAATCTCGCGTCAGCCGGACCAGCGTTTCACGATCGGTCACGGAGACGTCGCCCAGGGTCCGGGCTGACCGTGCGCATCCGCCGGGAGATTCCCCGCTCCGACCCCCGCTCGACGGTTCCCACCGGCCCGGCCGGTTCTCGCCTCGTCTCGAAGGAGTTCGCAAGATGACCACCACGCTCTCGGAACGGACCTCCCAGTCCGCCTTCGACGGATCAAGGCTGCGGGTCATCCTGCTGCTTGACCTGCACGACGGCGCCCAGAAGCAGTTCCTGGAGGCGTACGAGCACATGCGCAACCAGGTCGCCTCGATCCCCGGCCACATCAGCGACCAGCTGTGCCAGTCGATCGAGAACCCGTCGCAGTGGCTCATCACCAGCGAGTGGGAGAGCGCTCCGCCCTTCCTCGCCTGGGTCAACAGCGAGGACCACGTCGCCACGGTCCAGCCCCTGCACAGCTGCGTGCGCGACACCCGCTCGCTGCGCTTCAGCGTTCTGCGCGAGACCGGCGCGGCCTTCGAGGAGAGCTTCGAGCCCGTCAAGGGCGGCCTCCAGGCCGCTCCCCGCCTCGGGGACGGGGTGGTGCGCCACGCGCTGACGTTCACCGTCAAGCCGGGCACCGAGGAGATCGTCGCGAAGATCCTCGCCGACTACGACTCCCCGCAGGCCCGGGTGGACGAGCACACCCGACTGCGCCGCACCTCGCTGTTCATGCACGGCAACCGGGTGGTGCGCGCCGTCGAGGTCGAGGGCGACCTCCTCGCGGCCCTGCGCCACGTCTCCCGGCAGCCCGAGGTCCGGGCCGTGGAGGAGGCGATCAACCCGTACCTGGAGCAGGACCGCGACCTGGCCGACCCCGACTCCGCCAGGATGTTCTTCACCCGGGCGGCCCTGCCCACCGTCCACCACGTGACGACGGGCCGCCGCGCGGCCGGGGAGCGCAAGCGCCACGCGCTGTTCTACCAGGCCAAGGAGGGCTGCGGAATGGCGCTGGCCCGCCTCCTGGCCGAGCACGACGAGGAGGAGGCCGACCACCCCGGCAGCCCCATCGAGAGCAGCACGATCTTCCAGCGCGACGACATCGTGGTCCGTCTGCTGGAGGTGGACGGTCCGCTCGACGCGCACCCCGCCAAGGCCCTCGGCATCCAGGGGACCGGCAAGGCCGCCCGGCTCGCCCGCCTCCTCGACGGCGAGGCGAACGCCGTGCCGGCGAGCGACGCCGACGCCGCACGCTTCCTGGCCCGGTCCGGGATGAAGCTGATCACCGACCGGCGGGCCGCGGAGTCCTGAGCCGCGCAGCAGCACTCTGGGGGGTTCTCGCTCAACCCGTCGACACAACGCGCCATGCGCCAGGAGGAAAGCAGTCATGACCATGCACCGGCCACGCATCGTGGACCTCAGTGAGACCCAGCCCAACACCAGGCGCGGTGGTGACCTGCGCGCCCTTCTCACCCCGACGGCCGTGGGCGCCACCAGCGGCTTCATGGGGCTGGCCATCATTCAGCCCGGCGACCGCATCGCGGAGCACTACCACCCGTACTCCGAGGAATTCGTCTACGTCGTGGACGGGCTGCTCGAAGTGGACCTGGACGGCGAGCCGTACGCGATGCGGCCGGACCAGGGACTGCTGATCCCCCTGAACGTACGCCACCGTTTCCGCAACGTCGGTGACGTCGAGGCGCGCATGGTCTTCCACCTCGGCCCGCTCGCGCCCCGCCCGGAACTCGGCCACGTCGACACCGAGGTCACCGAGTCGGCCGAGCGGGGCGCGCCGCCAGAACGAACCGAGGCCGCCTCATGACCCGGCGCGTGGCCGTCACCGGCGTCGGCGTCGTCGCCCCGGGCGGCATCGGCACCCCGGCCTTCTGGGACCTCCTCTCCAACGGCCGCACCGCGACCCGGGGCATCACCCTCTTCGACCCGGCCGGCTTCCGGTCCCGGATCGCCGCCGAGTGCGACTTCGACCCGGCGGCGTACGGACTGGACGAGGAGGAGGTCGCCCGGGCGGACCGCTACGTGCAGTTCGCGATGGTGGCGGCCCGCGAGGCCCTCGCCGACGCGGGCCTCGACCCGGAGCGGACCGATCCCTGGCGCATGGGCGTCTCGCTCGGCACCGCGGTCGGCGGCACCACCCGGCTGGAGCACGACTACGTCGCCGTCAGCGGCAGCGGAGCACGCTGGGACGTCGACCACCGCCCGGCCGGGCCCCATCTGGAACGCGCCTTCTCACCCAGCTCGCTGGCCGCCGCGGTCGCCGAACAGGTCGGCGCGCACGGACCGGTGCAGACCGTCTCCACCGGCTGCACCTCCGGACTCGACGCGATCGGCTACGCCTTCCACTCCATCGAGGACGGCCGCGTCGACGTCTGCATCGCCGGGGCGTCGGACTCGCCGATCACCCCGATCACCGTCGCGTGCTTCGACGCGATCAAGGCGACCTCGGCCAACAACGAGGACCCGGAACACGCCTCCCGGCCCTTCGACTCCCGCCGCGACGGCTTCGTGATGGGTGAGGGCGGAGCCGTACTCGTCCTGGAGGAGCTGGAACACGCACGCGCCCGCGGCGCCACGGTGTACTGCGAGATCGCGGGCTACGCGACCTTCGGCAACGCCTACCACATGACCGGGCTGACCCCGGAGGGCCTGGAGATGGCCGAGGCCATCAACCGGGCGCTCGGGCACGCCGGGATCGCCGCCGCGGACATCGACTACGTCAACGCGCACGGTTCGGGCACCAAGCAGAACGACCGGCACGAGACCGCCGCCGTGAAGCGGGCGCTCGGTGCCCACGCACACGACGTTCCGATGAGTTCCATCAAGTCGATGGTGGGGCACTCGCTCGGGGCGATCGGCGCGATAGAGATCGCCGCCTGCGTACTCGCCCTGGTCCACCAGACCGTGCCGCCGACGGCGAACTACGAGTCCCCGGACCCCGAGTGCGACCTCGACTACGTGCCCCGCACCGCACGTCCACTGAAACTGCGCAGCGTCCTGTCGGTCGGCAGCGGATTCGGCGGATTCCAGTCCGCGGTGGCCCTGACCAGAAGCGGTGGGAGGACACCATGAGCAAGGCCCGGCGCACCGTCGTCACCGGCATCGGCGTCGTCGCCCCCAACGGCGCGACCACCGAGGCCTTCTGGAAGCGGACGCAGGAAGGCATGAGCGTCCTGGACCGGGTCACCCGTGAAGGGTGCGAGGAGCTGCCGCTGCACGTGGCCGGCGAGGTCCGGGGCTTCGACCCGGTCTCGCTGATCGAGGAGCGCTACCTCGTGCAGACCGACCGGTTCACGCACTTCGCGATGGCCGCGGCAGACATGGCGCTCGACGACGCCAAGCTGGGCCGCGCCGACTACGAGGACGCGCCCTACAGCGTGGGCGTGGTCACCGCCGCCGGTTCGGGCGGCGGCGAGTTCGGCCAGCGCGAACTGCAGCGGCTGTGGGGCCAGGGATCCAAGTACGTCGGCCCCTACCAGTCGATCGCCTGGTTCTACGCGGCCAGCACCGGCCAGATCTCCATCCGTGGCGGCTTCAAGGGCCCGTGCGCGGTGGTCGCCAGCGACGAGGCCGGCGGCCTCGACGCCCTGGCGCACGCCGGCCGGTCCGTCCGGCGCGGCACCGACGCGGTGGTGGTCGGCGCGGCGGAGGCCCCGCTCGCGCCCTACTCGGTCGTCTGCCAGCTCGGCTACCGCGACCTGAGCACCGCCGAGGACCCGACGCGGGCCTACCGCCCGTTCACCTCGGACGCCTGCGGATTCGTACCCGCCGAGGGCGGTGCGATGTTCGTGGTCGAGGAGGAGACGTCCGCCCGGGAGCGTGGCGCCCGGGTCCGGGCCGAGGTCGCCGGTCACGCGGCCACGTTCACCACCGCGATGCGCTGGGAGGAGTCCCGCGAGGGGCTCGCCCACGCCATCGAGGGTGCACTGCGCGAGGCCGGCTGCGCCCCCGAGGAGATCGACGTGGTCTTCGCGGACGCCCTCGGAGTCCCGGCGGCCGACCGGGCCGAGGCACTCGCGCTGGCCGACGCCCTCGGCGCGCACGGCCGGCGCGTCCCGGTGACCGCGCCCAAGACCGGTATCGGACGGGCCTACTGCGGAGCCCCCGTCCTGGACGCTGCCGCCGCCGTCCTGGCCATGGAGAACGGCCTGATTCCGCCCACGCCCAACGTCTTCGAGGTGTGCCACGACCTCGATGTCGTCATGGGCCGGGCCCGCCCCGCCGAACTGCGCACGGCCCTCGTGCTCAGCCGCGGCCTCATGGGCTCCAACGCGGCGATGGTGCTCCGGCGCCCCGCGTGAAGCAACCGACACCCCCTGACAAGGAGAAGCCCCTCATGACCGACCGACTGACGTACGAAGAGCTCGCGTCCCTGATGAAGAAGGGCGCCGGACTGACCGTCGACCACCGCGAGATGGAGAACCGGTCCGACACGGCCTTCGACGAGTTCGGCCTCGACTCGCTGGGCCTCCTTGGCATCGTCGGCGTACTGGAGAACCGGCACGGACGGCCGCTGCCGACCGACGCCGACCGCTGCAAGACCCCCCGCGAGTTCCTCGACCTCGTCAACAACAGCCTCATGACAGGAGCCTGAAGTGTCCGGACACACCGAGAACGAGATCATCATCGCCGCCCCGCTGGACCTCGTCTGGGACATGACGAACGACCTGGACAACTGGCCCCGGCTGTTCAGCGAGTACGCCTCGGTCGAGGTCATCGAGCGCGACGGTGAGCGGACCACCTTCCGTCTGACCATGCACCCCGACGAGAACGACAAGGTGTGGAGCTGGGTCTCCGAGCGCACCACGGACCGCGTGGGACGCACCGTCCGTGCCCGCCGCGTCGAGCCCGGCCCGTTCCAGCACATGGACATCCACTGGGAGTACGCCGAGGCCCCTGGCGGCACGCGGATGCGATGGACGCAGGACTTCGCCATGCGCCCCGACGCCCCGGTGGACGACGCGTGGATGACCGACAACATCAACCGCAACTCCCGTGTCCAGATGGAACTCATCCGGGACAAGATCGAGCAGCGCGACCGCGAGCGCCGCGCGTCCGCCGTCCCGGCCAACTGACACCCCGTCCGCCGACGGCGGTCCGCCCGCCCGGCCTTCCCGGCCGGGCCCCGGACCGCGTACCAAGAAAGGTCCCACCGGATGCACCACGCTCTGATCGTCGCCCGGATGGCGCCGGAATCGGCGCCGGACATCGCCGAACTCTTCGCCGCCTCCGACAGCAGTGAGCTGCCGCACCTGGTGGGCGTCACACGGCGCAAGCTGTTCCAGTTCGGCGACGTCTATCTGCACCTGATCGAGTCCGAGCGCCCGCCGGGCCCGGAGATCGCCAAGGTGACGGACCATCCGGCGTTCAAGGACATCAGCGACCGGCTCACCTCCTTCATCAGCCCCTACGACCCGCAGACCTGGCGGGGGCCGAAGGACGCGATGGCGCAGGAGTTCTACCGCTGGGAGCGCGACTCCACCGCGTGACCGCATGACGGGGCCCCGGGCCCGGCCGCGAGGCCGGGCCCGGGGCCCCGTCATGTGAGGACGCGTCAGCCGGGGATCACGCACTCGAACGCGTGGAGGTACGGGTTGACCGGCCGGATCTCGCCGATGGCCAGCCCGGCGTCGGACAGCCGGTCGACCAGGCTCTGCCGGGTGTGCTTGGCACCGCCGACGTTCAGGAGCAGCAGCAGGTCCATGGCGGTGGTGAACCGCATCGACGGGGTGTCGTCGACGAGGTTCTCGATGACGACGACCCGGGCGCCGGGACGGGCGGCCGCGATGACCGCGCGCAGCGCCCGGCGGGTGCTGTCGTCGTCCCACTCCAGGATGTTCTTGATGATGTAGAGGTCGGCCGCCACCGGAATGCCCTCGCGGCAGTCACCGGCCACGATGGACGCCCGGCCGGCGAGCGAACCGCCGTCCCGCAGCCGCTCGTCGGCCCGTGCCACGACACCCGGCAGGTCCATCAGGGTGCCGCTGGCCGACGGGTGCTTCTCCAGGAGACTCGCCAGCACGTGTCCCTGCCCGCCGCCGATGTCGGCGACGACCGACACCCCGGTGAGGTCGAGCAGCGCGGCGACATCCAGCGCGGACTGCATGCTGGACGTCGTCATGGCCCGGTTGAACACCTGGGCCGACTCGTGGGCGTCCTGATGGAGGTAGTCGAAGAACTCCTTGCCGAACACGTCCTCGAAGACGTTGCCGCCGGAGCGCACCGCGTCGTCCAGCCGGGGCCAGACCTCCCACGTCCACGGCTCCGTGCACCACAGCGAGATGTCCCGCAGGCTGTTCGGGTCGTCCTCCCGGAGCAGGCGCGACATATCGGTGTGGGTGAAGGTGCCGTCGGCGTTCTCGGCGAAGACGCCGTAGCAGGACAGGGCACGCAGCAGCCGCCGCAGCGGGCCCGGTTCGGTCTTGACCACCGCGGCGAGCTCGTCAGCGGTGGCCGGCGTCTCACCCAGCGCGTCCGCGACACGCAGCCGGGCCGCGGCGCGCACGGCCGCGGAGCGGGCCGCGCCGAACACGATCTCCCGCAGCCGCATGGCCGGCTGCGGGGTCGGGACCGGCTTGACGGGGGTGGTGGTGGGGGTGGTGCTCACGGTGGTCATGCCGTCTCGCTTCTCCTTGTGCGGGGGAACACCGGTCAGCACATTCCGGCCGGTGCGGAGGTGGTGCAGACATTGCCGGTGAAACGGTTGCCCCTGCCGGCGGTGTCCTGGTCGGCCAGGTCCGCCGGCTGGTTGCCCAGGACGGTGTTGTCGCTGATGGTGTTGTCGGTGTTCTTCGCTCCCACGAAGCTCTTGAACAGCACGACGCCGCCCGAGAGCGGGGTGGCACCCACGTTGTCGCGGATCACGTTGGACCGCACCTCGGTGGACTCGGTGCCGGTCAGGACGATTCCGGAACCCTGGATCGCGGGCAGCCGCTCGGTGGCGGCGCAGAACTTGTTGTTGCCGACGATCCGGTTCGACCGGACGGTCATGGCGCCGGCCTGCGGCGTTCCCTCGTCGCCCACGACGAACACACCGCTGCAGTTGGCGGTGAACGTGTTGTGCTTCACCACCAGGTTCCGTACGCGCCGTGCGGTGAACCCGATCCGGTTGTCGGTGAGGGTGTTGCCCCGGACCCGGGTCCCGCCGGTGTCGGTGGCTCCGCCTTCCTCGTCGACGCTGTTGGCGACGAAGATGCCCGCGTCCCCGTTGGAGCGGGCGGTGTTGTGCCGGAGGTCGGAGCGGGTGGACCGCTGCTGCGCGATGCCCCAGACCTTGTTGGACGCGGCGGTCACCGAACGGACCTCCAGCCCGTCCGTCCACGACGCCCAGATGCCGCTCCTGGCGAACCCGGACACGGTCAGGGACCTGATGGACACGTCGTCCACGGTGTCCTGCGCCGTGCCCAGGACGCAGATCCCGTTGCCGGCCTTCGCGCAGGCGTTCTCGGTCCGGTCCTCGCTCGCCCCGGGCTTGATGACCGTACGGTCCCCGGCGCCGCGCAGGGTCAGTCCGGGCGTGGTGATCAGCACGCTCTCCCGGTAGGTGCCGGGCCGGACGAAGATGGTGTCACCGGGCTGCGCGGCGTCCACCGCTGCCTGGATGGACTGGCCCGGACGCACCACGTGGCCGCCCGCGGCGGCGGCCGGGCCGGACGGGGCGATGACGCCCAGTCCGGCGGCCGCGGCGGCTGCGATGCTCACGAGGCTGGTGATGTGTCGTTTCCTCATGAGCCGAAGCTAGGGGCGATCACCCCCCGATGCCACGCAGGGTGCCCGGTTGGGCACGGGGCGTGCCCGAATGGCTTACGCCGTGGCGAAGGCCCCGCGTCCGTCGTGGACGCGGGGCCGGGCACTCGGGTGATTCGCCCCGGCTCAGTCGGCGGCCGGGCGGGGCGCGACGACCGTGCGGGCCCAGCGGTAGTCGGCCTTGCCGCTGGGGGAGCGCTGGATCTGCGGGGCGATGACCAGATGGCGCGGGATCTTGTAACCGGCCAGCCGGGTGCGGCAGTGCGCCTGCACGTCGTCGAGCGAGGGGGCCCGGGCGCCCTCGCGCAGCTGCACCACGGCAGCCACCCGATTGCCCCACCGCTCGTCGGGAGCGCCCGCGACCAGCGCGTCGTACACATCCGGATGGGACTTGAGCGCCTGCTCGACCTCTTCCGGATACACCTTCTCGCCACCGGTGTTGATGCACTGCGAACCCCGGCCGAGCACCGTCACGATGCCCTCGGCGTCCACCGTCGCCATGTCGCCCAGCAGCACCCACCGCTCGTCGCCCTTGCGGAAGAACGTCTCGGCGGTCTTGCCCGGGTCGTTGTAGTACCCGAGCGGGACGTGGCCCCGCTGGGCGATCCGCCCCGGCTCGCCCGGCACCACCGGCTCGTACGTCGCTGGGTCCACGACCGCCGTACGGGCGTTGACCCGGAGCCGGAAGCCGTTCTGCGGACCGGAGTCGGCCGTCGCCGTGCCGTTGAAGCCGGACTCGGAGGAGCCGAAGTTGTTCAGCAGCATCACGTGGGGCACCAGCGACTGGAACTCCGCCCGCACCGAGTCGGACATGATCGCGCCCGAGCTGGAGACGGAGAACAGCGCCGAACAGTCGGTGCCCTTCAGCGGACCCTTCAGTGCGTCGATCAGTGGCCGCAGCATCGCGTCGCCCACCAGCGACACGCTCGTGACCTTCTCCTTCTCGATGGTGCGCAGCACCTCGTGCGGCACGTACTTGCGATGGACCACGACCCGCTGCCCGAAGTTGAAGCCGATGAACGCGGTGAGCGTCGAGGTGCCGTGCATCAGCGGGGGAGTGGGGAAGAACGTGATGCCCTCCCCGCCGGCCGCCACCCGCTCGGACAGCTCCTCGGGGGTCTTCACCGGGTCGCCCGTCGGTGCGCCGCCGCCCAGGCCGGAGAAGAACAGGTCCTCCTGGCGCCACATCACGCCCTTCGGCATGCCCGTGGTGCCGCCCGTGTAGATGATGAACTGGTCGTCGGCCGAGCGGGCCGGGAAGCCGCGCCCGGCGTCCCCGGCCGCCTCCGCGTCGGCGAACGCGACCGCGCCGGGCCCCGTGGTGCCGTCCGCCGATGTCCCCACCCGCACCAGATGGCGGAGCTTCGGGGCCTGCGGCGCGGCGGCGGCGACGCGCTCGTCGAACTCCGCGTCGAAGACGAGTGCCACCAGATCCGCGTCACGGTAGAGGTAGACCAACTCCTCTTCCACGTAGCGGTAGTTGACGTTGACGGGGACGATGCGTGCCTTCATGCAGGCCAGTACGGTCTGGAGGTACTCGATGCCGTTGTAGAGGTGCAGCCCGAGATGCTCGCCGGGACCGATGCCCGCCTCGATGAGGTGGTGGGCGATGCGGTTGGCCGCGGTGTCGAGCTCCGCGTACGTGAGCCTGCGTTCGGCACCCGTTCCGGGATGGTCGAGGTAGACGAGCGCCTCACGTTCCGGGACAGCGTCGACGACCGATTCGAACAGGTCGGCAAGGTTGTACTCCACCGTTCCTCCTGACCCCGGTTGCTGAGTGGCTCGGCGGTCATTAGAGCGCCGACCGGCACAAGTGGGAAGGGGGCCCGGGAAGAAATCTGACTGGCTGTCAGAAAACTATTGAACTGCTTCCCCGCTTACTGCAACCTGTTCTAGCCTTGAGACGGGAGACAGACCATGGGCGGTACGGAACACCTCACCGTGCAGCGCGAAGGCGCCACACTGGTGCTCACCTTGAACCGGCCCGAGAGCAAGAACGCGCTCTCGCTGCCGATGCTGGTCGGCCTGTACGACGGCTGGCTGGCCGCGGACGAGGACGAGGAGGTCCGCTCCGTCGTCCTCACCGGAGCCGGCGGCTGCTTCTGCGCCGGCATGGACCTCAAGGCCCTCGCCGGCAAGGGAATGGAGGGCGAGCAGTACCGGGAGCGGATGACCGCCGACCCCGATCTGCACTGGAAGGCCATGCTGCGCCACCACCGCCCCCGCAAGCCGGTCATCGCCGCCGTCGAGGGCCACTGCGTGGCCGGCGGGACGGAGATCCTGCAGGGCACCGACATCCGTGTCGCCGGCGAAAGCGCCACCTTCGGACTCTTCGAGGTCCGCCGCGGCCTCTTCCCCATCGGTGGTTCCACCGTGCGGCTGCCGCGCCAGATCGCCCGCACCCACGCGCTCGAAATGCTGCTCACCGGCCGCCCCTACTCGGCGGACGAAGCGGCCCGGATCGGGCTGATCGGCCGGGTCGTGCC
This sequence comes from Streptomyces sp. NPDC091416, assembly GCF_044756845.1. Classification (NCBI taxonomy): domain Bacteria; kingdom Bacillati; phylum Actinomycetota; class Actinomycetes; order Kitasatosporales; family Streptomycetaceae; genus Streptomyces; species Streptomyces sp. NPDC091416. The sequence continues at coordinate 423,266 of NZ_JBIVTU010000003.1, forward strand.
CGACGGCACCGCACTGGAAGCGGCCCTCGCCGTCGCCGAGCAGATCAACGCCTGCGGGCCGCTCGCCGTCGAGGAGGTCAAGGCCTCGGTGTACGAGACGGCGGAGATGACCGAGACCGACGGTCTCGCCGCCGAACTCAAGCGCGGCTGGCCCGTCTTCGCCACCGCCGACGCCAAGGAGGGCGCACGCGCCTTCGCCGAGAAGCGCCCGCCCGTGTACCGGCGGGCCTGACCCATAGGAGCACCCGTGCCCGAAGTCCTCAGCGCACCGCTGGTGGTCGAATTCCCCTTCACCCGCTCCCTCGGCCCGGTCCAGAGTGCCTTCCTCACCGGACTGCGCGAACGCACCGTGCTCGGCGTCCGGACCGCGGACGGCAAGGTCTTGGTCCCGCCCGTCGAGTACGACCCCGTCACCGCCGAGGAGATCCGGGACCTGGCCGAGGTCGCGGCCACCGGAACGGTCACCACCTGGGCCTGGAACCCGCACCCCCGACGCGACCAGCCGCTCGACACCCCCTTCGCCTGGGTGCTCGTCCGCCTGGACGGCGCCGACACCGCGCTCCTGCACGTCCTGGACGCACCCGGGCCCGATGCCGTCCGCACCGGCATGCGCGTCCGTGTCCGCTGGGCGGAGGACCGCACCGGCGCCATCACGGACATCGCCTGCTTCGAACCGTACGAGGGTGAACCCGGCGGATCCGCCCCGCACGACGGTGAGTTCGCGGATCCGGTCACCGGAATCGTCACCCCCGCCCGCCTCGACTACACCTACTCGCCGGGCCGTGCGCAGAGCGCGTACCTCGAAGCGCTCGCGGACCGGCGCGTCGTCGGGGAACGCTGCCCGTCCTGCCGCAAGGTGTACGTCCCGCCGCGCGGCGCCTGCCCCACCTGCGGCGTCGCCACCGACGAACGGGTCGAGGTCGGGCCCCGAGGCACGGTCACCACCTTCTGCGTCGTCAACATCAAGGCGAAGAACCTCGACATCGAGGTGCCCTACGTCTACGCCCACATCGCCCTGGACGGCGCGGACCTCGCCCTGCACGCCCGGATCGGCGGCATCCCGTACGACCAGGTGCGGATGGGACTGAGGGTCGAACCCGTCTGGTCGGAGGGAAACCGTCACCCCGACCACTACCGGCCCACCGGCGAGCCCGACGCCGACTACGACGCGTACAAGGAGCTGGTCTAGATGCGAGACGTAGCGATCGTCGCCTTCGCGCAGACCGGCCATCTGCGGCGCACCGACGAACTCTCCGAAGTCGAGATGCTGATGCCCGTCCTGCACGAGGTCCTCGACGCGACGGGACTGAGGACCAGCGACATCGGCTTCACCTGCTCCGGCTCCAGCGACTACCTCGCCGGCCGCGCCTTCTCCTTCACCATGGCGCTCGACGGTGTGGGCGCCCATCCGCCCATCTCCGAGTCCCATGTCGAGATGGACGGCGCCTGGGCCCTGTACGAGGCCTGGGTGAAGATCCAGACCGGCGAGGCGGACACCGCGCTCGTCTACTCGTACGGGAAGTCCTCGCCCGGCCAGGTGCGCGACGTCCTCACCCGGCAGCTCGACCCGTACTACACCGCTCCGCTGTGGCCGGACTCCGTCGCCCTCGCCGCCCTCCAGGCGCAGGCGCTGATCGACGCGGGCGACACCGACGAGGCCGCGCTCGCCGCCGTCGCCGCGCGCAGCCGTGCGGACGCCTCGGACAACCCGCACGCGCAGCTCAGCGGGCCGGTCCCGGCCGGTGACTACCTCGTCCGGCCGCTGCGGACCGGCGACTGCCCGCCCATCGGCGACGGCGCCGCCGCCGTGATCCTGGCCGCGGGGGACACCGCACGGGCCCTGTGCCCGCGGCCCGCCTGGATCCGCGGCATCGACCACCGCATCGAGGCGCACGCCCTCGGCGTGCGCGAGCTCACCGAATCGCCCTCGACCCGGCTCGCCGCCGAACGCGCCGGGGCCTTCGAACGCCCCGTCGACACCGCCGAGTTGCACGCCCCGTTCAGCTCCCAGGAAGTGGTCCTGCGCAAGGCGCTCGGCCTGGGCGACGAGGTCAGGGTCAACCCGTCCGGCGGCGCGCTGGCCGCCAACCCGGTGATGGCCGCCGGGCTGATCCGCCTGGGCGAGGCCGCCGCCCGCATCCACCGCGGCGAGTCCGACCGGGCGCTCGCCCATGCCACGTCCGGCCCGTGCCTCCAGCAGAACCTGGTCGCCGTCCTCGAAGGGGAGAGTGCTCATGCCTAAGGAGCCCGTGGCCGTCGTAGGCGTCGGCCAGACCAAGCACGTCGCTGCCCGCCGCGACGTCTCCCTCGCCGGCCTTGTCCGCGAAGCCGCCGTGGCCGCCCTCCAGGACGCCGGGCTGACCTGGGCGGACATCGACGCGGTCGTCATCGGCAAGGCCCCCGACTTCTTCGAGGGCGTGATGATGCCGGAGCTCTACCTCGCCGACGCCCTCGGAGCGGTCGGCAAGCCCATGCTCCGGGTCCACACCGCGGGCTCGGTCGGCGGTTCGACCGCGCTCGTCGCCGCGAACCTCGTCGCGGCCCGCGTGCACCGGACCGTCCTCACGCTCGCCTTCGAGAAGCAGTCGGAGTCCAACGCCATGTGGGGCCTCTCGCTCCCCATCCCGTTCCAGCAGCCGCTGCTGGCCGGCGCGGGCGGCTTCTTCGCCCCCCATGTGCGGGCCTACATGCGGCGGACCGGGGCGCCGGACACCGTCGGCTCGCTCGTCGCGTACAAGGACCGGCGCAACGCGCTCAAGAACCCGTACGCGCACATCCATGACGCCGGCATCACCCTGGAGAAGGTCCAGGCCGCGCCCATGCTCTGGGACCCCATCCGCTACTCGGAGACCTGCCCGTCCTCCGACGGGTCCTGCGCGATGATCCTCACCGACCGTGCGGGCGCCGACCGGTCACCGCATCCGCCCGCCTGGGTGCACGGCGGCGCGATGCGCAGCGAACCGACCCTCTTCGCCGGCAAGGACTTCGTCTCGCCGCAGGCCGGGAAGGACTGCGCCGCCGATGTGTACCGGCAGGCCGGGATCAGCGACCCGCGCCGGGAGATCGACGCCGTCGAGATGTACGTGCCCTTCTCCTGGTACGAACCGATGTGGCTGGAGAACCTCGGCTTCGCGGGCGAGGGCGAGGGCTGGAAGCTCACCGAGGCCGGAGTCACCGAACTCGACGGCGACCTGCCGGTGAACCCCTCGGGCGGCGTGCTCTCCACCAATCCCATCGGCGCCTCCGGGATGATCCGCTTCGCCGAGGCCGCGCTCCAGGTACGGGGACGGGCGGGCGAGCACCAGGTGGACGGGGCGCGCCGCGCGCTCGGCCACGCCTACGGCGGCGGGGCGCAGTTCTTCTCGATGTGGCTCGTCGGCGCCGAACCGCCCACGGGCTGACCCGGGCCCTCCCGGACAGGCCGCACCCGCCGCGCACCGCGGCCTGTCCGGGAACGCCCACGCTGGTGGTGCCGTGGCAGGCAACGTCTGCCCCGTCGTGACGCCCGGCACGCACGCCCGCCGCACCGGACGGAAGCCCGAGTGCGTCCCGTACGAGGGCTCCCGGCCGGCAGGCCGCGAGCACGCACCGGACGCCGCTCCGATACGGGCCAACGCTGCCCACAGCGGCACTAGGCTCTCTCCCGGCCGCAAGGACGAGCGGGAGGAGCCGACATGGCAACCAGGACGACGCCCCAGGAGCACTTCGCCCGCTGGGGCAAGCCGGAACTCGACCTCGGCAACGCCCGGTGGCGTTCCGGCAGTCAGGGCATCGGAGACGTCCAGATCGCCTTCGTCGAGGGATTCATCGCGATGCGCAACGCCGGGCGCACCGGCAGCCCGCCGCTGGTCTTCACTCCCGCGCAATGGCGCACCTTCGTCGTGAACGCCCGGCACGGCGGGTTCGACCCGCGGTGACCGGCCCCGGAACGAGCGCATCCGGTCCTTCGGCCCCCGTGGGGCAGACCGTGCGCACCGGCCCGCGCCCGCACGAGCAGCGGCGCGCACACCTTGGGTAGCGTGGTGGGTGTGACCGGTGAAAGCGATCTTCGCGTCCTGCTGAGCGACCTGCGCCCTGAGCTGCATCCCGGGCGCTACGTCTACGCGACCGTGCCCCACGGAGGCGTACCCGACGGTGTCGCTCCCGTCGTCACGGTCGGTGAGGCCGAAGGCCTCACCCTGGTACTCCCCGAAGCCGAAGCCCTGGCGGCGGGGCTGCCGTACTCCTACGTGACCGGCTGGATCACTCTCCGTGTGCACTCGGCCCTGGAGGCCGTCGGTCTGACCGCCGCCGTCTCGCTGGCCCTCACCGACGCGGGAATCAGCTGCAACGTGGTGGCCGGGTTCCATCACGACCACCTCTTCGTCCCGTACGAGCGGTCCGCCGAGGCCGTCGCCGTGCTGGAGGCACTGGCCTCGGAGTCGGGCAGGGCGTGACGATGGTGCTGCCGGAGGCCCGGGCAGCACAGGCCCGCCCGGGCCCGGCTCGGCGAGGCGGCCCCGGACACGTAACATGTCTCCATGTCCTTCCTCCGCCGCCGTAGCGCCGCCACACCCGCGGGCCCCGACTTCGACGTCCTGGCCATGGACCCGGGCGACTGGCCCGGAAACCTCGGCGCCGGCCTGCTGCCCGCTCCCGACGGCAGCTGTCAGGGTGTGTTCCTGCGCTACGACCTCTTCGGCGGCCGCGGCCCCGCGATGATCATCGGCAATCTCCCGGAGGGCTCGCCCGCCCGTGAGACGGAGGAGGGCCAGGTCCCCTTCGAGGTCGCCCAGCTGCTGCTCGCGCTGGAGAACGACGAGCCGGTCGAGGTCACCGGCACCGAGGACATGCCCGTGATGCAGGGCGACAACCTGCTGATCGTCCGCCGGGTCAAGCTCTCCGAGAGCCGTATCTCCTGTGTGCAGTTCGACCGCAGCGACGGTGTCCTCGTCACCATCGCCAGCTGGGACCGGCCGATCACCGATGATCTGTACACCCTCCTGAAGCCGCTGCCCGCGGAGCTCTTCCAGCAGGGCTGAGCCGGCCCGGGGGTCTTCCGGGCACGTCATTTCCGTCCAAGTACACGCGGCCTCTGTCCAAGGGGCCGCTTTGTCATGTGTCTTGTCGGGTCAGTCGTCGGACCTCTAGCGTCATTCGGCATGACATCCGGGATGACGCGACGTACCACAGTGAAGACGGCGATCGGTGTAACTGGGTCTCTGGCATGGGGAGTTCCCGCCCTTTCCGGAACGGCAGCCGCCTCCGTTACCTCCGATGAATCGGTGACTGCTGGGTGGCAGGCGGAGCTGCCGAACCCGGTGCTCCACTACCGCGCGCCCGCCGCCGACTGGGAGCGCGAGTCGCTGCCCATCGGAGGCGGGGCCCTGGGCGCGAGCGTGCACGGAACGCTCGCCTCCGAACTCCTCACCCTCAACGAGAAGACGCTCTGGACCGGCGGACCGGGCTCGGCCCAGGGATACGACTTCGGCAACTGGACCGCCCCCAGGCCCGGCGCCCTCGCCGGAGTGCAGGAGCGCCTCGACCGCGAGGGATCGCTCGGCCCCGACGCCGTGGCCGCCGAACTCGGACAGCCGCGCCGGGGCTACGGCGCCTACCAGGTCCTGGGTGAACTGCACCTCGACGTACCGGACGCGCCTGCCGCTCCCGACGCCTCCTACCGGCGCGCCCTGGACCTGCGCACTGCCCTGGCGTCCGTGGCCTACACACACGAAGGGGTGGCCCACACCAGGGAGTTCTTCGTCTCCCACCCGGCCTCCGTCATCGCCGGCCGGCTGACGGCGGACAGCCCGGGGCACGTGACCTTCACCCTGCGCTACACCTCGCCGCGCGGCGACTGCACCGCCACCGCCGCCGGAGACCGGCTCACCGTCCGCGGCGCGCTCCAGGACAACGGCCTGCGCTTCGAGGCCCAGATCCGTGTCCGCACCTCGGGCGGCGAGGTCACCGCCGGGGCCGACGGCAGTCTCACCGTCACCGGCGCCGACCACGCGTGGTTCTGCCTCGCCGCGGGTACCGACTACGCGGACACCTACCCCGCCTACCGGGGCGAGGACCCGCACCGGAAGGTCACGGCAGCCGTCGACACCGCCGCGGGCGCCTCGTACGAGAGCCTGCGCGCCGCCCACGTGGACGACCACCGGACCCTCTTCGACCGGGTCGCCCTCGACATCGGCCAGGACCTCCCCGACCTGCCCACCGACCAGCTGCTGAGTGCCTACACCGGCCGAGCGGGCGCCGCGGACCGGGCCCTGGAGGCGCTCTTCTTCCAGTACGGCCGCTACCTGCTCATCGCCTCCTCGCGGGCCGGCTCGCTGCCCGCCAACCTCCAGGGCGTGTGGAACAACGCGACCAGCCCGCCCTGGTCCGCCGACTACCACACCAACATCAACCTCCAGATGAACTACTGGCTCGCCGAGGTCACCAACCTGGCCGAGACCACCGCCCCCTACGACCGCTACATCGAGGCCATGCGCGAGCCCGGCCGCAGGACGGCGAAGGAGATGTTCGGCACCGCGGGCTGGGTCGTGCACAACGAGACCAACCCGTACGGCTTCACCGGTGTCCACGACTGGTCCACCGCCTTCTGGTTCCCCGAGGCCGCCGCCTGGCTCACCCAGCAGATGTACGAGCACTACCGCTTCAGCGGCTCCACCCGCTACCTGCGCTCCACCGCCTACCCGGCGATGAAGGAGGCCGCCGAATTCTGGCTCGCCAACCTGCGAACGGACCCGCGCGACGGGCTCCTGGTCGTCACCCCGAGCTACTCGCCCGAGCACGGGGACTTCACCGCCGGCGCGGCGATGTCCCAGCAGATCGTCCACGACCTCCTCACCAGCACGCTGGAGGCCGCCCGGACCCTCGGCGACGCCCCCGCCTTCCGCGACCGTGTCCAAGCGGCACTCGACCGCCTGGATCCCGGCCTGCGCACCGGGTCCTGGGGGCAGCTCCAGGAGTGGAAGGCCGACCGCGACGATCCGGCCGACACCCACCGCCACGTCTCGCACCTCTTCGGCCTCCACCCCGGCCGGCAGATCGAGGCGGGGAGCGCCTGGGCCGAGGCCGCCGCAGTGTCCCTGAGCGCCCGCGGTGACGGAGGCACCGGCTGGTCCAAGGCCTGGAAGATCAACTTCTGGGCGAGGCTGCGGGACGGCAGCCACGCCCACAGGGTGCTCGCGGAACAACTGAAGAGCTCCACCCTGCCCAACCTCTGGGACACCCACCCGCCGTTCCAGATCGACGGGAACTTCGGTGCCGCCTCCGGCATCGCGGAGATGCTGCTGCAGAGCCAGCACGACACCGTCGAGATCCTCCCCGCACTGCCCGCCGCCTGGCCCGACGGCTCCGTGCGCGGGCTGCGCGCCCGCGGAGGGTTCACCGTCGACATCGAATGGGCCGCCGGGAAGGCCCGCCGTGCGGTGATCACGGCGGGCCGCACCCGGGAGGTGACCGTACGCAGCACGCTGTTCACGAGCGGCGAGAAGGTCATCAGGGCCCGGGCGGGACGCCGTTACACGCTGACCCCCGAGAGCTGAGCGAACAACGCGGTCACCTGCGCCGCCGAGGTGCCGGGCCCCGTGGGACCGCTCAGGTGCCACGGGGCCGCGGTGCCCCGGCGCAGATCCTCCTCGCGGTAGCGCCTGCAGTCCCGGTGCCAGATCAGGATGCCCGCGATCCAGTGCTTCAGCTCCTGGACGTAACCGGCCAGGATCTCCCTCGCCTCGGCGTCGAGGCCGAAGTCGTCGTACAGGACGGGGAGTTCGTTCTCGGCGACGTGCAGGAACTGTCGCAGCCGCGACTTCATCAGGTCGTACAGGACCGCCACGCCGGTCGGATAGTCCACCCCGAAGAAGTTCTGCACGACCAGGACGCCGTTGTGCACCTCACCCTCGTACTCGATCTCCTTCTGGTACGAGAACAGGTCGTTGAGCAGTGCGGCGTAGTCGGCCGCCGCGTTCTCCAGGGAGCGCAGCGGGCCGCTCTCATAGATCTCCGGAGGCACCTTCCTGCCGTGGCCCAGCCGGCACAGGCTCATCGTCAGGTCCGAGCCGAAGGTCATGCGGCGCATCTCGACGTAGTCCACCGGGTCGGGAATCCGGTTCTGCGCCTGGTTCGCCAGCTCCCAGAGCCAACTGGCCGTCATGTCCTCGACGGTCTTGCGGAACGCGCGCCTGCTGCTGTCGTCCATCGGCGCGGCGGTGAGCTCCCAGAGATCGCCGAGACCGCGCTCCAGCGCATTGACGGGCTCGGGGACCGAGCCGGCGTCCAGCGGCATGAAGAGTGACAGGCGCTCGTTGGCCAGCCGGGCCCCCGCCAGGTCGCGGGTCCGCCCGTGCACCACCGGGAACCAGTCGTCGCCGTAGGTCCCCCACGCCAGCCACCGCGAGGACAGGTCCAGCTCGTCCGGGGTGGCGTCCGGGTGGATGCCGGCCGCGCAGAGCGGCAGGTCGATCGCCCGCAACCGTTCCTCGTCCCAGATGTGCGAACCCGGTACCCCGGGCTGGGCCCGGAGGATGCCCATCCGGTCCGACCATTCGACCAGCCGCTCCCGGGCCCCGTTCAGATGCGGACTGAGGGTCGTGCCGAAGGGAAGATCGAAGTCGGGCAGCAGGGACGGGCCGACATGCTGATACGGCAGATGGGTGTGACTGCGGAGCCTGGCGGATTCCGACCGGGGGGTGAGGCGGAGCGACGCGGCGGCCATCCCGAATCCCGGCGTGGCCGCTCCGGCCCCGCCGTCGTTCATGTAGCGGCTGGAGCGCATGTGCCACTCATGACCGCCGGACTGCCAGTCCTGCAGTCCCTTGACGTACGCGAGCACCGCCGCCGTCTGCGCCGGGTCGAGGCCCTTCGTCGCGCAGAGCGGGCCCAGTTCCGTCAGTGCCGTGTTCTCGAACTGCTGAAGCCGGGACGTCAGCAGATCGTTGACCGCCTCGGCGGCCTCCTGCGTCGAGCAGCCGAGGAAGCGCTCAAGGACCAGAACGCCGTTGCTGTTCTCGCCCTCCTCCTCGACCTCCCGCTGGTACGAGAACAGGTCGTTGCGCAGATGGACGCCGTCGGAGAACGCGTCGCGCAGGACACGCAGGGCCCGTTCGCCGGCGACCGCCTCGGGTACCTCCGCACCCGCCGCGTACTCCACCAGCCCCGCCGACCAGGGGGCGCCTCCCACCTTTCGGCGCATCTCGATGTACTCGACGGGGTTCGCGATGCGGCCCTCGTTGATGTTGGCGAGCTCCCACAGCGACTCGTTCAGCAGATTCTTCGTCGCCTCCGCGAACCGCACCCGCCACGCGTCCGACATCCCCGGCACCGTCCGCGCCCACAGGTCCGCCAGCCCCGCCTCCACCGGGTTCTCCGGCTCGGGCGTCGGCGCGCCCCGCTCCATCGGCATGAACGCGGGCAGCCGGTCCAGGTAGCGCTTGCCCCCCTCCCGGTCCGGGGTGCGCTTGAACAGCTCCAGGAAGTGGTCGTCGAAGAAGAAGACCCACACGTACCAGTCGGTGACCAGGGACAGCGCCTCGGCCGAGCAGTCGGGGTGGGTGTAGGCGCACAGCAGCGCGTAGTCGTGGGAGTCGAGGTCCTTCTCCTCCCAGATGCCGGAACCCTCCAGCATCCCTATGGCCCGCGCCCACGTCTTCGTGTGCTGCCGTGCCTCCTCGACGTGCGGGTTGAGGCGCGCCGGATACGGAACATAGAAGTCCGGCAGGGTGAAGGGCTGTGCCATGTGCGTCCGGCCTTTCGCTGAGCCTCCGCGTGAGCGTCACGCGGATCGTTCGTGTCCGCGCCAGCACTACCCTTCGGCCGTTCGAGGCACGCACAGCCGCCATTAGTCACACAAGAAGTGCGCTCGTTCGAGGGAGGGGCGGGGGCGCGTCGACCGGCCGCCCGCTGCGTAAAACTCAGGTAACACGGCACCGCCAGAATCTCGTCGGCGCTTTCCCTTCGCAGGTCGGAGCACCTGCCAGTGGTCTGGTCCACTGGCTCGAACCGCGGCCCCCACCACACCCTTGACGTGCCATCACCTCAGGTCGGAGAGTGTGCGCGCACAGCGGAACGCAAGATCGGAACGCGAACACCTCTCGACACGCACGGCTCGGGAAACGCCCAGCTCCAAGAAGGGTTGTCATGACGTCCAAGCAGAGGACCGGACGCGCATTCGCGCTGACCACCGTCGGCGCACTGAGTCTCGCGCTGCTCAGTCCCGCGGCACACGCGGGCGCGGACGGGGTACGGCCCGAGTGCCCGCGCGGTCTCGACTGCGACTGGGTCCCGGCCGCCTACCAGCAGACCGGCGATCCGGCCGACAAGGAGACGTACGGCAACTACGACACCGCGGACCGGCCGCACAGCAACAAGATCAAGTTCATCGTTCTCCACGACACGGAGGAGGACTTCGACACCACCCTGAAGATCTTCCAGAACCCGCTGAAGCAGACCTCGGCCCACTATGTCGTGCGCTCCGGCGACGGCCATGTCACACAGATGGTGAAGAACAAGGACGTCGCCTGGCAGGCCGGGAACTGGTACGTCAACAGCCACTCGATCGGCATCGAGCAGGAGGGTGTCGCCACCGAGGGCGCGAAGTGGTACACCCCCGAGATGTACCGCTCGACGGCAGCGCTCGTGCGCTACCTCGCCGCCAAGTACGACATCCCCCTCGACCGCCAGCACATCATCGGCCACGACGGGGTGCCGCCCACCAGCGCCGCCGGCACCAAGAACATGCACTGGGACCCGGGCACCTACTGGGACTGGAACCGCTTCATGGCGCTCCTCGGCAAGCCCACCGTGCCGACCGCCCGCAAGGGCAGCGAACTCGTCACCGTCAGCCCGCGGTTCAAGGACAACCAACAGGCCTTCCGCGACTGCGAGAAGGGCATCGACCTCCCCGTACAGGGCTCCAGCGCCGTGCCGCTGCACACGGAACCCTCCGCGGACGCGCCGCTCTTCTCCGACCCGGGCCTGCACACGGACGGCTCGCCCGGCACCAACTGCGCCGCCGACTGGGGCAGCAAGATCAGCGCCACCCAGCAGGCGGTCGTCGCCGACCACGCACCCGGCTGGACGGCGATCTGGTGGTACGGCAAGAAGGCCTGGTTCAGCACCCCGGCCCGTACCCGCACCACCACCCCCACAGCCGGCTACGTGGTCAAGCCGAAGGCCGGCAAGGCGGAGGTGCCGGTGTACGGCGTCGCGTACCCGGAGAAGTCCGAGTACCCCGCCGGCTTCGCGGATCAGCGGGTGGGCACGGCCCTGCAGTACACCATCAAGGCCGGCCAGTCCTATCCCGGCGGCGGAGAGGCCCCCACCGGCTTCTTCTACGCACCGACGATCGACTCCTCCTACCCCCTGGACCACGCCTACTTCCGAGGCAAGGAGAAGTACGTGACGGTCCAGATAGGCCACCGCATCGCCTTCGTGAAGGCATCCGACGTGGACATCGTCCGCGTCCACTGAGCGGCTGCACCGCCCCAGCGAGCGGGCCGGCGCACAAGCGCGCTGCGGGCCCGGTGTGTCGGCACCGGACCCGCAGCGCGCATCCCCGTGGGACAGGTCAGCGAGTGCCGACCGCGGCTCGAACCGCACTCCGCGCCATGGCGCAGTCGTCGTGCAAGCGGCGCAGCAGCAGCCGCTGCTCCTCGCCCGAGGAGAGCACACCCGGACGGTCCTGCCCGGTCCGGGCCGGAGCGCTGGTGTCCCGCATGGCCCGCTGGAGGGCCGTCTCGTACGTACGGATCTCCCGTGTCAGCACGAGCATCAGATTGACCAGGAACGCGTCCCGCGCCGTGGGACCCGCGACCTGGGCCAGCTGACTGATCTGACGTCGCGCCACCGGCGCGTCACCCAGAACCGCCCAGAGCGTCGCCAGGTCGTAGCCCGGCAGGTACCAGCCCGCGTGCTCCCAGTCCACCAGTACCGGACCGGTGGGTGAAAGCAGGATGTTGGAGAGCAGCGCGTCACCGTGACAGAACTGGCCCATGCCCTGACGGCCCCCGGCGTGAGCGAGGCCGTGCAGCAGCTTCTGCAGGTCGCCCAGATCGCGGTCGGTGAACAGACCGAGCTCGTGATAGCGCGCGATCCGTGCCGCGTAGTCCAGCGGGGCGTCGAACAGACCGGGCGGCGGACGCCAGGCGTTGACCCGGCTGACCGCGCCGAGCACCGCACGCAGATCCGCCCTCGGCGGGGCCTCGGACGGGTGCCTCGTCAGCGCCGCCACCCGTCCGGGCATCCGCTCGATGACCAGGGTGCAGTTCTCCGGATCCGCTGCGATGAGCCGGGGTACCCGGACCGGAGGGCGGTGCCGGACGAACGCCCGGTATGCCGCTATTTCGTGGCGGAACCGCTCCGACCACGCGGGGGAGTGGTCCAGTAAACACTTGGCGACCGCCGTCGCGCGGCCGGTGGACCCGACGAGGAGCACCGAACGGCCGCTGCGTCGCAGTACCTGCACCGGGTTGAACTCCGGGCAGATCCGGTGCACCGAGGCGATCGCCATCCTCAGCTGAGCACCCTGCGGACCGGACAGGTCCAGTCTTCCGCTGAGCGAGGGGGCACCCGGCCCTGCCACGCGCCGTGTCCGGACGATGCCGGGCGCGGGGACGGCGGCGCGGGGGTCGAGATACGGTCCGCCACCCGCTCCCAGGGGACGCAGCGGCCGGGGCGGGGCGGACACGGAGGACGATGCTGTGTACATGGGCGAGACAGATCCCTTCGTGCGCCGACAAGTTGCGTGCGCCGCCCCGGCCGGCGGCCGTTCGGCACCCTGGGGAGTACCTAGGGCTGCCGGGCGGGGTGGCGCACTCCTACCTGACACCTGTCTGCCCATGGCAGAGAACGTGGCGCCCCCTGGCGAAGGCTGGCGAATAGTCGCAGGGCATCTGACAGCGGGCTACTGTCAACACAGCCGAGAACCTGGGGGCTTGACGTGACCGGAGAACCCAACACCCGCCTTTCCGACCTGTTCGGCCTTGCCGGCTGGTCCAAGGGCGAACTCGCGAGAATGGTGAACAGGCAGGCGGCGGCCATGGGCCACCCCCAACTGGCCACCGACACCTCGCGCGTGAGGCGATGGATCGACATGGGGGAGTCCCCGCGCGATCCGGTGCCCAAAGTGCTGGCAGCCCTGTTCACCGAGCGGCTCGGTCGTGTCGTGACCATCGAGGACCTCGGGTTCGGCCGGCGCGGGCGTGTGGGGAAACGGCGAGAGGCCGGGACGGCAGACAATCCCGACCAGCTCCCGTGGGCGCCCGAGCGGACGGCAGCGGTCCTCACCGAATTCACGGGAATGGACCTCATGCTCAACCGACGCGGCTTGGTGAGCGCGGGCGCCGCGCTTGCCGCCGGCTCCACGATCGCCGGCCCCATGCACGACTGGCTGCACACCGACCCCGTACTGGCGGCCGACGCCCCACGCATCGACGACCCCGTGCACGCGGACCCGGCCGGCTTCGACCGGTACGAGGCCGCGCCCATCGGCTCGGAGGAGATCGAGGCGCTGGAACGCTCCGTGGAGGTGTTCCGCGCCTGGGACGCCTCCCGCGGCGGAGGTCTCCAGCGCAAGGCAGTGGTGGGCCAGCTGAACGAGGTGGGCGGCATGCTCGCCTACCGCCACCCCGACCACCTGCAGCGGCGCCTCTGGGGTGTCGCCGCCAACCTCGCGGTGCTCGCGGGCTGGATGTCCCACGACATCGGCCTCGAACCCACCGCCCAGAAGTACTTCGTCATCGCCGCACACGCCGCGCGTGAGGGCGGGGACCGCCCACGGGCGGGCGAGGCGCTCTCCCGGGCAGCCCGGCAGATGCTCCACCTGGGCCGCCCCGACGACGCACTCGACCTCATGAAACTCGCCAAGTCGGGCTCGGGCGACATGGTCCTGCCGCGCACCCAGGCGATGCTGCACACCATCGAGGCCTGGGCGCAGGCGTCGATGGGCCGGGGACAGGCCATGCGGCGCACCCTGGGCAGGGCGGAGGAGCTCTTCATCTCCGACAAGGGCGATGTACCACCGCCCAGTTGGATGCAGATGTTCGACGAGGCCGATCTGCACGGCATGCAGGCCCTGGCGTTCCGCACGCTGGCCGAGCACGACCCCTCGGCCGCCGTTCCGGCTCAGCGCCACGCGAAGCAGGCGCTGGAACTGCGGGTCAACGGACGCCAGCGGTCGAAGATCTTCGACTACATCTCGCTCGCCTCGGCCTGCTTCATCGCCGACGACCCCGAGCAGGCCGACCGCTACGCGCGACTGGCCCTGGTGACGATGGGGGAGACCTCCTCGCACCGCACCTGGGACCGGCTGCGCGAAATGTACCGGCTGACGGGCCAGTTCGCGGGCTACGCGAAGATCGAGGACCTGCGTGAGGAGATCCAGCTCTCGTTGCCGCAGAGCTCCATCATCAAGAGGCGCAGGAGCACTGAGATCTGATCTGCCGATGCCAGAAGGACGAGGCGCTGTCGAGAAGAGGCGCTCCGTGGGAATGCCGTCGTCCCCTTCAGCGCGCGTGCTTCCCCGCGGGTGCGGTTACGCGCCGATCCGGGCGATCAGCACGCACGCGTCGTCCAGTCGCTCGGTGCCACCGAACTCCTCGGCGACGGTACGTACGCATTCCTGCGCCGTACGGGCTCCGGTGAAGCGCGGCGCGAGTCCGAGCAGTGTTTCGGTGCCCGGACGGAGACCGTTGTGCGTGCTGCCGGTGCCCCGGGCCAGCCCATCGGTGTGGAGCAGCAGCACATCACCGGGCAGCAGGTGTACTTCGTCCTGCTCGTACGCGACCCCGGACGCCGCTCCGAGGAGCACCCCGTCCGGCGGGGGAACCGGGCGCCCGACGCCGTTCCGGAAGAGCAGGGGCGCCGGGTGTCCGGCCTGCGCCCAGTCCAGCCTGCGGGTGGCGGGGTCGAACCGGCAGCACACCGCGCTCCCCAGCGCGGGCTGGATCGATGTCTCCAGTAACTGGTTGAGGTGCCCCATCAGGGCTCCGGGCTCGATCCCGGCCACCGCCATGCCGCGCAGCGCTCCCAGGATCATCGCCATGGTGGAGGTCGCCTGGATGCCGTGACCGGTCAGATCGCCGACCGTGAGCAGCGTACGACCGTCCGGCAGCTGCATCGCGTCGTACCAGCCGCCGCCGATCAGGGCGCTGGAGTCCGACGGCAGGTAGTGGGCGGCGATGTCCAGCGAACCCTGCCCCTGGCCGGGAAGGGTCAGTGAACCCCGCCACGGGGGAAGCACGGCCTCCTGCAGTTCCACGGCCATCCGGCGCTCGGTCCTGGCGATGTGCTGCTGGCGCTGGAGCGAGTCCTGGGTGCGGTGGACCACCTGCTGGCTGCGCCGCAGCGCGCTGACATCGCGCAGCACCGCCCACATGGATGCCGTGCAGCCGTCCGTGTCCAGGACGGGCTCGCCCATCATGTGCAGGGTCCGCATCTGCCCGTCCTTGCGCAGGATGCGGAACTCGCCGTCTATCGGCTTGCCGTCGACCAGGCAGTCGGTCACCAGGGCCGTGAGCAGGGGCTGGTCCTCGGGCAGGAGCACCGCGGGCAGGTCGTCCAGGGAGAGAGGCCCCGCCTCGGGCGTGCGGCCGAAGATCTGGAGCAGTTCGTCCGACCAGCTGACCTCGTCGGTCAGCAGATTCCATTCGGCGCTGCCCACCCGGCCGATCAGCGAACCCGGCTGCTCGCCGGGGGCGGGCGCCTGGCCGGCGGACTGCGCCGCCCCGGCCGCGACCTGCTTCGCAGCCCCGGAGGGCAGTCCCAGTCTGAGCTGACCCAGATGTGCGCCGAGATCGTCGAGCTGATGGACCGCCAGATCGCACAGTGCACGCTGCCAGCGCAGCTGCGGGTCGTCCTCGTCGATGAGGACGGTGTCACGCCGCACCGCGTCCACGTCTCCGCGCAGCCGGTGCGTCCGGTTGATCAACGCGTCGACGGCATCACGTTCGGACGGCTGGGAGGCGGAGCGCTCCGCGGGCGGGTGGGGTGGCATGTCGTACTCCGATACAGGCGCGGTACAACCAGGTCTGAGGATGGACCGGATACGACTGTGGCACAGCCGACACGAGCCCGTAAGTGCTTTGGCAACACTCGGCGCGTTCTTGCATCCGGCATATGTCAGCGGCTGATCGGAACCCGATTCCATCGAACACCCTTGCTGTTCGCGGGTGTTGATGCAAGTCACCCGGCGCTCGACGGCTGGGGTGCGCCCGTGCGCGCCGTGCTCGCGCGGTGCGCACGGCGCGCGTACGGGCATATGCGGGCCGGAGCCCCCGCCCGGGCGGGGGCTCCGGAAGCGATGAGCGGCTCCGTGGTGTCAGCAGAGGGCGATGCGGCCGTAGGAGCCCATCTTCCACTTCCACTCGAGGGTCTCGCCGGGCGAGGTGGTCCAGCAGCTCCTGTCGGGGCCATTGTTGATCACCAACTGGATGTGCATGTTCCGGCCGCAGTTGTTGGTCGTCCAGGCCGTCTTGTTCTGCTTGATGACGTCGCGCGCCACACAGGCGGGCGCGGTGTCGCCGGCGGCGGCCGCCGGGCCTGCGGCGGTCAGGCAGGAGGCTGTGATCATCGCGGTGGCCGCGAGGGTGGTCAGGGTGTTCTTCAGGCGCATGGCTCACGTTCCTCGGGAGGTCGGCTGAAGTGCCGGGCACAGCGGTCAACGAGCGCCGAGGCCCCGCGTGACGGCCGTGAAGGGGCGCTCGGCCGCCCGGTGGAAGGTGATGGGCGGTCCGGGAATGCGCCGGGGTGCGCCTGCGTTGCACGAGCGGAACGAAAACGAATCCCGTTACCAACAAGGCGCGGGATCGGTACAGGAGCCCGGAGGTGCCCATGGCCCGCAGTGAGACCCGTCCCGTCGTCACCCTCCGCTCGACCGCCGGAACAGGTCAGAGCTATGTGACGCGCAAGAACCGCCGCAACAACCCCGACCGTCTGGTGCTGCGCAAATACGACCCCGCGGCCGGCCGGCACGTTCAGTTCCGCGAGGAACGCTGACCAGATCCCCGCTGACCGCCGCCGTACGGCCCCCGCCGTCCGTCCGATCCCGTACCAGGGAGGGAATGCCCATGAAGTCCCGAATCCACCCCGTCTCCCGTCCGGTGGTCTTCCGCGACCGCGCCGCGGGAGCGGCCTTCCTCACCCGTTCCACCGCGGACTCCGATCAGCGGGTGACGTGGGAGGACGGCCGGAGCTATCCCGTCATCGACGTGGAGACCTCGTCGGCGAGCCACCCGTTCTACACGGGGACCCGGCAGGTACTGGACACGGCCGGCCGGATCGAGCAGTTCAACCGCCGTTACGGCAATGGAGTGCCCGCTGCCGGTGAGTGATGCCGTGGTCCGCGTGGCCGTGAGTCAAGCCGCGGCCTCGTGACCGGGAGCCCGTGCCCTGGATCACAGTCCGGGCCGCGGATTCCCGGGAACACGGCCAGATGATTTATCGTTCACCTATACGTGGATGACGCGCTGAGCGCCCACACCGAGACCGCCCCGGCTGGAATCCCCCGATCCGGCCGGGGCTTCCCCTTGTCCGGGCGCCCTACGTCCGGGCGGATGCCCGCAAGGCCCGCCGCCCGGCGGCTTCGACGAGGAGCGCCGCGCCCGCCAGACCCGCCGGAGCCACGGCACCGGACGCCGGCCACAGCCGCACCATCAGCGCGGCCAGCGCCGCGCCCGCCACGACGGCGAGCAGCCGTCCGGCCACCCAGCTGTCACCCGGACGCCATGCCCTCCGGGCCACTCGTCCGACCAGGGACGTCAGCGTTCCGGTGAAGTAGTTCGTGGGCGTCGCCCGGACGCGGCCCTGGATACCCATCGCGAGCCCCATGACGACCAGGAGGCCCAGCCGGTCCGCGTCCGACGTGATCAGGCCGCACGCCCACAGCACGGCGCCGGCCGTGAGCAGCACCACCTCGGCCAGCAGCATGACGGGCAGCCGCCACCACATCCGCTCACCCGCCACCGCGCCCCAGGCCACCCCGCATCCGTACGAGACCAGCGCGGTGACCACACGCAGCGCGACACCCTCCTCGCCGGCCCCCGCGGCCGAGGCGCCCAGCAGGACCAGGTTGCCCGTCATCACACCGGCGAAGACCTGGCCGACACAGATGAAGACGAAGGCGTCCGCCGCCCCGGAGGCCGCCGACAGCAGCAACAGCGCCGCGTGGGCGCGGGGACCGTCCGCGGTGTCGCGGGCGGCCGGTTCGGTGGACGCTGGGGGAGTCGGCACGAGAGCATCCTCGCCGCCGTCCGTCCGGCCGGCCGGCGTTGCCTCCGGCGCGGCGCGGCGGATACGGCACCGGCCACGGCGCTCAGTCCAGCCCCCGCGCCCGCCTGAAGCGGGCCAGCCCGTCCGCAAGCTCCACCATCGGCGCCGGGTAGCCGGACAGGTCGTGCGCCGGCCCCCGTAGCTTCCACGGTTCGTGCACGGCGGCCCCGGACACCGCGGCCAGCTCCGGCACCCAGCGGCGGACGTAGCCGCCGTCCGGGTCGTACCGCTTGCCCTGGGTGACGGGGTTGAGCACCCGGTTGGGCCGGCTGTCGGTCCCGGTCCCGGCCATCCACTGCCAGTTCAGCTGGTTGTTGGCGACATCGCCGTCGACCAGCAGCTCCAGGAAGTGCTGTGCGCCGACGCGCCAGTCCACGTACAGGGTCTTGGTCAGGAAACCCGCGGTGAGCAGCCGCCCGCGGTTGTGCATCCAGCCCTCGTGGCGCAGCTGGCGCATCGCGGCGTCGACCACGGGATAGCCGGTGCGCCCCTGCCGCCAGGCCTCGATGTCCTTCGCCGCGTCCGCCTCGGAGCGCCAGTGATCGTGCCGGGTGCGGTAGTCCTGGCGGGATGCGGCGGGCCGGGCCGCGAGGACCTGGTGATGGAACTCGCGCCAGCACAGCTGCCGGACGAAGGCCTCCGCCCCCGCACCCCCGGCGGAGCGGGCCCGGTGAATGAGCTCGACGGGGGACAGGGTGCCGAAGTGGAGATGCGGCGAGAGCCGGGACGTCGCGTCACCGGACAGGTCGTCGTGACCCTCCTCGTACCCGTCGAGCCCGTGGCGCCGCCATGCGGTCAGCTGCTTGCGGGCCTGCCGCTCACCGCCCTCGGCCAGGCCCTTCGACACCCCGGACACCGCGCTGCGGGCCGGAACCTTCTCGGACGCCGGACCGTCCGGGACCCGCACGGTGCGCGGCGCGGCGAAGGCATCCCGTACCCGCTGCGCCGACCAGTGCCTGAAGTACGGAGTGAACACGGCGAAGTGGTCGGAGGCCGCAGGCGTCACGGCACCTGGCGCGACGGCGGTCACCACGCCGTCGTGGACGTGGAGCCGCCGGCCGTCGGACTCCAGGGCCTTGCGCAGCCGTTCCTCACGACGGCGGGCGTAGGCGCTGACACCGGCCGCGAGATGCACGTCCGCCGCACCGGTCTCCGAGACGATCCGGCCCACTTCCTCGACGACGTCGCCCGAGCGGATCACCAGCCTGCCGCCCCGCTCACGCAGCCCGGCGTCCAGATCCCGGAGACAGTCGGCAAGGAAGGCCAGACGGTTCGGAGCGGCGAATCCGGCTTTCCCGATCCCGCTGTCGCGGACGAACAGCGGCACGACCTCGTCCGAGGAGGCAAGGGCAGCCCGTAGGGGTGGGTGGTCGTGCAGCCGGAGGTCGGCAGTGAACAGGACGACCGCTACGGTCATGGCGCAACTCCTGGGGAGGCCGGGGACCTGCCATGCTGCCTTCCCCGGGTACACCCGTCAGGGCGACACCGCCGCACTCGCCGGTTCGGGTGACACGGTGCCCGCTGCCGTGCGGGCTATGTTGCGGGCCATTCCGCCGAAGACGAGGGAGTGGAAGGGCCACACACTCCACCAGTACGCGTGACCGAGCAGCCCGCGCGGATGGAACAGGGCCCGCTGACGGTACCGCGCCCCGTCCCGGCCGTCGGGTTCCACGGACATCTCCAGCCACGCCAGGCCCGGCAGTCGCATCTCCGCCCGCAGCCTCAGCAGGCGGCCCGGCTGGATCTCCTCGACCCGCCAGAAGTCCAGTGAGTCACCCACCCGCAGCCGGTCGGTGTCCCGTCGTCCGCGTCGCAGCCCCACCCCTCCCACCAGCCGGTCCAGCCACCCGCGTACCGCCCAGGCGAGCGGGAACGAATACCAGCCGTGCTCGCCGCCGATCCCCTCGACGACCCGCCACAGTGCCTCCGGGGACGCGTCGACGTCGCACCGGCGGACATCCGTGTACAGGCTGCCGCCGGACCAGTCCGGGTCGGTGGGCAGCGGGTCGCTCGGCACCCCGGGAACCGACGCGGACGACCACCTGGTGGTGACCCGGGCCTCCCTGACCCGTTGCAGCGCCAGCCGCAGCGCCTTGTCGAGGTCGAACGGCTGCCCGGGGCCGTCGGGAACGTACGTGGCGATGTCGTGCTCGCGGCACACGACCTCGTACCGCAACGACTCGGCGAGCGGGCGTGCGATCGCCCGCGGCACGGGTGTGACCAGTCCGATCCAGTGACTGGACAGCCGGGGCGTCAGCATCGGCACGGGCAGGATCAGCCGGTGCGGAAGGTCGGCGACCTCGGCGTACCGCTGCATCATCTCGCGGTACGTGACGATGTCGGGCCCGCCGATGTCGAAGGTGCGGTTCACCTCACGCGGCATCCGGGCACTGCCCACCAGAACCCGCAGCACGTCGCGGACCGCGACCGGCTGGATCCGTGTGGACACCCAGCTCGGCGTCACCATGACGGGCAGCCGCTCCGTCAGATAGCGCAGCATCTCGAAGGAGGCCGAGCCGGATCCGATGATGACGGCGGCCCGCAGCGCGGTGGTCGGGACGCCGGATGCCAGCAGGATCCTGCCCACCTCGGCCCGCGACCGCAGATGGGGTGACAGTTCCTGTTCGGGTACGCCGGACGGAGTGAGACCGCCGAGGTAGACGATGCGGCCGACCCGCGCGTCCCGCGCCTGTTCGCCGAAGACCGTGGCTGCCCTGCGGTCCGTCTCCTCGAAACCACCGCCGGACGTCAGAGCGTGCACCAGGTAATAGGCCACGTCGATGTCCCGCATGGCGGGGGCGAGCGAGCCCGCGTCGGTGACGTCGCCGCGGACGATCTCCACCTCACCCGCCCACGGGTAGTCCCGCAGCTTCTCCGGGCTGCGTGCCAGGCAGCGCACCCGGTACCCCGCCGCGAGCAGTTCCGGGACCAGCCGCCCACCGATGTAACCGGTGGCGCCGGTGACCAGACAGTGCAGAGGCTGATTCCCGCTGTCGCTCGTCATGAGATCTCCGGATCGGTTCGTCCCGCCGTGTCCGCCGGGCCGTTCGCGTACCCACACGCTCCGACCAGTCTGGCCCGTGCCCGCCCGCGCCGCACCACGCCGGTTCGGGCGGCCGGTGCGCGGCTGCCAGGTGTGGTGCCGCCGGTCGGGGGCATCTGTCGCCCATGGACGCAGAGGCGGGAAGAGACGCGCGCAACGACACACGGCACAGGGCATGGAGTCATGTGCTGCTTCAGGCCGCCATTCTGGCGGCCGCCCTCCTGGCCCTGGTCGGGTTCTCCGTCGTGCTGGCGAAGGTGACACTCACACCGTCACCCGCCTCAGAGGATCTCGTTACGTCGAACCTCCGCCCGGGGCGCTCGCTGCGGCAGTACGCCGAGGACTACACCTTCCTCGCCGCGTGCAAGCAGGCAGGCGGAAACCTCGTGCTGGGCATGCCGTTCGGTGTGCTGCTGCCGGTGCTCGTGCCGCGACGGCTGCGCATGATCCGCATGGTCCTGCTGACCGTCATGGTCATCGTCGTCGTCGAACTGGTGCAGGGAGCGCTGGTCGCGGGGCGGGCCTTCGACATCGACGACGTCATTCTGAACACGGCGGGCGCTCTGCTCGGGTATCTGGTGCTGGGGCGGCGTCTGAGCCACCGCTATCACGTGCTGGCGGCCGAACCGTGGCGCGAGGCAGTCCCGGTCCCGGCCCGGCGGAACAAGCCCGCCCGCCCGAGCACCGGGAAGCCGGCCGGCCGGCGGACCGGACGGGCGGCCACGTCCTGGACGAGGATGCGACGGGGAGCCCGCGCGCGTCTCACCCGCGGGCGCGCCAGTAAAAGCTGACCCGGCAGCGGCGGCGGGCCGGTCGGCACTCGATCGGCCCGCCGCCGATTGCAGGCCGCCCCGGCTGGTCCCAGCGTGAGATGACGCCGCATCGTCCCGCAGGCGTACGGATCACCCGCCGAAGGGGAGCGACATGGCCGACGCGCAGTGGAGTCCGGGGCGCAGGGCAGGAGACGTCGACGAGTTCCTGCCGGTCCTGGACATCATCGAACCGGCCCGCCAGCGCCGCCTCACCGTGCTGGTCCGTCTGCTGCTGCTGATCCCGCACTTCATCGTGCTGTTCTTCCTGGAGATCGCGGCGTTCTTCACCGTCGTGTTCGGCTGGTTCGCCGCCCTCGTCCTGGGACGGCTGCCCGAACCGGCCTTCCGTTTCCTCGCGGCGACCCTCGCCTACCGGACCCGGGTCGCCGCGAGCAGCATGCTCCTCGTCGACAGCTACCCGCCTTTCACGCTGACCCAGCCGTCGGACCATCCGGTCCGGATCGAGGTACGCCCGACCCGGCTCAACCGGCTGGCCGTCTTCTTCCGGCTGATCCTGGTGATTCCCGCCGCCATCGTGCAGAGCCTCGCCACGTACGGGTGGTGGGCGCTGGGGGTCGTGTGGTGGGTCATCACCCTGGTCCTCGGACGCATGCCCCGCCCGCTCTTCGAAGCCACGGCGGCCACCCTCCGCTACGAGATGCGCGTGTCCGCCTACGTGACGATGCTCAGCCCCGCCTACCCCAAGGGCTTCTTCGGCGAGGACGCGCTCTCCGTCCCGGAACAGCAGGGACGTTCCGCGACCAGGCCCCTGGTCATGAGCACCGCGGGAAAGGCGCTGCTGGTCCTCTTCCTGGTCCTCGGGCTCGCCGGCAGCATCACGACCTCGGTGACCGGCTCGTCGTCGGACGACACGGACTACGGGATGCGGGCGTAAAGCACTCGTGCGAACCACAGGTCGACCGGCATGATCGTCGGATGACATGGACAGCACCTGAAGCCACCCGTACCGATGGTTCGCTCGTCGCCGCCGAGCGGGAGATGCTCACCGGGTACCTGGGATGGTTCCGCGCCACCCTTCTCCAGAAATGCGCCGGCCTGACCGGCGAACAGCTCGCCCGGCGGACCACTCCGCCGTCGAACCTCTCCCTGCTCGGACTGCTGCGCCACATGGCGAAGGTCGAACGCACGTGGTTCCGGCAGCGGTTCGCCGGCCAGGACCTCGACCCGATGTACGACCCGGAGAAGGGCAAGGACGCGGACTTCGAGGACCTCGATCCGGCCAGGGCCGCCGAGGACCACGCCCGGCTGGTCGAGGAGTGCCGCCTGGCGGACGAGATCGTCGCCGGTGCGTCGTTCGACGACACGTTCGTCCACAACGGCGAGGTTTTCTCGCTGCGCCTGGTGCACGTCCACATGATCGGCGAGTACGCACGCCACATCGGCCACGCCGATCTCGTGCGCGAGCGCCTGGACGGAGTGACCGGGGACTGAGGCCGGCCAGGACGCCGGCGCCGACGGAACGAACCGTCCACGGGCCGCACCTGCACGCAAGGAGCCGGGCCGGACCGCTCGCGCGGACCGACACGTCGGGGGAGCGGGATTCTCCGGCGGCCGGAGGTGTGGAAGCGATGATGAGGGGACGCGGCCGATGGGCGCCGCGACCGCACGCCGACGACGGGACAACTGCCATGCCGCTCCAGGGCGAGTACGAACCGAGCCCCACCCCCCACGTCCGTGACCAGGTCGAGCAGTACGAGAGTTCGGGCGGGACGAAGGGGACGACCATGCGGGGAATGCCGGTCATCGTCCTGACGACGCTCGGCGCGAGGAGCGGAAAGATCCGCAAGACCCCCCTGATGCGCGTCGAGCACAACGGCACGTACGCCGTGGTCGCCTCACTGGGCGGTGCCCCGCGCCACCCGGTCTGGTACCACAACCTCACCGCCGACCCGCGTGCCGAACTGCAGGACGGCCCGGTGCGCCAGGACATGACCGCCCGTGAGGTGACCGGCGACGAGAAGGCACTCTGGTGGGAGCGCGCCGTCGAGGCGTACCCCGACTACGCCGACTACCAGGAGAAGACCGGCCGGCAGATCCCCGTCCTCGTACTGGAACCCGTGGACGCCGGCCACTGAAACACCGAGAACACGTGCGAGGCGGCCGGGCGCGCCACATGACAAGCGTGCGGCCGGCCCCGGACATCCGCCTGGTCGTACGGTGCGGTCCCGCCCCGGGCGGACGGGCCACGCATGAGCGCGAGGGCGACGGGATACGCTCCGGCACGGCTCCTCAGGCGTGGGGCCGAGCGAGAGGATGCACCATCAGATGACAGACAACTCCGAGCTGGTCGCGTTCGTCCGGGCGCGCCTCGACGAGGAAGAAGAGGCCGCACGTGCGGCCGGCGGCCAGGGCTGGCGCTGCCCGGCCGAGGTGCCGGGCGAGATCCACGACCGGACCGGTGCCATCGCGTTCACCCTGAGGACGCACGGCTACGACCGCCACATCGCTCTGCAGGACCCCGCGCGCACCCTCCAGCGCATCGAGACCGACAGGGTGCTCCTGGACGAGTACGCGGAGGTCGCCGCCCTGGACGTCGACCGCCCGCAGCGGGACTTCGCCTCGGGCCGGGCCTTCGGCCTGGGGTTCGCGGTCCGGCAGATGGCCGCGGAACACGCCGGGCACCCCGGCTACCAGGTCAAGTGGCTGCCCCGGTTCACGCAGTAGACGGGCCGTGCCGGGAGGCCGTCCGGCTCTCCCGGCACGGCGAGGCGCCCGGTCCGTCCGCTGCGCTCACGAGCGGCCGTCGTCCGGTCAGAGCGGGTTCATGCCGCCTTCACCCTTGGTGGACACCTGATCGCTCCGTTCCTGGAGCCGGCGCGCCTTGTCCTCCAGGCGCCGGCGCTCCTGCGGATCGGAGACGCGCTCGGCCTCCTCCTTCATCTCCTGTGCCTTGGCGCGAATGCGTTCCGCGCGGCCGCCGGTTTCATCCGCAACACTCATGATCACTCCTGGGTCTCGGGGGAGAGCCGACCCCACCAGCGAATCAGCGCGCCCCCATACCTGCATCTCGAACGGTCACGCGTCGCTACGGAATGCGATGCGGCCCGCTCTGCCGGACAGTGGTGTCCATCGACGACGGCACGGGAGTGGCACCATGAACGCTCGCTTGAACCTGTTCGCCAACGCGGCCGGGGCCAAGTTCTTCAAGTACATCAACTCGGCGGACAAGGTGATCGTGGGCTCGACGCTGCCCGCGGCCACGCAGGAGCTGGTGAAACTCCGCGCGAGTCAGATCAACGGCTGCGGCTTCTGTACCGACATGCACACCAAGGACGCCGCGCACGCCGGGGAGACCGCGATCCGTCTGCACATGGTCGCCGCCTGGCGGGAGGCGACGGTGTTCACCGACGCCGAGCGCGCCGCGCTGGAGCTGGCGGAGCAGGGCACCCGCATCGCGGACGCGGCGGGAGGTGTCACGGACGAGGCCTGGGCGAACGCCGCCGCGCACTACGACGAGGACCAGCTCGCAGCCCTGGCGATGCTCATCGCCCTCATCAACGCCTACAACCGTGTCAACGTGATCGTCCAGCAGCCCGGAGGCGACTACCGGCCGGGCCAGTTCGGGTAGCCCGGCACCGGTGGCCACGGCACGGACGGGGTCCTGATTCCGCCGGCCCTGGGGCATCATGGGGTCAGTGATCACCATTCATCTGAAGTACGAGATCGACCCCGACCGCATCGAGGACTTCGAGGAGTACGGCCGGAGATGGGTCGCTCTCGTGAACCGGTTCGGCGGCACCCACCACGGCTACTTCCTGCCCAGCGAGGGTGACAGCGACATCGCGTACGCGCTCTTCTCGTTCCCCGGCTTCGCCGCGTACGAGCGGTACCGAACGGACAGTGCCACCGATGCCGAATGCCAGGCCGCGTTCGAGCTGGCGCGCCGCACCGGATGCATCCGACGGTACGAACGCCGGTTCCTGCGCCCCCTGGACACCGGGACGACGGAAGCGCCGCAGCCCTCCGGTTCCGCGTGACGGCACGGCTGCCCCCTGCGTGGGCAGGGCGTGCGTGCCGGATGTCGCCGGGCAGGCGGGACCTTCGGAACAAGTCCCAGGACGGGGGACTCCCGGAACAAGCCATCCAGGACGCGGGTGGGGTGGCGGGCCGGTTCCGCGCTACTTGCCGAGCTCTTCGGCCCGTGCCGCTCGCCGGGCGAACAACTCGTCCTTGGACGCGGCCATCTCGCGGAGGGCCGCCTTCCGATCCCGCTGGGCGAGCCGGTCCAGATACAGCCGGCCGCGAAGGTGATCGGTCTCGTGCTGAAGGCACCGCGCGAAGTAACCCCGGCCCTCGATCACCAGCGGCTCACCGTTCCTGTCCCGGCCGTGTACGACGGCACGGTCGAGGCGGGGCACCATCCGGTAGGGCCCCGGAACGGACAGGCACCCTTCCGACTCCTCGACCAGGCGGCGCTGCCCGGCCGGAACCTCCGCCAGGACCGGGTTGGCGATGTGCCCGACGTGCCGCACCCCCCACTCGTCCGTGATGTCCCACACGAACAACTGCAGGTCCACATCGACCTGGTTGGCGGCGAGGCCCGCGCCCTCCGCCACCTGATTCGTGGCGAACATGTCGTCGATCAGGCGCGACAGCTCCGGCGTGCCGAACCGGGTGACCTCCTGGCAGGGCCGCCGCAGGATCTCCTCACCGACGACGGTGATACGGCGTACCGAACCCCGCACGGCCTCCGGGACGACCCTCGGATACGCGTCCACCGGCTCTCCCAGCAGACGTACCCGGCGGTCCTGCGCAGTGTGGTCGAACCGAGCCGTCATGGAGCATCGACACCTTCCGTGCATGCCTCGGACGGCCGGAGCCCGGGCCCGGCCCGGTCCGTGGCGCCACTTGACCGAATGCTTTGCAAAGTAGCACCCTTTGCAAAATGAGCGAAGAGAACCGCCAAGTCCCCTGTGTGGATCCCCTGCTGCACCGCGCCCGCCCGCGGCTGCCCGACCATCCGGTGCGCGTGGCTCTCCTGGACCTGCTCGCGGAGGTCGGCACGGTCACGTCAACCCAGGCGGCCGCCCGGCTCGGCCACAGCTCCGGGCTGTGCTCCTTCCACCTGCGGCAGCTGGCCCGGCACGGCCTCATCGAGGAGGCGCCGCACAGCGGTGGCCGCGTGCGGCCGTGGCGGCTTCGCTGGGCACCCGCCGAGGAGGGGCCCGAGGAGTTCGCCGTGACGGCACGCGGACTGGAGGACGAGAGTGACGAGCACTGGCTGGCTCACCGGGACGAGGCACCGGGCGAGTGGCGGCAGGACGACGCCTTCAGCGCCGTGGTCCACCTCACCCCGGCGGAGACGGCCGAACTCGCGGCCTCGATCCGCCGCCTGCTGGCCGGCTACCGCGACCGGGACGAGGACCCGTCGGCCCGGCCCGCAGGCACGGTGCCCGTCGCCGCGATCACCCGGCTGTTCCCTCTCCTGGGCCACTGAGCCCGCGCGCGGACGCGCGGCGCCGCACGTGCGGCGTGCGGGGGCATGAGCGCCGGCGTCTCAGGCCGCGCCCAGATCGGCGCTGAGCCAGTGCTCGGGCCGCATGTGGATGACCACCTGCTCACCGTGGGCCCGCCACGCGAAGTCGACGTAGCCGTCGACCTTCTCCGGAGGCAGATAGCGGGACGACATCTCCACCAGCTGCTCGCGGGTGGCGTCGCGGGTCGTGAGGACGCCGCCTTCGACGGAGACGTATCGAACGGTCGGCGTGACCCGTTCGACCAGCAGGGAGAACCGGCCGGCCGCGGCGATCGCCAGCCCCTTCCGGGAGTCGCGCCCGGTCATGATCCACAGGTCGCCACCGGGTTCGTACGCGTACCAGATCGGTACGAGCAGAGGCGCCCGGCCCTCCTCGGCCGAGGCCACGGCCAGTGCCGCCACATGCGGCTCGGCCAGGAACTGCTCACGCTCTTCACGGGTCAGAGGCACGGGGAACTCCTTCGGGTTCGTACCGATTCCTGTCCGGCTCCGCGAGAGCATCGCCTGCCGCCGTCTCGATGACGTCGTCCAGGACCTCGCGGGAACGGAGGAGGTCGTCGATCATGCGGTCGATCCGGTTCCGCTCGGTGGTGAGCTCGTCGACCAGGGCGGGGGTGGCCCGCAGGGAGGGGCCGCCGTCCTCGTCGCGCATGCAGGGCAGGATCCGCGCGATCTTCGAACTGTGCAGGCCGGCTGCGTAGAGTTCCTGGATGCGGATGACCCGGTCGACGGCCCTCTCGGGGTAGTCGCGGTGACCGCCGGGCGTCCGGTCGGCTGCCAGCAGCCGCTGTTCCTCGTAGTAGCGCAGCGAACGCTCCCCGACACCGGTACGAGCCGCCAGTTCCCCGATACGCATACGCACCCCAGGACTTGAATCTCACATCAGTGTCAGGTTCTACGTTACCGGCATGACGCACACACGGCAGGACTCCTTGGCATCCCGGCTCTTCGAACCCGCCCGGCTCGGTGGCATCGGACTGGCGAACCGCCTGGTCATGGCTCCGCTGACACGCAATCGCGCCGGCTCCGACGGCGTCCCCGGTGAGCTGATGACCACCCACTACGCGCAACGCGCCTCGGCCGGTCTCATCATCGCCGAAGGCACGACCCCGAACGCCGTCGGGCAGACCTACCCACACATCCCAGGAATCCACAGTCCCGCACAGATCGCCGGATGGCGCCGCGTCACCGACGCGGTGCGTGCGGCTGAAGGCGGGAGCCCGATGTTCCTCCAACTACAGCACGGCGGCAGGGTCGGTCACCCCGACACGAGCGGTCACATCCCGCTCGCACCGTCCGCCGTGCGCTTCCCGGAGACACTGCAGACACCGGGCGGGCTCCGAAACGCCGTCGCGCCCCGCGAGATGTCGGCGCGGGACATCGGATCCACCATCGCCGATTTCGCCACCGCGGCCCGCAACGCCGTCGAAGCAGGATTCGCCGGCGTGGAGGTGCACTCGGCCAACGGCCATCTGCTGCACCAGTTCCTGGCCGGGAACACCAACCGCCGCACCGACGCGTGGGGTGGCCCGGCGGCGAACCGCGTCCGCTTCACCGTCGAGGTGACGCGGGCCGTCGCGGAGGCCATCGGTCCGGAGCGGGTCGGCGTGCGCATCTCACCCGGAGAAGGCGTCAACAGCATCGAGGAAGGCGACACCGAGGACATCTACGCCGCGCTCCTGCCCGCACTCGCGCGCATCGCCCCGGTCTATCTGCACCTGGTCCACGCCGACCCGGACCAGCCGCTCTTCTCCCGGATCCGCAACGCCTGGCCGGGCACACTGATCGCCAACCCGGTGCTGTCGCGCGAGGAGACGGCGGCTGACGGCGGGATGGCGCGAGGGGAACGGCTCCTGGCCGAAGGCGCCGAACTCATCGCACTGGGCCGCGGATTCCTCGCCAACCCCGACCTCGTGGAGCGACTGCGCAGGGGCGAGCCGCTCAACGAGATCCGACCGGAGTTCCTGATGCACGTCCACGAGGAGGAGGGGTACAACGACTATCCCGTGCTCGCGCGGCTGTGAACGGTACGGGCCGCAGCCAACCGGCGACGGCTCCGAACGGCACGGCTCGCAGCCAACCGGCAGCAGCATCGAACCGTTCGGGACGCAGCCGGCCGGCCGGCCGTGCCGTGGCGGGCCGAGGCGCCGGTTGGCACGGAGCACGGTATGTCAGCCTCCGCCGTTCCGACGGCCCCATGACCCCACGACGGCCTTGGCCGAGGGCGCGGCCGGGCCTGCACGCGGGCACGTGACCCGCTCAGCGGGCCAGGTTGCGAAGGAACCGCGCGGCGACCGGTCCCGCGTCGGTGCCGCCGGACCCGCCGTCCTCCAGGAGGACCGCCCACGCGAGGTCGGAGTCGCCCTGGTAGCCGATCATCCAGGCGTGGGTGCGGGGCGGCTTCCCGGTTCCGAACTCGGCCGTTCCGGTCTTCGCGTGCGGGCGGCCGGGCAGTTCTCGCAGCACTTGGGCGGATCCCGATGTCACCGTGGCACGCATCAGCTCGCGGAGCTGACCGGCGACCTCGGCATCGAGCGCCGCCGGAGCCGTGAACCTCTTCTTCACCGCATCCGGCACCAGAACCGGCTGGCTGAACGCGCCGCTCTTGACGGTGGCCGCGATGGAGGCCATGACCAGCGGCGATGTCTGCACCCGTGCTTGGCCGATGGTGGCCGCGGCCTTGTCGTTGTCACTCGTCGTGACCGGCACACTTCCGTCGTACGTGGTCGTTCCGACGTCCCAGCTGCCCCCGATCCCGAACGCCTGGGCCGCATCCCGCAGATCGGTGTCGGAGAGCCGGCTGCGGGCGTTGACGAAGTACGTGTTGCAGGACTGCGCGAACACATCGGTGAACGTCGAGCCGGCCGGGAGCGAGAACTGCCCCTGGTTCTCGAAGCGCTGGCCGTTGACGTGCGCGAACTTCGGGCAGGCCGCGCCGTCTGCGGGCCCGGTGCCGCGCTTGAGCAGGGCCGCCGCGGTGACCACCTTGAACGTGGAGCCGGGCGGGTAGCGCCCTTCGAGCGCACGGTTGAGGCCGCCGGGCCGGTTGACAGCGGCCAGAATATGGCCGTTGCGCGGATCGATGGCCACGACGGCAGCGTGGTGTTCCGTCTCGGCCACGGCGTCGGCTGCCGCGGTCTGGATCCGAGAGTCGATGGTGGTCCGTACCGGACGGCCCTGGGCGGACGCGGCTGCGCCGAGGTCCTTGAGAGCGAGTCCGCTCTGCCGGTCCGCCACCACAAGGGACTTGCCCGCCTTCCTGCCTCCCGAGAGCACCTTGTCGTACCGGGCCTCAAGTCCTGAGGCGCCCTTGCCGCTGACCGGGTCGACGGTTCCCACGAGCGATGTGGCCCGCAGCGGCCGGCCCCGGTTGTCGAGCACCTTCGCCCGGGTGTCGTCCGCCTTGAGAGCGAGTGTCTGCCCCGGCTTCAGCTCCGGGTGGATCATCGGCGAGGTGAAGACGACCTTCCATGTCCCGGAGATCCGGTTCACCTCCGCCCGGGAGCGCCAGGTGACCTTTCCCGCGCCGGGTACTTCCATGGCCACGGAGAACGGGAAACGGACCTTGCCGTCCTCCTGCTTCCGGCCGCTTTCGTCGACGATGGTGGTTCGGGAGGGCTTGAGGTTGGTCAGTACCGAGGTGAGGAGCGACGCGGCGTTGTCGGGGGTGTCGGTGTGGCCCGCGGCCCCCTCCGCGTCCTGCCTCTCCCATGCCGCGAGGAAGGCGGCCAAGGGTCTGTGGGCGGCCGCGACCTGAGGATCGTCGTCCTCCTGCGCGGTGCTGCCCCAGAGACTGTGGGCGCCGTACCCGCCTCCGGCGAGCAGCGCAAGGGCCATGAGGATGCCGAGCCGACGCCGTCCGCGGCGCCGCGGCTCGTATCCCGTATGTGTGTTCCGGCTGCCGGCACGCGTCAAGGTGCTCTCCGTTCCGTTTCCGTCCGATCACCCGCCGGGGACGGCAGCCGGCATCCACGAGGGCGGCACAGGAAAGGGCGGCCCGCCCACCGCCCTGCCGGAGCCCTCGCGGGCAACCCCCGCCGGGAGTCAAACCCGCCACCTGAGCGCATGTCGAATACGCTCTCGGCATCAGGGTGATTCGCAAGCCGTATCACCGCATGTCAGGGGGGACAGTGCTGACCGAACGGCATCTGGAAATCTTCGTCGCGCTGGCGGAGGAGGAACACTTCGGCACGGCCGCTCAGCGTGTGGGCATCACCCAGCCGCCCCTGTCGCAGGGTCTGCGCCGGCTGGAGGCGCTGCTCGGAGTCCGCCTCTTCGACCGTGAGCGCGGGGTGTTCCTCACCGAGGAGGGGGCGGAGCTGCTGCCACACGCCCGCCGGGCCCTGGCCGCCCTCGCCGAGCTGCGGGAGACCGGTGCCCGCGAGCACGCGGACGGCCGGCGCCTGCGGCTCGGGCTGGCCCCCGAAGTACCGGCGCCCCTCGCAGCCGATGTGGCCTCCGCGCCCGTCCGGGCCGGCGAACGGACCCGGATCGGCATGGTGACGGCGCCGACGGCCGCTCTGCTCAGCGATGTCGAGACCGGGCGGCTCGACCTGGCGGTGATCCGGCACCCCTCCGTACTGCACGGCCTGGCCGCAGGCCGTGTGATCCTGCTCCCGACCTGGGTCCTCGCACCCGCGGGCCGCGAACAGACAGGCGACGCCGTGCCGTCGGACCTTCCCTTCGCTGTGCGCCCGCGCGTCGAGGCGCCCGCGGCCCATGACCTGTTCATCGACACGCTGGCCAGCCGCGGGCGCCGGGTGGACACCGTGGCGGTCGCCGACGATCGTGCCGGGCTCGCCCTGGTCGCATCCGGCCAGGCGGTGCTGGTCACGGCGGACGACGCGCTGACAGCGTCCGGAGTCGTGCGCCGTGCGGCGACGGATCCGCCCCTGCCCCTGAGGCTGCGCGTGGCCTGGAACCCGCGGCGGCCGGGTGCGGACGAGACGGCCGGGACGGCGCGACTGCTCGAGGACGCCCTGGCCCGGAAGGCGGCGCGGTGACGGGCCTGCGGCGAGGCGGCGCGGTGGAGCGCACCATCCGCGGCATGTTCGACGACGCGGGAGTCCGCGGCTGGCTGCATGTGGCGGAACTGCACCGCCCATCGGCCAGGGTCGCGATCGACCCCGACGCACAGCTGCCCATGGGCTCGGTCTACAAGGTGCCGCTCATGGTGGCCTTCTGCCGGCTCGTGGACGCGGGTCTCCTCGACCCCCGCCGCCGGCTCACCCTGGACCCGGTGGACCGCGTCCCCGGCCCGACCGGCGTGTCCCTCCTTCGCGACCCCGTGACCATGTCACTGCGCGACCTGGCCGCGCAGATGATGAGCATCTCCGACAACAGCGCCGCCGCAGCCGTTCTCCGGGAGGTCGGCGCCGACACGGTCGACGCCATGTGCCGGGAGCTGGGCATGTCCGGCACGCACATCCACGGAGGCGTCGTCAGCACGTTCAGCCGGCTCGTCGCCGAAACGGGCGCCCGGTCGCTCGACGCCGCCCTGGCACGCGTGAGCGACAACGACGCCATCGTGCCGGCGGGCGTGTACGACCCGGCGTTCAAGGCCTCCAGCACGGCGTCGGACATGGCGCGCCTCCTGCGGGCGATCTGGACCGGACAGGCCGCCTCCGAGGACAGCTGCGCCTTCATGCGCGAGGTCATGCGCAGCCAGCCGTGGACGCACAGGCTCGCCTCCGGCTTCCCCTACGACGACGTCACCGTCTACGGCAAGACCGGCACCTTCGGGGCGTTGCGTCATGAGGCGGGTGTCGTCGAGCTCGCGGACGGCAGCGCCTATACGGCGGTGGTGTTCACGCAGGCGGCCCGGGCCGACAACAGGCTGCCCCGCGCCGACGCCGTGATCGGCGCGGCGGCGCGGGCCGCTGTGGAGGAGCTGCGGGGAACGCAGGGAACCTGAGAGGTACCGCCCGTGCCGGCGCCGCGGAGCCATGGCCCTCGCCGGACTTCCGCGAACACGGCTCCGTACGACGTCAGGCGAACAGCCGGCTGGGGTGGGAAGCCCGGCGTGCGGCTGTCAGCAGGGCGTGGATCCGTGGTGCCGCCTGGCTCATCTCGGTCACGGGCGTCGCGAACGGCAGCCGTACGTCGCGCCGCTTGCGGGCGTACTCGAGTCGCAGGGTGATGCCGTACCGGTCCAGCGCCACAGGAAGGGCGCGCAGCATGCTCCTGTCCGGCGCGGGTCGCGCGAGGCGCAGCAGGAGCGGCACGAGTTCTGCGTGACTGTCCATCAGATGAGTCAGCATGTCCGCCTCGTGCGGGGCGACCGGATCGGGGGTGGCGCTCTGGAGGGCGGACAGCGGTACGAAGGTGCGGCCCCCGCCGTCGTCGAGAACCGCCTGGCCGAACTCCATGCAGACGCTGCTTGTGGCGGTCGCGTCATACGGCGCGGTCAGCAGCCCGGTCATCGTGACGCGGGCGCGCAGCCGGTCGCGTACGGGTGTGGGAGCGACATCCGTGAACTCCAGCCGGACCGGGACGGGCGCGGCCGGATGGGCCGGACCGGTTCCGGACGGTTCGTGGAGGTGGACATGGCCCATCGCGGCCGTGCCGTCGAGGCGAAGGACCTCGACGGGGTCGAGGCCGTCACTCACCACCGTCATCGAATGGGCTCCGGTGAGGATCGACAGCATGCGCTCGGCGGGAGTCGGCTGCGTGACGCGTGCGCTGAAAGGGCGCATCCAGGGTCTCCTGAGGGGAGGGTGCGAGAACCAACGTACTTAGGTATGCCTAACCTAACCTATTCGCCGGAGTGGAGGGAGAGGGGAGGGGGATATGGCTGGAATGTGACGGTGGTGAAGCCGGGATCGCGCGCCGCTGTGCTGACGTTCCGTGAGGGGCGTGAGGGTGCTGCTCCATTCAGAGCCCGCCCGGCCGAAGTCGAGTGGCGAGCGGTTCGGGCGGCACCTAGCGTCACCCTGGCCGAGAGGCATTGCTCGCTTATGAGGACAAAAGGTCCACAGCTGCTTCTCGAGAATCCGGAGAACCTCATGCGCGTGATACGTGTCGCTTCTGTCGCACTGCTCGGTGCCGCCGCTCTCGGAGTCGCTGCTCCGGCGGCCCTCGCCGACGACGGGAACCACGACATCACGTCGTTCGGCTTCACCGTCTCGCCGTCGACGGTGGCCCCCGGTGGCACCGTGACCCTCAACGCGACCGGGTGCGAGGTCCCGTCCGTGACCGTCAGCTCGGGAGTGTTCGACACCGTCACCCTTGAGGAGGGTCACTCGGCCACCGCGCGCGTCGACGACGACGCCAAGCCCGGGGCCGAGTACGACGTGACCTTCGACTGCAAGGGGGAGAAGGGCACCACGCCGCTGACGATTCGCGAGGGATCGGGCCACGACGACCACACGGGAGCCGTGATGCCCGGCAACGGTGTCCGGGCCGGAGCCGGTGGGAGCCTCTCCGGAATGAGCCCGGGCGAGATCGGTGCGGGAGCCGCCTTCGTCGCGGGCGCGCTCGGACTCGGTGCCTACAAGATGCGCCGCCGTTCCGGCGGCAGCGCCTGACGGGAGAGCGCTGAAGGAGGGGCATCGATGGACCGGGCCCTGTCGAGGGCTCGGTCCGGGGACCACAGGACCGAAAGCGGAGAAGACGTGCACAGAGCCGTGTGGCACGAGTGGATCGAACCCGCCGAACCCCCAGAACCGGCGCGCCAGGGCCTGTTCGGCCGGCGCAAGGCTGTCGACGGCCGGGATGAGCGGGGCGAGCGGAGCGGCCAGGGCGAGCGGGACCGCCGGGGCGAGCGGAGCGGCCGGGGCGAGCGGGGCGGAAGTAAGAAGGGCGGCGGCCTTCGAGTACCCGGCTGGGGCACCCTCGCCGTCGCCCTGCTGCTCGGCCTGGCCCTCATGCGGCACGGCCTCGGCGACGACGGCCCTCCGCAGCCCGCGTCGGCGGCCGGCGAGCGGTCCGGCGGCTCCGGTGCCGTTGCCTGGCCGCAAGGGCCGCCTCCCGAGCCTCTCACCCGCGCCCTGCCCGAGCGGATCACGATCCCCTTCCTCGACGTCGACGCTCCCGTCGGAAAGGTGGGCCTGGGCGCGGACGACTGGATCGGCGCACCGCCCCTGGCGGACAACAACCTGGCGGCCTGGTACGACGGTTCCGTCACTCCCGGCGAGTCAGGCACCTCCGTGCTCGTGGGCCATGTGGACAACAAGGCGGGCCCTGCCGTCTTCTACGGGCTCGGCGCCCTGACAAAGGGACGCCGCATCGAGATCGCCCGCACCGACGGCACCACGGCGGTCTTCTCCGTCTACGCCGTCGAGGTCGTCAGCAAGTCGGCATTCCCCGCCGACCGCGTCTACGCGAACACCTCCGATCCGGAACTGCGCGTGCTCACCTGCGGTGGCGGCTTCTCGCGGAAGGCGGGCTACGAAGGCAACGTCGTGGCCTACGCGCGTCTCACGTCCGTCCTCAAGGAGGGGTAGCCGGGATCGCGGCCCGGCCGCGGCCGGCCGCGTCCGTTTCCTTCAAGAAAATGAGGAAGGCGACCCGTATTCTCGCCGCCATGCAGAGCACCGGAAACGAATCGCGCCACATCAGTATCCATATCGCCAGCCCGGCCGAGACCGTGTACGCCTTCGCCTCCGATCCGGCCAACCTCCCCGCGTGGGCCCGGGGGCTGGGCGGCTCCATCGAGAAGATCGACGGCCAGTGGGTCGCGGAATCCTCACCCATGGGACGAGTCGTCGTCGCCTTCACGCCCCCCAATGACCTGGGCGTACTCGATCACGACGTCACGCTGCCCTCCGGCGACACCGTCTACAATCCGGTCCGCGTCATCGCGGACGGCACCGGCAGCGAGGTCGTGTTCACCCTGCGACGGCGGCCGGGAATGAGCGATGACGACCTCCGGCGCGACGCCGACATGGTCGCCGCCGACCTGGTACGGCTCAAGGACCTGACGGAGTCCCCGTAAGCCTCGTGACAGCCGGCCCGGCGCCGTCCGGCGCGGACGGGGCCGGGCCGGCGGACTGTCAGGCTCCTGTGCCCGGCCACGGCTCAGGCGCGAGCGCCACCAGGTCGTACTGCGGGCACGGCGTCGTGAAGCACTGCTTGGGCGCGGGGACGCAGACGTAGCCGAAGGGCGGCGAGACGGAGGCGCACGGACCGGCCTGCGCCAGGGAGGAGCTTCGCGAGGCGTGCGCCTGGGCGGCCGGGACGAGGGGCAGAGCAGTCAACGCGACCGCCGAAACGGCGCGCAGCAGGTTATTCATCACGAAGGACAGGCATAGCCTCCGCGGTGCCGGGACGACAGTCTCCCGCCGCCCAAGTCACCCGCCCGGGTGGACGATTTCCCCGCTGAGCGGCCCCGCCGTCGGCCGGTGGAGCCGCCGGATCCCGCCGCTTCCCTCACCGCACAGGTCCGCCGCGGACCAGGTTCAAACGGTTCGGAATCGAGCAGGTGAGTGATATGAGTCCACTCGAGCGCACCACCCCAGCACCGTTCGAGCCACCGGCCCGGACACGGGGCAGGGGGACGGGCCGGAGGAACCGCCCGCTCCGCCGCCGTCTCCTCGTCCCGGTCGCGATCGCTTCGGTCACCCTCGCGGCAGCAGCCTGCAGCGGTACCCCGGACTCGGCAGGGCCGCCCGGAGCGGCGCGTTCCGGCCCGGCCGGTTCCGTGCCCGTCGCTGAAAGCCCCTCCGCAGAGGGCTCCACCTCCCCGGCCGCGGGCACCCCCGACGCATCCGCAGGCCAGGACCACGCCGACAGCACCACTGCCGCCGCTCCGGACACCCGGCGCTGCACGGCCGCCGGGCTGACCATGCGCCTCGGCCGTGCCGACGCCGGAGCGGGCCAGGTCTACTACCTGCTCACCTTCGTGAACAAGTCCTCCACCGCATGCGCGCTGCGAGGCTTCCCGGGTGTCTCACTGATCAAGCGGGACGGCAGCGCGATCGGTGTGCCCGCCGAGCGCGAGGGCGCCATGCGGGGACAGACGGTGATCGGCCCCGGCAGTACGGCGGCGGTCACCCTGCACACCCTGAACCAGGGCATCAACGGTTCGGGCTGCTGGAGCCGGCCCGACTACCTGCGGGTCTATCCGCCGGGTTCCAAGGACGCCATGACGCTGCGGACATCCCTCCTCCACGTCTGCGGCGACCGCTTCACGACCACAGCGGTGGCCGGCTGACGAGGTGTGAGCGGAGCCTCAGGTCGTGCGGAGCTCAAGAGCCCGCACGGAGGCGTAGAACGCGGCGACGTCGGCCGGCCGGAACAGGGAACGGCCGGTGAGGCGGGAGATCCGGTCCAGCCGGTTGCGGACGGTGTTGCGGTGGCAGTAAAGGGTTTCCGCGATCTCCGTTGTGGAACCGGTGTCGGAATCCAGCCACGCGGTGAGCGTCTCCATGAGGTCCTTGCGGTCCGGCGCGGCCAGGACCGGGTCGAGCAGGGCGACACCCACCCGCAGCGCCAGATCGTGCCCGGCGGCGACCAGCGCCGCTGCCGGATCGTGATCGAGGGTGACCGCCCGGTGCGTGCCGGCCGGCAGTGACGCCTGGGCCAGAGCGGCCAGGCGGAGCGCCTCTGCGCTCTCACGCAACCGCCCGTACACAGGGCTGAGCCCCGCACGCCCCGCGACGGCGGCGCCGACGACCCCCAGCACGAGCGCCGGTCCCGGCACACGGTTGGACCCGGTGGCGACGGCCGGGTCCGGCAGCGCGACGATGCCCGCCAGACCGTCGGGGCGAGGGCGCCAGGCGGAGCGCAGTCCGTTTCGCAGCAGAGCCTGTTCCATCGCGGTGACGTCGTTGTGCTCGGCGACGACGCAGATGTACGGCCCCTGCTCGGGCAGGCCCAGCGAGGCGGCGGTGCCGCCCAGCATCGCCCAGTCGGCCGTCTTGCCGTTCAGGAGCGCGTCGAGCAGCAGCAGCCGCTGGAGCTCGTCGGCCCGCGCCAGGCCGACCAGCGTCTCCCGGTAGACGTCGTTGACCGTCTGCGAGGCGGCGTCCAGCAGGGACCAGATCGACATGGAGGCCTGAGCGATGTCGTCCATCGTCGTGCCGGGCTGTTCCTTCGCACGTTCGATGAGGACATGCGCCAACAAGCGGAAGCCGATGCGGAAGGCGTGCAGGACCGCATCGAGCGGAACGCCCTGCGTGGCCCGACGGCGTACACACTGCCGGGTGGAATCCGTGCGCATCGGGCGGCGGTCGGCCATGCACGTCAGCTGCTCGTACAGATTGCGCTCG
Source organism: Streptomyces sp. NPDC091416 (assembly GCF_044756845.1). NCBI lineage: Bacteria > Bacillati > Actinomycetota > Actinomycetes > Kitasatosporales > Streptomycetaceae > Streptomyces > Streptomyces sp. NPDC091416. The sequence goes on from NZ_JBIVTU010000003.1 coordinate 462,080, forward strand.
TTGAAGTCCCTTACGTCGGCCTGGATCTCCCCGCTCAACAGGGCGTAGGGAGGGATCTCGGCGGTGATCGTGCGGAACAGGTCGTCAGCGAGGCGGTCCACCCGCTCCAGCAGCTGCGCGGCACATACCGACAACAGCGGAGGAACGGTCAGACCGCCATCGGCGTGCTGCTCTGGCATGCCGGCCAGCATACGGTTCACCGGCCGGTCCGCAATTGTGCGGTCGCACAAGGCGCGGGCCGTACCCGAGGTCGTCCGCCCACCGCTTACCGCGCCCGTTGTGCCTGAGCATTTCCTCACGAGCCGCTGAGGAGAACTGATGCTGAACCTGTCGTCCCTGCTGGAGCACAGTGCCCGGGAGCATCCCGGCCGCATCGCGCTGGTCCTCGGTGACACGCGCCTGACCTACGCCGAGCTGCTCGCACGATCCCGGGACATCGCCGAGGCCCTGCGGTGCCGGGGAATCGGCAAGGGTGACCGGGTGGCGCTGTCCTGCCCGAACGTGCCGGACTTCCCGGCCGCCTACTTCGCCATACTCCACGTCGGAGCGGTCGTGGTGCCGCTCAATGTGCTGCTGCGGCCGCAGGAGGTCGCGTACCACCTCACCGACTCCGGAGCCAAGGCCCTCCTCTGCTTCGAGGACACTCCCCAGCTGCCCCTGGCCGAGACGGGGAAGGCGGGATTCGACCGGGCGCCCGACTGCGAACACTTCCTCCTGCTGCACCGGATCGCCCTTACCGGTCCCGCGGGCGCCGTGCCTGCCGACGCGGTGGCCACGGACGCGGAGGACACCGCCGTGATCCTCTACACCAGCGGTACGACGGGACGGCCCAAGGGCGCCGAACTCACTCACCGCAACATGGCGATGAACGCCATGGTCGCCGACCGTCTGTTCACGGCGGCCGACGACGAGGTCATGCTCGCCGCCCTCCCGCTCTTCCACGCCTTCGGCCAGAGCGCGGTGATGAACATGGGCCTGCTCAGGGGCGCCACCCTCGTCCTCCAGCCCCGCTTCGACGCCGAAGAGGCCCTCCGGCTCATGCACCGCGAGGGGGTCACCTTCTTCGCGGGGGTTCCGACGATGTACTGGGCCCTGCTCGGCGCGCTCGGCACCCTGGACGCGGCGGTACCTCCGCGGCTGCGTACCGCCGTCTCCGGCGGAGCCGCGCTGCCCGTCGAGGTGCTCCAGCAGTTCGGGAAGGCCTTCGGCGTGGGAGTGCAGGAAGGCTACGGGCTGTCCGAGACGTCGCCCGTGGCCTGCTTCAACCCGCCCGGACTGACGCCGAGGCCCGGGTCGATCGGCCGGCCGGTGTGGGGCGTGCAGATGAAACTCATCGACGACGCGTGGCAGGACGTTCCGGGGGACGGCCGGGGTGAGATCGCGATCCGCGGCCACAACATCATGAAGGGCTACTACCAACGGCCCGACGACACGGCCGCGGTGATGAACGACGGCTGGTTCCGCACCGGAGACATCGCGCGGCGCGACGCGGACGGCTACTACTACATCGTGGACCGGGTCAAGGACCTGATCATCCGCGGCGGATTCAACGTCTACCCGCGCGAGATCGAAGAGGTACTGATCACGCATCCGGCCGTGAGCATGGCCGCCGTGGTGGGCGTACGACACCCCACCCACGGCGAGGACGTCAAGGCGTTCGTCATCCCGGTGCCCGGCACGGAGCTGAGCGAGGCGGAACTGATCGCCTGGTGCCGTGAGCGCATGGCCGCCTACAAGTACCCGCGCAGCGTGGAGTTCCGCGACAGCCTGCCCCTGACGTCCACCGGCAAGATCCTCAAGCGTCGGCTGACGGCCGGGACCGCCGGGGAAGCAGGACCCGCCTGATCAGCCCGCCGCCCGTCTTCACCACCGGCGGCGGAGCGCGCACACGCCGCCACCGGTGACAGCCGACCCTGAACAGAAACGGAGGCCGGTCTCGTTCCAGGAACACGCCATCGAGCACCGATGTGAACCGAACGATCCCTCAGTTCGCCCCGACGTCAGGAGACACCCATGTCGTGGAGAAGGAAACTGCTCGTCCCGTTGGCCGCACTCACCCTCGTCCTGTCCGCATCGGCCGCTGCGGGCGCAGCGCCGGCCCCCCAGCACACCGGTCCCGCAACGACGTCGGCAACGACCGACTTCGGCGCCCCCGGGCCCTACGCCACCGCGGTGGAAGTCGGGGTGATCACCACCCTCTACTACCCGCGTGACATCGCGACCAGCGACCGTCGCCACCCCGTGATCGTGTGGGGCAACGGCACCAACGGCATACCCCTCGTCTACCGGGAGCTGCTGATCCACTGGGCCGGTCAGGGCTTCATCGTCGCAGCGGCCAACACGCCGCAGTCCAACCTCGGCATCTCCATGCGCGCCGGGATCGACATGCTGACCCACAGGAACGCCGACCCGGGCAGCATCTTCCACGACCGCGTCGACCTGGAACACATCGGCGCGTCGGGGCACTCGCAAGGAGGCGCTGCCGCCATAGTCGTGGGCGCGGACCCCCGCATCGACACCATCCTGCCGATCCAGCCCGGTCCACTCGCCAACATCAACGCCGTGCACGTCCCCGCACTCCTCCTGGCCGGTGAGAAGGACAGCATCGTCTTCCCCTTCCTGGTCAAGGCCTTCTACGACGCCGCCGATCACATCCCCGCCCTGTACGGCGAGCTGCGCGGGGCCGACCACTTCACGGTCGTGGGCGACCCCGGACCGTTCGCCGCGCCGACCACCGCATGGTTCCGTGCCCAGCTCATGGGCGACGAGACGGCCCGCGCCCAGTTCTTCGGTCCCGGGTGCGGAATCTGCACCGATACCACCACCTGGTCCGATGTCCGCCGCAACAGCCTGGCTCTGAGCGTTCCCGCGGCCGCCACCCCGTAGCGGGCTGCCGCCTCCCGCCGGCATCGTCAAGCTCGCGGTGCCGGTTCTCCCGTATCCGCCTCCTCCGTGCGCTCCGGCGACGGAGGAGGCGGACGCACCTTGTGAAAGGACCCACATGGACGCCATCGCGACCACCTGCCGAGGCCGGGTCCGTGGCCGCGTCCGGGACGGAATCGCCACCTTCCTCGGAATTCCCTACGCCGCCGCACCGTTCGGCCCCCATCGCTTTCGAGCCCCTGCGCCCGTCGAGCCGTGGCAGGGGCTGCGCGACGCGCTCGACTACGGGCCGACCGCGCCGCAGCGCCCCTACCGTCCGCCCCTCGACCGGTTGATTCCCGATGTGGACATCCCGGGGGAGGACTGCCTCAACCTCAACGTCTGGACTCCGGACCCCGATGGGGGACCGCTGCCCGTGATGGTGTGGATCCACGGAGGATCCCTGCGGAACGGCTCGGGTGCCGTACCCCTGTACGACGGCCGGGCCTTCGCACGCGATGGCATCGTCCTCGTCACGGTCAACTACCGCCTCGGAGTCGAGGGGTTCGGGGTGTTCCCCGACGCACCGGACAACCGGGGCCTGCTGGACCAGATCGCGGCCCTGGGCTGGGTGAAGGAGAACATCGCGGCCTTCGGCGGCGACCCGGAGAACGTCACGGTGTGCGGCGAGTCCGCCGGGGCCGTCAGTATCGCCGCCCTGATGACCAGCCCCCGTGCGGCCGGACTGTTCCACCGGGCGGTCCTGCAGAGCGGCCCGCCGCAGACGGTGGCGCGCAGCCGGGGCGCGAAGACGGTGCGTGCGATGGCGAAGGCACTGCGGGTGCCCGCCACGGCGGAGGCGTTCGCGGCGGTGGACCGTGAGCTGCTGCTGGACGTACAGACCGAAGTCGTCGGCAAGGCCGATCCGATCAGTGGCGGCCCCGGCTTCCACCTCGTAGTCGACGGCGACGTGGTTCCGGCGGAACCGTCGCCGCCCACAGTCGATCTGCTGATGGGCTGCAACCGGGAGGAGTACCGGCTGTGGTTCGTGCCGAGCGGCATGGTGGACCGCGTGGGCGCCCTCTCGCTCCGGCTGGCGCTGTTGAAGTTCCGGGTCCCGGCACGCGTCGCCGGACTGTACAAGGCGTCCAGACCGGGCGCGAAGCCCGGCGTGATCCTCGGCGAGATGGCCACGGACCTGCTGGTGCGGGGACCGCTCAACCGGCTCGCCGACGCGCGGCCGGCCCGGACGTTCCTGTACGAGTTCGCATGGGCCTCGCCCGTACTCGACCTGGGCGCCTGCCATGCCCTGGAGATCGGCTTCGTCTTCGACAACCTCCGCCACGGTGAGGCGCTCACCGGCCCGGACGCGCCCCAGCCGCTGGCAGACGCCATGCACCGGGCCTGGGTCGCGTTCGCTGCCTCGGGTGACCCGGGATGGTCCGCCTGGGACGCGAGCCGGCCGGTGATGGTCTTCGGCCATCCCGACACGGGTGTGGTCCTCGCACCACGCCAGGAGGAACTGCAGGCCTGGCTCCAGCGGTAGGGCCTGCCCCGGCCCCGGCCCCGGACCCACGGGGCCGGGGCCCTTGCATCAGGGTCCGGGGCCGGGCGGGCGCGGTTCCGGGATCAGGTCCGGACGGGTCCGGTGCTGTGGACCAAGGTCCGCACGGGCCCCGGCGGCCGGCGGGGCGCAGACGACGGGCCCGCCGGCCTGGCAGGCGCGGGGCCACCATGATCGGGCTCCCGAAAGAACGCGCTTGCTCTCGTGGGTCCCTGCTCTCCGGAGACGCTTCGGGTGGCACCGGAGCTCGCCGGCCGTGCCGCTCATTCACCTCTAAATCCAGCAAACTCGGGGCAGTTGGCGGAACAGTTGAAGCGCTTCACCGGGTGAGGGCGTCCAGAGCCTTGCCAGCCCCGCGCACGCGGTCCTATTCTCACCACGAGAAAGCGCTTTCCACTCTGTCAGTCCCGTTCCGGTGGCAGTGGAGTCACGGCAGGGACGTTGCCGTGACCTCGCGAACGAGCCGCCAGTGATCCGGTAGGGGGCTGTACCCACGGTGCCGGCATGTCATGGGGTCACGAACCACGCCATGGTGACGACGCATCGAGCCGTCCTCCGCGGTTTCGGGGGCGGCGGCCTCCTGCGGCGGCGGTGACCCCGTGGCCGGACCGGCGTACGCGCAAGCTTCGGGCCGCAAGAGCGCGGCCCTGCCCCATCGCACCGAAGAAGAGCACGCGCCACCGCGCCGATCAGGGCCTGTCCGGTGAGAACGGCAGTCGACGGACGGACTGCCATGAATGACATGGGCATGCCACTGACTGCGTGGCCTTCGAAGACGAACAGGGAGATACCAGCATGAAGCGACGAGTCGCACTGCGCCTGTATGCGGCGCTGACCACGGCCACCCTCGCCGCGGCGACCGGTGTCGTCGTGTCGATGCCGTCGGCATCGGCCGCGGCCACCGGCGCCACCGGCTACGCGACGCAGAACGGCGGGACCACCGGCGGAGCGGGCGGGCAAACGGTCCGGGCCACCACGGGCACCGCGATCCACCAGGCCCTGTGCAGCCGCGCCAGCAGCAGCACCCCCATCACCATCCAGGTCGAGGGGACGATCAACCATGCCAACACCACCAAGGTGTCCGGCGACAGCTGCAACACCGCGGCCGGTGTGATCGAGCTCAAGCAGATCAGCAACGTCACGATCGTCGGAGTCGGCAGCGGGGCCGTTTTCGATCAACTGGGCATCCACATACGCCAGTCCAGCAACATCATCATCCAGAACGTGACCGTCCGGAACGTCAAGAAGTCGGGCTCGCCCACATCCAACGGCGGTGACGCCATCGGCATGGAGAGCGACGTCCGCAACGTCTGGGTCGACCACACCAGCCTGGAGGCGTCGGGAGGGGAGTCGGAAGGGTTCGACGGCCTCTTCGACATGAAGGACAACACGCAGTATGTGACGCTGTCCTACAGCACCCTGCGCAACTCCGGCCGCGGCGGTCTCATCGGGTCGAGCGAGACCGAACTCTCCAACGGCTTCGTCACGTTCCACCACAACCTGTACGAGAACCTCGACTCCCGCACCCCCCTGCTGCGGGGCGGCATCGCCCACATCTACAACAACTACTACGTGAAGCTGAACGAGTCCGGGATCAACTCCCGCGCCGGAGCCCGGGCGAAGGTGGACAACAACTACTTCAAGGACTCCAAGGACGTCCTGGGTACCTTCTACACCGATGCGCCCGGATACTGGCAGGTCAGCGGCAACACGTTCGACAACGTGACATGGTCCGCCCCCGGCAGCGAGAACAACCCGGCCGGTCCCGACCCGAAGTCCAACACCACCGTCAGCATCCCCTACGCCTACAGCCTCGACGCGGCTTCCTGCGTGCCCGGCATCGTGGCCCAGACCGCGGGCGCCAACAAGGGGCTGAAGGTGTCGGACGGCAACTGCTCGACGCAGACGCCGACCCCGGACCCGACCGACCCGACGCCCGACCCGACCGACCCCACCCCGGACCCGACCGACCCGACGCCGGACCCGACCGGGACCAACCTCAGCATCGGCGCGGGCGCCGACGGGTCCAGCAAGGCCGACGGGACGAGCTACGGCAACGTGCGGGACGGTGACCTGAGCACGTACTGGTCGCCCGCCGGGGCGACCGGCTCGATCTCGGTCAAGTGGGGATCGGCGACCTCCGTTTCCTCGGTCAACATCCGGGAGGCCTCCGGTTCCGCCGGCAGCATCGGGAGCTGGAAGGTGCTGAACGGCGACACCGGCGCGGTGCTGGCCACCGGAAGCGGCGCGGGTGCCCACTCGATCCCGAAGACCTCGCTGCGCAAGATCACCTTCCAGATCACCGGCTCCACCGGCACCCCGAAGGTCGCAGAGTTCGAGACCTACGCCGGATAGCGGCGCGCGCACCGTCCGTCCGGTCCCGGCACCGGTGGATCCGGACGGACGGTGCGAAGCGGCAGCAAGCCCGTCGGCATGACCGCCCGCGCGGCGGCCATGCCGACGCCGTCACGGGCTGGTGAGGACGACGAGCCGCTGGGTCGCGCGGGTCATCGCGACATAGCGGTCGACCGCTCCTTCGATGCCCGTGCCGAACTGCTCCGGGTCGATGAGGACGACCAGGTCGAACTCGAGGCCCTTCGACAGTTCCGGGGTCAGCGAACGGACCCGGGGCTTCGCCCGGAACCCGGGATCGCCGATGACGCAGGCGGTCCCTTCGGCATGTGCGACGAGCCAGGTGTCGAGGACCGCGTCGAGCTCGGCGGCGGACCCGTGGACCACGGGAATGCCGCTGCCGCGGACGGAGACCGGCACGTTGGCGTCGGGGAGCGCGGCCCGGATGACCGGTTCGGCCTCCGCCATGACCTCTTCCGGCGTCCGGTAGTTGATGCTCAGGGAAGTCCGGCCGATCCGGTCGAACCCGACGCGCTCCAGCCGTTCCTGCCAGGACTCCGTGAATCCGTGCCTGGCCTGGGCGCGGTCCCCGACGATCGTGAAGCTCCGGGACGGGCAGCGGAGCAGCAGCATCTGCCATTCCGCGTCGGTCAGCTCCTGGGCCTCGTCCACGACGACGTGCGCGAACGGCCCGGCCAGCAGGTCCGGTTCGCCGCCGGCCCGTGCGGATCCGTCGACCAGGGTGTCCTTCAGGTCCTGGCCGTGCAGCATCGTGACCGCGCCCTCGCCGTCGGCATCGGCCTCGAGCAGGGGGTCGATGACATGAGCCATCTGCTCACGTTCGGCCGCGATCTCCGCGGCGTGCCGGCGTCTGCGCAGCGATGTCTCCGGGTCGCCGAGCCGCCGGCGTGCCGCGTCGAGGAGAGGCAGGTCGGACACCGTCCAGGCCTGGGCGTCCGCGCGCTGGAGCCGGGACACGTCGTCGCGGCTCAGCCAGGGAGCACAGGTGCGCAGATAGGCGGGCACCGACCACAGGTCCCCGATCAGGTCGGCCGCCTCGACCAGCGGCCACGCACGGTTCAGGACCGCGAGCAACTCCCGGTTCTGCCTGAGGGACTTACGGAGCAGCTCCTCCGGAACGCCGTCCTCGTCCCGCTCCACCAGGATCGTGACCAGCTCCTCCAGCACCTGGTCGCGCGCCTCGTTGTGCGGGGTGCCGGATGCCGCCTCGAACGCCACCGCCCAGTCGTCCGCCTTCAGCCGGATGTCGGACCACTGGGTCGTGACCGTCATGCCCTTGGCGGGCGGTTCCTCGTAGAACCTGACAGCGGCCTCGACGGCCTTCACCAGATCCGCGGACGACTTGAGACGGGCCACGTCCGGGTCGGCCTCGGTCCCCGCCGCGGCTCCCTCGGCCACGAGGTCGCGCAGGGTACAGGTCTGTACGCCTTCCTCGCCCAGGCTCGGCAGGACGTCGGCCACGTAGCCCAGGTACGGCTCGTGGGGACCGACGAACAGCACGCCGCCGCGACGGTGGCCGAGGCGGGGATCGGAGTAGAGGAGATACGCGGAACGGTGCAGGGCGACGACGGTCTTGCCGGTACCCGGGCCGCCGTCGACGACGAGTGCGCCGCGGGAACCCGCGCGGATGACGGCGTCCTGGTCGGCCTGGATGGTGCCGAGCACATCGCGCATCCGTGCCGACCGGCTGCCGCCGAGCGTGGCGATGAAGGCGGACTGGTCGTCGAGCGCCGCGTGTCCGGCGCCCCCGTCCGCTGTGAACACCTCGTCCCAGTAGTCACTGACCCGGCCGCGGGTCCACCGGTACCTGCGGCGGCTCGCCAGGCCCATCGGGTTGGCGTGCGTGGCTCCGAAGAAGGGCTCGGCCGCGGGGGAGCGCCAGTCGAGCAGCAGCCTACGGCCCGTGCTGTCCGTGAGGCCGAGCCGCCCGATGTACACGGGATCGGAGTCGTCCGCGCCGGCCATGTGCCCGAGACACAGATCCAGGCCGAACCGGCGCAGCGTACGCAGCCGGGCGGTCAGCCGGTGGATCTCGATGTCACGGTCCATCGCCTGACGGCCCATCCCGCCGGGCGACCTGCGCTCGGCATCGAGGCGCGCGGACAGTTCGGCGACCGACTGTTCCAGGCACTGGGCGATGGCAGCGAAGTGCTTCTCGTCGGCGGCGATCAGCTGGGGGTCGGCCTTGAGGACGAGCCGGTCGGGCAGGTCGAACGCGCTGGTGGGTCCCACCACCGGGTCGCCGTCGTGGTGCGACCCGTGAACCGGCACAAACTTATGCACTGAGTGAATCTCCCGTTTCCGCAGCTTCCGGCGCCGACGGCTTCCGGCGTCGACGAGCGATTCTGCGGTACCACCGGGGCCTTGCCGCAAGCCCCCCACTGCGCTATAAGTTAAAAGTGGCAAGAGGTGGGTCGTCCCTTTTGCTCTGCCCCCGGCAACATCCCGGGACGTGTCGCAATCCTCCTCAGGCCCGCGTGGTGGCGGCTCGCGCTGTCTCCGTAGCCTGTTTCGGCACCCACGGCGTCATCATGTCCGCCGTGGTGCGGGCGGCGGACTGCCGGTAGGCGTCGGGCGGCATCCCGGCCAGCTCGGTGAAGCGCGTACGGAAGACGAGTGCCGACGTGCAGCCGACCGTGCGGCGGATATCGGCGACATGGAGGTCGCCGTGCAGCAGCAGGACGACGGCACGCTCGATACGACGGGCCATCAGATACGCGTACGGGGACGCGCCGTAGGCCAGCCGGAACTGGCGGCTGAGCTGTCCGGCCGGCATGCCGGCGCCGCGGGCGAGCGCCTCGACGTCCAGGGGCTGCGCGTACTCCCGGTCGATCCGGTCGCGTACGCGACGCAGCCGTGCGAGGTCGTTCAGGCGCTGTGCAGCCATGCGGGCGCGGCCCCACGCGGGGTGACACATACCAGCTCCGTTTCGTCGGCTTCCGTGCGTGCCTGGAGTGCGGCGGTGCCCGGCGTGAAGCCGGGCCGCCCCGGTGGGCCTGCGGCCCGACGGTTCAGCGAAGCTCCTGGATGCGGACCAGGTTGCCTGCCGGGTCACGGAAGGCGCAGTCGCGGATGCCGTACGGCTGCTCGGTCGGCTCCTGGACCACCTCGGTGTCGCCCGCCCGTACCTTCTCGAACACTCCGTCGAGGTCCGGGGTGGCCAGCAGGATCCATCCGTAGGTGCCCTTGGCCATCATCTCGGTGATGGTGCGGCGCTCGTTCTCGGTGATGCCGGGGTCGACGGCCGGCGGCGCCAGCAGGATGGATGTGCTGGGCTGCCCGGCGGGCCCGACCGTGATCCAGCGCATCCTGCCCTGTCCGACGTCACTGCGGATCTCGAAGCCGAGAACGTCGCGGTAGAAGGCCACGGACGCGTCCGGGTCCTCGTGCGGAAGGAAGCTCGTGTGAATGCTGATGTCCATGCCGATCATGCTAGATCCGCCCCGGCGGCCCGCGCTTCTCGATTCCTGATCGATTCCGCCGGATCGTCCCTGCGCGCTCCGGCCGCCCGGGCTTTCCCGTACGTTCCGCCCGGATGCTTCCCGGGAGGCGTGAACGGGTGGGGGTGTGCCGCCCGTCCGCCACCGGCGGTGACACCCTGGGCGAGTTTCAGGCGTCGTCGCGCAGACACACGAGGGCGGCGGGGCCGGCGTCAACGGCGCGACGGACGTGCGGATCGCTCATCTCGCGACATCCGTGCGAGGTCACGGACGCCGCCCCCACGCGGAGATCATCGGGGCGGTGGCGAGGTCGAGGCGTCCGGTGGCGACGTTGGCCAGGTGACGGTCGATCTCGTCGTCGGTGGCGAGCCCCTCCGACACCAGCAGCCCGCGGATCTGCCGCACGGTCGCGGCCTCCAGGACGGAACACGCGGGCGAGGTGATCGGGAAGTACGCGTCGGCCTGCACGTCCTCCAGACCGGCTTCGCGCAGCAGCCTGGGCAGGGTCCGCCCGTACGCGAGGTCCGCGCCCCGGGCCGCCATCAACGCACGGAACCCGGATCGCAGCCGGTTGGCGAGCCGCTGCTGCGGACCGGACTCGTCGGGGCACAACAGCGGCTGCAACCCCGGATCGGCGTCCTCCAGGAGCAGCGCTCCACCCGGCCGGAGCGCCCGGACCATGCGGCGCAGCGCCTCGGCCCGGTCGGTGACGTGCACCAGGACCAGTCTGGCGTGGACCAGATCGAAACCGCCGGGCGGCGGCGGGTCGGCCGCCACGTCATGACGCAGCACCTCGACCACACCGTCCGTGACGCCTTCGGTCCACGAGACGTCGATGTCGGTGGCGACCACCGCTCCGGTCGGGCCGACCCGCTCGGCCAGCCCCAGGGGCACGGAGAGAGAGCCGGCGCCGACCTCCCAGCAACGCATCCCGGCGGAGATGCCGAGCCGGTCGACATGCCGGAACGTCACCGGGTCGAAGAGCTCGCTCAGAGCCCCGAAGCGGATGCCCGCCTCCGACTGCCGGTTGTCCAGAAGGTAGCCGCGCTCCGCGTCGTGTTCAGCCATGGCGCGATCCTGTCAGAGACCGCCGACGGGGCACGGGCCGCGCTCCTCGTGCCGGGAGACGCTCCGCCCGCCCCGTCAGCCGAGGCGGGTCAGATCCGGCCGCAGCCGTTGCCAGACCGGATGGCGCAGCCGGCCGGCCCTGGTCCACTCCGACGCGGTGACCTCCGCGACCAGCCGGGGTTCCACCCAGTGCGCACCGGCCACGTCGACCCGATCGGTGAACGGGGACGACGCTCGTGCGATGACCGCGAAGTACGCCGCGAGTTCGCCCTGTTCGCGCTCGGACATTCCCGACCCCACCGATCCCGCGTACCGCAGACCGGCGGGCCCGGCGACGCCGACGAGCACGGCGCCCGGAACACCCGTGGCCGCGCCCCGTCGCTGGGTCCAGCCCCCGATGACCACGTCCAGGGTCTCCACCCGCTTGGTCTTGCGCCAGTGAGCCGATCGGGTGCCGGGCAGATAGGGGGACGAGAGCCTCTTCGCGACCACTCCTTCCAGGCCCTCGCGGACCACGGCGTCCCACACCTGTGACCCGCGCCCGTGCACGTTCGGCGGCGCCGACCAGTGTGCCCCGGCCAGCCCCAGGGCGGACAGGATCTCGCGACGCTCCCCGTACGTCGCGCTCAGCAGACCGAGGCCGTCGAGGTACATGACGTCGAAGATCATCAGATGGGCAGGACAGCCCAGCGCGAGGCGGCCGACGCGCCGTGGGTCGACCACGCCCATCCGGCTCTGGAGGAGTCCGAAGTCGGAGTGTCCGGAAGCGTCGAGGGCCACGATTTCGCCGTCCAGCACCACACCGCGCCCCCGCAGCGCCCTGCCCAGTGCCTGCAGTTCCGGATAGCTCACCGTGATGTCGTTGCCCGCCCGCGACGCCAGCCGCACCGATCCGTCGCCCGTCGTGGTCGCGACGCAGCGGATACCGTCCCACTTGGTCTCGAACGCCCAGCCCGAGTCGGGCACGGGAAGCGGACCCGGCACGGCCAGCATCGGGGCGGTCGGGGGAGGCGACCAGAGGGTGCCGGAAGGAATCGGATCCATGGCCTCGATGATCGAACCTCCCGCAGGACTGTGCAGAACGGAACAAACCGGGCGGAAGTTCGTGGAGCGACGGTTGCGGTGTTCGTACGGCAGGTCTTGCGGGCGATGCGGCGCCACCGCGAATCGGTGCGTGGCGCTGAGCAGCGCAAACGGCGGCGCGCACGGGATGCCGGTGTGAGGACCGTTGACAAATACGTGACCTGCTAGAAACCTGTCACCGCAGCGCCGCAAAAAATGAATCAGATCGCTCAAAAAGCGAAGTGATAAGCGCGAGTTTCCGGCGGGCGGCCTGCTTTCCCTCCTGCCGGCGTCCCCGATCGCCCCCATCGGTGTACCGGCAGCCCGCAATCCGGTCCGGTCCGGCCGCACGGCGCCGCGCGCGCCGTACGGCCGGGCGAGGCCTTCGCGCGCGCTCCCGGTCCCATGGCCCCACGGAACAGAGGACAGCATGAGATGGAAGCAACTCGGACGGCGGCTGGCCGTCGGCGCGGTGACCGCCGCGCTGATGACCGTCGGGCTTCTGCCGGCCGCCGCCTCGGCAGCCGTACAGGTCCCCGACCTCGCCCTCGGCAAGCCGGTGACGGCCAGTGCCGCGCACGGCGCCTACCCGGCGTCCAACGTCGCCGACGGCAGCCAGCAGACGTACTGGGAGAGCACCGGCTCACTCCCGCAATGGGTCCGGATCGACCTCGGCAGCCGGTTCGACGTCGACCAGGTGACGCTGAGGCTTCCGGCCACCTGGGAGGCCCGGACCCAGACCATCGGGATCCAGGGCAGCACGGACGGGAGCACCTTCAGTACCCTGTCCGCCTCCACCGCCCGGGAGTTCAGTCCGGCGGCGGGCAACACCGTGACCGTCGGGTTCGCCGCGCGGGAGGCCCGGTACATCCGTGTGCAGGTGACCGCCAACAGCGGCTGGAACGCCGCGCAGCTCTCCCAGGTCGAGGTCCGCGGTGAGGACACCGGGAGCGACCCCGGCCCGTCGCCCGCCACCGGCTCCAACCTGGCGCTGAACAAGCCGATCGAGGCGTCGTCGTCCGTCCAGAACTACGTGGCGTCGAACGCCAACGACGACAGGACCGGCACGTACTGGGAATCCGGCGGCTACCCGGCCACGCTGACGGTGAAGCTCGGCGCCGACGCCGACATCGAGGCCGTCGCCGTCAAGCTCTCCCCGGACCAGGCCTGGGCGACGCGTACGCAGGGCGTCGAGGTGCTCGGCCGCGCCCAGTCCGCCACCGGCTTCACCCAGCTGAAGCCCCGGGCCGACTACGTCTTCGACCCCTCGGGGAACGAGAACACGGTCACGATCCCGGTCACCGGACGGTACGCGGACGTGCAGCTGAAGTTCTCCTCCAACTCGGGTGCCCCCGGCGCCCAGGTCGCCGAGATCCAGGTCGTCGGCACCGCCGCCCCCAACCCGGACCTGACCGTGTCCGCGCTGACCTGGTCGCCCGCAGCGCCGTCCGAGAAGGACGACGTCACGGTGGACGCCACCGTGCGCAACACGGGTACTGCGGCGGCCGCGGCGACGACCGTCGACGTCAGCCTGGAGGGCGTGGCCGCCGGCAGCGCTCCGGTGGGCGCCCTCGCCGCCGGCGCCTCGGCCACCGTGCACATCGACATCGGCAGACGGGCCATGGGCGCCTACAGCGTCACGGCAGTCGTCGACCCGACCGACACGATCGTCGAGAAGGACAACAGCAACAACAGCCGCACCGCCGCCACGAAGCTCGAGATCGGGCAGAGCCCGGGCCCCGACCTGGAGGTGCTCGGCATCACGTCGACCCCCTCGAACCCCGCGGTGGGCGCTTCGGTCACCTTCTCCGTCTCCGTGCACAACCGCGGTACCACAGACGTCGGTTCGTCCACCGTCACCCGTCTCCTCGCGGAGAACACCACCCTGAACGGCGCCACGGGCGCGATCCCCGCCGGGGGCACGGTCACGGTGGCCATCAGCGGCTCCTGGACCGCGAAGAGCGGCGGCGCCAATCTGACCGCCACGGCCGACGCCACCGGTGTCGTCACGGAGACCAACGAGAACAACAACGTCTTCTCGCGCGCCATCGTGGTCGGCCGCGGAGCAGCGGTCCCGTACACCGAGTACGAGGCGGAGGCCGGCGACTACCGGGGCACGCTGCTGACATCCGACCGGGAACGCACCTTCGGGCACACCAACTTCGCCACCGAGTCCTCCGGCCGCCAGTCCGTCCGGCTGGACTCCACCGGCCAGTTCGTCGAGGTCACCTCGACCGTGCCGTCGAACTCCCTCGTGGTGCGCAACTCCATACCCGACGCTCCCGGCGGCGGCGGGACGGAGGCCACGATCAGCCTCTACGTCAACGGCACCTTCGCCCGGAAGCTGACGCTCTCCTCCAAGCACAGCTGGCTGTACGGCGACACGGACAGTCCGGAGGGCCTGACCAACACGCCGCAGGCGGACGCCCGCAGACTGTTCGACGAGTCCCATGCGCTGCTCGGTCAGTCCTATCCCGCCGGAACGAAGTTCCGTCTCCAGCGTGACGCGGGCGACTCCGCCTCCTTCTACGTCATCGACCTCGTCGACCTGGAACAGGTCGCTCCGGCAGCCGCCCAGCCGGCCGGATGCACCTCGATCACCGCCTACGGGGCCGTCCCGAACGACGGGATCGACGACACGGACGCCATCCAGCGGGCGGTGACGGCCGACCAGAACGGTGACATCGGCTGCGTATGGATACCGCCGGGGCAGTGGCGGCAGGAGCAGAAGATCCTGACCGACGACCCACTGAACCGGGGGCAGTACAACCAGGTCGGCATCAGCGACGTCACGATCCGCGGCGCGGGCATGTGGCATTCCCAGCTGTACACCCTGACCGCACCTCAGGACGCGGGAGGCATCAATCACCCGCACGAAGGGAACTTCGGCTTCGACATCGACGACAACACCAAGATCTCGGACCTGGCGATCTTCGGCTCCGGCACCATCCGGGGCGGAGACGGCAACGCCGAGGGAGGCGTCGGCCTGAACGGGCGCTTCGGCCAGGACACGGAGATCACCAACGTGTGGCTGGAGCACGCCAACGTGGGCGTGTGGGTCGGCCGGGACTACAGCAACATCCCGGAACTGTGGGGACCCGGTGAGAATCTCCGGTTCACCGGCATGCGGATCCGCAACACCTACGCGGACGGCATCAACTTCGCCAACGGGACCCGTGAGTCGACCGTGTTCAACTCCTCCTTCAGGAACACCGGAGACGACTCGCTGGCCGTGTGGTCGAGCAAGTACGTGAAGGACCCGTCGGTGGACATCGGCCACGACAACCACTTCCGCAACAACACGATCCAGCTGCCCTGGAGGGCCAACGGCATCGCGGTCTACGGCGGTTACGGCAACACGATCGAGAACAACATCATCTCCGACACGATGAACTACCCCGGCATCATGCTGGCCACGGACCACGATCCGCTGCCCTTCTCCGGGGAGACGCTGATCGCCAACAACGCGCTGCACCGCACGGGCGGAGCGTTCTGGGGCGAGGCCCAGGAGTTCGGCGCCATCACCCTGTTCGCGGCCTCCCAGAACATCCCGGGCGTCACCATCCGTGACACCGACATCTACGACTCGACCTACGACGGAATCCAGTTCAAGTCCGGGGGCGGCTCCGTGCCGGGAGCGCAGATCAGCAACGTCCGCATCGAGAACTCCGTCAACGGGTCCGGAATCCTGGCCCATGGCGGTGCGCGCGGCAGCGCGACGCTGACCGGTGTGACCATCACGGGTTCCGCCGACGGCGACGTGGTGATCGAGCCCGGATCCCAGTTCGTCATCAACGGCAGCGCGGGGAAGGAGACGGCCCGCAGGTAGCCCCGGCCACGAGCCCCGGAACCGTTCCGCGTCTGCGTCAGCGGACCCGGAACACGGTCCGGGCATCCGGCCCGGCCCCGCCGGCACGCCATCCGGGCGTGCCGGCGGGGGAGCGGAGCCGGCTCGCGCCGGCCATGGCCGGCGGATGCGGACACGCCGCGCCCCGCGAGCCCGCACAATTCGATGGTGAACAATGACGACCCGTACCTGTGGCTGGAAGACATCGAGGGCGAGGCCGCGCTCGCCTGGGTGGCGGAGCGGAACGCCGAGACGGAGGCCGCCCTGGCGTCCGGCACGGGGTTCGCCTCGCTGAAGGAGCGCCTGCTGGAGGTGTTGGACGCACCGGACCGGATCCCGTACGTCTCGCGCCACGGCGAGTTCCTCTACAACTTCTGGCGTGACGCCGGGCATGCGCGGGGTGTGTGGCGGCGCACGACACTGGAGCGGTACCGCACGGACGCCCCCGAATGGGAGACGCTCCTCGACGTCGACGCGATCGCCGCCGCCGAGGGAACGAAGTGGATATGGGCCGGGGCGCGGGTACGCCACCCCGACTGCGGCAGGGCCCTGGTCAGTCTCTCGCGCGACGGCCAGGACGCCGTGGTGGTCCGCGAGTTCGACCTCGGCACCCGGACCTTCGTCGAGGACGGGTTCCAGGTGGCGGAGGCGAAGACCCGGATCGGATGGATCGACGCCGACACCGTGTTCGTCGGCACGGACTTCGGGCCGGGCTCCCTCACCGGATCCGGCTATCCGAGGACGGTCCGCCGCTGGCGCCGCGGTACGCCGCTGGAGGAGGCCGAGCCGGTCTTCGAGGGCGAGCCGCGCGACGTGGCGGCCGGTGGCTGGCACGACTCCACACCCGGCTTCGAACGGGACTTCGTCGTCCGGTCGATGGACTTCCACCACAGCGAGATGTTTCTCCTCGGCCGCGAGGCCTCGCTCATCAGGATCGATGTTCCGGACGACGCCGACGCGTACGCCCATCGCGAGCATCTGATCGTCAGCCTGAAGTCGCAGTGGCTCGGACACCGCGCGGGTTCCCTGCTGGCCTTCGGCTTCGACTCCTTCCTGGCGGGCGACCGGACCCCGGAGGTGCTGTTCACACCGGACGCCCGGACCGCCCTGGCCGGGCACACGTGGACCCGTCACCATCTGATCCTGGAGACGATGCACGACGTCAGCACCCGCATTGAGGTACTCACCCCGACCCCCGGCGCCGGATGGGCGCGCGAGCCGCTCGCGGACGTTCCGGCGCTGTCCGCCGTCACGGTCGTCGACACGGATCCGGACGTCTCCGACGAGTTCTTCCTCGACGTGTCGGGGTTCCTCCAGCCTTCCACGCTGTACCACGGGAAGGTCGGGGGAGAGACGGAGATCCTCAAGCAGGCGCCGGCCCGCTTCGACACGGCCGGTCTCGGTGTGGAGCAGTGCTTCGCCCTCTCGCAGGACGGCACGCAGGTGCCGTACTTCGTGATCGGCCCACGCGACGCCTCCCCGGGCCCCGGCCCCGCCCTCCTCTACGGCTACGGCGGCTTCGAGGTCTCGCTCACCCCGTTCTACGGCGCGG
The DNA here is from genome assembly GCF_044756845.1 of Streptomyces sp. NPDC091416. Classification (NCBI taxonomy): domain Bacteria; kingdom Bacillati; phylum Actinomycetota; class Actinomycetes; order Kitasatosporales; family Streptomycetaceae; genus Streptomyces; species Streptomyces sp. NPDC091416. The sequence goes on from NZ_JBIVTU010000003.1 coordinate 479,848, forward strand.
TGACGGGCCGGGCCTGGCTGGAGCGCGGGGGCACCTACGTGATCGCGAACATCCGGGGCGGCGGCGAGTACGGCCCCGGCTGGCACCGGGCCGCGCTCGGCGCGGACCGGGTGCGGGCCTTCGAGGACTTCGCGGCCGTCGCCGCCGATCTTGTCGCACGCGGGGTCACCACCCCGGCCATGCTGGGCGCGGCGGGCGGCAGCAACGGCGGACTGCTCATGGGCGCGATGGTCACCCGGTACCCGGACCTGTTCGGCGCGATCGTCGCGCAGGTCCCTCTGCTGGACATGCTCCGCTTCCACGAACTCCTCGCCGGTGCCTCCTGGATCGCGGAGTACGGTGACCCGGACGACCGGGCCGATCGCGTGCACCTGCGCGAGTTGTCCCCGTACCACCGGCTCTCGGCGGACCGGGTCTATCCGCCCCTGCTCCTGACGACCTCCACCCGTGACGACCGGGTCCACCCCGGCCATGCCCGCAAGGCCGCGGCACGGCTGCGCGAACTCGGCCACCGGGTCCTGCTCCACGAGAACACCGGCGGCGGCCACGCGGGCGCGGGCGACAACGAGCAGTCCGCCCACAACAACGCCCTCGTGCGCACCTTCTTGTGGCGTCACCTCGCACCGCCGGCCCCCACCACGCCCGGCTGACCCGCCGGTCCCCGTATCCCGGACGGAGCGGGGCCGGGGACGCGCTACGGAGTACAGGCTCCGGCGATGGACAGGCTGTTCTCGTAGAGGTGGTGCCGGGTGACACGGCCGTCCTCGACGGTGAGGCGGAGGGCGAACGGGCCTGCGAAGGACTTCCCCGTCGCCCGTACGGTTCCCGACAGGTGTCCCATCAGGACGGCATCGGTGCCGTCGACCAGGAAGGCGTCGACGGACGCCCGCGCGTCCTCCGGCACCGTGTGCGCGGCCAACTCCGCGGACTGGGCGGCGCATTCGGCGGCCGTGGACCGTGGGCGGATCCACGGGACCACGGGATTGTCCGCGAGCAGCCAGTCGACCTCGTCGGCGAACAGCGCGGCGATCCGCTCGGTGTCCCCGGCCAGCCGGGCCGCGAGGAACGCCTCCACGACGGCCCGGGTGGCCTCGTCGGCGGAACCTGCGTCACCGGCCCGGCTCGGCTTGCTGGTGGCGGGCTTGACGGCCATGGCGGGCTCCTCGCGGTCAGTGGGCTGCCGACGGTGTCCCCGTCGCTGTCCCCGATCCTGCCGCGAGGGAGCGGCGCGGTCGATTACCCCGGAGGTAATCCGCGCGCAGTCGCCCGCTGCGCCGCTCAGCCGACCTCCGCGCCCAGCAGTTCCCGGAACGCATCGGCCCCCGCCGGTGTCACCCGCACAGCCCGCCCGGAACCGATCCGCCGCACCCAGTGCCGCTCCAGCGACGTGGCGCACAGGGCCGCGCCCACCGCTCCGGCCAGATGCGACCGGCGCTCCGTCCAGTCCAGGCAGCTCCGCACCATGGGCCTGCGCCCACCCGCGGGGTGCCGGTAGCCGAGGGCCGCGGCCAGCCAGTCCCGGCCCGCCGGGGTGACGGAGAGCCCCGCGTCCTTTGAGACCAGGCCCCGGGAGATCATGGCATCGGCCAGGGCCACACCCAGTTCACCGGCCAGATGGTCGTAGCAGGTCCGGGCCCGCGCCTCGGCACCCGCCCGTACGGACTGGCGCAGGTTCCGCGGGCGGGGGGAAGCGGCGGGAGCGTACGAGGCGACCGCCTCGATCAGGGCTGCCGCCTCCGGGCCCGCCAGCCGCACATAGCGGTGCCGGCCCTGCCGCTCCTCGGCCAGCAAACCACCCTCGATGAGGCGCGACAGCTGCTCGCTCGCCGTGGACGCGCTGACCCCGGCGCTCCGCGCGAGCTCGCCCGCGGTCCAGGCCCGGCCGTCCAGCAGGTCCTGGCAGAAGGTGGCCCGGGTACGGTCGGCGAGCAGGGACGCGGTCTCGGAGATTGAGGACATGCGGCCATGATGCCGCCTCGACGGTTCGGGCCGCGCCGAACCGTCGAGGCCCTACGGTCGGCCCCATGACGCACACGACGCACGAGTTCGACCGCTTCGAGGACGTACGGTCGGCCCTCGCCGATCCGGCACTCGTCCCGCAACGCCCGCCCGCGCCGGACGGCCCGCCCGGGGCGAGCGTCGCCTGGCTGCGCGCCACCGTGGCCCGGTTCAGCCACGGCGAGCCGCACCGGCGGCGGCGTGCGCTGGTCGAGGCCGAGCTGGCTCGTCTCGCTCCGGAGTCGCTGCGACAGGCGGCAGCCGGTACGCCCGGCGAGGACATCCGGGCCACGGTGGTGCGTACGCTCGCCGAAGCCCTGGGCATGCAGCGGCCCGCAGCCGTGGCGGAGGCCGTGATCACGGTGGCCGGGGTCTACTTCGGCGGCGAGGACGCGGCCGCCGACGAGGCGGTGGCGAGGCTGGCGAGGTGGCCGGCCGCCCCTACGCAGGGCGGGCCGGGTTCCACGCAGGGCGGGCCGGGCTTCGCGCCTGCCGGGCCGGGCCTCGTACAGGGCGGGGCGGGCCTCGTACAGCGAGGGGCGGGCTCCACGCAGCGCACACCTGGCGCCACGCCGACCGGGCCCGTGCCCACGCCGACCGGACCCGTGACTGCGCTGACCGGGCCCGTGCCGACCGGACCCGTGCCCACCGGAGCCCTGCCGACCCGGCCCATCCCGACCGGAACCGTGCCCACCGGAGCCATGCCCGTGCCCGCGACGGAACCGGCGCCTGCCTGGGACGGCGCCGCGCTGGAGTCCGCGGCAGGGCGCATCGGTCTGCTGGTCCAGGCGTGCGAGGCGACGGCCGCGCTCGTGGAGACCGCAGCCCGCAACGACCGGCTCCCGCTGTCCCGGGTTCTGCGGGACCTGCCGCCCGTACCGAGCATGTGGCGCGTCGCCGCCAGAGGCACCCGCGTCGCCGGCCGGGAGATCGCCGAGGGCGATGTGGTGCTGCTCGACCTGGCGGCCGCCAACCGCGCGCACCCGGTGCCCCTCACCTTCGGCGCCCCGCCCCGCATCTGCCCGGGCAGGGCCCACGCCCTCGCGCTGGCCGACGGACTGCTCCGGCGCCCGCTCACCCCGTTCGCCCGCCTGCACCACCGAGCGCACCCACTGCTGCTGCCCAACGCCTGGGACTACGCCTCCGCCGCCGCGCTGGCGGACCAGGGCTTCGCCGCCATCGGCACCACCAGCCTGGGCGTCGCCGCCGCGGCCGGTCTGCCGGACGGGGCGGGCGCGACGGCCGAGGCGACCCTGGCCCTGGCCCGTCGCCTCGGAACGGGCCGATTCCTGTTCACCGTCGATGCCGAAGGCGGGTTCAGCGACGACGTGGCGGAAGTGGCCGTGCTGGCACGCGCCCTGTACGAGGCGGGCGCGGCCGGCATCAACCTCGAGGACGGCCGCCCCGACGGCACGCTCGCGCCGATGGAGTTGCACGCGGCGAAGATCGACGCCGTCAAACGCGCGGCGCCCGCGCTGTTCGTCAACGCACGTACCGACACCCACTGGACATCCCGTCACCAGGACGAGACCGCGACGCGCCTCGCCCTCTACGAACAGGCCGGTGCCGACGGGGTGTTCGTCCCCGGCCTGTCGGATCCGGCCGCGATCGCCGAGCTGACCGCGGCCCTCGTCGTACCGCTGAACATCCTGTACTCCCCGGGCGGGCCCACGCCTGCCGAGCTGGGCTCGCTGGGCGTGCGCAGGGTCAGCCTCGGCTCGCTGCTCTACCGCCGGGCACTGGCGGCGGCCGTCGCCGCGGCGACCGGCATCCGGGACGGCCGGCCGGCGGATCCGGCTGCCCCGTCCTACGCCGAGGTCCAGGCACTGGCGCACGCCCGCCGGGCGCGCGACACGCCTGTGGCCCCGTGAGCGACCTCCGGCGCTTTCGCGGGCGGGGCTGATGCGCGGCGGCCGCTCTCGCGATGCGATGTGATCGGCCGGAAGGTACGGTGCCCGGACCGGCGCGGAGGAGGAATGGGACATGGCCAGTACGGTGACCGAGGGCCTGCCGCACATGCGCGAGGACCTCGCCGGCTTCTACCGGGACCTGCACAGCCACCCGGAGCTGTCGCTCCAGGAGACCCGGACCGCCGCGTTGCTGGCGCGGCGCCTGCGCGAGGGGGGTTTCGACGAGGTCGTCGAGAAGGTCGGCGTCACCGGCGTGGTGGGCGTCCTGCGCAACGGCGACGGCCCCGTCGTGATGCTGCGCGCGGACTTCGACGCGCTCCCGGTGGAGGAGAACACGGGACTGCCGTACGCCAGCACGGTCCGCGCCGTCGACGGCGACGGCCATGAAGTGCCCGTGATGCACGCCTGCGGGCACGACATGCACGCCGTCTGCCTGACCGGCGCCGCCACCCTCCTCGCCCGGGCCCGCGAGCAGTGGACCGGCACACTGCTGGTGGTGTTCCAGCCGGCCGAGGAACTGGCGGTCGGCGCACGCGGCATGGTCGACGACGGCCTGTTCGAACGCTTTCCCAAGCCGGACATCGTCCTGGGCCAGCACGTCGGACCCCTTCCCGCCGGATTCATCGGCTACGGCAACGGGCCGGTGATGGCGGCCGCCGACTCGGTGAACATCACCCTCCACGGCCGGGGCGGCCACGGATCCAGGCCGGAAGCGTCCATCGATCCGGTGCTCATGGCGGCCAACGTGGTCACCCGGCTCCAGGGCATCGTCGCCCGCGAGGTACCGCCGGCGGAGACGGCCGTGGTGACGGTGGGGCGCCTGAAGGCCGGCACGAAGGACAACATCATCCCGGAGACCGCCGAACTGGGCGTCAACATCCGCGCGTTCACCCCGGCCGTGCGCGATCTGGTCCGCAGCGCGGTGGAGCGCATCGTGACGGGGGAGTCGCGGACGAGCGGCGCACAGAAACCGCCGGACTTCACCTGGTTCGCCTCCGCCCCCGCGCTCGTCAGCGAACCGGAGGCCACGAAGACGACCGTGGCGGCGTTCTCCGAGCACTTCGGCGCGCAGCGGCTGCTGCCGATGCCGCAGGTGAACGCGAGCGAGGACGTGGGTGTGTTCGGCGAGGCGCTCGGCGTGCCCACGGTCTTCTGGTTCTGGGGCGGTCTGGAGGCGGAGTCGACGATTGCGGCGTTCACCGAGGGACGGATGGACGAGCTGCCGGGCAACCACGCGTCGACCTTCGCACCGGTCATCGAACCGACACTGAGTACCGGCGTGGAGGCGCTGGTCGTCGCGGCGCTGACCTGGCTCGGCAGGGTGTGACAGCGGCGCACCACCAGCGGGCCGGGCGCTCGGCGCGGAAACCGGCTCGACCCGTCTGCCTCCGGTCGGAGATCCTTGGGTATGGAGTTCCTCTGCTACCACCGTGACCGGCCCGGCTCTCTCCCGCTGCGTGAGGAGCTGGTGGAAGACCACTGGACCTACATGGACCAGTATGCGAAGGAGATGATCGCCAGAGGCCCGACCTTCGCCGACGAGGACGACGAAGTGCCCACCGGAAGCGTGCACATCGTCGACCTGCCCGGCCCCGCCGCTGCCCGCACGTTCGCCTTCGACGAGCCGAACTACCAGGCGGGCGCCTACCGCGACGTACTGCTGCGGAGATGGCGCAACCTGCTGGGCCGCACCATGTGGGACTTCCCCGGTGGGCACAGCGGAGGCAACCGGTACCTGGTGATCGGCCTCGGCTCGGGTGAGGCCGCCGACCTCGCGCTGCCGTCCGGCCAGGACGAGCTGATCGCCTACGGGCCGCTGCTCTCCGACGACGGTGCGCGCTGGCTGGGCACGGCGGCCCTGCTGCGGGCACCGGATCCGGACACGGCACGCGCCATCCTCACGCCGGACCGGTACGCCGGGATCGAAGTGCATGCCTGGGAGTTCGGCGGGCGGCGCTGACAGTCCGGGGAAGCGGGCGTCAAGCGCCACGTCACCGCCCGCGAGGGGCGGCGGTTCCACGCGTCTCGGCTGGATGGAGCAGGCGACGCGCAGCGTGTGGAGCAGCGGGCGAAGCTGGACTCCCCACCGGGCCCACGTCTCAGGAGTACTTCCGTGCTGCTTCCAGGCTCCCCGCAGATCCGCCTGCCCCTCGCCGCCCTGCTGGCCGTCGCCTGCACGGCAGGGCCGATGCTTTCCCCCGCCCACGCCGCGGGCGTCCCCGCCGACCACGACCGTGCGCTGCACAGGCAGCTGCGGGAACTCACCGACGCGCCCGGTGGGCCGCCCGGAGTGATCGCCGTCCTCGAACGGGATCACCGTACCGAGGTCTTCCGGGCGGGCGTCGCCGAAACCGGCACCGCCCGTCCGATCGCGACGACCGATCACATGCGTATCGCCAGCACGGCAAAGGCGTACAGCGGCGCGGTCTCCCTCCAGCTCGTCGACCGGGGCAGGCTGCGGCTGAACGACACCATCGGCCAGGTGCTGCCCCGGCTGCCGCGCGCCTGGCACCGGGTCACCTTGCGGCAGTTGCTGAACCACACCAGCGGGCTGCCGGACTACAGCACGGACCCGGAGTTCCTGTCCCTGCTGACCGCGGACCCCCGACGGCGTTTCGACTCCCGCCGGCTGCTGGACTTCGTCGCCGCCGAGCCGCTGGCGTTCCGCCCCGGTACCCGGTACGCGTACTCCAACTCCGACAACATCGCCGTCGCCCTGATGACGGAGGCGGTCACAGGACGACGCTACGAGGATCTGCTCTCCCAGCTCGTGTACCGCCCGCTCCGGATGAGCGGCACCAGCCTCCCGCAGGGCTACCGGATGCCAGAACCGTACATGCACGGCTACGACGTCACCCCGCCGCACCCGTCCGAGGACGTCAGCGAGGCGCTCAGCGCATCGGGTGTGTGGGCGTCCGGCGGGATCATCTCGACTCCGAAGGACATGACGTCGTTCGTCCGCGGATACGCCGGCGGGACGCTGCTCTCCGACCGGACCCGGCGTCAGCAGCTGAACTGGGTGGACGGAGCCTCCGAACCCGCGGGCCCGGGCGTGAACAAGGCAGGTCTGGCCCTCTTCCGGTACGCGACCCGCTGCGGTGTGGTGTACGGCCACACGGGCAACTTTCCCGGCTATACGCAACTGGTCGCCGCCACACCGGACGGCAAGCGGTCACTGACCTTCTCGCTCACCACCCAGGTGAACAGGACGAACAAGCCGGAACTGCTGCAGCGGCTGCGCACCGTGGAGGAGAACTTCGTCTGCGCGCTCCTGCGCAAGCGGTGACCGGGCGGGACGCGAGGTGCCAGGACCCGGCGAATCCGTCCCGTGAACCCCGGCCGTGGAATCCGCGGGGGTCCCGGCACAACCATCCCCGCCGCCCGCGGGTCCTACCAAGTGGGAGCAAAACGCTCCTGGAGACACAAGGGGGATATATGAGAAGCCTGCGTAATGTCGCGGTCGTCGGGGCGGTGGGCGCGCTGGTGGCGGGTGCCACGGTCATGGGCGCCACGGCTGCCTCTGCCGTACCCAACGTCACACCGCAGCGCGTCTGCGGCAGTGCCTACAAGACCGTGAACTCGGCGCCCGTCGGCTCCCTGGGCACCGTCTACCTGACGTACAACCCCGGCAACGGGAAGAACTGCGTCGCGACCATCCGTACCAACCCCGGTACGGCCAAGGACATGTCCACGTACATCTACGTGCCCGACACCGACGAGTGGGCCGGGGACTCCGGCAACTACACGTCGTACGCGGGGCCGGCCTACGTCTACGGCAAGGGCCACTGCGTGAGCTGGGGCGGCAACATCGCCAACGTGTACGTGTCCGTGGACAACTCCAACTGCGCCGCGCGCACGGAACACCGGGTCACGGAAGTCCGCTGACCCGTCGTACAAGGGGGAGGCTCCGGTCCCGGAGGGGGAGGCCGGCTTCCGCCTTCCCGCCGGGCCGCCCCGGCCGCCGTCTCGCACCGTCCCGTCGACGAGGTGCGAGGCGGCGGTGACGACCGGGGGACCGCATCCTCCGGGAACCGCCGCCTACAGCTCGTCCCCGAAGGCCTCGGCCAGGGCGCGCCATTCGGCTCGCGGCAGTCCGGCGCCGCCCTGGCCGGCGGTGAGTACCTGGAGAGCCACGTGATCGGCACCGGCGTCGAGGTACTGCCTCGCCCGCTTCCTCACCTGCTCGGCGTCGCCCAGGGCGAACAGGGCGTCAAGGAGACGAATGCTCCCACCGCCCTCGAAGTCGCCCTCCGTGAACCCCAGACGCAGCAGGTTGTCCGTGTAGTTCGGCAGCTGCAGGTACATCGCCAGCATGGTCCGCGCTGTGGTGCGGGCCCGGTCGAGGTCGGTGTCGAGCACGACGGAGAGTTCCGGGGCGAGCAGAGCGTCCGGGCCCAGTGCTTCGCGGGCTTCGGCCGTGTGCTCGACGGTGACGAGATACGGGTGGGCACCCAGCGCCCGATCCGTCGCGAGCCTCAGCATCTTCGGGCCGAGTGCTGCCAGCACGCGCTGTCCCGAGTCCACCGGCGGGGCGGCGGAGTCCAGCGCGTCGAGGTAGGCGACCATCGCGCTGTACGGCTTCGTGTACTGCGGCACCATCGGACCGTGGCTGACGCCCAGACCGAGGACCAGGCGTCCGCGGGCACCGGCGTCGAGCTTCGCGACGCGGGCCGCCACCTCAGCCGCCGGGTGGTCCCAGATACTGAGGATTCCCGTGGCGACGGTGATCGTACGGGTGGCCTCGACGACGGCGGCGGCATCGTCGGGCGAGGGGCTGCCCCCGATCCAGAGCGTTCCGTACCCGAGGTCTTCGAGCTCGGTCACCGCTTCCGTGATGGCCGCCTTTCCCGCGTCGTCCGCCCGCGACCGGTGCAGGGCGCCGCTCCAGATGCCGATCTTTCCGAATGCGCCACGTGTGTCAGAAGTCATGCTGTGGCCAACAGCGATCCGCGCCGGCTATTCCCACATGGTGGGTGGTTGCGCCCGTCCGGCCGTCACAGGGTGTTGTTGGCCAGGGCCAGAAGGCGGGCGCCGTCACCGCTGAACCGGTCGCGGTCCACCGCGCCGGACACCCCGCTCACCGAACCGGAATCGGTGTACTGCCAGAAGGTCCAGTACGGGAAGCCGCCCGGGATGGAAGGGCTGGACGCGCCGGTCCAGTGCGCGACGAACAGAGGACTCCTGGCGGACATGCCGCTCCAGCCGCCCGTACAGGTGTTCCACCAGCTCGGTCCGGTGTAGATGACGACGTCGCGTCCGGTCTTCGCCTTGTACGTCGTGGAGAACTCCAGAATCCACGACCGCATGGCCGAGACCGACTTGCCGGAGCAGCCGCCTTCGAGATCGAGCATGCCGGGCAGCGTCAGACCGTCCCGCGACCAGCCCCCGCCGTTGCCCGCGAAGTACGTCGCCTGCGCCGCGCCGCTGGACAGACCGGGACGGGCGAAGTGGTAGGCGCCCCGGATCACCTTGGCCCGGAAGGCGTGGAGGTAGTTGGCGCTGAACGTGGGGTCTTTGTACGTGGTCGACTCCGTGGCCTTGATGTAGGCGAACTTGATGCCGGCCGACTTCACCGACGGCCAGTCGACCGTTCCCTGGTAGTGGGACACGTCGATACCCGGCTGGGTGGCCTGAGTGGACGCGCTGCCCTCGGCGCCGAACCGGATCTGCCGCGTGTCCGCCGTGAAGCTCTGCGCGTCCGAAAGATACCCGGCGCCCATGTATCCGCCGCCGAGCGGGATGGTGGCGCCGGAGGGCAAGGGCTGCGGCATCGCAGCCGCCGTGCCGGCGGAAGCCGCCGGACCGAGGGCCATGACCAGGCTGAACGCGCCGGCCACCACCGGCTTGCGCCGCATGGTTGCGGGGCGGTGGATTCGAGACGACAACGCAGTCCTCCTGGGTGACGGTCGGGTTCAGGGGGCCGTGCGCCGTCTGTTCCCGTCCCGCCGGCGTCACGTCCTGATGCAAAGAGTCACGAACGAGACGAGGTTCGTCTCCCGGCGCGCCGCGTAGGGGCGCCCGACGTGGCATTCGGATGACCCGGCGTGCGGGAGCGATGCGGGGGCACGTTCCGATAAACCGCATTGCATCCCGGGGCGGTCCCCGTGGATGCTGACGGGCCGGAGGCGATGAAGATGATCAGCGTGGTGTTGGAACTGTCGGTACGCGACCTGGTGCACGCGGACCTCGAGTCCTGCGGCTGGTCGGGCTCCGCGCACCATCTGGCCGGCGTCGCGATGCAGCTGGAGCGTGCCCGGCTGGGCGAGGTCGACTATCTCGCGGTCTGTGGTCCCGCGGACGTTCCCGTCGCGAAGGCCGGCGTCGATTACCGGGTCAGGGAGGGCGTCGGCACCCTCTGGCAGCTGGCGGTCCACCCGGCCCTGCAGTCCTGCGGGATCGGCACCTTCCTCATCGAAGCCGCGGAACTCCGGATGAGGAACCGCGGTATTCGCCACGCCGAGCTCGGCGTGGAGGAGAGCAACCCCCGGGCCCGGGGACTGTACGAGCGGCTGGGCTACGTCGCGTACGACCGTTGTCCCGACGCATGGGACGAGCAGGCGCCGGACGGGTCGCTGCGTCGCCACGAGACGATGTGCACGCTGATGCGCAAGGAACTCCCGTAGGCCGGGCCGCCCGAGTGGCCCGGTCATGAACGTGTGGCCCGCGCCGGTCCGCCCGGCGAGCCTCGAACGCCGAGGATCAGGGACGGCGTGCCACGAAGACGAACTCCCTTCCCGGCCGGTCGGGCGCATCGCGGACGTCCTCCACCACGAACCCCCGCGCGATCAGATCCTGCTCGACCTCCTCCCGTTCCCGGAAGCGCAACGTCGAATCCGAGGTGAGGACCTGCCCGTCCGCCGCGAACCCGTAGGTCCAGCGGAACGTCACCAGCGGTCCGCTGACCTCGACCAGCTGGACCCAGCTCTCGACCGGGCCGACGGCCGGGATCTCCGTGACGCGGTACGAGTGCTCGCGGGTCCACTCCTCCCAGGCACGCCGGGCGGGGTCGCGGGTCTCGAAGACCAGGCGCCCGCCGGGCCGTAGCGCTGCGCAGGCTCCCCGCAGCGTCCCCTCCCACGCCTCCGGGTCCGCGATGGCCTGGGCGGCGTTCGCGGTCATCGTCGCGAGATCGGCCTGGAGCGGGGGGAGGTCTGTCGCGTCGCCGTGGATCCATCGGATCCGTGCGCCGCCCTGCTTGGCCCGGGCGACTTCGAGGGAGGCCAGGGCGGGGTCAACGCCGACGACGTCGATCCCGCGAGCGGCCAGGAGAAGTGCGAACACCCCTGTTCCGCAGCCGATGTCCAGGACACGGCGGGCCTCGAACTCCTCCGCGATCCCGAGGTAGACGGCGAGGTCGGAGCGGTCGGGATCGAGCACATCGTAGAGCGCGGCGAGTCGTGGATGGGCGAAGCAGTCGTCAGCCATGCGCGCGACCGTACGCAGGACAAGGCAGGGACGGCCACCGGGTTTCGCCCGGGCGACGCCCGCCCGCGGCACGCGCGGCGCGGCCCCGGGCAGGCGCAGGGCGGCCCGGCGCGCCGGATCAGGACAGCCCGTCGGCCCCGTTCCCGGGGGACGTGCGGGCGAACCAGGTCCGGGTCTCGTCCGCGCTCAGCACACGGCCGAGCTCGGCCGTGCCCGGGAGATGCGGGAAGAACCGGTCGGCGTTCCAACTGCGCCGGTACGCCGGCTCGTCGAGAACGAGCAGGCGGCGCCCGTCCACCATGGGGATGTCGTCGGGCAGCCCTTCGTTCCACAGGGTCCTGCCGTCCGGGGTGAGGAGTTCGAAGGCACCGGTCGCGACAGCCTGGGTACGCCCCGTGGCGGGCTCGGGATCCGTGGCCAGGCGCACGCTCTCCGCCGACGGCTCGATTCCGGTCACGTGGCCGCCGCCCACCAGGACGTGGGCGAGCAGCGTGTGCAGCTGGAAGTTGTCCCCGATGCCTCCGATGACGACTTCGAACCCCGTCCCGCTCGGCCGGTGCAGGACGATCACGGGCTCGTCGTCCAGAACCGCCAGCGCGTAGGACAGGCACTTCAGGTCGTGCCGCTCCATGGCCTCCAACGCACGGCAGGCGGGCAGGAGCGCGGAGGCGTGCCGACGGCGCACCTCGGCACTACGGCACAGCACGGCCAGGGCCGGAGGCTGCCACTGCTCGACCGAGCACCAGGCCAGCGCGAGCCGTGTGGCCTCGTACGCGTCGCAGCCCAGGCGGGCCGGCAACGCGTCGTCCATGATCTCCTCGTCCGGCTTCGGCAGTTCATCCGCGCCCGCGCCCGCCGCGGCCCAGCGGCGGGCGAACTCCAGGGCGTCGAGCAGGTCCTGGTGGACGCCGTCGAGGATCGGTGCGGCGCAGGCCACCGGATCGGCCCCGCGCTCGGTGCAGAAGCCGGCCGCCATGGCCAGCATCGGCCGCGGTCCGGTGGGTGGAAAGGCGGGAAGCAGCGCCGCCAGCCGGGGCCCCGCCACCCCGCACTCGGCGTCCGATGCCGCCTGCACGCCGTTGATCACGGCGGTGAAGGCACGCCCCGTGCGGTCACCGTCGCGAGCGGCCACCGCCTCCTCCAGCTCGGACACCATGGCGGCGAGAGGCGAAGCCTTCTGCTTCCTGTTGAAGATCACCGGCATACCTTAGGCCCGAGGTCTGCTCTGCGTCATCAGGTTCGGACCCACTGTGAAACGGGGGAGCCCGGGGCGCGGTGAAGGACGGCTGACCGGCCATTTCCGGACGCTGTCGCGGTGATCGCGCCCCCGGACCGGTGGCAACACTCCGTCAATCTCTGGTGGCAGCGGGCTTCGCCATGTAGCGTCTTTTCCAGATGCCGTGGTTCCTCAGCTGCCCGCGCTCCGCCGCGGGCGCTTTGCTGTGCGGGACCAGGGCATTCGCGGGTCCGTGTGGTGCGGATCCTGGAACGAACGAGAGGCACCGGCATGGCCAGCGGAACCGTCAAGTGGTTCAACGCCGAAAAGGGTTTCGGCTTCATTCAGCAGGACGGCGGCGGGCCGGACGTCTTCGCGCACTACTCCAACATCAACGCCACCGGCTTCCGTGAGCTTCAGGAGGGGCAGGCGGTGACCTTCGACATCACGCAGGGCCAGAAGGGCCCGCAGGCGGAGAACATCACGTCAGCCTGACCTCAGGGGTGACGCGGGCCGCCGGAGCATGCTCCGGCGGCCCGTCGGGCGTTCAGGAGCGGCTGCACACGGCCGCCCGCCATGGGCGGCCCTTGACTTGGAGTGCGATCCAGCACCTAGCGTCACCGCCATGACGACACCTCAGCACAGGATCGGGTCGGGTTTCGGCGCTCGCAGCACCACGGACGAGGTGCTGAGCGGGATCGACCTGTCCGGCAGCACGGCGATGGTCACCGGCGGTTACTCGGGACTCGGTCTGGAGACGACACGAGCGCTGGCGGCAGCCGGTGCCCACGTCGTCGTTCCAGCCCGCCGGCCGGAGGCCGCCCGCAAGGCGATCGAGAGCATCGACAACACCGAGACCGACGACCTCGACCTGTCCGACCTCGTCAGCGTCCGCGGCTTTGCCGAGCGCTTTCTGGCCTCGGGCCGCACGATCGACATCGTGATCAACAACGCCGGGATCATGGCCTGCCCCGAGACGCGGGTCGGCCCGGGGTGGGAGGCGCAGTTCGCCACCAACCACCTCGGCCACTACGCGCTGATCAATCATCTCTGGCCCGCGATCGTCCAGGGCGGCGGACGCGTGGTCGCCGTGTCCTCCGGTGCCCACGGCATGGGCGTGCGCTGGGACGACATGCTCTTCGAGCGCGGCTACGACCGGTGGCAGGCGTACGGACAGGCGAAGGCCGCCAACGTGCTGTTCGCCGTGCAACTCGACGCGCTCGGCCGCGACGCCGGAGTCAGGGCGTTCGCAGTGCACCCGGGCAATATCCTCACCCCCCTTCAGCGCCACCTCGCGAAGGCGGAGATGGTGGACGCGGGCTGGATCGACGAGGACGGCAACCCGGCCGATCCCACCTTCAAGACTCCGGCACAGGGAGCGGCGACACAGGTGTGGGCGGCGACGTCTCCCCGACTCGTGGGCAGGGGCGGCGTGTACTGCGAGGACTGCGACGTGGCCGAGCCGGCCCGGGCCGGCTCGGAAGGCGGTGTGCACGCACACGCGACCGACCCCGGGCAGGCCGAGCGCCTGTGGGCCCTCTCGGCCGGACTCACGGGCGTCGACGCCTTCGCGGCAGCGCGCTGACCGGACCGTCCCGCATGCCGTGGGCCACTGGCCCCGGTCGACCGGATCGTGCACAGGGCCTGGCAGGCCGGAGTCGTGCTGAGCGGGGTCAGCGCGGGATCCATCTGCTGGTTCGAAGGGGGCGCGACCGACTCGTTCGGGCCGGAACTGCGCCCCCTCACGAACGCTCTGGGATTTCTTCCCTACGGCAACGGGGTGCACTACGACGTGGACGAGGGCCGACGCCCGATGATCCACCGGCTCGTCGCGGACGGCACCTTGCCGGCCTCTCGCTGCACCGATGACGGAGCAGGCCTGGTCTACCGCGGAACCGAACTCGTCGAGGCGGTGGCAGAGGTCCCGGGCCAGGGCGCGTACGTCGTCCGACGGGAGGGTGGCAAGGCGGTGGAGGAGCGCATCGAGCCGCGCAGGCTGCCCGCTGTCGCCCGTCGAGGCGCATGGGCCCGGGATTCGCTGGAGTACGCCAGACGCTCGAACAATGTGCGGCGAAAGTTCGCTCGACAGGTGTTCTCGTGTAGCGTCACCGAGGTGATCGGGGAGGTTTCCGGTGTCTGAACTGTTCGACGCGGTCGACGCGCTCATCGCGGACCACTCGCCTCTGCCGCCGCCGCGGGAACGGGAGCGTCTGCGCAAGGCCCACGGCCTGACGCAGGAGCAGGTGGCCGCCGCACTGGGAGTGCGCCGGGCGACCGTGGTGAGCTGGGAGAACGGCAGGACGGAACCGCGCCCGCCGCAACGCGAGGCCTACGCCCGGCTGGTGAACAAGCTCGCCGAGCTGTACCCCGCGGCGCCTGCCCCGACAATGGAACCGGCCGGCGGTCAGGGTGCCCCGGAAGCACCGGCACCCGAAGCACCGGCTCCGGCCGCGCCCGCACCCGCTCCGGAAGCGCCGGCCGCGCCCGCACCCGCTCCGGAAGCGCCGGCCGCGCCCGCACCCGCTCCGGAAGCGCCGGCACGCGCGCCCGAAGTGCAGCCCCCTCCGGCCCCTGACCGGACCGCGGCGACGCGCGCGGTCCCGCGGCGTCAGGCGCCCATGAGGAGCGCCCCGTCACAGGCGGGGACCGATCCGCGTTTCGCGAACGGCCCCCTGGCCGTCATCGACGTCGACAACGGGCACGTCGCGGCGTACTGCGTCGGCGGCCTCGTCCTGGACGTTCCCGCCGAGTCCGCCCCCGCCCTCGTCGAGTGGGCGCTGGGCGAAGCGAAGCTGGGTGCTCCGCGGCTCAGCCGCAACGGCAAGGACGCCGACCCTCTGATCGTCCTGACGCCCGCCGCGTGCGAACGCTACGGTCTGCCCCTGCAACTCGGCGAGGAGGAAAGCGTGACAGGGCGGCTCGCCGAAGGTCACCGGGTGATCCAGCAGCTGTCCCGGGCGAACTGGCGGCTCACCCGCCGGGGCTTCGGCCCTTGGGCCCGTATCTACCGTCCCGCCCAGGGCGGCAACCGCGCCTGCGTCCAACTGTGCATCCCGTCCTGGAACGCACTCGACGCCCGCAGCTGGGGCAACGCCGGGCAGCTCCCGGCCCCCGAACTCGCCCGCCTCCTCGGCACCTACGCGACCCGTGTGATCACCCCCCGCGGCTCGACGGCGGTCACCGGCCTGGAGCTGATGACGGCACTGCACCCACCCACCCGGGCGAGCGAACCCGACCACGCAGGCAAGCGGCACAGCGAGCACAACCCCGGCTCCCTGGGCAACGACCCCGTGGACTGCGCCCCGTGCGAAGCGCCCGACGGGCACCCGCTCCTGGCCGGTCTGCCGCGCTTCCATCAGCGCACGCCGGATCAGATGCTCATGGAAGAGGCGTACGACTGGGCGCGTCCGCTCACCGATGACGAGTGCACCAGGCGGTACGTGGTCGGCATCGACGTCAACATGGCCTTCGCCGCCGCCGCCAACGGCACCACGGTGGGCCTGGGTGCACCCACCGGCCCGCCTTCGACCCGAAACTGCCCGGCTCCTGGCTCGTCGACCTCTCCCACATCGAGCTGGACGACCGCCTCCCCTCACCCTTCACCCCCCGGGGCGATCGCCCGGCCGGGCCCGCCTGGTACGCGACGCCGACCGTGGCCTACGCCGTCGAACTCGGCTACCGGGTCGCCCCGTCCGAGGCCTGGCTCCGCCACGACAACGGCCGCTACCTCGACGGCTGGTACAACCGTCTCCGCGACGCCTACATCGCCACGATGGCCGACCTCGGCGTCACGACCGGCCTCTCCCCGGCCGACTTCCTGACAGCGATGGACGGATACAGGGAGCGAGACCCGCAGATGGCGGCCGTTCTGACCGCGGTGAAGGCCACCGTCAAGGGCGGCCTGGGCAAGCTCCGCGAACGCCCCCGAGGCGAAGGCTGGAGGCCGGGCCTGCCCTGGCGGGCCCTGTCCCGGCCGACCTGGCGCCCCGACATCCGCGCCGCCGTCATCTCCAAGGCCCGCACCAACATGCACCGCAAGATGCTCAAACTCGCCGATGCCACTGGCCAGTACCCGATCGCCGTCCTCTCCGACTGTGCCGTCTACGCCAGTGACGGCCCCAGCCCTCTCGACTTCCTGCCCCATGAGGGCGGCAAGCCGCTGCCGGGCGGATTCCGGCTCGGCGTCAGCCCCGGCATGGTCAAGCACGAAGGCACCCAGACCACACTGTGGGCCGAAAGCCTCCACGAGGAACACGGCGCGGACGAGAACCTCGCCCGGTACATCAAGGACGGCCACGTCACCCGCACCGACAACGGGGAGTAACCGATGGGAAAGCTCGCCGAGGGTCTCGACAAAGCAGTCCACGAGGCGTTCACCCGCCCGGTCCCCAAGTCGGCCGGGGCACGTATGCGCTACCTCGTCAGACAGCTCAAATCCACCAGAGCCGCAGCCCAGCAGCTGGGGATCAGCCAGCGCACCGTCGAGCGGTACGTGAAGGACCAGATCAGAACACCGCGCAAGGACCTGGCCGCACGCCTGGAACGCCTGGTGACCGCTCGATGGCAGCCCCAAATCCGCGCGCAGGCCAAGCAGAGGGCCGCGACCACCCACGGAATCGTGATCGACACCCGCGCACGCTTCGGCTACACCGCGGCCCCCGGCTCCACCGACGACGCCCGGCTGCGCCATCTCACCGTGGCACTCCCGCCCGCCTACGCAGCCCGCCTCTTCGACGCACGCGACCAGGACGCCACCGACGAACAACTCCGGAACATCGCGGCCGAGGCACTGCAGGAGACCTACTTCAAGGACGGCGGCCGCCGGGCGTCCGGGCTCCTGGTGGAGTACACCGACGTCGAACACATCGAGTTCGGTCTGTAGGACGGCTGCCGCGTGTCACCACCGGATCCGCGTCCGACGCGAGCCTCGACTCACGTCCCCGTCGGCACCTCGATGCCGTGGACCAGCGCGTACACGATGTCCCTGGCCTGGCGCAGGTCGTAGCCCGTCGCGTCCAGGATCACCCTGAGCGCCCGGAAGGTGTCGCCGGACAGCATGAACATGCGCGCGTCGGCCTGTGCCCCGGCCGGAACCGGCAGAGCGCGGGCGCGTCGGGGATCCACGCTCCTCGGGATCTTCGGCAGCCCGCCGTCCGTCTTCCTGCCCCCGAACACTTCAGTCCCCAGCCCCTCATCCGCACGCCCCGTCCGTGGAGCACATCCTATGTGGACGGGCCCTCGGGCGGATTTCGGTGTCCCCGCCCAAGCCGACAGCCGCTGTCACTTCGGGAAGGCGTGAGTGAACGCGGAATTACGGGGCACGAGGATGGTCGCGACAGAAACCCTATGGCTGCCAATTCCAGGTCAGCCAGGTAATACCGGCCGAATGCGATGACGTCGCCGCGGAGCGACATCATCGTCATCGCCTACGAGACTTGATGATGGGAAGCGGCATGATTCTTCTCGGTGCGATACTGCTCATAATCGGCCTGCTGGTCGGCGTGTCCCTGCTGACGACCGTCGGCGGTGTGCTCGTCGTGGTGGGCGCCGTTCTGTGGATCCTTGGTGCCAGTGGCCGGAAGGTCGGCGGGCGCAGGCACTATTTCTGATGCTCTCAGGCCGGAAATGAAAGACCGAAGACAGTGACGTGGGGGGGGGGGGGGGGGGGCCGGGGCGGCCCGCCCCCCCCCCCCCCCCCCCCCCCCCCCCCCCCCCCCCCCCCACCCCCCCCAACCCCCCCCCCGCCCCCCCCCCCGG
>NZ_JBIVTU010000003.1:498163-698012 GCF_044756845.1 Streptomyces sp. NPDC091416
GGGGGGGGGGGCGGCCGCCCGCTCTTTTTTTGGGGCCACGCGGCCGGAAACCCGGGCCGGGGGGGGGGGGGGGGGGGGGGGGCCCGGCCCCCCGGGGCGCCCCCCCCCCCCGCACGTCACCGGACATTGCCCTGAATCGGCGAAAGAGACGAAAGAAGCATTGTTCCCGGAGTGACGCGTTCATCGACTGCAATGACTCCGATGACTGCACGCAGGGAGCTCAAGCCTCTTTCACGCCGGCCCGGCCGCCTCCTCGTCGACGGCGATACCCAGGTGGCCGGCCACGGCGGAGAGGGCCGCTCCGAGCGGGAGCGCGACGCGGACGACGGCGAGCGGGTCGCCCCGCGTGAGGTCCCGGTTGACGATCAGTACGGGCTTCTTGTCCTGGGCCGCGTAGCGGACGAACCGGAGCCCGGACATCACGGTCAGAGAGGAGCCCAGGACCAGCAACGAGGCCGCTTCGCGGACCAGGCCGCGGCAGTGCTCGACCCGCTGTGGGGGCACGGCTTCGCCGAAGAACACCACATCCGGTTTGAGGATCCCGCCGCAGTCCGCGCAGGACACCACGTGAAAGTCCCCGACCTGCTCGTCGGTGAGATCGGCGTCACCATCCGGATTGATCGCGGCGGCCACCGGTGCGAAGCCCGTGTTGGCCTCCTCCAGCCGCCGGGCAAGGTCGCGGCGCAGGCTGAGCGCGCCGCAGGAAAGGCACACGACCCGTTCCAGACTTCCGTGGAGTTCCACGGCGTCCTCGCTGCCCGCGGCCCGGTGCAGCCCGTCGACGTTCTGGGTGATCACACCCGAGAGCAGGCCGTGCCGCTCGAACGCCGCCACGGCCCGGTGCCCGGCGTTCGGGCGGGCCCTGCCGAACGTACGCCAGCCGAGGTGGCTGCGTGCCCAGTACCGGCGACGGGCCTGGGCGCCGCCGGTGAAGTCCTGGTACGTCATCGGAGTGTGCCGGCTCAGGCTTCCGCCCTCGCCCCGGTAGTCGGGGATGCCCGACTCCGTGGAGATGCCCGCCCCACTGAGTACCAGGACGCCGCCGGTGCGGAGCGCATCGACGACCGGCTCCAGGTCGGTGGTGGCAGGAGGCAGGTCTTCGGTGGGGGCCCAGCTCAGAGTGGGGCGCATACGCATCTCTTCAGGGTACGGAACAGGAGGCGGCACCCGCTCGCCCGCCCGTCGGCGCCGGCCTCCGCGGTCACCCGCCCGCCCGGTCACCGCCGGCCGTGACCGTATGTGCGCGAACCATTGCCCGGTGTCCGCACGTGGTGCCGGTGCGTGCGCGAACCGTCGCCCGATGTGCGCAAGCGGCGGTCCCCGGTCCGCCGCGACGCGGCGCGCCTCGGCCGGGGCGGCGGCCGCCGGGGGAGGATCGGCAGGGCCGGGGCCCGGCACCTTCACGGCGGGCCGCCCGGCACCACCCCCACCGCGTGGAGAGGCCCGGCCTTGCGACCAATGAGCGACCTGCTGCTCCAGTTCCCCGCGCCCCGGGCACGGGGACCCATGAGTGCCGACCCCGCCGGACGGGCGCAGGCGTGACCGGCACACCGCGCGGGGCCGCGGCGGGCGACGGCCGCTACGGGGAGGCGTTCTTCCGTCCCGAACAGACGGGGGAGGGGGAGCGAATCGACTTCGGGGCCCTCGCCTACGACGAGATCACCATGGCGCGCCTGCGGGCCGTCGGGGCCGGCCCGGGCTGGCGCTGCCTCGACGTCGGTGCCGGTACGGGCACCGTGTCCCGCCGGCTGCTGCGGGAGACCGGGGTGGCGAGCGTGCTCGCCGTGGACCGCGACGTACGGTTCCTCGGAGACCGGTCCCTGCCCGGTCTCGACGTACGGGAGGCCGACGTCACACGTCCGGACTTCGCCCCCGGCCGGTTCCAGCTCGTCCACGCACGCTTCGTGCTGATGCACCTGCCCGAGCGCGACCGCGTGATCACGGCATTGGCCGAACTGGTCGCGCCCGGCGGAGTACTGGTGCTCAGCGACGCGGTCGACCTGACGAGCGACCGGGCGCCCCACACGCCGTACACCGCGGTGATGCGCGCCATGTGGCAGGGCCTGCGGACCGCGATCGGCACCGATGTCTCCTGGGTTCCGTCGTACCCGCAGCTGCTGCGCGGGATGGGGCTCGCATCCGTCGCCGCCGAGATCCACGTACCACCGCTGCTGCCGGGCAGCGCCATCAGCCGCTTCTGGGAGGACACATGGGAGCGCAGCAGGGCGGCGATGCTCGACACGGGCCTGGTCGACGATGCGGCCGTGGACGCCGCGGTCCGCTATCTGAGGTCGGACGAGTGCGCCGCCCTGTCGGCCGGCATGCTCACGGCCTGGGGACGGAAACCCGGGGAGGGCGCGGAATGAGCCACCCCGACGTCGCGCCGCCGGCCGACCCTCGCAGCCGGCGGCCCGGGTGTGCTCCTGCGGGACGCGGGTAGTCGAAACCACGTCCGGAACCCGGATGCCCGCGAAGCAGGAGGAGGATGGCCGTGGCAGTGCCGAAGACGAGCGTGCTGGTGCTGGACTGCGCGGAGCCGAAGGAACTGGCCGACTTCTACGCCATGTTGCTCGACGCGGAGGTCCACATCGGCAACGACCCCGATATCGTCGAGATCGTGGGCCACCGCGGAGTGCATCTCGCGATCCGCAGGGACCACGGTTACGCGCCACCGAGCTGGCCGAGGCCCGACGATTCCCAGCAGGCTCATCTGCGCATCCTGGTGGCACGCGAGGATCTCGACGAGGCGGAGCGCGAGGCGGTGGGTCTCGGCGCGCGGCCTCTGGACACGAAGAACAACGGGGGCCTGCGGGACGCGCGCCTCTATTCCGATCCCGCCGGACACCCCTTCACGCTGGCCACCCCGGGCTGATCCCCCGTACGCAGGCCCCGCGAACCGCTGACGAACCCCCGAACCCCCGAAGGAGTCCGCATGTCCTCATCGATCG
The DNA here is from genome assembly GCF_044756845.1 of Streptomyces sp. NPDC091416. NCBI lineage: Bacteria > Bacillati > Actinomycetota > Actinomycetes > Kitasatosporales > Streptomycetaceae > Streptomyces > Streptomyces sp. NPDC091416. The sequence continues at coordinate 501,112 of NZ_JBIVTU010000003.1, forward strand.
TTGAGACCGTAGATATGAAGGCCCCGGTCGCCATCAGCTGGGCGCTGTGGAGTGACGTGACGCAGTGGCCCACCTTTCTGAGCCACGTCCAGCGCGTCGATCCGCTGGACGAGCGCCGGTTCGCCTGGCAGCTCGCCCTGCCGGGGGTGGACAAGAGCTTCCTCGCCGAACTCACCGAGGTCGTGGCGGAGGACCGGATCGCCTGGAAGACGACGGAGGGCGTCCACCACGCCGGTGTGGTCACCTTCCATCGACTGGACGACGAGTCGAGTCGGCTGACACTGCAGATCGAATACGACCCCCAGGGCTTCGTGGAGCACCTGGGAGCCCTCACCAATCTGGACTCGGTCCTGGCCAACTACGACCTCGGTGAGTTCCAGAAGCTGGCCGAGCGGACCGCCGCGGGCGACGTACCCCTGGAGGGGCCCGGCCCGCGGTGATCCGCCCTGGGCGCCCGGGGGCAGGTGCCGGCGCCCGGCGGCGGGCGCCGGCACCTGCCGCATCGGCTACCCCGCCGCCGTCGGCCGGCGGGACAGGCTCGTCGCGTTCCGCACGTCCGTGAGCGGCCGCAACCGGTACGTGAACGCGTAGTTGCGGTCGGCGAGCAGCTTGTACGCGTCATGCGTGTGCGCGCCCCAGCTGTTGTCACCACCGACGCCCATCTGCCGGTGGTTGACCCGCAGGACCACCTCGTCACGAGGCGTGAGCTGGTAGTCGTGACGGGCTCCGACGGACAGGTCCTCCGGGGTGAAGTGGGAGGCGTTCACTTCCAGAAGCCCGTCGCCGCTGACGAGCAGGCCGCGACCGTGCCGGTCGGTGAGCGCCGCCCAGCGTACGTCGGTCTTGTTCCCGTTCTCCTGCGGCCGCAGGTACGGGCTCCACTGAGCGGTGACCGTACCGGACCAACGCCCCACGTCCGTACCGTCCTTGCGGTCCCAGTGGCTCTCTTCGGGGCCGCGGCCGTAATAGTGGAACCGCTCCAGCGCCGCGGGAAGGCACAGGATCGTCCCGACCTCCGGGATGTAGGGGAGGGACGGGTCGCCCGGAGCAAGGGTGTTGTCGACCTTGATCTCGCCGTTGCCGAAGACGGTGAAGGTCGTGGTGAACGCGGAGGCGGTGCTCGTCGGCAGCGTTCCCCGTACCGCGATCTCGACCGCACGCCCGTCGAGCCCACGCACCGTCACATCGGTCACCGTGCGCCGTGCACCCGCGTCCCGCCACGTCCGGTTGCGGGTGTGCTGGCCGTTGCCGTTGTCGTTGTCGGTCGGGGCACGCCAGAAGTTGGGCACGGGGCCGGAAACGAGGAGCTTCGTGCCTGCCGCCTCGTACGACGTGATGACGCCGGTCGACTTGTCGATGACGACCTCGAAGTTGCCGCCGGTGACGGTGATCCCGGTGTCACCGCTCCGGAACGACAGCTTGGGCACCTCGGCCAACGGAACCGGCACGATCCCGGGGCCGCTCCTGCCGAGGGGCAGCTGCACCCGCGCCACCTCGAAGCCCTCGTCCGCCCAGGGTGTGCGTTCCTTCGTCGTGAAGGACAGCTGGAGGAAGTACTCGGTCCCGGGTGCGGCGTTCGTGGGCAGTTCCACCGGCAGCGTGATCGCCTTCTCCGCCATCGGCGCCAGGTCGAGCTGATCACGCCGGATGCTGCCGCTCCGTACCGTCTCGCCGTCGGCGGACAGTTCCCAGGTTCCTCTGTACGCGCGGAGGTTGGTGAACAGGTTCTCGTTCGTGAGGGTGATCTCGCCGGGCGCGGCGTCGTCCGCGCGGGTCGCGTGGACCGTCTGGTAGATCCGCTTGACCTCGGCCGCCTTGCCCGTGTGGCGGCGGTCGGGCAGGACGATGCCGTCGCCGGCGAACGCGCCGTCGTTGGGATTGTCGCCCCAGTCGCCGCCGTAGGCGTAGAAGGTCTTCGCCCCGGCCTTCTTCTGTTCGAACCGGGCGGTCCGCGCGTCGAACCAGAAGCGCACGCCGTCGTCGCCGGGGCCACGCCGGTCGTCGGCGAGTTCGGCTGCCTTCAGGGCACGCGCGTACACCCGGGCCCGCCGGATCGTCCCGCTGAACTCCCGCGTCGGGTTCTCCACTTCACCGGCGAGGGAGAGCGACGCGGTGTTGCTGCTGGGCCTGCGGTCGGTGTTCTTCGTGGCTCTGGCCTCGCCGTCCACGTACAGGGTCAGCGTTCCCGCGTCCGCGTCGAAGACGCCCGCGACGTGATGTTCCCCGCCCGTCCAGCCGTCGTCCGGGGTCGTCCAGGAAGCCGCGATCCACTGCCCGTCCGCGTAGATGTAGAACTCCAGGCCCCTGTCCGCCTGCTTCAGCGCGTACTGGGTGTCGCCCTTCGCCAGGATCGGCTGGTGGAAGCCGCGGACGTGCGGGGTCACCCAGGCCTCGAGGGTGAGCGATCCGGTCAGGTCGAGCCGGTCGTCGCGCGCGAAGACGGTCGCGCCGCTGACACCCTGCTCGGGGCTGAACGACCCCGACGGGTTGATGACCTCGCCCTTGAGGCCCATGGGCCCGGTCTCGGTGAGCAGCTTGCGCGCAGGCGTCGGCCAGGTGAGCGCCTGGTCGACGAAGTCCCAGATCCAGCCGCCCTGCAGGACGTCGTAGCGGCGGACGACGTCCCAGTACTCCTTGAAGTTGCCGGTCGAGTTTCCCATCGAGTGGGCGTACTCGATCATGACGTAGGGCCTGGTGTCCGAGGCGTCCTTCGCCCGGGCCTCCACTCGGCTCGGCGATTCGTACATCCTTGAACGGATATCGCTGGTGGCGGGGCCGTCGTCGCCCTCGTACTGGATGACGCGCGTCGGATCGTAGGAGCGGATCCAGTCGTGCATGGCCCGGAAGGCCGACCCCGAGCCGGCCTCGTTGCCCAGCGACCAGATGACGACGCAGGCGTGGTTCTTGTCCCGGTGGACCATGTTCCGCGCTCGGTCCAGGCACGCCGCGGTCCAGTCCGCCCGGTCGGTCGGGTACCGGTCACGGATGCCGTGCGTCTCCAGGTTGGCCTCGTCGACGAGATAGAGACCGTACTCGTCGGCGAGTTCGAGCCAGAGCGGGTTGTTGGGGTAGTGCGAGGTACGGACCGAGTTGATGTTCAGGCGCTTGATGAGCGTGATGTCGTCGACCAGATCGGCGCGGCTGAGCGCCGAACCGCGTTCCGGGTGCATCTCGTGCCGGTTGGTGCCGCGGAAGCTGACCGGCTGCCCGTTGACGCGCATCAGTCCGTCCCTGAGCGCGAAATCACGCAGACCGACCCGGTGCGAGAGGGTCTCCACGACCTTGCCGGAAGGATCACGGAGCTGAATGACGGCGGTGTACAGGTAGGGGTCCTCCGCGGACCACAGGCGTGGTGAGGGAACGGACCTGGCGCCCGTGACGGCCACCTCACCGCCGGCCGGCGAGGCGCGCAGGGCCAGCGGACGCGACCACACCGCGTGCCCCCCGGCGTCGTACAGCTGTGTCTCGACCGTGAAGGCCGCCGCGCCCGATTCGCCCGTGGAGTCCCGTACGTGGGCGGTGACGGACAGCTCGGCGGTGGTGAACCCGTCCCCGAGCGGGGTGTCGAGCTTGAAATCCCGTACATGGACGCCGGGCGCCGAGTACAGATACACCGACCGGAAGATGCCGCTCAGCCGGATCATGTCCTGGTCCTGGAGCCAGTCGCCGTCGGAGTAGCGGTAGACCTCGACGGCGATCTGGTTGGTGCCCTCCTTCAGATACGGGGTGATGTCGTACTCGGCCGGGGTGTACGAGTCCTCGTGGTAGCCGGTCAGGTGACCGTTGATCCACACGTAGTGGGCGGCCTTGACCCCCTCGAAATGCAGGAACGTGCGCCGGTCCGCCCAGCCCCTGGGCACGGTGAAGGTACGCCGGTACTGGCCGACGGGGTTGTACCGGGTCGGCGCGGCCGGCGGCTGGGCGTCCTCGCCGAGCCCGTTGGGGCCCCACCACGGGTAGGTGATGTTGACGTAGACCGGGTAGTCGTGGCCGTGCAGCTGCCACGCCGAGGGGACCGGGGTGTCCTCCCAGGCGGAGTCGTCGAGATCGGTGCGGTAGAAGTCCGCCTTCTTGTCGGCGGGCCGGTCCACGTACGCGAACTTCCATGTCCCGTCGAGGCTCTGCCGCCACGGGGATGTGGTGCGGTCGGCGGTGAGCGCCTGCTGGAGGTTCGCGTACGGCATGAGCGTGGCGTGCGGAGGCTCGGTGCCGAGCCGGAAGACGTCGATGCGGCCGTTCCATTCGTCACCGGCGGCCGCGATCCCGCCGGATGCGGCGAACGCGCGGGCAAAGGGCGGTGCGCCGGACAGGACGAGGCCGCCGACCACGGCGGCGCCCGCCTCGATGAGGCGGCGGCGGCTCACGTATGCGCGAGGGGAGGGGGAGTGGGGGGACGAGTTCGGGTGGGCCATGGCAGGGCCTTCCTAGTGCGCCAGGATGTGCAACTGGTGTGATGGGCGACACCTGTTGAGACGCGCCCACCCTAGAAAGGGAACACAACCACCACAATGACAACGTCAGATTTTGTTGTTTTCTGACGGCTGGGCGTCCCTGGGCCGGACCCGTCCCGTGCGCCGCCTCGCCTGCTCCGGTCACGGTGACAGCAACGGACCGACCACCGCCCGCAACGCGGCGCCCATGATCCACGGTCGGGTGCCGTGCCATACGAATGGCCGAATCTGCACAGGCTCGACGCCGAGCCAGACACGTCGGGGCCGCGGCCACGGCTGATCCCGATGGGGCGCGGTACGTCAGCGGGTGTGCCCGACAGGACAGGAAGGCGCCGGGGCGCCCGCTGGTAAACTGGGCCCACGCTTCGAAACCGCCGGGGCCCGTACCAAGGGGTACGGGCCCCGGCGCGTGCCGGGCGCCAGGCCGAGGAAGGTTCCCCCATGAACGCGAAGCAGTCCGCCCCGAAGGGCGACCCCACAACGCCGCGGACGGCTGCCACCGGCCTGCCCCCGGTCGAGTCCTTCGACGCGCTGGGGCTGCCGCCGGCACTGACGGCGACGATGACCGGCCTCGGTGTGACGGAACCCTTCCCGATCCAGGCGGCGACCCTGCCCAACGCGCTGGCCGGCCGTGATGTCCTCGGCCGCGCGCGGACGGGCTCCGGCAAGACGCTCGCCTTCGGGCTGGCACTGCTGGCGCGGACGGCGGGTGTGCGGGCGGAGCCGAAGCGGCCGCTCGCACTCGTCCTCGTGCCGACCCGGGAACTCGCGCAGCAGGTGAGCGACGCGCTGGCACCGTATGCGCGGGCACTGGACGTGCGGCTGGCCACCGTGGTGGGCGGGCTGGCGATCAACCGGCAGGCGGCGCAGCTGCGGGCCGGCGCCGACGTGGTCGTCGCGACGCCGGGGCGGCTCGCCGACCTCGTGTCGCGTCGGTTCTGCGAGCTGCAGCAGGTGCGGATCACCGTGCTCGACGAGGCGGACCAGATGTGCGACCTGGGGTTCCTGCCGCAGGTCTCGGAAATCCTGGACCAGGTACGCCCCGACGGACAGCGGCTGCTGTTCTCGGCCACGCTCGACCGCAACGTCGACCAGCTCGTGCAGAACTATCTGCACGAGCCTGCCGTGGCCTCGCTCGACCGGGTGGCGGGCGCGGTCACCACGATGGAACACCACGTGCTGAACATCCACCCCGCCGACAAGTACGCGACCGCGACCGAGATCGCCGCGCGGGACGGCCGGGTCCTGATGTTCCTGGACACCAAGGCCGGGGTGGATCAGTTCACCCGTCACCTGCGCGCCAGCGGCGTACGGGCAGGCGCTCTGCACAGCGGGAAGTCGCAGCCGCAGCGCACCCACACGCTGGCCCAGTTCAAGGACGGCGCGATCACCGTGCTGGTGGCCACCAACGTCGCGGCGCGGGGCATTCACATCGACGCTCTCGACCTCGTCGTCAACGTCGACCCGCCGGCCGACGCCAAGGACTACCTGCACCGCGGCGGCCGTACGGCTCGCGCCGGCGAATCCGGGAACGTGGTCACCCTGGTCACCCCGAACCAGCGGCGGGACGTCAACCGGATCATGACCGACGCCCGGATCCGCCCGACCGTCACCCAGGTGCGCTCCGGCGAGGAGAAGCTGACCGCCATCACCGGCGCGAAGCGCCCGCCGGTCGAAGGAAAGGGCAGCGGCAACGTCGCCTTCCGCGGCATGGGCACGCGTCCGGGCCGCCCGAAGGAGTCCCGCAAGACGGCCGACGCCCGCAGGACAGCAGAGGCACGCGCGGCCGCCCGGGTGCGCAAGGGCCGTTGATCCGGACGGACTTGCCGGGCAGGATCACCGCCGCGAGAACGCCTTCGGCTCACCGTACGGAGCGACGGCGTATGCGTCGTGGACAGCACGACGCTTGAGCGCGGCCGTTGCCGTGAGACCGTCGAGCGCTCCGGCCTGGCCGACGGGGCCCGGTACGGGTGCTGCGCCAGGAGAGCCGTCGGTTCGGGATCGGGATCTGCGACTCGAGTACCAGGCGGCCCCCGGCCCTCCGCCGCTCCGGGCCGTGGGCCCGTACCTCTCAGGGGGCCGGTGTCATCCCCGGCTCCGACACGACTGGGCGCGGACCGGCCGGACTCGTTCATCGGAACGAGAACTGCGGCCGTCCTGACGGCCCGATCACGTCGGGTCGATAGAACAACCCCCGGAATGCCGTCAGTTGCGGAGTGCGGCAGACCCGCGTGTTCAAGAACGGCCCTGGCCGGGGCGATTGCTGCTTCCCGCCGGGCTGGGCGACCTGCCTTCCGCACCCCGACGATCCTCTGAGCACGCCAACACACCCCTTCTCACACACGCTCTAGACGATCTCGCTTCCGGCGGTGCGTGTGGTGAGGTCCTCGTCCGTGATGCGGCGGACCACTCGGCAAGGCGTTCCGAGTGCAACGGTCATCGGCGGAATGCTGCGGCTGACGACGCTGCCGGCACCGATGACCGATCCGTACCCGATCCGGACACCGGGCAGGACCACCACATTGCTGCCGATCCAGACCTTGTCCTCGATCACGATCGGCTCGGAGAAGCGACCGAAGTCAGCTCGGCGCGCGGGATGCACCGGGTGCCCCGTCGTGGTCAGCGTCACGCCGGGAGCGATCATGACGCCGTCCCCTATGCGGATGTCCACGTCATCGACGAACGTCAGATTCACGTTCCCGAAGAAGTCGTCGCCGATGTGGACGTTGCTGCCGAACCCGGCGTGGAACGGTGGCAGCAGCACGGTGCGTTCACCGACCGAGCCGAGGATCCGGGTGAGCAGCGACCGGCGTCTCTCCGGATTGCTCGGTGGCGTCAGGTTGTACTCGAAGATCTGCTCCGTGCGGCGCAGAGGGGCCTGGAAGGCTGCTTCCGACTCGGTGTAGACGAGCCCCCCGGCGATCCGGGCGAGTACTTCCTCGTTGTGCGCATCCGTCACAGCGGAACGCTCCGTTCATCCGATTTCCTGGCGCCGATTGACGTGCCCCTGACCGGCCGTGTGGAAGATCCTATGTGCCGTCCGCACGCTCCGTGCGGGGTCTGCCGGAGACGGGGCGCTCCGCGGGTGCCGCTTCGTCGACCACGTGGGCGATGGACCTCCTGGAGCCCGGGGGAGCGATGACCGGCACCATCGGGCTCCACTGCCGCGACTGCGTGTCCCAGCCGCACCCAGTACTTCGTCGGCTCCTGGCCGGGCATCAAGAGGATGCCGCCGGGGCCGCGGAGGTTCGTGGGCCGTTGATGCGCACGCGCCCGGTTCTCCGCCCGTGCCCTCCGGGAACGAGCCGGTCCCGGGGAGGCCACCCCGGTGGCGCGCGGCCGGCCTGTACGCCCTCGGCGAAGCAGGACCCCGCAGGTTCGCCGTCCGTGTTTGAGTGCGCGGATGGAGATCCTGGTTCTGGGTGGGACGGCGTGGGTGGGCCGCGAGATTTCGCGGCAGGCACTGGAGCGCGGGCACAGGGTGACCTGCCTGGCTCGCGGGGAGAGCGGCGAAGTGGCAGTGGGCGCGACACTCGTCGCCGCGGACAGGCGTGACCCATCGGCGTACGAGAGCCTCGTGGGCCGGGACTGGGATGCCGTGGTCGAGGTGTCGTGGCAGCCGGCGTTCGTCCGTGGGGCGCTGGCGGTCCTCGGCGAGCGGGCTGCCCACTGGTCGTACGTGTCCTCGATCAGCGCGTACGCCTCACATGCGCGGCCGGACGCGGACGAGACGGGGCAGCTGCTCCCGGCGACCGATCAGGACGAGGCCGGCCGCGAGGCGTACGGGGAGGCCAAGGTGGCCTGCGAGGCAGCCTCGGCGGCCGCGGTCGGCGACCGGCTCCTCATCGCGCGAGCCGGACTGATCGGCGGTCCCGGAGACCACAGCGGCCGCACCGGATACTGGGTCGCCCGCGCGGCGCGCGAGCCGCTGGCGCCGCTGCTCGTGCCCGTTTCGCCCGGCATGGCGACGCAGGCGGTCGACGTACGGGACCTCTCGGCGTGGCTGCTCGACAGCGCGGAGAAGGGGACGACCGGAACGTACGACGCGGTCGGCCCGGTCGTGCCCTTCGCCGAATGGGTCGCCCTGTCGCGGGAAACCGGCGGGCACACCGGACCGGTGGTGGAGGCCGATGCCGACTGGCTGCTCGCCCAGAAGACGGGGCAGTTCATGGGACCGGAATCGCTCGCGATGTGGATGGCCGACCCCGAGTGGGCCGGCTTCAGCGCCCGCAGCGGTTTTGCCGCCCGGGCTGTCGGTCTGCAGCATCGGCCCAGGACGGAGCTGCTGGCGGACACCTTGCGCTGGGAGCGGGAGCAGGGTCTGGACCGGCCCCGCCGGGCCGGCCTCAGCAGCGGGCGCGAGCGCGAACTGCTGAAGGCCCTCGGGTACGGAGATGCGCCTCGGCCGTGACGGACTGACAGAAGCCCGGTGGCCGCGCCCAGTTCAGTATCCTCCGGCGCCGAAGGAACCGGCGACCGGCCGGGTGCCCCTCACCCCGGTCGGCGCTGCCGGGGCACCCGCCGGACCGTTGGGCCATGGATCCGGCGGCGCAGCCACCTGCCCGCCGCCGGATCCAGCAAGGTCAAGGCATGCGGGACAACGGAACCGAGAACAGCAGGCGTTCGGGAATCACCTGGGACTTCCAGGTGCTGCTGGCGTCCTCGTTCACCCACTTGGCGTTCTTGTCGGCAGCCCATTCGGTCTGGCTCCACACCGTCTTCGTACTCCACCAGAGCGACAGCCCCTGGGACTTCGCGGCCCAGCACGCGGTCGGCGCATCGGTGCCGGTGCACGTCGTGGTCTGCACACCGGTGCTGTCGCGCCGTTGGTAGACGCCGCGCTGGCCCACGCCGCCACGGTGCCTGGGCAGGTACCAGGACCGCTTTCCGGTCGCCGGATCCCGGTAGGAGAGGGTGCCTTGCGCTCCGGCCATGTCGGCCGTGAACATCTCGGACACGTTCGCGTATCCCGAGGAGTCCTTCAGCAGCGGCATACCCGACTCCGACGGCGCGGCCAGCTGGTAGCCCCACATCTTGCCGGTCTTGGGGGTGCCGGAGGGCTGGTACTCGTTCAGGACGATGCTGTCCGGAGTGGCACTGCGGTCGAGGGAGACGTGGGCGGGGCAGGCGATGCCCGCCGCGGAATCGCACTTCTTGCTCAGGCCGTACGAGCCGATGGCCGGCATGACGTACTGGTAGCCGTGGGCCGAGTAGCCGCCGGACACCCTGCCGATCGCGTTGCTGCTCACGGTGGCCTGCAGGATGTGGTTCATGGAGAAGACGTACAGGGCGTTGGTGCTGGGGTCCCCGCCCTTGGCCGTGACGATCAGCTTGTCCCCGAACCACACCATGCCGCCCAGCTGGACCCCGGCGTTGTCGAAGTTGGCGCCGCCCTCGGTGGGAATCACGAGCAGCACCCAGCGATACGAGAGCGAGCTGGGGTTGTTGGCGTTGATGAAGGCCACGCGCGCCAGATGCTGCCCGTTGGGGTCGTTGTCCAGCATGGTCGGATAGGTGGTGAACAGGCTGTCGTTGGACTTCCAGCCGGACAGCAGGACCTTGTCGTTGCCCCACAGGCCGTCGTCGTCCGCGTCGCCCGACGACGTCACGCCCTGCGGGAGCCAGCGCTGGGTGTAGGCGTCGCCCGTGTCCCAGCAGTACGCGGAAGCCGGTGCCGGGTTCACGGGGAACGCCTTCGCCTCTTGCGGGTAGCAGTCGGCGGAGTTCCTCATCGTGTGGTTGGCGCTGGCCAGGACCTCGGCCACCCCGACGTTGTCCAGACGGGAGTCGAGCTCCGCGAGCGTGGCGCTGGAGACTCTGCGCTCCTCGAGCCGGAGCTTGGCTGCCTCGGTGGTGCTGGAGAGCGGCCTGACTTCGTCGTAGGCCTCGTCCTGGACCTGGGCGGCACCCGGGGTGATCCCCGCTGCCGCCAGGCTGAGCACAGCCGCGGCCACTACCGACCAGTTCCGACGCTTGCGCATGTCGCCCCCCGCTACTGAAAGCTCACGTCATTGAGACGCGAGTGAATAGTGTGACGCGCCAACTGTCAATCGAGCACAGGGGTTTGAAGCACATCTCAGGTGGCGGAAACGGTGGCGGCCCGGTGAAGGGCCGCAAGCTCACCACCGACCCGGCCGCCCGTGCGGGATGATCCACAGCCTCCGCCGGCCTCTGTCATCCTCGACCTCACGGACCCGCACTCGTATCGCCACCCGGGCAGCTTGGCGGCACGGCGCTTGCCGTACCGGGAGGCGACTTCCGCTGGTCTGTCCGCTGTCGGGCCCCGCGGTACCTACGCTCGCGTGAATCCGTGGCTCCGTTCCACTTTCGCCACGTGCAGCGTGTAGCTCCGGTACCACTCGGCCTGCCCACGCTTCTGCGCTGCGCGATGCTCGGCGTTGGTCCGCCAGTGCGTGAGGGCGTCGGCGTCCCGGAAGTACCCGACGGTGATACCCAGCCCGCCAGGAGTCTGCGCGTGGTCCATCCCCAGGAACCCCGGGACATCCTTCACCAGGTCTTCCATGCGGGCGTTGGTCTCGCTGTAGCCGCTCTGTTCCTGGGCTCGCACTGCAGTGAAGACAGCTACGTAGTAGGGGGGTTCATAGGCTTCGACGGGCGTGACAGGCGTTTCCGGGCGATTGCTCATGGCGTCACCGTAGGGCGGGAGGTGCTCAACGATCCAGCGTCTTTCCTGACCGGAACACGCGAGGGACCGGGTTCGCGGCCGAAGCCGTCCGAGCTCTCCTTCCTGTTCCCGGCAACGGTCACCGGCCTGCCGGCTCACAGAACGGTGCAAGGGCGCCTCGGCGACACCGTCGGTGGTCTGTCACGTCTTGGGGGTCCAAGCCGCCACCAGGTCGAGGAGGCCGGGGAAGCGGGCGTTGAGATCGTCGATGCGTACGTGGCTGCGTCGCTCGAGCCCGTACTGGCGCTGGCGCGTGATGCCCGCCTCCCGCAGCGCCTTGAAGTGGTGCGTGAGGGAGGACTTGGGCCGGTCGAAGCCGAACCAGCCGCAGGGGTGGTCGAACTGGTTCGACTCCAGGAGGAGTTTGCGGACGATGGTCAGCCTCAAGGGGTCGCTGAGCCCGGCGAGAACCGTTTCCAGGCGAAGGTCTTCGGCTGCCGGTTCGGGCAGCGGTTCGGGCAGGCCGGCCGGCTTCGGGGACGCCTCATGGGTGGTGGGGCCGGTACCTGCGCTCGGGGGCATGGGTGGCTCCTCGTCACTCGATTCCTATGTACGACTTCTATCGTACTGCATGCTAGGTTCGACTTTATTCGTACTGTGGGGAGTCGGGAGGAACAGTCATGTCCGAAACGCGGACCACATCCGTCCATGCCGCCGACGGGGAGCGGCCGAAGGACCCGGTGAAGGAGGCCGATGGGCGGATCATCGCTCCACTGTGGTGGGTTTGGCTGGCCGCGTGGCCGGTGACGGCCGTCTTCGTTCTCTCGAACGCGGCCACGCCGCTGTACGTGCTGTGGCAGCGCGACATCGGCTTCTCCAAGGGAACCCTGACCGTCGTGTTCGCGTTCTACATCGTCGGCCTCCTCGGATCACTCCTCGTCTCCGGTGTGCTGTCCGACCGGATCGGGCGCAAGCCCGTCCTGCTGCCCGCGCTGGCGCTCGCGCTGGTCGCATGTCTGATCTTCGCGACCGCCACCAGCGTGATCGCGCTGATCGTGGCCCGCCTCTTCACCGGCATCGCCGTCGGAGCCGCGGTCTCGGCCGGTATGGCCGCGGTGACCGACGTGGCGGGGCCCGAACGCAAACGGATCGCTGCCCTGCTCGCCTCGTGCGCGATGGTCTTCGGAGCCGGCCTCGGCCCGTTCCTGGCCGGCCTCCTCTCCGAGACCCTGCCCGCGCCCACCGTCACCGTCTTCGTCGTCGAGGCCGTACTGCTGGTCACCGCGGTATTCGCAGTGCTGCGCATGCCGGTTCGGCGCCCCGCGTCGAGGGCGAAAGGTGCCTGGGTGCGCATACCCGCTGTCCCGCGAGGCAGTGGCCGCCAACTCGCCCAGGGCATCGCCGTGTTCGCGCCCGGCATCACCGCTACTTCCTTCGTGCTCTCGCTGGGCCCTTCGCTGCTCTCGGGGCTGCTGGGCACCACCAGCCGCATCGTCGCCGGGGTCATGGCATTCGCCATGTTCCTCGCCGCTACCGGAGTGCAGTTCGCCGTCCAGCATCTGCGGCGGCGCACCATCCTCACGGCCGGCGCGGCCGGCACCATGATGAGCATGATCGCGCTGGTCATCGCTGTGCACGCGTCGTCGGTACAGATCCTCGTCGTCTCGGCGCTGCTCGCCGGGGCCGGTCAGGGCATGGGGCAGCTCGGCGGTCTGTCGCTGCTCAACGCCGGCGTGCCTCCCCAGCGCCTCGCGGAGGCCAATGCGGCTCTGAACGTGGGGGGTTATGCCCTCGCAGGCGTCCTGCCCGTGTCCGCCGGCTATCTCAGCGACGCGGTGGGCCTCACCGGCGGCGCCACGGTGTTCGGTGTGGTCCTCATGAGCCTCGCGGTCATCGGAGGCCTGGTGGTTCTCGTCGGCCGGCGTCAGACGGAGAATCCGGCCTGACAGGTCATGCGTGCCCGGAGTGGGGTGCACCGCCGGACGGCGGCGGTGCACCCCGCTCGGGTCACGCGTCAGGGGCGTCACGGTCCGGGTCCGTTCCGAGCGGACGGCACACGTCCGGCGGAACTCCAGCCGCGCTGTCAGGAGCGGCCGGCGTGCAGCACCTCACGGTCCCACTGGTCGCGCGGCTGTGTGTGCAGGTGCCAGTAGTGTTCGGCGATGTCGTCGGGGTCGAAGTCGGTGCCGGGGGCGACCGGGCCGTCCACGGTGATGCTCGCCGCGTGGACTCCCGAGGGGCCGTACTGCTGATCGAGTAGCTCGATCAGCGTCCGGACGCCCGATTTGCCCAGGGAAAGGCTCACATACTCCGGCTTGGGATCGGGCATGCCGCCCGTGATCAGGAACGTTCCGTTTCCCCGTGCGGCCATGGCCGGTGCGAGGTGTGCTGCGGCGCTCAGTGCGCCGACGACGTTGACCGCCCAAGCTTCCATGTGATCGGCCACCGACAACTCGCCCAGTCCGTCCGCGCGGACGAGCGCGGCGTTGTAGACGGCGACCTCCGGCACGCCGTGCTCACTGACGGCCCGGTCCAGGGCCGCGTCCAACTCGACTCGGTCGGTGCTGTCGGCCTGCAGCCCGATGATGGGGACGTCGTAGGAAGCGAGCCCGTCCGCGACGGCGCGGAGCGTCCGCTCGCTCCTGGCGATCAGCGTGACCGGCATTCCCTCACTGGCGAACCGGCGGGCGACTGCCTGCCCGATCCCCGGTCCCGCACCTATGATCACTGCACTTGGCATGATCTGTTCCCTCCCTCTCGTGATCAGCGACACCGGGGACGGTAAGGCGTCACATCAATGTGAAGGTCAAGGAGAAGGCTCAGGATGCGAATTGGTGACCTCGCCCTCGAGACCGGGGTGAGCAGAAGGCTGCTGCGCTACTACGAGGAGCAGGGTCTGCTCCGGCCGGAACGGTCGGGCAACGGCTATCGCGAGTACGAGGAGGCCGACGTCTCCGCGGTTCGCCACATCCGAACCATGCTCGCCGCAGGGCTCTCCACCGCGGTTATCGGCAAATTGGTGCGCTGTGTGCGCGACAAGGACGAACTGACAGTGCCGTCCGGCTGCCCGGCCTTCATCGGGGAGTTGCGGCGCGAACGCTCCCGCATCACCGAGACGATCAGTCAACTGGAGAGTTCCCGGCGAACACTGGACGCCGTTCTCGACACGGCGTCGGGGGAGGGCGATGATGCGTCACGCGATACTGCCTGACGACCGGTCGCGGCGGCCTCGCGGGACTGGCCGCGGCATCCGGTCTCGCCCACGCGGCGCTGGTGCCGACCGCGAAGCCGGTCCCTGCTCCGCCTTCCTGGGCCACGTACGGGGCTGGATGCCCGGCCTGTGACAGACTGCGCCAAGTGGTCTGCCGCAGAAGGCTGTTGGCGGCAGACCGGGGGAGAGGTCGGCCAGCGGGGGTGGTGTCCGGTGTCATACCCATCGAGCGGGACGGCGGGTGTCCTGTCGTGAGCGGCGGCATGGCATGGATCGCCACCGGCTGGCTGCTCGCGTTCGCGGGGGTCAACGCGACGCTGTACGTGCTCTGGTGGCGGCGCACACGGGACGAGCGCAGGTTCCTGAAGGACGTCCTGGCAGCAGGCGTGGATCCGATCCAGGCTGCTTGGTGGCTCGGCGCCTCGTGGGACAACGCGTCTCCACAGCAGCAGGCCCATGCCGCGGAGGCGGCCGTCCGTCTGCTGATCCTGGCCGGCGACGCAGAGGTCGACGAGGCGGGCCGGATCACCGTGCCGCGCGGCCGCCTGGGTACGCAGAAGGACCCGGTACGGGCAGCGCTCGTGACGAGTGTGCGCAGGCACGAGGGCGCCACGGTGTACGAGTTGCTGAAGGACTCCCGCTTCGCGCGGTTCCGAAAGGTCCTCCGGTCACGTCGTCCGCCGTTGCGCAGCGAGTTCGGCACCTACCGCACACCCGCGTTGACGGCCGCCCTCGTCACGGCATTCGGCCTGTCCCTCCACGCGATGATCACGCGGTGTCCGGTGCCCGGGCTGCCCTCCAGGGATCCGGGCATGTGGACCACCGCCTGGATACCGCTGTGGGCCGTACTGGCCGCCCTCGCGGCGCTCTGGCCCGTCAGCACCTCCCGCCCCTGGCCCCGCTTCACCCGCCACTGCCGCGCCGTCGTCACCGGGGCCCTGGCCGACGAGGACAGCCACACCCGCTACCGGGTGTGCGTGGTCAGCTCGGCCACCCCGCCCGACCGGCGCCCACCGCCTGGGACCACGAGCTCGCGCCCGGCGGACGGCCTCAGCCGCAGCAGCCGTACGGCGCCCCGGTACGGCCTCGACGACGCGGCCGACTCGGACGGCGGTGACAGTGGCTCGGACAGCGGAGACTTCGGCGGAGGCGACTGAACCACTCGACGCCCGGCCCTCGCCGCGCCCCGCCACCCCGCCTGCGGAACTCGCCGGAGGTGTCCGGAGCGGACATCGAACTCCTCGCCGTGCGCGAGGCGCGGCGGCCCCGGCGGGCTGCGGAACTCGGCACGGCGGAGCTGCGCCCGCGCTCCACCACGCGGCGCACGGTGCTGGGCGGACGGTGCAGCTTCAGGCCTGCGAAGGCAGCGGCAGCCGAGATCAGCCCCACCGGCTGAAGATGCCGCAGTACCGGCCGGTCGTGACGGCCTTCTCGACCACTGCGCCGACATGGGTGCATCCAAGGGCTGTCCCGCGGTGTCGGAATGCCCGAATACATCCAGTATGCGGGCGCCCCTCCGCCTTGCGATGCACCGCATCTGACGCCGCGCGCTGATCCACCAGGAATTGCGGGACAGCCCTTGGGCCCTGGGCGGCCAGCCAGGTGTCGGAGTAGTACGTGTCGCACGCGTCGAAAGCCGCAGGAAGAGGCGCTCCTCGTGCCCGTACCGGCTGTCCGGCGACGGCGCCTCATGGCGCAGGGCTGTCACCCGCGGAGGCAACGGGCATGGTGCTGGCGCGTATCACCAAGCGGTGCGGGGCCGTGAGGTCCGAGGGAGGGACCTCATTGTCCGGACTGTAGATCCGATCTGCCAGGCACTGCAGGGCGAGCCGAGCGATCTGCCGTTTGTCGGGGGAGACCGTGGTCAGCGTCGGGCGGCCGTACCGGCCGTCCTCGATGTCGTCGAACCCGACGACCACGAGTTCCTCCGGAACCCGTACGCCCCTTTGGTACGCCATGTGCAGTACCCCCAGGGCCAGTTCGTCACTGAAGGCGAACACGGCGTCCGGGATCCCGCCGCCACTGTCGAGCAGGTCCGCCAGGGCCAGGGCACCGTCCTCGCGGTGCAGGGTGTCCACCGGGCGTTCCCACTCCGGCCGGGGCTCGATGCCGGCCCGTCGCAGCGCCCTGCGATAGCCCTCGGCGCGCAGGTCGGACGTTCCGTTGTGCAGATGTGGCTGCAGGCCGACGGCCGCGATACGGCGGCGCCCCAGTGTCAGCAGGTGAGTGGTGGCCTCATCGGCGGCGCTCACGTTGTCGACGGCCACGCGGTCGGCGTACCCCTGAGGGCTGCGCTCGCCGAGCAGCACGATCGGTAGAGATCTCGCGGTCGACGCCAGCTCCTGAGCGGTCAGCGCCCACGGACTGATGATCAAACCGTCCATCACGCGTCCACCGCTGCCGGTCAGCAGGCGGCGTTCCGCCTCGGCGTCCCCCAGCGTCTGATCGATGATCACGGTCCACGAGCGTTTCCGCGCCTCCTCCACGATCAGGCCCGCGAGCTCCGCGAAGTAGGGGGAGTGCAGCTCCGGGATGGCCAGCCCGATGATGCCGGTGCGACCGGCCCGCAGGCTGCGCGCGGCGAGGTTGGGCCGATATCCCAGTTCGTCGATCGCCTCCTGGACCCGTCGACGGGTTTCCGCCGCGACCCGCGCGGAACCGCTGACCACGTTCGACACGGTGCGTGCCGAAACCCCGGCGCGGGCGGCTACATCTTTCAGGCTGCTGCTCACCACGCCATCCTGACATGCCGCCGCCGGTGGGGATCAAGATTCTTGACCACGGCTGTTGCAACGTTGAAATCATCGTTGCAAAATGTCTCGGACAGTCTGCTGCAAGGAGGAACGCATGAGCCCGCACGCGCACCCCGGGATCTCTCCCGCCGATCTCGACGCGAACGTGAGTCTCGAGGTCGAGGCTCTGTACTCACTCGGCATCACGGCCCGCAAGGGTGCGTTCACCACGGAGTGGGCCGACCGTCTTCGCGAGGACATCGAGGTGGCTTTCCGGGAAGCGCTGACCCGGCCCGGCGGTACCGTCGGACGTGGTCCGCACCGCTACTACGTGGAGATCCATCCCGAGCAGCTGCGTGGCTTCGTCGAACTCGTCGACCATCCCTGGGTGCGCTCGGTCTGCGAGGCGGTGCTCGGCGCCGACTATCGCATCGTCGAGCTCGGCTTCGACGTACCGCTCGAAGGTGCGGTCAACCAGCCCTGGCACCGGGATTTCCCGCTCCCCGAGGAGACCCGTGCGGAGGGACGGCTCACCTCCCTGGCCTTCAACGTCACCGCCGTCGACACGGAGGAGGACATGGGCCCCTTCGAGATCGCGCCGGGCACTCAGTGGGATGACAGCCCGGAGTTCGGACACGGCATGTTCCCGCCCCGGTCCCACTATCCGCGTTACGAGGAACGCGCCGTGCGCAAGTACCCCCAGCGCGGCGACATCTCGGCGCGCAGCGCTCTCACCATCCACCGCGGAACGCGGAACGACTCCGCGAAATCCCGGCCCGTGCTGGTTCTGGGGGTGGACGGTCCCGAGGCCGCCAACAGCGCACGGCATGACACTGCGGTGACCCGTGCGTTCTGGGAGGCGCTGCCCGAGCGGGTCCGGCGCCATCTGCACTGCCCGGTCGTCGACGACCTGACACCCATCACCCAGAAGCACACCATCGAAGGCCTGGTCATGGGCGATTCCTGAGCATGGCGGCGCGGCGGGGCGCGATCGTCTCCCGGCAAACGAGGACATGCCCACCTCGGGCATGTCTGCCGCGACCCACGCCGCCCGGGCCGTCCCGGCCCCCGGGCGGAATGCCATCCGGCCACGGCACAGGCATCATCTCAGGCGCGCTGCTGCACCTGCGCGAGGATCTGGGACGGACCTCTCGTGGGCAGGAGGTGGCCGTCGGCGTCGTCCCGCTCGGAGCCATGGCCGGGGCACTCGTCTTGGGGCGGCCGGCCGCTCGGCACGGACAGCGCAAGGCAGTGATGGCGGTCGCGGTGGTCCCCGCCCTGTGGGCGAGGGCCGGCGTCGCGGCGTCCGGCGTGAACAGCCCCATCGCGGCTTTCGCCCGCACGTACCTGTGCGCATGCGCGGCAAGCGCGATTGGCGGAGCTTTCAGTCGTGTGCGCTGTCGTCGCGCAGGAGTGCGAGCTGGTGCGTGACGGCCTCGGTGAGCCGCTTCTCGTCGTCGGTGGCGAGGAGGTCGAGCAGGGCGCCCCGCAGTACCGCCAGGGCCAGGGTGCGGTGGGTGGCGCCGTGCTGACTGTCGCGCTCGGACGGCGGCTGGAAGCCGGCGAGGACCTTGAGCCAGTCTTCCACCGTCGCGCGCGCGAACCCGGCCCACGCTCCTTCGGGCTGGAGGAGGGAGCGCGTGTATGCCTCGGCCCACAGGCGCAGAAGCGGCCGGTGTTCCCGCGCGGCGAGCCACGTCCAGACCTGTTCCGCCGCGGGTACGAGTCCGGCGGGGCGACCGGGCTGCCCGGCCCGGTCCAGGAGTGCCAGCTCGTCGGTGCGGGCGCGCGCCAGCAGCGCCCTCAGCAGGCCGTCCTTGCTTTCGAAGAGGAAGAGCAGGACCCGTGGGCTGGACCCGATGGCCTCGGCCAGCGGGCGCAGTGACAGGTCGGCCAGGCCGTGGGCGAGGGCGTACTGGTAGGCGGCCTCCAGTAGCTCGGTCTGCCGGGCGGAGGGGTTTGGCGCTTCCTGTGACATGCGGATAGTCTAACTGAAACAACTGTTTCAGTAGCGTGAGCGGAACGATCACGCGGACCCGGAGAGCAGCTCATCGTGCAGCAGGATCAGAAGCAGGCAGACGTGCGTCGTGCCGACCGTCCCGGTGATCTGGGATGGGTGGTGATGGCCCACGGCGAGGCCTACGACCAGCAGTTCGGCTGGAACAGTGACTTCGAGGTGCTGGTCGCCGGGATCGTCGCCGACTACGGGAGCAAGCACGACCCGGCCCGCGAGGCGGCCTGGATCGCCGAGGTCGACGGCCGACGCGTGGGCTGCGTCTTCCTCGTCGCGGGGCCCCGGCCGGAGGTGGCCAAGCTCCGGATCCTGCTCGTAACCCCGGAGGGAAGGGGCCGTGGTCTCGGGAAGCGCCTGGTCGGGGAATGCCTCTCCTTCGCCCGTGAGGCCGGCTACGAGCAAGTGACCTTGTGGACCAACGACGTGCTGTCGACGGCGCGCAAGATCTACCAGGGCTTCGGATTCACCCTCGCCGACCAGGAGCACCATCACAGCTACGGCCACGATCTCGTCGGTCAGAACTGGATCCTCGACCTGCGTACGGGCACGGCTGACGCACGCGGGTGACCGGAGACCGGCACCGGAAGGCGAGGGCTCACCAGCAGGCCCCCTCGGTGCAGCCGAGGACCGCGCCGGCACGACTCCCACCTCCACGCAGACGCCGGAAGGTGCTGAGTAACCCTCCGCCGTCGGCATGCGCGGCACGGGTCGCGGGTTCGTCGGCTGCCGCCGCGCGCACCCTCGGGCCCAGGGCCGGTCGGCGCCGGGTTCCCCGGCGCCCCGAAGCCTTCGGCCGGGCAAACTGCGTACATACGGCCCGAGGGCGACGTCCATGCCGTTCCGTGCGGCAACGACGTCGCTGCCGTGGCCGAAGCAGTACGCCCCCGCGCGGAGGCGGGTTTCGCAGAGATCTCCCCGGCCCGAATCGGCGGTGCCCACCAGCATTCATCCGGGCCGACGACTGCTCGAAGCCGCATTCGAGGTCGAGTTCCGCAGCCACCGTCGCGACCCGCTCCACAGCTGGGTGGGACGGCCGGCGCGAGCGGCTCGCCGCCCTTACCACCGATCCGTCGTGCCGTGGCGGGCTTGGCCGTGTGGGGCGCCCGGCGTGTGCCGCCCGCGCCCCGCACCGTGGTGCGCTTTGATCTGTGGACACAGGACGCGGCGCGGAGCGATCCGGCCGGGAACCGGCACGTCACCGGTCGGACATCAGTCCGTCAAGGGAGCGCTCGGCATGATCCAGCAAGAATCCGGCACGCCCCACTGGTTGTTCGGCGACCAGCTGGGCCCGCATTTCGTTGACCCGGCGCGGGGTGGTCCGCACCGGGAGGCGCCGCTCCTGATGATCGAGTCCCGGAGTGTCTTCCGCCGGAGGCGCTTCCATCGCGCCAAGGCGCACCTGGTCCTCTCGGCGATGCGCCACCGGGCCGCCGAGCTGGGGGACCGGGTGCACTACGTCAAGGCGGAAACCTACCGTCAGGGACTGCGCGAGGCGGTGGGAGATGCTCCGGTGACCGTCCACCACCCCACGTCCCACAAGGCTTACGCCTTCGTGCGTGCGTTGCCCTCCGTGCGGGTCCTGCCGGCACGTGGGTTCCTCGTGAGCCACGACGAGTTCAGGCACTGGGCGGACGGCCGCGGCACGAAACACCTCCGTCAGGAGGACTTCTACCGATGGGTCCGCCGGACGCATGATCTGCTGATGGAGGGTGACCGCCCCGTCGGCGGGCGGTGGAACCTGGACCACGACAACCGGCAGCCCCCGCCTCGCGGCGTCACGGACCTGGGCGTACCGGCCGCCTACCGGCCCCGCGAGAGCGAGATCGACGCCGAGGTACGGTCCGACCTGGACCGGTGGTCCCGCGACGGGGACGTACAGTTCGTCGGCGATGACGCACCGCGCGGCTTCCCCGCCACGCGCCGGGAGGCACTCGCCGGACTCCGGCGCTTCGTGGAACACCGGCTCGCCACATTCGGGGCGTACGAGGACGCGGTTCTGGCCGGGGACCCGACGATGAGCCACAGCCTGCTGTCGACGTCGCTCAACCTCGGGCTGCTGGACCCCGCTGAATGTGTCGAGCGCGCGGAGGCCGGCTGGCGGTCAGGCGACGTGCCGCTCAACAGTGCCGAAGGGTTCGTGCGGCAGATCGCCGGGTGGCGCGAGTTCGTGTGGCACGTCTATTGGCACTTCGGCGAACAGTACCGCGCGAGCAACGCTCTCGGTCAGCACGCGCCACTTCCCGACTGGTTCACGGAACTGTCCCCGGACGGCACGGGCGCGAACTGCCTGTCCCACGTCCTGGAGCAGGTCAGGACGACGGGCTGGACACATCACATTCCCCGCCTGATGATCCTGGGCAGTTTCGCCCTCCAACGAGGCTGGGACCCCCGGGCCGTCACCGACTGGTTCCACCGCGGCTTCGTCGACGGCTACGACTGGGTCATGGTCCCGAACGTGGTGGGCATGTCGCAGTACGCTGACGGAGGCCGCATGACCACCAAGCCCTATACGTCCGCAGGTGCCTACATCGACCGGATGAGCGACCTCTGCGGCGCCTGCCGTTACAAGCCCTCCGTACGGGTCGGCGAGGACGCCTGCCCCTTCACGGCCGGATACTGGAACCTCCTGCACCGCCACCGCGACCGGTTCGAACGCAACGCGCGGATGACCCGGGCGGTGCGCGGGCTGGACAGGCTCCGTGATCTCGACGCCCTGCTGGAGCAGGAACGCAACCGCCGCGACTGACCCCCTGGGTGCCACGCACATCACGGGGGCCTGCCTCTCCCGTGCACGCGCCTCAGGCCCTCGGGGAAGCAGGAAGGAAAGCGCATGGATGACCCCGCACGGGGTGAGCCCGGACAGCAGGCGCTGTTCGGGTGGCACGAGGACCCGGGCGCCGGCCCGCCCCTGATGTTCCGGGACTCGCCGCAAGCGCGCCGGATGCTGGACGTACGGGAGGTCTACGCCGAACCGGCGGCCCTGGACTCACCGCGTGGCCGGCAGATCATGTCCCGGGTGCCGGGAGCGCGCGTGACCGAGGTCGCGAGTCACTGGCGTATCCCCTCCCTGCACGGCAACGACGGCAACATCTCCCGATGGGTCCGCATCAAATCGGAGACGCTCGTCCTCGGGGTGAAGCACACCATCGAGACACGCCCCAACGGCAGGTCGGCCGACTGGATCGCCCCCGGCGCCTCCAACGGATGCGCTATGGCCTGCGCCTACTGTTACGTTCCCCGGCGCAAGGGCTACGCCAACCCCATCACGCTGTTCACCAACATCGAGGCGATCGTGGCCCACATCCGCCGCCACGTACGGGCTCAGGGGCCGAAGAAGGAGCCCAACGGGTGTGACCCCGAGGCGTGGGTCTACGACATCGGCGAGAACGGTGACTGCTCCGTCGACGCGTTGGTCAGTGACAACACGGCCGATCTCATTGCCGCGTTTCGCGGTCTGCCGACGGCGAAGGCTTCCTTCGCGACGAAGTTCGTCAATCCCGACCTGCTGGCACTCGACCCCCAGGGGCGTAGCCGGGTGCGCTTCTCCCTCATGCCGCCCGAGGACGCCCGGCTGCTCGACATCCGAACCAGCCCGGTCGCCGAGCGGATCGCCGCGGCTGCCGATTTCCTCGATGCCGGCTACGAGGTCCACTTCAACCTCTCGCCCGTCGTCCTGCGACCGGGCTGGCAGCAGGACTGGAGCACACTGCTCACCCACCTCGACGATGTCCTGCCCGCACGCGTGAAGCGGCAGGCGGCAGCCGAGATCATCATGCTGACCCACAACGAGTCCCTGCACAAGGTCAACCTGGGCTGGCATCCGCGCGCCGAGGAGGTGCTGTGGCAGCCCGCCGCTCAGGAGACGAAGCGCTCGCAGAACGGAGCACTCAACGTCCGGTACTCACTGGAGATCAAGCGGAAGTCACTGACCCGGATCCGGCAACTGCTCTCCACGCACGCACCGTGGCTGCGCGTCAGGTACGCCTTCTGAGTACGCGCCACCCCCACGGCCACCGCCCCGGCCACCGCCGAGGAACCGCTGGTTGATCGCCGGCACGTGCCGCGGGATCTGCCGCAAGCAGTGGCGAAGACCTGCCGGCAGCATCGAGCCTGGCTGCGGAAGCGCGCGGAACAGGCTCCTGCCCGAGACCCCTCACGCTCCTGCCTCTCGTGCTCGTCGAGCAACACCGAGCTCGTGGTTCTGATTGCGTCCGCCGGTGACGGCGCAATGTTCCCTTCGGCCGTTATGAGCACTCCTCCAGGATCAGCTCTGCCCGGCACTGGACGAAGGGTCTTGCGTCTACCGGCCGTCCGGCCTCACCTCGGTGCGAGTGGCTCCCTTCGGCGCAGGCCCGGAAAGGTCATGGGGCCACCCGGCCACGAAGGCCGGGGAGCCAGGTGAGCAGCCTCCGGGAGAACCGGGCTCATGGTGGTTTCAAGAGAGGACCGGGCAAACCCCCTTGACCAATGGTCAAGAACTGTTGACCATTGGGCTCATGCCTGCAGACGACCTTCCCGAGACGTTCCACGTCACCACGGACGAGCAACTACGCGCCCTTTCCAACCTCACGCGGCACCGGATCATGGCTGTGGTCCGCTTCGAGCCGGCGACGATCACGCAGATCGCCGACCGAGTGGGCCTCGCGAAGGGGAGCTCCAGCTACCACGTACGGCTGCTCGAGCGGGCGGGCCTGGTGAAGGTGGTGCGCACGAGGAAGGTCCGGGGGGTCACCGAGCGGTACTACGCGATGGCCGCGCGGTCGATCGTGCTGCCGGACCCGGGCGAGGGCGGGCCCGATGTGCTGATGCGGCATGCGGTGGCGGACCTGGAGGCGGCGCCGGCCGATGCCGGGCGGCATGTACGGATGGCGCATCTGCGGCTGACCGAAGCGCAGTTCGCGGAGCTGGGCGCACGGCTGGAGGCGCTCGCCGACGAGTACCGGGAGCTGTCGGACCCGTCGCTCCCCGACGCGTCGCTCGTCTTCGCGCTGTTCCACCCGACGCCGCGCGAGCAGACTCGGGGAGGTGCCGAGTGAGGTCAGCCGCCGAGAAACTGCCGACCGGGTTCGGACGGCTGTGGACTGCGCAGACGGTGTCCTCGCTCGGTGACGGGGTCTCGCACGCCGCTCTGCCGCTCCTCGCACTCACGCTGACGCGTGATCCGATGGCGCTGGCCGCCGTCACGGCCGCCGGAACACTTCCGTGGCTGCTCTTCGGAGTGCTCGGTGGTGCGCTGGTGGACCGCTGGGACCGTCGGCGCACGATGTGGGTCACGGACGCGGCACGCGCGGTGCTGCTCGCGCTCCCCGCAGCAGCGGCCGCGTTCGACGTGCTGAGCATTCCGCTGCTCGCAGCCGTCGCCTTCCTGCTCGGCCTCGGCGGACTCTTCTTCGACACCGCGGCCACGGCCTATCTGCCGGATCTCCTGGGCCGCGACCCCGTACTCCTGGAGCGCGCCAACTCCCGTCTGCGGGGCACCCAGACCGCGGCCTCCGGCTTCGCGGGGCCGCCTGCGGGCAGCGCCCTGCTCGCACTCGGCCGGGCGGTTCCGCTCCTCGCCGACGCGGTGTCCTTCGCGCTCTCCGCACTTCTCGTACGGTCGCTTCCCGCCGCACCCCGGCCCGTACCGCAAGCACACGAGTCGCTGCTGCGGCAGGCGCGGGCCGGTGTCTCGTACGTCTTCCGGGACCGGCTGCTGCTCGGGCTCGCGCTGCGCCCGGCGGTAGGCAACATCGCCTTCCTCGCGGTGGAGACCGTACTCGCCCTCTTCGCGCACGATCGGCTCGGCATCGGCACGTTCGGCTTCGGCCTGCTCCTCACGGCGGAGGCCACCGGCGGTCTCCTCGGCGCGGGCATCGCCTCCTTGCTCGGCCGGCGGCTGGGCACCGGCACCGCGCTCACCTGCACGGCCGCAGTCGAGGGGCTCGCCGTCCTCGGCCTCGCCGTCGCCCCGAACCCGTACATCGCCGGTCTCGCGCTCGCCGTCTGCGGAGCGGGCATGGGTGCCACGATGGTGCTCGGCCCCTCCCTGCGGCAGACGATCGTCCCCGCCCATCTGATGGGCCGCGTCGCCTCCACCTCCCGCATGCTCGCCATGTGCGCCGCCCCGTTCGGCGCCTTCCTCGGCGGCTGGCTGGCCTCCGCCTACGACGTGCGCACCCCGCTCTACGCCGCCGCCGGCCTGCTCCTCACCATGACCGCCGTCACGGCGACCATGACCAGCAACCGTCAGGTCGAGGCGGCGCTGCGCGCTGTCGCTCCATCCGGTGTCCGGGATCGGCCGGATTCCTGCGATTCCGTTCAGGAGGAAGCTCGTTCACGGTAGGCGGTGAGGCGCTCGGGTCCGGATGGGTACCGGAGGCGATCCGGGCGCAGGCAAGGTGTGCCGGGCTGGCTGCCGGTTCGGATACTTGTGAAGAAAATGCAGACAAGATGTGATGGCTTGGCTAGGCTCACGCGCCAATCTCCTGTGAAGGCGGTGCGAGATGCGTAGATCTGCACTCACTCAACAAGAGGCGCCGTGGGACTTGGAGTTCGACTGGCATCTGACCAACAGGTGCAATTTCGACTGCCTGTACTGCCACCCGCACATCAAGCACGTGCTCAACAAGCGCAATATGCGGGAACCGGCGCCCGACCTGGTAGTACGGCGCTTCGACGAACTCGGGGGCCGTTGCCTGATCCATATGTCGGGCGGGGAACCCCTGATGTATCCGGGCTTCACCGAACTGGCCGCCGGACTTGTGCGCCGCCACCACATCAGCATCAACACGAACCTCTCCCACAGCACTCTCGTCCATGAATTCCGCACCCGTGTATCCCCCGGCAAGGTGGTGAAGATCGCCGCCGCTCTTCACGTCGAGGAGCGTGAGCGCCTCGGCATCCCGACCCGGCAGTTCGTCCGCGATGTATGCGCCCTGGCCGGTGACGGCTTTCCCGTCGCGGCCCTGTACATCCTGTACCCGCCCCTGCTGCCCCGCGCGGCGGAGGACCTCGCGGCGCTGCGGGAGGGGGGAGCAGCCGACGTGCAGGCGAAGGTTTTCAAGGGCGTCCACGGCGGCAGGCGCTACCCGGAGGGCTACTCCGATCAGGAGCGGGAACTGGTGGCGGCCCTCTCGGGCGGCTACCGCTTCAACCAGCCGTACCTCAACGAGAAACTCACCTTCCGTGGGCGGGACTGCGCGGCGGGACGCACATCGTTCAAGATCACTGTGACGGGAGAGGTCCGCCGCTGCGCTTCGGTGCCGGGAGACTACGGAAACCTCTACGACGGGACTTTCCGCCCGTCCGCTGACAGTGCCCCCTGCCCCGCCCGCCGTGTCCTGGTGCTGACGCAGTGCCACGCGTACCTGGAGCCGCAGCCCGCCGGGGGAGAAGGTGCACATGCGTAGCGGGGCCGACCGCATCAGTCTGTCCTTCGATGCCCGTGATCCTGATCAACGGGCCATCGACGTGGCCGAATTCAAGGGGCGCGGTCATCCGGACTCGCTCGCCGACCGTATCGCCGACCAGTTCTCCCGCCGTTACGCGCGGCACACCACCTCGCAGTTCGGCGTCGTCGCCAACCACTGGGTGGACAAGGTCACGCTCGTCGGAGCCGGAGCGACGGTGGGGTTCGGCGGCTACGACATCCACAAGCCCGTCGACGGCTATCTGTTCGGGAAGGTGACCGAACGGATCGGAAACCGCACCCTCGACCTCGCGCGGATCTTCGAGGAAAGCTGCGCCGAGGTCTTCACCCAGTGTGTGGGAGACCCCGAACTGGTGCGTTACCTGCGGCTGCACGTCAACAACACCGAGGGCGTGGGACCTGACCACTCGCCGCACTTCTACCGCCCTGCCGGCCCCGGCAGTGTCAGCGACGTGCACGCCGAGGACCGTGTCGCCAACGACACCTCGGCCTGCACCGGCACGAGCCGGCTGGGGGCCGCCGGCCGCCTGGCCCGGGCTCTGGAGAACCGTGTCGCCGGCTACCGGGGCGAGCTGAGCGCCATCGGGACCGACGTCAAGGTCATGGTGGTACGGCGGGGAGACTCTCTCACCGCCACGCTCGCCGTGCCGGTACATCCACGAGCGGTTCGCGACGAGAGCGAGTACGCGGAGGTGATCGGGAGCGTACGACAGCGGATTCTGCGGGACGCGGGGGAACTGGTGGGCGCGCTCACGGCTGAGCCCTGGAAGCTCACCACGGTGAAGATCAACACGAAGGACCGGCCGGGGCGTGGCTACCTGGCGCCGTTCGGGACTTCCCTGGGTAAGGGGGACTGCGGCGCTGTCGGTCGGGGAAACCGCTACGGAGGCGCCATAGAGCCCCTGGCGGTGGCTTCGAGCGAAGCACCGGCAGGAAAGAATCCGTTGCATCACATCGGCAAGATCTACACCTGGCTCGCCCACGACATGGCGCGCCGCGTCGAGGCCGAGACCGGCCGCTACGCCGAAACGGTCGTCGTCTCGGACAACGGGAGTCCCTTGCACGAGGCCGCCTTCTGCCACGTCGCCCTGGCCGCCTCCCGCACGGGTGTCTCCGAGCAGCTCGTACGGAAGCTCTGGGACGAGGTCCTGACCCGTCTGCCCCAGTACACCGCTGCGTTCCTTGCCGGTCGGGAGCCGGGACACGATGGCTCGTAGGATCACGCCGGCCTCCCCGCATCGTGCGCCCGCCGGCATCGGCGCCGCGCACTCCCGGACTCCCACAGGCCCGCGGGGACCGGGTCACGGACTGTCAGCGGTCGCACGGGCTCTGTCCGGGATACTGGCCGTGACCCGGAGGAGGCGCTCATGGATCGCGATCACGATGCCCGGGAACCTTCCGTACACGGCCGTGCCCCGGCGCCGGACGACATCGCCGTGAACAGTGACAACGGCCTGTCACGGGCAGGGGCGGGCCAGCGGAGCGGCAGACTGACCGGCGCGGGACTGACGGCAGGATCCACCGTGTCCGGGACCGTCGGCGCAGTGGACAGCGCCGACGACCGAGCCCAGCAGGCAGCGGGCTTTTCCGCGCTCGGCGCACGACAGGGGCTGGACGGCCTGCTCGGCGAGGCCGTGGACACCATGTCGTACGCGGTCGGCCTGTGGCGTGAGGTGGATCGGGACGCTCCGGAGCAGGCCGGCGGACTGGCCGACGCACTGAGACTGTACGGCGCGCTGCTCGGCGGGGTGGGACGCTACGAAGCCGCGGCGGTTGCCGCACACGAGTCAGTGACCCTGGCGCGCACACGAGCGGCCGAGACGCCCCGG
Organism: Streptomyces sp. NPDC091416; assembly: GCF_044756845.1. Lineage (NCBI taxonomy): Bacteria > Bacillati > Actinomycetota > Actinomycetes > Kitasatosporales > Streptomycetaceae > Streptomyces > Streptomyces sp. NPDC091416. The sequence continues at coordinate 529,385 of NZ_JBIVTU010000003.1, forward strand.
CCCTCGGCCGTCGTCTCACTCGCCCTTGCCCTGAGCGTTCTGGGGACGCACCTGATGCGGCTCGGGCGCGGAGCCGAGGGCATGGCCGCGGCCCGGGAAGCCACCGACATCGCCCGGTCCCTGTTCCGGGACGGCACCGGTGACGAAGGAGGAGGCGACGGCGACAGGGAGGCGAGGGACGTGGCCCTGGCCACGGCCCTGGGCAATCTCGGGCTCCACCTGCGGCAGGACAGCAGCCCCCGGGAGGCACTCTCCGCTGAGCGCGAGGCGAGCGAGGTCTGGCGACGACTGGCACGCGCAGATGACGCGTACGAGAGCGACCTGGCCGGCTCCCTGTCCAACCTGGGCATCCACCTGGCCGAGACCGGGACTCCTGCCGAGGGGCTGGCCGCGGAGGAGGAGGCGGTGGTCATCAGACGTGGCCTGACAGCCCGTTCGGCCCCGGCACACGAGAGCGACCTGGCCCGGTCCCTGTCCAACCTCGCGGTGCGACTGGTGGAGAACGACCGCTGGGCGGAGGCGGACGGCGCCTCCCGTGAAACCGTCGGGATCTACCGTCGTCTGGCCGACGCGCTGCCTGCCGTGCACACCACCGATCTCGCCCGTTCCCTGTCCCAGCGTGCCGGAATCGTGGCCCATGAGAGGGGCCCGCACCACGCGGTGGACCCGGCGGACGAGGCCGTCCGGCTCTACACCCGCCTGGCAGGCGCCAATCCCGAGGCTCATGACGAGGAGTTGGCCCGTGTTCTGGCCGCCAAGGGCCGGTACCTGACATCGGCGGGCGAGGCGGGACAGGCGGCCGCCGCCCTCACTGCCGAAGTGGAGGTCCGCAGACGGCTGAGCCGACGCCTGCCGCACCACACCGTAGAGCTGTTCGCGGCGCTCGAGCGCCTGGCGGGCCTGCTCGACAGCATGGAGAACCGGGAGGACAGCGCGGCGGCGCGCGCCGAGGCTGTTGACGTCCTCACCGAGTACGCCGACGACTTTCCCGAGGAGAGCGCGCCGCATCTGGCACTCGCCCTGATGCTGCGGAGCGAGCAGCTCGGTGACAACGGCGACTACGCAGCGGCGTTCGCCACCGGAGAACGGGGCATCGCCGTCATGCGGGGGCTGGTCGGACGAGGCGAGGACCTGTGGGGTGTCGACCTCGGCAACGCCCTGGCGAACAGCGCCTTGTGGCTCGCCGCGCTCGATCGCGACGCGGACGCCGTCGGCGCCGCCGACGAGGCCATCGCGCTCTACCACGCGCCCCCGGCTGCCGGCCCCCGGCTGCCACCGCAGTGGCTCGCGCGCATCCTGGGGCTGAAGGGGCGTGCCCTGTCGCGGCTGGGCCGCTACGAGGAAGCGCTCGCCGTCCACATCGGGCTGGCCGGGCTCCTGGAAGAACTGCTGGCCGTCGACCCGGCGGAACGCACCAGGAGTGAGCTCGCGGACGTTCTGGCAGTGATCGGCTCGATGACGTGCGCGCTGGGCGACACCGAGCGTGGGACGGAGTACCTGGAGCGGGCTCTGGAGGTCTACGCCCTGCTCACCGGAGTTGAGGCGGCAAGCTGCGCCGGGTCGCGTGTTGCTGTGCTGCTGGAGCTGACCTCCCTCGCGGAGAGCTCCGACGATCTCTCCCGGGCCGTGGCCCACACGGAACTCGCCGAGTCCGTGTGCCGTGGCACGCCCGCCGGGCCGACGACGGGGGAGGAGCTGCTGGCGAGCGTCCTGCGGCGCAGAGCCGCACTCCTGGCCCGGAGCGGCAGCCCCGTCGCCGCCGTGGACTGCCTGCGGGAGGCGGCGGGGATTCTCCGGGACCTGGCCGGAGACGGACACGGGGTGAGGACCGCGGTCGCGTGGGCCGAAGCCCTGGGCGAGCTGTCCGCGCTGCTCGTGGTCAACGACGACCTGGACGGGGCGCTTGACGCGGCCGGGCAGCAGACCGAACTGCTCTGCGCCGTACAGACGACGCATCCGGCCGAGGAGGTCCGGGACCGGCTGCTGAACGCCCGCAGCCAACTGCACAGACTGCTCCGCCGCGTTGCCGTGGCGTTGGTCCGCGACGGGCGCTCGGCCCTTCCCGCCCGGCAGGAGGCGGCGTCCGTCAAGGCCGCTTTCCTCGCTGCGCTGCGGGAGGCCGCGGCGGCCGACCCGCCGAAGTACGCACCTCACCTGCCGGCCGCGATGTATGAGCTCGGCGTCGACTTGCTGGTACTGCGGCGCTTCGAGGAATGCCGTGGCGTCGTCGAGGAGGGTGTCGAACTGGGGCGCCGGCTGTGGGGCGATGATCCGCACCAGAGGCATTGGCTCGGTCTGATGCTCGGTCTGTTGAGCGACTGCCGGAGAGGATCCGGTGAGGCGGGGCCGGCCCGCGCCGCCGCCGACGAGGCCGTCGAGGTATGGACTCGCCTGCGGGACGAGGGGCACCCCGCAGCGACCGACGCCCGGCTGGCGGAGGCGGTCTCGCGGATCGCGCCCGGCAGCCCCCGGTGAGCGGGCACGGTCCGGCCCCGGCCCGCGCCGGAGCACCGGGTGGCCTCAGCACGTGTCGACGGATGCCAGGCCCTTGGCGGTTCGCATGTTCACCCGCTGCTCACCGCCGGCCGTCTTCAGCACGAGTACGCCCCGGTCGAGCCGGACGACGGTGCCGCAGACCGGACCCGCGGGCGTCTGCACCAGGATCGACGGCTTCTCCCGTGCCGGCCCGTACCAGGTCGTGCCCACGGCTGCGACGAGCAGCAGGGTGCAGCCGACCGTTGCCAGCACGCCGCGGCGCAACGCACCGGCGGCGGCGAGCGCCTCGAGGTGGTCGGCGATGCGGGCGGGTTGCGGGTTGCGGGTCGGCGCCCGCAGCGGACTGCCGTGCGCTGCTCTGACCAGCAGCAACGCCCCGGCCGCCCCGGCGATCAGGGCGGCCAGGAGAAGGAGCCCGACGGCCGCCGCCCACCCGGAGGCCAGTTGGCCGATGTCCGACCGGCCCTTCACCAGGCCGAAGCCGATGAGCCCGGCCAGCAGCACACCCAGGCCGTTGCGCCATGCGAGTGCGGCTTCACGGACACGGGGCAGTTCGGTACGGAGCAGACGGTCGCGTTCCTGGGCGGCACGCAGATCGCCGGGGGTCGCGGGGGCGGGCCCGGGGGAGAGCCGGGGATCGCCGGTCACGGGCCGGGGTCCGGCAGCGGGGACGGCGTAGGCTGCCCCGGCGGTGGGGAGATGGTGAGGTTCCAGTAGGCACCGCACCCGACATGGTCCGGCGGACGGCCCGGATGCGGGCCCTCGCAGGTGCACATCATCGGCTCCACCTGAGGGCTGGGTGCGGACGGCCGCCCGCGGCCCCACATCGCCCTGGTGGCACCCAGCGTGTCGTCCACCACGAGCCGGAAGACGGCACTGACGACGGGTATGTCGATCACGGTGCGGCAGCGCGGACACGGACCCCGCACGATCTGCGTGCCGGGCTCCGGCTCCTCGATCGTGAACTTCTCGGACACCCACTCCGCGTACTCGGGGCGCGTGGTCTCGCGGTATTCGATCTCCGGCCCCGGATACGGCGCCTGTTCCTCGTCGCGGTCGGTCATTGGATCTCCCAGGAGGGGGAAGCGGTTCGTCAGGGACCTGTGTGGGTGAACGGAAGCCATGCGGCGGGTGGCAGCCGCTCGGTGTCGCGCAGACGGTGCACAGCCTCGTGCAGGGCCAGAGCGGAGCCGGCCGGATCGAACGTGCCCGCGGCCGTGAGCCGGGCGTACACCGATGCGGCGATCGTGGCAGCGGTCCGGTCGTGAACCGACCACAGGGTGCCGATCACGTGCCGGTATCCGGTGAGGTGCATCGCCGCGGTCAGTGTGATCGCCTCGTCGGGGAGCAGAACGCCGCCCACGGCCGTCTTGCACGCCGACAGAAAGGCGAAGTCCCCGTCGTGCCGGCCGGCGCCTATGTCCGCGATGGTCAGCACACCGTCGGTCAGAAGCAGGCCGCCGTGCGAGGGGTCGGCGAGATTCTGGTCGCCGTGGCAGGCGAAGTGCGCCCACCGGTGACGCGCCATGGCCGTGCGTACAGCCGGCACCGTGGCGTCGGCGGCCTGCAGCAGGGTGTGCGCGAAGGGGAAGAGCGCGCACAGCAGCGCGCTCTCGCCGGACGCCTCGGCCAGCTGCTCCTGGCCCGGTGCCTCGGGGACGGCGACGATCAGCAGGCGTTCGTCCGGGCCGGCCTGTGCGGCGGGACGGCGCGCATCGACCAGCGCCCGCAAAGTGGGGGTGTAGGAGGAGACCACCCGGTCCAGCACGCTGAGGCCCTCGGCCCGTCCGCGTTCGTCGTGGTGGCCGGCGGCGTGCAACGGCAGGAGGGCGAGCGGTCCGGTGGGGCACCACCACACGCGCGGCCACGGCTCGCCGGCCGGGGGAGGCGAGGTCAGACCCAGTTCGTCCAGGACGGGTTCGGCCACGGTCCGCCACAGCCACCGCAGGACGTCGGTGAACGTGGCGTCCCGTTGCCGGGTGGCGCGCTGCAACAGGGCCTTGGCCTGCGTGTACTGACGGATCACCAGAGGACTCCGGTCACCGTCGTCGTACCGGGCCCGAGCGCGAAACACCTCGAGCACCGCCCGGTCCACGTCCTCCAGCACGCGCAGATAGCCGAGGGTCTGCTCCTGGGCGGCGCTCTCCGTGAGGCCCGGAAGGTGTCTGTGCGTCACCCCGGCGGGACGCACGACGAGGGCGTCCCCCCGCAGCTTGCCGAGATTCACGATGACCACGGGCCCGCCGACGGCAGCCGGAAAGAGGGCATCGAGGGGAGGCGGCCGCAGGAAGTCGTCGTATCCCGCCGCGCGCACGGCATCCACCAGTCCGTCCCATGTGCGGGCCAGGGCCATTCGCTCATCGGCGGGGAACCCGGCTTCGGACATAGGGCGCGAACCCTCCACTTGTAGGGCGTGACGCTCCATATTCCACTGAACGCGTCTCGAAGGAAAGCGAGTTGGCGATTCTGGACCATCGCCCGCAGCAGCGGCCGCCACCCATCGGCTGCGGACTCAGGAACCCTCTGGCTGCCCGCGCAGGACCGGCTCCGACCGTCCTCCGGCGGCCCGGTCCAGGGCATCGAGACGGCCGCGCACCTCCTCCAGGCGCGCGGCCAGATCAGGATGCGTGGCCCGCACGTCGTCCAGACTGGTGCGGGTACGCAGCACTCCCGCCCACAGCACGTTGCGACCCTGCTCCAGGAGAGCCACGGCCGTCTCCGGCTGTCCGGCGTCGAGAGCTGCGGCGGCGGCATGGCGGGCGATGCCCTCGTACCGGCGGAGGTGGGACTCGCGCAGCGACCGGCCCAGTCCGAACCAGACGGCGATCGGCAGGAGACCGACGGCCGTCGTCCACGCCTCGAGGGCCCTGGGCTGGCGCTGCCGGCTGCTCTCCAGATGTCCCCAGTGCACCGCGGCTCTGAGCCGCCCGTCCGGCGGCCCGTCCGGCGCCTGCGCGGCGTCGCGGAGATGGCCGGCGGCCTCGCGGAGGTGCGATGCCCGGCCGGTACGGTCCGCGAGGGTCTCCAGGATCCGGGCGAGCAGGATGCGGGTCTCGGCGTGGTGCACCCAGCCCGCGGTGCGGGTGGCCGCTGCCCGCCGCGCGTACGAGGCCGCCGACTCCAGGGCGCCCTCGGAGCCGTGGGGGCCCATGCCGCGGTGCTGGTGCGCCCGCGCGAGGTTCAACAGAGCCATGGAGTGCTGGGTGTGACCCGGCCGGGTGCGGTCGACGATGTGAGCGTACGTATGCGTCGCTTCCCGCAGATCGAGGTCGTCCGCGCCGGTCCGCTGCCGTACCAGCAGCGCCATGGCCAGCGACTGCGCGTAGCGAAGCTCCTCACTGTGTCCGTCCGGCGCGGTGGCCACCGCCTCGCGTGCGGCCGCCACCGCGAGATCGGCCACCGCTCGTGATCCCGGGTGGCCGGAGTCTTCCTGCGCGAGGCCGATGGCCGCGGAGGCGAAGTGGATCAGGCGTCTCGGACGCTCCCGGTGGCCGGCCGGGGTCAGGGTGACGGCCTCGAGGCTCACCTCGTACGCCCGCCGGAGTTCGGCCGGATCGCCGTGGTGCGCGGCCCTCAGGCGCAGAGCCATGCCCAGGTTGCTGAGCGCAGTCGCCCGGTCGGCCGGTGACAGGTCGTTGAGCACGCTTTCGTGCAGCGCGATGGCCCGGTCCAGATCGGTGACGACTCCAGTGATCCCGTACCGTCCGGTCAGGCCGGAGGCGAGGGTGGCGATGTGCTCTCCCCCCTGCGGCGATCCCGCCCGGTGCGGGCTCGGTCCGGTCTCGCTGCCGATGCCGTCGACGTGCTCCGTTTCGCCGATGCGCTGGAGCGTGCCGATCGCCTCGTCCAGATCGCCGACGTCGCCGCTGAACTCCTGCTGCCGTATGAGGCCCTGGGCCAGGGCGAGCCGCGCTCGCGCCCGATGGCGGGGGGAGGCGCCGGGCTGTGAGACCAGTCGGCGTGCCACGGCGATCGCCTCGGTGAGCGCGTCCATGTCGTCGGTCTCCTCGAAGAGGATGTGCAGGAGGTGCACGTGGGAGAGAACCGCGGACAGTTCCGGCCCGGTCCATGGCGGCGCGGTGGCGGTGCGCACCTCGGCGACGACCTCGCGCACGGCGTCCACGTGCTCGTGGAACTCCCCGGCCACCCGGGCGGCCATGGCCAGCACGTTCAAGCGCGCCAGGTTTGCGGGGTCGCCGCGCCGCAGCCGCCACGCGAGCGCGAGCGCCTCCCCGGCGGCGTCCTGATCACCCTCCATGCCGAGGTCCATGAGCAGCGACGAGAGCTCCCGCACCGACTCGGTGTCGTCCGGCTCCGACTCCGTCGCGGCACGCCACTGCGCCGCGGCCTCCTGTCCATGGGACGGGCTCCGGGTCCGGGCGAACCGGGCACCGAGGGACCGCGCCAGCGCCTTGCGGGTATCGAGGTCCGGCGACGTCGCCCCGGCGTCCCGCAGAGCGTCGAGGAAGAGGCGGAAGCCGGGAAGCGCCGAGTCCTCGCCGTGCTCGTACAGCCGGACCAGCACCGCGGACAGGCGGCGCGCGCTCCGCCGGGTGTTGTCCCGGTCGGTGGACCGCTCCAGCGCTTCGCGGAGCGCGGCCGCTGCCGCCTCGCTGTCGGGCACCGAGCCGGTGACGCGTCCACGCTCGGAGAGGGCGAGGCCGAAGGCCGACAGCGCGTGCGGGTGACGGCTGCTGCGGTCCAGAGACCGCTTCGCGTGGTCGATGGCCGTGTCGATGCAGCGGCGCTGACGGTTGTGGCCGAACGCGTTCGCCAGCCCTTCCGCGAACAGTGCGTCCGCGACCCACCCGTCCTCGGCCGTCTCGCACACCTCACTGATCAACTCGACTGCCGAGGCCGGCTCGACGGCGAAGACGCGTTCGGCACTCCGGGCCAGCAGAACCAGGAGCCCGGGCCGGTCCTCGTTCGCGGTGCGCAGCGCCTCGGCGTAAGCCCTGGCCGCCGCCTCTGCTGCTTCTACGGAAGACGAGGAGACGCCGCTCTCGTCGTCCGCGCGACGCGCCCACCCGTCGCCCAGGGCCCGGAAGAAACGATGCCGCTGCCAGTTGTCGGGTTCGACCAGCTCCACGGCGGCCCGCACGTGAACGAACGCCTCATCGGCGCCGGCGCTGTCCTCACGCTTCTCGGCCAGCGAATACAGCGCTTGGGAGAGATTCAGCCGGGCCAGAGCCTCCCCCGGCCGTCCGGCCGAGATGCGGACCGAGAGCCTCAGCACGTCCACCGCTTCGGCCAGGTCGTGCTCCGCCTCCGCGAGGGTGCCCCGGGCCAGCAGACAGCCTCCGAAGTTTGCGAGCAGGTCGACGTCGATATCGTCGGTGACCGCGTTCGGCGCGCTGATCCTTGCGTGCAGCAGACGGCCCAGTTCGATCGCCTCTGTGAGCCATGACGGTTCGCGCGTCACCTCGGACAACGTCTTTCCCACGGCGAGCAGAGTGCGGGCGGCGCTCCTCCAGTGCGTCGGGTCCGGTGAGATCTCCATCGCCAGACGGGCAATGCGGGCGGCGAGATGCAACTGCCCGGCGTCGCCGCCCCGGACGTGGCCGAGGTAGAGGGCGGCGCCGAGTTCGTTCGTCAGCCGTGCGTGGTCGGCCCGAAGCGCCGCAAAGGTCTCGGCCGCGGCGGGGTCCGCGAACTCCGCCGTCTCCACGACGTCGCGCAGTGCCCGGTACCTCTCGAGGCAGGCCGGCACGTCGAACAGAGCACCGGTCACGAGGTGGTAGGTGAGCACCGGGACAAGCGCGTCGGGCCGGATGAGGAGCGCTCCGGCGGCACCGGGGCGCACGCCGGCATCCTCGACCCGTGCGGCGAGCGCCACCGTGTCCTCTTCGAGCAGCAGGGACGGCCTGCTGGAATACGCCTCAACGACGATCGCGGCCAGTAATGCTGCCGCCTCGTCGGTGCCTGTGCCGGGATCGGACTCCATGCCCCAGTATGACCGCCCCCGAAGGCGGAACCGAGCCGCTCGCTCCCCCATCGACAGCCACGGCCGGCGGGCCACGCCTGACCGTGAGTACGGCCTTCCGCGGAAGACCGCTGTCAGGCCGTCGCGGGGCGAGCGGTGCGCCCGGGACCAAGACGGCGTTGCCGTTCGGCGTGCTTGCTCCGGTGGGTCCTCAGCCGGTCGTCCGGGTGGGTCTGACCGGTTTTGAGCATCATGAGGCCGAGGGCGCTCTCCTCATGAGAGGTATCCGCCGAAATGTCCTCACCCATCGGCCGTCCGGCCGGGCACGCGGTGCTGACCGGGCGCCGTCCGCACGTCAGCTGCGTTCGGCGGTCATGGAGTCGAAGGTCTGTCGCATCAGCTGGTCGATGGTGCCGGGCCGTTCGGTCATGGAGTCGAAGAGGTCAGCGAGGAGCCACAGCACGAAGCTGTGCACCAGTGCCTCGTTCGGCGGGATCGGCCCGAACCGATCACGCCACGCCACGGTGTCCATACCCATGGCCGCCGCCATGAGAACGCCGGTGGCCATGGGCACCTGAACCGGGTCCGCCGTCTCGAAGGTGGGGAGCTTGCGGATCACAGCGGGGATCAGATCGCTGAGGGGATCCAGGCGGTCGTTCCTTCCCTCCTGCTCGACGATCAGGTAGCCGGTCAGCACACCCACCAGAAAGACCGTTCCCCGGGAGACCTCCTCGGGCCCGTAGGCGTCGATCGCACCCTGGACGCGTTCCTGCGCCTGCCGGCGCTCATTCGCGGAAGTGCGCTTCTCCAGGACTCGGCAGGAGTCCCACGCCGCACGGATCGCTTCATCTGCGACCACGCCGTCATCACTCATGACGCAACCGTAGTGAGAGAACCACGTGCCGTCGAAATCCTGGAGCAGCCCGTCGGCTGGAAGCCTGATGAGGGCCATGCCCCGGCGGCGGCTACTGCGGCGCCGGCTGCGTGAGCGCACCCTGGTGTCGGGACACCGCAGGTACGGCACCCCGCACACCGCACCCGTGACCTGCGGGTACACCAGGGCGGGGCTGAAGGGCGCGCGGTGGCACCTCCACGCCGCAACCCGGCCGAAGCCCTTGAAGGGCCGGTGCCGCCGGTAGCGTGGTGCAGATGATGGTGGGCAGCACGGAGACCAGGCTCGTAGTCCTGCGCGGCAACAGCGCCTCGGGCAAGTCGTCGGTCGCGGCGGGGATCCGGGAGAGATTCGGCCGCGGTCTGGCGCTGGTCGGCCAGGACAACCTTCGCCGGGTCGTCCTGCGCGAACACGACCGCCCCGGCGCCGCGAACATCGGCCTCATCGACACCGTCGCCCGCTACAGCCTCGATGCCGGGTACCACGTCGTCCTCGAAGGCATCCTGTACGCAGACCGCTACGGACAGATGCTCCAGCAATTGCGCGCCGACCATCGCGGGCACACGCACTGCTACTACCTGGAGGTCCCCTTCACGGAGACCGTGGCCAGGCACGCGACCAAGCCCATCGCGGACGAGGTCGATGAGAGGCAGCTGCGCGAGTGGTACCGGCCGCTCGATCTCCTGCCCGGCAGCATCGAGACCGTCATCCACGCCGACAGCGTCCTGGCGGACACCGTCGACCGCATCCTGCACGACACCGGCCTCGCCCGGCTCCCCACGCCGGAGCACTGACCGGCGGGGCGGCGAGCGAGCCGGTGCAGTCCAGTGACCTGTGCGCCTGACAGAGGCCGATGCCAGAATTCGCGGCCGGAAGAACTGTTATGCGGGCCGCCTGCGACGGTCTCCCAGTCATCGGACATCATCAGCGGCTGACGGACAGGGAAGTTCTTACATGAGCAATCAGCACACGACGGCCCCAGAAGCTCTGGTGCATGCTGCTCGCAACGGGGACGTAGAAGCGCAGGACGCGCTGGCGAGCGCGTACCTTCCGCTCCTCTACAACATCGTGGGCCGAGCGCTGAACGCTTCGTCGGACGTGGACGACGTGGTGCAGGACACCATGCTGCGTGCGTTGGACGGCCTGAACGGTCTGCGGACCCCGGAGAGCTTCCGCTCATGGCTGGTGGCGATCGCGATGAATCGCATCCGCGCGCACTGGCAGGACCGCATGGCCGCTCCGGGCGCACTGGAGGAGGCCGGTGAGGTCGCCGACCCCGGGGCCGACTTCGTCGATCTGACGATGGTGCGGCTGCAACTGTCCGGACAACGCCAGGAGACAGCGCGGGCGACGCGGTGGCTGGAGCCCGACGACCGGAGTCTGCTGTCGCTGTGGTGGCTGGAGTGCGCGGGGGAGCTGACCCGGACCGAGGTCGCCGAGGCCCTTCGGCTCTCGTCGCAATCCACTGCGGTCCGAGTGCAGCGGATGAAGGCGCAGCTGGAAACGGCCCGCGTCGTTGTGCGGGCGCTCGACGCGCAGCCGCCGTGCCAGGAACTCCGCAGGACCCTCACCGGATGGGACGGCCGCCCCTCGGCACTGTGGCGCAAACGCATAGCCCGGCACGCGCGTGACTGCGTGCGGTGTGCCGGAATGTGGAGGGGCCTCATGCCTGCCGAGGGACTGCTCGCGGGGCTGGCGCTGGTGCCGGTGCCTACGAAGCTGCTCGCCCTGTACTCGGCGCAGGACGGGAGGATGTCACCCATTGCCGCTGGACGGCCCCTGGACACGGCGGCGAGCGCTGGCCCGACAGCTGCCCCGCGCGGGCGGCACCGCTCTCCGGGCAGCCGGAACCCGAGCGGCCGAAGCTCGCCGCGTGCCGTCGCACGCCGCCGCCGGAACCGGCGTCGGGCGGTCGGTGGCGCGGTGCTGGCAGCCTGCATGACCGGCGGGGGCCTGTGGTACATGTCCCTCGGGCCCGGAGAAAGCAGTCGCGGCGACAGCACGGCACGCACCCCGGCGGGACCCATCGCTGACCTCGCGGCCCCCGAAACCGCTGCCCCCACGTCACCGCCGCCGCTGCCGTCGGCATCGGTGTCCGCGGAAGCCTCGCCCTCCGCGAAGCGAAGCGCCTCCGCCGCCGTCAGCCGCATGCCGAAGAAGACCGTCGCTCCGAAGCCGACGATGACGCGTGTGCCAGCAGCCTCCACCACACCACCGGCACCCGTGAGTCCCCGGGCCCAGATCGTCACCCTGGTCAACAAGGAACGGACGGCGGCCGGATGCGGCGTGCTCACGGAGGACGCACAACTCACGGACGCGGCGCAGCGCCATTCGGACGACATGGCAGCCCGCGATTTCTTCGATCACACCAACCCCGACGGCGCCGGTCCCGGACAGCGCGTCACCGATGCCGGATACCGCTGGTCGACGTACGGCGAGAACATAGCCCGGGGCCAGCAAACGCCTGAATCGGTGATGGAGTCGTGGATGAACAGCCCCGGTCATCGCGCCAATATCCTCAACTGCTCCTTCAAGAACATAGGGATAGGCATCCACAAGAGTGCCGGCGGGCCGTGGTGGACCCAGGACTTCGGCGCGAGATGACCTGCCGGCAGCGGCTGCCAGCCCCAGGATCAGCTTTTTTCGGTGCTGGTCCACTACGCCGTCACACACATCGCCGCGGCCCCGGTCGGCGACCCCCATCGGCCCGCCCGAGCAGATGCTGCACGCCGTCCGGGACCCGCTCCCCGGCCCACCCGGCGATGGTCCAGCAGTCTTCGCGCGACAGATACGACAGCAGTCCGATCACCAACGTCCGCACCCGCAAACGGGGTTCGACCCGTGTGAACCGTCCCGCTGTCCAGCTCATCGGGCCCTCGAACGCCTCCGCCGACGGGCAGGGTCTACGCTGTGACCTGGGGCCACCACATGATCGTTTGCCTGCACACGCCGATGATCAACAAGTGGCCGCACCCGTCTCCACAGCGCGTCGGACTCGCGCAGCGTCCGCCCGCCGTCCTGTGTCAGGAGGACATGTGCAACGTGGCGAGGTCTGGTGGGTGGAGTTCGACGAGCGGCGGCCGGTCGTGCTGCTGTCGGGAGACGACGCGTCCGGGATCCGGGTGATGCAGGTCGTCGCTCCGGCGGGTGTCGACATCATCGGTCTGGGCGTCGAAGTGGCAGTAGGCGCCGTGGAAGGACTGCCCTTTGAAGGCGTGCTCCGCTGCGCGTTCCCGCGTCCGGGCCTTACCCCCTGCACGTGGCTGACCACCGTGTCCCGGGACGACCTGATCGAGCGGGCGGGTGCCCTGTCCTCCGCGAAACTCAGCGAGATCGACAACGCCCTCCGTCTCGGTGAGCAGGCGAACGAGTGGACCCCGGCGACGACCGCGAAGCTCGGCGAGCTGAGGAACGCACTCCGTCCCGGCGGACTTGGTTAAGGGCTGCCCCGAGGCGGAGAAGGAAACGGCCGCCCGCGACGGCATGGTCGGTCTCGTCCAGATGATCGACGCCGCCTGCCCGGCTCGTCCCCTCCGATCGCCGTGTGCACGCGGCGACGCGGCAGACGGCCATGGTGCGAGGGCGAGCGAGGTGTGCAGGATCACTGCTCGGACTTTGCCCGGTACTGGCGGGCCTTTGGGGGTAGGCGCTTGCTGCTCGGAGCTCCACGGCTGCCTGCAGACCACGTCTGGAGTGCCCGAGGAGTATCCGTACCGGTCCCTTCTCCCGCCCCGAACCGCACAGGTGGAACATGTCTGACACAGCCGTAACCCCCGCCGATACGTGTCTGCACGACAATCCGGATATGGACGCAGCGGTCCGCGACAGACGCTCGCTGCGCCTGAGACGCAGGCTGGAGCGCCTGATCGGGATCGCGGCCACCGAGGGCAACGCCATAAAGTCCCTGCGCAACGGGGACGAGATCTTCGGGGCGATGCTGGCAGCGATCCGCGACGCCGAGTACACCGTGGACATGATGACGTTCGTGTACTGGCGCGGTGAGATCGCCGAGAAGTTCGCCGCGGCACTCGCAGAACGGGCGCGTGCCGGGGTGCGGGTACGTCTGCTGCTCGACGGGTTCGGCAGCCGGCTCATAGAGAAGGACCAACTGGATCTGATGGACGAGGCGGGGGTGGAAGTGGCCTGGTTCCGCAAGCCGCTCTACCTCTCGCCCCTCAAGCAGAACCATCGCTGCCACCGCAAGGTCCTCGTGATCGACGAGCGGACCGCTTTCACCGGTGGCGTCGGGATCGCTGAGGAATGGTGCGGTGACGCGCGCAACGAACACGAGTGGCGCGATACCCACGTGCAGGTCAGCGGCCCGGCGGTGGACGGACTGGCCGCCGCGTTCGCCCAGAACTGGGCCGAGTGCCACGACGAGCTGTTCGACAGCCGCGACCGATTCGTCACCAGCGAGCGGCAGGGTGAAGCGGTGGTCCAGGTGGTGCGCGGTTCGGCGTCCTTCGGGTGGCAGGACATGCAGACCCTGATCCGGGTCGTCCTCGAATCCGCCGAGGAACGCGTCCGGCTCACCACTGCCTACTTCGCTCCCGACGCCTTCTTCACCCGACTGCTCTGTGCCGCAGCCGAGCGCGGGGTGGAGGTCGAGATCCTGCTGCCCGGCCCGTACACCGACAAGAGGGTCTGCCAGCTCGCCGGACAGCGCTACTACGAGGACCTCATCGCCTGTGGCGTCAAGATCTACCAGTACCAGCCGACGATGCTGCACGCCAAGGTCATCACCGTCGACCGGGTTGCCTCACTGGTCGGCTCGACCAATTTCAACCGGCGCTCGCTGGACCACGACGAGGAGGTCATGCTCGCCGTGATGGACTGCGACTTCACCGCAGCCTTGGACGGGCACTTCGACGAGGACATGGAGAAGAGCGTGCTCATCGAACGTGGCCGCTGGGAGCGCCGTTCCATCGTGCAGCGCGTCCGAGAGGCCGCGGTCGTGCCGATCCGACGCTACCTCTGAACGACGCAGCACCGGTGCGGCTCTGTGGCCGCCGCGCCAAGCCCGCACGACCGAGTGGCAGGGGCGCGAGCGGGCCGTGGCGTCGGCGCGGAGTTCAGGGTCCCGGCGCGTGGACGCGGCCCGCGTCCGTCGCCCTCCGTCGGGCGCGCGCCGCGCCCGACGCCTTTCGTCCGGCGTGCCCCGCGTCCGACGCCCTCCGTCCGCATGCCGCTGTGCGTGGGACGCTCGTGGTGGCCGCCTGTTGACCGGATCGTTCACCGGGCTGCCCCGGAGGGGGCTCTGTGTGCTCGACAGCTCCCGCCGGCGCCCTCATGGGCTTGCGGCATGCCGCTGGGCGGGTCTGTGAGCTACGACCACCGGGACGTCGGTCCCACTCCCGAGCCCGTGACGAGATCCAGGGGGAGGACGGCGCACAAGAAGGACGCCGCTTCGTTTGGATCGGCACGCGGACCGGAGAAGGATGCCCACGATGTGCGGTACGGCACTGCGGGAAGGGGTGAAGGGATGACACTGCGTGCTGATGTTGCCGAGCTGCTGGCGGTCGCCGGCATCCTCGACGTGGATGTCGATGCCGCGGTCGCGGACGAGCACGTCCGGTCGGCCGGGTACCAACGCGTCGTCTCGGTGACCGCTGCCTCGCGGAGCCGCGATCGAGACCGCGCGATCGTGGCCACGATCCTGCGCGACCCGATAGATATCGTGTCCAAGACGGCGGTGGTCGCTCTCGTGGACAGGATCGCGATGAAGGCGACCGGTCCTGCCGAGTTTCGGCAGTGGTCGGCCGGACTGCTGCCGGAGATCGGTCAGCTCAAGACGGAGGGGCATCGCGAGTTCATCCGCCGCCGCATTCACGACTGGCTGTTGTGGCTGTCCATCGTGGACGGTCACGTGCCGACAGCGGACGAGTTGGCGAAGGCCACGTCCTGGATGCAGCGCGCCCTTGCCGAGCGGGCGACATCGCCGACGGTTCTCATCTTGCTCGCCGATTCAGGCACCAGCAAGAAGATTCGGAACATCGCCAAGAACCGAGCCGGAAGCCGCAAGCTGAGACCGCAGTGAGCCGGTAACCGCAATTGGCCGGCGCACGGACTGCCTCACGCGAGAGGACGGCGATGCTCCGACGATCATGCGGGCGAGCAAGGTCCGGACGTCCGGCACATCCTTCCAGGCCGGCGAGGAGCGCAAGTCAGTGGTGAGGGAGCTTCGCGCGTGCGGAATCGGCGGCGGAGTGCAGGGCCTGCCCTGTCCCGCTCGCGGCTGCCGAGGCACCGGAGCCGACTGTGCCGATCGCCGCGTGCACGTGCTCGCCCGCCCTCACCACCGCGCGATGGGCCTTCTTCCGGCCGCGCATGGTCGCAGTGCGGGCGCGGAAGGCAGCCGACGGCTTGCCGTGGGTGTCGGCAGCGCCGAGCAGTAGAGCGCCGAACAGGCCGAGGCGGTGGGCGAATTCGCGGAGTTGGTCCTTCCGCAGCTCCGGGTTCTCCTCCTTCCACCACGCGTGCTCGGCGAGGGTGGCCGGTACGAGGCTCGCGGCCAGGACAAGGGAGGCAGTCCGAGGGAGCCGCCCCAGAGCGAGCAGTCCGCCCGCACCGATCTGCACGGCGGCGTTGAGCTTCACCACGCGCAGAGGAACGTCGGCCGAGGCCCCGAAACGCCGTGCCCATGGCCCGGTGCCCGCTGCGAGGGGGAGTGGGCTGCGCAGCGCGCGCGCCCCCTCGATGACG
This sequence comes from Streptomyces sp. NPDC091416, assembly GCF_044756845.1. Lineage (NCBI taxonomy): Bacteria > Bacillati > Actinomycetota > Actinomycetes > Kitasatosporales > Streptomycetaceae > Streptomyces > Streptomyces sp. NPDC091416. The sequence goes on from NZ_JBIVTU010000003.1 coordinate 545,398, forward strand.
AACGGGGTTGCCAGCAGAGGGCGGGTGATTCTTCTCAGGACAGCCATGCATCCCGTGTGCCCCTGGGAAAGACCGTCACACGCGGCCGTCGCCCAGCCCGGTGGAGTCTGCACCCGTTCCGCACGCACCCGACTGCCGGGCAGCTTCGAGAGGGAACGACGGTTCGTGAAGGGTCGTCACGGGGCAGGACGCTCCGGGACATGAGTTCGTCCGCGCAACCGCCGTCATGCGCGCGCCTTGCTCCCCGGACATTCAGCGGCCCCTGATCAGCCGAGCTGCCAAATGCACGCCCCGCCCAGGACGAAAAGCAGGCAGATGGCCAGATTGGTGCGCCAGTACGTCAGGAAGATGGCGACGAACTCACGGATCATCGCGCTGGGCCAGAAGTACGCGGCAGTGGGTGACCCGACGACGTGGCCTCTGACCCCCGTCCGGCGGGCGGTCACCGCGGCACGGAAGACGTGGTAGTTGTTCGTCACCACGACACACCGGTAGTCGGGGTTGGCCTTCTCCATGATCGATTTGCTGTACCGCAGGTTCTCCTCGGTCGTCGTCGAGCGGTCCTCGCGTTCGATCAGGGCGGCCGGGAATCCGCGCTCGATCAGGTACTCGGCCATCGCGTGTGACTCCGGCAGGGCTTCGTCGGGCCCCTGACCGCCGGAGGCGAGGAGTACGGGCTGCCTGCCGTGAGCCGTCAGCCTCGTGTGCACGGCTCGGGCTCGCTCAAGTCGGCCGGCCAGCAGCGGCGACACCGTGGCGCCGTTGATGAGACCGGCGCCGAGCACCACTACGTAGTCGGCCTTGCGGTGGATGTGGAGGCGGCCGTAGAGAAATGCGTAGACGACGAAGCAGACGAAAAGAAAGGCGATGTAGCCGGCCAGGGCGAGCACGGTGCCTGTCACCACCACCAGCGTCTCGTTCTTCAGGACCAGCGCGGTGATCATCAGTGCGAGAAGGGCCACCAGAGCAACCCCTGTCAGCAGCGACAGGAGGTTGGCGGGGCTTCTGCCCTCCTTGCGCACCATCGTCACGCCATTGGAGATCAGGAACCAGGACAGGATGACGATGCCCACCGCCACGAGAAGGAAGAGGAGGATGCCGATTTCCCTCCCGGTGGCCGGCTGCGAGCGGGCGAGTCCGGCGAGCCAGGCGGCCGCGGCGAGGATGAGCGACAGTCCCAGAAGGACGGCGTTGCTGAAACGCCGGCGTTCGCGGAGCGTGCCGACACAGAAGGCAACGAAGATCAGGACCGCCGGGGCGTAGGCCAACATGCGCACATGCTAGGACCTGTCCGGGCGATCACGTGCGGAGCCAGATGGCGATGGCTGCGAGGGTGACGGTGCCGAGAACGACTTAGAACTCCTAACGGAATGAGGCGGGGACAACCTGCTTGTGTGCGTCTATCTGGTTCAGAGATCCTGAGTTCTAACGGATGCGAACGGGCAGGGTAGAGGGTGCAGGGTGGAACTGATCAGCCTCTCGGATGGCGATAACAGCTTCCGGGTGCGCGTACTGGGGCGCAGGTCACCGGGCGTGTTGCATCTTCACGACCAGTTCGACGCAGAGGTCATTGTGACCAGCAGCTTCGTCGGCGGTCGGTTGGCCATGTCCCTGTCCCCTTCCGACCTGGAGAAGTGGTCGCGTGCTCTGGACCTGCTTGCTGCCGGTCAGGACATCTGCTGGAGGGATAACGACCACAGCCCCGAGATCAAGATCCAGCCGTACAACGAGGAGCATGAGAGTGTCGCTGTCCGTGTAGAAGACCTGGGCAGTTCGTGTGTCTCCGTGTTCCTTCCCATGAGCCTTGAGGAGGGCTGGATCGACCAGCAGCGGAAGCTGCTCGGGCAGGTGCTGCAGGAGTGGCCGAGCGAAGTGCTGGAGTCTTCACCGGGTACCTATGAGTGGCGGCGCTGAATTGCGGCCAGGCGTCGCCAGCAGATGAGGGCGCATCCGAGGGTGAGGAAGGCTCGTGGATGTCGTCGCGGATCTCCCAGCGGATCCGTAGGCGGCGGAACCAGTGCAGGTGGGCGAATGCGCGCTCCACTACCCAGCGTTGGGTGCCCAGTCCCGAGCCGTTCTCGGTGCCGCGCCGGGCGATCACCGGCTTCACGCCGAGGTCCCAGACCAGGCGTCGGTACTTGTCGTGGTCGTAGCCGCGGTCACCCAGCACCACATCCGGGCGGCGCCGGGGCCGGCCACACTTGCCCCGTACGGGAGGCACGGCCTGTAGGAGTGGGATCAGCCGGGTGACATCGTTGCGGTTGCCACCGGTCAGAGTGGCGGCGAGCGGGATGCCGGTGGCGTCGGTGATCAGGTGGTGCTTGCTGCCCGTCCTGCCCCGGTCAACAGGGATTCGTCCCGTCTTGGAGCCCCCTTTAGAACCCCTAACGGAATGACTTCACTGGGCTTGCTGGTGAGCGTGGTTGGTACTGTCCGACCGTGACTTTGACGGACCTTCAAGAGCGATTCCGCGACGCTGAGCAGCGGCAGTGTGTCCAGGCAATGATCGCCAGTCGCCTTGCGGATGACCGGAAGCCGCAGGAATGTCGGCATCTCATGCGGTTCTGGTGGCAGCTGAGCATGCCGTACCAGGAGGTATCGGTTGCGGAACTGCGCCTGAACGTCAGCCAACAGAAGTTGGACGTCGTCATGGAATTGATCAGCGCCATCAGGTCGTCCCATGAAGAGATCGACGCATGGCTGGCCGGTGCAGTGCAGACCTTCCCGGTGGTTCAAGATCATGGCTTCAGCGCCACCGTGACCAGCCACGATTGACGCTAGACCTTGGCCAGGCGTCGCCAGCAGATGAGTGCGCATCCGAGAGTGAGGAAGGCTTCGTGGATGTCGTCGCGGATCTCCCAGCGGATCCGTAGGCGGCGGAACCAGTGCAGGTGGGCGAATGCGCGCTCCACGACCCAGCGTTGGGTTCCCAGGCCGGAGCCGTGCTCGGTGCAGCGGCGGGCAATGACCGGCTTCACGCCTAGGCCGTTTCGTTTGGATCACCGGGCAGACCAGAGGAAGATGCCCGCGATGTGTAGTCCGGCCAGGTAGATGGCTGCAGTTTTCTCGTAGCGGGTGGCGATCCCGCGCCACTGTTTCAAGCGATTGATGCAGCGTTCGACGGTGTTGCGCTGCTTGTATGCCTCGCGGTCGAACGCGGGTGGCCTGCCGCCACGACTGCCGCGCCGCAGCCGGTGGGCGCGTTGATCGGCCGGAACGGGGATCACAGCCCGAATGCCACGCCTGCTCAGGTGCTCACGGATGGCGCGGGAGGAGTACGCCTTATCGGCCAGGATCACGTCCGGCCGGTTGCGGGGCCGCCCTCGCCTTCGTGGAACACGCAGGCGAGCCATCACGTCAGCGAAGGCGGGTGCGTCACCGGCCTGTCCAGCAGTGAGGTGGGAGACCAGGGGCCGGCAGTTGCCATCGGCGGCGAGATGGATCTTTGTGGTCAACCCACCGCGGGAACGGCCGATGGCGTGATCTTGCGGCTCGCCGGCCGGTGCCCCTTTTTGCGGGCTCCGGCTGCGTGCTGGTGGGCCCGCACGATCGTGGAGTCCACCGAGACGACCCAGTTCAGGTCTCCCTCGGCGTCGGCCTGGGCCACCAGCGCAGCGAAGACCCGCTCCCAGGTGCCGTCAGCGGACCACATCCGCAGCCGGTTGTAGACGCCCCGCCAGTTGCCGTACTTCTCCGGCAGGTGCACCCACTGTGATCCGGTCTGGAACTTCCACGCGATCGCGTCAATCACTTCTCGGTGGTCCCTCCACCGGCCGCCTCGCTTCGGCTTCCGGTCTGGGAGTAACGGCTCGATCCGCGCCCATTGCGCATCAGTCAACGACACACCTGGACCAACGAACAGACGATCCGGGAGGAGCGGCTACGCGCTGTCGCCATCGGCCTTTCCAACAGCTGCCCACCAAGCGATCACTCGGCTGGCCATCGCTTCCGGTCGCGCGCCAAGAGGATCGAGACCGAAGTGCTCCTCCACCTCGTGCCGCAAGAACTCACTGATCTCCGTCTCGTTGGCACCGCCACGGAGCCGCTGGAGCATGGGGGCGAGCATGCAGTCGTACTCGTCCTGCACCTCGTCGGCGACGCCGATCGGGTCCCACTCATTGAGCAGGTGCCGCAGATCGTTCTCAACAGATGGGCTCCAGGGCTGCATCGCCCCAGATTGCCACCTTGGAAATGACCGCCGCACCCGCCCCCACCTTGATCCAAACGAGAGGCCCTAGGTCCCGGAAGAGTCGGCGGTACTTGTCGTGGTCGTAGCCGCGGTCGCCGAGTACGACGTCCGGGCGGCGACGCGGCCGGCCGCGCTTGCCGCGCACGGACGGTACTGCTTGCAGAAGTGGGATGAGCTGGGTGACGTCGTTGCGGTTGCCGCCGGTCAGCGTGGCCGCAAGTGGGGTGCCAGTGGCGTCGGTGATCAGGTGGTGCTTGCTGCCGGTTCTGCCCCGGTCAACTGGGCTTCGTCCCGTCTCGGAGCCCCCTTTAAAGCTCGGATGTGGGAGCCGTCGACCGCCGCTCGGGAGAAGTCCAGGGCGTTCGCGCAGCGGAGCTTGGCAAGGAGAACCTCGTGCAGCCGGGGCCACACCGGCCTCGGTCCACTCGGCCAGGCGCCTCCAGCAGGTCATGCCCGAGCCGAAGTCGAGTTCCTGCGGCAGGTGTTCCCAGGCGATCCCGGTGTGCAGGACGAACAGAATGCCCTGGAATACGAGCCGGTCCGGATGCCGCTTGCGCCTGGGGTGCCGGGTCCGGCGCACAACCTTGGGCAACAGCGGCTCGATCACCGCCCACAACTCGTCATCGACTTCCCACGACTTCGGCCGCGCCACCCCGCACCCCCGGATCATCAGTCCCGGAGCGATCCAATCACCTCGAAGATCATTTCGTTAGGAGTTCTTAGCCGCGCTTGTCGTAGCGGGGGGCGACTGCTCGTGCGTGTTTGAGTCGATTGATCGCTCGCTCGTCGGTACTGCGTTTCTTCTACCGCTCTTCGTCGGAGCCGGAGGGCCGCCCGCCGCGTGAGCCTTGGCGCAGGCGGGCGGGCGGTCTGGCTGTCTGACTTCTCCGGAATGGTGTGCCGGATGCCTCGATGTCGCAGGTACTGGCGGCAGAGCCTGTTGCTGTACGGCTTGTCCGCCGCGACGCTCTGAGGCTTCTTGCGCGGCCTGCCGGGCCCTCATTGTGGGACGCGGATCTTCTCCGGCACCCATGTGAACCGGACGCAGTCCGCCCGCTGCCCCGGCGTGGTGACCAGGGACAGCGGGCCGCGGCGGCCGTCCGCGCTCACATGGACTTTGGTGGTGGAGCCGCCGCGCGAGCGGCCCGGGCCCTCACCCGGTCCGCCACCTCCACCAGGTGGCCGCGCAGGTTCTGCCACAGCCTTTCGTCATGGTGTTCTGCCGTTGCATCCCCCCTTGACGCAGGGCGGCGGGTCGATGCGGGCGTCGGCGGAGTTCTGGTGCGCGCGCACGATGGGGGAGTCCACGGGAAAGTCCCAGCCGATCTCGCCCGCAGCATCGGCCGCGGCCCGGATCTGCTGCAGCACACGCTCCCAGGTCCCCTCAGCCGACCACAGCCGGTGCCGTTCGTAGGCCGTCTTCCACGGTCCGAAGCGTTCCGGCAGGTCACGCCACTGCGCCCCAGTCCGTATCCGGTACAGGATGCCGTCGACAACCCGACGGTGGACCCGCCACCGGCCGCACCGACCGTTACTCATGGGCAGGAACGGCCGCAGCCGTTCCCACGCCTCGTCCGTCAAATCCCCGCGAACGGTCATGCTGCGGAAAACAAGTTCTGCCGTCTGATCGGCACGGCCTACGCTTCCGTGACCGATGACACCGCATATCCAACGTAACGGGGGTCTTGGTGTGAGCGTGAACAGCGGCAACTGGCTTGCATCGCCGGAACAGTTGCCTGGCTACGTCCTCCGGCCGTATCACGGCCACGAAGACCACGGCGCCATGGCGGCTGTGCGGTTCGGCTGTGCAGAGCGGGACCGGATCGACGCCCGCTCGGTTGTGGAAGGGCTCCCGACGGCAGCCGAGATCGCCGAAGCCTCCGCCAAGCTCGACGACCCATCCGAGAACCAGGCATTGGTGGAGCACAACGGTGGTGTCGTCGGCTACTCGACGATCAGGCGGTGGCTGGAGCGGGACGGGACGTGGTTGTACCTGCACCGCGGCTACCTGCTGCCCGAGCATCGCAGCCAGGGCATCGGCTCAGCCATGCTGAACTGGGCGGAAAGCCGTATTCGCCAGCTCGTGCAACAGCATGGAACCGCACAGACGGCCGTGCTCGGCGCGAACGTCATGGCCTCTCAACACGATGCAACGGCGCTACTGCTTGATTCGGGATACCGGCGTGTCTTCAGCCTGGTGGAGCTGGAGCTGCCCGATCTCCGACAGCTCCCCGACGGCAAGCCGTTGCCGGCCGGCATCCGAGTCGGAGCCGTTGATCCAAGGAGCTACCGCGCGGCCTGGAAAACGGTCGTCGATTCATATGCGGATGCCGCCTTCACCGAGAGGTGGACGTTCGAGAGCTTCCTCGCCACGGCCGACCCGACCTGCTGGCGGGCTGCCTGGGATCGGGAAGACATGGCCGGTGTCGCCCTGTGCTCCATCCGTCGGCAGGACGCCACCGTGGGCGAAGTCGAAGAACTGAGCGTCCGGAAGGAGTCGAGGCGTCTGGGACTTGGGCGAGCCCTGCTCCTGGACGGGCTGCGATGCCTTCGCGAGCACGGTGCAGAGACTGCCCGGTTGTACACCGGCACCGCGAATCCGCACCGATCCTACGACCTCTACGAGGGCGTAGGGTTCCGGCGCCAGAACGAGCACGTCCGCTACCGCAAGCCGATCTCCGTCTGATCCGGCAGAGGTGGTTCCGCAGCGCCTTGTCGGTGCGGATTCCCGAAGACTGAGCCCGGCTTGATCGCCCGGACAGGTCCTAAGCGGAGGGCTGTGAGAAGAACACCTGAGGAGGTCGTCCCACCGAGGTGGAGAGGCCGGGAGGGCCCGGCGGGAGCCGCTTCGAGGGAAGCGGGCTGTTGCCTCGGCGGGAGCAGGAGCAGGAGCAGGAGCAGGAGCAGGAGCGGGCAAGGACGGAGGCGCGCGGCTGATGAGGGAAGGTGAGCGGCAGCCGGCGTTGTGCCCGTGGAAGACGTATGTGTCCACCGCGGCGGCTGTGACGGTGGCGGCCCTCGGGAGGGCCGTCGGACCGGACAGCGCTGGTACCGCTCGCGCCCCAGCAGCGTGGTCGGCATGCTTCGTCCGCTGCGTGCCGCGCGCCTCCGGCCGGCCGCCGGTACTCGACGCGGGGCGGCCGATCCGGCTCGGCTGCGTCCAGGTTTCGGGAGCGGGAGGTGATGTGCTGTCGGTGCTCGCGGGGATGCGGCAGGGGTGGCGGCGATCCGTGCGCAACATTGACATGTCCGCGGCAGATTGGAATCCTGGGGAGAGCGCTCTTCCATCGATGTAAACGCTGCCGCCGGCTCGTGCGCCGCTGCGGAGGCCGACCTTGGAACGGGAACATGAAACTCACTCGCACGCTTTCCCGCGCCGCCGTCCTTGCGTTGTCCGGCGTGCTCGCGGTCGTCATGTCCCTGTCGTCCGCGGAGCAGGCCCGGGCGGAACAGACCATCAGGGCCGCGGACCCGAGCGTGATCCGGGTCGGCGGCACCTACATATCGGTGCAGTCAGCCGGTGGAGGCATCGCCGTGCGGCAGGCGAGCTCGACGGCCGGGCTGGCCTCGGCCCCCGCCCGGCAGGTGTGGTCGGACGCGGCCGGTCACGGTGAGGTCTGGGCTCCGGAGATCGTCACGGACGGCGGCCGCTATTACATCTACTTCTCGGCCGGCCGTGGGGCTGCCCACCGGATGTACGTCATCAGCTCGGCGAGCCCGGACAGCGGCTACACCGGGGAGAGTCAGCTGGCCCTGCCCGACGGCAAGTGGGCGATCGACGGGACCCTGTTCACCTTCGGTGGGCAGCGCTGGTTCGTCTGGTCCGGCTGGGCCGGTGACACCAACGTCGAGCAGAACCTCTACATCGCGCGTATGAGCAGTCCCACCACACCGACCGGCGCACGTCACATCATCTCGCAGCCGCGGGAGAGCTGGGAACGAGTGGTGGGCAACCCGTTCATCAACGAGGGCCCCGAGGCGATCAAGGACCCCAACGGGCAGTTGCACATCGTGTACTCGGCCAATGGCAGTTGGAGCGACCAGTACTGCCTGGCCGACCTGCGCCTGCGACCCGGAGGTGACCCGGCATATGTCTGGGACTGGTACAAGTCCAACGGCTGCCTGTTCGGCTCCAACCGGGCGACGATGATGTCCGGCTGGGACCCGACGCTGTACGTCAACGGTCCCGGCCACCACAGCTTCGTCCTGCTCAACGGCGACATCGGTACGAGCCCGCCCGCCGGCCCGCGATTCCCCTCGATGTTCCACGCGGTGCCGAAGGGCACGCCGTACGCGTGGGAGAACCGGTACTGGTACACCGGCTCCTTCGCCTGGTGGGGCAACACGACCTACAGCCGCGCCAATGTCCCCGGCCCGACGACCGACACCGGCTGGAGCCTCAAGTTCTTCGAGTAGGGCGGCAGGGAGACGCAAGGCGTGGGCATGTCCAGCAAGGGCACATGAGTTCCCATGGGAGGAGGCATCATGAAGCCATTGGACTCCGCGCCCCCGGACAGGGGGAGCGACAGGCCCTTCGGGAGTGGTGTGTCCGCGCCCCGGACGGAAGGCGTGAGCCGGGAGAGGACGCGCCGGCCCGCCGGCGAGAACGCAGGGGATCCGAAGGGGATCACGGAAGAAGACCCCAGGGAGCGGGTCAATCGGCGCTGGAACGAGATCCTGCAGGAGACGAGGGTCGCACAGACCGGAATCCAGATCCTCTTCGGCTTCCTGCTCAGCGTCGCGTTCACTCAGAGATTCGAAAGGCTGGGCGACTTCGACCACCGTGTCTACGTCATCACCGTCGTCCTCGGTGCCGCCGCCATCGGAGCACTCATAGCGCCCGTCGCGCTGCACCGGTTCCTTTCCGGCTCCCGGATGAAGGAGGAAGTGGTAGCCGTTGCCGGCCGGTTCATGGTGTGCGGCATGGTCCTGCTCGCACTGACCATCGGCTGCACGCTCCTCCTTCTGCTCCACACCGTGCTCACCGACCTTCTGGCGGAGATACTTGTCGGCACTGTCATGGCGTGGTTCGCCGCGGCCTGGTTCGTACTCCCGTTGATTCTCAAGATGCGCTCCGGCAGTCGTGTCGACTGAGTGATCGCGAAACGGCCGCAGGGCCGGGGTCCGATCCGGGCGAGGGCGAGGACGGCTCGGGACACGCGCGGGCACGGGTGCCCGGACACCCAGGAGACGGCCCACCCGGCGGTCTGCCGGGCCTCTTCGTGCACATCAGCGGCCACGGGCGGTGCTCTGGGCGGACCGCGACCACGTGGAATCCATCCTGCCGTGAGCCCGGTCGGCGACGACGCGGCCCGAGTCGTGCTGCGCAGGTGGGGCATCGGGCCGCTGGCCGATGCCCCGCGGCGGGCGCGCATCCGGGGGCACTGCCCCGGATGCGCGGTGTCCCTCAGGTCTGCGGACGGCTGCCGTGGTTTGCGCTGTTCTTGCGGCGCGCCTTCTTCTTGCGACGTCGTTTCGAGGACATCACACTCTCCCTGATCTGCATCGTTCGAATTTTTCTTCCGATTTGTCGCCCATGGCGATCACTGACCCCTTACCCACTCGCACGATGAAAAACTCTCTCAGCGGGTTCACCCGTGTGAGAGGTCCTGCCGCGTCCGTCATCAGCCGCGCGACTTCCACGCCGATGTGCCCTGCCTGCGCGGATCGGTCTTCGCGCGATACCGCGGAGTGGTTGGGCAGACGGGTCCGGTGTGGGGCCGAGCGATGAGAAGCCGGTGCCGAGGCGATGGGCGCGGCACGGTGGCTCGCACCGGGCGCGAGCGCCGTTCCGGCCCGTTGCGCCGTCGGTGACGGCGGATCCGGTGCCCGGCCGGCAGGCGCGTCGGCGGTGGGGCATCGCCTCGCTCGCCGACCGGATAGGCCTCCCGGGTCGGGGTGCCCCGCTGCCGAGTCCATGGAACTCTTCGGCCGGGACCGCGGGCCGGCCCGTCGGGACGCCGCGGCCGGGAGAGTGGCCGCCCCGCAGGCGTGGCCCGCGGGCCCGTCCTGATCAGCTGAGCGTGTACCGCCCCCGTCCGGCCTTCCGCACCAGACCCTTCTTGCACAGGCGGTCGAGGGCCGACGACACGATGGAGTCAGGCCGCCGGGAGTCGCGCAGCAGATCCGTTTTGCCCTCGTCGCGCAGGCGCTCGATGATCGTGACGAGATCCCGCGTGCGCAGCGGATCCTGTGCCGTGGACAGCACGTCAAGGACCATCTCCTGAATGGAGAACGGCTTGCTCGCGCGGTAACCCGTGGAGTCGACGCTCACCGCCGCGGGCGCGGTCGGCTCCGGCGGGGTTGCCTGCCCGGGCATCTCCACCGTGACGGCGCGCACGGCGGAGGCCGTCTCCGTCTGGCCCGGCTGGAACTGGTCCAGCGAGGTGTTGAGGGTCTCCAGGAGATCCAGCTTCCGCTGCGCTTCTTCCAGTTGGGTGCTCAGTGCCTGGACCGTGTCCGCCTGCGCCCGCAGCTGTTGGCGTACCAGCAGCAGGGTCTCGCGCACCACGGAATGACCGCCTGATGCTGTGGCCATGAACTCCTCCGCTGTCGTCGCCATGCGGATTCCGGTGCAACTTAGCCTGCTGGAACGCAAGGATCGCAAGTCTTCCAGAGTTTGGACAGAGCATGCCCGGGACGCGGAAGCATGAACCCACCGGCATTTACTGGTGTATTCGATTATCGGAAATCCGCCTCGTGCTAGCGGACGTGATCGGGGTCGCCCGGCGGAGCCGGAGCCAGCCTCATCATGGAAGACGAGGCGATGTACGCCCCGTTCACGATGGCGATGAAGACCCCGGTGTGGACGTCCGGACGCGGCTGGTGACCGACCAGATCGATCTCGGCGGTGAATTCCTCCTTCTGGCCCGGAAGCACGGTGATCGGCGCGCTGACCTCGGGCGGCAGACCGAGGAATCGACGCATCGCGAAAGCGAATCCGATTCCGCCGCGCAGAATGTGCTCGGAATCGTTGCGCAGGCTCCGGGACAGTCCGGTGACGCGACCCGACACGGCATCCGTGTCCAGTGCTCCTTCGAGCACGAATGCCGGTTCGTCCGATTCCTCGCTGGTCCACCATAGGTCACCGCAGCGCCGGCACTGGAGGGTCCGCACGGTCAGACCGGCGTGCACCACGTGTCTCATGATGATGAGGGCGGCCCGGTCCCGCGCACAGTTCGGGCAGGTCGCGGGGTGTTGGGACACCTCGCGCAGCCCGTCGAGCGAGGGGCCTCCGTAGTTCCATCCGTTCACATAGATGTCATGAACGATCGCGGCGGCCGTGGTGTGCTGGAATGCGGCGAGGTCGGTCTCGATCCCGGCGACCAGCGAAGCCAGGTCCGGTGCCTGCAGGTCCTCGGCGACCTCGCGCACCCTGACGCGGAACCCTTCCACGGCGAGGGCGTCGACCCCGGGCTCCAGCCAGCAGAGGCGTTCCAGGCGGGGGAGGACCACGTTGCTCAGGTGGGCCAGGTCCCGGACCGCCTCCTCGTCGCGCCGGCCTGTCCTCTCCACCGTCTTCGCGGGGTGGGCGCCTTCGGCCCGTCCGGCCGGCAGACCGAGGACGAGGCCGGGGTCGCCGAGCAGGCCGAAGCGGTTCAGCCAGCCGTTGATCGGATGCGCCTGCTCGTTCAGGCGCTCGACGGCGTGGCCGAGCGGCAGGTTCTCCGCGAGGGCGTCCTCCAGGTCCTGCTGCGCCCCCCGCTGCACGATGTGGACACCGAGCGCGCCGATGACCGCGACGGCGGTTCCTTCCAACAACCCGAGCCCCAGCGCGACATGGTGGGGGTAGGCGTTGGTGCCCACGGCGATGGACGAACAGCTGTGGGTGAAGACCACGGTCGCGTGCAGCTCCGCCGCAGGCAGGCGCCGGTCCTCCGCCAGGTCGGCGCGGTGGCAGCCCGCGCCGTGCATGCACGGCATGTGCCGGTACGTGCGGTCGGTGGGGGGCAGTGGAGCATCGATCGCGTCGGACCGGCCGCACAGGATGCCGTCGGGCAGCGCCGCGCAGCACTCCTTGCCCAGCGCCTTGAGCACCAGCAGCCTCGGCCTGCGTCGGCCGAGTCCGAGGATGTCCTCGAACTCGTTCGTGTCGGCCAGCTCGGCGTCCTCGAGCATGGGGTGGGTGGCCACGAAGACGCGGTCCTCGGCTGCCGCATGGGCGGTGAGGCTCCGGTAGACCAGGCAGGTCAGCGCGGCCAGGTCGCGCGCGGTGACCACGCCGGCCACTGCGCCGTGGGCGCCCGGCCAGTCGCCGGAGGCGGTGATGTCCTCGGCCAGACCGACCACGGCGACGAGTTCGCCGGCTCGCGGGGCGAGTTCGCGCGCGAGGGCGCCGGGTTCCACCACACGGTGCTCACGGCCCGTGGCGACGGCCAGCAGCCGGCCTGCGGAGCCCGCGTCGCCGCCGACGCTGATCACCGTTCCCGCCCGCGGGGCGGTGTCCACCTCCGGCAGCCGCCCGTCGGCGAACAGCGACCGATAGCGGTCCAGCGAAGGGCCGGCCAGCACGGGGAAGGGCAGGCCCGCGCTCCAGGCGTCCGCCCGCTCGCGGTAGTCGGCGATGGTCCGGCAGGGTACGACGTGGGCGTTCACGCGCCGCTCTCCTTCCCCGTACCGGCCACGAGGGCCGCGACGCGCTCGGGGTCAGGGGCGTGGGACTCCAGCATGCGGGCCTGTGCGCCGAGCGTGGCGTGGGAGTAGTAGGCGCGCAGCGGCGGCCTGATTCCCAGGTCCTGGCGGATTCTCGCGTTGAGGCGTCCGAGGAGGATGGAGTGACCGCCCATCTGGAAGAAGTTGTCCTCGGGGGCGAGGCTGTCCACCTCCAGCAGATCGCGCCACATGGCCGACAGGGCCTGCTCCAGCGGGGAGAGCCCGTCCTCGGGCGCCCCCGGCGCGGTGTCCCGCTCGCCCGGGCCGCCTTGGTCGTGCTGGGAGCCGAGCTCGGCGAGGGCCGTGCGGTCGACCTTGCCCATGGGCGTGAGCGGCAGTCGGTCGACCACCGTCAGCCGGGGCACCATCCACTCCGGCAGCTCCCGCGCCAGGTCCTCCCGAACCCGGGCGGCCGCGTCCGGGGCCGCCGTGGCGGCCGGCACCACGAAGCCGGCGAGGACGCGGTCGGCCTCCGTGCCGCTGAGTACCACGCAGGCGTTCGCGACTTCGGGGTGGGCGAGCAGCCGCGCCTCGATCTCGCCGAGCTCCACGCGGTGTCCGCGGACCTTGACCTGATGGTCCGTGCGTCCGAGGTAGACGAGCACACCGTCGGCGTCCCGCCGGACCAGGTCGCCCGTGCGGTACAGGGCGAGGTCCGTACGCTCCGGGTGGGGTACGAACACGCCGGCCGTCTGCTCGGGGCGGTTGAGGTAGCCCAGGCTGAGGCAGGGGCCCGACATGTACAGCTCGCCGCGCAGACCGTCGGGCACCGGACGGAGCTCCTCGTCGAGGACGTGGGCCTCCAGCCCCGGCAGCGGCGTGCCGATCGGAATGATCCGGGTCTCGTCGCTCACGCCGGAGACGACGTGCCGGATGACGAAGGTGGTGGTCTCGGTGGGGCCGTAGACATTGGCCAGAGTGCCGGACAGAGAGGCGAGCACGTCGCGGGCCCGCCGGGGGTCCATGGGCTCGCCGCCGACGAGCAGCAGCCGCAGGGGTGCGAACGCGGCGGGATTCTGCAGGGCGATTTCATGGAAGACCGAAGTGGCCGTGATCATGGCGGTGATGCCGTGGCGCCGGTACTCCTCGCCGAGCAGTCCGCCGTCGGTCAGCAGTTCCCGGGGGAGGATCACGAGGGTGGCGCCGGACAACAGCGTCGCCCATATCTCGTACGTGATCGCGTCGAACGCGGGACTGGTGAGCTGGGCCGTCCGGTCTCCAGGGGCAAGGGACAGGTCCGGGTCGGGTCCCGTGACGTTCGCCAGGAAATGGGCGATGCTCGCGTGACCGACCAGCACGCCCTTGGGCGTTCCGGTGGTGCCCGAGGTGTAGTACACGATGGCCGGGGCGTCCGGCGGGACGACGGGCCGACCGACAGGCGCTCCGTCCGCGGCCGGGGCCGTTCCGGCGTCCGGAAGGACCAGTTCGGAGGGGAACCGGTCCGCGAGCTCGGCCGAGGTGATCACACAGGAGGCGCCGCTGTCGGCCAGGATGAACCGGTGGCGGTTGACGGGCTGTTCGGGCTCCATCGACACATAGGCCGCGCCCGCCTTCCATACGCCGAGAAAGGCGGCGATGCGCCGGCATCCCGGCGGCAGGCACACGCCCACGAACGAGCCGGGACCCACGCCCCGGTCGAGCAGCAGGCGCGCCACGCCGTCCGCCGCCCGGCCGAGCTCCGCATACGTCAGTTGCTCGCGAGCATCCGGATGGGAAACGGCCACCGCATCGGGAGTCCGCTCGATCTGCTTGGTGAACAGAGTGTCCAACATCCCCTATGTCGCCCCTCGTTGACATCGAGCCCGCACTGGCGAGGTTGTGATCCCAGGACTGTAACCCCTGCTTGGGGCGCTGGGGAGGGAGACAGGAAGTCAATCTGTCAGTTGCACGGAAAATGCTGGGAGTTGACCCCGTAGGCCTGATTCCCGGCAAGGAACCTTGCGGACATTGCCAGTGAAATGCCGCCTGTGCAAGGAGAGGATCTAGCCTCCGTCTGATCTTTCGGGTTAACTGACGGGCGGCCAGCGCCGCAGCGCCTGAGCGTGTCAGCTGCTCGCGATCGCCGTCCCACCGGAACGCGCCTTGTCCGGAAGGCGGTTCGCGCGGTTTCCGCTCCTTGGTGCGCACGTCATGTCCAGCGGGGGTAGAGAATGCTTGAAGGTAGCTTTACCGAGAACTCATCGGACGACCACTGTCGACTCCGTGCACAACTCCTTTCCGAGAAAAGTGTGTTGGCGGAGCCTGACGTGGGATTCCCGTCCACGGCAGCTGACTTCCCCGGGGAGATCCTCGACGGGATCGACAGGGACATCGTCCGGTACGGGCTCGGCGTCGTCCGGCTGGACGAGCCGCTCGCCAACGACCCTTTCCAGAAGCTGGGTTCGGCGCTGGGGGCCGCGATACCCGAGACCGCTCCCGACATCCAGTCCTACGTTGAGGACGGTGTCGTCCTCAATCTCCGGGCCGATGCCGGAATCACACAGGACGTCTCCCTCCAGCCCTTCGCCAGCAACCCGCTGTCCCTGCACAGTGAGGGCAGCGGACGCGCCGTCGCGGACCAGCCCCGCTACATCGTGCTCATGTGTGTGGAACCGGGCGACAACTCGGCCTCCACCGTCCTCGTCTCCATGGACGAGGTCGCCGCCGGCCTCGACGCCGAGGACCTCCGCCTGCTCCGCGCCACCCGCTACGCCGACGCCCCCGGCGTGCCCCCCGTCGTGCGGTCCCAGGGGGGCCACGTGGTCTTCGCCTTCCGTGATTTCCAGCAGGACACCCTGCGCTGGGTCTGCGAGGCGGACGGCGCCTCGCCGGGCGCCGTCAACGGCGCCTTCGGCCGCCTGCTCACCCGCATGTACGAAGCCCGGGGCGCTTCGGGCGTGCTCTGGTCCCGTGGGCTGCTCGTCGTCATCGACAACACCCGTTTCTTCCACGGGCGCACGGCCGGGCTGCCCCGAGCGGCGGCCAGGACACGCCATCTCAAGAGGCTCCGCATCCGCTGACGCGTCCCGTCCCACCCATGGGCGGGCGTGCGGGCAGCGCCCGGAGCGTCCCCCACTGGCCCCTTTCTTCTCCCTTGGAGACGGCATGCCCCTGTTCGACATCTCTCCGCCCGTACGCCCGATCAGCCTGCCCAGCGAGGTGCGCGACGCGGCCCTGAACGCCGGCCCGGCCACTCCTCCGGCCGGCCTGTTCACCCCGGTCGTGGATGACGCCACCCTGGAGGTCTTCCGGCGGGCCGTCGACCCGGAGGACCCCTATGAACTGCGCGAGCTCTGGCTCGGCCGCGTCGAGCACCGTCTCGGCACCCACGCCCTGCGCCCCGAACAGGCCGAACGCTGGCGGAACTCGACCGTCCGCCGTCAGGTGTCCGCCGAGGAGGTCCTCACCTCGCGGGCGACCGTCCGCTTCGTCAAGGAGCTCTTCAACTCCTACTTCCGCGACGACCTCTACGGACGCCTCCGGCAGGACGCGCGGTACATCCTCTCCAGCGGCTCGGTCGACGAGGAGCGGTGGGGGCTCCCCGAGACCATCAAGGACACCCTCCGCTACGCCCTCTCCCGCGACTGGTACGGATACTCCGACTCCTGCGGGCGCGCCCCCGCGCGAGAAGCCGTCGCCGCCTACGAGAGCGCCCGCATCGCGGACGTCACCTACACGGCCGAGAACGTCGCCCTCACCATGGGCGGCACCTTCGCCGTCAGCTCCCTCGCCGACTTCGTCCTGACGGGCTCGGCGCACAGCTCCCCGGCCCTGTGCGCCATTCCCAACTACCCGCCGCTGGTGGAAGCCATCGCCCGCCGCACACCGGTCACGCTGGTCCCGGTCTCCTCGGACGACGGCGTCATGTCGGTCGACCCGATCATCGCCGCGCTGACCCCCGACACGCCGTTCGTCATGCTCCAGACCGCGGCCAACCCCACGGGCGCCGGTGTCGCCGAGGCCGACCTGGAGCGGCTCGTCCGCGCCGCATCGCCCAACACGATGATCCTCCTCGACGAGTGCCACGAATGGCTCGGCCCGAAAAGGGAGTTCGGCAAGTTCCGCGCGGCCTCCAACGTCATCCGGGTCTCCAGCCTGTCCAAGAACTGGTCGGCCCCGGGCGTCAAGGCCGGCTGGATCATGGCGGACGCGGCGTTCATCGCCGCCTACTACGAGTACGCCTCCACCAGCTTCGGCGGACCCCCCTCGTTCCTCTACACCGCCATCGAGGTCCTCGCCCGTATGGAGCGCTGGATGATCACCGGGGTCACCGAGGTGCGCGCGGCCGAACTGGCCGAGTTCGAGGAGACCTACGAACTCCAGCGCGCCGGCCTGCAGGCCGCGTACGACGGCTACCGCCAGGAACGGCACTCCCGCGAGGCCGCGCTCGCCACCCTGCGCGACGCCAGCGGCGCCCGCCTGGCCGAGGTCGCGCACGTCCTGCGGCCCGAGTACTCCATCAACACGGCCGCCGCCTTCGACCGCTGGGACGACTCCTACCTCTGCTTCCGTGAACTCCTGCGCGAAACAGGCGTCTCGGTCTACCCGGGCATCCTCAACTTCGGCTTCGGCAGCGGCGTCGTCCGGCTCACCACCGCACGCCCCTGGACCGTCCTCGACCCGGCCTTGGAGCGGATCCGGGCCACCGTGCGACGGGACGAGGCCGTCCATGCCTGAGTTCCGCCTCCCGCCGGGCCGCAAGACGGTCATCGGCATGATCCACCTCCAGCCGCTCCCCGGCACCCCCTTCCACGAGGAAGGAGAATTCCGGGACATCCTGGAGAGGGCCGTGGCCTCCGCCCGGGCGCTCGCCGCCGGCGGAGCGGACGGCTGCCTGATCCAGACGGTCGACCGCGTCTACTCCACCGAGGACGCCAGCGACCCGGCGCGCACGGTCGCGATGGGTCTGATCACCGACGCGGCCGTCCGGGCCGTGGCCGACACGCCCGGCTTCCTCGTCGGCGTCCAGATCATGCGCAACGCCCTCAGCGCCTCCCTCGCCGTCGCCAAGGTGTCCGGGGGCCACTTCATCCGGGCCGGCGCGCTCGTCGGGATGACTCTCAGCCCGCACGGCATGGTCACCCCCGACCCGCTCGCCGTCGCCGAGTACCGCAAGCGGATCTCGGCCGGGTCCGTGGGGATGATCGCCGACGTCGACTCGATGCACTTCCGCTGGTTCGGCGGGGAGAAGCCCACCGCGGAGGTCGCCCGCGCGGCCCGCGGCATGGGCGCCGACGCCGTCGCCCTCGGGGACCCGGACGAGGCACGCACCCACGAGCTGATCGCCTCCGTCCGCCGCGCCGCCCCCGGCCTCCCCGTCGTCCTCGCCGGCCACACCGACCACGCCAACGCCGCCCGGCTGCTCGCCGACGCGGACGGCGCCTTCGTCGGCACGTGCCTCGAAGAGGGCGGCTGGGGTGGCCGGATCGACGCCGACCGGGTCCGCGCCTACGTCGACATCGCCCGCTCCCTGGAGTCCCGATGACCGCCCCGGCCGCGGCACCGGAACCCATGGACGCCGCCGTCCTCGGCCGCCAGAGCGGCCGCCTCGCGGCCGACCTTCGCGACCTCGCCGGCTCTCTCCCCGACCGCGTCGATACGGCCTGGCACGAGCTGTACGGTCCCGACGGGGCGGCCGGGACCCCGCGCTCCGTCTGCCTGGTCGGTGACGGCGACTCCCTGCACGCGGCCACCGCCGCCGAGGCCGCCTTCGAGCACCTCGCGCACCTGCCCTGCGAAGTCCAGCCCGCCCAGCGCTTCCTCGGCTACCACGTGCGTACGGCCGACCCCGGCACCCTCGTCGTGGCCGTTTCGGCCTCCGGCCGCACCGAACGCGTCCTTGAGGGCGTCGCCGCGGCCCGCGCCCGGGGACTCCGTACCCTTGGCATCAGCGGATCGGCCACCAGTCCGCTCGCCGACGCCACCGACTCCCACGTCGCCGTCGGCCTGCCCGGCCTCGAACCGTCCCCCGGCATCCGCACCCACCAGGCGAGCCTGGTCGCCCTGCTGGTGCTGGCGCTCCGTGCCGCGGAGACCACCCGCGGCACGGAGTGGGCCGCTCGCACCCGCGCCGAACTCCCCGGCCTCGCCGACGGGATCGCCGCGACCGAGGAGGCCGTCCGCGAGCGGGCCTCCGCATGGGGACGGACCCTGACCGACGCCCCCGTGATCGCCGTCCTCGGCACCGGCCCCGCCGAGGGCACGGCGGGCTACGCGGCCGCCAAGGTCGTCGAGGGCGCCGGAGTCCACGCGTACGGCCGGGACCTGGAGGAGTGGTGGCACGTGGAGCGGTTCGCCGCCCCTCTGGACACCCCACTCGTGGTGCTCGCCCCGCACGGACCCGCCAGGCCCCGCGCCCTGGAGCTCGCCGAGCGCGCCCTCGCCCTCGGACGTCGGGTCGCCCTCGTCACGCCGGCCGAGGGGACCGAAACCCTCGACGACCGGATCGTCCTCCTCCCCGTGCACGGCACCGCCCGCGAGGAGTTCGCCCCGCTGCTCCACCAGATCTTCGCGGCCCACCTCGCTCTCGGGATCGCCCGCGGGCTGGGCCGCAGCCCTTTCCAGAGGCACCGCCCGACCGGCCCCGCCCTCTGATGACACCGCGCCCACCCGGCACCGTCGAAACCGCTCACCAGCACACAGCCAAGGAGACACCCATGGACACCGTCTTCGACCCGGACAAGCACGTCCGGAACATCTACACCTCGCCCGAGGTCAAACTGCTCAACTCCCGGGACGAAGTCATCCCGGGCATCCTCGGCACAGTCGGCGCCGGCGAACTGATCGAGGGCGGCGTGGCCATCGGGGCCGACCGCATCATCATGGAGTCCGGCTCCTGCTTCGACCTGCACACCCACCCCGGCGCGCACATCCTCTTCGTCCTCAGCTCCCGCGGCTACATCCATATCAACGGCGTGGACTACGAGATGGGCGCCGGCGACACGGTGTTCGTCCCCGCCAACTACGCGCACGGCGTGAAGACCAACCTGCACGTCCCCGAGCCGCTGGAGATCCTGGCCTTCGGCGTGCCGCACATGCCGCTGGAGTCCGCCGAACGCATGACCCTGGTGGAGGAGTGATGACCGGCCCCCGCGCCGACGGGAGTCCGGCACACGCCGGACTCCCGGTCCCGCCCGATCTCGCGGCGGTCCTGGACGTGGTCCGCGGGCTCCTCACCGAACCCGTGCCGGCCTGGGGCCCCGGGCAGGCCGACGTCCCCCTCGCGGACCTCGGCTTCGACTCGCTGCGCACCGTGCGGCTCCTGGTCGAGGTCGAGACCGCCCTCGACGTCGAACTGCCCCAGGACAGGGTCACCGCCGACACCTTCCGTACCGCCCGCACCCTCGCCGACGCCGTCCACGAGACCCGGCACGCGCATGGGTGACCCGACCGCGACCGACCGGGACCTCGTCCACCGCTACCGGGAAACGCCCTTTCCCACCGGCGCGGGCGGGGTCCGCTCGGTCCTCGACCACCTCGACCGCCACGCCCGGGAACGCGGCGGGGAACCGTACCTCACGACACCGGCCGCCGACGGCACCGAGCGGACGCTGACCTATGCGGAACTCGACCACTACAGCCGCCGGACCGCCCACTGGCTGGACACGGTCCTCGGGCTGCCGGCCGGCGGGCCCGTCGGCCTGACCCCGGTCAACGACGTCCCGTCGGTGATCGCCCTGTTCGCCGTCCTGCGCTCCGGCCGGCCCGCCCTCGTGCTCAATCCGGCGGACCCGGCCGCCCGGGTCACCGAGCAGACCGCGGCCCTCGCCGTCGAGGCGATCGTCACCGGCCCCGCCACGGCCGACGACCGGTTCCCCCGAACCGTCCGCGCCCCCGACCCCGAACGGCTGCCCGACCCGCCCCCCGGCTGGTCCCCGCCGACCCCGCGGCCGGAGGCGGACATGCTCTACTTCGGCACCTCAGGGTCCACGGCGGCCTCCAAGCTGGTCGCCCAGACCCACGGCAACGCCGTCGCCAACGCGGACGCCATGGTCCGGCACCACGGACTGCGCCCCGGCGACACCTTCCTCGGCTGCCTGCCCGTCCATCACGTCAACGGCGTGCACCTGACGCTCATGGCCACCCTGGCCGCGGGCGCTCACGCGGTGCTAGCCCCCGGCTTCGACCCGTTCCGCTACCCGGAGCTCCTGACCCTCCACCGGCCGCGGGTCGCCAGTGTCGTCCCGAGCATCCTCGACGCCCTGTCCGCCGTGTGGCGCCGCCGCACCCTCCCGGCGGACTTCTCGCACTTCGTCACTGCCGCCGCCCCCCTGTCCGCCGAGACGGCGCGCGCCGTCCACACCCGGATCGGCGCCCGCGTCCTGCAGGGGTACGGCCTGACCGAGACCACCAACTTCTCCACCACCATGCCGCGCGACATCGGCGACGACGCCTATCGGCGCCTGCTGCTCGACGCCGACATCCCGACCGTCGGTGTCGCCGTCCCCGGCAACGAGGTGGCCGTGTTCGCCCCGGACGGCCGCCGCGCCCGCCCGGGCGAACCGGGGGAGATCCGCATGCGCGGCCACAACGTGATGTCCCGCTACGCGGGCAACGCCGAGGCCACCGCGGAGGCGTTCGCGGGCGGCTGGTTCCACTCCCAGGACCTCGGCCACGAGGTCCTGGACGAGAAGACCGGACACACGTACTTCGTCATCACCGGCCGCAGCAAGAACATCGCCAAGGTGCGCGGCGAGGCCGTGTCGCTGGAGGAGATGGAACGGGCCCTGAGGCGCCTCCCGGGCGTC
Source organism: Streptomyces sp. NPDC091416 (assembly GCF_044756845.1). Taxonomy (NCBI): domain Bacteria; kingdom Bacillati; phylum Actinomycetota; class Actinomycetes; order Kitasatosporales; family Streptomycetaceae; genus Streptomyces; species Streptomyces sp. NPDC091416. The sequence continues at coordinate 566,965 of NZ_JBIVTU010000003.1, forward strand.
CTGGACGCGGCCTGCGCCGCCGTTCCCGACCCGCTGCTCGGCGAGGTCGTGGCCGTGGCCCTGAACGCCCCCGACGCCGTCGGCGACGACGCGGTGCGCACGCACCTGCAAGCGCACTTCGCCGAGGCGGTCCAGCCCCACCGCATCCTGCGGGTGCCCGAGGTCCCCCGGACGGCCACCGGAAAGATCCTTCGGCCGGCCCTGCGGGACCTGCTGGCGCAGCCTCCGCGCTGACCCGCGCCCGCCCCTCCCCACCCGTTTCCCGACCCTGGAACCCGAGGCATGACCATGACCCTGCTGACTCCTCACGACCCCCAGACGGGCCGGCCCCGCCCGTCCTACCAGGCCGCGCGCGAGAAGGACGTCACGGCCGCGGTCGAGGCCGCGGCGGCGGCCCAGCGCGGCTGGGCCGCGCTCCCCCCGGGGCAGCGGTCCCGGCGCCTGCTGCGGCTGGCCGACCGTATCGAGGACCGCGCGAAGGAGTACGCCGAGGCCCTGCGGGCCGGCACGGGCAAGCTGCCGGAGGAGGCGCGGGGCGAGGTCGAGGGCAGCGCGGACGTCCTCCGCTTCTACGCGGGCGCCGCCCGCACCGAGGTCTCTCCGGCGGCCGGCCGGCGCATGGCCGACCGCGAGAGCTGGGTGCGCTGGGAGCCGCTCGGCGTCGTCGCCGCCGTCGTCCCCTGGAACTACCCGTTGATGATGGCGATGTGGCGGCTGGGCCCTGCCCTGGCCGCCGGCAACACCGTCGTCCTCAAGCCGGCCGAGACCACGCCCGACACCGCGCTCCTGCTCGGCGAGGACGCCGCCGGACTCCTGGGCGACGACGTGGTCCGCGTACTGCCCGGGGACCGGCAGACCGGTGTCCTGCTCGTGGAGTCCGGCGTCGACGCCATCGCCTTCACCGGAAGCACCGCCGGCGGCCTGGACGTCGCCTACCGCGCCGGACTGCGGCGGGTCAGCCTCGAACTCGGCGGCAACTGCGCCGCCCTGGTGCTGCCCGACGCGCCCGCCTACACCTGCGCCTCGCTGGCCGCCGCCTCCGTCTTCAACGCCGGTCAGAGCTGCGCCGCCCCCGCGCGGGTGATCACGCTCCCCGAGAACCACGACGCCGTGGTCGCGGGCCTGGCCCGGGAGATGGGCCGCATGGTCGCCGGGGTGGACTTCGGTCCGCTCAACAACCCCGACCAGGCGGCCCGTTACGACCGCATCCTGGAGGCGAGCCGGGCGGGCGTCCGGCACACGGGCCGGACCGAGCCGGGCCCGGAGCGCGACGGTGGCCACTGGCGGCCGTCCGTGGTCCTCGCGGACCTCGCCGAGGACGACCCGGCCGTGGTGGAGGAGGTCTTCGGGCCGGTCCTGACCGTGCAGCGGGCCCGGGACCTCGCGCACGCGGTCGAGCTCGCCAACGGCGTGTCCCAGGCCCTGGCCGCCAGTGTGTGGTCCTCGGACGTCTCGTCGGCCCTGACGCTGGCGGGCGAGCTGGACGCCGGGGAGGCCTGGGTCAACTGCCACCTCGACCAGACCCCCGAACTCCCGCACGGCGGGCGCAAGTCGTCGGGCCACGGAACAGACCTGAGCGTGCTGGCCATCGCCGAGTACCAGCGCCCCAAGTGCGTGACCGTACGCCTGGGCTGACCAGGCGTCATCCGCGACGCGGACCCGGAGGGCGGCCACCCGACGTGATCGGGTGGCCGCCCTCCGTGGTTCCCGGCGCGGCCGGGCTCAGCGGGCCGCCGCGAGCAGCCCGGCGACGAGCCCGGCCGCCCGCGCCGCCCCGCCCTCCGCGAGCATCGCCTCCCGCAGCCGCGCGCACGCGGCTCGGTGCGAGCCGTCGGCCAGGACCTGGTCCACGGCCTCGCGCAACAGCTCCGCCGTGACCGTGCCGTAGGGGTTCCGCAGGTCCCAGGGCGCCACCGCGGCACCGCCCCCGACCGCCGTCGCCGCGTTGGCGAACTGGTCCCCGACACCGGGCACGGACACCATCGGGACGCCCGCGAGAATGCTCTCGGTGGTCGAGTTCATCCCGTGGTGCGTGATGAAGACGTCGGCGTACCGCTCCAGCACCTCGCGCTGCGGGACGAAGTCCCGCACCAGGAAGTTCGCCGGCCAGGCCGGCTCGTCCCCGGCGGCCAGCAGGGAGCCGACGGCCGTGACGACCAGGAGGTCCTCGCGGCCGCCCAGGGCCGTGGTCAGCCGGTCCAGCATGGCCGTCAGGAACGCGCGGCCGGTCGCCGCGCCGCCGACCGGGCTGTGGAAGCGGAAGTCCGTCAGGACCGTGCCCAGGGAGAACAGCACCACGGACCGGCCCGCCCTCCGCGCCGCGCCGAGCGTCTCGAACGGGAAGCCGGAGGAGTCGTGCCGGAGTCTGGCCTCGGTGCGCACCGGCCCCGTGAGCACGGTGCCCGGCGTGTACCGGCCCGCCCCCACGGAGGCGCCGACGTGCACGCAGGTGTCCCGGTACGACTCGAGCGCCTGTGCGAGACGCGGGGTGCCCGGGCCCGGCGCGCGGGACAGCTCCCGCGCGGCGGTGACCACGGAGAGGTCGCGGGACGGGAACAGTACCGGCAGCAGGCCCTCGCCCAGCGGGTCCACCCCGTACCGCGCCCGGTACACCTCGTTCGCCCGGGTCAGTTCCGGGTGCGGGCGCCCGTGCTGCACGGCGAAGTCCTCGCCGAGGGCCCCGTAGCCGGGGAAGGTCACCAGGGAGACGGACGGGACGCCGTGAATCCGAGCCGCGAGCATGCCGTGGATGCCGAACACGTCGTAGAGGACGATGTCCGGCCGGAAGGCGGCCACGGCCTCCTGGTACGCGTCGCTCACGGACAGCGGGTGGACGAAGCTCTTGAAGGGCAGGTCGCCGAGGCCGTCGGGCGTCGGAGGCAGAGGCACCGACGGGACGGCCGTGTAACCGGCCCCCACGGACGCGAAGGCGTCCACGAGGGGGTCCGGGCCGAAGCCGCGGACCTCGGTCACGTCCGGCCGGCGCAGCAGCTCCTCCACGATCGCGAGCAGGGGGTTGACGTGTCCGATCGCGTCGATCGGGAGTACGGCGATCCGCATGAGATGCCTCAGCCGACGACGGTCAGCGGCAGCGGGCGGCGGGTCTGGATGGCCGCCTCGATCTGGGGTGTCCGGTAGTCGCGGCCGGCGCAGGAGCCGCAGGCCGTCAGGTGGGTGTCGCGGGCGTACAGCGCGCGGATCTGTTCGCGCAGCTCGGCTCCGGACAGGTCGCCGGTCAGGTCGATCACGTCCTGCGGCGCGTCGGGTACGGCCTTGAGGTTGTGGGCGTTGGCCGAGAACGGGCAGCGGTACAGCTTGCCGTTGAGGAGGGTGACGATGTCGTTCACGCAGCAGTTGTGGAACATGTCGTCCAGCACCTCGGCGCTGCGCTCGACGTAGCGGATCCGGCCCGAGTCCGTCCACACGGGTATCTTCGACAGATGCGTGATCCCCTCAGTGGTGAGGGTCTCCTGGAGCGCGTCGAACTTCTTGGAGTGCTGGCCGTAGTTGGTGATCTCGACGACCACCTTCTCGTTCCGCAGGCAGTCGAGGTTGGCGCCGCGCGGCACGATCGTGCCGTTGGTGTAGACGACGACCTTCTCGACCACCTCGTAGGCGACCAGCTGCTCGATCACGCGGTGGACCCGCGGATTGACAAAGGGCTCGCCGCCCAGGACGCGGAACTCGTAGATCCCGTCCACGCTGTCCATGATCCGGTCGACGGCGCTCGCCAGCAGGTCGAGGTCGCTGTGGCGAGGCTTGGCGTAGTACTGCATCAGGTTCGAGCAGTCCTGGCACTTCATCGAGCACGCCTCGGTGACCACCACGTCGAGGTACTTGAGGATCAGGGTGTCCTCGGCGTGCTCGCGGTCCTTGAGGGTCTCGTGCTTGTGCAGTGCGGCCTTGCGCTCCGCCAGCACGGGGCTCATGCCGGTGTCCGCCTCGGAGCCGGAGAAGTCGAACCCGTCGAGCAGCTCGACACAGTCCTGGATGCGGGTGAAGCCGGCGGACCGCACCCGGTCGGTCATCGTCTTCAGGTAGTTCCCGCACAGGAACACCAGGGCGTCGTCGGCCAGTTCGGGCAGATCCGTGATGGAGTGGATCGGAAGCCCGCGCAGAACGGTGCCCTGCTTGGACGCCCGGCCGTCCGCGAAGCAGGTGACGGGCACTCCCTGGCGGGTCAGGACGTGGTGGGCCAGGACGCCGACGTCTCCCGCTCCGAAGAGAACGATGGGACGGGGGTCGGCCAGCAGGCTCTGGATCACGGGCGGGAGGGTGTTCTCGGGCATGGTTCGGCCTTCCTCACGTCAAGGGGTTTGTGGAGGTGCACGAAACGGCGTCCTGTGTCGTCGGAGTGCACAGGGCCGCACTGCTCGAAGCCGAGCGACGCAAGCAGGGCGCGGGTGCCCCGGATGTCCGGGTTGGCCTCGGCACGGAGCGCGTCGGCCCCGAGCGCGCCGGCCAGACGGACGGCCTCGCGCAGACAGCGGACGCCGACCAGCGAGCCGGCGGAGAGTTGGTCGGGAGCGACGGCGAGGCGGCTCAGATAGGCGGGACGATCGGCCCGCGGATGCCCGGGGGGCTCCTCGGCCCGCGGCCGGGTGTCGAGGGTGAACATGCCGACGGCCCGGCCGTCCTCGCGCAGCAGCCGGACGTGTCTCCCCGCCACCAGGGCGGCGGTCGTCTCCGGGCGCCGTGCCGGCCGCGGGGTGCCGGTGGCCTCCGCCTGGTGGGCGTCGCACGCCTCCAGGAGCGCGTGCACCTCGTCGGCGTCGGCGGCGTCTTCCCAGCCGCCGGTCATCCGACGACGCTGCGGGTGTCCCCGTCCACGACGATCGCCTGTCCGTCGCGCAGGGCGATGAAGGGCACATGGTGCTCGGTGTAGTACTCGACCAGGCGGTCGATCTCCCCGGACTCGGGGTGGTCCGAGCGGTAGTGGGGGGCGATGGTGAAGGGCAGCAGGCCCAGGCAGTCCCAGTCCATGGTGGTGCCCTCGTAGCCGCTCGGCACCAGCTCGGGGTCGTCCGTGTCGCCGTGGATGCCGCGCAGGTCGGGGCCGAGCAAGCAGGGGCCCGCGCTGTAACCGGCGTAGACGACGGCCTCCTCCGTGATCAGCCGCTTCAGGACGTGGTCGGCGCCGCTGGCCTGGAAGGCGCGCCGCAGGACGAACACGCTGCCGCCCCGGACGTAGACGCAGTCGGCCGAGGAGAGCACCTTCTCCAGCTCGTCGGCGCGCCCGAAGTAGTCCCGGAGGTCGACCTCGAACGGGTCGAGACCGATGCCCGAGAGCTCGTCCAGCTCGCGCGCGAGGGAGGCGGCCCGGCCCTCCTCGTCCTTGTAGTCGTCGGCGTTCAGGATCAGGGCGGTCCGCCGGCCGCCGTCGCCGAGCAGGCGCAGCAACTCCTCGGGCTTGTTGCCGATCCGGAAGGAGGACAGGTAGAGCTTCATGCGGGTAGGTCTCCGATCGTGTGGAACTCGTGAACGGTCCGGTGGCGGTAAGTCTGGCCCGGATCCAGGCGCACCGACGGGAAGTCCGGACGATTCGGAGCGTCCGGCCAGGCGCCCGTCTCCAGGCACAGGCCCGCCCGCGGCCGGCGGAAGTGGTCGCCCGAGTAGACGCCGACGCCGCTCTGGTCGGTGCGGACGCGCATGGCCCGGCCGGACGGCCGGTGGACGAGCTCGGCGGCCCAGGCCGGATCGTCGAGGACGAAGAAGTTGTCGATGCGGGAGCCGTCCAGCCGGCGGGGGCTCGTGTGGTCGAGCGGGGTGCCGGCGGTCGGCCGGGGCGGTCCCGCCAGCGGCATCAGCCGCTCGTCGAAGGCCACGTACCGGGTGGAGTTCAGTGCGAGCTCGTGGTCGTCCACGGTCCGCCCCGGCCCGCCGAGGTTCCAGAACGCGTGGTTGGTGAACCCGGCGATCGTCGGCGCCGTGGTGGTCGCCCGGAAGTCGAAGGTCAGCCGGGACCCGGCGTCGATCTCGTAGCGCGCCTCGGCGGCGAGCGCCCCGGGGTATCCCTGGTCGCCGTCCGGGCTGTCCAGGCGCAGCGAGAGCACCAGGCGGTCGGGCAGCACCAGCGGCTCGGCCCGCCAGACGTGCTTGTCGAAGCCCAGCGAACCTCCGTGGAGGTGGTGACCGGCGTCGTTCCGGTCCAAGTCGTGTACGAGTCCGTCAAGTTCGATGCGTCCGCCGGTGACGCAGCGGCAGTAGCGCCCGACGGTCGCGCCCACATAGGCGTTGATGTCGGGGTCCTCGTAGGACCTCAGATCGGGCAGCCGGACGACGACGTTCTCCGAACGGCCGTACCGGTCAGGGACGTTGACCTCTACCAGAGTGGCCCCGTAGGTCCACACCGTAATTGCCAGGCCTTTGCCTGAATCCAGTGTGTAGGCATCGACGTCGGCCGGTCCTTGTGCCGCATGCCCGATCGTGGTCCCGACGCGCTCGCGCAGAATCCTCAATGCTCCCCCTGGCCTGGACGAACGGCGGCGATGGTGGTTGATTGGATCACTCAACTCGGGCCAAGGCAAGGGCCTTTCCATGTCTTGCTCGGTCTCGTACAGTTGCCGCCAGCACACGCTGTGGGCCGCGAGGGGGAGCAAGTGATCAGAGTCGGGGTCCACTCCGGACAGCAATACGCGAACTTCGACGAATGCCTGGAACTGTGGACGCAGGCAGAGGAGTTGGGCTACGACTGGGTGTCGCTCTTCGACCACCAGCGCCCCCCTCTCGGCGGCCCGGACGGTCCCTGCTTCGACGGCCCGACGCTGCTGGCGGCCCTTGCCGCGCGTACCCGGCGGATCCGCTGCGGCATGCTGGTGTCCGCGGTCACCTGGCGGCATCCCGCCATGGCCGCCTCCATCGCCGCCACGCTCGACCACGTGTCCGGCGGACGCCTGGAATTCGGTGTCGGAGCCGGCGGGGCGGACCTGGCGTACGACCAGTACGGCCTGCCGTTCCCGCGGACCGGCGACCGCCTGGACATGCTCGACGAGTCCTGCGAGATCATGCGCGGACTGTGGACCCGCGACCGCGTCGACTACGAGGGCGAGCACTACCGCCTCACCGGTGCGGCACTGGCACCCAAGCCCGTGCAGGAAAGGCTGCCGCTGGTGATCGGCGGCGGGGGAGAGAAGCGCACCCTGCGGACCGTCGCGCGCCACGCCGACGTGTGGAACACGCTCGTCACCGACATCGACACCTACCGTCACAAGAAGGACGTCCTCCGGGGGTACTGCGAGGAGATCGGGCGCAACCCCGACGAGATCCGGATGTCGATGACCTTCCGGGTCGTCCTCGGCGAGGACGAGACCCGTGCCGAGGAGCGGCGGCGGGAGCGCATGGCGCTGCTGCCGGCCGGGTCGCCCGATGTGGGCGAGTACCTGGCCTTCGGTACGGCCGAGCAGTGCGTCGAGGCGCTCCTGCCCTATGTACGCCTGGGAGTGGGGGACTTCCTCCTCGGGCTGAGGCCGCCGGTGGACCGGGAGACGATGCGGATCTTCGCCGAGCGGGTCGCACCGGCACTCCGGCAGGCCGCCGCCGGACTCGACGGGTCCCGATCCGCGGACCTCGTCCGCCGCTGAACTCCGTCCACTCCAGCACGAGGGCCGTCCGCGAGGTATGCCCGTGCGCACCAGCCGAGGAGCGTTGCCCCATGCCGCCGAGCCGCCGTGCCGCCCGACACCCCGGGCCGACAGCGTGACCGGGACGGACTTCCGGATCGTGGAGCTGACGGACCTCCTGACGGAGATCGACGCGGCGACCAGGTCCGAGGCCGCCGCCGCGGCGGGTACCGGACCGGCGCGCACCGTCTGGGACGCGGCGTCCGTCGCACTCCTGCCGCCCCGGCTCGGCCGCCCCTACCTGCGCCCGGGGGACTGCCGCGCGGTGGTCGCCTCCAGAGCGGGCCGCCCCGTCGGCATCCTTCCGCTGCTGCGTGGCACGCCCGGCCAGACCCCGCAGGCCCTCCAGGACCCCGGTCCGGAGCTCGCCGCCCGCCTGCCGGCGGACCCCGGTGACCTGCTGTTCGTCGGCGGGTGCGTCGACCTGGTCGCCGGCGCTGCTGTGGCCGCGGAGCTGACCGACGAGGAGCGCCGCACCGTACGCCGCGGTCTGGTGGACCGGGCCTGGGACCGGGCCCGCCGAGACGGCCTCGTCCCGCTCGCCCTGCACGTGCGGGACGCCGAGGTCGCCGACTTCCTCGGTCCCGGCCGGCGGGCCGCCGAGATCGGTGTGTCCTGCCTGCTCCGCCTGCCCTCCGACGGCTCCGACGCCTCCTACCTGGCAGGCCTCGGCCAGAGTGGCCGCCGCACCGTCCTCAAGGACCGCCGCTCGGTGGCCGGGGCCGGACTCCGCTCCGAGGTCCGCCCGGCCGCCGAGCTGACGGCCGAGGCCGCGGAACTCGTCGTGGCCGTCAAGCGGCGGTACGGCGTGGAGGAGCACCCCCGGCTGGTGCGCGCCCGGCTCGCCCGCTGGGCCGCCGACCCCGCCGGCGAGCGCGTCGCCTTCGCGGTGTGCGACGCAGGCGGCCCCGTGGCCGTCACCTTCGGCTGCGTGCTCGGCACCGGCCTGGAGATCTATGAGACGGGCCTCGCCGACGGGCATCCGCACCGCCACGAGGCGTACGCCGAGAGCCTCTTCCAGGCACCCATCGCCTTCGCGCAGGCACGGGGGATCACCGAGATCGACCTCGGCTTGGACGCGACCATCCCCAAGACCCGGCGAGGGGCGGCCCTCGCGCCGACCTGGGTCGTCACATCCGACCAGTGAAAGAGACAGAACATGGACACAACGATCGACGACATCGTGCGGGCCGAGTGGTGCGAGGTGCTCGACGTGACCTCTCCCGACCCGAGTGACGACTTCTTCGAGATAGGGGGCAACTCGCTGCTGGCCGTCAGCCTGGTCGAGCGTGTCGAGTCGCGCATCGGGGCGGAGGTGGCCCTGGAGGACTTCTTCCTCGACGGCCGCCTTCAGACCCTTGTCTCCGCAGCCCGCGCCGCAGCGAACTGAGCCCGCAGAACCATGTCTGCTCCCGCACTGCCCCGGCTCGGGATCTGCCACGCCCCGGACGGCGCGGCCAACCTGCGCGAGGTGTTCCGCGCCGCCCGTGACCTGTGCGTTCCGGTCATCCTGGTCGACGCGCGGGTCGCCGCCGCACACCCGGACCTGGTGGCACTGGCCTCCCGGATCCTGGAGTGCCACGTCCTCCCGGAGACCGACGTCCCGGAGACCAACGCCGAGCTGGTGACCGGCCTCGGCCTGGCCGGCGTCACCACCTTCCACGACGACGAGCTGGAACGGGCCGACGCGCTGGACCGCCTGGTCCGCCGGGCGCCCGCACCGGCCGTCGCGGCCCCCTGGGACAAGCTGGTGCAGCGTCAGGTGCTGCACGCCGCCGGACTGTCCGCCGTGCGCGCCGAGGCCGTCGACTCGGCCGAGGACCTCCACCGGGCATACGCGGCGCTCGGCGGCTCCTGCGTCCTCAAACCCCGGCGGGCCGCCGGCGGCCGGGGGATCGCCTTCCTGGACGGCTGGGACGACATCGCCGCGCACGTCGCCGCACGCCGTGTGTGGGACGGGATGCTCCTGGAGACCAGGATCCCGGCCGCCCCGCACCCCTCCGGGACCCCCTGGCTCGGCAGCCTGATCTCCGTCGAGACCGTCAGCGCCGGCTCCCGCCGGGTCCACCTCGGGGTCCTCGACAAGCTGCCCGTCGCCGTCGGCCGCCACGAGGGGCCGGAGGGCACGGACGCGGTGAACGTCCAGGGCGACATCCTGCCCTCGGCGCTCCCCGCCGGCCTCCTCGACCGGGCCCGTGAACTGACCGGCCTGGTCCTGGACGCGCTGGAGGTCCGCGACCGCGTCACCCACACCGAACTCCTCCTCACCCCCGCCGGGCTGGAGGTCATGGAGGTGAACGGCCGCCTCGCCGGCCATACCGCCAGACTGTTCCGGCTCGTCGGCGCCCCCGACCCGGTCCGTACGGCCCTGGCCGCCGCGCTCGGCGGGGAACCGAACGCCACCGCAGCGCCCGAGGGGACGGCCGCGGGCCTCTTCCCCACCTTCCGGGACCGCACCGGCACCGTCCGCACCCAGCTGCGCCCCCGAGACCTGAGAGAACTCCACGGGGTGCAGGCCGTGGACGAACTCGCCCGGGACGGCGACGAGAAGGCCGCCCTCCAGTACCGCATGGCCAACCTCACCGTGCGCGCCGACGACCGCCCCGGCCTCGACCACGCCGTCACCCGCGTCCTCGCCACCCTCACCGAGGGCTTCGCCGACCCGGCCGGCATACCGGACACCCACCCGGACGCCTGCGCCGCGGCCGCACCGGACCCCGATACCACCATGGAGCAGCCGAGATGCGTCTGAGGCAGTCCCTCGAACCGTTCAGGCACCGCCGGTTCGCCTACCAGTACGCCGGCTTCACCGTGTCCGTCATCGGCAACACGCTCAGCCAGGTCGCGGTCACCGTCGGCCTGCTGGAGGTGACCGGCTCCGGCGCCACTGCCGGTCTGGCCCTCAGCACCTCCACCATCACCCTCGTCGTCTGCATCCTCTTCGGCGGGGTCTGGGCCGACCGCCTGCCCCGGCACCTGGTCATGGCCGCGATGGACTGCGTCCGCGCCGCCAGCCAGATCGGCGTCGGTGTCATGCTCCTCGCGGACGCGGTCAATCTGCCCCTCCTACTCCTCCTCCAGATGTGCTTCGGCGCTGCGCAGGCCTTCCACCTGCCCGCCTCCTCCGGCCTCACCCGCTTCACCGTCCCCAAGGACCAGCTCCAGCGCGCCAACACCCTCCTGTCCTTCGCCCGCAGCATGTCCGGTGTGCTCGGACCGCTGCTCGCGGGGGTGCTGATCGCCACCGTCGGCGCCGGCTGGGCGCTGATCGGCGACGGACTGTCCTTCCTGGTCAGCTCCGCCTGCGCGGCCCTGATCAAGCTGCCCCGCCGGGAGACCCCGCGCGAGAAGGACAGCACCCTGCGCGAACTCGCGGCCGGCTTCAGGCTGGTCCGCACCACCCCCTGGATCTGGACCAGCATCGCCGGATTCATGTGCACGCACGTGGCCGTCGCCGTCTTCATGGTCGTCGGACCGGTACTCGCCGCCCAGAACGACAGCGGCGTCTGGCAGTGGTCGCTCCTCATCGCCGCCCTCGGCATCGGCGACGTTCTCGGCGACCTCTTCCTGCTCCGCTACCAGCCCCAGCGGCCCATGCTCGTCGCACGGCTCGCCGAACTCCTCCTCGTCCCCATGCTGCTCCTGATCGCCTGGGGCGCCCCGCTCCCGGTCCAGATCGTCGCCGTGGCCCTGGCGGGCGCGGGGATGACCGCCGCCGACTCCCTGTGGCTGACGACCATGCAGCACGAGGTGCCGGAGGACTCCATGTCGAAGGTCTCCTCCTACGACTGGCTCAGCTCCGTCGCCCTGCGACCCGTCGGCTTCGCCCTCGGCACCACCTTCGCGGGCGGCGGCCTGGCCTTCGTGCTCGTCTGCCTGGCCGTGCTGGTCCTCGCCTCCCGTCTCGTGAGCCTCGCCCACCCGAGCGTCCGGGCCCTGCGCACCCCGGCCGACGCCCTGGTGCACTGACCCCGACACCCCCGGAGAATCCCATGCATGACGTCGTGTCCGCGATCGCGGAGCAGACCGGACGCGGTCCGGACCGGATCGCCCTGCGTGTGGCCGAGCGGGAACACACCTACGCCGAGCTGTGGCGGGCCGCCGGCTCCGTCGCCGCACGCCTCGGCCCGCGCCCCGGCCGCGTCGGGCTCGTCTTCCGCCGGGAGTTCCCCACGTACGCCGCCTACCTGGGCATTCTCCGGGCCGGTGGCGCCGTCCTGCCGATCGGCCCCCGGTGGCCGCAGAAGCGGGTTCGGGAGGTCCTGGACCACGCCGCTCCCGCGACCGTCCTCGTGGACGGCGAGGTCCCGGACCCGGCGACGTTCGAGGGGGTGCGCCTCCTCTCCGCGGCCGACCACCTGGACGGGACCGGACCCGCCCCGGCCGGGGTCGAGGCGGAGCCCGGCCAGGAGGCCTACGTGCTGCACACCTCGGGCTCCACCGGCCGCCCCAAGGGCGTCCCCGTCGACCACCGGGCGCTGCGGGCCTACCTCACCCACGTCATCGACCGGTACGAACTCGGCCCCGGCTGCCGGATGGCCCAGGCGGCCGACCTCACGTTCGACGGGTCGGTCTTCGAGATCCTCGCCGCGTGGGCGTCCGGGGCCGGCCTGGTCGCCGCCGCCGGACACTCCTGGCGCTCCCCGGCCCGCTTCCTCGCCGAGCACGCCATCACCCACCTGGACACCGTTCCCTCGGTGATCGCCATCGCCCGCCGGATGCGCACCCTCGGCCCCGGATCCCTGCCCGACCTGCGGTGGAGCATGTTCGGCGGCGAACAGCTCACCTACGAGGCGGCCGCCGCCTGGCGCGCGGCCGCCCCCGGCTCCGCCGTGGAGAACATCTACGGCCCCACCGAACTGGCCGGCGTCTGCGTGAGCTACCGCATGCCGGACGACCCCGCGCTCTGGCCCGACACCGGCAACGGCACCGTCCCCATCGGCACCGTCTACCCCCACCTGGAGGAGGCCGTCCTCGACCCAGCGGGGCTCCCCGCCGACGACGGCGAACTGTGCGTGCGGGGCCCCCAGCGCTTCGCCGGGTACGTCGACCCTGCCGACGACCGGGGCCGGTTCCTGCGGGGACCCGCGCCCCACGCCCCCGTCGTGGGACGCCCCGCGCCCGAGGACTGGTACCGCACCGGCGACCGGGTCCGCCGCCAGGACGGCCTCCTCGTGCACTGGGGCCGCGTCGACCGGCAGGTCAAACTCCGCGGCCACCGGGTCGAACTGGACGAAGTGGAGGCGGCCGTACGCGGCCGGGCCGGGGTCCGCGAGGCCGCGGTCGTCGTCGTCGACTCCCAGCTCGTCGCCGCCTACACCACCGACACGGCGGACGGCGTGACCGGCGGCGACCTGCGTGCGCACGTGGCAGCGCTGCTGCCCGACTACATGGTCCCCGTCGTCTGGCGGCAGATGGACGAACTGCCGCTGACACAGAACGGCAAGCTCGACCGCGCACTCCTGGAGCGCGCGTGACCGGGCCGGGAGACGTCCGACTCTCCCACGCCCAGCAGCGGTTCCTCTGGGACGAGGAGATGACACCGGGCCAGGACGACAACAACGTCGTCCTCGCCTACCACCTCACGGGCCCCGTCGACGCGGACGCGATGACCGCCGCCCTTGACGACGTCCTGCGCCGTCACGAGGTGCTGCGCACCGTCTACCTGTGGGACGTGGCAGGCGAGCCCGTCCAGCGGATCATGACGGCCGAGGCCGCCGGGATCGCCCTGGAACACGTCACGGTGACCGGACCCGGCCTCCCTCCGGCCGACCTCGCGGCGCGCGTGTGCGCCGACTGGTGGGACAGCCCCTTCGACCTGGAGCGGCGCCCGCCCGTCCGCGCACGCCTGGCCGCACTCGCCCCGGACTCCTGGCTGCTCTGCCTGAACATCCACCACATCGCCTTCGACGGCCAGTCCGAACTGCTCCTCGCGGCGGACCTCGGCACCGCCTACGAAGCCCGGGCTGCCGGCCGGCCCCCCGCGTGGGACGCCGTTCCCGGCTACCGGGAGTACGCCCGCTGGGAGCCCGACCGGATCCCGGTCTGGGCGGAGATGGACTTCCCGTTCTGGCGGAAGGTGCTCGCGGACCCCGCCCCGGCCCTGCTGGCGTCCCCCGAGACCGACCAGGGCGCCCGGGGCGAGTACGAGATCACTCTGGACGCGGCCACGACGGACCGCATCCGGGGCGGGATCCGGGCCGCCCGCTCCATCGTGCTGTCGGCCCTGCTCCATGAGACGTCCGCCGCCGTCGGAGACGTCTTCGAAGTGGACGCCGTGAACCTCACGACCGTTTCCTCCGGCCGATTCGAGAAGGCCCACATCCCGATCCTCGGCTGCTTCGTCAACCCCCTGGTCCTGCCCCTGCGCGGCCTGAGGACGACGGACTCCGCCACACGCCTGACCGAGGTGAACCGGCTGGTGCTCCAGGCACTGCGGCGCGCCCGCCTCCCCTTCGACCTCATCGCCCGCGACCAGGGCATCCAGGCCGCCGACGCGGGACTCTTCGACGTGATGGTGGCCCTCCAAGCCCCGGAGCCCGGCGGCGCGTTCGCCTCCGGCGTGACGTACCGCCCCCTGCGCGTCAGCGCGCCCCGGGCGGGCTTCGGGCTGGTCGTGGAGCTCGAACAGAATGTCGCGGGCCACTGGGTGGTGGCCGGCCGCTGGCGGCAGGACCTCGTCGAGGAGCCGGTCGGCCGCCAGGTCGTGGAGTCCCTGACCGAACGCCTGCTCGCCCTTCCCCACCGGGCAGGCATCCGATGACCCGACGGACCGACGATGCACAGGTGGTCGCGGTCGACGGCGACACGATCCTGCTCCGGGACGGCGCCCGGGGACCCGAGCTCGCCGACCTGGCGCCGCCGCCCCCGGCCGAGGGCCAGGTGACGGGAACGGACGCCGAGGGCAGGCCCTACCTTGCCGTGCCGCGCACCGACGTCCCTCCCGGCACCCGCCGCGCCCGCCTGATCGACGTCCTGGAGGAGCTACCCCCGGCGCAGGCCGGCATCGCGCTGCGCGCCGTCGGATTCCACCAGTGGGTACGCGCGTCCCCGAACTGCCCGCGCTGCGGTACCCCCGCCGGCCTCCGCGCCGACGGCCGCTCCCGCCGGTGCGCGTACTGCGCGACCGAGCACCACCCGCGCACCGACCCCGCGGTGATGATGTCGGTCACCGACGACCGGGACCGGCTCCTTCTTGCACGCCGCGCCGTGGCGCCGCCGGGCCGGATGTCACCTCCGGCGGGATTCGTCGAGCCCGGCGAGACCGCCGAGGAGGCGGCGGCCCGGGAGCTGCTGGAGGAGGTCGGCGTACACGCGACGGACGTCACCTACGTCGCCAGTCAGGCGTGGCCCTTCCCCGGCAGCCTGATGCTCGCCTTCGCCCTGCGCGCCGCCTCGCCGCGGATCACCGTCGACGGTGACGAGATCGTCGCCGCCCGATGGTTCACCCGCGAGGAGTTGGGGACCGCCATACGTGAGGGGTCCCTGATCCCGCCGCCCCCCGGCTCCCTGGCGGTGAAGCTGGTCAAGCGCTGGTACGGCCCCGGGTACGACGCGCTCGCCGGGCACACCGCGGAGCGCGGTCCGGTGCCCGGGGCGTGACGTGAGGCCGTGAGCCGGGGTCCGGTCCCGCGCGTACGGGGCCGGTTCCCGGGTGTCACGGCCCTCCCGGCGTACGGAGCACGGAGCGGGCGCGACCTGTTCGTGCCACTCGGCCGGGATCCGCTCGGCACGGCGTGCGACGGCGTGAGCGCGCTTCGCCTCGCCTGACCAGGGTGCTGTGCACCCGCGAGCAGAGGTCCCGGACCGGATCGGGGCCGGCGAACACTGACGTGATCCGCCGGCCCGGCCGGAACGCTCGTAGGGGCTTCTGGCGGCCGAGGCATGAGCGACGCCCCGGACCGGCCCGTCCTCGCCCGCCGCCAAGTGCCGTGCGACGGCTGCGGTCGCAAGCCAACTCGCCGCAGGAGAACGGGAAGCCGCGTCGGGCCGCGCACTTTGACGCGTCGGGCAGAGCGCCGCTCATGGTTCCGACCTGACGTGCTCTCCAGGCCTGCCGGCCGACCTGGCCGCCTCAGTGGAGAGGGCCCGCCAGGTCACCGGTCCAGGCCTGCCCGCCTCGGTGAAACAGCCGTGAACTGCTTGTCGTTGTCGTACGTCACCAGATGGATGCTGCGGCGGGTGATCAGCCGGTCCGGCCCACCCGGAACGTCGTCGTGTACAGGCGTTCCTCACCCGGATCCAGGAAGGTCATGGACCCGTCCTCGCGGGCCGCGGTCTCGCCCCGCACGTGGTGTGTGGAGGGCTCGAAGCCCACGGCGTAGGCGCCCTCGCGCAGGTGCATCCACTGGAAGAAGGACGGGAACTGCGCCTGGTCGTACTCCAGCTCGAAGTACATCCCCAGCCGGTCGTTCACCAGCCGGGGCCGTACCGAGCCGTCGGCGTCAGGTGCCAGATCGTGCTCGTAGACCTGCTCGACGAACCCGGGCAGCGGGCCCGGCATGTCGGTGTTCGAGACACCCTGTTCGGCGACGCTGTCGCTCTGCCACAGCGTGCGGCGCAGCGGCATCTCGTAGCGCGCGCCCTCGTCCAGGAAGGGCCAGCCGACGTTGATGTGGTAAAGGAACATGTGCGGTGTGGGGTCGAAGCCGGCGTTGCGGACCCGGTCGATGAGCCGGATCTCCGTGCCGCCGAGATCGGCCTCGATACGGCGGGTGAGCCGCAGGTGCTCACCGAAGATCGCGGCCTGGCGGACCTCGCCCTCCGCCCAGAGGACGCAGTGGCCCTCGTCCTGCCACTGCTCGCCGTAGCCGGTGAGCCGGGCGGGCAGGTTGCCGACCCGGCCGTGCAGCGCGTGGGAGGCGGTGCGGCGCGGCGGGTAGCGGTACTGCGAGGCGTCCACCTCGGCGCCGAACAGTGTGTGGTCGAGACCGGCGGTGAGCAGCAGACCCGAGAAGCTGCGCATCATCGACAGGCCGTCGTCGTCGCGGTACTCGTGCAGGCCGGGGTGGCGGAAGCCGGTCGCGGAGCGCCAGCCGAACCCGCGGCCCAGGAACTCCGCCCCGCCGAGGTCCATGGCCCGGTCCACGAGCACATCGAAGGAGAGTCCGGCGCCGGTACGGAACTCCAGCGTGCGGATCCCGCGTTCGGAGCCGTCGTCCAGGACGACCGACCGCACACCGCCTGCGGCCGTGAGGTCGCCGGCGTGCCGGGCGAGGGCGTGCCGGTCGTAGTCGCGTCCGTTCAGCTTCACGCCATCACCCACCCTCCGTTGACCTCCAGGCACTGGCCGGTGACGAAGGAGGAGTCCGGTCCGGCGAGGAAGGAGACAGCCGAGGCGAGTTCCTCCGGGCGGCCGCGCCGCTTGAGGGACTGATGGTCGAGCACATGCCGCGTATAGGCGTCGGGATCGTCGTGGATCGCCTCCGCCGCCGTGGGGAACGCGCCGGGGGAGACGCAGTTGACGCGGATCTCCGCAGGTCCGAGCTCGCGGGCGAGTGCGCGGGTGAGGGCGACGGCCGCGCCCTTCGTGGAGATGTAGGCGGCGAGCGAGTCCCAGCCTCCGTGCATGGTGATCGAGGCGACGTTCACGATCGCCCCGCCGCCCGTGCCGGCCATACGGCGCGCGGCCGCCTGAGCGGCGACCCAGTAGGCGCGCTGGTTGACCGCGACCACATCCTCGTACTCCGCCAGTGGCACATCGAGGAAGGGCCGGCTCGGGTACACGGCGGCGTTGTTGACCAGGACGCGCAGCGTGCCCAGCTCCGCCGCGGACCGTCCGACGGCAGCTTCGACCGCTCCGGCGTCGCGCAGGTCGGTGGTCAGAGCCAGGGCGCGGGCACCCGACTTCCGCACTTCCTCGACCGTCTGCTCCAGCGATGCGGTGTCGCGGTCGAGCACGGCCACATCGTGCCCGTCGGCGGCCAGACGGGAGGCTATGGCGCGTCCCAGGGCGCCGCCGGCGCCGGTCACGAGTGCTGCTTGCGGTTGACTCATCGGTGGTTCCCATCTTCCCGGTGCCGGCCGGGCGCCGCGGGGCGGATCGAGGCGTTGACACTGCGAGCGGTGCCCGCATAGCGTGAATGTTAGCGCTGCCGGTAGCGCTAACAACAGAGCTGGGAACAACAATTGCGGCGACGGCGGGGCGAGTTCCCTTCCTGCTCCTCCTCGCCTTCCTCCTCTTTCAAGGAGTCCCATGACGACGCCTGACAAGCCCGGGATACTCACCGGGTACCGGGTCCTCGACTGCTCCATCGCCATGGCCGGCCCGTTCGCGGCCCAGCGGCTCGGCGACCTCGGGGCCGATGTGGTCAAGGTCGAGCCGGTCACGGGGGAGTGGCAGCGTCACGCGGCGGCGGGAGGCGCGGGCGGAAACCGGATCAACGTCTCCTTCCTCTCGCTGAACCGCAACAAGCGCTCCCTCGCCGTCGACCTCAAGGATCCGGACGGCAAGGAGGTGCTCCGCCGGCTCGTGGCCGAGGCCGACGTCTTCCTGCAGAACTACCGCCCCGGCGTCGCCGGCCGCCTCGGCGTCGACTACGCCTCGCTGGCGGAGATCAACCCGTCGCTCGTGTACGTCTCCATCTCCGGCTACGGCGAGGACGGTCCCTACGCCCAGCGCCCAGGACAGGATCTGCTGCTCCAGGCGATGTCCGGTGCCATGCTCTCCGCAGGCCGCGCGGGCGAGGCACCGCAGGCCGCCGGCCAGTACCTCGTGGACGCCGTCACCGCGTCCACCGCCTTCGAGGGCGTGCTCGCCGCGCTGCTGCACCGCGAACGCACCGGTGAGGGACAGCTCGTGACGGTGAACATGCTGGATGCCGTCACCACACTCCAGATGCAGGAACTGTCGGTGCACACCGTGGGCGGCCTGGCGCAGAGCCGCTCCGGGGAACCGCACGCACATGTCTACATCCGCGCGCCTTACGGCGCGTTCGAGACCGCCGACGGCTACATCGTCCTCGCCTTCCCGCCGCTGAAGACGCTCGGCGAACTCCTCGGCGAGGACAGCTTCCTGTCCATGGAGGACGAGGAACACGGCTGGACCCACCGCGACGAGCTCTTCTCGCGCACCGCGTCCCGGCTCCGCACCCGTACCTCGCGCCACTGGCTCGACGCCTTCGAGGCCGCGGGCGTATGGGCCGGACCGGTCTACGGCTACGCGGACCTGGTCGACGACCCGCAGATCCGCCACAACGGCACCTTCGTCACCTACGACCACCCCACCGAGGGCCGTGTGAAGGTGCCCGGGTTCCCCTACAAGTTCTCCGCCACACCGCCCCGTATCGACCGAGGCGCACCGCTCACCGGCCAGCACTCGCGCGAGATCCTGGCCGAAGCGGGCCTCTGCCAGGAGGAGATCGAGGCGTTGTTCGACTCGGGCACCGTGACGGAGACCCAGTGACCTACGCCGGACTGACCTGGGACCACCCGCGCGGCCATGATGCCCTCGCCGCGGCGGCCGGCGACCTCGTGCACTGGTCCGTCCAGCCGCTGGAGGGCTTCGAGTCCCATCCCGTCGACGAGCTCTGCGCCCGCTACGACCTCGTCGTGCTGGACCACCCGCACCTCGGCGAGGCACTCGCCGCGGGCTGCCTGCGCCCGCTGGACGACCTCTTCGGCAGGGAGGAACTGGACGGCTGGCGCGCCGGCTCGATCGGACCCACCATGCACTCGTACGCGATGGAGGGCAGTCAGTGGGCCCTGCCCCTGGACGCGGCCACCCAGGTCTCCGCCACCCGCACCGATCTGGCCGGGGAGCCGCCCACCACCTGGGAGGAGGTGCTCGGCCTCGCGAACCGCTCGCCGGTGGCACTGTCGCTCGCCGGACCGCACGCCTTCCTCACCTTCGCCTCCGTCGCGGTCGCCCTCGGCGAGGAACCGGCCGCCGACCCCGGGGAACTGATCAGCGACACGACAGGACGCGCCGTCCTGGACCTCATGGCCGGGATCGACTCCCGGGCACCCGCTCGTACACGCACGCTCAACCCGATCGGGCTGCTGGAGCTGATGGCAGGCACCGACCGCCTGGCGCACTGCCCGCTGGTGTACGGCTACGTCACCTACGCGGACCGGCTGACGTTCACGGACGCCCCGGCCGCCCGGCCGGGGGGACGGCCGGGCTCCACACTCGGCGGCACCGGACTCGCCATCAGTTCCCGCTGCACTCCCACCCCGGAACTCCTGGACCACATCCGCTGGCTGATGTCGCCCGCCACCCAGCGCGGATTCCTGCCCCGGCACAGCGGGCAGCCGAGCGCACGCGCCGCCTGGACCGACCCGGCGATCGTCGCGGCGGACTTCTACCGCCGGACCACCGCCACGTGCGAACAGGCGTGGGTCCGCCCCCGCCACGACGGCTACATCGGCTTCCAGAACGCGGCCTCCGCCGTCGTCCGGGAGGCCCTGGCCGGCGAGACCGGCCACCGGGCGGCGGTCGGCCGACTGCGAGCCCTCTACCGCGCGAGCCGGACCACGAAGGAAGCAGGACGAGCATGACCGACACCAGCACCCCGCCCGACCTCGGCACCGGACACGTCCTGCTCGACGTCGCCGACCGGGTCGCCACCCTCACGCTGAACCGGCCCGAGAAGCTGAACGCCGTGACCCCCGAGATGTCCCGCGCCCTGGTCCGGGCCGTGAAGTGGTGCGACACCACGGACGACGTCCGCGCGGTGGTTCTGACCGGTGCGGGCGGGCGCGCCTTCAGCGCCGGCTCGGACATCCGCGAACTCGACGGTTACCGCACGCCCTGGGAGTTCCGCAACCGCGTCGACTACTGCGACGCCATCCGCGAGGCCCGGACGCCCACGATCGCCGCCGTCGGCGGCTACGCCCTGGGCGGCGGACTGGAGACCGCCCTGTCCTGCGACATCCGGATCGCCTCCCGGACGGCGTCCTTCGGGGCACCGGAGATCACACTCGGCTGGATCGGGGGCGGTGGCATGGCGGCATTCCTCAGCCGCGCGGCCGGCCCGGGCAACGCGGCACTCATGCTGCTCACCGGCGAACGCATCGACGCCGCACGGGCGCTGGAGTGGCACCTGGTCAGCGAGGTGGTCGCCCCCGGCGAACTGCTCGACCGGGCCCAGGCACTTGCCGCGGTCATCGCCTCCCGCGCCCCCGTTGCGGCGGAGACCGTCAAGATCAATCTGCGGGCGGCCGGGAATCTGCCCGAGGACCAGGCTCTCGCCTACGAACGGGACCTGCAGACCATCTGCTTCGCCACCGACGACGCCGCCGAAGGCCGCCGCGCGTTCGCCGAGAAGCGACCGCCCGTTTTCCGCAAAGCCTGAGAGGAACCGAAATGACCCTGTGGCCCGACGCCGCCACCACCCTGCCCGACGACGGCACGGAAGGGGCCCTCGTCGGCCGGGCCTGGCAGCCCGGCATCGGCCCCTGCGTCGTCGCTGTCCGCGAGAGCGGTGTGCACGACGTGACCGGGACCTTCCCGACCGTCCGCGACCTCTGCGAAACACCCGACCCGGCGGCGCGGCTGCGCGCGGCCCACGGCGAGCGCCTCGCCGGACTCGGCGAACTGCTGGCCAACACACCGCCCGGGACACGCGATCCCGCACGTCCCTGGCTGCTCGCCCCCGTGGACCTCCAGGCGGTCAAGGCCGCCGGCGTCACCTTCGTGGTGTCCATGCTGGAGCGGGTGATCGAGGAACGTGTGCGAGGCGAGGCCTCCGGCGCCGCCGAGGTGCGCGAGCAGATCCGCGGACTCGTCGGGGACGATCCGGCATCCCTGCGGCCCGGCTCCGCGGAAGCCGCCGCCCTCAAGGAACTCCTGGTCGCCCGGGGGATGTGGAGTCAGTACCTGGAGGTGGGCATCGGGTCCGACGCCGAGATCTTCACCAAGGCCCCCGTACTGGCCGCCGTCGGTACCGCCACCGACGCCGGAGTCCTTTCCGCCTCGCGGTGGAACAACCCCGAACCGGAGATGGTGATCGTCGTCTCCTCGGCGGGGAAGGTCGTGGGAGCCACGCTCGGAAACGATGTCAACCTCCGCGATGTGGAGGGCCGTTCGGCACTCCTGTTGTCGAAGGCGAAGGACAACAACGCCTCCGCCGCCCTGGGACCGTTCGTGCGGCTCTTCGACGGCGCCTTCGGCATGGACGACGTACGGAAGGCGGCCGTGACCCTGACCGTCGAGGGCGAGGAGGGCTACCGGCTCGACGCGGTGTCCTCCATGGCGTCCATCAGCCGTGATCCATTGGACCTCGTCGGTCAGCTGATCGGTCCGCACCACCGGTATCCCGACGGTGCGGTGCTCTACCTGGGCACGATGTTCGCCCCCGTCGAGGACCGTGACACTCCGGGCCAGGGCTTCACCCACCACGACGGAGACCTGGTCACCATCGCCACGCCCCGGCTCGGTTCCCTCGTCAACCGGATCAGGCCGAGCGACGCCTGCGAGCCTTGGAACTTCGGTCTCGCCGATCTGATGCGCTCCCTGGCCGCACGAGGAGCGCTGTGACGCAGGGCGCGCCGTCCGCCCGGACCGGCCGGGCGGCCGGTGCGGCGGCCGGCGCAATGGATATCGTCTCGGATGTGACCCAGCCACCCCGCCGCCCTCGCAAGCGTTCCGCCACCCGTTCGGTGACCCTGTCGGACGTGGCGGCGGCGGCCGGGGTGTCCGCCCAGACGGTCTCCCGGGTCGTGCGCGACCCGCGGTCGGTGCCGGACGAGACCCGGGCCAAGGTGGAAGCGGCCATCGCGGCGACCGGCTACGTGCCCAACCTCGCCGCCAGCAACCTGGCGTCTAACCGCAGCCGTACCGTCGGCGTCCTGGTCCCGCAGATCAACGCGTCGGTGTTCGCGGACACCGTCCACGCCTTCTCGACCGCCCTGGCGGCCCACGGCTACCAGATCTTCGTCGGCACGACCGACTACCGGCCGGACCACGAGGAGGACGTGCTGCGGAGTTTCCTCGGCCGGCGGCCGGACGGACTGCTCATGGTGGGAACCGACCACACTCCGGGGACCCGTGCCCTGCTGGCCGCCGCGGGCGTGCCCGTCGTGGAGACCTGGGGCTGGTCGGACGATCCGGTGGACCTGCTGGTCGGCTTCTCCAACACGGCGGCGGCCGCCGCGATGGTCGGGCACCTCGTCGAGCGGGGCCGGCGCAGGATCACGTTCGCCGGGCGCCACACATCCGGCGACCCCCGGGCCGCCGAGCGGCTCGACGGCTACACGACCGCCGTCCGCGAGCTGCTGGGGACGGCTCCGCGCACGGTGGACGCGGGGCCGGAGCCGGTCACCATGGACACCGGTGTCACGCTCCTGGACCTGGTGCTGGAACGGCATCCGGATTCCGACGCCGTGATGTTCTCCAGCGACGTCTTCGCCGCCGGCGCCCTGCAGGCGTGCGTGCGCCGCGGGATCGAGGTCCCCGGCACGCTGGCCCTGGCCGGGTTCGGTGACTACGAGCTGGCCCGGCACCTCGTTCCCTCGCTCACCACGGTGGCGGTGCCCGGCACCCTCATCGGCGAGCTGGGCGCCGAGTTGCTGCTGGAGAGGATGCGCGGCGCTCCGGTCGGAGTTCCGCACCGCGACGTGGGCTACCGGGTCGTCGCCCGCGCGAGCTCCTGAAGCACGGCCGGCGCCGGCACGGACCCGGCCCGGCACCGGGGCGGCCGGCGCATCGGTGTGCCGGCCGCCCCGGTTCCTCAGCGTGCCGCCCAGACCAGGCCCCGTTCGACCATCTTCGCGGTCTGCGGCACCTCCAGGTCCGCGACGCGGTGGCCGAGGGTGCAGACGAAGACCCGGCCGGCTCCCCAGCGGCGCGTCCACACGACGGGGAACTCGACCGGCTCGTCCCACTGGCCGCCGTCGGGGGAGAGGACCGAGGTGGCCAGCACCGTGTTCAGAGTGTCCGTCAGCACCCAGTAGTGCTCGGTGAGGACGTCGAAGTCCTCGACGCCCTGCGTGATCTCACCGTCCCGTTCCGGCAGGGCCGTGATGCGGACGGTGAAGTCCTGGAACCCTTCCGGGTGCCACAGGAAACGTCCCCCCACCATGCGCAGATAGCGAGCGGCGGCGACATTCGTTCCGATGACGCCGCCGTGCCAGCCGGCGAAACCCGTTCCCGCCTCCACGGCCGAGACGAGCGTGTCCTCCTGAAGGGACGTCAGTTCGTCCCCGGACCATGAGTGGACGACGAGGTCGGTGGCGGCGAGCAGGTCCGCGTCCTCGTACACCGAGAGGTCCTCGGCGACGGATACCTCGAACCCCGCGCGTTCGAGCCGGGGAATGAACATCCGGGTGCAGCCGACCGGGTCGTGTCCTTCCCAGCCGCCGCGGACCACCAGGACTGTGCGCTTACTCACTTCGGATTGCCTCCGTACAGTGTCGGTTGTCCCTGCGGTCGTGGTGGTTGCGCCCGGCCGCCTGCCAGGTGGGGCCGTGCCGGCCGGACACGTCCGGATCCCCCAACTCCCTTTACCGGCGTGCGAATTGATGACCGGGGAGTAACCTGGCGTGAAGCGCTCCGGGCCTTTCGGCAGTCAGGCCTCGTTTGCTCCGCGACCCGCTCGATCCGCCGCGGCCGTGGACCGGAACCCGGTGACATGCCTCGCACCCCGCCTTCGGTTGAAGCGTGTCGCGCTGGTGACGGGCGATTCCTGTCTCCGGAGCCCTGGCCCGGCCTGCCCGAAGTGCCTTGCCGGGGCGGCCGGTCCGGCCCCGGGCGTGCTCTCGCCTCCGGGGCGTGGCGTGACCGGAAACCTTGGTCATCACTTATGATACGAGTGATGACCTTAGCATGTTCCGCTAGCCTTGAACCCTCGGACAGTGGGGACCGGGCACACCTGCACACATTGGGAGTCGCTGACCAGATGAGTAACCCATCCGCGGACGCCGTTGCCGTGTCCCCCCGTCAACGGCGTCGGCCTCCCCTCGCCGCCGCCGTCGTGCAGAGCCTGGCGACGGCCATCGTGCTCGGCGAGTACCCGCCCGGAACGGCCCTGCCCTCGGCGGGCGTCCTGTGCGAACAGTACGAGGTGAGCCGCACCGTCATTCGCGAGGCGACCATGGCCCTCTCCGAGAAGGGACTCGTCGCGACGCGCCAGGGATGGGGCACGGTCGTGCTCGATCAGGAGCAGTGGAGTCTGCTCGACCCCCTGATCCTCGACGCGCTCTTCCAGCGGAAGGACCGGCTGGTCTTCCTCGACAACCTGATCGAGATCCGCACGACCCTCGAGTGCGCCATGTCCGCCCGTGCCGCCCGTCTCATGGACGACGCACAGGTTGCCGCACTGACGGCCAAGCTCGACGAACTCGCGTCTCTGCGAGGCGATCCGGAGGCCTACTCCCGGGCCGACATCGAGTTCCACGAGATCATCCACCGTGCTTCGCGGGACGCGTTCGGACGGGCCATCGTGTCGAGCATCCAGGGCAAGGCCGTGCGCTACCCCCAGTACAGCGGCGATCCCACGCGTGAACACATCGAGCTGACGCACGAGGCGCACGCACGGATCGCGGCCGCCCTGCTCGCCCAGGACGCCGACGAGGCGGCCGAGGCGATGCGGGACCACATCACGTCCTCCTGGGAGCGCCGGCGACCGCTCGACACCTCCGGCGCGTGACGTACGCCGGGGCATCCGTGCACGGTGGATGCCCCGGCGTGAGGAGACGGTGTCACCCGGCGGCTACCGGTGAGCGGCGTCCGTGCCGTGGTTCGCCGGCCGGCCGATGCCCTGCGTCGTGACGCCGCGGTTCCATTCCCGGACCCACGCGGCCCCGTACGACCGGGCCACCGATCCGGAGGCCGAGAACCTGAGCGTGCCGAGGTCGAGGCCGGTCTCCGCCACCGAGGCGGCCAGGAGGAGGTTGGTGTTGACCCGGTCGCTCCACCGTGACGGGCTGTACTGCGACGCCGGTTCGGCGAAGTCGGCCTTCGTCTCGATGAAGCCGCAGCAGCCGACGGTCACCGCGTGGTCGATCTCCACCCGCGACGGCACCCAGACCGAGTCCGGATCCTCCCACACCGTCGCGCGGCTGCAGCCGTTGGTCCCGGACGTGGTGTAGACGGCGGCCGTGCACTCCTCGCCCGTCGCGGTCACGCGTGGCACGTACCAGCCGGTGATCTCCGGATAAATGACCGGCTTCCCGTCGGAGTACTTCAGCCTCCCGTTCGTGTAGTGCGCGTGCCAGGCGGCGACGGTCCGGGGGGTCGCGCTGTACTTCTCGCCCTCGCGGACGTCGAGGAACGCGTTGTAACGGCTCTCCAGCACCCAGCTGTTGGCCGGCGGAAGACGCGTCTCGCCGTTCTTGTGGTAGATGCCGCCGTGGCCCACGTGGTCCACCCCGATGAACACGTTGTCGTTCGCGGTGTTGCTGTGGCCGGAGTTGAAGTTGACGCCGGACTTCGAGCCGTTCACGACATTGTGGTGGAAGCGGACTCCGCTCGCACCGTCGTCCATGTACAGGGCGTCGTTGGACCCCCCGATCTTCTCGAAGTGGTTGTAGGCGATCTCGTTGCCGAGGTAGGTGAAGTCCCGCCCGGCGTAGACGGCCCCCATGTCGCCCGCGTTCTTCACCACGTCGTAGAAGTGGTTGTGGTCGACGCGCATGTCGTTGCCCATGATCTGCACGGCCATGTGCGGTGCGTCGTGGACGTAGTTGTACTCGAACGTGTTCCCCACGCCGTACATGTAGCCGGCCGGCGTGTATGTGGCGAGTTTGGAGAAACGAGTCATCTCGTTGTGGCGGGCGACGTTGTTTCCGCGTTCGAGCGTGGCGCGGTCGCCGCCGCCGAGCAGTACGCCTCCGCCGCCGAGATCGTGGAGGTAGGAGTTCTGCACGACGTTGTCGTGCCCGCCCTGCACGGTCTCGTAGTCCGGCATGCTGGTGATCGTGTCCGTCGTACGCCCGATCCGGATCGCGTCCATGCTCACATTGGAGATGTCGACCCGGTCGATGAGGGTCCCGACGGCGTCCAGCAACTGCACGCCGCTGACCAGCGAGCCGGTCATGGCCAGGCCCCGGACCGTCACGCCCCGGGTGCCGTCGAGCAGCATGAAGTTCTTGTCGAACGTCTGAAGCGTGGTGGTGCTGCCCTCGACCGTGCCGTTCCGGGGCCGGAAGTAGAGGACGTCGTTGTCGTGGTAGCGGTCGATGTAGTACTCGCCGGCCGTGTCCATCTCCGACAGGACGTTGAGCACCTTGACCTTGGTCCAGGAGTCCTGCGGGATGTACATGGAGGGGTACTTGGTGTACAGCTTGTCGCCGCTCCACGAGAGGATGCGCAGCATGTCGTTGGCGTAGTTGTTGCCGAGGTATCCCGAGAGCCAGCCTTCCGTCTCGGACCTGCTGTTGTCGATGTCCTCGATCCAGCGCGGATCCAGCTGGACCGGTACGTCGGCGTACTCGCCGAATCCGCGGGTCCCCGGATCATCCACCGCGGGTACCGCCTCGGGTGCCCAGTTCCGGTAGCGGTCGCCCTCGGCGGCGCGGCCGCCGACCGTGAAGACGGACGGGGTCATGCGCCGCATCTCCTCCGGACTCCAGGTGTCCCGCTGCCCGGTGTCGGGAAGGAGCTGCTTCTTGTCCTCGAACTGGGCGCGGGGCGTCGTGCCGGAGCTGTTCCAGGCGCTCTCCGGCCCGAAGCGGCCGTCCGGGTCCACGTTCATCAGGTCCCGGGGGCCGTCGGCCTTCCACTTGGCTCCCGTCCCCCACAGGTGGCAGGCGGTCTCGGTGGTGGTGCACGCGTTGCCGTTCGGATACTCGGCCAGGGTCTGGGTGGCGCCGTCGACGACGAGCTCCGGAGCGAAGGGCTGCTGAACCCAGTTGAAGCCGTTCTTGTAGAGCGTGCCCGGTTCGATCCCGTGCGCGCCGAGGTCGAACACCCATACACCGTCACGCAGTTCCGGTGTGTCCAGGCGGGTGTGGGAGGAGTACCGGGGCTCGGCGAGCGTGTCCTCGGAAAGGTCCGTGAGCCGCCGCCACCCGTCCGCCGGGAGTTCGTGCGACCCGGTCAGCGTGACCTTCTCGTCGCGGTACGCGGTATACGTCACCCATGAGTTCTCCTTGCCGCTGAGCCGGACGGTGTCGTCGAGGACGTATGTCCCGCCCCGGATGTAGACCGTGCCCCGCGCCCCGGGGGAGGTTCGGCCGGCCAGTGCGTCCCGCGCCGCCGTGATCGTCCGCAAGGGGGCGTCGCGGCTCCCGCTGTTTCCGTCGTTGCCGTCCGAGGCCGACACGTAGACCGTGAGGGCGCCGGAGGAGGCCGCCCGGCCGGACGGTGTGGCCGACGCGGTGCCGGCCGCCGGCATGCCGGCGCTCGTCACCAGCGCCAGGGCGACGGAGGCCAGCAGGGCACGTGCCGGTCGTCTCCCGGTTCTCGACATGGAGAAGCCTTTCGTTGGATTCCGTGAACTCGTCCCGGCCCGCGGCATCCGGACCGCTTCGAGGCGTCCTGGCGTCCATGAACGGACGCCGGAGAGGGGGTCCGGCAGTGCCTGTGCCGCCCGGGGCAGCGCCATGGGCAGACAGAACATGTATGACATGTGCAGACTATGGCTCCCTTTGGCCCCGCACAAGCGTCACGACCGAACCGGGCGCCGGAGAGCGGGCGCGGGGAGACGCGGCTTCGGGGTGGCCGGACGGCGCGTCAGTCCAGGTGGAAGACCTCCTCCGCGTCCACCCAGCGCTCCCCGGGCTCCGCCGAACCGAGCGGCTGCTGGCAGGGATCGGTGAGGGTCCACCACCGCTGGGTGTCCGGGTCGGCGGCGATGGCGGCCATGTCGGCGTCGTAGTCGTCGCCCGTGTACTCGTAGTAGGCGAACAGCGTGTGGTCGCGCAGGAAGACGGAGTACGAGGTGATGTGGGCGCGGGAGAGAGTGTCCAGGACCGGCTGCGGGACCGACCGGTGCAACTCCCGGTAGTTCTCCTCCTGTTCCGGACGCAGACGGATCACGGACGCGACCCGGCGCGGGGTACGGGGAGCGGGCATGGCGGGGCTCCTTCACGACGCGGGCCGGCCGGCCCGCCGACGGACTTCACCGGCCGGGCAGCAGGGCCGGGCCGGTCGAGGGAAAAGAAGAGGGGACGGGCGGGCCGGCCGGGAGACGTCCGGCCGGCCGTGCCCTCGGGGATCAGCCCTTCACGGCTCCAGCCGCGAGGCCGCTCATGACGTGACGTTGCATCACGACGAAGATCACCAGAATGGGGATCACGGCGAGCAGCAGAGTCGGGAACACCTTGGTGTAGTCCGTCGAGTACTGGCCGACGGCGGCGTACACACCGGTGGTGACGGTGTAGACGTCACTGCCGGGTCCGAGGATCATCTGCGGACTGGCGAAGTCGTTCCATACGCTCAGGGCGTTCAGGATGAACACGGTGGCGATGATCGGCCGCATCAACGGCACGATGATCCGCCACAGCGTGTGGTACTTGCCGGCTCCGTCGATGGCCGCGGCCTCGTCCAGCGAACGGGGCAGTACCCGGATGTAGCCGAAGAAGACGAACAGCGTGAACGGGATGGTGGTGGCCGTCATGAAGAGGACGAGACCGGGCATCGTTCCCATCAGC
Source organism: Streptomyces sp. NPDC091416 (assembly GCF_044756845.1). Taxonomy (NCBI): domain Bacteria; kingdom Bacillati; phylum Actinomycetota; class Actinomycetes; order Kitasatosporales; family Streptomycetaceae; genus Streptomyces; species Streptomyces sp. NPDC091416. Next base: position 596,118 of record NZ_JBIVTU010000003.1, read on the forward strand.
CCCACGGAACGGAGCACGAAGATGACCGGCACCAGGATCACCTGGGTCGGGATGAACATCCCCGCGATGAAGAAGAACAGCAGCAGCCGGGAGACCAGGTTCGGCGTGCGGGCCAGTACGTAGGCCGCGGGCGCGCACACCACCATGGCCAGCGCGTTCACGCAGAGCACCAGCGCGAGCGTGGTGCCGTAACCCTTGAGGATGCTGAAGCCGGGGTTGTTCCACGCGTCCGCGACGTGCTGGAACGTCGCGGTGCCGAGGTCCAGGGTGAACGGATTGCTGAGGATCTCCCGCTGGCTCTTGAAGGCGTTGACCACCAGGAGGTACATCGGCACCAGCATGCCGAGCGAGGCCAGGGTGACGAACCCGACGCGCAGGGCGGCGGCCGAGACGAGTTTCTTCTTCATCCGATGGACTCCGCGTCTCTCTCGGCGCGCCTGCGCAGGAAGAGGACCGTGAGGGACAGGACCGCGGCCGCGAGGATCAGCAGCACGGCCTGGGCCGAGGCCAGGCCGATGTTCCGCTGGGGGAACGAGACCGCGAGGATCGAGTAGGCGAGCGTCTTGGTCGATCCCGCGGGGCCGCCCCCGGTCAGCGACACGACGACGTCGTACGTCTTCAGCAGCGAGATGCCCGAGGTGATGACGGCGACCGTCACCGTGGAGGCCAGCGAGGGCCAGGTGACGGCGCGGAACGTCTGCCACCGGCCTGCCCCGTCGAGCTTCGCCGCCTCCAGCAGATCCTCCGGCACGGCCTGGAGCCCCGCCAGATACAGGATCAACTGCACGCCGAACAGCGACCAGACGATGACGAGGATCATCGACCACAGGGCCCAGTCGGGGTCGCTCAGGAAGGGCAGGCTGTCGGTTCCGACCTTCTCCAGCATGGTGTTGACCACCCCCTGGGGCCCCAGGATCGCCTGCCACAGGAAGCCGACGACCAGCGCGCTCAGGACATGCGGGTAGAACATGACCACCCGGCCGAAGGTGTTGAACCGGTTGGTGCGCTTCAGCAGCAGCGCGAGGCCGAGCGCCGCGACGTTGACGGCGACCGCGCCCACCACGGCCACCACGGCGGTGATCACCATGGTGCCCGTCATGTCGTCGGAAGCGAAGACGGTGCGGTAGTTGTCCAGCCCGATGAACTCGGGGACGCGGGTGGGAAATCCATTGTACTCGGTGAAGCTGTAGTAGAACGCGTAGATCACCGGTACGACCAGGAGTGCGGCGTAGATCAGCACCGCGGGGACGACCATGCTGATACTGACGCCCGCGCTGCGCCATCGCCGTGGCTTCGAGGGGAGTGTGCGTGCCATGGTCAGCGGTTCTCGTCGGTCCACTGGTCGATGGCCTTGGCGGCATCGGCAGGGCTTGCCCCCGTGTAGAGGCTCTGAGCGACCTCGGTGAACTTGGGGTTGAAGCCCGTCACCGGAAGCCGGACGTTGCCCTGGCCCTCGCCCACGGCGACGAGCGCGGGAGCATGGTCGAGAATGCCCTGGATCAGGGCGTCGGTGCCGGTCTGCTTGACGTCGGACTTCTGGCGGAACACCCCGTCGGAGCCGAGCTGCGCCTTGACGGCGGCCGGGTCGGTCACGAGGAACTCCACCAGCTGCTTCGCCCCGGCCTCGTCCGACGCGCCCTTGTGCACCATGTAGGGGTTCGCCATCGTGGCGCCCTGCGGGCCCGGATAGCTCTTGCCATCGGCGGTCGGCGGGGAGAACACGCCGACCTCGAAGGGCAGTTTCCCGGCCTTGGCCAGCGTGGCCGCGAACCAGCTGCCGTTGGTGTAGAGACCGGCCTTGCCGGCGATGAAGTTGCCGTCCGCCTGCGAGGGGCTGAGCCCGGCGTCGCTCTTGGCTATGTACCCGGCGTCGATCCAGTCCGTGTACATCTCGAAGGCCGGCTTGTAGGCATCGCCCACGGTGAGCTTCCGGTCCGTGACGGCGCTCTGCCACTTCGGGTGCAGTTCGTTGAGCGTCGGGTGGTAGATCTGCTGGAGCTGGAGGCCGGTCTGGTAGTCGCCCGCGGTCTGCATCGGCGTGTAGCCGGCCTTCTTGAGCTTGCCCAGATCGGCGGTCATCTCCTTCCAGGTGGTCGGAGTCGCGGTGATGCCGGCCTTCTCGAACGCGGTCTTGTTGTAGTAGACGAGCGACTGGGTCTGGGTGCCGACGCCGACGGCGAAGTGCGTGTCGCCGATGGCGTACGCGTCGAACATCGGGGTTCCCTCGGCCCAGGTCTCACCGCTGAGGTCGACCAGCTCCGGAGCCGTGTCGTCGTCCGGGAAGATGGACTGGATGACATCGGGGGCCGTTCCCGCGGCCAGTTGCTGGGGGAAGGACTCGGCGACGGACTTGCCGGTCGGGCCCTCGATCTTCACCTTCAGACCGGTCTTGTCCTCGAACGGCCCGACCAGCTTCTCCCAGTAGGCCCGGTCGAGGTTGTCGGTCAGGTTGACCATCATCCGGATCTCGCCGTCCTTGCCGCCGGACGTGCCGGAGCCCGACGAGCAGGCCGCGAGGAGCACCAGCGGAACCACGGCGGCAAGGGCGGCTGTGCGCGCCTTGATCCCTGGGTTGGCAGACATCATTGTCGACTCTCTTTTCCTCGGTAGGGAAAGCTGGTGATCAACGTTCGCTGGGCTGAGGGGTGTGGTCCGGTGTCACAGCCGTCCCCGATAGGGCAGGGGGCCGACGGCCGTGATGTCGGTGGGCGCCTCGTCGCCGTCGACGCGGTAGATGCCGTCGTTCGCGACGAAGAACTCGAGTGCGGCCGGATACCGCAGGTCCTCGGGCAGCGGCTCGCGGTCGGTCCAGGCGAAGAACTCCCGGGTGAAGGTGTCCTTGTCCTTGCGGCCGTAGATGTGCAGGTCCCCCGCGGTCAGCGGCGAGCGCACGCACCAGTGGACGCCGGACTCGGCCCAGAAGGCGCGGTCGCTGAGCAGCACCGACTGCCGGTCCCTGGGCGCAAGGACCTTGTCCCAGAAGCCGTCGCCCGGTCCCAGCCGCGCCATCAGGAACATCAGGTCGTGGGCGTGCCAGGCGGTGCTGGGTGCGATGTCGGCCTCGTTGTGCCAGCCGCTGGCGGAGGCGAAGTAGCCACCGGGCGTCTGATAGCCCGCGTAGGTGGCCAGGCACGCCTCGGTGAACGCTTCCAGCTCGGCATCGGGGCCTTCGGCCAGCACCTCGTGGATGCCGTACAGCGTCAGGCCCATGCCCGCGATCAGCATGGGCGTGTCCGTCTTCAGGGCGCGGTCGCCCTGGACGTACCAGTAGCGGTGGTAGCGTACGGCGCCGGTTTCGTCCGTCCACGCCGAGCGGGCCACATGCCGGCACAGCCGCCTGGCCTCGGCCAGCAGTTCCGGATCGCCCTGGGCGCGGTAGCCGAGCACCAGGGGGACGATCATGAGGCCGTAGTATTCGGCCGGTTCCAGGATGCCGCCCTCGGTACGGTCCCGAACGGTGCGGAACGTGCCGGAGCTGTCCGCGTCGGGAACGCCGCGGTGGTGGAAGAGGCGGACCAGGGTGGCGAGGTCCTCTGGTATCTGCTCCGCGTAGGTCTTGTCGTCGGCCAGCTCCGTGTAGAGCTGTTTGACCCACACCCGGGCGTACTCCTGGTTGCAGGTACCGTCCTCACCGGCCCGGCCGCCCCCGTACATCTCGCATGCGTCGAGGTTGCGGCGCACGGCCGCGAGCGCGGTGTCCACCTCGTCGGCGGGCAGCAGATGGCGTGCGTGCTTCAGCGCGAGCAGCACACCGAGACTGCCCACGGCGTTGTGGATGAGACCGGTGGTCGCCGACTCACCGACCTGGAACCCGATGTGCCGGTACTGGCCGTCGTCCTGGAACTCCGTGGCCTGGTAGCGCACCAGCCGCCGCAGCAGTTCGACACCCCGCTCGTCGGGCTGTTCGGCCAGGGCCTGGGCGAGGGCGCCGACGGCCGGGCCGGCGAACGTGGTGTGCCCGCTGGTGAAGTCCAGGAAGGTGAAGGGATTGGTGCCCCACACGCTGTGGTTGTGGAAGCCGTTGACCGCGCCCTCCTCCGTGATCCAGCTGTGCAGCCAGCCGGCGAGTGCGGCCGTGTCCGGCTCGGTCGTGCGGTGTTCCATGACGTTCCTTCCGTAGTGGTTGCGCGGCTGTGCGGCATCCGGCCCCGACGACTCGCCGACGTTCACGTCCGTCCTCCCGCGGGTCGCGCCGCCGGGCTCGCGGGAAGCAGGGACAGCGCGGTCAGTTCGTCCCACAGCGCGTCGGGGACGAAGGCCGCCAGCCGTTCGCCGTTGGTACGGGCCTGGTGGGCGTTGCGTGCGCCGAGGACCACGGAGCTGACAGCCGGGTGCCGCAGGGGGTGGGCGATGGCGGCCTCCGGGAGACTGCTGCCGTGCCGCTCGCAGACATCGGCGATCGCGGCGGCCCGTCCGAGCAGCTCACGGGAGGCCGGCCGGTAGTCGTAGGTGGCGTGCGCCGGCGGGCGGGGGGCCGCCAGCAGACCGGAGTTGTACACCGCGGCGGCGACGACGCCTATGCCCCTCTCCAGGGCGAGCGGGAGCAGCTCGTGTGCGGCGGAGTGGTCGAGCAGGGTGTGGCGGCCGGCCACCATGACGATGTCCACGTCGCAGCGGCGGACGAACTCGGTGAGCATCCCGGTCCGGTTCATCCCGGCGCCCACCGCCTTCACCACCCCCTGGTCGCGCAGTTCCACGAGGGTGTCGACGCCCGTCGTGGACGCCTCCTGCCAGTGGTCGTCGGGGTCGTGGAGATAGACGATGTCGACGTGGTCCAGGCCGAGACGCTCCAGACTGCCCTCCAGGGAGCGCAGGATCCCGTCCCGGCTGAAGTCCCAGCTGCGGCGCGAAGCGGCGGGCACGACGAATCCGCCGTCGTCCCCGAGGTGCGCCGTCCCCGGGCTCGGCACCAGCAGCCGGCCCACCTTGGTGGAGACCGTGTACCGGGACCGGGGATACCGCGAGAGGGCCGCGCCGAGGCGGCGTTCGGAGAGCCCGAGTCCGTAGTGCGGTGCCGTGTCGAAGTAGCGGACGCCGCTGCGCCAGGCCGCGTCGACGGCGCCCGAGGCGTCCTCGTCGCTCGTGACCCGTCCGAGGTTTCCCAACTGGGCCGCGCCGAAGCCGAGTTCCGTCAGTGCCGGGGTGCGGGCGGAGGTCCTCCGGGTACGCATGTGCGCCTCACCGGACCCTGGCGTGCGCGGAGGCCGCGAGGTCCTCCGGGTGGGCGAACGGACGGCCCGCGGCGAACCGCTCCACCTCGTCGACGACGGCGTCTCCGATGCGGTGCAGCTCACCGCCCGTGGAGCCGGCCAGATGAGGGGTGAGCACGACGTTGTCCAGCGTCCACAGTCCGCTGTCCGCGGGGAGCGGTTCCGGGTCGGTGACGTCGAGTACGGCGTCGATCCGGCCGCTGCGGAGCTCCGCGGTCAGGGCGTCCTGGTCGACGACGGCTCCACGGGCGGTGTTCACGAGCGTTGCCCCGTCGCGCATGAGGGCGAGCAGGCCCCCGTCGATCTGCCCACGCGTCCGCGGTGTCAGCGGCTGGTGCAGGGACACCACGTGACTGCTTCTCATGAGTTCGTCGAGCGGCACCGGCCGTGCGCCCAGGCCGATGACCTCCTCCGCGGTGAGGGTGGGGTCGTGCAGGAGTACGTCGACATCGAAGGAGCGGAGCAGGGCGAGGACCGCGCGGCCCACGGTGGAGGCGCCGACGATGCCCACGGTCTGCCGGTAGTTGCCGGGTGCGGAGTGCGTGGCCGGATGGTCCGGGACGCTCCTGGACCGCCGGTACGCCCGTGCGGCGGGCAGCGCCCGCTTGCCGGCCAGAAGGATCATGGCGAGGGTGTACTCGGCCACGGGGACGGAGTTGGCGGCCCGGGCGTTGGCGGCGACCACCCCGCGGGCGGCGAAGGACCCGGGGTCCTCCAGACAGGTCGCCGCGACGCCGCCCGCGTAGACGACGGCCCGCAGGCGACAGACGTACGGGAGGTGGGCGGCGCGGACGACGGGTGCGTTCCAGCCCGCGACGAGGATGTCCGCCCCGGCCAGGATCTCGCGTGAGCGTGCGGATTCCAGCTCGGTGAGAACGAGTCCGGTGTCGATGTCGGCGGCCCGGCGGAGGCGGGCGAACGCGTTCTCGTCGAAGAGGGAGCCGGGCAGACCGGGCGGGTTCATCGCGAGGACGGCACGCGGTCGTGTCACGGGGCCATCCCCTTCCGGGCCGGCCCGGCGGTGGCGCTGCCGGTGGACCGGCCGTCGCGTCCGGACCCCGCCACGAGGCGCAGGCCGGCATCGGGCGGCCGGACGTGGGGGCCGGCCGGCTGGGCCCAGCCGGCGGTCTCCTCGAGACGCGCGATCGCCGTCTCGTCGACGGTGATGCCGAGCCCCGCACGGTCACCGAGGACGATGCCGCCGTCGGCTATCTCCTGGTCCACGGTGAGTCCCACCGGGGCCGAGGTGTCCTGGACTTCGGTGACCAGGTGGTTGGGGGTCGCGGCGGCGGCGTGGGCCAGCGGGTTGGTCTCGTATCCGACCGGGCTGACGGGCAGGTCCTGTCCGTGGGCGAGGGTGGCGACCCGGAGGAAGTGGGTGATGCCCCAGACACTGCCGGTCTGCACCACCTGAACGGCGTCCTCGGCCAGCAGGGGCCGGAACTGCTCCAGTCCGGTCAGGTTCTCGCCGGTGGCGACGGCGGTGCGGGCGGCTCGCCCCACGGCCCGGTTGCCTGCGACGTCCCACCGGCGGACCGGTTCCTCGATCCAGGCGAGGTCGACATGCCTCTCGATGCGGGCCAGCAGCCGCACGGCCTGGTGCCTGCCCCAGGTCTCGTTGACGTCGAGCATCAGGGCGGGGGAGCGGGAGTTGGCTCCCAGCACGTCGGCCACCGCGTTGAGCCGAGTGATGTCGCGGTCGGTGTTGAGTCCGCCCTTGATCTTGGCTCCGGTGAAGCCGCGTTCGGCCCATCCCGTGTACAGCGCGACGAGTTGATCGTCGTCCAGGGCGATGTCCAGGCCGGAGGCGTATCCGGGAACGAAGCGGTCGGCGGCGCCGAGTGTGCGCCACAGTGGTTCGCCCGCCATCTTTGCCTTGAGGTCCCACAGCGCCATGTCGAAGGCGCCGATGGCGCCGAACACCGAACCGCCGTGGCCGGACTTGAAGGTGTGGGCCAGCATCCGGTCGTAGAGGACGGTGACGGCCCGGGGGTCCTGACCCTCGATGGCGGGGAAGATCCGATGGGCCTCGGTGTGGGCCCCCAGGCCGACGCCGGTGAGACCTTCGTCGGTTTCGACCAGGACGACCGGGACCTCGGTGACCCCGCTTGCGACGAAGCCGTTCGCGTCCCCGACAGGGCGGCCCCAGTTGTGCACGGTCCGCAGGGACCGGTATCCGGTGATCTTCATCTGCTCCCCCTCTGAGTGCTCGTTAGCAGCCCCTGGACGGAGGCGCGGGAGGCCTCCCTGGGCGGCTGGTGCGTCCCTGGACCGGTGACCTGTGGTCCGGGAAAGCCGGGCGCGGGCCGCGGGGGATGGTGCCGGGGCACGCGGCTCGCGCTCGACGACCGCGCCGTTTGCTGATGGTTCGGGGGCGTTTTCTCTGGGCGTGGGCCATGGCCTCGCGCCGTCGAGGGGGAGGCCCCGTGCCACCCCTTCAACAGTCGTAACGTATCATACAAGTGACGACTTGAAGGCTCCATGGCAAAGCCGAACTCGCCTGTGCTGCAGGGTTCGTTGACGACAGAACGCCATGTCGGAGCACGTGTCATGCCCGAAGAGCCCGGATCCGCCCCAGTAGGCCCGTCGCCCGCATCGGGGGCGGGGCCGCACGTGCGGGCCGGTCGTACGCGGTCCGTCGCCGCCGGCCCGCCTCCCGTGCGGCCGGGTCCGGCGATGCTCCGGCTCGGCTCATGCCCACGGTCCGGGGTCCTGGTTCCTGGGTCCGGGGTCCTGGGTCCGGTTCCGCCTTCTGCCCCGCGCTGTGCGGACCGTCGAGCCCGGACGTTCCCGGTGCCGCCCGGCTGTCAGCCCGAGGTGCCCGGGCCCGCCGGGTCGCCGAGGCAGCCGTTCACCTCGCCCGCGGCGTGGGCCGCGAACATCGGCCCGGCGGTATCCGGATCCCCGGAGCGCAGGACCTCCAGGAGCTCCGCGTGATGTTCGGCCAGCGCGCCCCAGCCGCCGTCGTAGCGGGGGTCGCCCAGTACGTGGAGATCCCAGAGGCTGGACTCGATCACGCGCCACAGCCGCAGGAGCGCGTCGTTGCCGGCGGCCGCGCACACATGCCGGTGAAACGACATGTCCGCACCGCGGAAGGCGGCGATGTCGCCCCGGTCGACGGCGAGGCGCAGCCGTGCCACATCGTCCGTCAGCAGCCGTGTGTGCTCGGCGTCCAGGCGGCCGGCCGTGCGACGGGCCACGTACTCCTCGAACATGACCCGGATGTCCCGTACGTCCTGGGCCTGTTGCTCGGGGATCCGCGCCACGCGCGTGCCGCGGTGCGGCTGGGAGGTCACCAGGCCCTCGTGGGCCAGACGCTTGATCGCCTCGCGCGGCGGTGCCTGGCCGGTGCCCACCCGGCGGGCGATGTCCGCCTCCACGAGGCGCTGGCCCGGGGCGAGTTCACCGCTGACGATCCAGTCGCGCAGCAGCGCGTACACGTGGTCCGAAGGTGGCCGGCGCGGGAGGCGTGCCGGGGACGGGGCCGCTCCCGCCGCGCCTCGGCCGCCCCCGCGCCGGCGCGTGCTCTTCGGCGCCTGCACTCCCTCGGGCAGCCCGGCGGCCTGCTCGCGGCGGATGCGCGCCACGGTGGACTGCGACAGGCCCAATGCGTCCGAGAGGGTGCGGGTCGACGGCACCGGAGTGCCGTCGCCGGCCTGCGTGAGCGCCTCCGCGATGCGCGCCTCCGCCTGCCGTCTGGTGACGCTGCGCGGTCGGCCCGAGCGGGGAGCGTCCCTCAGTCCGGCCACGCCCCGGCGCACGTAGCGGTCCCGCCACTTGGCCACCGTGGCGGGGCTGACCTGGAACCGCTGAGCGGTCTCGGCGTTGGTCAGTCCTTCGGCCAGGGCCAGGACGATGCTGCTGCGCAGACGCGCGGACCCGGGCAGTTGACGCGAGTAGTCGGACAGTGCCGCCCGGTCCTCCTCGCTGAGCTGGGGAAACGCCTGAGGATCTGAGAATGTCATGGCTTTGCCACTCCACGGTTGGGTGAACTTATGACTCGGAGGGCCACGGGAATGACGTCACGCACACATCAACTTAATGTTCGCTCCGGCGTATTGACGGCGACGGGGCGCGAACATCTTACTTATCGTGCTCAGCCAGTGACCCACCAGATCGTGCTCCGTGAAGCCCCCCGAGGAGGAAACGCTGCGTGAACGAAGGACCGGAGGAACGGGGTCCGGAAAAACCGGAGCCGTGTCTTCCGTCCCCACCTGAACACCCTCCCGGCCCGGCCCGGGACACCAGGAACCCCCCGGGGACAACCGCCCCCGATCACGACGGCCCGCGCAACGCCACCCCCGTGCCCGCACCTTCCCGGGCCGCGTCCTTCCGGTGCCCTTCCGCGCACGTACGGCCCGGGCGGAGCCTTCCTGCTCCTCGGTGACCGGCGGGCGATGACAGACCGAACGTGAAGCCGCGATGACGTGCTCCGACCTCGTCACCGCGTGCTGGAGCACGCCCCGGCGCGGCACGGACCCGTGCCCCGCCCGGCGGCCGCACGTCCACGGCCGAACGGCAAAGCCACACAACGCACATGGCAAGGAGACCTCATGCCCCTCACCACCCTCGTACGAAGCAGGTCAAGACTTCCCCTGCTGCTGGCGGCCGGCGCCCTGCTGGTCAGCGGAGCGACTCTGAACGTCCCCGACGCGCAGGCGCAGGCGGCCGGCTGCAAGGCCACGGACATCTTCGTCGCGCCCGATGGGAGCGACCGGGCCAAGGGCACCGAGGCCAGCCCCTTCAAGACCATCGAACGCGCCCGCGACCACATCCGCGACAAGGGCCTCAACCGCCCCGGACGCATGCGTTGCGACATCAACGTCAACCTGCGCGCGGGCGACTACCCGCTCTCCACCACGATCGACTTCGACGACCGGGACTCGGGAGCCGACGGGCACCGGGTCGTCTACCGCTCCTACGACGGCGCGGGCAAGGCCCGTGTGATGGGCGCGGCCCCGGTCACCGGCTGGGAGGAGTACAAGGACGGCATCTACCGTGCGGACGTCGGCACGGACAAGCCCTTCTACACCCTCTTCGAGGACGGCAAGCGTGCCACCACGGCTCGCTACCCCAACCGCAAGTCCGATGACGAGTGGGCCCCTTACATGACCTCCGTGCTCTCCGAGCCGGAGAAGGAGGCCGTCCGCCAGTGGCTGTACTCCAGCCCCGGCGACTGGGACGCGAGCTGGAACCTCGACCAGGCCTCGGCCGTCGTCTGGTCGGGCGGCAGCTGGAGCTGGTTCACCGACACCGTCCCGATCCGGGACTGGAACCCGGCGAAGAACCAGATGACCCTGAAGTACTGGACCCGCTACGCCCTGATGAACTCCCGCGGGGGCTCACGGTACTTCCTGCAGAATTCGCTGGACTTCCTGGACCAGGCGGGCGAGTACTACATGGACTTCAAGAAGGGCCAGGTGTACTACAAGCCGCGCGGGGACATCAACGATGTCACTGTGCTGCGGCCCACCGTGAAGACCCTGTTCAACCTGGCAGGCCCCAGCCCGGACCGGCGCGTGCAGAACCTCTCCCTCGACGGTCTCTCGCTCCAGTACACCGACTTCGTCGACTGGTACCGCAACGGCTGGATCAGCGACGGCGACTCCGGTGAACCGCACAAGTACCCCGAATACGACCGGCAGATCGAGATGCCCCGCAACCGGTTCGGCGCCGTCACCGTGACCAACAGCAAGGACATCACCCTGTCCCGGCTGCACATCTCCGACACCGGCTACCACGCGGTGTACGCGCTCTTCGCCAACGACGGACTGACGGTCAGGGACAGCCTGCTGGAGAACATCGGCGGCGACGGCATCAAGGTCGAGGGCCCGTACCCGGGCGAGGGCAACACCTCCAACGGCCACCTGCTGACCAACAACTACATCACCCACTACGGCGAACTCGTGCCAGGCGACGCCTCCGGCATCGAGCTCATGAACACCGGTCACAACACGATCAGCCACAGCCACATCAAGCACAGTGCGCGCTACGGCATCAGCCTCGAAGTGCGGCCCGAGGTCGCTCCCGCGGACAACTACGCACGCGACAACACCTTCGAGTACCTGCGCATCGACCAGGCCGGTCTGGACAGCGGTGACATGGGCGCCTTCTACACCTACGGAGTCAGCAACGTCGAACCGCACACGGTCGACAACCACGTCCGCCAGATGGTGATCGGCGATGTGATTCCGGACGGTTCCATGCCGGACAGCGGAACCCGCGGTGTCCACATGGACGCCGGCGGCTGCGGGTTCAGCTTCCAGGACATCGAGGTCGGCAAAACCACCGACCAGAGCTACCAGAGCTACCAGTGCAACGAGGTGAAGAACGCCAACTGGGAGGACGGCTACGACGCCTCGAAGATGGAGTACGACAAGATCGGTGTCTCCGCCGGCTTCCCGTACCCGCTGCCCGAGGGCGACACCCAGTGACCGGTCGCTGACCGGACACCCCGAGAGGTACGGGCCCGTCCGCGGGACCGGCGACGGCCCCCACCGGTGCGGGCCCGTACCTCCGCACCCGGGCGGGACGTGGCCGCGCCCCCGCCCCGCGACCGGACTGCACCTGCCCGCACCGCACCCCACATCTGGAGGCACCCCATGTCCGAGCTGTCCCGGCGCAACGTCCTGGCCGTCGCCGGAGCATCCGCGGCGTCGATGGCCCTGAGCGCCACCAACGCACAGGCCGCCGGGGCGGCCGGTGCCGCCGCACCGGCGGCAGGCGGCACCGCTCCCCATCCCAACCCCATGCGCCTGTGGTACAGGTCCCCGGCGGCGGAATGGCTGGAGGCACTGCCGGTCGGCAACGGCCGGATCGGCGCCATGGTGTTCGGCGGCACCGACACCGAGCGGCTCCAGCTCAACGAGGACAGCCTGTGGGCCGGGGGCCCGCACGACTACGTCCGTCCCGGCGCCGGAACGCACCTGGACGAGATCCGACGCCTGGTGGTGGAGGAGAAGTGGAACCAGGCACAGCGGCTCATCGACACCTCCTTCATCGGCAGCCCCTCCGAGCAGGTCGCCTACCAGGTGCTCGGTGACCTCGAACTCGCCTTCGCCGGCACGGGCGAAGTGACCGGCTACGAACGAGAGCTCGACCTGGAGACCGCGATCGCGCGCACCGGATACACGCGCGACGGGGTCCGTCATGTGCGGGAGGTCTTCGCCAGCGGCCCCGACCAGGTCGTCGTCGTACGGATGACCGCCGACACGCCCGGCGCCATCGCCTTCACCGCCCGCTTCACCACTCCGCAGCGAGCAGCCGGCTCCACCGTGGACGCGCGCACCGTCGCGCTCGACGGCGTCAGCGGCGACTGGTACGGCCTGCCCGGGTCCGTGCACTTCCGCGCGCTCGCCCATGCGCGGGCCGAGGGCGGCCGCGTGTCCAGCGCCGACGGCGTGCTGACCGTCGAGGACGCCGACAGCGTGACCCTGCTGATCTCCATGGCGACCAGTTACCGCAACTACCTGGATGCCGGAGCCGATCCCAAGGGCAGGGCCCGCAGGCACCTTGCCCCGGCGGCCGCCCGCCCGTACCAGAAGCTGCGCACCCGGCACGTGGCCGACTACCGGCGGCTGTTCTCCCGGGTCGCGATCGACCTGGGCCCCTCGGAGCGGACCGCCCTGCCCACCGATCAGCGCATCCCGCTCTTCTCGGACGGCAAGGACCCGCAGTTCGCCGCCCTGTACTTCCAGTACGGGCGCTACCTGCTGGCATCCTGTTCCCGGACACCGGGCCAGCCAGCCAACCTGCAGGGCCTGTGGAACGACAGCCTCAACCCGGCCTGGGAGTCCAAGTACACCGTCAACATCAACTTCGAGATGAACTACTGGCCGGCCGGACCCGCCAACCTGGCGGAGTGCTGGGACCCGGCCGTGCAGATGGTCCACGAACTGGCCGAGTCGGGAACCCGCACCGCCAAGGCGATGTACGACGCACCCGGCTGGGTGCTGCACCACAACACGGACGGCTGGCGGGGGACCGCGCCGGTGGACGCCGCACAGTACGGCATGTGGCCGACCGGTGGCGCATGGCTCAGCCTGATGCTCTGGGACCACTACCGTTTCACGGGTGACAAGGGCGAGCTGAGCCGCAACTACCCGGTGATGAAGGGCGCGGTCGAGTTCTTCGTCAACACGCTCGTCGTGGATGCGAAGAGCGGCTGGCTCGTCACCAACCCCTCGCAGTCCCCCGAGGTCACCCATCACCAGGACGAGGGCGAGAGCGTCAGTATCTGCGCCGGTCCCACCATCGACATGCAGATCCTGCGGGACCTGTTCGACGCCTACCGGAAGGCCGCCCGGGAACTGGGCCGGGATGCCGGACTCGTCGAGCGGGTCAGTGAGATCCGTGACCGGCTCGCACCCACGCGGGTCGGTTACCTCGGCCAGATCCAGGAGTGGCTGGAGGACTGGGAAGAGGCCGCCCTGGTCCGCAGCCGTCATGTGTCCCACCTGTACGGCGTCTTCCCGAGCGCGCAGATCAATCCGCGCACGACTCCCGAACTCGCCGCTGCCGCGGCCAAGAGCCTGGAACTGCGCGGAACGGCCGGTCAGGGATGGTCCCTCGCCTGGAAGATCAACATGTGGGCCAGGCTCCTGGACCCGGCGCAGGCCTACAAGCACCTGGCGGACCTGCTCACCCCCGCGCGCACCGCCCCCAACCTCTTCGACCTGCACCCGCCGTTCCAGATCGACGGCAACTTCGGCGGGATCTCCGGCATGACGGAGATGCTGCTGCAGAGCCACGCCGACGAGATCGCCCTTCTGCCGGCGCTTCCCGGTTCCTGGCCCTCCGGCTCCTTCCGCGGACTGCGGGCGCGGGGCGGGTTCGAGGTCGACCTCGCCTGGACGGCGGACGGGATCACACACGCCGAGGTGCGCTCCCTGCTCGGCAACCCGGTGCGTGTCCGGACCCCGCACCCGGTGGACGTCGAGGGCGCCGGTGCCGACCGGCCCGAGGAGTGCGTGGTGTCCTTCGACACCCGCCGCGGCGGACGGTACCTGCTGACCGCCCGGCCCACGGGGCGCTGACGCGGGGAGCGGCCCGCGGGGCGGCGGCGCGACGAGGGGCCGCGCCGCGGCCGGGTCCCCGGGTCCTCAGACGCGGCAGCGGCGTGTGCGTCCGAGCGCCGCGACCCGGCGGATCACCGCAACAGCTCCCTCGCCACATCGACATCGGTGATCAGGATGTTGGCCCATCCGCCGAGCAACGCACCCCGGATCGCGGCAGCCTTGTCCATGCCGCCGGCGACCGCGATCCGGCGTTCCACTGCCCGCAGCCGTTCGGGTTCGATGCCGATGAGACGGTCGTTGAAGCGCGCGTCGACGGCACGCCCGCCGGCGTCGAAGTACCGGCCGCACACGTCACCGACCGCACCCAGTTCCGCGAGGTGCCGCTGGTCCTCGTGGGTGATCGCGTTGCCGGAGCGGCGCAGCAGAGGCGACGGGTCGAGGCTGCCGACCCCGAGCAGGGCAAGCGTGAGCCGGGACCACGCCCGCATGGTCTCGGCCATCGCCGGTTCCTTCGAGAGCAGGTCACGTAGTTGCGGGCTGCCGACCAGCGCGGCGGACGGGGCGAACACCGGCTGCGCGCCCGTCAGTTCGGCCAGGCGGCTCGTCAGACGTGTGGCGTGCAGCTGTACCTCCGGACTGCCGGAGCCGCCGAGGAGCTGCACGACCTCGTGGGCGGCGGACGTCGTCCTCGCGCGCATGATCTTCACTGACTCCAGGAGCGTCGCGCTCCAGGAGGAGACCCCGATGGTGTCGCCCCCCTTGAGCGTGGCGTCGAGGTAGGTGGCGGTCGCGGCGGCGAGGGCCGGGATCACGTCCGTGCCCGGCCCTTCCACCTCGACCACGACGGCGTCCCGGAGCGCGAAGCGCTCGGCCAGGGCCTCCTCGAGCTCGGCGTGGACGCCGTCGGGGGAGACGACCACCGTGCGCACCACACCGCGCTCGACCGCTTCCTTGAGGAGCCGGGAGACACGGGGCTGCGACATGCTCAGCTGCGCCGCGATCTCGGGCTGCCGCACACCGCGCTCGTGGTACATGCGGGCCACCTTGACCAGCAGCCGCACATGGTCGGATCCGGGATCCGACGATCCTGCCGCCATCGTGCCTCGCTTCCCCAGATCCGAACGTGTCCGCCGCGGTCAATGTATCGCCGCGTGAATGCCCGGTGAGCAGGCGGTCGCCGCGGGATCCGCCGGATCCCGCGCCTCCCCACCCGGTGGGGCCGGGCCCGCGGCATCGGGCCCGCGGCATTCATGCCGGTCATGACCTCTGTGTGCCCGGCGGAAGGCCGGCTCCTCACCCACCGGGCGGGCGCATCGACCCGAGATCCCGGGCAGCGCCGAGCCGGCGTCGCCACCGGGCCCGGGCGGCGTCACGCCGGGCGGGGTCCCACGCGGGCCGGCTGATCCGCAGGCGGCTGTCGGCCCGTTCCGACAGTTCGTCGAGCGTCCACAGACCCAGGCCGAGCCCGGCGAGATGGGCCGCTCCCGCTGCGGACATCTCATGGTGCGCGGTGCGGGCCACGGTCACACCCGAGACATCGGCCTGGAGCTGCGCCAGGGCGTCGCTGCGACTGAGACCGCCGTCGGCCACCACATGCCGCGCCGCGGGAAGCGCAGCGAGTACGTCCCCGACCTGGAAGGCGACCGACTCCAGTGCCGCGCGCGCCAGTTGAGCGCGCCCGGTACCGAGATCGAACCCGGCCAGCACGGGCACCGCCCGCGTGTCCCACCAGGGAGCGCCGATTCCGCCGAAGGCCGGGACCAGCGTCACGTCACCGGCGCCGGCGCCGGCCGCGAGCCGGATCAGTTCGTCGGGGGAGGTGCCGAGGAGATCCGCCAGCCAGGTGACGGTGCGCCCGGCCGAGCGGATGTTGGCCTCGCGGGCGTAGACCGGTCGGCCGGTGGACCAGGCGATGGTGGTGCACAGGCTCTCGTCCGCCCGTGGTTCGTCCGTGACGGTCATGACGGAGGAGCCGGTGCCGTAGGTGGCCTTCACGATGCCGGTACGCCATCCACCGTGGGCGAACAGCGCGGCGTGCGAGTCGCCCATCACCGCGAGCACCGGGGTGCCGTCCGGCAGCGGATCCAGCCGCCGTACGGTTCCGAAAGGCCCGGTCGAGGGCACGACCCGGGCCAGTGCCCGGCGCGGGATGCCGAACAGTCCGAGCAGTTCGTCGTCCCAATCGCCGGTGGTGAGGCCGAGCAGTTGGGTCCTGGAGGCGTTGCCGATCTCGGTGACCGGCTCTCCCGTCAGCGCCTGGAGGAGGAACGCGTCCACCGTGCCCAGGCGCAGCCCACGGGTGCGGCCCGGGTCGTGCACGTCGAGCAGCGCAGCCATCTTCAGGGCCGAGAACATGGGGTCGAGGGGGAGCCCGGTACGCCGCCGGATCTCGTCGCCGTGACCCTCGCGGCCGAGGCGGGCCGCGAGCTCGCCACCGCGTTGGTCCTGCCAGCCGACCAGCGGGGCCACGGGCTCTCCCGTCGCCGCGTCCCACAGGACGACCGACTCGCGCTGCGTGCTGAGTGCGAGACCGGCCACGCTGTGCGGATCGGCCTCCCGCAGGCAGCCGGCGACGGCAGCCCGCACACTCTTCAGGAGCGCCCGGGCGTCCTGCTCCACGCGACCGGGGCCGGGGTGCGACTGGGCCAGTGGGATCACGGCCCGGGCGACGACGTCTCCGGCCGCGTCGAGGAGCAGGGCCTTGGTGGAACCGGTGCCCTGGTCGACGGCGAGCAGGTGCGGTTTCACCGGGCCCGTCCCAGGACCGATCGAGCGGCTTCGGCGATCCCCTCGGCGTTCAGGCCGAAGTGGTCGAGCAGGAAGGACGCGCTGCCCGTCGGCGCGAAGCCCGGGACGCCCAGCATCCTTACGGGTACGGGATGGTGTTCGGCCGTCACCTTCGTGACCGCGGCGCCGAGCCCGCCGCAGAGCAGTCCTTCCTCCGCGGTGACGATGGCCCCGGTCTCCCGGGCGGCGGCGGCCACGGCTGCCTCGTCGAGCGGTTCGACGGACGCCATGTTGAGGACGCGGGCCGACACGCCTTCCGCGCCGAGGACGTGGGCGGCGTCCAGCGCACGCGAGACCATGGTGCCGACGGCGATCAGAGTGACGTCGCGGCCTTCGGCGAGCCGCGTGGCCCGGCCCGTCTCGAACCCCGTGTCCTCCGGCATGACGGCGGGCACCTTGAACCGGGGGATGCGGAGGTATGCGGGCCTGCCGGAGGCGGCCGCGTAGCGCACGGCCCCACGGGTCTCGGACGGATCGGCCGGAACGATGAGCTCCAGGCCGGGAACCGCGCGCATCCACGACAGATCCTCGATCGAGTGATGGGTGGGGCCCAGTTCCCCGTACGCCATGCCCGGGCTCTGGCCGCACAGGACGACATGGCGTCGGGTGTAGGCGATGTCCGCCTTGATCTGCTCCAGGGCGCGACCGGTGAGAAACGGCGCGGCGGCGGACACGAACGGGATGAATCCGGCGTTGGCGAGTCCTGCGGCGACACCGACCATGTCCTGCTCGGCGATGCCGACGTTGATCAGCCGGGTGGGGAACTCCTCCCGGAACCGTGCGAGGTTGCTGGAGCCGACCGAGTCGTTGCACACCGCCACGATCCGCTCGTCGGCACGTGCCAGGGCGGCCAGCTCGGCGGCGAAGTCGACCCGGCAGTCGTACAGCACCGTCTCCCGCGCAAGGCGGTTCACCGGCCCAGCTCCGCGAGTCCGAGGCGCACCTGCTCGTCGGTGGGTACTTTGTGGTGCCACTCGACCCGGTCCTCCATGAACGAGACGCCCTTGCCCTTCACTGTCCGCGCGATGACCGCGACCGGGCGTCCGGTGGCCGACGGCGCGTAGGCCTCCTTGATCGCCCGGTGGTCGTGCCCGTCGATGGAGCGGACCTCCCACCCGAAGCTCTCCCACTTCCTGCCGAGGGGTTCCAGGGACGATGTGTCCTCCGTGCGGGCCCCCTGCTGGAGCCTGTTCCGGTCCACCACGGCGGTGAGGTTCGCCAACCCGTAGTGGGCGGCCGTCATGGCGGCCTCCCAGTTGCTGCCTTCCTGCATCTCTCCGTCGCCGAGGACGACGACGGTTCGCCAGCTCTCCCCCAGCAGGAGCGAACCGAGTGCGATTCCGGTGGCGACGGGGAATCCGTGGCCGAGCGGACCGGTGTTGGTCTCCACGCCGGGCACCTTGAGCCGGGCGGGATGGCCGTTCAGAGGCGACAGGGGTGCCATGAACTCGCGCAGCCGGGCACGTGGGAAGAATCCGCAGGAGGCGAGCGTCGAGTACAGAGCCGCGGCGCAGTGCCCCTTGCTGAGCACGAAGCGGTCGCGCTGCGGGTGGTCCGGCTCCTCGGGGTGCATGCGCAGGGTCCCCCAGACCGCGGTGACCAGCAGATCGGTGACGGAGAGGTCGCCGCCGACATGCCCCATCCCCGCCGCCTGGATCGTGGTCAGGACATCGCGTCGAACGGCGGCGGAGAGTCCGGCGAGTTCGGCGGCCGCCCCGGCGGGCGAGGCGGCGCGCAGGCGCGCGCCGGTCCGGTGGTACGCCCGGGCCGCGGGCTCGTCGACGGCGAGCGGGGCGGTGGCCTGTGAGGTGGCGGTCACGCGGACTCGCTCTCCGACTCGGCGAGGGCGCGGAACAGCGCCCGCTTCGCTGTGCGCTGGGCGCCGAGCGCGTCCTGCGAGGCCTGAGCTGCGGCCAGCGCGTCGCGGTCGAGGTAGCCCAGGGCGCGGTGGAAGGCGCGCATCGTGCGGATGCCGGCGCGTGCGGCCTCCACCGGGTCCTCGCGGAAGGGGAACTGGTCCAGCTGCCACACCCCGTCCCACCCGGCGTCGTGGAGGGCGAAGAAGAACTCGAACGTCTCGAGAAGGTGGACGGAACCGACGACCATGTCGTCGTCCCAGCCCCGGAAGTTGTCGTTGACGTCGATGGCGAAGAGCTTCGACCGGGCGATCGCCATCCGGGCGGCCTCCGCGGGGGTCTCGCCCCCGTACAGCGAGTGCCCGAAGTCCAGCAGCACTCCCACGTTGTCCACCCCCATGTCCTCGATGGCGAGAAGGGTTCGCGCGACGGAGGAGAAGACCATCCGGTTGCGTGGCTCACGGGGCTTGTACTCGATGGCGAAGTTCACGTCGGGGAAGGTCCGGGCGAGTTCGCGCAGCGCACCCACCGACTTGGCCCACAGATCCGTGTAGTCGGCCTGGAAGGGGTAGTCGTACCCGTCCTGCCCCGGCCAGATCTTCACGTACTCGACGCCGAGCTCGCGCCCCACTTCGGCGGAGGCGGCGACCAGGTCGATGGCCTGGCGGCGTACGGCCGGGTCGGGGTTGGTGAAGCCGCCCCTGGCGAACTTGCCCGTGTAGAACTCAGGAGTCACGGCGATGGCCCGCAGCTTCTGCTCGGCCAGCGCGTCGCGTACCTCCGAGGTGCTGATGCCCCCGGGTGGGAAGGGCCAGTTGAGGTCCAGAACGGACAGATCGCCGACGGCACCGGCCAGTTCGATGGCGTCCAGGACCGTGCGCGGTTCGCCGTATCCGTCGGTGGCGTAGCGGTCGACGTACGTGGCGAAGTGCCAGACGCCGGCACCGTACACCGGCTCACTCGGACTCGATGGGTGAATATCCATGCGTGGGTGAGTGGACATGCTCATCAACGTACGAACGCGCGTCGGTCGCGTCAACCCCCCGTACGGCGAGAGCTGTTGACCGTGCACGGCAGCCCCTGGGGGAGGCCTCCTGGGGCTACGGCGCGCCTTCCTGGAGGCGGCCGTTGACCACGACGCGTCGCACGGTCAGGTCGTTCACGGACTGGAGCAGGATGTCCTGCGCGGCGTCGTCGAAGATCAGGCGGTCCAGGGTGACGTCGCTGACCGGCGCCTCGGGCCGGGCCCGTACGCGCACCGGGTACTCGCAGGGACCGCGCATCGACCAGCGCGCCGCCGACAGCCGGGTCACCTCGGCAGGCGTGGTACCGCCGGCGTCGCCGGCGTACTGGAACGTCACCTCGAACGGAACGTACGTCCAGGCCGGCGCGTCCACGTCGACGACACGGACGTCCCTGACGTAACCACCGCGTGCCGGGGTGGACTTGACGACCAGGACCGAGGCGACGGACGCTTCGCCCGGAACGGGGTCGAAGGGCAGGCTGAGCCGCTGGGCGAGCACGTCCGACACGCCGCCGCTCATCTCACTGCCGATGGCCACGGCGGCTCCTCCGCTGAGGTACACGCAGTCCCGGATCCGGATGTGCCGTGACGGCACGCCCACCCGGCGGCCGTCCCGGTCGCGGCCGGACTTGATGGCGATGCAGTCGTCGTGCGTGGCGAAGGTGACCCGTTCGATCGTGACGTTCTCGCACGAATCGGGGTCGCAGCCGTCGCTGTTGGGGCCCTCGCACTCGATCCGGACGTCGCGCACGGTGATGTCACGGCTCAGCACCGGGTGGATGTTCCAGAAAGCGGAGTTGCGGAGCGTGACGCCCTCGATCAGGACGTCCGTGCACGCGTACGGCTGGATGAAGCTGGGGCGCAGGTAGTGACCCTCGCCGAGCACACGCTCCATGACCGGCACGTTCTGCGCGCCCCACTCCTCCAGCGTTGCCCAGTCGGCCCGTTCGCTGGGCATTCCGGGCTTCCAGCCGTACTGTCCGGAGCCCTTCCACGGCCACCAGTGGGCGTTGTCGCTCCGGGCGTCGAGGATTCCTCGCCCGGTGACGGCGATGCCGTGCTGGCCGTAGGCGTAGATCATCGGTGAGTAGTTGAACACCTCGATGCCCTGCCAGCGGGTCCGCACCACCGGCAGATAGGCGGTCGGATCGGTGCTGAACAGCACGGTCGCGCCCTCGGCCACGTGCAGGTCGACGCCGCTGAGCAGGTGGACGGGGCCCGTCGCCCAGCGTCCGGCGGGTATCAGTACGTGCCCGCCCCCGGCCGCGTGGCAGGCGCTCACTGCCGCCCGGACGGCGGCGGTGCAGTCCGTGACGCCGTCGCCGACCGCACCGTGGCCGGTCACGGGGAACCATGCGTCGGGGAAACGGGGGCCGCCGCGGCCGGCGGCCGCCGCGCCGACCGGGCGGGCCGCCGGCAGAGCGGCGGCGGCCAGCGCTCCGAGGCGGAGGAGTTGTCTGCGTACGGGATCACTCATGGATGTCTCCCTCGGTGGGACGGATGGTGGTCCGCGGTCACTTCACCGCATGCCGGAGGCGCCCCGGCCGGCTGGGCGGTCGGGGCCAACGGCGCGAAGGCGTTCCGTCGGGAGGGACGCCAGATGCTTTCGAGGGCGCCTGCACGCAGGCCGCCGGCCCCGGGGGCCTGCGTGCACGGAGGGGTTATGCGGAGGCCGGCCCGGTGTCCGCGGCGTACAACGGCATCCAGACCCGCATCGCGCCGTCACCGCGGTTGTCCCACAGGTGGTAGGGCACGGCGGTGGCGGTGACGGGCCGTGCGGTGTCCACCGCGAAGGGGCCGCCGAGCGTGCGGTAGGGGAGTCCCGCCTCATGGGCTCCCGACACGGCGACGGCGGGGGCCCGCAGGGTGACGGCGGGACCCAGACCGCCGAGGTCGCCGTGCGCGACCTCCTCGAAGACCGTGTCGGGGGAGATCGCCAGGTCGTCCACCTCGACGCCGTCCGGCTGGTCCACCTGCTCGAAGCAGTAGACGAGCGGGCCGCGTTCGACGGCCACGCATCCGCGCACCGCGTCGACGCGCGGGTGCGGGAGCGTCAGCCGGGGAGTCATGTCCAGATTCAGCACCACGGTGTCCCCGGCCCGCCACTCACGCTCCACCACCACGTAGCCGTCCCGGTCGGCGGTGACCGCGACGTCCTTGTGGTCCGGGGTGTCCAGCCGGGTCCGGGCGGACCACGGCGGGACGCGCAGCGCCAGCGCCCACGGTCCTCCGGGCGCCTCGGCGACGGTGATCGCGACCCGGCCCTGCCAGGGGTAGTCGGTCTCGACCCGCAGTCCGATCCGGCCGCCGGCGAAGGGGGCGGTCAGGGAGAGCGGCGCGTACTGGTGCAGATGCACGGTCGGCACACCGGCGTGCTCGGAGAGCGTCGCGGCATAGTGCTCCAGGGAGGCCACCAGCCGGGTGACCGCAGGGGGACAGCAGGCCGAGAAGAACCACTCGTCGCGGCAGCGTGGATCGCCGACCGCCTCGGCGTGGTCGGCCCGGCGCTGGAGCGGGTTGCCCTTGTAATAGGTCCGGCCGTCGGCCGAGCGCGCGGCGGCGAAGGCGTTGTAGAGGGTGCGCTCGATCAGGTCGGCGTACCGTGCCCGGCCGGTGGCCAGCAGCAGCCGCCAGCTCCACTGGATGCTCGCGGCCGACGCGCACGTCTCGTTGTACGAGAGGTCCGGCGGGAGTTCGTACCGTTCGCCGAACACCTCGCCGACCTGGCGCGAGCCCAGACCGCCGGTCAGGGACGTCCGGGCGGCGACCATGTCCAGCCATCGGCGCTCCGAGGCATCGACCAGGGAGGCGTCGCCCGTCTCCGAGGCGAGGTCCACGACGCCCGCCTCCAGATAGAGGCCCCGCACCGCGTGACCGGTGACCGCCGGAGCCTCGCGCACCGGCAGATGGTCCTGACGGTGCCTCGTGCCGTGCTTGTGCGCGCCCACCAGCCCGCGCCCGCGCCGCTCCACGAAGACGGAGGCCAGCGCGAGATGGCGTTCCTCACCCGTCGTCCGGTACAGCTCGACGAGGGCGGTCTCGATCTCGGGATGCCCGTCCAGTCCGGGCCCCTCGTCCTCCAGGAACACATCGGCCAGGTGGTCCGCGAACCGGCGCGCGACGTCGAGCAGCGCGGTGTCGCCGGTGGCGCGGTGGGCGGCCACCGCGGCCTGGATCAGATGGCCCGCGCAGTACATCTCGTGGCTGTCGACCAGCCGGGTGTAGCGCTGATCCGGCCGCTTCACGTCGTAGGCGGAGTCGAGATAGCCGTCGTCCCGCTGGGCGCGGGCCAGTAGCCGGGTCGTGTCCGCGAGGAACCCGGCCAGATCGGGATCGGCTGCGGACCCGAGTTCCCAGGCCGCCGTTTCGAGGATCTTGTACACGTCCGAGTCCATGTAGACGGGACCGCGGTGCTCACCGGCAGCCTCCCCCGTGGCGATCCGGAGATTGTCCAGATTGCCGGCGCGCTCCAGCCACTCCAGGGCGAGCGGCAGGCTGACGGCGCGGTTGACGTCGCGCCACCGGCGCCACGGTCCGCCGTTCAGCTCCGGTCGCTCCAGTTTGAGCGGACGGTGTGCGGTGCGCGCGTTGCCGGTGGGTACCGCAGGTCCCGACATGGTCTCCCCTAGATCGTGGGACGGGCCAGAAAGGCGATCGTCTGGTCACGCACCCGCAGGATGTGCGCCTCCAACAGGTCCCGGGCCGCCGACCGGTCGCCACGTTCCAGCGCGTCGACCACGGCGCGGTGTTCCGAGACGGCGGTGCTCAGCCTGGACGCGGTGATGGGGGCCTCCATACCGGTGCGGGTGACATGGATGCTGAGATGCAGGTCGTCGTGGAGCTCCAACAGCCGGGGGAGTCCACCCAGTTCCACCATGGCGCGGTGGAACCGACCGTCGTTCTCCCGGAAGTCGATGTAGCGCGTGTGGTCCGCCACCGACTCCCGGGCCAGTACGTCGGCCTCGTCCACGAGTTCGCGCAGCCGGGCCGGCGGCTGCCGGTCGGTGCGCTCTCCGAAGAGGCGCAGGGCGTGCGATTCGAGCATCAGCCGCAGCTCGAACAGTTCGTAGATGCTGGACAGTGAGGGAATGGCGACGGTGAAACCGGCGACGGGGTCGTAGGCGAGCAGGCCGCGCTCGTAGAGACGGCCGACCGCGCTGCGCACCGGGGTGCGGCTCATCCCCAGCCGCCGGGCGAACTCCCGCACAGGGACCGGCTGGCCGGGAGCGGGGTGCTCCTTCGTCAGCCAGTCCACCAGCGCTTTGCGTGCCCGGTTCTCCAGGCTCTCCTCTGCCGCGACGGCGATCGACGACGTGGCCGGTTCGCGCGGGGTCGAATCCGCCTTCGGTGGGGTCATGCCGTCCTCCTGGCACTCCGTGACTGTGGTCCGGGCCACCGTACCGTTCGTCCCGCACGCCCGTGACGAATGGTATGCCACTGGTAGGCCAACTGTCCGCCCCTTGGGCGAGATCGATCCCGTGAGCACCTCGGGGGCAGGTCTCGGCGCGGGGGATCTCCCCTCTGCGGGATGCGATCGGACGGACGACGGAGGGCGGCCCCATGCCGCCCCGACCAGCGGTTCCGAGGGCCGGCATCCGTCCGGACGGGTGCCGGACCATGGCGAAGAGACCCGGTCGGTCCGGCTGGTCCGCCTTGTCCGCGTCGATCCCAAGTCGTCGTGCGGGCCGTCGTTCCGGCGCTGTGCAAGGGGTGTTCACCCTGCGGGTCATGTGCTTCCATCGCTGGCATGCCATAGGTATGCCGGGATGAGGAGCCGCTCCCATGCGAACGCAATTACGTCAGCTCGTTGCCCTCGTACGACCGGCGCTCCGCGCCGGTTCTGTCCTCGCCGTCCTGCTCGCCCCGACGGCCGTGCCCCTGCCCGCGACCGCCGGGGTACAGCCCGGCACCCCCGGGCTGCCGGCCGCGGTCGCCCCCAGCGGCACCGAACGCGCCGTCTGCGCCGACACACCACTGAGCCTCACCTTCGACTCGGACGTCCGGGCCGGTTCCGGGGGCCGCCTGACCGTGCACCGCCCCGACGGCAGCGCCGTCGACACCATCGACCTCGCCGACCCGGCGTCGTACCAGCGCCTCATCGGCGGGGCACGCTCCGACTACGGCGAACCGCATCGCTGGACCTACGAGCCGGTCGTCGTCGAGGGCCGCACCGCCACCGTCCTGCTGCACCGCCCCCTGGACCCGGGGAAGCAGTACTACGTCACCGTGGACCCGGGCTTCTTCGAAGGGCACGCGGGCATCACCTCGCCCCGTGCCTGGCGATTTCGCACCGCCGCCGCGCCCCGCCGCACAACCGCGGAACTGCGCGTGGACGCACACGGCGGCGGCGACTTCTGCACCGTGCAGGGCGCTGTCGACTTCGTGCCGGAGGGAAACGGGCAGGAGACCACGATCGATGTGGCCCCCGGCACCTACCGGGAGATCGTCTACATCGGCCAGAGCCGGCCGCATCTGCGGGTGAACGGCTCCGGAGCAGGCCGTACCGTCGTCGCCTACCCCAACAACAGCGTGCTCAACGGCGACTCCGCCATGGCAGACGTGCCCCCGGAGCAGAGCTACTGCCCGCGACGGGTACTGCCGGAGCCGGACCGGTTCAACTGCTGGCGTGCGGCGTTCGGCGTGGACGCCGACGACTTCCGGCTGCGGAACATCACCGTGCACAACCTCACCCCCGACGGCGGCTCGCAGTCCGAGGCGTTCCGGGGCAACGGCGACCGCATCGTCCTGGACCGGGTGCGCGTCCTGAGCCACCAGGACAGCCTCCGCCTCCAGGGGCGCGCGTACGTGACCGATTCGTACATCGAGGGAGACGTCGACTTCTTCTGGGGGACCGGCGGCGTGTTCGTCCGCAACTCCGAACTCAAGGCGCTCGACCTCGGATACATCAGCCAGGTCCGCAACGCTCCCGACGGGCCGGGGGTGGTCCTCTCCGGCACCCGGCTCACCCGCGCGCCGGGCGTGGCCGACGGCAGCGTCCTGCTCAGTCGCATCGACAGCCGCTTCCCGGCCAGCCAGGCCGTCTTCATCGACACCGCCATGGACGCCCATGTGGCGCCCGTCGGCTGGGGCCTGACCGGATTCGACTGCACGACCGGTCAGCAACTGCGCTTCTGGGAGTACGGCAGCACGGACCTGCGCGGGGCTCCGAAGGACACCTCGCAGCGACTGTCCTGCTCACGGCAGCTGACCGAGGCCGAGGCGCTCACCTGGCGCGACCCGGCGACCCTGCTGGACGGCTGGGACCCGTCCGCCACGACCGGCCGCGGCCGGGGAAACTGAGGTGCCCACCATGTCGAACGTCAGCCGCAGAGCCCTCCTGGGAACGGCGGGCGCCGCCGCGACCACCCTCGCCCTCGCGACCGGCACCGCCCGGGCGCAGAGCGCCACGCCCCCGGCCCGCCCGGCACGTCCCCGCCCGGTGGCGCCCGTCAACCAGGAGGTGGCCGCCGCCCACGGCATCGACTACAAGGCACTGCCCCAGCAGGTCGTCGGGGTCGACGCCGAGCAGTTGATGACCGTGCACACCGAGGCGGACGTGGAACGGCTCCGCGCCCGACTCGTCGCCGAGGTCTGGAAGTCCGCCGACGGCCTGCTGCCCGACACACTGCCCGAGGTCGAACAGGGCGTCGTCGTACCCGAACTGCCCGCCTTCACCGGACTCCGGCGCGTCGACCGCCTCACCGTCACCCTGCCGTACGACCTGAAATCCATCGTCTACCTGCTGCTGCCGCGCCGCCCCGCCGCCCACGGGCGCTTCGCCATCTACCACAACGGACACGGCGAGACGCCCGAGACCATGCAGCGCACCGCACAAGCCCTGGTGGACGCCGGTTACGGCGTATTGCTGTGCGCCATGCCGCTCTACCACTGGAACCCCAGGCAACTGCGCAGCCCCACCGACCCGGGCACCTTCGTGACCCCGGAGAACCACAACGACTTCGGCACCTGGGAGACCGCGGAGTTCTCCACCCTCCGGTTCTTCCTGGAACCCCTCACGGTCGCCGTCAACCACGTCACCCGGACCTACCGGCCCCCCTCCCTCCAGATGATCGGCCTGTCCGGCGGCGGCTGGACCACCACGGTCTACCCGGCACTCGACCCGCGCGTCACCCGCAGCTACCCGACGGCCGGGTCGCTGCCGTTCTTCCTGCGCTCCGCACCGCCCAAGCCGAGCCCGACGACGGGCGACTGGGAGCAGAGGCTCGACCGGCACCCGGTCTTCTACGGGATCAGCGACTTCCCCGACATCTACGCGCTGGCTTCCGTCGGCAGGCACCGCCGGCAGATGCAGATCCTCAACCGGTTCGACGCCTGCTGCTTCAACGGCGTCGGCCACCGCAGCTACGAACCGGTCGTGCGCCAGCGCATCGAGGTGATCGGCAACGGCCACTGGGAGCTCCTGGAGGACGCCACACACGGCGAGCACGCCATCAGCCCGCACGCGCTCGACGTCATCCTCTGGGACCTCGACGTGAACTGCTCCGACGAGCCCTGAGCCGTGCCCGCCCCGACGGTGTACCGGGCCGCACGCCCGGTGCGCCGGACCACCTTCCACCCACCGAGGAGAGCAACGTCATGACCCCACTGAACGCAACCGCAGCCACGGGCAAGGAGAAGGGCGATGCGATGGCCCGCCGCGCCTTCGTCGTCGGAGCCGGCGCGCTCCTGGGCACCGCGGCACTCCGAGTGCCGACGGCCCAGGCGTCGGAGAAGCTCGACGCGGCGGCCGAGGCGGCCGGCGATGTACTCGCCTTCCCCGGGGCGGAGGGCGGTGGCCGGTACGCCACCGGGGGCCGCGGCGGCTCGGTCTACGAGGTCACCACCCTCGCCGATTCCGGGCCCGGCTCGCTGCGCGACGCCGTGTCCGGCAGCGACCGAACCGTCGTCTTCCGGGTGTCCGGAAACATCGAGCTCAAGGGCGGACTCGACATCACCGGGTCCAACCTCACCATCGCGGGCCAGACGGCCCCCGGTGACGGCATCTGCGTGGTCGGCAACGAGACCAAGGCCAACGGGGTCGAGAACATCATCATCCGGCACCTGCGCTTCCGCGGTACGGACATGCTCGGCACCGCGATCGACACCTTCGGGATGGAGGGCTGCCGCAACGTCATGATCGACCACTGCTCCTTCAGCTGGGCGGTGGACGAGTGCTGCTCCGTCTACGGCAACGAGAACCTCACACTCCAGTGGTGCATCGTCGCGGAAGGTCTTTCGGTCTCCGTCCATCCGAAGGGCCGGCACGGCTACGGCGGGCTGTGGGGCGGCGACAACGTCACCTACCACCACAACCTGCTGATCCACCAGGGCGGCCGCAACCCGCGGTTCAGCTTCGTCGAGGACGTCCCCATGCACACCGACCACCGCAACAACGTCATCTACAACCACGGCTACACCTCCTGCTACGGCGGCGAGTGGGCCGACGGGGTCAACATCGTCGGCAACTACTACAAGCCGGGCCCCAACACCCTGGCCGAGATCGCGCCGGTCATCGTCTCGCCCGACCGCGGCGGGAGCTGGCACGTCG
Organism: Streptomyces sp. NPDC091416; assembly: GCF_044756845.1. NCBI lineage: Bacteria > Bacillati > Actinomycetota > Actinomycetes > Kitasatosporales > Streptomycetaceae > Streptomyces > Streptomyces sp. NPDC091416. The sequence continues at coordinate 624,560 of NZ_JBIVTU010000003.1, forward strand.
AAGGCAATGTCGTGGAGGGGCAGGCGGAGGTCACCGGTGACAACGGCCGGGGCGTCAAGTTCCCGCTCGGTGGCGTGACGTTGCGCGAGGAGCCGTTCGAGGTCCTGGACCCGATCGAGTCGCAGACCGCCAAGGCGGCCTACAAGGCGGTGCTCGACAACGTCGGAGCCCTGCTGCCGCGCCGCGACGCGACCGACGCCCGCCTCGTGGCCGATGTGCGCAACGGGACCGGCCGCATGATCAATTCGCAGAAGGAGGTCGGCGGCGTTGCTCCGCTCGCCACCGCCGAGGCGCCGAAGGACTCCGACAAGGACGGCATCCCCGACGCCTGGGAGAAGCAGCACGGCCTGAAGGGCAAGGACGCCGCCGACGGCAGCGCGATCGACCCGGCCACCGGCTACAGCAACCTGGAGCTGTACCTGAACTCCCTCACCCGTACCGGGGCCGCCAACCCGGTGGTGAGACTGACCGCCCCGCAGACCGACGCGGTGCACACCTCGGACACCGGGGTCCACGACATCACCTTCCGCGCGGAGGCGGAGGCCCAGGACGGTGCGGTCATCGCCTCCGTGGTCTTCTTCGCCGACGACAAGCAGGTCGGCGAGGCGACCTCGGCACCCTTCGAGGCAGTCTGGAAGAACGCCCCCGAGGGCACCCACCACCTCACCGCGCGTGCCACCGACTCCACCGGCACGTCCACCACCTCCAGCATGGTGCCCGTCCACGTCGACCGGGTCGGACCGCTCGGGAACTGGACGGCCGTCGACATCGGCGCGGTGCCCATTCAGGGCGGATCGGCCCTGGCCGGCAGCTCGTTCACGCTGCGCGGCTCGGGCAAGCTCCGCGGCCGCGCGGACTCCTGTCACTTCGTTTACCAGCAGGTCGACGCCCCCGGCGACGAGGTGGTGGAGCTGATCGCCCGCCTCGACTCGGTCAGCGACGTCTACCAGGAGGTGCTCGGCGGCATCATGATCCGGGAGAACCTGACGCCGGACTCACCGTTCAACCTCATCGGCGTCCACCTCGGCGACGGCGGCCACAAGGGAGTCGTCAAGCGCATCCACTCCCACGGCACCGAGATGAGCGTCGGCACCTGGCCCTACGAGGAGGACGAGGTGCTCAGCGCGAAGCCGTACTGGCTGCGCATTACCCTGCGCGGCGACGAGTTCACCTCGGAGATCTCACCCGACTCGCTCCAGTGGACCCGCATCGGCTACGAACGCATCCCCATGGGCGACAAGGTCTATGTGGGCATGTTCGTGGACGGCAACAAGGAGGCCAACGGTGTCGCCCACTACACGACCGCCAAGTTCAGCCAGGTGAAGATAAACCACTGACCCCGCGCCCGGCTTTCCGGGCCGCGGAGAGACGTCCGAACGTCTGTGAAGACACCTGGTATGCCGCAGGTGGACCACTGCTGATGGAACATCACGTGCACGGACTATTGCCTTTGTCGAAAGGGTTGACGACCGATGTCGCACTCAAGAGACTCGTGGCATTCCACCGACATACCGCGAGGAACCGATGTCGACGCATGAACTCCACGGGATCATCGCGCCCACCGTTCTGCCCATGGACGAGAACGGGTGCCTCGCGCGGAAGTCGCTGGAACGCCACCTGACCGGACTGATCGAGGCCGGCGTACACGGACTGTGGATCAACGGAACCACGGGCGAGTTCCACGCCCTGGACCACGAGGAGCGGGCGCTCGCGGTGGCCGTCGCCGCCGAGGCGGCGGGCGGCCGGGTACCAGTCATCGCCCATGTGGGCGACGCGGCAACCGCTGTGACGGTGCGTCATGCCCGAGCCGCCGTGGCCGCCGGGGCTGACGAGATCGCCGTCATCGCCCCCTACTTCGCCGGCTACGGCAAGCAGGAGCTCCGCGACCACTACCGCGCCGTCGCCGAGGCGGTGGGCACCCCCGTCCTCGCCTACCACATGCCCCAGCTCACCCCGTCCGCCCTGACCGTCGACTGCGTCGTCGAACTCACCCGTGAGGGAGTGCTCTGCGGCATCAAGGACAGCGCGGGCGACATGAGCTGGCTGCGGCAGCTGCTGCGCCGCGGCGCACGCCAGGGGGTGGAGGTGCGCTGCTTCGCCGGCGGAAGCAGCCTGACCGACGTCTCGCTCTACGCGGGGGTGGCGGGCGCCACCACCTCGCTCGCCAATGTCACTCCCGTCCTCCTGGTCGAGCTCTACGAGTCCGCCCGTGCCGGGGACTGGGAACACGCCCGGAGCCTCCAGGAAGAGCTGGAGGACCTGCTGGATCTCATGCGCGAGGCCCGCCGCGAACCGACGCTCGCCGCACTCGTCGCAACCTTCAAGTTCGTCCTGGCGGCCCTGGGCCGTATCGACGAAGCCCACGCCGCCGAGCCGCTGGCACGCCTGGACGACGAGGAGCGGGGCCGGCTGGCCGCGACCGTCGTCCCCAGGGTCCGCGAGCTGGAAGAGGCGGCACGTACACGCAAAGGAGCGTGGACCTGATGACCTACCGCACGCCATCTTCCGACCGGCGCGGCATGCTCGACCGGCGTTCGCTCCTGCGGGCGGGCGGCGGCCTGGTGGTGGCCGCCTCGCTGTCCGGCTGCGGGTTCTTCGACACCGAGCCCGAGGGCGCGGGAGCGGCGACCGGCGCCAAGGGAAAGGAGGCGCCCGCCCTGAAGAAGCTCGCCGACGCGGGGAAGCTGCCCAAGGTCGCCGACCGGCTTCCGGCCTCACCGCTGAAGGTGAGGCCGTTGGAGAAGACCGGCGCCTACGGCGGCACCTGGCACTCGGCCATGATCACGCAGGAAGACGTGATGTGGCTGCACTACAGCATGGGATATGAGCCGCTCGTCGCCTGGGGCCCCGCCTGGCAGGGCATGACGAAGACGGAACTCCTGCCGAACGTCTGCGAGAAGTACGAGGTCAAGCAGGGCGGCGCGGAGTTCGTCTTCACCCTGCGCAAGGGCCTGAAGTGGTCCGACGGCCGGCCGGTGACCACGGACGACTTCGCCTTCGCCTTTCACGACTACAACGTCGACCCCGACCTCCACCCGGGCGGCGTGTACGACCTGTGGATGTCGAAGTCCGGGAAGAACGCGACCTTCGAAGTGGTCGACGACCACACGGTCCGTTATGTGTACGAGGAGCCCAAGCCCGGCTTCCTGGAGGAGATGGCGGGTACCTCGGGCATCGTCATGCTGCTGCCGGCGCACTACATCAAGCAGTTCCACCCCAAGTACGGCAAGAGCGCCGACGCGCTTGCGAAGAAGGCCGGCCTGAGCAGTTGGGCCGACTACCTGCCGCTGCGCGCCGACTGCTGGGCCAACCCTCAACTTCCCTCCCTCAACGCCTGGCTGTCGAAGAACGAGCTGGGCAAGGGCAGCAGCCTGGTTGCCGAGCGCAACCCGTACTACTGGAAGGTCGACCCGGACGGGAGCCAGCTCCCGTACATCGACAAGGTCGTCGTGGAGAACATCCAGGACGTCGAGGTCGAGGTGCTCAAGGTCACCAACGGCGACCTCGACATGCAGCTCACCCACTTCGGGACGATCCGCAACAAGCCGGTGATCTCCCGCAACCGGAAGAAGGGCGCCTACCGTCTGATCGAGGTGAAGTCGGCCCTCGCCAACACGATGATCATCGGGTTCAACCAGACCCACTCCGACCCCGAGAAGCGCAAGCTCTTCGCCAACAAGGACTTCCGGATCGGCCTGTCGTACGCCATCGACCGGAAGAAGATCATCGACACCATATACGGCGGCCAGGGCATCCCCTGGCAGTGCGGTCCCGCGGAGGGCGACGAGCTCTACAACGAGCAACTCGGAAGCCAGTACACCGAGTACAGCGTCGAACGTGCCGGCGAGTACCTCGACAGGGCCGGCTTCACCCGCCGCAACGGCGACGGAATCCGCCTCACGAAGGACGGCGACGCGGTCGCCTTCACCGTGCTGGTCGTCTCCGACCAGCCGGACCAGGTCGACGCCTGCGACCTGATCCGCGGCGACTGGGCGAAGGTCGGCGTCAAGGCCAACATCCAGCGGCTCGCGGAGACCCTGTACTGGGAGCGTGTCGAGGCCGGCAAATCCGAGGCCGCGACCTGGCAGGGCGGCTCGTTCGACCTCCGCACCGGCGCCGGCGGCAACCACTACTACCTGCCGACCAACCCCCGCGGCTCCTCCCGCTTCGGCGGCAAGTGGGCCGAGTGGTACACCAGCGAGGGCAAGTCGGGCGAGGAGCCGCCGGCCCGCGTACGCGAGCAGCTCGAACTCAACGACAAGCTGCGGGGCACCTTCGACGCCGGCCAGGCACTGGGCCTGGCCAGGAAGATCCTGGCCATCACCCAGGAGGAGTTCTACTACATCGGGATCTCCACCCCGCCCTCGGAGTACGGCATCGTCCGCAACAACATGTTCAACGTGCCCGAGGACTTCAGCGGGGCGGTGGCGCACCAGGCCCCCGGGCCGAGCAATCCCTCGACCTACTTCTTCTCCGGCAAGGCCTGACCCGGACGGGGGACACCCATGCTCTCGTTCCTCTCCCGCCGTGTCATGTGGATGGTCGTCACCCTGTGGGCGGTCTCCCTGGCCTCGTTCTTCATCATCAGCCTGCCCCCCGGCGACTACGTCTCGACCCTCCAGGCCGAGGCGGAGAGCCGCGGCGAGATGATGAGCGATTCGCAGCTGACCGCCCTGCGCTCCCGCTACGGCCTGGACCAGTCCTTTCTCGCCCAGTACTGGAAATGGATCTCCAACATCGTCTTCCACGGGGACTTCGGGCAGGCGTTCGCCTGGAACAGCCGCCCGGTCTCCGACCTCATCTGGGACCGCGTCGGACTCTCGTTCTTCCTCTCCGTGTCCACCCTGCTGTTCGTCTGGGCCATCGCCTTCCCGATCGGGATCTTCTCCGCGGTGCGCCAGTACTCGGCCGGCGACTACCTCGCCACCTTCTTCGGGTTCTTCGGCATGGCCGTGCCCGAGTTCCTGCTCGCCCTGGTCTTCATGTGGGCCGGCATGCGGTTCTTCGGGACCAGCCCCGGCGGCCTGTTCTCCCCCGAGTACCAGGACGCCGCCTGGAACCTCGGCAAGGTGCTCGACCTGGGAGCCCACCTGTGGCTCCCCATCGTCATCATCGGACTGTCCGGAACGGCCGGCCTGATCCGCATCACGCGCGCCAACCTCCTGGACGAGCTGTACAAACCGTACGTCGTCGCGGCGCGCGCCCGCGGGATGCCCGAATGGAAGCTGCTGCTGAAGTATCCGGTCCGGATGTCGATGAGCCCGTTCTTCTCCACCGTCGGATGGCTGCTGCCGGGCCTCATCAGCGGCGAGACCATCATCTCCATCGTCATGAGCCTGCCCACCACCGGACCGCTCCTGCTGAGCGGTGTGGAGAACCAGGACATGTACCTCGTGGGCAGCTTCATCCTGATCCTGTCCACCCTCACCGTCATCGGGACCCTGATCAGCGACCTCGCCCTCGCCTGGTGGGACCCCAGAATCCGGCACCGCTACGAGGGAGGGTGAGCCGCCGTGCTGACCAGGAACCACAAGCCGGCCGCACCGCCGGCCCAGGCGGACCCGGAGCTCGAATTCGATGCCGCGGCCGCCAGGAGCTCTCCCTGGCGGCTGGTGTGGCGCAAGTTCCGCAAGCACAAGCTGGCCGTGGCGGGCGCGGTGGTCGTGCTCCTCGCGTACGTCGTCGTCGTCTTCGCCGAGTTCCTCGCGCCCGCCTCGACCAGCACCAGTGACTCCACCCTCACCTACGCCCCGCCCCAGATGGTCAAGGTCGACCTGAGCTGGTCGGACGGTCTGCAGATGTACGTCAACGGCTACCGCACCGAGCGGGACCCCGAGACCTTCGAGCAGATCCACACCCTCGACCCCGATCTGCGCGTCCCCCTGAGGTTCCTCCCGCGCGGGGACTCCTACGAGATGTGGGGGCTCATCCCCTGGGACCGCCATCTCTTCGGCGCGGCCCACGCCAAGGACAAGGTCTTCCTGCTCGGCAGCGACCGGCAGGGACGCGACCTGCTGTCCCTGATCATCCAGGGATCGCGGGTCTCGCTCTCCATCGGCCTCATCGGGGTCGCGGTGAGTTTCCTGCTCGGCCTGCTGTTCGGCGGCATCTCCGGCTACTACGGCGGCGCCCCCGACACACTCATCCAGCGCGTCATCGAGTTCCTGATGGCGATCCCCACCCTGCCCCTGTGGCTCTCGCTCTCCGCCGCCGTGCCGGCCGACTGGGGGCCCATGATGCGGTACTTCGCCATCACCACCATTCTGTCCGTCCTCGGCTGGACCGGACTCGCCCGCGTCGTGCGCGGACGGTTCCTCTCACTGCGCGAGGAGGACTTCGTGACAGCCGCGCGGCTGGACGGCTGCGGCCGCATCCGGATCATCTTCCGGCACATGGTCCCTTCGATGTCCAGCCACGTCATCGCCTCGCTCACCATGGCCGTCCCGGCGATGATCCTCGGCGAGACCGCCATGAGCTTCCTCGGCCTGGGCCTGCAGTCGCCCGCGGTGAGCTGGGGCGTCCTGCTCCAGGAGGCCCAGAACGTGCGGACGCTGGAGACGGCGCCATGGCTGCTGATACCCGGCGCCGCGGTCTTCGTGACCGTGCTCGCCATGAACTTCGTCGGTGACGGGCTGCGGGACTCCGCGGACCCGTACAAACAGTAAGGAGGTGCGATGCCGACGACAGAGGCGTCGCGGGAGCGTCAGCAGACGCCACCGCGACAGAACATTCTCGAAATCGAGTCTCTGCACACGCAGTTCGAACTCGATGACGGCGTCGTGCAGGCCGTCAGCGGCGTCGACCTCACCATCGCCCGGGGCGAAGTCCTCGCCGTGGTGGGGGAGTCGGGCTGCGGCAAGAGCGTCATGGCGCGTTCCGTGCTGCGCCTCGTGGACCGGCCCGGAAGGATCACCGGCGGACAGATCCGGGTGCGCACCGACGACGGCGCGGCGGACATGGTGAGCGCCGCCCCCGAGACCGTCCGGGAGGTGCGGGGCAAGCGGGTCGCCATGGTCTTCCAGGAACCGATGTCCTCGATGAGCCCCATGCACACGATCGGCAACCAGATCGGCGAGGCGATCCGGCTCCACGAGCGTGTCACCAAGGCCGAGGCCCGTGCCCGCGCCGTCGAACTCCTCGGCCGCGTCGGCATCCCCGCACCCGAACGGCGCGTCGACGAGTACCCGTTCCAGATGAGCGGCGGCATGCTGCAGCGCGTCATGATCGCCATGGCGCTCTCCTGCGGTCCGCAGCTGCTCATCGCCGACGAGCCGACGACCGCGCTCGACGTCACCACCCAGGCCCAGATCCTCGACCTGCTGCGCGGCCTCCAGGAGGAGACCGCGATGGCGGTCATGCTGATCACCCACGACCTCGGGGTCGCCGCCCAGATGGCCGACCGGGTCGCCGTGATGTATCTGGGCACCGTCGTCGAGGAGGGACGCGTCGAGGACGTGTTCCGGGCGCCGCGCCATCCGTACACCAGAGCGTTGCTGCGCTCGGTGCCCAGGCTCGGGTCCGGATCGCGTGAACGGCTCCGGCCGGTACGGGGCATGGTGCCCCATTCCTATCGGCGGCCGCCCGGATGCCCCTTCCACCCGCGCTGCGACGAGTTCATGGCCGGCCGTTGCGACGTGACGGTCCCGCAGCCGCAGCGGGACCGGAGCCGTCCGGGCGCGGTGAGCTGCCTGCTGTACGAGGAGCACGAGGAGCACGAGGAGACCACCCCATGACGGCACCGCCCTCCGAAGTCACGGCCCCGGCAACGGCCACCGGGACCGCCCCGCTGCTGCGGACACACGGCCTCACCAAACACTTCCCCATCCGGCGAGGACTGCTGGGCCGCGCCGTCGGCCGGGTACGCGCGGTGGACGGAGTGGACCTGACCGTCCCCGCAGGCCGCACGGTGGCCCTGGTGGGGGAGTCGGGCTGCGGCAAGAGCACCCTGGGCCGCTGCCTGATGCGGGTCTTCGAACCCACCTCGGGCGAGATCTCCTACCGTCGCACCGACGGCACCGTGATCGACCTGGCCAAGCTCGACGAACGCGCCCTCAAGCCCTACCGCAGCGAGATCCGGCTGGTCTTCCAGGACCCGTTCGCCTCGCTCAACCCCCGCATGACGCTGCTCCAGATCATCGGCGAACCCCTGCGCGTCAACCTCGGTCTCGGCGCGGCCGAGACCGAGGAGCGGGTCGCCGGGCTCCTGCGCCGCGTCGGGCTGCGCCCCGAGTACCTGCGGCGCTACCCCAACGCCTTCAGCGGCGGCCAGCGCCAGCGCGTCGGGATCGCCCGCGCCCTCGCGCTCGCCCCCCGCATGGTCGTGGCGGACGAGGCCGTCAGCGCGCTCGACGTGTCGGTGCGGGCGCAGATCCTCAACCTGCTGAAGGACCTCCAGGACGAGTCCGACCTGACGTATCTGTTCATCTCCCACGACCTGGGCGTCGTGGAGTACATGGCCGACGAGATCGCGGTGATGTACGTGGGCAAGGTCGTGGAGACGGGGGCTACCGACGAGCTGTACGGGCAGCCGCTGCACCCCTATACCGAGGCCCTGCTGTCCGCGGTGCCCGAACCCGACCCTGCGGCGCGCCGCCGGGAGCGCGTGGTGCTGCGCGGTGAGGTGGCCGACGCCTCGAACGTCCCGAAGGGCTGCCCGTTCCATCCGCGCTGCTTCTACGCGCGCGACCGCTGCCGAACGGAGGTGCCGGCCTTGCGGGAGGTCGCCCCCGGCAGGACATCGGCCTGCCATTTCGCCGGAGAGCTCGAACTGAAGGGAGTCGGAGCATGACGGGTACCGAACAGCAGAGCGGGCCGGTGCACGACCCGAGATTCGACGGTGTGCTGCGGCCCCGGCCGGATGATCCCGGGGTGCGGGAAGCGCTGCTCCCCGCTCCGCACCCGGGCGACAGCCACTCCGCGAGCCTCCTCGAACTCGACGACGGCGACCTGCTGTGCGCCTGGTTCAACGGACCCGACGAGGGCGACCGCGACACCAACGTCGTGCTGTCCCGGCTGCCGCTCGGCGGAGACCGCTGGGCCGGGGCCGTGGCCCTGTCCGCCGACCCGCACCGCTCCGAGCAGAACCCGGTGCTCGACCAGCGGCCGGACGGCACCGTGTGGCTGTTCCACCCGTCCAACGAGCCGCACGACCAGAAGACCGCGCACCTGGTCGCCCGCACCTCGCACGACGGCGGCCGCACCTGGGACCCCGCGCACATCGCCCATGACGGGCCGGGCGTCTTCGTCCGCAATCCACCGCTCGACCCCGGTGACGGAAGCCTGCTCCTGCCCGCCTACCGCTGTCGTGCCGAGGGAGAGCACAGCACCGTGCTGATCAGCGAGGACGAGGGTGCCTCCTGGAAGGAGCACGACGTCGGGGGGTCCGACCACCTGGTCCAGATGAGCGTCGTGCGGCGGGTCGACGGTACGCTGCTCGGCCTGCTGCGCAGCCGCGCCGCCGACCGCATCCACGCCACCGTCTCCACCGACGCCGGACGCACCTGGAGCGGGGCGGTGCCGACCGAACTGCCCAACAACAACTCCGGCGTCCAGGTCACCCGGCTCGACAGCGGTGCCCTGGCGCTGGTCTACAACCACGCGAGCCTGGAACGCGGCGAGTTCCGCTGGGTCGGCGAGGGCGAGGGCCGCCGCAGGAAGGCACTGCGCACCCCGCTCACGGTCGCCCTCTCCGACGACGACGGCCGCACCTGGCCGGTGCGCCGGGACCTCCAGCGCGCCGACGACGAGTACTGGGAGGCCGGCGAGTTCGGCTACTCCTACCCCTGCGTCATCCAGAGCCGCCGCGACGGCCTGCTCCACATCGCCTACTCCTACCTCCGCCGGACGATCAAACACATCACCGTCTCCGAGGACTGGATCAGGGAAGGACACTCATGACCACCGGCACCACGGTGGAGCGCTGGGGCACCTTCGAGCTGACGCTCGACGGCCCGGCCGACGGGAACCCCTACCGCGACGTCGAGTTCGGCGCGCAGTTCCGCCACGGCCACCGGGTGGTGCCGGTCGACGGGTTCTACGACGGCGGCGGCGTCTACCGCGTCCGGTTCATGCCGGACCGGGAAGGCGCCTGGACGTACACCACGCGCTCCCATGTCCCGGCCCTCGACGGCACCACGGGCGGCTTCACCTGCACCCCGGCCGGCCCGGACAACCACGGCCCGGTCCGGATCGCGGGCCCGAGGACCTTCAGGTACGCCGACGGCACCCGGTACCTGCCGTTCGGCACCACCTGCTACCACTGGACCCACGACGAGGACCCCAGGGCGGAGGAGGAGACGCTGCGCACCCTCGCCGCGTCCCCCTTCAACAAGCTCCGCATGTGCCTGCTGCCGACGCTCGACATGACACCGCCCCGGCTGGTCTTCCCCGGCACCGGCCCGGGACGGCCCGGGCCCGGCAAGCTGGACAGGTCCCGTTTCGACCCGGCGTTCTTCGCCCACTTCGAAGCGCGGGTGCGCGACCTGCTGGAACTGGGCGTCGAGGCCGACGTCATCATCCTGCACCCGTATGACAAGGGGCACTGGGGCGTGGACGACATGAGCCCCGAGGAGGACCTCTTTCTTGTCCGGTACGTCGTGGCCCGCCTCGCCGCGTACCGCAACGTCTGGTGGTCGGTCGCCAACGAGTACGACTTCAACAAGGCCAAGACCGTGGAGGACTGGACCCGCATCGGCCAGTACGTCCAGCGCCGGGACCCCTACCAGCACCTGCGGTCCATCCACAACGGCACCCGGATGTACGAGTACGAGCAGATCTACGACTTCCGCCACGCCTGGACCACCCACCAGTCCATCCAGCACTGGGACGCGCGAATGGCCCCCGAGTGGCTGGATGCGGTGAGCAAGCCGGTGGTGATCGACGAGATCGGCTACGAGGGTGTGCTCGGCCGCCGCTGGGGCAACCTCTCCGGCCGGGTGCTCCTGCGCCAGTTCTGGCACGGGATGGCCGCGGGCGCCTATGTCGGGCACGGAGAGTGCTTTCCCGAGCAGGATCCGGACGACTGGGCCTGGATCTCCCGGGGCGGCCGACTGCACGGCGAGATCCCGGAACGTCTCGCGTTCCAGCGCCGGCTGTGGGAGGAATCGCCGGACGCACGGTTCCGGTACTTCGGTGACCGGCTGCACCGCCACTACGACGTGGAACTGCCCGACGACGGTGCCCCACGGGTCCTCGACCTGATCGATACCTGGAACATGACGGTGAGTGCGCTGCCCGGCGGGCCGCACCGCGGCACGGTCCGCGTACCGCTGGACCGCCGGCCGGACCTGGCCCTGCGAATCCGGAAGGTGACATGACCACGCACGCCGCGACTGCGCGAACGGACCACGGGCCCGTTCGCGTCCACGGAACCCGCTTCCGGCACGAGGACGGCACCCCCTTCCACCCGTTGGCCACCAGCGTCCCGCGGGCCGACGAGCAGACCCTGCGGGCCCTCAAGGACGCCCCGTTCACCAAGGTGCGGCTGCTCGACCACGCCCTTGCGCTGGACGTCCTCGACCATCAGGTCGCCGCGCTCGGCGCGCTCGGCCTCCAGGCGGAGGTGATGCTGGAGGGCCGGGACATCCCCCGGACCGTCGCCCGGCTGGCCGGCCGGTCCAACGTCTGGTGGTGCGCGCCCCCCGTCCACGAGGCGCAGACGGATGTGCAGGAGTACGACCACGGACACCATCCGCTGACCGTGCACGGCCCGCCCGGGACCGACTTCGGTGCCCCGTGGATCACGCACGCCTCGGTCGCGCACCCGCAGACGCGGGCCGTGTCGGGCCTGGTGCGGGATCTCGGCAAGCCGGTCCTCGTGGACGACTGCGGCGCCGAGGGCGACGACCCGGAGGATCCGGAGCGCGCCCTGACCGGAACGGAGCTGCTCTGCCGCCTCTGGGAGGCGGTGTGCCGCGGCGGCTACGGCGGGCACGCCGAGGCGTGGGGCGAGGACGCCTGGAGCGACGGCGGCGGCCGGCTGAGCGGCACCGCGGTGGAGCGCGTCGCCTTCCTCGGGGATGTGCTCGGCTCGGCCCCGGCGGGCCTCGGCCACACCCCCGAGACGTACGACGCCTCGACCCTGGAGGCGCCCGGCGAGTACGTCCTGCAGTACCTCGGGCCGCACCGCTACCCCAGGCGTTCCTTCGCGCTGCCCGGCGGCACCTGGAGCGTGGAGGTCCTGGACACCTGGAACATGTCGGTGCGGGAGCTCGGCCACGCCGGCGGTGACCGGGTGACGGTCGAGCTGCCCGCGGAGCCGTACCTCGCGATACGGCTCCGCAGGCGGTGACTCACCAGTCGAAACCGGCCGCCACCTGGGACTTGATGTAGGCGGGGATGTCGGTCTTCTCGGTGATCTCCAGCGCCGAGGAGACCTTCAGCCCGTCCCGCAGGACGTGCTGCCGGAACACCATGTACAGCGGCAGGTCCCAGAACTCCGTGTTCTCGTAGTCCCGCACGACGGCGTTGTCGCCCCAGAAGACCGCCGAGGTGTCGATCCTGTCCAGTTCGGGGATCGCGGTGCCGAAGGCGGCCTCGACGGCGCCCGAGCGCAGCGCGGGCTTCAGGGCGTGGCGGGACAGCTCGGTCTGGCCCTCCTGCGACACCAGCCACTTGAGGACCTGGAGCGCCTGGGCCTTCTTGGAGGACTGCGGCGGCAGGAACGCGGCGATGGTGTTGGGCTGGTAGACGGCGTTGTCGCCGCTGCCGAGGACCGGCACGGACGTGATCCCCAGATCGATCTTCTTGGCCAGCTCGCGCCACTCGTCCGCGTCGTCCTCCTCCAGGTACAGCGAGCTGCCGGCGTACGCGGGAAGCTTGCGGAGGTTGTCCACGGCCATCGCCACGCTGCCGGTGGTCAGGTAGTCGTCCACCGTGGTGAAGATGTTGTGCGGGTGGAGCAGGAAGCGCTCCAGGTTGGCGCCGAGCCGCTGCCAGCCCTGCGAGGTGATGTTCACCTTCACGTCCTCGGGCGCGGGTGTGCCGCCCTGCCCGGGCACGAACGGATACAGACCGAGCTGGTTGAACTCCAGGTACATGTCCGGATGCTGGAGGTATCCCTTGTACGCGACCAGGTCCTGCTCGAAGGTCAGCTTCTTGGCGAGGCGGAAGGCCTCGTCGTAGGTGACGCCGTTGGCCGGGGTCCGCAGCCCCTTCCGGTCGAAGACCTTCTTGTTGTGGAACATGATGTACTCGTCCAGGAACACCGGAACGCCGTAGAGGCCGCCGTCCGAGCGGGCCTTGATCTGGGCGACGGCGCCCGGGTTGAGGGAGCCGAGGTCGATGCCGGTGGCCCGCAGGTCGTCGGTGAGGTCGCGGGTCCAGCCACGCGGTTCCAGGTCACGGTCGATGCGCCGGCGCGGGTCCTCCAGGATGATGTCGGGAACGACGCCCGCCTTGTCCAGGTCCTCGTACCGGACCGGCTGGTCCCAGGCCACGGCCTTGATCTTGAGGCCGGGGAAGGCCGCGCGCATCGCGTCGCCCACGACCGTGTCGAAGAAGCCGGGGTACTCGAACGGCTTGTAGTTGGCCATGAAGACGAACAGCTCGTCGTCGCAGACCTCGAACGGCTCGCCGTACTTGTTCGGGACGGCGGTGCAGGAGGCACCGGACGCGGAGGTGGTGACCCGCCCGGTGGCGGTACGGGCCTGGGCCGGAGTGGACGCGCCGATGCCTACTCCGGTGAGCGTCGCGGCGCCGACCGCGGCGGCGGCTCCGCCGACGAACTTACGGCGGCTCGGTGGCTGCTGTTCACTCTGGTGCGGGTGCGGGGTCATACGTGTGTCTCTCCTTCTGGGGGGAATCGCCGACGGCAGGACGAGGAGGCCGACCAGGAACGCCACTGGTATGCCAGGCGAATGCCACAATGGTTCACCTGACGGATCGAACGGTCAACAGTGCCTACAGAAAAGGGAGTTGTGAATGCTGAGGATCAGCAGCGGAGCCAGGTACGCCGAGTTCGCCGAAGACGACGGAAGGAGCCCGTCGCGGCTGGTGCTCGGCCACGACGACGAGGTGGGTCCGGACCGGCTCGCCATCCCGCTGGACGACCTCCTCGTCGTTTCCACCGGCCGCCCCTGGGCCCCCGCCCGGCCCGGCGTCAGAGCCTTCGAAGCCCGGTCCGCAGGGAACCGGCTGGAGATCCGCTGCACCCTCGCGGACCCGTCCGAGCTGGAGGTCCGCCTCCGCCTGGCCTTCGAGGGCGACCTGCTGCACCTCCGGACCACCTGGCGCTGGAACGGCGGCACCCCCTGCCGGGACGCCGTCCTGGGCATCGCCCTGCCGCTGCCCGGCGTGCACCCGGAGGCGGTCACGCTGCCCCAGGTCCTCTACCGGGGCAACCCCTCCTCCGACCCCGGCCGCGTCGTCCCGCGCCTGGCGGCGGACACCGGCGGACTCGTCGTCGAGGACCACCGGCTGCCCGTTCCCTGCGCACACGCCGAGTGGGCGAGTGGTGGCGCGGACCGGTATGCCACTCTGTTCGCGGCCCGGCCGGGCCCGGGCTCCCTCGGCGCGGTCCACCGGCCCCGGGGCGTCACCCTGCTCGGCGTGAGCGGCGCCCTGCTCCTCAACGGAGAGCCCGACGTCGCCTACGTCCACAAGGCCCGCACCGCCCCGTGCGCGGCCGGCTACCGCGACCTGGCCCCCGGCGACGAGCACCACGCCCACCACGCCCTCGACTGGGGCCGCACCAGCCGGCCGGGACACGGCTTCCGCACCCTCGTCCACCGCGGTCTGGCCCTGTACCGGCCGCGGGGCGCGAACCCGCTCTCCCAGGACGCACTGGTCCGCCTCAAGACCCAGGCCCTCGACCGGCGCTGGTACGACGACGGCGAGGCCGCCGGCTACCTCAAGTTCACCGGCCCCGGCCACCGGGCCGGGTTCATGTACGGATGGACGGGCCAGAGCCTCCGGCTCGCCTGGTGCGACGCCCGCCTGGGCATCGAGAACGACGAACCCCGGCGCGTCGAACGCTGCCGCAGGGCCGTGGAGTTCCATCTCGCCGGCAGCGCGGTCCCCGGCACGCCCGGACTGCGCCTCAGCTTCTACGCCACCCGGGAACGCCTCTGGACCGGGTTCGACGGGGATCAGGGCCCGTACGTATCGGCCCGGGCGTTCGGCGACAACCTCTGCGATCTCGCCGACATCGTACGGCTGTTCCGCCGGCACACCCTCGACGTCCCCGACGCATGGGTGCGGACGCTCACCGCGGGTGTCGCGGCGGCCTGCGGTGACGGGCCGCCGCCCTTCGGCTGGCACACCGACGGCACGCCCCTGGCCTCCTTCGCCGGGACGGCCGGGCTGCCCTGTGTCCTCGCGATGCTCAAGACGTACCGCGTCACCGGCGAGCCGCACCTGCTCCGGGACGCCGAGGCGCTCGTGGAGGTGTACCACCGGCGCTTCGCCGACGACTACACGACCCCCTTCGCCCGCGCCACGCTCGACGCCGCCTGCGAGGACAAGGAAGGCGGCATGGCCTACTTCCTGTGTGCCTACGAGCTGCTGCGGCTCACCGGCGCGCAACGGTGGGCCGATCGTGCCCAGGAGGCCGCCGACTGGCTCCTGACCTGGGTCTACCAGTGGGACACGCCCTTCGGGCACGGCTTCTCCACCACCGGCTGGCCCGCTGTCAGCGTCCAGAACCACCACGTCGACGTGTTCTTCCCGGCGTACGAACTCGCCCGGCTGGGCGACCTCGTGGACCGGCCGGTCTACCGCGAGCTCGGCGAGCTCATCCTGAACGCCCTCGGCCAGGGCGTCTGCACGCGGCCGGGGGAGTGGGGCTTCGACGACCCGGGAGAGCAGGCCGAGGGCTTCTTCCCCACGAACTGGCAGGACCGCGGAAGCAGCAACACCTGGAACCCCTCCTGGGTGACGGCCCAGGTGTTGTCCCAGGTGCTGCGCATGCGGTCCGGCCGGTCGCCTCAGCCGGCGCCGCCGGGCGCCGGCTCGGGCCGGTGGATGCCCCGGGGGCGGTAGCCGAGCGCCTCGCCGACCCCCAGCAGGTCGGCGAGCAGCCAGGTCACCGCGAGCCACATCTCCGTGCCCTGCAGTCCGGGAAGGCGGTCCTTGCGCTCCCCGGGCTCCAGGGCGAAGGAGAACCCGGCGCCGTCCTGCCACCTGCTCAGAACCCGCTCCAGCTGTCCCCGCGCCCAGTCCCGGCCCTCGCCGGCCCGGTGCCCGGTGCGCCGGGCGCAGAGCCACAGCGGATGGGCCACGTCCAGGACGTCGCACGCCGTGCCCCGGTCCGGACCGAACCACGCCGGATCGAGGCTGTGCTCCAGCACCGTGTCCACCACCCGCTCCGGATACGGAACCGGCAGCCCGAACTGCGCGAAGGACCCGCGCGAGACCCGGTAGAAGCCGTTGACCGGCTGCCGCCAGCCCTCCCTGGCATCCGGCTCGCCCCACAGGCCGTGCCGCGGGTCGGCCCGCGACAGCAGCCAGCCGAACAGCGCCTCGGTCTGTGGCGAGGCGCCCGGGGAGCCGTCCCGGGAGGCGAAGTACAGCGCCGTCCCCACCCCGTCCACCCAGTTCCCGCTGCGCCACGCCTCGGTACGCCACGGCAGCGCGTCCAGCCGCTCCACCAGCCGCCCGGCCGGAAGTCCGGTGACGGCCCGCACCGGGTGCGCGAAGCGTGAGCCGAGCAGGCCGAGCGCGTAGCCGGCACAGAGGATGTGGTACATCGCCGCGTGGTCGTCCAGCGACGGGGCGGGACCGCTGATCTCCGGCACGAGGCCCGTTTCAGGGTCCTGGAGCGCCCGCAACCGCTCCACCAGCGCGTCGCGGTCCTCACCGGGCGGCGGGCCGCCCAGCAGCAGGTCGGCGATCTCCACCGCGTCGCAGCCGGCGCGCACCGTCGGCGCGGCCCCCGGCCGGTCGGCGGGCACGCCCTGCGTACGGCAGCGGTCCAGTACCCCGGTCGCCTGCTCCCGGGCCCGCCGCGCGAACGCCTCCAGCCGTGCGTCGAGACCGCCCGCCGGCGTCCGGGCGGAGGAAGAACCCGGGGCCGGCGCGGTGTCCCGCCGGTCCCGCAGCCGCCGTGCGGGGCTGCCCGCCGCCACCGACCAGGCCGGCAGGTCCTTGGTGACCACCGCCCCCGCCCCGACGACGCAGTGGTCGCCGATGGTCACCCCGTCCACGACCACCACGTGGGAGCCGATCCACACGTCGTCGCCCAGCACGATCCCCTTCGAGGTCAGGGGCTGTTTGTGGACCGGCGCGCCGGGCGCGAAGCCGTGGTTGAACCCCAGCAGCGAGGTGTGCGCCCCCACTCGGACCCCGTCTCCCATCAGCACTTGGCCGCGGGCCGTGGAGAACGGGTTGAGCGTGCAGTTGCGGCCCATCGACACCTCGTCGGTGACGACCGCGTGCGCGCCGACGTACGACCGGTCGCCCATGCGCAGGGAATCGGTGTGGACGCCCGCCCACGGAGACACGAACACCCGGTCGCCGAACTCGGCCGTCCCGCCGTCCGCGCGCAGCCGCTCGGCGAGCGCCGCCTGGTGGGCGAGCTGCGCGGCCCGCTCCTCGTCGTCGCTCCTGCTCCAGAACTCCCAGGGGCAGTGATCGAACCGCCCGGGGCGTGCCTCACCGGCCGTCATGGCCACCCGTCACCTTCTCCCTCATGTATCCGGACACGTGCGTGACGATGTCCTCCTCCGCCAGTTCCCCGAAGCTCACGTCCTCCAGGAGCAGTTCCCGGATCGGCGCGTGGGCGTATCCCCGGGCGAGCACGCCCCGGCGGGCCCGGCCGACCGTCGCCCGGCTGACGCTGACGTTCTCCACCCGGGGCGGGTGGGCACCCGTGTCACCCTCGCCCCGGTCGAAGTCGCAGGTGATGAACTCCTTGGTCAGGTGGGTGACCGTCAGGTCCGTCAGGTGGACGTTCTCCGCGAAGCCGCCGCGCACCGAGTTGGTCTTGATGTACAGGCCGAAGTACAGGCCCGGGCCGCCGATGCGGCAACGCCGTACGTACACGTTGCGGATGCCCCCGGTCATGTCGCTGCCCAGGGTGATCGCTCCGTAGCGGTGACGCAGCACGCAGTCCTCGACCACGATGTTCTCGCTCGGCGTGGCGACCCGGCGGCCGTCGGCCTCGCGCCCCGACTTGATGGCGATGCAGTCGTCGCCGGCCGTGATGTCGCAGCGCCGGATCACCACGTCCCGGCAGGACTCCGGGTCGATGCCGTCGTTGTTGGGGCCGATGCTGTCGATCACCACGTCCTGGACGGTGACGTTGGTGCACAGCACAGGGTGGATCTCCCACATGGGCGAGCGGATGATCGTCACCCCCTCGATCAGCACGCCGTGACACCGCCGGAACTCGATGAAGTCGGGGCGGAAGTACCGTCCGTCGGCGTACACGCGCTGTTCGACCGGGTCGTTGTCCTCGGCCTGCCGCCACAGCTCGGGCCAGTCCTGCTCCTGGTGCGGCATGCCCGGACGCCAGCCGAACTCCTCCTGCCCGGCCCAGGGCCACCAGTGCTCCTCGTCGGCCTGGCCGTCCAGCACACCGGAACCGGTGACCGCGATGTCCCGCTCGTCGTGGGCATGGATGAACGGGGCGTAGCCGTAGCACTCCACGCCCTGGAACCGGGTCAGCACGGGCGGCAGGTACCGGGCCGGCTCCTGGACGAAGCGCAGCGTGGCGCCCTCCTCCAGATGCAGCTCGACCTGGCTGCGCAGCCGCACGGGACCCGTGAGGAAGACTCCGGGCGGGACGGTGACCCGGCCGCCGCCCGCCGAGTGGCAGGCGGTGACGGCGAGTCTGATCGCGAGCGTGCAGTCGGTCCGCCCGTCGCCGGACGCGCCGTACGTGGTCACCGGGAAGTCGCGGGCGGGGAACCGGGGCGGCACCACCCTGGCGGTCACCGCGTCCGCCTCGGCCCACGGGTCCCGGACCGGAGGACCGGCCGGATCCATCGTCCGCGGGCCGGTCAAGGCGACGCCTCCTGGCCGTTGATGGTGACGTTGCGCAGCACCAGCCCCTCGATGTTGCGCTGCTCGTTCGGGCCGGTCATGCCGTTGAAGGCGCAGTCGCTCAGCAGTACGTCGTGGATCGGGTTGGCGTCGTTGCCGATGAAGGTCCAGGCGCGCGGTCCCGCGCTGGTGGTGACCCGGTGGATCTCGATCCGCCTCACATCCGGGTAGAAGTCGCCGCTCTCCACCCGCTCGTAGTCCAGCGCGATCTCCACGACGGCGTCCCCGACCTCGCCGACGGTGATGTCGTGGCACAGCACATCGCGCAGGTAACCGCCGCGCAACGGGTTCGACTTGAGGCGGATGGCCCGGTCCAGGCGCGGGCTGTCCATCACACAGTTGCGTGCGACGATGTCGGAGATGCCGCCGGAGTTCTCGCTGCCCAGCGTGACGCCGCCGTGCCCGTCACGCATCTCGCAGCGCTCGACCAGGGCATGCTCCATCGGCACACCCACCCGCCGGCCGTCGGCGTTCTTGCCGGCCTTGAAGGCGATGCAGTCGTCGCCGGTGTCGAAGAGGCAGTCCTGGATGAGGACGTACGAGCACGACTCGGGGTCCACACCGTCGTTGTTCGGCCCGACCGGGCTGTCCACGGTGACACCGCGCACGGTGACGTTGGTGGACAGCACCGGGTGGATGTTCCACATCGGCGAGTTGCTGACCGTGACGCCCTCGACGAGCACGTCCTGGCAGCGGTAGAACTGGATCATGTTGGGCCGCAGATGGTGACCCGCGCCGAACACCCGTTGCGGCACGGGGACGTCCGCCTCCCCCATCGCCAGCAACTGCTTGATGTCGGGGTTCTGCGGTGAAGGGCCCCCGTCCACCCCCTTGGTCCAGTCCCACCAGTGCGTCCAGTCGGCCTGCCCGTCGAGGGTGCCCCGCCCGGTGACCGCCACCGTGCGGCACTCGAAGGCGTACACCAGCGGCGAGTAGTTGAAGCACTCGACGCCCTCGTACCGCGTGTAGACGGCCGGCAGATACGCCTCCGGCTCCTGCCGGAACCGCAGGGTGGCGCCCTCCTCCACATGGAGATCGATCCGGTCCCGGAGGTGGACCGCCCCGGTCAGCCATTCGCCGGGCGGCACCACGACGTGCCCGCCGCCCGCCCGCGCACATGTCTCGATGGCGTCCCGGATGGCGTCCGTGCAGTCGTGCACGCCGTCCCCGACGGCTCCGTGGTCGGCGATCGACACCCGCCGGTCGGGGAAGCGCGGGTCGTGGATCCTGGCGAGAATGCGGGCGGCCCGGCGCTGCGCCCCGGGCACGGCGGACCCTTCCGCCTGCGCGGCGGATGCGGTGCCTGCGGCCACCCCGGCGGCGGCGAGCCCCGCCGTGGCGAGGAAGGTCCTTCGGTCGGGGGCGTTCACCAGGACCACTCCTTCGCGGGAACGTGCAGCGTGTGCTCGCGCAGGGGGGCCTGCGGCGAGGGGGTGCGGTGGGGATACATGGGTCGGGTGACTCCTTCCGGGTCGATGCCGATGACGTCGTCGCCGCGCCAGCGCGTGCGGTACACACGTCCGGCGGCGGTCTCGTCGGTGACGTTCTCGGGCAGGGGAAAAGTGACGGTGACTCGCTCGCCCGCGCGGGGCTCGCGGACCGAGAGCGATCCGTCGAAGGCCCACAGGCCGGGCTCGTGCCCGTGCAGGGTGCGCTCGCTCCCGCCGGGCGTGGCGCGCACCACCCGTACCTGCGCGTAACCCGCCCAGGCGGGGACGCGCAGCCGCAGTTCGCGGCAGTCCTCGCGGATGTCGAGGTCCACCCTCCCGGTGTGCGGGAGGTGGCTGAGCACATGGACGAACCGGCTGCCGCGGTTGAGCAGCAGGTTGACGCGGACCAGCCGCTCGTCGCCGGTGACGGCGAGGGACCAGCCGGTGAACAGGCCGCGGACGCCGGATCCGACGCAGCAGGCCTGTACGTCCGCGGTGTGGCCCCGGCCGAGGACGCTGTCGCTGACGTAGTCGTTGGGCGCGCCGTATCCGGCGAACGCGCCGCGCAGCCGCTCACCGATCCGGTGGTGGGTCACCCATCCCGGCTCGTCGAGCGTGCGGTCGGGGGCCGAGCGGACCCACGAGACGTCCAGGAGCTGAGCGGAGGTCAGATGGCCTCGCAGGAAACGCTCCAGTACGCCCCAGTAGCGGTGGTGGCCCGCGCCGGCCAGGGTACCCGCGATGGCGATCAGGTCCACCAGGGAGCAGGTCTCGTGCTCGTAGCGCTGGCCGGCCAGGTCGCCCGGCGTCCACCCGAAGGCGGTGCACCGGCCGAGCGCCCAGTCGAAGGAGCGGCGCACGAACTCGGTCAGGGCGTGGTCGCCCGAGTCCACCGCGTACCGCGCCAGGCCGTCCAGGGTGCCGAGCCGGGTGTGGAAGTGCCCGCTGCGGTAGGCGAGCGCCGCGTTGAACGAGCCGTCCGGCAGGAACACCCCGCTGTGCTCGGTGATCAGCCGGGCGAACCGCCCGCACAGTTCCCAGGCCTGTTCGTTGCCGGTCAGCCGGTGCCAGCGCAGCAGCGGCATGATGAGCCGCCCGCAGAACGACGCCGGATCCGGGGCCAGATGGAGCTGTACCGCGTTGGCGGAAGGCCAGCCGCGGTCGGTGTACTCGGACGCCGGGTAGTACCAGACGTCGCGTTCCTTGACCGCGATCCGGTGCAGTGCCGCAACCAGCCGGTCGGCCGCTGACGCGGCCTCCTCGTCGCCGCACTCCTGGTACCGGGTGGTGAGCGCGAGCAGGGTGGCGCGCTGGTCGATCATGTTCGCGTTCGGCTCCCAGTGGCCGCGCGGATGGCTGCGCCGCCGGGTGAGCCCGTCGTCGCCGATCAGGGCGATCAGTGTCTTCCTGTACACCGCCTCCACGTCGCCCCACGACGAGACGCCGGTCATCTGCCGGGCGAGTACGCAGGCGTCGGTGAGCCGGCCGTGGCTGGAGCCGTAGTCCCAGTCGCCGTGCCGCAGTTCGGCCGGTTCGGCGGTCAGGTCGGCACCGAAGAAGGGGATGCCGCCGAGATCGGGGTCGGCCAGACCCACCACGGCGTTCATGGCCAGCTCGGCCCGTTCTTCCAGGAGCAGGGTTGCTGGTATGCCAGTCATCTTTTCCACGCCGTCTCTGAGTCCGGTGATTCAGTGGTGCGCGCGTCGGGGAAAGACGCTAAGCGTGGTGGCCAAGGGCGTCAAGAGCGGCGAAAGTGCTGTACACGACCGCTTGTTGGGGTGGTTGAGGGTGTTGACGTCACCTTTCAGGGGTTCTACGGTTCCGGACGTTCGCCCCTCTCCAGGTGGCATGCCAGCAACCGGTGAGACAGGGGTGAGGGAGTGGGCGGAGGACCGATGCGCAGTGCCGTGCTGAAACGGGCCGGCGGAATCGAGATCGAGGATTCGGGGATTCCGTCCTTCGGTGAGGGGGAGGCCCTGGTCGAGATGCGGGCGGTCGGCCTGTGCGGCAGCGACACCGCGGCCTTCCGCGGCCGCCATCCGTTCCGGGAGCCACCGGTGGTTCTGGGCCACGAAGGAGCGGGCCGGGTGGCGGAGGCCGCCGACGGGACGGTTGCCCGGGGCACCAAGGTCGCCGTACTGCCACTGGCCTCCTGCGGGCGGTGCGGACACTGCGAGAGTGGGCTGTCCCATCTGTGCGCCTACCGGCGGCTGCCCGGCGCGGGCCTCCCCGGGCTTCTCGCCCAGTACGTCGTGCTGCCGCGGCGCGCCCTGGTTCCGCTGCCGGGTGCGCTGTCGTACGCGCAGGGCGCGCTGATCGAGCCCGCCGCCGTGGCCTGGCACACCGTCGGGACGGCGGGCGTGCGGTACGGGACCCGCCTGGCGGTGCTCGGCGCGGGCACCATCGGCCATCTGACCGCGGCGGTCGCCCGCCTGCACGGCGCCGAGGACGTCCTCGTCACCGACGTGCGCCCCCGGGCACTCGGCCTGGCCGCCCGCGCCACCGGCTGCCGCACCCTGGACGCCCGCTACGGAGAGGTGGCGGGCGAAGGACGGGCCGGTGCCTTCGATGCCGTCGTCGTCGCCTCCGGGCACCCGGGCTGCATGGACGAGGCGCTCGCCCTGTGCCGTCCGCGCGGCACCGTCGTCGTGCTGCCGATGTTCGGCGAGACGGCGCGCACCGGCCTGAACCCGCTGGTGCTCAAGGAGATCCGGGTCAAGGGCTCCTCCCTGTACACCCCCGGCGACTTCCGCGCCGCGGCCCGTGCCGTGGCCGGCGGCGCGCTCGACGTACGACCCCTGATCACGGCCGAACCGGCGCCGCTGGCCACGGCCCAGGACGCCTTCGAGGAGCTCGACCGGGGGAGCGACGTCATGAAGGTCCTGCTGGATCCGGCGCGCTGACCCCGAAGAGAGCCCCTACGGAAGAGAGGCAGGCATGGCGGACGAACAGGTCGTCGCGGTCTACGACGTCGAAAGCTGGCTGCAGCCCCGGGCAGCGGCCGCGGTACTGGCGAACGAGCAGTCCACCGGCACCTTCGTACGCGTCCCGGGCGAGAGCGACGAACTGCGCACCCGGTTCGCGGCGACCGTCCTGGAGGTGACCGCCCTCCCCGACTCGGGCAACCCCCCGCTGCCCGGGGCGACCAGACCCCCAAGGGCCGGCCCCCGCCCACACCGTGCCCGCGTCCGGATCGCCTTCCCGCTGCACAACTTCGGCCCCTCCGTTCCGAACCTGCTGGCAGCGGTCGCGGGCAACCTCTTCGAACTCCGCGAGATGGCCGCCGTACGCCTGGTCGACCTCGACCTTCCCGCCGCGTTCGCCGGACGCTACCCGGGCCCGGCCTTCGGCACGGCCGGCACCCGGCGCCTCATGGGCGCACCCGACGGCACCCTGATCGGCACGATCGTCAAGCCCGGGGTCGGCCTCCGGCTCGATGCGCTGCGCCCTCTGGTGCGTGAACTGGCCATGTCCGGGATCGACTTCATCAAGGACGACGAACTCAACGGGAACCCGCCGCACGCCCCCCTGGCTGAGCGGATCAAGGTCGTCAACGAAGAGCTCGACCGGGCCGCCGGCCTCACCGGCCGCCGCACCATGTACGCCTTCAACATCACCGACGACATCGGACGCCTGGAGGCCAACCACGACCTGGTGCGCGAGGCCGGCGGCACCTGCGTGATGGTGTGCGTGCAGACCGTCGGCCCGGCGGGCGTCGCCCATCTGCGCGAACACGCGACGCTGCCGATCCACGGGCACCGTGCCATGAGCGGGGCGCTGCTGCGCAGCCCCCAGCTCGGCCTCGGCCCCCTGGTGTTCCAGAAACTCGCCCGGCTCTCCGGAGTCGACCAGCTCCACGTCGGCGGCATCGGCAGCAAGTTCTACGAGACCGACGAGGACGTGGTCGCCTCCGTCCACGCGATGCGCACCCCGTTCCTCGGCGGCTACGAGGCCCTGCCCGTGCTCTCCTCCGGCCAGTGGCCCGGCCTCGCCCACCGCACCCTGGAACTCACCGGCACACCCGACCTGCTCGTCCTGGCCGGAGGCGGTATCCACGCCCACCCGCAGGGCCCCGGCGCCGGCGTCGCGGCGATGCGCTCGGCGTGGCGGGCGGCGGCGGAAGGCGAACCACTGGCCGAGGCCGCCGCCCGGGACCGGACACTCGCCCTCGCCCTCGAACGGTTCGGCGGGATCCGCGGATGACGGCCGCATCCACCGGCCACGGCCCGGCCTCCGGCGTGACCCCGCCCCTGGCGGCGTTCTACGGCGACGACGTCACCGGGTCCACCGACGCTCTCGCCCAGTTCCACCGGGCAGGCCTGCGCGGTGTCCTGCTCTTCGACGCCGGCGCGGTGCGGGAGACCGCCGCAGGGGGAGGGTTCGACGTGATCGGGGTGGCGGGCGCCGCCCGCGCGCTGCCCACCGCCGAGATGGCCGCCGTGATCCGGCCCGCTCTGGAGCAACTGCGCGCCACCGGGGCCGGGTTCATTCAGTACAAGATCTGTTCCACCGCCGACTCCTCACCCCGGACGGGGAGCCTGGGCCGTGCCGCCGAGATCGGCCACGAGGTGTTCGGCCGGGCGCCCGTGCCCGTCCTGGCCGCGCAGCCCGACTTCGGACGGTACACCGCCTTCGGCCACCACTTCGCCCGGGACGACGACGGCCGGGTGCACCGTCTCGACCGCCAGCCCACCATGTCCCGCCACCCGGTCACCCCCATGGGCGAGTCCGACCTGCGCGAGCACCTCCGCAGACAGACCGGACTCCCGGTCAGCGGCCTCGACCTGACGGCGTACGAACTTCCCCTCGCCGAGGCCCGGCTCGCCTACCGGGCGGCCGCCGCCGGCCGCCCCGGACTCGTGGTGCTGGACGCGCTGACGCCCGCGCACGCCCGGCACGCGGCCCGACTGGCCCTGGGCGGTCCGTCCCCCGTCTTCGCACTCGGTTCGGGCGGCCTCAGTCTCGCGGCCGGTCAGATCCTCGCAGGCACCGGGCGGACCCTTCCCTACGGCTCGCCCGAACCCGCCCGGGCGATCGTCGTCTCGGGCAGCCGGGCGCTCCGCACCGCCGCCCAGATCCGCCACGCCACGGAGCACGGCTGGGCGGGCGTGCCCGTGCCGGTGGACCCGGACCACGGCTGCGACGACTCGCCCGCCGCCCTGGCCCGGCTCCGCGGTGCGGTGCTGCGCGCCCTCGGCGGCCGCGCACCGGGTGTCGTCGTGCACGCCGTGCCGGCCGGCCGCCGCGACGTTCCGGGCACCGACCCCGCGGACCGCCTCGGCGGCATCCTGGCCCACGCCGTACGGGCCGCCGTCGATGCCGGAGTGCGCAGGGTGGTGGTGGCGGGCGGCGACACGGCGGGACGGGTCGCCGCCCGCCTGGGCACCCGCACCGCCGAGATCGACACCCTGCTCGCCCCCGGCGCGGCCCTGTGCCGGCTGTCGTTCGAAGACCCGCGCCTCGACGGCGTGTCGGCCGTCCTCAAGGGCGGCCAGGCCGGCCCGGCCGACCTCTTCGACCGCGTTGCCGGACGCATCCGCTCCACCGATCCGACCACCGACCCACCCAGGGAGCCCGGGACGTGACGACCGCACCGCACACTCTGCGTACGGCCTATCTCGCCGACCCGCTCGGCATCGACGAGCAGCATCCGGACCTGTCATGGCGGCCCGGCGGCCGGCAGCGGGCCTACCGGATCCAGGCCGCCACCGACCCCGGCCTGCTGCGCTCCGGTACCTGCGACCTCTGGGACAGCGGACCGGTGGAGGACCCGCGCAGCACCTGCGTCCGCTACGGCGGCAAACCGCCCGGCGCCCGCCGGCGAGTCTGGTGGCGGGTCCGGGTCCGGTACGACGACGGACTCTCGCCCTGGAGCTCCGCCGCGACGTGGGAGACCGGGCTGCCCACCGCGGCGGAATGGTCCGGCGCCCGGTGGATCACCGCGCCTGACACCGGCGGGCCCACCCGGCTCCCGCTGCTCGCCCTGGACTTCCATCTGCCCTCCGCCCCGGTCACGGCCCGCCTCCACGCCACCGCCCTCGGTTCCTACGAGGCCTCCGTCAACGGCGTCCGCGCGGGCCGCGCGCTCCTCGAACCCGGCTACACCGACTACGGAACCCGTCTGATCTACACCACCTACGACATCACCGCCGCACTGCGCCCGGGCGACAACACCGTGGGGCTGAGCCTCGGCAACGGCATCGCGCACGCCCCCGAGGTCCCGGGGCGGTACGCCAAACTCCACATCGACCACGGCCGCCCCCGGGCCATCGCCGTACTCCACGCCGTCCTCGCCGACGGGACCTCCACCAGACTCGTCACCGACGGGGCCTGGCATGCCGCCGGGGGCCCCGTGACCCTGTCGGCCTGGTTCGGCGGCGAGGAGTACGACGCGCGCCTCGAACGGCACGGATGGGACCGGCCCGGACACGACCGCACGGGTTGGAGCGCCGCCGTCGAGGCCCCGCTGGCGGGCGTGACGCTGAACGCCCGCACCCACCCGCCCGTCGAGGCGGTCGACACCGTCGCGCCGGTATCGGTCGCCGGACCGAGGCCAGGCATCCATGTCTTCGACCTCGGCGTCAACGTCGTGGGCCGCCCGCGCCTGACGGTCACCGGACCCGCCGGCGCGTCCGTCGTGATCCGCCCCGCCGAACTGCTCGCCGACGACGGCACGGTGAACCAGCGCTTCACCGGGGCCCCCTGCTACGACCGCTACACCCTGCGCGGGGACCCGGAAGGCGAGGCATGGGCCCCGGCGACGGTGTACCACGGATTCCGCTACCTCCAGGTGGAGGGACTGCCCGCAGACCCCGCGCCGGACACCGTCCGCGGCGAGGTCATGCGGACCGCCAACGCGCGTGCCGGAGGTTTCAGCTGCTCGTCGGAGCTGCTGAACGGCATCCACCGCATCATCGACCGGGCCGTGCAGGGCAACATGTTCAGCGTCCTCACCGACTGCCCGAACCGCGAGAAGCTCGGCTGGCTGGAGCAGACCCACCTCGTCCTCCCCGCCGTCGCCGGCGGCTACGACGTCGCCGCGTACTACCGCAAGCTGGTGCGCGACATGGCCGACGCGCAGACCGCCGAAGGCCTCGTGCCGGGCATCGCACCCGAGTACACCGTGTTCGAGGACAAGTTCCGCGACGACGCCAACTGGGGCGGCGCCCTGGTCCTCGCCCCCTGGCACCTGTACCGCATCTACGGCGACACCACGACACTGCGCACCCACTACCCGGACATGCTGCGCTACCTCCGGCACCTCCACTCCCGCTCGGACGACGGCCTGCTGCTGCACCACGGACTGGCCGACTGGATCGCGTTCGACAACTCCACCCCCAAGGCAGTCACCGCGACCTACGCCCATCAGCGCATCGCCGCCGCGCTGGGCGACATCGCCGAGGCGATCGGCCGGCCCGACGACGCCGCCGCCCACCGCCGGCTCGCGGACCGCGTCGCCCGGGCCTTCCACACGGAGTTCTTCGACGCGGGCCGCCACACCTACGGCAGCGGCAGCCAGGCCTGCGACGCGCTGGCCCTGGAGACGGGCGCCGTCCCCGCCGAGGAGATCCCGGCCGTGCTGAACCACCTGGTCGACTCGGTCCGGGCGGCGGACGATCACGTCACCGTCGGCGAGATCGCCCTGCCCGCACTGCTGCGCGTCCTGTCCGCGCACGAACGCGACGACGTCGTCGCGGACCTGCTGAACCGCACCGACCGCCCCAGCTACGGCTACCAGCTCGCCCATGGCGCGACGGCGCTGACCGAACGCTGGGACGGCCCCACCCGCGGCTCCTCCCAGAACCACTTCATGCTCGGCGCCGCTTCCGAATGGCTCACCGCCTCCCTGGCGGGCCTGCGGCAGGCGGCGGACTCCGTCGCGTACGAGCGCATCGTCGTCCGGCCCGCCCCGGTCGGCGGCCTCACCCGGGCCGGCGCCTGGTACGAGACACCGCGGGGACGCGCCGCCGTGGCCTGGCACCGACGGCCGGACGCATTCCGGCTGACGGTCACGCTGCCGCCCGGCGCACCGTCCCGGGTGGAACTGCCACTGCCCGGCGGCGGCCGGGACGTACGGGAAGTGGAGCCAGGCACTTGGGAGTTCACGGTTCCGGGCGACTGGACGACGCGATGACCGAGCGGCCGCCGCCCGAGCGGCGACCGCAGCCGCGGGACGAAGGAGAGGGACCGATGACGGACACGGACCACCCGGCGGCGACCGCGCCGCACCACGGTGGCCCTACGGCCACCACCGCCTCGGGGGCCTACTGGGCGGATCTGACCCCGGGCAGCGGCCGTCTCGCCCCGCGCGCCCGTTTCCCGCTCGGAGGCCGGCGGCTGGACCTCGCAGGCACCTGGTCCTTCCGCCTTTCGCCGGTCGCCGACGCGCCGCTCGACTTTCTCGCGCCCGGCGGCCCCGCCGACGACGCCCCCTCCTGGTCACCGCTGACCGTCCCCGGCCACTGGGTCCTCCAGGGCCACGGCACACCGCGCTACACGAACACCGCCTACCCGTTCCCCATCGACCCGCCGCACGTCCCCGACGCCAACCCGACCGGCGACCACCACCGCACCTTCGACCTGCCCGACGACTGGCCGGTCACCGGCACCGGCTCCACCGTGCTGCGCTTCGAGGGCGTCGACTCCTGCTTCAAGGTCTGGCTCAACGGTGTCGAACTCGGCACGTCGAAGGGCAGCCGGCTGCCCTCGGAGTTCGACGCCGGACCCGCACTGCGCCGCGGCCGCAACGACCTCGCGGTACGCGTCCACCGCTGGTCCTCCGGCAGCTACCTGGAGGACCAGGACATGTGGTGGCTGCCCGGCATCTTCCGCGACGTGACGCTGCTGGAGGTCCCGCCGGGTTCGATCGGCGACTGCTTCGTGCACGCCTCCTACGACCACGAACGAGGCAGCGGCACCCTGCGCATCGAGTCCGACGTCCCCGCGCTCGTGTCGCTGCCCGGCCTCGGCATCCACGACCACCCCGCCGACCGGCCGATCACGCTGCCCGGCGTCGAACCGTGGAGTGCCGAGCTGCCCCGCCTGTACGACGCCGCCCTCGCCCCCCTCTCCGGCGCCGCGCCAGTCCGCCTGCGCGTCGGTTTCCGCACCGTGGCGATCCACGACGGCCGCTTCACCGTCAACGGCGTTCCCGTGCTGCTGCGCGGCGTCAACCGGCACGAGCACGACCCCGACCGGGGCCGCGCCATCGGCCGCGACACCATGCGCGAGGACCTGCTCCTGATGAAGCGGCACAACATCAACGCGGTGCGTACGGCGCACTACCCACCGCACCCCGCCTTCCTCGACCTCTGCGACGAGCTCGGCATGTGGGTCATGGACGAGTGCGACCTGGAGACCCACGGCTTCATCCACGCGGACTGGGAGGGCAACCCCGCAGACGACCCCCGGTGGCGCCCGATGATCCTGGACCGGATGCGGCGCACCGTCGAGCGCGACAAGAACCATCCCAGCGTCGTCATCTGGTCCCTGGGCAACGAGAGCCACCACGGAACCAACCTGCAAGCCCTCGCCGACTGGACCCGGGAGCGCGACCCGTCGCGGCCGCTGCACTACGAGCGGGACCGCACCTACCGCCACTCCGACTTCTACAGCCTGATGTATGCCCCCGTGAACGAAGTGGACCGCATCGGCCGCCATGAGGAGGAAGCGCCCCCCGAGACGGCCGACGCCCCCGAGGCAGAGGCCCGTCGACGACGACTGCCCTTCCTCCTCTGCGAGTTCGCACACGCCATGGGCAACGGTCCCGGCTCGCTCGCCGAGTACCAGCGCACCCTGGAATCCCACCCACGCTGTGCCGGAGCCTTCGTCTGGGAGTGGATCGATCACGGGCTGCGCCGCACCGGCGAGGACGGCGGGACGTACTTCGCCTACGGCGGCGACTTCGGGGACAGCCCCCACGGCGGCACCTTCTGCATCGACGGGCTGCTCTTCCCCGACCGCACGCCCTCGCCCGGCCTCGCGGCGTACAAGAAGGCCATCGAGCCGGTCGGGATCGGCCTCGACCCCGCGACCGGCCGGATCGCACTGAGCAACCGTTACGACGCGCGGGACCTGGCGCACCTGGTGTTCCGCTGGACCCTGGAGACCGACGGGACCCCGGTGGCGGAAGGCGAGCTGAAGACGCCACCGGTGCCCGCGCGCCGGCAAGCGGACATACCCTTCCCGGAACTGCTCCGTCCGTCGGACCCGCCCGGCCGCGCCGCCGGGCCTGCGGGGGAGACCTGGCTGACCGTGCGCGCCGTGCTGGCGGCCGACGAACCGTGGGCACCGGCCGGTCACGAGGTCGCCTGGGCCCAGACCCGCGTCGGCGGGCCCGTCCGCCGCCCCGCCGCCACGGGAACCGGGAGGACCCCGGCGGCCGCCTTCGACGAGCGCACCGGGCTGTTGACGGACCTGGCGGGCCTCGAACTGGAGGGCCCCTGCCTCGACGTCTGGCGGGCGCCCACCGACAACGACCGGGGAATGGGCGAGAACTCCGTGCTGCGCCTCTGGCGCAAGGCGGGCCTGGACCGCCTGGTGCCGCGCACCGAGAGCGTCGAGCGACTCCCGCACGAGTTGCTCGTGCGCTCCAGATGGGCGCCGGACGGCCTGCCGCACGGTCTGCGTGTCTGCCACACCTGGGCGCCGGACGGCGAGGCGCTGCGGCTGAGCGTCGAGATCACCCCGGACGGCCCCTGGGCCGGCCTGACCCTGCCACGTATGGGCGTGCGCTTCACGCTGCCCGCTCGCCACGACCGGGTCCGCTGGTACGGGAAGGGTCCGGGAGAGGCGTACCCGGACAGCGAACAGGCCGCCCGCGTCGGACTGTTCGCCGCGGACGCAGCGGCGCTCCAGACCCCCTATGTCGTCCCGCAGGAGAACGGACGGCGGGCGGACGTCCGCTGGGCCGAGCTGACCGACCCCGCCACCGGCCGCGGCCTCCGCGTGGAGGCGGCAGGCGGGATGGGAGTGTTCGGCCTCACCGTCCGCCCCTGGTCCGTCGAGCAGCTCGAAGCGGCCGCTCATCCGCACGATCTGATGCCGGGCGAGCGCCTCCACCTCCATCTGGACGTCGCCCAGCACGGACTGGGCAGCGCCTCCTGCGGGCCGGCGCCCCTGGGCTGGCACCAACTGCGGCCTCAGCCCTGGCGGATGGATCTCCTGCTGATTCCGCTCGCGCCCGGCGGTCCGGCGTGAGCCGCGCCGTCCGTGCGGAGCACCCGGACGTCCCACGCGCCCAGCCGCAGCTCCTCACCCGGGGCGAGGCGCTCCTCGCCGAGTACGTCCCGTACCGCTCCGGGCACCGCGACCCGCACCGGCTCCCACGCCCAGTTGTGGACGAACCACAGGCGCTCGCCGAGCCCGTTGCGGGCCGAGGTCACGTGCACCGTCGCGGGCAGCGGGCCCCAGCACGCCGCCGCGGTCATGCCGCCCGCCACCTGCCGGGCCAGCGCCTCGGCGAAGGTGCTGTCCGGCAGCGTCCCGACGTAGGTCACCCGGCCGCGCCCGTGGTCCCGGACGGTCGCGGCCGGCCACCTTCCGAAGTGCGGGTGGACGTAGTGGGCGATCGGCAGGGCATCCTCCGGCTCCAGGCCGTCGGCCCACTCCAGGGCCCGCGCGCCGGACGCGAGCCGCAGCCCGGACCCCTCGGCCGCCGTGACGGCCAGCGGTCCGCTCAGATTCGAGTGCTCCACGCAGCGCACCCCGGCCGCCGCCCGCAGCACCGCACCGGGGGCGGTCTCGGCGCGGACCCGCGCCTCCTCGTCGGCGTAACCGGTCCGCAAGGTCAGCACCAGGTGGCCACCGGAGCGCGCGTACCCGTCGAGAAGGCCGGGCAGTTCGCTGTCGCACACGTACAGAGCGGGCACCACCAGGATGCCCGGGAGCGTGTCCGGGGAAAGGCGCAGGGAGGTGGCGAGCTGTCGGGGCGACATGATCCGGGCCTGCGCGCCCGCGTCGAAGAACCCCTTGAAGAACGCGCCGAATATGCGCTCGTACGAACGGGGGTCAGGGCTGAAGGTACCCGGGAGCGACAGCGGCGGCTGGCACCGCATCGCCCAGTCGCTCTCCACGGACCGGACGAAGACCACGTCCGCGTCCGGGACCAGCCCGCTCAGGCAGTCCCCGGCGGACTCGAACTCCGACGCCACCCGGTCGACTTCGCGCAGAGTGCGGCCGGGTTCGAGGTCGTGCCCGAGCACGCCGCCCCAGTGGGTCTCCGCCCCGTACGGCAGCGTGTGCCAGTGCCAGTACTGCACCAGGCGCGCGCCCCGCGCGGCGAGCGTCCAGGCGGCCTGCCGCAACTGCCCGTCGTAACCGGGACGGCTGGAGTGCGAGGCGTCGATGGAGGAGGCGTTCGTCTCGGTGACCAGGAAGGGCTCCTGGCGCGCGCCCCACAGCCGGTCCGCCGACAGGTGGATCTGCCACACTCCCCGGCCGAACCAGCCGCCCTCGTACCGTCGGCCCTCGTCGGGCAGCGCCACCTCGTCCTGCGCCACGTAGTAGACATTGCCGGCCGTCACATCCAGTGCCTCCGTGACCGCCTCCTCGTCCACCGCCGGGCGGGTCACCGCCAGGCAGGTCGTGACGTACTGCCCCGGACGGGCGTACTCGCGCACGATGTCCGCCTGCCAGGCGATGAACTCGGACGTCAGGTCCGCCTGATAGCGGCGCCAGGCCAGGTCGTAGGACGGGGTGGTGTTGCCGCCGGGCCTCCACAGCTCGGTCCAGGAGGACAGCCGGTGCGACCAGTAGGTCAGTCCCCACGCGGAGTTGAGCCTCTCCACGCTTCCGTACCGCGCGCGCAGCCGGGCCACGAACTCCTCGAACACCCCGTCGTTGTGCAGCAGGAGCAGACCCGGCTCGTTGTCCACCTGGAACCCGGCCACCGCGGGGTGGTCCGCGTGCGCCGCGACGACACGGCGCACCACCCGCTCCGCGTACCCGCGGAACACCGGGTGGGTGAAGTCGACTTCCTGCCGGGCGCCCCACGGCACCCGGCCGCCGTCGGCCCGGACCGCGGCGATCTCCGGGTGGGCGCGCTGCAGCCACGGCGGCACCGCGTAGGTCGGGGTACCGAGCAGCACCCGGATGCCGCGGGCGTGCGCCCCGTCCAGGACCGGCACCACCCAGTCCACGTCGAAGACCCCGTCCGAGGGCTCCCAGGTGGACCACACCGACTCGCCGACCCGGATCAGCGAGATCCCCGCCGAGGTCATCAGATCGAGGTCCGTCTCCAGGCGGTCGGTGGGCTGGTACTCGTGGTAATAGGCGGCCCCCACCCGGACCCGGTCGGTATCCGCGGCTGCTCGCCCGCGTCGTACGGTGCGCCCCGGCCGTTCCGGTCGTTCGAGGAATTCAGACATGGCCAGAAGGTGGCATGCCACCTGAATGCCGTCAAGGGAGAGGGAGTTGGATGTCCGCCGACCATGACATGAGGAACACCTACCGGCCCGACTGGGATTCACTGCGCGGCCACCGGGTGCCGGACTGGTTCCGCGACGCGAAGCTCGGCATCTGGGCGCACTGGGGCCCGCAGTCCGCGGCCCGCAGGGGTGACTGGTACGCCCGCCACCTCTACGGCGCCTACGAAGGCACCGAAGGATTCGAACGGGATCGGACAGCGCGTCAGACGGCGTACCACCGGCAGCACTTCGGCCACCCATCCGTCTTCGGCCACAAGGATCTGTGCCACTCCTGGAAGGCCGAACGGTTCGACCCGGAGAAGCTGATGGACCGCTTCCGCAGGACCGGCGCCCGCTACTTCGTCTCCCTGGCGACGCACTGCGACAACTTCGACCTGTGGGACTCCTCCCACCAGCCGTGGAACTCCGTCAACGTCGGACCTCGCACCGACATCGTCGCGCGCTGGGCCGATGCCGCCCACGCCGCCGGACTGCGCTTCGGCATCAGCATGCACGCCGGCTCCTGGACGTGGCGCTGGCTCGACTCGGCGTTCGGCCGGGACGCCGACGGCCCCCACGCGGGCGTCCCGTACGACGGACACCTCACCGCGGCGGACGGCACCGGCACCTGGTGGGAAGGACTCGACCCACGGGCCCTGTACGGCCGCCCCCGGCGCCCCGGCGACAAGCCGGACGCGGCCTTCGTCGACGACTTCTACGGGCGGCTGCGCGAGGCAGCCCTCCGCCACGACGCCGACCTCGTCTACCTGGACGACTCCCGGATGCCCTTCGACGAGGGAAGCGTGTGCCAGGCGGCCCCGCCGAGCCACCGCGGTCTGGAGTTCCTCGCCGAGTACTACGCCCGCAGGCCGGAGGGAACCGTCTCCATCAAGACCATTCCCGACGAGCACCGCGGCGCGGTACTCCTCGATGTCGAACGCGGGCAGCTCGGTGGTCTCGACCCGCACCCCTGGCAGTACGACACCAGCATCGGCGACTGGTTCTACGCCGACGGTGAGCGCTACAAGACAGCGCCCGAGATCGTTCACCTGCTGGTCGACACCGTGTCCAAGAACGGCTGCCTGCTCCTCAACGTCCCCCAGCTCCCGGACGGCACCATCGACGAGGCGACCGGTGCCGTACTCGACTCGCTCGGCGCCTGGACCGACAGGTGCGGCGAAGCCGTCTTCGGCAGCCGCCCCTGGAAGGTCTACGGAGAAGGCCCCACCAACGTCACCGGCGACCGCGCGCGGGAGAAGGCGCTCGTCTACACCCCGCACGACCTCCGCTTCACCGTCGGCGCCGACCGCCGCACCCTCTACGTCTTCCTGATGGCCTGGCCCGACGACCGCACCGTCCGCATCGGGAGCCTCGCCCCTTCCCGGGGCCTGGTCAGCACGCCGCCCCGCCGCATCACCCTGCTCGGCACCGACACCCCGGTCCGCTGGACCGAGGGCCCGGACAGCCTCGACGTCCAGCTGCCCGCCGGCCGGCCCCCCACCCCGTACGCGCAGGTCCTGCGCGTCGAACTGGACTGAGAGGACCCGCCGTGCAGTACCCGACGACGGTGACCGCCCCCGCCTTCGAACACCACCGCCACGCACTCGGCATCGGCGAACCCGTCCCGCGCCTGAGCTGGCGGACCCTGACGGACGAACCCGACTGGACGCAGCGCGCCCACCACGTACGGATCACCGGAGCCGACGGTGCGGTACTCACCGACACCGGGCGCACCCCCGGTGCCGAGTCCGTGCTGGTGCCCTGGCCCGGCCCTCCGCTCGCCTCGCGCGATCGCGCCACCGTCCGGGTACGCGTGTGGGGCGGCGCCGACGACACGCCCAGCCCCTGGTCCGAGCCCGCCCACGTCGAGACCGGGCTGCTGGCCCCCGCCGACTGGAGCGCCTCGTTCGTCACCCCCGACACCGGCGACGACGAGGACGCACTGCCGGTGGCCCTGCTCCGCCGGGAGTTCCGCATCGACGCGGACATCGCCTCCGCCCGCCTCTACACCAGTGGCCTGGGCGTCTACGAGAGCGAGATCAACGGAGTCCGCGTCGGCGACGAGGTACTCGAACCCGGCTGGTCCTCCTACCACCACCGGTTGCGCCACCGCACCCACGACGTCACCGCCCTGCTGCGGCCCGGCCCCAACACGATCGGCGCCCTCCTCGGCGAGGGCTGGTACACCGGACGCCTCGGCTGGGACGGCGGCAGCCGCCACCACTACGGGAGGCGGCGCGCCTTCCTCGCCCAGCTCGAGCTGCACCACACCGACGGCACCGTCCGGACCGTCGCCACCGACTCCGCCTGGCACGCGGCCACCGGCCCCGTGCTGCGCTCCGAGCTGTACGACGGCGAACACTACGACGCCCGACTGGAGCGGGACGGCTGGTCCCGGCCGGGCCACGACACCCGTGACTGGTCCCCGGTGCGCGAACTCCCGCCGCCCACCGCCCGGATCACCGCACCCACCGGCCCACCGGTCCGCCGCACCCGCACGGTCCCCGTTCGCGAGGTACTCACCACGCCCTCCGGCCGTACCGTGGCCGACTTCGGCCAGAACCTCGTGGGACGGCTCCGGATACGCGTCACAGGACCCGCCGGACACACCGTCACCGTGCGCCACGCCGAAGTCCTCGAACACGGCGAACTCGCCGTGCGTCCCCTGCGCGGGGCCGCTGCCACCGACACCTATGTGCTGCGCGGCACGGGGGAGCCCGAGACCTGGGAGCCCCGCTTCACCTTCCACGGGTTCCGCTACGCGCAGTTCGACGGCTGGCCCGGCCCCTTCGAGGCGGCCGCGGTCGAGGCCGTCGTCCTCCACACCGACCTGGAGCGCACCGGATGGTTCGACAGTTCGGACGCGATGCTGAACCGCTTCCACGAGAACGTCGTCCACTCACTGCTCGGCAACTTCGTCGACCTCCCCACCGACTGCCCGCAGCGCGACGAACGGATGGGCTGGACCGGAGACATCGCCGTGTTCGCACCCACCGCAGCCTTTCTGTACGGCTGCACCGGCATGCTGTCCGGCTGGCTGCGCGACCTCGCAGCCGAACAGCTGGCCCGCCCCGACGGTTCGGTGCCCCTGGTGGTCCCCGACATTCTCGACCCGCCGATGGGCGGACAGCCGCATGCCCTGTGGGGAGACGCCGCCGTCCTGGTCCCGTGGGAGCTGTACCGGGAGACCGGTGATCTGGAACTCCTGCGCACCCAGTACCCGTCCATGACCGCATGGATCGCGTGCGCGTCCGGCCACGGGGCCCAGGACGGCGGGCTGTGGCGGGACCCGGACCAGCTCGGCGACTGGCTGGACCCGGGGGCGCCGCCCGACGACCCCGCCGCCGCCCGCACGGATGCCGGGCTCGTCGCACTGGCCCACCTCGTCCATTCCACGGACCTGCTGGCCGCCATCGGGGAGCTGCTGGACGAGAAGGACGACGCCGCCCGCCATCGCGCCCTGGCCATCCGTCTTCGTGGCGCGTTCGCCGACGAGTTCGTCACTCCGGCCGGACGTCTCGCATCCGACTCCCAGACCGCCTACGCGCTGGCACTGTGCTTCGGTCTGTTGCCCGGGGAGGCACAGCGGCGGCGCGCCGGGGAACGTCTCGCGCAGCTCGTGTGCCGGGCCGGGTTCCGTATCGCCACCGGCTTCGCCGGAACTCCGCTCGTCTGCGAGGCGCTCTGCCTGGCCGGCCACGCCCCGCTCGCCCACCGCATGATCGCCGAGCGGCACTGCCCGTCCTGGCTCTACCCCGTCACCATGGGAGCGACCACGATCTGGGAGCGCTGGGACTCGATGCTGCCCGACGGCAGTGTCAACCCGGGGCAGATGACGTCCTTCAACCACTACGCGCTCGGCTCGGTGGCCGACTGGCTCCACCGCACCGTGGCAGGTCTCGCCGCCGCCGAGCCCGGCTGGCGCCGCATCAGGGTGGCACCCACGCCCGGTGGCACGCTGACCCGTGCACGCGCCGTCCACCTCACGCCCTACGGAGTGGCCGAGGCCGGCTGGCGCATCGAGGGGGCGACGCTGGTCGTGGAGGTCCTGGTGCCGCCCGGAACGCGGGCCGACATCCATCTCCCGGGCGGCGCGGCGCCACTGGCCCGGGGCGCGGGACGCCATGTGTTCGAAGTCCCGCACGTCGCCGACGGCCGGACGGTGACGGCGACGGGCCACCCGTTCGTCGCGGGCAGCGACGAGGACTGCGGCTGCGGTCTGCCGGACCAGGGGGCGGCACCGCCCGGTGATTCCCGCGCCGGGGCCGGCGCCACCCTTTCGTGATCCCCGGCGACGGCGCCGGCGGCATCGTTGCGCGATCCCTGCGGCGGTGCCGCCGACCGGCGGTTGCGGGGGAGTGCGGCCGGGGTTCCAGCAAGGGGGCGGCGGCCGGACCGGACTCCGAGTGGATCCGCCTCGACCGGCGCCCACTCCGTCGCAGGGCGGGGCCGGTTGCGGCGGGAGCGTCCGAGCGGCGTCGTCGGGCGGGCCGGCCCTCAGCGCCGGCCCTCAGCGGTGGTAGGGAGGCATGGGGCCGCGCAGGCCGTTGCTCGCCCGTTCACAGGCTTCGGTGACGTCGCTGGGCAACGGGCCCGACGCGGCAGCCTCCAGGTTGCCGCGTAGCTGGACGGTGTCGGACGAGCCGATCAGGACCGCGTGGGTGGAGTCCCGGTGCAGCAGCCAGCGCAGCGCCAGGGCGGCGAGCGGGATCCCGGCCTGCTCGGCCACGTCCGTCAGCCGGGCCACGGCCGCGAGCAGCTCGTCGTTCCAGTAGCGGTCGTGGTAGGCACCGGCGAGCCGGGAGGTGGTGAACCGGCCCGCCCCGGGCTTCTCCCGCCCGGAGTAACGCCCGGTCAGCAGACCGCCCGCCAGGGCGTTGAAGGCCATCAGGCGGATTCCGCCCGCGCTGGGGTGCGCGGCGTACTCGATGAACTCCTCCTCGATGCGGCGGGCCAGCAGATTGTGCAGCTGCTGGGCCACCACGGGCCGCGGCGCGTCCATCTCGTCGGCGAGCCGCATGAGTTCGGCCACCCGCCAGGCAGGGAAGTTGGAGACCCCCAGTGCCCGGATGCGGCCTTCGGACGCCAACTCCGCCACCGCCTCCATCGTTTCGGCCGCCGGTGTCGCGTGGTCGGGCTGGTGCAGATAGAAGAGGTCGACGTACTCCGTACCGAGCCGCTTCAGGCTGCCCTCCAGCGCGGCCCGCAGTCCCGCACGCGACAGGGGGGCATGGCCTTCCTGGTCGGGGTGCGGGATGCCGGCCTTGGTGGCCAGCACCATCCGGTCGCGTCGTGACGGCAGCAGCCCCGCGAGAATGCGCTCCGTCTCTCCGCCGGCGTAGACGTTCGCCGTGTCCACCCCCGTGATGCCCGCGTCGAGCGCCAGGTCGAGCAGGTCGGCGGCGCCCGCCCGGTCGACGGTGTCGCCGAACGTCATGGTGCCGAGCACCAGAGGGGACAACGGAACGGCTACGCCCGGGAGACGGATGTCGCGGCCGGTGGCCATGGGGGATTCCTTCCACGAAGGCGGCGGTGTCGCCGAGCCTGCCCGGAACTCCGGGCCGCTGGGCGTGCGATCGACGGTGGCAGTCCTGCGCACTTCACGCAAGGGTCTCGCGCGAAATGCGCATGACTGCCATGCTGGCCGCGAAGGCCGGGACCACCGTGGGGCTGCGGCAGGCTGTATCGCGCGTGGCCCCGGCGGCTGCTCGGCCCAGCCCGCGGGCGGGGGAACCGCGCGCGACGGAAGAGAGAAGGAGGCCGCTCGTGCCGCCCGTGCCGTTCGAAGGGTTCGACGAAGCGGGCTCGTCGCTCGTGGTGCTCGCGGACGACCTGTCCGGGGCTGCGGAGTGCGCGGCCCTGCTGCCCCGCTGCCGCGTGATCGATCTCGACCCGGCAGCCCCGGGTTCCCCCGGACGGACCCGGGTCATCGACCTCGACTCGCGGCGGAGCAGCGCCGCCGGGGCGGCGCTGCTCGTGGCCCGCGCGGTACAGCGCCACGAACCGGCCGGCGGGCGGCTGCTGAAGAAGGCCGACTCGCTGCTGCGGGGCCATTTCGCCCCGGAGACCCGGGCGTTCGGGGAAGGGGCGGAAGGTCTCCTGGTGATCCCCGCACTGCCCGCTGTCGGCCGGACCGTCCGCGACGGGGTCGTACGGCTGCACGGAGTCCCCCTGCACCGCACGGACGCCTGGCGGGCGGAACCCGGACCGCCGCCCCGGTCGGTGGCCGAGGCACTCGGCGCTGCCCGCACCGCCGCCGTACGCCTGGACGGGATACGGGCCGGAGCACGGAGCCTGGAACACCGGCTGCGCTCCGCTCTCGCCGCCGGCAGGGCCGTGGTGTGCGACGCGGAGACGGACGCCGACCTGGACGCCCTCGCAGGAGCCCTGCTCAGCCTGCCGCGCACCGTACGGACCGTAGGCGCCGGCGGTATCGTCGCCGCCCTGGGACGGCGGTCCGCCGCCGGGTCGCAGCGCACCCGCCCCGAGGGACGGATCACCGGCCCCGGCCGGCCGGCACCCCAGTCCCCCCGTCCGGTCGCGGTCGTCGTCGGCACCGCACACAGCGGCGCGGCTGCGCAGATCGCGCAGCTGTCCGCGCGTGGTGCCCAGCACATCGCCCTTCCCGCCGCTTCCCTGGCCGCCGTCCCCCGGAGCGGCCGGCCCGCCGCACCCGGCCACGAGCACCGCGCCTCCGTCGGCCGCGCCCCGTACACGAGCCCCGGGTCCGTCCGACTGCCCGGCCCGGTCACCGTGTTCAGCATCGCCCCCACCGGCACACTCGATCCCTCGGCTGCGCCCCGTCTCGTGCACGGCCTGTGCCGTGCCGTCGCCGGCCGGCTGCCGCCGAACGCCGATCTGGTCCTCACCGGGGGCGAGACCGCCCGGACCCTCCTGGACGCGCTCGCGGTCACCTCACTGCTGCCCGTGGTGCAGGTGCACCACGGCGCGGTGCTCTGCCGCACCCCGCAAGGACGCCGTGTCGTCATCCGTCCGGGAAGCCACGGCGGCCCGGACTCCCTGGTGCGCATGGTCGAGGCGCTGTATCCGGACCGTGACCGCCCGGACCGCGCCCAAACGACGCCCTGAACGCCCGCAGGCAGGAACACCCCATCCGATGGAGGACCGCGATGAACGCCCCCTTGCACAGCCCCGGCCGGCCCCGGACGGCCACCCCTGCCGACGACCGCCGCCCCCTGGTCGCGGTCACGATGGGAGACGGCGCGGGTGTGGGCCCCGAGGTCGTCATGTTGGCGCTCGGGCACCCCGACACCGTCCACGGCTGCCGGCCCCTGGTCATCGGTGACGCCCGCAGGCTTCGCGAGGCCGCCGTCCTCACCGGCAGTGGCGACACCGTGGTCACGGTGACCGGACCCACGGACGCCGACTGGACTCCCGGCCTCGTCAACGTCGTCGACCTGGATCTGCTGCCCGCCGGTCTGCCCTGGGGCCGGCTCTCCCCGGAGGCGGGCGAGGCCGCCTACCGCTACGTCGAAGAGGCCGCGCGGCTCGCGGTGCGCGGCGACGTCGACGCCATCTGCACGGCTCCCCTCAACAAGGAGGCCCTGCGGCTGGCCGGTCACGAGTACGCCGGACACACCGAACTGCTCGCAGAGCTGACGGGCGTGGACGAGGTGTCGATGATGCTGACCACCCCCGACCTCAAAGTCATCCACGTCACCACCCACCTCGGCCTCATCGACGCGGTGAACCGCATCGATCCGCCGCTGGTGGAGCGCACCGTGCGCCGCGGTCACCAGGCGCTGGTGCGGTCGGGGACCGCCGAGCCCGTCATCGGTGTCTGCGGCATCAACCCGCACGCGGGCGAGAACGGCCTCTTCGGCAACGGCGAGGAGGAGGCGAAGATCGCTCCCGCCCTCGAAGCGCTGCGCGCCGACGGCATCGACGCCCGAGGTCCGCTTCCCGCGGACACGGCGTTCTTCCTGGCGGCGCGGGGCGACTACGATCTGGTCGTGGCGATGTACCACGACCAGGGCCACGCCCCGGTCAAGGTCCTCGGCATCGAGAACGGCGTCAACGTCACCGTCGGACTCCCCGTTATCCGTACCTCCGTCGACCACGGCACTGCCTTCGACATCGCCGGAACCGGCACCGCCCAGGGCGGCAGCATGGTCGAGGCGCTTCGCCAGGCGGTCGCCCTTGCCACCGAAAGGCACCGATGACGAGTACGGAAGCCCGTGCCAGGCGCGAGAGCATCGTGGAGCTGGCGCAGGACGCCGGCCCGACGGGGGTGGACGAGCTGAGTGTGCGCTTCGCGGTGAGCCCGTCCACGATCCGCCGCGATCTCGCCCGTCTCACCGCCGACGGACGCCTCGCCCGCACGTACGGCGGAGCCATGGCGCTGACCGCATCCGCGGAGACGTCCCTGCAGCGGCGTACGGCCGAGGCGGCCGAGGCCAAGCGGGCCATCGCGGCGCTCGCGGTGACCCTCATCCCGCCGGGCTCCACGGTCCTGTTCGACGCCGGCTCCACGGTGGCCGCGCTGGCCCGGACCCTGCGCGCAGTGGCGGACGGCGTCACCGTCGCGACCCCCAGTCTGTCCGCGGTGTACGAACTCGGCGGGGCCGAAGGCGTGCACCTCACCTGCCTGGGTGGCCACTACCGGCCGCTCAGCCACGCGTTCGTCGGCCCGCTCGCCGAAGCGGCGCTGGAACGGATGACGTTCGACGCGGTGTTCCTCGGCACTGACGGCGTCTCACCCGCACACGGGATCTGCGAGGCCGACGCGGAGCAGATCAGGCTCAAGGAACTGATGGCACGCAGGTCGCACCGGGTCTACGTCCTCGCCCACGCGGCGAAGCTGGGAGCGGCGCCCTTC
Organism: Streptomyces sp. NPDC091416; assembly: GCF_044756845.1. NCBI lineage: Bacteria > Bacillati > Actinomycetota > Actinomycetes > Kitasatosporales > Streptomycetaceae > Streptomyces > Streptomyces sp. NPDC091416. The sequence continues at coordinate 667,216 of NZ_JBIVTU010000003.1, forward strand.
CACGCCTGGGCCCCCTGGCAGCCCGGCTGGACCCTCGTCACCGACACCTCGGCGGACCCGTCCCTGCTCGACGCGTTGCGTGCCCGCGACGTCGAGGTGCTGCTCGCACCGCCGACGCCCGGCTGACCTGGCGACAGCGACGTCCGGCACCCCCCGGCCGCACGGGTGGAACGCGAAATGGGGCCGACGGCGCAAGGAGGCAGGTGAACGACGGCGCCGACGCCGCGGTCGTGGACATCGACTGGTGTCCGGCGCCGCCGGGACCGGCCGGCTGCCCCGGGCGCCTTGCGACCCGGGGCGCGCCGCTGCCCACCGGGCAGTAGCCGTCAGGAAGGACGGTTCGTGTCCGGGATGCTGATGGCGATCGGCTTGGCCTCGCCGAGGAAGAGCAGGACGAACTTGCGGATGGCCTCTTCCAGCACCCAGGCGACGGACGGGATGACGGGAAAGGAGATCAGGCCCTCGCGGAAGGCGACCAGCAGGGGCCAGGCGGCTGCGATGAGCGGCTTCAGGACGGGTTCCTTGGACAGCCCGATCATGTCTCCGACCCGGTCGCCGAGCGTGTACCTGGCGAAGGCGCTGATCAGGGGGCGCGTGAGGCCGAGGTCGAGCTCGGCCACGATGTCGAGGAGGACCTCGGTCAGTGCCACGCCCTCGTCACTCGCGGCCAGGATGGGGTCGAGGACTTGAGCGGACTGGGCGTTGGCCGCGTCCCAAGTGGCGGGAATGTACTCCTGCCGCACACCGAGCATGGCGGCGCTGACCTGCCACACATGCAGGTAGGCGTCCGAGTCGGCGGAGCTGATGCGCACCCGCCAGTCCTTCAGCCTCTGCATGACGAATGTGGCCAGGCTGTGCCAGGTGACGAGGATATCCGCCTGGCTGATCGGTATCGTCTGACCGCCGCTCGTCTGCGTCCACCCCGGGGACTGGGGGAGCAGGTGCCGTACGGCGGCGTGCACCATCCGCGTTTTCACGCATGTCACGATCATCGAGCCCGTCGGCCGGTAGGCGTCCAGATCTCCGATGTCGTAGCCGAGCCTCGCGGTCTTGGCGATGCGGTCCTTCATGTCGGCGCCGCCCTTGGAGTAGTACACCGCGCGCGCCTCGCGGGGTATGGCGGTACTCATCAGGCCGCTGCCGAGGCCGTACAGCGCCCCGACGTAGATCCCCTTCGTCTTGCTGAACTGGGAGCCGCGGTCGAGCTTCGTACGGTCCGCCCAGGCCGGAAGCTGGCGGGCCTTCTCCATGAAGTCCCGTACATCCGTGGGGAGTTCCGCGGGGAGGGGCTGGTCGTTGCGGGTCCACTTCGCCAGTGCCGCATTGACCCTGGCTACGTCGCCGCGGTCGATGACCGCCGCCAGGACCGGGTCGGCCTCGTCGTCCCACCCACCCCGGGTCCAGGCCGGCGCCGGCGCCCGCCACGGAGCCGGTCGCCGGCCAGGTCCACGGGGGCCGGGCGCCGGCGGGGGTGGCCATGCTCAGTGCTCCGGCGGCGCCGAGGGCTCCGCCTGCCAGTAACATCTTGCGCCTGCTCAATCCGTCCATGTGCTCGAACTCCTTGTTGAGTGCCGGTCGCTGAACCGGCGAGCGGATCGTGGGTTCCCGGGAGAGCTGTCACATCCGGTCGAAGGCCGCGGGCCCCGTCAGGGTGCGCCAATGCTCGAATGACGTGCTCACGTCATGCATGTGTGCGGTCTCGAAGTCTTGTCCCGGAATGTGTGGCGGTTTGTGACGGCGGTGCGGTTCGGCCTGCCTTGAGCGCTCCGGGCTTCGTGGGGGGTGGGGAGAGGGGCGGTCGGGACCGAGGTCCAGGGGTGACCTGTTCGCGGCCCTCGGGCGTGCGGTGAGCCGCCGGGTGGAGCGAGGTCGTCGAACGTCCGTGGGGGCAGGTTCACATCGGGCTTCAGTCTGCGGTATCCAGCGAGATTCTCCCTTGACTTACTCGCTTCATCGAAGAGGAGGAGGTCGTAACTACCTTTCAGGGCCTGATAGTTCAAGACAGCCTGCGCTCGGCGGGAAGTGTCGAAGTATGTGATTCTTCATTAACATAATGGACGCAACTGCCGTCGGCAACGGTGGTGACGATGTTCGGCATCGGGCTGGTGACCCCATGCGCGTTTCGGCGTGGTTCGTCCGCGGCCGGAGGCGCCGCGCAACGGATCGCGACCCTGGCCCCGGTCGCTCCTTGGCCCCGGGGCGCGCGGACATTCCTCGCTCGTAACCAGTCGCGTCCCGGCCCACCGGATTCGAGCCCGTAGCGGGCCCACACCGCCTTCTGCTGTGGCGACGGCCCGGTGCACGATCGCGTGGCCACCGGGACGGCGGGCGGCGGCGAGGCATCAGGGCACGCCGGCCTCCCGGAGCAGGCGCCGCTGATGTCGCGGTGTCCGGGCCGGCCTTGCGGGCCGTCTCGACCAGCAGAGCGCCCCCAGCCTGCGCGAGCAGCGTTCGGCTGCCGCCCTGGATCCGGACACGCAGGCACGCCCGGATAGGCTGCCGCACCTGGAGAGCGCTTCTTTCGGCGCAGCCGGCAGAACCCTGGACACGTCCCGTCGTTGCAGGTCAGGGTTACTATTCGGTCCTGATCAAGCACCGGACGTCCTGCCGCCTTGCGAAAGCAAGAGAGCATGCCCCGATGCTCTGCCTTCAAGGTCCTGGAGCAGGGCGCCGGTCAGCCGTCAGGAGACGCGGTGCAACCACCGGCTCGCCCGGGGTTCCTTGCGGTGGCAGCTGGGCGGCGTGGTGCGCGTGGCGCATGAAAACCATCGAGAGGAAAGCAGTGAGCGGCAGGAGTCTGACCCGAACCGAGGCCGAACAGCGCGCGAGCCTGCTGACGGTCGAGCGGTACGAGGTCACCGTGGACCTTTCGGGTCTGTTGACCGGCTCGCGGATCCGGTGCGAGTCCGTCATCACGTTCACCTGCCACCGGCCGGGGGCCGACACCTTCGCCGATTGCGCTGCGGCGGTGGAGAGCGCCACGCTGAACGGGGTGGCGCTGCCGTCAGCTGCCGAGGGACGGATCGCGCTCACGGCTCTCGCCGAACGCAACGTCCTGACAGTGGTGTCAGTGACGGAGTGCCTGGCGGATGGCCGGGGCGTACACAAAACGGTCGACCCCACCGACGGCGAGACATACGTCTGCACCGACTTCACCCCTGACTACGCCCGGTACGTGTGGGCCTGCTTCGATCAGCCGGACCTCAAGGCGCCGTGGGCGTTCACCGTGACCGCTCCTGCGGGCTGGCGAGTACTGAGCAACTGCGGTGATCCGCAGATCGAGGACCTCGGTTCCACGCGACGCTGGAGTTTCCCGCCGACACCGCCGCTGGCGACCTACAACACCGTGATCAACGCGGGCCCGTACTACGAGGTGCGTCGTCGCGGAGCCGGTCATGATCTGGGCCTCTTCGCCAGACGGTCGCTGGCGCCGATTCTTGACCGGGACGCCGACGAACTGTTCACCCTGACGACTCAGGGACTCGAGTTCTTCGCCGACAGGTTCGGCATGCCGTTTCCCCAGAACAAGTACGACCAGGTCTTCACGCCCGGGTTCCCCGGTGCGATGGAGAACTTCGGCTGTGTCACCTGGATGGACTGGTTCCTTCGCAGGACCACGCCGACCAGGGCGGAGTGGGACCTCTTCTCGCGGTATCTGCTGCACGAACTCGCGCACATGTGGTTCGGCAACATCGTCACGATGCGGTGGTGGGACGACCTGTGGCTGAACGAGGCGTTCGCGGAGTTCGCGAGCAACTGGGCCGCGGAGAGTGTGACCTCGTACACCGACGCCTGGACGGCCCACCTGGCCAACGAGCAGCTCAAGGCCTATTTCCTGGACCAGGGCCCGGTGTCGCACCCCATCCGCCAGGAGGTCAACGACGTCTCCGAGGCGGAAGCGACTTTCGACGCCATCACCTATCCCAAGGGCGCCTCGGTACTGCGCCAGATGATGACGTACGTCGGCGAGGAAGACTTCTCCGCAGGTCTCGCCGCCTACTTCGCCGCGCACGCCTGGGGCAGCACCACGCTGCAGGACCTGATGGATACGGTCGCCGGCAGCAGCGGACGCGACATGGACGCATGGCGTACGGGTTGGCTGGAGACAGCGGGCACTGACCGGCTGACTCTCGACCACGACAGCGAGGGTTTCATTCTGGTCGCCCAGGGACCGGCCGGCCTGCCGCGCCCGCATGTGCTTGCCGTCGGCGCCTACGCGCGTTCCGGGGACCGCCTGGAGCGGACGGCACGCGTCGAAGTCGAGGTGGAGGGCGAACGGACCCGGCTGGACCTGCCGGCAGGAGCCGATCTGTACCTGGTCAACGACGAGGACCTCACCTTCGCCTCGACGCGACCTGACTCCACGACCAGAGACACGTTCTTCGACAACGCAGGCCGCCTGCCCTCCCCGACCGCACGGGGTGTCGCCGTCACCACAGCCTGGGACATGCTGATGAACGGCGAGGCCACAGCCGCTGAAGCCGTGCGGTGTCTGAGCGGTGTGCTGGCCGTCGAGACGTCCGCCTCGGCGCTGGAGCCCTACCTCAACCTGGCTGTCGAGGCCGCGGACCTGTGGAGCCCCGAGCCGGAGCGGGAGAAGTTGCTGCGCGCAGTGGCCGCGACGTGCCGCAGCCTTTCCACGGTCAGCGCCCACCGCAAAGCGGCGCTACGCGGCTTCGCCCGCACCGCGACCGGGCTGGAGGACGTCGCATGGCTCCAGACCGAGGCCGGGGACGACCTCGATCTCCAGTGGCGCGCACTCGTCCGCAAGGCCCAGCTCGGAGAGCAGACCACAGCCGAGGCACAGGCCCTGCTCCAGCGGGACCCGGACCCCGATGCGTGGGTCAGCAGGCTCCAGGTCCGCGCGGCCACGCCGGACGCGGCCGAGAAGAAGGCTGTGTGGCAGACGCTGATGACGGACCGCGAGGTGCCCCTCGCATTGGTCCACTCGGTGGCGGCGCTGTTCTGGAGCGCCGGTCAGGACGATCTGCTGACAACCCACACGGCGGCATACCTCGATCTCGTGTCAACCATCCAGAACACCGGAACCATGCCGGCGACGGTCTACACCAGGAGTCTCTTCCCGCTGTTCGGTATCGACCGGACCTTCCTGGAACGAGCGGAAAGCCTGGCGGCACAGACGGTCCCGGTCGTCCGCACGAACCTCCTGGACCGGGCCGACCGAATGCGCCGCGTCCTGCGCTCCCGCGGCTGACCTCGGCGCCCCGTCAGGGGCTGCTCGGTGGCTGAGCGATGGTGCACGGCCCACTCACCGGTGCGGTACTGATCGGCATCCGGCTCGCCGGGCAGATCGAGGGCCTTCTCCAAGGCGGCCAGGGCGGTCCGGTCCTTACCGGCGTAGGTGTGACCCGCCCGTGCTCGTAGGCCAGGGCTGTGTCCGGGGAACGGTCGGCCGCCTCGAAGGCGGCGGCCCGGGGCTCGTCGGTGATACGACGGCCTGATCGAGGTGGTCGAGCTGGGCGAGGGCGTCGGCAAGGCCGTCGAAGCCCTGCTGCTCGGCCTGCTGCGAGCTCGCGCAGGGCGTTGCTGAGCTGCTCGTAGCGCGGGGCCAAGGCGCGGGCCGCGACCGCCTGGTTCATGACCGCGCGGGCGAAGACGAGCCGGAGGGCCAGTCGGGATCGACGATGACTGTGAGAGGCGGGGCAGAGCTGATTGGCGGGAGGCCGGACGCGAGGATGGGTGGCCTGTCTGGCCCACGAGGCCTGCGAGCGTCGGCCCTGCCGAGCCTCCTCGGGGCCCTTCCCCCTCACATCACCGCACTCCGTGGGGACGGAACTGGACACTGATCCGAGGCCCCCGGGCATGAGTTGTCTTGGGGATCGCGTGCTGCCACGTGCGCTGGCACGACCCGCCCATGACGATCAGGTCGCCGTGGCCCAGAGGCCTGCGCACGGTGTCGCCCCCGCGGCACGGCCTCAGGAGCAGATCGCGCGGTGCACCCAGGGAGAGGATCGCCACCATCGTGTCCTGGTGGGAGCCGCGTCCGGTCAGGTCGCCGTGCCAGGCGACGCTGTCGCGCCCGTCCCGGTAGTAGCAGAGCCCTGCCGTCGTGAAGGGTTCCCTCAGCTCGTCGCGATAGTGGGCGGAGAGCGCGTCGCGGGCCTCGTCCAGGACGCGGCTCGGCAGTGTGTTCCCGGCTCGGTAGAAGGCGAGCAACCGCGGCACGTCGACCGTCCGGTCGTACATCTGCCGCCGCTCGGCCCGCCAGGGCACCTCCGCGACCAGCGAGCTGAAGAGCTCGTCGGCGCCGCTCAGCCAGCCCGGCAGCAGGTCGATCCAGGCCCCGTCGCCGAGGACCGTCCTGTGCAGCCCGGTGAGGCGGCCCAGGTGCGGGCGATCGGCCTGATCGAACAGTGAACCCTGGAGATGAACGGACATGAGAACCAGCCTAGCGTGAATAGAACACATATTCGACATTGTGGTCGCGGTGACGAAGTGACCAGGCCTGGCCTTGTTCACTTTCGGCAGCAGCTTTCGTCGGCCTCTTCGGAGGCGGTGGGTGATCCAGGCCTCCGCAGATGTGGACGAGAATTGACGGTGCTCAGGACGTTCGGGGCATGACCGGGAGACGACCGCGGATCTGTGCGGCGAGGAGGTGCTGCGACGGTGATCAGAGGGTTGCATCCGGAGAGGACGGCCAGGCTTGAGGCGCTCGTGGATGAGTGCCGACCGCTGCTGGCGAGTGCTGGTGGGATGGATGTCGTGCAGAGGCTGCTGAGTGAGCTTGGGGTTGAGGTGCTCGACGCGGTGGTGATCACGCGCGAGCTGCTGGGGGCCGGCCCCACGGCACTCGGCGAGGCGAAGACCATCGTTCTGACGAGTCCAGGTAGGGGGCGCGAGCTTCGAGTGCACGAACAGTTCATGGATGACCTGGAGCGAAGCGGCGGTCTCGACCGGTGATGAGAACCAGCATCGTGTACGAGACCCTTCCGTCCCCGCGGCGGACCTCCTGCATCCGTCGCAGATCCCCGATGACTGTCCGTCGGTTCGCTGCCCCCCTCTCTGGCCTGGCCACACGTCGCACACGTCGCACACATCGTGCGATCGTCCGGTCAACGAGGCCGGGACGCCGAAGGCAACGCCTCCCACGCACATCAACTGCACAGCGCAAGTCGGAAAGTTGACTCGTGCGTGAAGAAGAACTCCGCGGGCCAGGGCGCCGATCTCCTCCACCATCCGCATCGACAGGGCGCGCCCTCCTCCGAGGAACGCGGTACGGAAGAGGCGTCCTTGTTCTGGAGGAGTAGTACAAAACCCAGGGGTGAGCATTGCCCGCACGAACGGCGGTCACCTTCAGGACACCGTCCTCTCGAAGCACGGTGGCCCATCGCCCTCGCGCGAGGTGCGGCACGCCTGGTGATTGGCTGGGGCTCCGGCCCATTCGTGTTGAGCCCGTGCCCACCTCGTCCGGTCCGCCTACGAAGAAGCGCCGGTCAGGTCGATGGTGAGGACGTCTTCGTCGCGCGCGGGATGCTCGATCGTGATCGAGCCTGCGGCGCCGACGTAGGCTCCGGTACCTCCGGTGACGGCGAAAACGTGGGACCACTGCCGGGCGTTGGCCAGCGGCTCGGTCACCGCAGGAAGCGGCCGCTGGAACGCGGTGACAGCCGTGATCAGGCCGTCGTCCAGGCTCAGGACCAGTGTCGCCATGACGAACGAACCGTCCAGCCCCACGGCGACGGGCAGACAGTGCGCGTTCTCGGTGCCCACACTGCGGCCCTGCGCGTCCGACAGGTCGTACCGCACGAAGTAGGGGACTCCAGCCGTGAGTACCTCCGGGATGTTTGCGCCTGTGCGCCTGCCCGTGAGGACGATGGGGCTGGCGGCACGACCGGCTCCGTGGGCGGTCCCGCCGGCCCCCACGACCACCCCGCCGCCGATCGCCGCTGCCGAGGTGAGCTGCAGAAGGCTCCTGCGATCCATGTCACTCATTGTCTGCCTCATACCTTGTCCGCCGTGTCCCTGGGCGCGGTTGCGCCGCACCGGTAACCGCCTTTCAGACCGGAACGGATCGCCTCGCGCGCACAATTCGCCGGAACGGAGGAGCGCGCGACAGGCGAAACACCTGGAGAGGCCGGCAACCCCGCGAGTCCCGTGTGATCCGGATGGCCGCCCGGGACCGGCTGCCGGTGGGTTCCGTGAGCACGCGCGGCAGATGGACGTGGAGGTGCTCGACACCGACCTGGCGGCCCCGGTTGCGGAGCGCGCGGGCAAACATCTCGGTGAGGCTGCATGCCCTGTGGCGACCTCCTGTTCCCTTGCCTATTGCGAGCCGTTGCTTCTGGTATCGATCGATCAGTCGCGGTTCACCTGGCCCCGCCCCCTGAGTCCTGCCTCAGCTGAAAGCCCTGATAGAACCCCGTAGTGTGCGCGGCATTAAGGGTTCTTACTTCATTCCGATCGATCTGCGATCGGAATGAAGGCGAGGCGTCAGCCGCAACCGCAGACTGCGGGGCTGCTGCGGCAGCCTCGTTGAGTACCGTGATGGCTGCTTGAACCGTTAAACACATCGAGAGGTCGACGCCATGCCCACCGCCAGGTTCTTCTTCGACGCAGGATCAGGCACAGTCCTGTGGGCGGCGCCGGAGGACCGGGAGGCGTGGGGGTATCCGGTTGATCCGGACCGGCTACCGATCAGTCACGACCTCCGCGACGACCTGAGCAGGCTGGTAGCTCGCTACGATACGTCGCTGAACTGGGATTATCCCCCGGATCCGGGACCGTGGCGTGAAGCGGAATGCCACGACTTCAACGAGGCGGTACGCCAAGCGCTCGGTCGCCTTCGCACCGAACTCGGCCCGGCCTGGCAGATTCACGACGAGTTCTACGCACTCCACGAAGACCCGGACCTCGACCGCTACCTGGCCGACCCAGCCGGATTTGTCCGCGCCTGAGGGACAGACCTTGACCTCACCGGACGCACCCAGCACGACTGCGCCCGGTGACGGTGCACGGCAGCGACTGGACCCTGTTCGTCGCCGACGTCAGCCCGTTCGGCGTCGACTTGGTACTGGCCGCCGCAAGCGGCACAGCGAGTCGATGACCCCGAACCCACGGGTTTGTCCCGCAGAATCAGATCAATCCGCCTCGGGTTCATTCCGAAGAACCTTCAGTGTCTGCAAACTCGCGGGCTGCCCTGTAGCAGTTCATATGGTGGGTAGAGGGCTGCTGACCTACTGGCGTGCCATGTAATTTGAGAACGTTGCCTCACGGCATTCTCAAACGGCATGACTTTCGCGGAAATCTGCTGACGGCGAGACGGCCGGCTCAGCCATCCGGCTCGTCGGTCAGACTGCTCCTGGTCGCCCGGGCGGTGCCGTGGTTGGTGGTGGCGCTTCCTCGGGCAGCAGGCACCAACCGAGGTGCGCGGTGAGGAACGTGGCGATCTCGTGCGGATGGGTGAACTCCGCAGGCAGGTCATCCGGCCGGGGCTGGCAGAGCCCAATTAGTTCATCTCGCAGCTGAGCGTCCAGGACCGGTGACTGGTAGCGGTCGATGGTCCCTCGAAAGAACAGCCAGTCGAAGACCCGGACAGCCGGGCAACGGCCAGACTGCGGCATTTCCGCCAGATGCCCGTCTTGCCAGGAGCCGACGTAGACGTAGTGCGCTTGCTTCAGTGCTCCGTCGACGGTCGGAGTGGGGAGATCCTTGAGGTTCCAGTAGATACGGGCTTCGGCTTCAGGTATGGGTTCCGGGATGGCGGCAAGCCAGAGACGATATTCGAGCACCGAATCAGCCTGACAGACCATTTCAGCTGGGATGCCCAGTCAGACGACCCATCGGCCAGTCCTCTCGCCTTCTGTCTCACGGAAGTCTCGTTCGTGGTCGTCGATGTCACGGTTGGTCAGCTGCTCGCACACTGCGTCGGCGGACTCGTCCTGGACGTGCCCGCCACGTCGGTTCCGGACCTGGTCGACTGGACCCTGCGGGAGGCGAGGCTGGGTGCGCCGAGGCTGTCCGGGCCGGACAGGGACGCGCCGACCCGCTGATCGTGCTCACCGAGGCCGCGCGCGAGCGCTTCGGTCTGCCTCTCCACCTCACCGACGAAGAGCGTCTGTCCGGCCGACCGGCGGAGGGACACAAGGTCACTGAACAGCTGGCACGCGCGGACTGGCAGCTCACCAAGCGCGGCTTCGGCCCGTGTACGAGGATCTACCGACCCGCGAAGGGCTCCGAGCGGATGTGCGTGCAACTGTGCATCCCGGGCTGGGACGCGCTCGACACCCGCCACTGGAGCGACGCCGCGACGCTTCCGCCGGCGGAATTCGCCCGGCTGCTCGTACGTACGCAGCCCGGGTGATGACAGCGTGCGGTTCGACGGAGGTGACCGGCCTGGAACTGATGACCACCCCGCACCCACCGACGCGGGCTTCCGGGAGGGACGCGGCGGGCAGGCGGCACAGCGAACACAACTCCGGCAGCCTCGGCAAGGACCCTGTACACCCGGCGCCGCACCACGCCGCCCTCCTCTTCGCCGCCCAGGAGCAGGGCGCGCGCCCGACCGACGTTTTCAGGAGAGCGCCGCCGAAGGGCTCAAGGAGGTGTGCTTCCAGGACAACGGCCGCTGCGCCGGGAGCCTGGAGGAAGTCCGGATGAGCGACGTGGAGCACATTGAGTTCGATCGGTAGCCGGTCCGCGAACAGAGAGCGGCCCGTGCCGCGTGCGACTGAGCGTTCCGGCCGGCGGGCGAGCGTATGAGCCGGCGATCAGATGTGGCTGGGCGCTCCAGCCGGAGTGGACAGCGAGTGGTGGCCGGGGCTTTCACCGCAAGGGGGTCGGTGCGGCAGGTGGGCGCAGGCGTCAGGAGGAGCGACGCTGATTGGCTGTCAGTGCCGGATGGGACTCTGACGGGATGCCGCACATTCCGATTCAGGTCAAGCGTGATCGTGTCATGGCGAAGTGGATCAAGGAGATCGGCCCCGAAGCGGCTCGCGCGAAGGCGATGGCCGACCTCACGGCCGGGGCTGTGCCGCCGTGGCGCGAGCACCGAGAAATCATCCTGACTTCCTACCTGGTGCGCAAACGGCTGCGCGAGGAGCTGCCGGAGCCGGAGAAGGAGGGCGGCCGGCTGTACGTCCTCGGATTCCAGGGCCTGCGCCCCGTGGTCAAGGTGGGATCCACCGGCAACACGGAGGGGCAGTTCGACACGTACGAGATCCAGGCGCGGAACCTCGGTTTCGCTCTGCTTGACGGATGGGTCTCCGCCCCGGTCGGAACGCGGAAGGAGGCGTTCAAGCAGGAGAGCACCATCCTCTCGCTCCTGCACCAGGTGCTGAACGGACACATCGTCGGCGGCCGGATCTTCGAGTGGTTTCACGGCCACGACTTCGAACGGATCAAGGAGCTTGTGCAACATCCGGACGTACTCCTCGAGCAGTACCTGTCAACGTTTCCGGTGAGGCCGCCGGTGTAGTCGGATCAGCATGCCCCAGTGCTCGACCCGCTGATGGATAGACCCGCACCGACCGCTTTCCTGACCGGGTATTCCGGGGCACTCGCCGTCCGTGCCGATCAGGCGGTAGCGTCGTCGGCCTCGTGTGGCCGCACCAAGGGACTCTGCGCCGGCAGCAGGCCGTCCAGCTGGTGACCCGAACCGTGGGGAAGACCGCGACCGAGGTGGTCCGCGACCTCGCGCGGCAAGGGCATCGCGGTGAGTTGCGACGCGGCGTGGGCGTTGTCCCGGTACTCCGTCGTGTGGAGCCCTTCGATCATCGCTGAGCGAGGGGCTCCACACCGGCTGGTGCGTCACCAAGGATCACGCCGATCACGCCGTCAGCCGGTGAGGCTCGTGGTCACCCTGTGGCCGTGGGGAGCGTAGCGACTCCAGATTCTTCTGCGACGAGGCGGGCGTTCAGGCCACGGGGCGGATCTGGCCGCCGGTTGCCTGTCGCAACGCGGCTTCCAGCCGGTCGCGGGCCTCGGTCTGGGCAGCGATCCGTTCGTTGAGGACCGCCAGCCGCTCCAACGCGACCCGCATGCCCTTGTCCGAGGGCGGTGCGGCGGCCACATCGCCGTCCAGGCACGGCAGGAACACTCGCACGTCGTCCAGGGTGAGCCCGGCTGCCAGCAGGTAGCGGATATTGCGGACCCGCACCACCGCCCCCTCGTCGTAGACGCGGTAGCCGTTGGGGGCCCGCCGCGAGGAGATCAGTCCGGCCTCCTCGTAGTGCCGCAGCGCACGGGCGGTTGTCCCGGCCGCCCTCGCCAGCTCACCGATCCGCACTCATCCCACCTCCCGGGCCACTCCTATCACGCCACGACTGCTCCGCCGTCGACTGGGAGTACCACTCCGGTGACGAACGACGCGGCCGGTGCGGCAAGCTGGGTGACTGCCCAGGCCACCTCTTCGGGGCGGCCGATCCGGGCCAGTGGGGTGTGCGCCAACTGCCACTTCCGCACCGCTGCCATCCGTTCCGGCGTCAGGCCCTGGTGCTCGCCGATGGGGGTGTCGATCGCGCCGGGGGCGACGGCCACCACCCGGATCCCGCGGGGTGCCAGCTCGACCGCCCAGCTGCGGGTCAGCAGCTCCAGCGCGGTCTTGGTAGCCGCATAGACCGAGCTGCCGGGCCAGGCCCGCTGCCCCACCGACGTACTGACATTGACGATCACCCCGCCCGACTTCTCCAGGAGTGGCAGCGCGACCTGGGCCAGCAGGATGGGGGCGACGAGGTTGGTGGCAAGCTGAGCTGTGATCATCTCCGGCGTCAGCGTGCCAAGGGCGCCGCTGCGCACGATGCCTGCGTTGTTGACCAGCACGTCCAGTCGGCCGTGGGTGTCCAGCACCTTCCGGATGATCCGATCCGGCTCGCCCTCGGCCGTGATGTCAGCGGCCAGCGGCGTGATCCGGCTGTGCCCGGCCCCCGTTTCCTCGAGGGGCTCGGCCCGCCGCCCGATCGCGACCACGTGAGCGCCTTCAGCGGCGAAGGCGCGGGCGGTGGCCCGGCCGATCCCGGTGCCGGCTCCGGTGACGGCGACGATCCTGCTGCTCTGCTGTGCGGTGCTGTTCATGCCGGTCATCGTGCAACCCTGCCGCCAGCGGCAAGGTCAAGCAGCTCCTGACGGGCGGTAGCCACCGCCGGTGGTCACCGGGGGCATAGTCACGCCAAGTTCCTCCGGCCTCTTCGGCGATCCGGTCGGCGACCCGCTGGGAACTACGGATCGGTGACGCCCGACCTGGTGAGTCCGTCGCGCTGCGGTGACTGCTTGATTCTGCTGCCGGCGTTCAGAGCGCACAGGACGCCGGCCGGGTCCTCGGGTGTGACGTTGCCGGGCGTGGTGGTGCGCGGCTGAACATGCGACGGATCATCAGGCGGTCTCCTGCTCGGGGCAGGTGGTGTGACTGCCCGAGGGTTCCGTGAGGACGCGCGGCAGGGTGGTCGGTGGCGGGCCCTTGGGCGACTACGCTCTCCCGCACTGGACCCGAGGAACGGAGTGTCCATCCGTGCATCACCCGCGCGTTGGCGTCGCCATCTTGACCATGGGCACGCGGCCTGCCGAACTTGCCGGGCTTCTTGATTCCGTCGCGATGCAGGACACTCCTGCGGCGCGGGTGGTGGTTGTCGGCAATGGGGCGCCGTTGCCGCCCCTGCCCGAAGGAGTGACGGGTGTCGAGCTGCCGGAGAACCTGGGGGTCACCGGCGGCCGCAACGCCGCCCTCGACCGGTTGAAGGAGTTCGGGGACGTCGATGTGGTGGTGGACCTGGACGATGACGGTCTGCTGATCAGCCCGGACGTCTTCACCCGGCTCGTGGCGCTGTACGAGGCGGATGAGGGTCTGGGGGTGGTGAGCTTCCGGGTGGCCGACGAGCGGGGCCTGACCCAGCGTCGGCACGTGCCGCGCCTGCGCGCGGGGGACCCGATGCGGGGCGGGCTGGTCACTACGTTCCTGGGCGGTGGGCACGGGCTGTCCATGCCGATGCTGGAGCAGATCGGCGGCTGGCCCGAGTCGTTCTTCTACGCCCACGAGGAGACCGATCTGGCCTGGCGGGCGATGGACGCGGGCTGGAAGGTCCTCTACGAGCCTCAGCTGCTGCTTCAGCACCCGTGGACATCGCCGACCCGGCATTCGGTCTTCTTCCGCATGGTCGCCCGGAACCGGGTCTGGCTCGCCAAGCGGAACCTTCCCGCCGTGCTCGTCCCGGTCTATCTGGGCCTCTGGACGCTGCTGACCGTGGCCCGCACCAGGTCGGTGGCGGGCCTTCGGGCGTGGGCCGGCGGGTTCGCCGAAGGTGTGCGCACCCCGTGCCCGCCCCGAAGGCCCATGCGGTGGGCCACGGTGTGGCGGATGACCCGGCTGGGCCGCCCGCCCGTCATCTGAGGTCAGGCCGGTGACGGCTCGCTCTCGGCCCGCAGCCATGCGGGAACCGCGTCTCGATGCTGGCGAGCCAGTTCGCGTAGTGCACCACACCTTGCTCGATGGTGATAGCGGGCCTCCAGCCCCGCACGGACTCCATGCGGGGGTGGCCGGGTAACCGCCCGTCGGATCGCCGGGAGGCAGCGGTGTCTCCATGAACCGCGTGCCTGGGTACTGCTCGGCGACGGGCTCGGCCACGGCGCGGATGTTCGTCGGGGTTCCCGAGCCCATGTTGATCGTTTCGTTGTGGGCCCGCGGTACGACGAGGGAGCGCACCGTGGCCTCCGCGATGTCGTCGACGTGCGCCAGGGCGCGAATCTGGTTGCCGCCGCCGTTCAGATGCAGGGGCAGGCCGAGCGAGGCCCGGTCGGCGAACCAGGCCACCACCCATGAGTGGCTGTTCTCCTTGATCACCTGCGGCTCCCCGTGGATGGAGAAGTGCCGCACCACCGTGTACGAGGTGCCCACCGGGCCGAGCGTCAACGAAGTCTGCGTCTCGCCACAGGCCTTGGTGTTGCCGTACACGGACATCGGGTGCAGCTGCACGTCCTCGCGGAACTGTGGCGGCGTTCGGTCGTAGACCGATTCGAAGAGCTGGCGCATGGTGCGGTGCTCGTCGCGCGGCGAAGCCCAGTCGTCCGGGTTCCCGTTGCCGTAGACGCTGGCCGAGGAGCGAAGACCATGCGGCGGGTCGTACTCGACGCGGCCACCGCGTCGAGTACGACCTGGGTTCCGGTGAGTTTGGCGCCGAGTGTCCCCATCGGCTTACGGGTGCATGCCGCGCTCGAGGTGCGGATCAACGACTGTCCTGGCCACCATTCACACGGGCCGGAGACACTCCTGCGTGACTCAGATCTCCTGATCGTCGGCGTGCCGGCCGAGGCTGCGGCCGAAGCGTTCCGAGATTGCAGGCATCAGGCTCTCGCCGTCGGCCGGGCGGTCGAGGCCGAAAACGTAACCGGGGAAGTCCAGTTCCTTCTGCACCGCCCAGATCCCGTCGTGCTCCTCCGGCGGAAGGATCCGCACCGGGTCGCCGACAGCGACCCATCCGATCGGCACCATCGAGTCCGCCGGCAGCACGGTGCGCAGGTGCACGATGCCGTTGATCCGCACCTCGGAGCGGGTCCCGATCCGCGCGCCGTTGAAGACGCGGCTGCCGGTGGCCAGGAAGACCTCGTCCTCGATCCGGCAGCCGGTCAGGTATGAGGCGGGGCCCACCAGCACCTGCCGGCCCAGAAGCAGCGGGTCCCGCCGGGTACCTCGCAGGACCGCGTTCTCCATCACGATGCTCCCCTCGCCGACTTCCACCGGCCCGCCCTCGGCTGTGAGCACCGCACCAAACAGCACCCGGCACCCGGCGCCCACCCGCACGTCCCCGCACAGCGTGGCGGTCGGAGCGACATAGGCCGTGGGGTGGACCCTCGGCGAGCAGCCTTCATGAGTCATCATCATGACCGCGATCATCCTGTGTCCGGGGCGCCGGCGCCCACCCATCCGGTGATCCCACCGGGTCAGCGGGCGCCCGGCGGCTCAGCCGCAGAGGCGCGCAGACGGCGGGCGCCAGGACGAAAGCACGAAGTACGCGAGGTCCGCGCCGTGCAGAGCCGCGGCCACCGGCCCACGTACGGGCTCGTGTCCAGGAACGGAACCGCCGTGCCGAAGACGACGACGAACGCCGCGAGGGCGGGCCACCACGGCTGTGGCCGGTCGTCCTCGGCAGGTCGGCTCGAACGAAGGGCAGCCCTTCTCCCCGCAGCGTGCGAACCAGGCGACGGCCACAACCGCCACGCCACGAATCCGGGGATCCAGTGGCCGACGAACAGAGACACGTTCTGGAAGCGGGCGGAGGACGTCAGCGACATCCTCCGTCAGTGCCAACTGGGTGCGGTTCTACGGGTGCGATCTCAGCCCCGCTGGTCGGGGCACGCCGCGCCGGCTTGCGTCGGCAAGGTGACTCATGTGCTCGGGCCCGGACGACGGGCCTCCGACCGGTAGGCCGCAGGGCCGCCTGCCCGCGTGTCCACGCGGCTCGTTGCGCAGGACGCGGGCCTCGAGGAACTGTCACGGTGACCGGGTACGGCCGCCGGGGCCGGGACCGTCAGCCGGCGGAGGTGGGCCGCGGCGATCTGCACGGTGGAGGTGACCCGGACGACGGGCGGGACGCGGGGCGCCGACCCGAACCCGAAGATGACCGGGGGGTCGACGGCAGCGAGTGCGCCGAGATTTCGCCCGCCCAGCACCGCGGTTGCCGCATGGTCACGGTGCAGGTCCCGGGCCCCGTACCCCTCACGGCGGCCCGGGCCTAGGCGCCCCAGCGTGCGGACACCCGGCAGCAGGCGGGCCGGTACGCCGCTGACGGCGGCCCAGGTGCGGCTGCGGGCCAGGGGCGCGGGCACCGTGCGCAGCAGTCTGCCCAGGGCGGTCCGGGGACCGGTGACGAGGTCCAGTACGAGTAGCCCCGCACTGACGTGCCGGCGGCTGCCGTCACGCCTTATCTCTATCGGTACCACCTCCAGGTGCTCGAACACGTAGGTTTCCGCGACGAATTCGGCGATCAGGCGGGAGGGGGCGAGCAGGCGGCGCTCGCCGTCCGGGTGCTCGATCATGAGGTCGCTGAACGCCCTGAAGGGAGACCGTGGCCAGTGCCCCCACACGAGCCGCGTCCCCGAGGCCGTGCCGACGGCCCCGATCCATCCGTCGAAGTGCAACCGTTTCTGTGCCATGGCGACAGTCCGGCCCGCCCCGCCCGGACACACCGGGACCGCCGCCCGCCCGTTGGTCACCGCTCCGGAGCGTCCTCGTTCAGTTCGGGCTCCAGGCCCTCACCCAACGTGCTGCGGCCACGGCCGGAGTCGGCGCGCCACGCCTCGAAGGCCCAAGTGGTCGAGGCCACCACGGCGAGGCCGAGAAGCCAGCCGCCGACCACATCGCTGAACCAGTGAACGCCCAGTGCGATCCGGGTGAAGCCCACACCCAGGACCGAGAGCACCGACACGCACCAGCAGAGGATTCGCGGCCCGCCACGGGGCACCAGCGGCAGGAGAACGAGAAGCAGTACGGCGAACGAGGTGGTGGCGGTCATCGCGTGACCGGAGGGGAAGGAGAAGCCCGGCGCCTGCGCCACCGGGTCAGGCAGGGAAGGCCTGGCCCGCTCGACGACGGTCTTGACCAGGAGCCCGGTCAGCGCGCTTGCCGCAACGGTCGAACCGGCCCAGGCGGCCAGCCGCCAGGCCCGCCGCCGGAGCAGCCATGCTGTCAGCAGGGCGACCACGATACGGAGCGTCGCCGGGTCCCAGACCCAGTCGGACAGGAAGCGGAGTGTGCTCGTCCACGCAGGGTGTGCGAGCGCGGTCCCGTGAAGCCGCCGCGCTCCGCCCGCGTCCATGACACGGAGCGGGTGCCACCGGCCCTCGACGAGGACCAGAAGGAGACCGAAGGGCACCGCGGAGAGCGCCGTGACGGCCACGGCGCCGGTCAGCCGGACACCGAATCTGCGGTCGGCCGTCCGAACCCGGCGTCGGCGACGCAGCGGGCCGGTCGTGCGCATCACCACTCACGCTCCAGGGTCGGGGTGGATGGGGCCGGGCTGTCGCGCACGCGCGGCTTCGAGCTGCGCGGCGAACGACAGACCGAGAAAGAGTGCGATGGAGGTCAGATAGGCCCAGAGGAGCAGCGACATGAAGGCGCTGAGCGGGCCGTAGACCGTGTCGAAGGACCCGCTGACCGCGAGGTAGAGGCTGAGCAGCCACGTCAGCACCGTCCACAGCACCAGGTAGACGGCGGCCCCGAACGCCAGCCAGGTGTATCCGGGTTGCCTGCGACGGGGGGACCGGCGGAAGATCGCGCTCGCGGAGATGAGCGCGAGAAGCAGGCCGCAGGGCCAGCGCAGCAGACCCCAGGAGTTCCCGGCGTCGTCGCCGAGGTCGTAGACCGTCACGGCGGCGGCGGCCAGGTCGCCGCCCACCACCATCAGGATGAACCCGATGCCCAGCGGGACACCGGCAACCAGTGCCATGACCAGGCCCCGGAAGTACTTCAGGTGGAAGGGGCGGTCGCGCTCCACCCCGTAGATCCTGTTGGCGCCGCGTTCGATCTGGCACATCGCCGTGGTGACGTTCACCAGGGAGAAGGCCAGACCGAACCAGAGCGTGAGCTGAGAACCCTCGCCCGCGCGGCGGCGGCTCCGATCAAGGGCATCGTCCACCACTTCGGCGCTCGGACCCGCGGCGATGCGGTGGATGGTCAGTTCCGCCAGCTTCCCCACATTCTCCGTATGCAGCGAGGCGGACAGTCCGACGAAGGCGATGACGAGGGGTATCACCGCGAGAACGGTCTGCAGGGCCAGCGCACGGGAGTGGCTGAAGCCATCGGCGTAGCGGAAGCGGATGAAGGAGTCACGTACCAGCGGCCAGCGACCGTAGCGGCGCAGTGAGGCCAGGGCCTCGTCGGCGGACAGCTCGTCACCTGCCATGTCGCGGGTCTGCGGGACCCGGGTCGTGGTGCCCATTCACTCATCCCCCGACGGCAGGAGCACGGTCAGGGCCCCGGGCTCGACCTCGGCCACGAGCAGCCGGCCCGGGCCCACCGGATCTCCGTCGAGCTCGCGCGGCTGCGCCGAGGCGAAGCGGAGTTCGGCGCGGCGGAAGGCGAAGTACTCCACCGGGGTGCCTGGGTGCTTCCCACCGGCAGGGAGGAAGTTGCCCCGCGCGCGAGGGCGAGGCGGTTTCGAGCGGCCCCGCAGCAGTATGCCGAGCGTGCGCAGCCAGCCGGTGGGCCCGTGGGGGTCGAAGACGGCGAGATCGATCAGACCGTCGTCGGGCTCGGCGTCGGGGACGAGGGCGGTGCCGCCTTGTACCCTGCCGATGTTGGCGAGGAGCACCATACGGGCGGTGCGGTGCAGGACCGGCCCGCTGTCCAGCCGGATCGCTACGGACATCCGCGGCGCCCGCAGGCCGCTCACACCCGCCACCATGTAAGCAGGCCAGCCCCACGCGGATTTCGCGCGGTCCCCGGTATTCTCCAGCATCGCGGCGTCCAGACCGGCACCGGCCATGGCGGTGAAGCGCGTGGCCGGGAGGCAGTCGCCCTCGATCCGCCCGATGTCGATCCTGCGAGCACTGCCCGAAAGCGCCGCGGCCAGGGCTTCCGCCGGTCTCAGGGGCAGGCCGAGGTTCCGGGCCAGCAGGTTGCCGGTGCCGCAGGGCACCACGGCCAGGGGAACTCCGGTGCCGGCCAGCGAGTCGGCCGCCGCCCGGACGGTTCCGTCGCCGCCGCAGACCACCACCAGGGACGCGCCCGCCTCGACCGCGGCGGCGGCCTGGCCACCACCCGGGTCGTCGGCGGTGGTGGTGACGAACTCCGCGGCGTGATGACCATGCTGCTCCAGGACCAGTCGCAGGCTGTCGCGTCGCGCGTCATCCGTGACGGTCGGGTTGACGATGACGACGGTATGGCCGGTGACGCGTTCGGCGCGTTCCTCCGCGGCCTTCAACGCGATCCTCAGGGCGTTCGACGGAGCGGGAGCGGGGCTGCGTCCGCCGGTCATGAGATGGCGACCGACGATCAGGAGCGACAGGCTGCCGTTCAGCAGTCCGCCGAGGACGTCGCTGGGATGATGCATCCCCCGGTAGAGGCGTGCGACCGCCACCAGCAGCGGTATGAGCAGCAGCAGTACGCCGACCGCTTTCCGCCACCGGCCCCGGAAACGGGAGAGTGCCAGAACGGCGAGGCCGCCGTAGAGCGCCGTGGCGGCACCCGTGTGGCCGGAGGTGTAACTGGCCGTCGGCGGCGAGGCGTCGAGGTGACCGACATCCGGCCTGTCGCGGTCCACGGACGCGCTGATGACCAGGAACACCAGTGCCTGGAGCGAGACGGAGACGGCGAGGAACACCGCTTCCCGCCACTTCGGCAGCCGGGGTATCAGGATCAGCCCCGCACAGACCAGGGCGGTGGTGACGACCACCGTGATGGTGTTGCCGGCCTCCGAGGCGATGAGCGAAACATCGCTGAGAGCCCCGTTGCGCAGGTGCTCGAGGCTCTCGTTGACATGGTCCTCGACGGACAGGGGATACATGCCACCGGCGGGTCCGGTGATCAGGAGACCGAGTCCCACCATCAGGGCGGCCTGGCAGACGGTCAGGGCGCCGATCCGCACGGCGGCCGGGCCCCGGCCACTGGCCAGGGCGGGTGACCACCCGGGGCGGGAGACGGGACCGCGCTCCGCGGTCCGGCGGACGGGTCTTTCCGGTGACGCGGTAGGCATGGCGCTCCCAGTCTTGAGCGCTGCGAGGTGGCAGCGGTGGCCGGGCGCAGGCTCGTCCCTCCCGGTGCTCGGCCTTCTGCCCCCGAAACCGCCCGCCAGGCATGCGTGCCTGCTCAGCGGCAGGTCGGACCCCGGTACCCTCGACGGGCGCCCGGCGGCCGTCGGCGCAGCGGCCTTCACGGCCGCGTCTGCAGCACGCAGGGGATGGGCGTGCATCTCTCGATCGTGGTGTCCCGACCTCGGTCATGAACGCGCCGGCCGATGATCTGGGCCAAACCGCCGGCCCTGTGGCGACCTCCTGTTCTCTCGCCTGTGCCGAACTGTTGCTTTCGACGCCAACCGATCACGGCTCAGCGGCTGTGACGGCGGACGTTCCTGGACACCGCGTTGTCAGAGGTCACGTCTACATTGATCCGCAAGATCACTGGCCGGGGGCGGCAGAGGTATTCAGAGCGATCGTGGGGGTTGCCATGCACTGGCGGAACAGGAAGCCCGGGGCGCGGGCGGAGTGGCTGTTGGAGCCACTGGTGAAAGTAGGGCCGCTGCGGTTCGGGATGAACCCGGACGAGGTGGCATCGGCCCTGGACGGAGCAGTTGCCCACGTCTCACAGGGGTTGGGCAGCGGCATCGGCTGGGGCTACTACACAGACTGGGGTGTGACCGCCCTCTACGGCGAGGAGAACGGCCTGGTCGCCGTAGCGATCGATGCGATGGATGGACCGCTGGTGCGCCTGCGGGACATCGACCTCATAGCCCGGGTGCCGTCCGAGGTACGCGCAGACATTCAGGACCTCGCACTCCGGGATGGGACTTCCGTGCGAGTGAACTGGAGCGGTGATCCGGAAGTCGAGGCATGGGGGGTCTCCATGGGTGCCGCACAGGAGCAAGGGCTGACGCCCGAGGGGTACACACAGCGGTTGGACACGATGATCACCAACGCGCTGCTGGTCGGTCCCGAGCTGGCGACGAACCCGTTCGGGTCCGAGCCGGTTATCTGCTGGCGCGACGTCCGTGACGAGCCTTTGAACGTCGGGGCGTGGACCGTAAGAGCTCAGCGGGAGCGACAGCACTGGGACTGGACACCATTGGAGCGCGTCGGTCCGCTCAGGTTCGGGATGAAGCCGCAGGAGGTGGCGGCTGCGCTGACCGAGGAGCCGACCACCCGCCATGGCCGGTATCCCTTCGGAGCGCAGTGGGAAGGCATGGGGCAGTGGATCTTGGGTGAGGACCGCTTCGACCACGTAGGCGTGACCGCTCACTACTCCAGTGGCTATAAGTGGCCTCCAACTCTCGGCGCTGTCACCCTTCACGGACGGACTGGGCCTCAGGTCGAGTTTGCGGGCATCCGACTGATCGGCATGACGGTTTCGGCCATTGACACAGCCCTGATCCAACACATCGAAGAACGAGATCTGGGCCTGGTGACCGGCTGTGGTGGCGATCTCGGAGTGGACGGCCTCAACATGTACGTCCGGGCCAGTAGGGCCGGGGACACCGTGGTGAGTGAGGCCCGATTCTGCCAGGCGCAATGGGAGGACCACGGTTGATCCGCAAGACGCCTTGATCGCTCCACGGTGTACCGCATCGTGCTCCCGGTCCCACGCTTCTACGCGTGGTCTCCATCAGCTGGCCTCCGCCAGGGGCTTGGTGGTGCACAGGGAGCGGGGCCGGGCGATGTACTGCGCACGGAGCAGGAGTTCGCGGCTGCGGCTCTGCTACTCCGGGGTGATCGGCCGGGGCTTCGGGCCGTGTCGGTGCCAGAGCGGGGAAGCGGGCGGCTCGGGGTAGGCGAGGGTGAGGTCGACGTCGTGCTGCGTGGTGCTGTTCACGGGGCTTCAGGAGAAGGCGGAGCTCAGGCGTGGTCGTCGTCGCGCCGGCGCTTGGGCTGGACGTCGGAGGCGAACCGTCCGAGGCGGGGCTCGGCGGGGTACTCGGGAGAGCGCCGTCGGCCGCCCTCTGTAACGCGGTCAGGTCGCGGGTGCCGAGCGCGTCCGGCGTCGCGGCGCCGACCGACGCGGCGACGTCGTCGACGGTGCGGCCATCGTCCAGGACGACCGGCGTGCGCAACATCCGCACCAGCTGTTCCAGGCGCTCCTCGCGCCGTGCGACGGGCAGCTCCAGGACCACGGCGAACTCATCGCCTCCGAGCCTGCCCACAGCCGCGCGCGGGCCTGCCCACACGGAAAGCCGGGCGGCAGTCGCGGCCAGGACGGCATCGCCGCCTGCGCGGCCTATCGTGTCATCGTTCACGGCCTTGAAGTGGTCCTGGTCGATGAGGACTACGGCCCTGTCCTCGCTGCGACGGGCCAGGAGCCGGCGAGCGCGGACGGTGTACGCATCGCGGCGCAGCAGACCGGTCCCGGGTCGCACTTCGTGGCGGCGAGCTTCCTGTGCAGTGCGACGGCGTGGACCACCCAGCCCGTCAGCGGCACGGCGGCGGTGGTGATCAGGAGGGTGCGCGGGCCGATCTGGCCCTGAACGCGCAGGGGGGGAACCTACTTGGGTTCTCCGTCTCGTCTCGTTCTGTACGGGATGGATGGGCCCGGGCAGTCGTCGAAGCCGCCAAGCAGGGCGGCTGCCCCGAGGGCAGAGCTTCATCTCGATGGGCTTGGAGTTGGGCCGGCTGTACGGGCTCATCCAGCGGCCGGCCCTCGCAGCGGGCCAGCCGAACTCCCATCTGGGCCGGTATTCGCAGACGCACCAGCCGTCCGGGCCTCCGTGGGGATTCTCAATTCCGCCTTCGGCTGCGCCGCGCGGCGCGTCGTAGACCTCGTGCGCGGCGTTCACGGCGGCGCCGCGGCTGACTTTGGGCATGGTGGCTGCGACGGGCTGATGCGTAGGGTGCCGGGATGATCTCGATGCCTGAGGAGTTCGCACAGAGCACTGTCGACCGCGAGGGGGAGACCGGAGCGGCGTGGCTTGCCGAGCTGCCCTGGATCGTGGAGGAGTTGCTGGGGCGTTGGGGGTGCGTGCCGGACGGCCCCGTCATGCACGGGGGCGTTGGTGTCATCGTTCCTGTACGGCGGCGGGCCGGGGAGAGCGCCGTGCTGAAGGTGTCGTTTCCGCATCCCGGCAATGTCCATGAGCCGGATGCGTTGGTTGCGTGGGGCGGATGCGGCGCCGTCCTGCTGCATGAGCGCGACGACGAGCGGTTCGCGATGTTGCTGGAGAGGGTTGAGCCGTCGACCCTGGCGGAGGTCGAGGACGGCGACGAGGTGGTGATGGTCGCCGGTCGGCTCAATCGCCGCCTGGCCATCCCCGCCCCGCCCGGCCTGCCCCGGCTACGCGAGCACGCCGATGCCTGGGAGAAGCAGCTGCGCAAGGACGCCGAGGACCTGACGCACGCGCTGCCGCGTCAGGTCCTGGATGCCGCCGTGGCAACCGTTCGGGACCTGGGCCGGGCCCAGCCGGACACTCTGATCCACGGCGACTTTCATGCCCGGAACATCCTGCGTGCCGACCGGGAGCGGTGGCTGGCTGTCGACCCCAAGGGATACGTGGGAGATCCCGCCTATGACGGCGGCACGCTGCTGAAGTCTCGCGCGCTGACCCTCCTCGAAGCGGATGACCTGTGCAAGGCTGTCCACCGTGTCTTGGACGTCTTCGCCGAGACCGCAGAACTTGACCGCGAACGCGTCCGGCGGTGGGCCCAGTTCCATGCCGTCCAGGCTGCGTTCTGGGGCCGGCGCCACGGTTTCCGCATCGCTCGCAGCGGCCCACGGCGGGACGGGCTCACCGAATTCGCCGACCGTCTAGCGGAAATGCTCACTGAGCGCTCGTAGAGCGTGATGGCGTGCACGCGGATTGTCCACGGGCAGCCCATACCACCGTGCCGGAGCGGTGATTGATCTCGAAACGGAGGTGGCAGCCGGGGAGCCGCGGAAGCATTCGTCGCC
Source organism: Streptomyces sp. NPDC091416 (assembly GCF_044756845.1). Lineage (NCBI taxonomy): Bacteria > Bacillati > Actinomycetota > Actinomycetes > Kitasatosporales > Streptomycetaceae > Streptomyces > Streptomyces sp. NPDC091416. The sequence goes on from NZ_JBIVTU010000003.1 coordinate 691,748, forward strand.
GTCCGGGAGGTCGCCGGGGTGAGCGGGCGCGGGTGCGGGCCGCCGACGGCCCGGCTCACCGATCCTCGCCTCCGGTCGGCGGCCGGTCGGCCAGGGCCAAGAGCTCCGCGGCGAGTTCCGGCGCGGACAGGATGGGCGCAGGATCGAGGTGATCCCGTCGCGCTCGTTGGTGTTGAGGCTGTCCCACACGGCGTGGGCGTCACTGCGGACGCCGACGGCCTTGAAGTAGTCGGCCTTGGTGGTGGCGGTGTGCTCGGCACCACACCTGCCGCACCGGAAGAGGGCCTGGTCCCAGCCACATGAGGGGGTCGTGGTCGTCATTTACTGATCGCCTCCAGGCCCTGCCGCCTCGATGTCGGCGTGGCCCTCGCACTCGTCGTCGGCAGCGCCGCTCCGGCCCGGCGTGGGCAGGGCCGGAACGGCTCCCTGAAGCCTCTTCCGTTCGTGCAGATCAGGCAGCTGCGACCGCGGCGGGGGAGTAGAGGCCGACTCCGCGCAGCGCGTCCAGGACGTACGGCTCAAGGCGGGCCTGGTGCTGGGCGGCGACCGCGTGGTCGGTGGCGCGGCGGTAGGCGTAGCAGCGCGCCACCATGCCGGCGTCAGTGTCGGTACCGACGAGGGCCTGGTCGACAGCGCTGCGTGCGAGGTGCTCGATCCAGGTCTGGGCGGCCGGTTCACTGCGTGCGTGCGAGACCGACATGGCGATGGAGTCCGCCCACCGACCGCTGCCGCAGGTGGGGCCGCCGCACTGCTCCCAGTCCCACTTCCGCTCGCGCATGCCCTCCGAGTCGGCGTCCCAGCCCGCCGCCCAGCGCGCGGCCCGCTCGGGGACCTCCTGCTGGATGACGTTCAGGACATCGCGGCCACGGGGGCCGCGCGCCATGTGCGCGTCGAGACCACTCGTGTGTCAGCGGTCCACGCACCAATTCCCGCTCCAGCTTGGCCACCCTCGCGCCACTGGCGTGGCCAACGTTCAGCCGATCGCTCCGAGACCCGCAGCGTGTCAGGGATCTCCCGGCTCTTCCCGCCAGCCTCGAAGTCAGCCACGGCCTGGCGCCGGACCCGCTCCCGCGCGGCCCTTTCGACGTCGGTCCAGCCGCCGCCCCGGCGCATATCTCACCGAACAAGGACTACCGAGGCCACCTTCACGCTCTCTGACGAACAGCCCGGCATCACCCGGTCGCGTTCAGTAGCATTATCCGGGAGGACATGACTCTGGTGCCGCCTCCAGCGTCCCCAGTCGCCCTGATGCAGAGAAAATCCGATCGATTTATCTCACTGGAGAAGCCGTGCAGATTGAATTGTCAATAGCGGGAGAGCAGGACACTCGAGAGATAATGGCGCTCTATCGTTGGTTATCTGCGAATCCTGAATTGAGGGGCGTGGGAGAGATTGCATGGGGGGACGAGGAATCCCAGGGAGCCATGGGCCCCGACCTGGAAACCATCAACGTAATACTTTCCAACTCATTGTCCGGCCTGAGTCTCATTCTCGGAGCAGTGGTTAGCTGGCGCGCCACGCGTTCACGGGGGCCTGAGATCCGAGTTACGAGCAACTCCTCGGAGATCACTCTGACCGGTGGGGATGATGAAACGATTTCACGCCTTGTGCTCCTGCTCGCAGACGTCACGGAAAGTGAAGATTCCGATGAACATGGCGCCGGTGATGGGTCGTGACTTACAAACTACCCAACCCGGCATCTTCACATGCCGTTCTGGTAGGAGCGCATGAGTACAGTAACCTGGATAATCTGCCGAGCGTGCAGAACAATCTCGTGGCGCTCGCCGACGCATTTTCCGACGTCAACGTGTGGGGTATGCCGAAGGGGAACATTTGCACCATAGAACAGCCCAACACAGCGAAAGATATTCTCGATGCAGTGATCGATGCGGGAAGAATGTCTACCGATACGCTTTTGATTTATTACGCCGGTCACGGCCTGGCTGACGAATACACGGACGAGCTCTACCTTGCGCTCCCCAGGACCATTCCCTTTCGTCTTGATACGGCATTCCGGTATGAGTACATGCGGCGTTGGTTAACGGGTCCCGAGATATCAGCGAATCGCATCGCGGTTATCCTGGATTGCTGTTGGAGTGGTCGTGCCCTCCAAGGGGGTATGGCTGCGGGTGACGCTCTTGCGGACAGCGCCGCTGTGCCCGGAAGATGCGTCCTTGCCGCCTCGGCCAGTACAGGAAAGGCGCTTGCCCCGCCGAACGAGACATACACGGCATTCACCGGCGTATTATTGGAGGCCCTCACGGAGGGGATACCAGGCGCTCCTGGTGTACTCAGCATGGAAACCATCTACTCGTTCGCGCACAACCGACTTGCGACTCAATCGCGGCCGCTCCCCGAGCTTGGCAGTCGGGGTGTCGCGGGTTCTGTGTATGTAGCGCGCAATCTCTCGAAGGATCGAATCTCCGCCGCCCCTTCCGTCACAGTGGACTCGCCACGTGTGCGCACGGAATGGCCGACGGGGAAAATTCCGGCTCGGATGGGGGCTGTCGTTCGCGAGATTCTATTCAAAAAATACCATCCCTACGTGGTCGATGTCAGAGTTCCAAAAAACGAGACCCGGAGAGAGGTACGCAATGCCCGTTCATACTTCGGCCTTGACAATGTAAATGAGGAGCTTATTGCGGCCTGGGGGTACGGGAGTGGAGTCATCGGGGCGATGTCACATCCACATAGCATTGCCTTCACGACTCGCGGAATTCACTGCCGGGACGGTGGTGGGAGAATATTTGTTCCGTACGAGAATTTCGGCAAATGTGAATTTCGGGCCGAGCGGTCATCGGGATACAATTCACAGATTCTGATAACAGGGTCAGACGTTCGGTGGAGCAGCACTTGTGCCGGAGATCAAAACTGTTTGTATATCTTCTCCGCGATCAACGAAATTAGGGATTTCCTCAAAGGGGGAAATCAATAAAAGCGCAACGCGGGAACTGGCGGTTGATGTGAGCTCTGTCAAGACCAGTGGCTGATAACCCTGCCCGACGCGATCGTCGTCTACTGAGGTTGAACTCGTGATGTCGCTGGGTTGTTCTGGCAGGTCTGATGGTCTGGCCGGTCTCGGCGAGGCAGCCGTCCATGAGGTTGCTGCGGTACTGGATGTGCCGTAAACCGCGTCGGATTCTCTGGGCGAGGTGTTCGGGGGCGCTGGAGGCGACGTTGGAGAGCCAGTCGCGCCGCAGCAGTGACCAGATCCCTTCGACGGGGTTGAGGTCGGGTGCGTAGGGCGGCAGGTAGTAGATGGTCAGTTACAACGGCTAACACAATGAGGTGGGTCGGTCATGGTGACCGTGTCTGCGTCAGGAGTTCAGCGTTGTCCGGGTATGGGGGCTTCGCCGTGGATCGTGTCGGATGGCCTGTGGGAGCGGATCGAGCCGCTGCTGCCACGCAAGGAACGCCGATTCAGGCACCCAGGTCGCAAGCCGCTGCCGGATCGACAGGTGCTGTGCGGCGTCCTCTTCGTCCTGCACACCGGCATCCAATGGGAGTACGTGCCGCAGGAGTTGGGCTTCGGCTCGGGCATGACCTGCTGGCGGCGACTGCGGGACTGGAACGAGGCCGACGTGTGGCAGAAGTTGCACGAAGTGCTGCTGGCCGAGCTCAATGCGGCAGCGCGTATCGGCTGGTCACGGGCTGTGGTCGACTCCAGTCACGTGAGAGCGATAAAAGGGGGGACGGGACGGGACCGAGTCCGGTTGATCGTGGCCGAGCCGGATCGAAACACCACCTGATCACGGACGGGCACGGCACCCCGCTCGCCGTGATTCTCACCGGCGGCAACCGCAACGACGTCACCCAGCTCTTGCCACTGATCGACGCCATCCCACCCATCAGGGGCCGGATCGGGCACCCACGACGCAAGCCGGATTCACTCTTCGCAGACCGCGGGTACGACCACGACCTTTACCGCGACCAGGTTCGACAACGCCGCATCGTGCCGGCCATCGCTCGCCGCGGAACTCTCCACGGCACTGGCCTGGGCACCTGCCGCTGGGTCGTCGAGCGCAGTTTCGCGTGGCTGCACGGTTTCAGGCGTCTCCGCATCCGCTGGGAACGACGAGCAGACATCCACGAAGCTTTCCTCAAACTCGCCTGCTGCCTCATCACCCACCGACAGCTCAGGGCATTGCTCCGACCTTGACCAGCAAGATTGCTGGTCATCCCGTGGATGTGCGCGGCGCATGTCATGATCCGCTCTCATGAGTGACCGTTCGCTTTCGCCTGCCTGGCTGGCTTCGTGGATGAGCAGGGTCTCAGAGGCCCTGAAGGCAATGACCGACGAGTTCGAGCGCCGGCACGGTTTTCCCCCGGGCGCCAATGAGGTCCGGCCGGCCGACCACGACGATCAGGCTGCGGCTGGCATGCTTGCCCAAGTGAGTCTCGCTCCTGCTGACCTGGTCACCTTCTACGACAGCATCGGTGACGTCATCTGGGAGGACGTAGGCAACGGCTACTTCGGCGGCCGGGCAGGGGATGTCCTTCTGCAGCTCAAGGAGTACGGCGCAGTCGATGTCGGCGCGGATCAGAAGGCGTGCGGCCTGGTCATTGGTTCGAACGGCGGCGGCCTGTCCTATGTCGCTGGCCCTGGCGGGGCGGTCTACCGGACGCGAACGGCATCGCTGGACGAACCTGAGCTCGATCGGGTGGCTGATGACCTGCGGCAGTTTCTGGAGCTGCTGGAGCAAGTCCTGACGCAGTTCGTCGCCACCGACGAGCCGGGATACCTCTAGGGACGGAACCCCAGCACGTCATTGTGTTAGCCGTTGTAAGGCGATACGGCCCGCGCGTTCATCCGGGCCGTGATCGACGCCCTGGAGTGAACCTCGACCGCGAGTTCTACAAAGCCCGCAACGTCGCCGAACGCTGTTTCAGCCGGCTCAAGCAGTTCCGCGCCGTCGCGACACGGTTCGACAGACTCGCCGCCCGATACCGGGCTGGACTCCACCTCGCAGCGCTCGTCCTCTGGCTCCGCGAAACCTGCCCGATGATCATTACCAGCGCACTGCACTCAGCCCGTTGCCGAGATCCGTAACCTCTGCTCCAGCAAGAACAGCCGGGACGGCGCTGAGCCGGTCCGTCCGGAACTGCACTCGGTTCGGGCGCGGGCCCATCGGCAGTCGGCCATACAGGACCAGCGCGTCATCGTCCTCGTTCGCTGTCTCGCCGCCCAGATCGACGAGCAGCGCGACAGTCCTGTCCAACTCCCGCTGGATCAAGCGCTGAAGCGCATTGGTGGCCTGCTCACGCTCGCTCTCGGTCAACCCGCCGAGCACGAAGGTGAGGACCTGGGTATCAGGCGCCACGTACCTGACTTCGCACACCACGTCCGTGTCTGCCGACAGCCAGAACTGCATGCAGTGCGGCCCGATCGACAGGCCAACAAGCTCCACAATGCGCCCGACAGGCAGCTTCACCTGCTCCCCTACGACGTCCAACAGCATCCCGCAGCCCAGTATCGGGTGCTCGACGGTCAGCCCAGACTGGGCCAAGTGGGCGGTGACCGAGCGGAACTCGGACTCGTCCATCCGGCCCTCGATGTACCAGGACAGGTAGGTCTCCAACACCGCTGACACTCCTTGTCTTCATGGCCACCTCTGTTTCCGGCCTGCCCGCCCGGCGGCCGTTGATGGCCGTCGTCGTGGCGTGCGCGACGGTGGCGAGGTGGTCGCGACCTGTGTGCTTTCCGTCGTAGAGAGCGCCGTTTCTACCGCTAGTTCGATTTGCTACTGCCCTTCGTCGGGTGGGGCTGACCTGCTGACATGTCTGACATCGAGACAACAGCACTGTTGCAGGCGCATCACCCCGTTGCGCTGATTCCGCTGCGAGGATGTGCTTCATGGTCAGCGTGGAAGAGTGGATCCAGGCCCGGATAGGCTTGCGATTGGGACAGAAGCTTTCGGGAACGGTAACCGCGGTCCCGAATCCGGGTGCGACGGGGATTTTCATTGACATCGGCCTTCCGGTTGGAGGGTTCGTCGACGTGCTGCTGCTTCCGGCCGACGCGGAGCACTGGCCGACGGTAGGGACCGTGGCGGAGTTCGAGGTCTGGTGGGCCGATGCGCGGTCGCAGGTGCGACTCAAGCCCGTAGAGCGCAAGTTCCTGCGCGAGGACTTCGACGAGTGGCTGGCCCAGTGGCGGCCGGGCTGGCCTGAGAGTGCGGGATGTGGCGTTCCGCCGGTCTTGTCATCGCTCGATGGTGTGACGTTGGGGCATCGTCGCCGGTCAGGCGTTCGGGGTTCGCTTGGG
>NZ_JBIVTU010000004.1:0-202273 GCF_044756845.1 Streptomyces sp. NPDC091416
TCCCAGCCGAGTTCCAGGATGACCGCTGGCTCGCCGCCCCGTCGCGGGACTAACGAACCAGCAGCCTCTCAAGCCACTTCCGATACACGCCCTAGGTCCACGGCGGTTTCAATTCACAAATTCCACAGCGCCGACTTCCGTATCGCCGAGCTGCCGACGGCGTGGGCCGGTGCCGCACGGCGGGGCTCATCGGGCCATACCCGGTGTCTCCTGCCCGCTGAGACGTCTGCCCGGCGTGGAGGGCCGGGTCGTGGGCCTGCGCGTGGTGATCCGGGCGCCTGCCGTGCCCGTCTCGGGCAGGACGGAGGCGTCGGCGGGCAGGTCGGCCGCCCGCCGCAGCCGCCACACCAGGACATCGCTGACTTGGTCTGCGGTGTCGAGTTCCCGGCGCTCCACGGCGTCGGAGAGGAGGAGGGCTGGGTCGTGGCCGGCGGCTTCGGCTTCGGTGATGGTCGCGGCCAGGGCGTACCAGCCGGGCTCGGCGAGGATCTGCTCGGCCAGGCTCGGCAGGGCCTCGCGCAGTAGTGCGGTCTGTCGCTGGATCGCTGGCCTGCTCAGCCGCCGGCCTCGCGCGTAGAGCGCGCCGAGGGGCTGGGCGGCGGCGGGCTGGTAGGCGGCGCGCAGGTGCTCGGCGGCCCGGGCGGCGGCCTCCGCCTGCTGTGCGTGCCCCTTCCGTGCGTGCCAGTGCGCGGCGACGGTGATCAGGAGGAACAGCATGTCGATCGCCATCGCGGTGCTCGCGCCGTCCTCGCCCCGGCCCAGGGCGTTGCCGCCGTGGACGAGATCGCGGGCCGCCTGACGCAGAGCCTGGTCGTGGCCCCGTACAGCGCGTACGTGGGAACGGGAGGCGCGCTCGAAGGCTGTTGCGGCGTCGCGGAGTTCGCGACGTGTGTGCGCGGCGGACGTCGTTGCCAGGGCGTCCAGGACTTCGCCGGCGGCGGCGATGTGGGCGGCGGCGAGGGCGTCGTCGCCGTGCTCGACGACGAGTACGGCCTGCCACGCCGCCGATGCTGTGGCCCGCCGGGCAGCGGCCGGGGTGCTCGGCCTCGTAACGACCGTGTCGTCCTGGTCGGAGGCCGGGTCGCCGGACCAACGCTCCCGGATGCGGGGGAGCGACAGGTCGGGGGCCAGGCGCGCGCCGGGGTAGAACACCGGCTCGCCGTCCTTGTTGAGGTCGTCGTGCAGCGCGACCTTGTATCCCAGCAGGTCACCGGAGGGAGCGGTGCGCTTGCGGATCAACAGGCCCGCTGCGGCGAGCCGCGCGAAGAACTCCTCGTCGCTCCTCGCGCCCGTCACCGCCCGCCGTACGGTCTCGCGGAGTGTTTCGCGGGCGGTGCGTTCGCGGCCCTGACGTTTGGCCTTGTGCCGTTCGGCGCTTGTGGGCCGCTGTGCGGCGGTGCCGTCACCGGGTGCTACCTGATGGAGGTCGAGTTCCTTCTCGATGAGCCGGGCTTCGGCCTGGGCGCGGGCGCCGGAGCGGTAATCGTCGGGGCGGTGGCCGTCCTCGGTGACGAGGGTGGCGACGATGTGGATGTGGTCATCGGCGTGCCGTACGGCGACCCAGCGGCAGCCGGACTGCCCCTCGCCGGGGTCGATCCCGGTGGCGGCGACGATCCGGCGGGCGATGCCGGCCCACTCCTCGTCGGACAGGATCCGGTCGCCCGGGTCGGCGCGTACGGAGGTGTGCCAGACGTGCTTGGCCGGCCGGGCGTGCCGGGCGAGGGCCATCATCGGCTGATCCAGGAGTTTCGTGAGGTCGGTGAGGGTGGCGTCCGGGTCGCGTCCGGGGTCGGGGGACATACCGTCGAAGGAGGCGACGAGATGGGGGTCGGTGTGGTCCTCGTGCTTGCCGGTGTCGTAGAGGTAGTAGAGGAGACCTCGGGTGTCCGACCCGGAGGGATTGACGCTGGGGATCATGAGTTGTTGCCCTCGATCACGCGCGTGGCGGCGTCGTGGGCGGTGTCGGCGGCGCGCCGTACGGCGGCGATGGCCGCTTCGAGCTGGGGAGCGTCCGCGCCGGAGTTGATTGCCTTGGCTATCTGGTTGAGGTTGCTGCCGGCCCAGCCGAGCCGACGGCGGCTGTCGAACAGGGCGGTGATCACTTCGCGTTCGTCGGCGATCTCGGCGCTTGTGCGGTCGAGGTCGCGGGCGGCGGTGAGCGCGGAACGGGCGAGGAACCCGGCGACGGACAGATGGCACTGGGCGGCGGCGGACTGGATCAGCTTGAACTCATCATCGTTGAAACGTGTGTTGGGCTGATGCAGGCGCTTCTTTTCAGGCGGTTGACGCGGGCGCTGGCGAGCGCGAGGGGTGCGCTGGCGGCGTGCGCGTGACGTGTTCTGCTGCTCCTCCTGCCCCGGCTTCGATCCGCCCCCGGTCGAAGCCTGAAGGACCTGCGCCCCCCGGTGCAGTTCCTCTCCCGCCCCCTCGGGGGCGGGTTCGGTGGAAGCTACGCTTCCGCCCCAACTTGCTCGCCCCGGGACCGAGTTGGGGTCGACGTCGGGCTCCGGGGTGGTGCCGTTCTGGGGTGTGTTCGTCATCTGGGTTCGGACCTCGTGGAGCGGGTGCGGTTCTGAATGGTTTCGGCCAGCGCGACGAGGTCGGCCGGCCCCGAGAGGGCGCGGACGGCCTCGTGGGGTCGGGCTTGGACGAGCCACTGGCCGGTCGGCGTGAGAACTGCAGCGTGCAGCAGCCGTCGGCGGACCAGGACATCTGCCCAGGCGCTGGCCTCGGCGGCGGTGGGCTCGGATGAGCGAGGGATCACGACGTGGCTCCCGGAGGGGTGGCGGTGGCCCGGCACGGAGCCGGGCCACCCATACGGATTGAGGAGATGAGCTGCGCTGTTGCCGGGTCAGCCGCACTCGGGGCAGCGCCCGATGTGGCTGTTGAGCGCCCGGGCCATCCGCTGCTTCGTCGAGGCTGCCTGTTTTGCGCTGGACTTCGCCGCCGGCCTGCCCTCGTACCGCTTGGAGTGAGCGAGCATGTAGCCGATCTCCCGCTCGTACTCCCCGCGGACGGTGTCGAACTTGCGGCAGGTGTTCATCGGGCGGTGCTCCTTGCTGTTGTGGTGTCGTCGTTCCGCAGCTCCTGGAGGACGAGGGTGATTCGGTCGTTCCGGCAGCCCGTCAGGCCCTCGCGGCGGATGATCTCCCGCAGCTGGACCCGAGTGACGGACTCGTTGCCATCCCGTGCGAGCAGGCCGGGGACGTGGGGACGGACCGTCCGGACGAGCTGGAGCTCCGGCAGGTCCAGCTCTCGTGGCTGTCGCTGCGTCTGAGGGGCACGGGACCGACCGCGCTTCCCCTTGTTCTTCGGCCGGGGCTTCGTGGTTGGCTTCCGACGGAGAGGGGACTTGTGTCCCCGGTCCCCGGTGGGTTCGGTCCCCGTGTCGGTGGTGGTCGGTCCCCAGTACGAATCAGGGCCTTGAGCAGGCACTTCCTGCATGGGGTGGTCGGTTCCCATACCTGCGGTGTCCTCCTGTGTCCCCTCCGGCTTGGCGGGACCGGTCCCCGGGACCGCGCCGGTTTTTGGGGTCTTGGTCCCCACGCTGGTCCCCGCGTTCTCGTCCTCGGTCCCCGGGTGTTCTGGCGCCTTCAAGGTCTCGACTTCGGGGACCGGCCCTTTCACGTTGCTCGGTCCGCGGGCCCCGTTCGGCTCGTCGAAACCGTGGGGACCGTCCACGGGGACCGATGTAGTCGACGTCGGATGCGGGGGGACGGTGGCTGCCGATGTGGTGCTGGGCTCCGGGGACCAGGGAGAGGGCAGCGGGATGGTGGCAAGCTTGAGTGCGTGCCGTCGTGCGGCGAGCTGGTCGAGCAGCTGTGTGCGCTGCAGCGGGTCGGTGCCGACCGAAGCCCTTCCGACCGCTTTCGATAGGCGCCGGGTAAGCCGCCGCCCACGTCGGCTTTGCTGCTGCTGGGGTGTGCGCTCGGCGAGCCTGGCGGCGAGGGTGACCGCGCGGGAGGTGGCTCGGTCCCGTGTGATCTGCGCGGCGTCGCGGTCTCGCGCGGCGATGCCAAGGCGGGATAGAAGCCTTTCCCGGGTCTCTCGGCCCAGGAGGGCGATGAGCCCGTGGGAGGCGGCACCAGGGGTATGCAGGCGCAGCTCGATACCCATGGCGAGGTGCCACAGCATCGCTGCCATGATCGGTCCGACGAAGGCGCGGACGGTGCCGCCGACGGGGCCGCTCTCGGCGTAGGCGGGGATTACCTGCACGCCGGTGATCACCCAGACCAGCGTGCCCGGCAGGCCGGGGGCTCCCTGGGTGGCCAGGTTCTGCCGGGCCATCAGCGCGGTGGCGAAGAGCGCCAGCTCGGCTGCGGCGAACATGCCGGCTCGCTCGGTGGTGCCGGCCATATCGAGGTAGTCGGCGGCGAAGCGCCAGCTGGTGTCGGCGCTGTAGGCGGTGCAGCCGAGGGCGGCGAGGGCTGCGACCTTGACCGCCGGACCGCCGAGACTCTTCTGTGGGCGGCCTCCCCGGCGTCGGACCGTCCAGGCTGTCAGTACGAGAACCAGGGCGGCGGCAGGTACAACGGCGGTGAGGAGGAGAGGGAGGTCCGGAGCGACACCGAGGGCCAGAACGGTGAGGGTCATGCGGCCTTTCCGAGAGGGGCGGGCGCCGCAGTCGACGCTGCCGGGCGGTGTACGGGCTGATCGCTGCCGGGCCTGGCGGGCGCGGGGCCGCCTGCTTCCGGGGCGGTCTTCTTCCGCTTCTTCTTGGGCCGTGGCACGCCGTAGGTTCGGTCACGGTCGAGGACCTTGTTGGCGGACTGCCGGAGCAGGTCACGGGCATGCTTGCGGCTGATCTGCAGCGGGGCGGCGAGGCGGTACGGACTCCAGCCGCGGACGTAGGCGTGGTCGATGACGACCTGCCGCTCGGCCTCGGTGAGATGGACGTCGCGTCCCTGGAAGAAGGCCATCACTCTTCGGTAGTCGAGGCGTTGAGCCAGACCGTCGTGCAGGGGACGCCGCTCGGCCTCGGTGAGGCCGCCCCAGACGCCCTCCTTGAGGACGTTCTCCAGGGCGAAGTCGAGGCAGTCACCTCGTACGGGGCACCAGCCGCACAGCTCCTTCGCCTCTGCGATGTCTTCGTGGTCCCGGGGGCCGGGGAAGAACACCGCGTCGGCATCCTCGATGTCCATGCCGTGGCACGCACCGCGGGTGTGCCAGTTGGTGTCTCCGATGCCGCGCAGGCCGGTGGGTGGCGCGTCGTGGGTGGTGATGTGGCGCAAGGGGATCTCCGATGTGCTGCCGCGTCGGACGCGCGGGCCGTCGGGGCGGACGCGGCGTTGGGTGCCGGCTGCGGCGCCAGAGCGTGCGCCGCAGCCGGGGCGGGACGGTGGTGTGAGTAGCGGTGCACCGGACAGCGGTGTTCCGGTCTTGCGCGCAGGTCAGGCCACGGCGGGCTGCTGGACCTGCTCGGCCTGCTGGGTGGTGGCGAGTTCGAGGCGGCTGGGATGAGCTGCGCACGGGGCGATGCCACGGGCACCGCCGTCGGGACCGATCCTCCGGCGGCGGCACGGCTCACCGGGCTGGGCCAGGCACCACCCGCACGGGACGCTCAGGGCGTCGGCCTTGCCCTGCGCGACGGCTGCCTCGCGTGCCGCTCGGGCGGGCCGGTAAGGCGCGAGGGCGGATCGGGTGGCGGGAGGTATGCAGGAGCCGATCTCCCGCAGCCTCGCTTTCAGCCGTGGATTGACCCCGTCGCGACCGGTGGTGATCGCTCGGGCCTGGGCGGGCTGTGCGGTGCCGGTGGCGACGGCGTGCCGGGTGCCGACCAGCTCGGCGGTCCAGGCGGCCTGGTCGTCCGGATCGGCGGACGGCGTCGGGTCGGAGTGGCGTGCCAGGCGGTCGCGCCGGTAGCTCTCCCACGGTCGGGCGATATCCGCCGGGAGGATCGGGTACGGCGAGGTGCGGATGTGCTGGCGGGCGGCGACCAGCGCGTCCCAGCCGTGCGGGGTGGTCGGCGGCACGTCGCCGAGCAGCGCGTGCCACTGGGCTAGCTGGTCTCCTGTTTCGCCCTGGTCGGTGCGGATGGTGCGGGGATCGAGACGGCCGATGCAGGCCAACAGGGCGGCGATTTCCCGGCGGTCCATGGTCAGCCCTCCGTTCCGGTCGGCTCGTCGAGGGCGGCGAGAAGCGCGGCGGCGTGGGCCTCGGCCCGCGTCATCCCGCCAGGTGCGGTGCTGCCCTTGCCGCCGGGTACGGCGTGGAGGTTCGGGCGGCCCGGGGCGTGCTCTCGGGCGATCCAGGATCTCCAGTCGGCAGCCCAAACGTCCGCCGGCCTCGGCTTGGAGTCGGCGCGGTAGGCGCGCCACTTCGCGTCGGCGATCTGGAGGCCCTGCTCGCCGAGGCGGTCGAGGTGTCCCTGCTGACGGAGCCATGCGTGGGTTGCTGAGTCGACCTGCCACTCGGCAGCGGAGGTGACGGCAGCACCACTACTGCTGTACCTCCGGTTCAAATCAGGTTCACTACGGTTCTGTGTGCCGGTGGCCGGTACATCGCTGTGCCGGTGGCCGGTACGTCGGGGTGCCGGTTTCCGTCTGGACCTGCCGGTTTCCGGTGCTGCCGGTTTCCGGCCCCTCGCGGGGGATTTCGGCACCTCGCGAGGGCGAATTCCGTACCGCCGGAGAGCCGAGAGGCGGAGCTTCGCCGGAGCGTCGGGCTTGTCGGACACCGCGGCGTCGCTGTCGTCCTCGTGCTGCTCTTGCCGGGCCTGTATGACGGCCTCTGCGGCGAGGGGCAGGCGGTAGACCGTGCTGCGCTGCGGTCCTACGAGGTCGTCGAGCATTTCCAGCTCGCCGGCGAGGATCAGGCGCTCGACGGCTTCGCGCACCGTGGAGACCGAGGCAAGGGTGCGCTTGGCCAGGCTGGACAGCGAGGCCCAGGAGATGCACTGGTCGTCGGAAACTCGGTCGGCGATGGACAGCAGCACCAGGCGTGCGGCTCCCCGGCTGGAGCTGTGTTCCCAGACCCAGTCGCGTGCTTGGCCGCTCATCGGCTGCTCCTGGCTGCCGGGCGGAGCGTGTGTGCGGTGCCGCTCAGGCGGACAGCGGATGGTTTTGGGCGGACTGTATCCGGCGAGCCGGGCCTTTTGCGCAGGGCAGAGCGCATGCGACAATCCCCTCTGGTGTTGCCACGTTGAGACGCCCCATGCAAGGGATCAACGTGGTGATGGTGGGCAACCTCCGCCCTTGCCGGGGCGGACTTGCCGTTGGCAGCGGGCGCCCGAGAGGTGCAAACTCTCGGGCGCCATTGCTGTGGGTGGTGGCCTTTTCGTGGTTCCCTCGTGTGTGTCACGTTCTGCTGAGGGCGGTCAGGCGGACGACGAAGAACATACGTAGAGCGTGCGTTGCAAGTCCAGGATTGGTTCTACAACGTTGTAGTAGTTGTGCCGCCCCCGCGCGTCACATCCTGCGCGCAGGGGGGCGTGGAGAGATGGTGCGGATAGCGGAGGGGTGGCCTCCACAGCTTCCTGGCGAGACGTTACGTGATGTACCGTCTGGTGGCAAGGAGCAATCGGATGCCGATCATCCTGCTGACCAGCACCTTCGGGAGACTTTGTGCCACCACGTCGCTTCTCCGGTGCAGAGATGCGAACCGCCCGCCGGAACGCCGACCTGACACAGCAAGACGTGGCTGCGGGTTTGGGGCTCACGGCTCACGTCGCCGTCGCGCGATGGGAGAAGGGGCAGCGCTTTCCGCCGGCCGAGAAGCTGGTCCGGATCGCCGACATCCTCGGCGTGCCCGTCGACATTCTCTTTCCGCGCGAAGGCCCCTGCGACCTCGTCGACCTGCGTTGTGATGCGGGTTACGCCCAGGGTGCCGCCGCCGATGCCGTCGAGGGGCTTACCCGACATGCTCTGGGGGATGCGGAAGGGGGACGAAGGCGCCTGACGGATCCCAGCATCCTCGAAGCGCTCTCGGCGCTCTACGGACTAGGCCCCGGAGAGCTGGAGGCAGCCCAAGACCAAACCTTCGGCATGTTCGACCCGGCAGCTGCGCCGCCGCGACCACACCCGCTCGCAGACATCGAGCGCCAGACGCTGTCCGAACTCCAGCGTCTCGCAGATCACCGTGGTGTCGCTCTCGTTTCGCCGAGGGGCGGGCTGTCGGCGGCGATGCTCGCCGTGCTCAATGATCTGGTGTCCGGTCAGGAGACCTGACCGGACACCAGGTCCATTTGCTCTACAGGGTCGCTGCCACGGCTGCCGACGTGAAATCTGCTTCTGCCCCGGGGCGACCGGCCCGGTCGTGGAGGGCGCGTACGGCATTCGGCGTCACTTGGGCGTAGGCGTCGGTGACGAGGGTCAGCCAGTACGCCTCGGCTCGAGTGTCGGACAGGGGCTTGGCCGGCAGTGCCCGCGCGGAGCTGACTGCGGCCCGGCCGGTCCTCGCGTTGTCCAGGGCGGTGGCGATCCAGTGCGCCTCGGTCGCCGGCTCGGGGTCGAGGTCGTTCTCGGTCAGCCGCTGGGCGCAGGGCAGGAGCTGCGGCGTGGCGAAGTGGCGCAGCTTCTCGATTCCATCCGCGATCTCGTGGACCCGCTGGTCGAGGCGCAGGCTCAGCGGGCCCCAGACTCGGAGGGTCTCCCGACGCCGCGCTCCGGCCGACCGCAGGATGAGGTGAGGGAACTGCTGCGTGAGATCCGCCCACAGCGGATAGAGCTTCCGATGCATGCGCCATGCGGTCCACCGGTCGGTGAGCACGACCGTGCAGGGGATCGCGGCTCCGGCAGCCCACAGAAACGCCACGGTGAGAGTCACGCTGTCCGCGACCGTGCGCATGGTGACGTCGCTGGCGCTTGTTGGCGCCCAAACCGTGATGATGCGTACCGCAGGGTAGACGGCATAGATCAGCATGGCTGCCGACATGAGCATCAATCCGAGGCGCAACGACCGGTACTCCGCTCGACGGCCGGCCCGCCACCACTGGAAGCAGGCCACACCTGAACCGGCTGCAAGGTAGGTGTACGCGATTGTCAGGAAGAGCCCGGCGCCCCACTGGCCGGCGTGATCCGTGGTGAAGTCGACGCTCGGCTCGGACCGGTCCACCACCGAGAAGAAGAGGACTGCGAGGAGCCCCAGCCACGTGATCGCGAGGCGGTGGGCTGTGCGGCTGACCCATGTGCTCACCGAGACGTGCCGGGACGGCCCCGCTTCGCCGTAGACCCCGATGATGTACTTCAGCCCGGCCAAGATCGCGGCCAAGGAGAAGGTGTACTTCAGCAAGGCGGAAACGTCGGTGACGGCGGAACTGTCGAGAGCCTCTTTCACGGGAGGAACTCGGCACCACAAGGCAGCTGCGAAACCCGCGCAGCACATCCACAGGTGCCGGTGCAGCACGTCAGGGGTCCAGAGAGACGGCAGCCTCCATGCCGTCGTCGCCGTCATCACGACCGGTACAACCCAGAGCAGTACGGAGAGCATGCTGTTGTCACATCCCCCGGTGGGTACGGTGTCGACCGAGGGGGCGCGACAGTGTGGCTTCCAGGCGACTGATCAGGTTCGTCCCCGAGGTCGGCGCCCCTATCCGGGCCGCCAGCAAGTACGCGCACATCGCGGCCTCCCGCTCCGTAGCCCGGGCATACCGGAATTCCTCGTGTACCAACTGTCGTGCAGGCACTCCCGCGCCAACACGCTGCTGCACCGAATCGGTCAACGTGACTGGCACCGAATCGCCAGCCAGATCGTGGCCGAGCCATTCGTGTGCCAGTTCATGCAGGATGAGATGCTCGGTCTGGTGTGGCGTCGGCCTGGGGTGATAGAGGATATGTGTCGTCTTGTCCAGAGTTGCCCGCATGCCGCATGTGTCATGTAGGGACTGGGCACCCTCTATGCGAATCAGCTGAATGCTTCGCCCCTGCGATTCCTCAACCGCGGCTACTAGTTCAGGAATGCTGCTGACGTGCCCTGGAAGTCCGGCAAGGCGATTTTCGGACTGTCTAAGCAGTCGTCGCATTTCGCTCCGCAACCTCATCATCACTCTCATTCAGCAGATGCTCGTGAAGTGACGATAAGGCATGCCTTGATGTAATGAATGCAAGGGGTGGCCGAGGTTCCGCTTCGTCTGATTTGACCCCATGGAAAGGCTACTGAGGTGACCCGGGGGCAATGCCGACGCCCGGGACGTCCAGCTTGCCGTATTCGGGGGTACCGGCAGAAGCGCGGATCAAGCGGAGGCTGCCCGGAGTGTCCACCCCGCGGGCCTTGAGCTCATTCACGACTAGTTGCGCCGCGGCCGCAGAACCGTCCCGAGTGCGGTCGAAATACGCCTCCCAGTACGAGAGCACCGGAAGGAATGACTGCCACCCGCGAGCCTTCATGGCGGTCCGGTGAGGGTGATCTCGGTCTGTGTCATCCCTGCTGTCGGCGAATACTGCGACGCCGTCACCGGAGTTCTCCAGGCCGTCGCCCGGGTCCACCATGAGAACCAGATTGCCATCGCCATGGTCAATGGTGAATCCTGCGGCCGAGTTACCGAGCAACAGCTCCAAACTTTGACACCAGTCGCGCAGGAGTGCTTCGAGGGCTACTTCGAGCTCCGTCCAGTCCTGCGCGAGCGGGGTGACCGGTGCGGGGCTGAACTCCCCGGAGGGCTGAAAGCGCCAAAGGTAGGGGAGTACTTCATCCGTGAGGGAGCCGCGCCTTGCCAGGGCTAGGAATCGCGCCCTCTCGGCCTCCTCAAGGGTGTGGGTCTGGCACGCGGACAGCCGGACCCCGTGGCCTTCTCCCGTATCAAGGGTCACCGTGTGAGAGCCGGTGTGCCACCGCACGATGGGGCCCACCCCGCCACAGTATTGCGACGGCTGGCCGAGCTGCGTGATGAGGTCCTTGATCATTCGCTGCATGGCAAGCGGTCCCGACGCCGAGTAGTACGCGGAGTATCCGTCGCGCCGCGAGGGACGGAGCGTAAGGCGCTTGGCCAAATCCATGATCGCGAACTCGGCTGAGAGGACTGCATTCATGTGGCAACCATGCCGTATCGAAAGCCGCAGGTGAATGGGGTGTGACGTATCACGCATTCGCTTCGCTCGTTGCGAGACCTGACTCTCACGAAAAACTATGCATTGCGCTGAGTGGGCGCCGTGCGGCGAAAAATGGGTGCTTTCGGTACATTCGGGTAGGTGGGTGTGGTGTAGGTGATTGCCTGCTGGTCATCAACTTTCAATGCCGTCGCTAGTGGACCCGACGTCGATCTTCCGCTGCACTGAATGATGTCGTGTTTGATGGCGAGTCATGATTAACCGTCTGAAGTGCGGCCCAATGTGATGTGCGGTCACGGGATCCGCGCATACGCAAGTTGGGGTCATCAGATGCGGCTAGGCGGTAGGGTGCATGGAGGTAATTGAGCCTCAGTGTAGCTACGTTGAGGTTTTGTCTGCCGCGAATTTGCGGCAACTGGAGCCAGCGCTCCCCGTGTTCTGTGCGCGACGGCTGGCGATCCTGCGCCAGGGGGCCTCTTGGGCCCGGCTGCTGCCGAAGTGCAAGGTCGATCTGTAGGCGTGATGCGCTGTAATGCCCCTCCGGGCGACGGCCGGAGCCATGACGGTTCCTCAAGAACCACCCGCCGGAGGTCCGCCCGCAGTTCGAGGAAGTAGCCGCCATGGATCCGCGAGCGCGGCAGCATCACCGGACGGAAGTCGCTGGACCGGTCTTCCACCACGAGCGGATGGGGGCAGCTCCGCTGCCTTTGGCGAGGGATCCGTCCGGATGGCGGTCGGGCAGGCCCAGGAGCTGCTGTTCGATCGCGGTGAGAGCAGAGTCATTCCGGAGGTCGGTGGCAGGGTCGTCGATGGGGTGGAGCCAGCGGTATCCGTACTGGAGCATCAGGGCGATGCGTGGATGGCCGGAGAGGTTGATGCCTCCGGTATGCCAGGTTCGGTTCTCGAAGAGGACTGTGTCGGTGGAGGTGATGTCGGGGGTGACGGCGCCGGGCGGGTCGATGGTGCCGGCGGGGACGACAGGTTCTTCGGTGAGGCGATGGCTGCCGGGGAGGAACATGGTCAGCCCGCAGTTGGGGGTGAGGGGGGTGAGGTAGTGGGCTGCCTTGATTGCCATGCGGGGGGTGTGGGGGAAGCCGAGGTCGGCGGTGACGCCGTACATGTCGCGGTGCCATCCGTGGCGCTCGGGGACGCGGATGGTGCGCGGCGGACCGCTGGGCAGGGCGATGAGGTGGGCCGACAACAGGTGGATGTTCGGGCTGAGGAGCTGGACGACGGTGGGTAGGACGGCCACGTTGGCGAGGAGCGGGAGGAAGGCGCGGTCGAGGTTGAGGCATCCGCGGAATCCATCCTTCCCGTCGCCACCTTGGTCGCGGCCCTGGGTGATGTCGCTGGCCAGTAGCCGCTCGGCGGCGGTCAGGAGCCGGTCGCGCAGTTCCGGGGTGATCGCGTCGCGGACGATCGCGTACCCATCGCGTTCGAAGGTGTCGAGGGTGCCGGCGTCGGGGGCCCCGGGCGGTTGCAGGGTGCTCATGCCGGTATCTCCTTCGGGAGGTCGGTGAGGGTGGTGGCCAGCTGCCACAGGCTGGGTTCGTCGAGGCCGCAGAACTGTCGGAGGTGTTCCTGGGAGACGGGGCGGCCGGGGTCGCGGTAGCCGTGGACGGTGAGTCGAGGGCCGGGGTGGCGGCGTCCGAGGAGGGCGTGGATGTCGGCGGGGTGTCCGCTGGTGGCCAGCATGATTGGTGCCCGGGTGCCGAAGTGGCGGGCGAATGCGTCCGTGGCGAGGGCGAGAGGGTGGGCACCGTCTTCGGCGAGGGCGGTGAGGTCGTGGACGTGTACGTATCGCAGGCGCAGGCTGGGACGTTCGGCGCGCAGTCGCCGGGCGAGGTTGGTCAGGGCCTCGGCGGGGAGGTCACCGGCGGAGGCGAGGATCAGGTCGGGCTCGCCGGGGCCGGGATGGGTCAGGTGGGGCCAGATTGCGATGCCTTGCCGCAGTTCCTCGTCGAGGGTCTCCAGTGGGTGGTGGACGGCCGTGTGCTTGTCGGCGACGACGATCGTGCACCGGTCGAGCTTGCGCAGGGCGAAGGTGAGGGCGGCGGCGGCGCGCCCGGGGTCGGCGGGGGTGAGGACGTGAAGCGTGGGGTCGCCGTTGGCCAGAAGTGCCGTAGTCAGACTGGGGTTTTGGTGGGTGAACGTGTTGTGCCAGCCCAGGCTGGTCAGCAGGTAGACCAGGCTGGGCAGCGGGGCGAGCCCGGCGTGCCGGCGCACGGACCGGTGCTTGAGCTGCTGCTGGATGAGGCTGAGGGTGATCGGCGCGAACGCCTCGTAGGTGGCGACGAGGGCGTGCCGGCCGGTCTCCGTGTAGCCCTGGGCCCAGGCGTGGCACAGCTCCTCGCTGAGAACTTCCACCGCCCACGGCACCGGGCATCCGTGCTCGTCGGTGAGGTCAAGGCGGTTGGAGGTCAGCTCGTCGGGACTGAACACGCGGAACGGTCCCTGCTCGGCCCGGGTCCGCAGGACCTCGGGGACCACCTGCGCGAACGGGCGCCCGACGGCGTGGGCGGCGACCTGGGCGGCGGCGGCGACGCAGCCGCGCGGTGCTGGCAGGCAGTCGCGATCCGGCCGCGGCGGCGGGAGCGCGGGCAGCAGATGCGGTCGGGGCCGGCCGTTGGAGGTGAGGAGTTGGGCGGGCTGGTAGGAGGCCAGCCAGTCGGCGAGCGCGTCGAACTCGGCGGGTACATCTGCTGGGTTACGCAGCGGCGTCTTGTGGACCGCCGGGGTGCCGACGAGGCAGGCGGGGGCGCCATGCCCCTTGTCCAGGGTGAGGACCAGGACACTGGAGGGCCCCGGAATGCCCAGGGGCTGGGCGGCGCCGAGTGCTTCGGCTACCGCCTGGCGGAGCTGGCCGATGTCGAGCCCGTCGCTGTAGACGGGCCGGTGGCCAAGGCCGGTGAAATAGGCGGTGAGTTCGGCGCGGTCCAGGGTGGACAGCACGCTCGGCCCGCCCATGCGCAGCCCGTTGAGCAGGATGACGGGCAGGACGGTGCCGTGGTTGCCCGTACCGCGCAGCGCGCGGGCGGCGAGCCACGAGGCGGCGGTCGTCCCGGTCTCGCATTCTCCGTCGCCGATCAGGACCACCGACAGCCGGTGGGGTGCGTCGAGGACGGTGCCCTGTCCGATCGCGAGCGCGGGCCCGAGTTGGCCTCCGGTGTGCAGGTGGCCGGGGATCAGCGGGGTGATCTCCCCGCCGATGGCGGGCAGGGGGAAACCCGTGACGAGTTCGCGCAGCCCGGCCGCGTTCTGGCGCAGGTGAGGATGGGCATGGCCGAGTCGGCCGGTGAGGTAGGCATGGGCGAGGGCGGAGGGCCCGGCGTGCCCGGCGCCGTGCAGGACGTGCAGCTCGTAACCGTCGGGGACGGCCACCTGGAGCGGGCCCAGAGCGGCAAGCATCCGGTTGACAGGCGGGCACACTCCCCAGTGGCCAGCCGGTCGCGTCGTGACATCGCCCGGAGTCAGGGCCCGGGCCAGGAGCGGGTTGTCGCGCAGGTAGAGCTGGGCGAGACAGAGGTAGTCGAGCGCGTCGATGACGGCGGCCACCGAAGCGTCGGGCACCAGACGGTTCGTCCGGCGGGCGAGTTCAGCCCACATGCGGTCCTCCTGCCGGGGCGAGAGCGGCTTCGACAGCGCGGGAGTGGACGGTGCCCTCCCGTTCCAAGCGCGCGGCGACGCCCGCTGGACAGTCGACGATGGTCATGTGCCGGCCGTGCGGGCAGATCCCGCCGTCGACGACCGCGGCGATACCGGCCCCCGTCATCCGGTCGAATGCGGTGACCTGGGCGGCGGTGAGAGCCGGGTGGTCCCTCTCGCCGGCGACGGGGGTGGAGATGCTGCACACGGCGGCGGCGAGCGGTTCGCCGGCCAGGGCGACGAGGCGGCCCAGGGTTCCGTCGGGGCATCCGGCGAGCGCCGGGGAGCCGACCGCCGCGATGCTCTTCGTGTCCGGCTTCCACGGAAGGCGCAGCGCGAGGTCTCCCGGCCACAGGGCCGCGGCCAGCAGGCGGGCGTCGCCGCTCAGGTCGAACAGGTCCTCGGCCGTGGCCGGGGAGTCGAGCAGGAGCAGCAGCGGCTTGGTGCTCGGGCGCTGCTTGGCGCGGAAGACCGCGTCCGTGGCGGCCGGGTCGGCGGCGCTGGCACAGAGCATGTACCAGCGGGGGGTGGGCACGGCGACTACCTGTCCGGCGGCCAGGAGTCGGGCGCCTGCGGGGAGCTGGTCGGGGGTGAGGACGTCCACGGTGCTCCGCCTTCTCACGTGGTGCCGGGGTGGGCGAGGTCGGCGAGTGCCTGGTACTCCAGCCACGGGTCCGACAGGGCGGCCAGGGCGAGGTCGTTGTGCTGGGCGTGGTGGATACGGAAGTACGCCATCACCCTCGGGGCGCTGCTGGTGTTGATGCCGACCCGGTGCGGGACGAGGTGGTGCATCACGATCACGTCGCCGGGCTCGGCGGTGAAGGCGGTGCCGTTCTGGGCGTCGATGTCGGCGGGGGTCTGGGCCGGCTGTCCCAGGGCCCAGTCCGTGGCGAAGTAGTCGGCCATCCGGTGGTGCCCGCCGGGCACGTAGTGCAGAGCACCGGCGTCTGCGGCGCCGCTGCCGTCCAGGACGACGCCGACGATGAACGTGAACGTTCGCAGGTCGCGGGGTTCCAGGTGGGGGCAGGAGACGCCGTCGACGTGCATCCGCTTGACCGGTTGCTGCGTGCTGTGGGGCAGCCGGATCTGGATCTGCGCCCGGGTGACCGGGGTGGCCCTCGCAGGCCGCAGGAGATCTCCGGCCAGCTCCGCCAGGCCGCTGTGGTGGTAGACGGCGAGGAGGTCGGGGTGCCCCTCCAGCTCGGGGGCGAAGCTGCGTTCGGTGTAGGCGGTGAGCCGCGCGGGGTCGTATGCCTCGGCTAACCAGTCGTTGACGAGGTCGCGGGCCCGGGACAGGACTTCGCCGTGGATCAGACCACGGCGTATGAGGACGCCGTCGTCGAGGAACCGGCGCCGCTCGTCGTAGCTCCACGTCAGAGGTCGGGGCATCGTGGTTCTCCTTCAGGAGGGGGTCGGGAAACCGAGCCGGGGCGGGGAGGGGGCCGCCCCGGCGAAGAGGGAGGAGCGGGTTAGCCGCGCTGGCCGAGGACGACCTGGAAGGAGGCGTGCTCGATCAGCCCGCCCGCGGCAGTGTGCTCGTCGAGCAGAGCTCGGGCACGGCGCTCGAAGTCCTCGACTCGCTCGCCGAACAGCGGCCGGGCGGCGAAGGAAGTTGAGTACAGGTAGCCGATCACGGTGTCGGTGGTCCACTCTCGCTCGACGGCGATGGTGTGCTCTTCGACCTGGCCGAAGGCCGACTCGGCGAGGATCTCGCTGTAGGGCCGGTCGTGCGCCTCGTACTTCCTGCCCACTCCGGCTCGCCGCTTCTCGCCCAGGTACTCCTGGATCAGGGCCCGCAGGGAGTCGGTCCACTCGGTGCGTGCGGTCCACAGGCTGCCGTCGCCCATGACCGCGACGGTCGCGTCCGGCGCGGTCATGCCCTCCAGACGCGACAGCACCATGCCCTGGTCCATCCAGTGGAACGCGCGGCAGACCGTGACCAGGTCGGCCAGTGGGGAGGAGGGCAGCGTGAATTGCTCGGCCGAGGCGTTGTGCAGGCGGACGGTGACCGGCAGCCCGGCAAGCGCCTTGTCTGCCTCGGCGAGCATGCCCGCGTCCTGCTCGACGACGTCGATCTCCGTCACCGTCCCGGCCAGGGCGAGGGGGACCTGGCCGGTGCCGGACCCGAGGTCGAGCAGGACCCGTTGGTCCTTGCCGGCCACCCGCCGCGCGAGCAGCTCGACGGCATCCTTCGGGATGCCGGGCCGGTAGGCGGCGTAGAACGGGGCGGTGGTGTCGAACTGGCTCACGGGGTGGTTCTCCTGATCGTGCGGGGTGACGGAAGGACGGTTCGCTCGATGTGCCGGACCGCGCGGGCGAGGTCCGGTACGACCGTGACCCGCCCGGGGTGCTCGGCCAGCAGCCGGAGGGCTTCGGCCGACGGCGGGTGCGGGGTGATCCACAGAGCTTGGGCTCCGGCGGCAAGGGCGCCGCGCACGTCGTAGTCGAGGCTGTCGCCGACGTGCAGTACCTCTGCGGGATCCCGGCTGTGCAGCCTGGCAACAGTCTGCACAGCGCGTGGGTCGGGCTTGGAGAACCCGAGCTGCCACGAGGGGTGGTGGGCCCGGAGGTGGGGGGCGAGAAGGGCGGCGACGTCGGTCTGCCGCTCGTCCCAGTGGCTCACGTTCGAGAGGGTGACCACCGGCACGACCCGGGCGATCCGCGCCACCGCCACCACCGCGCCGGGCCACAGAGCGAAGTGAGGTGGGCGGTGGTTGTGGGGGAAGGCAGACGGTGCGATCCCCAGAGCGGCGCACACCGTCTGCGGCCCCGCCGCATCACGGCGGGGATCCAGGGCGTGCAGGATCCCCTGGGCGACCCGCTTCGCCTCACGGGCCGGGAGCGGGGACAGCTCCACCAGGCGCTGCGTCAGTGTCGTCCCCGACGGTTCGCCCAGGGTGTATCCGACGTCGAGGCTCACCAGCCGCACCCCGCCCGCGTTCACGACGGACCAGCCAGAGCCGCGATGATCATGCCGATTCGCTCGGTACGTACAGGGCCGGGGACTGCTTCGCTAAGGAAGGTCAGCAGGTGCCGGGCTTCGGCCGATGACCAGCCGCTGGTGTCGATGCCGGCCTCGGCAGCAGCACGGGCGAGGTCGTCGGGGATCGTCGGCGGGCGGGCGCCGTGGGGAATCAGCAAGGTGCCGCCCCACTCGTCCCCGTCCTGCGACTGGGGCAGGACAGATACGAGGGGTGCCAGGACGGTGACGTCGTCGAACGTAAGGATCCGGACAGGGAGATCGGGCAGGCGCACCGGCCGGTCGAGGCGAAGAGTTGTCGACAGAAACGTGTCGTGTCCGCTCAGCCGCTCGTCCACGACGAGCAGGACGGCTCCCTCGCGCCGCTCCAGCCGTCCGCGGACCACTAACTCCCCTGTGTGCCTGGGCATTACCAGCGCACCTCCATCCCGAGACCGGGCCGGTCGGGAAGAGCCACATGCCCGCCCTCCGGCCGGAGCGTGCCGCGCAGCGTCCGCTGCCGGCGTGGCTCCCACACCACCTGGTACTCCACCGCGCCGGCCGCGTGAGGGAAGGCTGCGGCCAGGTGCACGGCGGGCAGGAACGCCCGCCCGTGCAGATGGACGGGCACCCCGGCAACGTGAGCGACGCCCACCCAGTCCCGTGCTTCGGTGATGCCGCCGCACCACACCGCGTCGAACGTGAACGCCTCTGGTCGGCAGCGCCTCAGCAGGACTGCTACCTCCTCCAGGCAGGAAAGCCGCTCGCCCACCGCGACCGGTAGACCTTTCGTCTGCCGGCGCAGAAGCGTGTAAGCGTCCAGATCGGTCCGTGGGAGCGGGTCCTCCACCCAGCGCACGGCCTCCGGGTTGAGTCGTCGTGCAACCTCCCGGGACCGTGTGGGGCCCCAAGTGCCCAGGGCGTCCACCGCCACGTTCTGCCCCGCCCACTCCGCAGCCCGTTCGGCCAGCAGTACCAATTGGTCGGCTTCTGCCTCGCGCAGCGCCCACTTGGTGAAGGCGAACCCCTGGCCCGCGGTGGCCTTGACCGACTCGATGGCCGAATCCGCGTTCAGGTCCAGGGAGAGCCAGGAGGCGTACACCGGCACCTGCCGTGCGGGACGGTCGCTGAGCAGGGCCGCGACGGGGAGGCCGGCGAGGTGCCCGTGCAGATCCCATACCGCGCAATCCAGCGCCCCGACCGCCCAGCGTCCGAGTCCCGCCGCGTGCGGACCGAGTTCGGCCAGGAGTCTGCGCAGCAGACCATCGTGGTCGACCACCGGGTGGTGCAGAGCGCTCTGCCCGAGCCGGGTGGCTACCAAGGCGGCGGGCAGCTCGTCAACCGGAGCGAACACTCCGGCCAGCCCGCCGGACTCGACCACCACCGCGAACTGGCTGTCACCGGCCTCCCACGGGCCCGCCACGTTCTCGTCGAGGCGCTCGACCCTCACCCGGTCGATGACCGAGTCAGCGACGCCCATCGACGAGGCCCTCTCCCGCGTAGGTGAAATACCACAGCGGCCGGTAGCATTCCCAGGACACCGGCCGCAGCCCAGTCTTCGCCATGGCCCGCTCGATCACCGTACGTGCCTGCAGGTAGTACTCCAGGCTTTCCGCGCCCGGCGTCCGCATCCCCTGCATGATCACCGTGTGTGCCTGGAAGACCTGGACGTTCGGGAACGCAGTGACCTCGCCCGCCAGCCCGTTCACCCCGCGCATGAGGTCCTCCATCGGGTCCAGGCCGACGATGTACGTGTACGAGGTGTCCAGCCCTGCCCTCCGCGCCCGCGCCAGCAGGCCCGGCATCTGCGACGGTCGAAGATCAGCTTTAGTCGCTTTCATCAGGGCCTCGCGCCGGGTGAAATGCTCGGCCGTCAGCCTGAGCACGAACGGCGAGACCTGCGACGCGATGGTCTCGAACGCCTCGTCGGTGCGCAGCACGGAGGTGAGGAAGCCGATCCGTGCCGTGACACCGGCCCGCTCCAGAGCGGGGCGTAAGGCGGTCAAGTGCGCGACGGCGGCCCCCTCGCGCTCGAAGCAACCGGTGGAGACGGTGACCTCCTCCAACTCGGCCAGGTTGCGGCGGGGGTGCTGCTCGCCGAGGGCCCGCAGCAGAGCGTCGAGCCCCTGGTCCTCCTGCATCCTCGGATCGGCGGCGGCCTCCAGGGTGTTCGGGCACCAGCCGCAGCCGACGCACCGGCTGCGGGCATTGGGGTTGAGGGTCGCGGCACGCCCCTCGTTACGGAAGTAGCCTCCGACCGCCTCGTCGGCGTCGATGCGCTCGACGTGCGCGATCACCTCGCCGTTCAGCGACAGCTCGTCGCCCCGGAGCCGGAACGGGCTGGCCGGCTGGTTCAGCGGAACGATGATCTGCCAGGCAACATCGGGGCGGCGCACGAGGCGGAGGCTGACCCTGGCCCGGTGACGGTCCTGGTCCGAAGTGATCCCGTACAGGTTGACGGCGATCAGCAGCACGTCCTCGACGGGGACGTTGTGGCGCAGGGCGGTCTGCTCCAGGTCATGCAACCGCCCGGTGCCGACGGCGCCGTCCGAAGATATGGGCCGGCGCGTGGAGAGATGCGGCATGGAGGACTCCAACTTGATCTTGAGTGGTGTGTGTTGCTAGGGGAGCGCGGCACATACGTTGTGACGCGGCGATCACCGGTGTCGGCCGTTGTGCTGATGCAGCGCCTACTCCGTCGGGGAGTTGACCGAGCGGATTTCATGCCCAGTTGCCGACGCTCTCCTCCGGCTGCGTGGCCGGTCTGGGCTGGCCGGCCTGCAAGCTGAAGGTGGTCAGATATGTCCTTCGCGCATGGCGTATGCCACCGCGTGGGCTCGGTTGCGCAGCTGAAGGCGGGTGGTGATTCCTTGGATGATGTTCTTGATCGTGCGTTCGGACCAACCCAGCCTCGTTGCGATTTCTGCAGTTTCGAGGCCGTCGGCAACGAGCCGCAGCACATCTATCTCTCGCTCCTGGAGTCCCGCGAAGGCGAGTCCTCGCTGTGCTGGCACGGTGTCCTGTACGCGGCCGACTGTGGCGAGGAGGTTGGCGAGGAGCGTCGGGGGCAGGTGCGCTCCCTGGTTTGCGACCACGTTGATCACGCTCTCCAGGTGGTCGGGCGTCGCCTGCTCGCGCAGGATGACGCCGACGGCTCCGGCTGCGAGGGCGGGCCGCAGAGCCTGCTCGGTGATCGAACCGATAACGAGGATGCTCTGGGCGCGGGTGGTCCGCTGAATGCGGCGCAGGACGCTCAAGCGCTCCTCGTCGACGGTCTCTGCGACGACGAGGGCAACTCGAAGGGGCGGCCCATCCGGTTCGTGGTTGAACGAGGTGATCTTGACCGAGGTACTCTGCGTCAGCTGCCCGACGATGCCGGCGTAGGAGATCGGATCTCGACCGGCGTCGACGGCCACCAGAATGCGTTCCCTGAGAGGGCTATGCGTCCTCATGGGAGTCTCCGGTCGACGAGGCACTGGGTGGTCTGGCGAGTCGGCGCCTGGTCGAATGTGCGTCCCCGGCCGAGGCCCAACTGATCACGGTCACTGCCGTGATCTGATTCGGTGACCACGAAGGCCGAGCAGAGGAGCCCTGCCATCCGGTGACTGCGACAACTCGTTGTCATAGCAGGCCGTCCACCGGTTTCGAGGGCTGTGAGCCGTGGGCGAAGGGCGTGAAATGCGCGGGTGTGTGGTCGATGTTCAGGTCGGGGCGCCAGGCGGTGAGGATCTGAGCGCTGCACACGAACAGGCCGTCCGGGAGCTGATCGAGGGGGTACCACGCCCATTCGCCGATACTTTCGTTCGGCTGCGTGGCCGGTTGGCCCTGCCAGACGTGCACGAGCGCCCCGACGGTGACCCGTAGGACTCCTTCGACATGGTCGAGGAGCGTGCCCAGGAGCTGCACGTCTTCGGAACGCGCGGTCAGACCGGTTTCCTCGCCGAGTTCCCGGACCGCCGCAGCTTCGAAGGACTCTCCGGTCTCGACAGTTCCGCCGGGAAGCTCGATGGTGCCGCGATGATGACGGCCCAGCAGCAATCCCTGCTCGCTCACGATGATCGCTCCGACGCCTACGGCCGCGTGCGCGACCGGCGGTCGGGGGCGGCTGGAAACCCGTACCGGACGGGCGGGCAGGCGGCGGGCGCGGATGAGCTGCTGGATGACTGACGCGTTCTCGTCAGGGTGCTTCAGCACGTCGATGGCCTCGACGCGGAAGCCGTATTCGGTGAGCAGGTCCTCCCACAGATGCGGTGCCAGAACCCACATCTGTGTCGGCAGTGGCGGGTCGTCGCGCAGGAGGATCATCTGCTCGCGCGGAGCCACCTCCGTGGATGGACCGCGGCCGTGGAGGTCGGTGTGCAGGAGCGAGAGGATCAGCGGGGCGCCCGGACGCAGGCCGTCGCGCAGAGCCGGCAGCGAGCGGTGTGGGTCGATGAAGGCGAGCGTCCCGATCGCGTACGCGGCGTGGAACGGCTCAGCTCCGGCCAGGTAGTCGGCCACGTCTCCCTGGACGAACTCCATGCCGTCAAGGTCCGTATGCGTGGAGACGGCGCGCTCGTGCTGGGTCGGGGACAGCTCGATCCCAGTGACGCGGGCCCCGTGAGCCCGGGCGAGATGGACGGCGTGGTGGCCCGCGCCGGATCCGATGTCCAGGACCCGGCGGCCCGCGATGTCACCGAGGACTTCTGCTCCTGGTCCGACCCCTTCCCAGGACGTCCAGGAGAGCTGGTCGGGGACAGGGGGAGTGTAGGCGCGGGCCAATTGGCTCCGGCCGTAGGTCTGCCAGGCCGCGGTGTTGGTCTCCTCGGCAGGCACGGGCAGCCCTTCTGCGGGGGTGCCGGCCGGACTGCTGGCGGCGTGACGCCGTACGAGGTCGCTGGTGGTGGGTGCGATGCGTAGGCGGTGGAGATCGGCGGGGGAGAACCAGGCCAGCATCACTCCTTCCGTCAGTCGCAGTTCGCGGGGGTCACCGTTCCAGCGGCCGGCGTAGATCGCGATGGGCACGGTCGTACCGGCGGCGTCGGTGGCGTACTCGGTGCCGAACGGGGTCAGGTCGGGGATGTCGAGGCCGGCTTCCTCGGCCAGTTCGCGCCGTACGGTCTGTTCCAGGGTGGTGTCCTGGGGCTCTCGGCCGCCGCCCAGCAGGGACCACATGCCCGGCTCCCAGATCTTGCCGGGGAGGTAGTCGCGCAGATGGAGCAGGTACTCGCCGCGGTCGTTGTGGATCAGGGCGGAGGCGTTGGAGGCCCCTGGCTCGACAGTGGGCGTCAGCTTCATGAGCTTCTCGCGCAGGGAGGGGGAGGCCACCCGGTCCAGGGGCCGCCACTCGATGCCGCCGACCTCCTCTTCCTGCAGCACCACGGGCACCTCTGCCGCGGTGCGTACGCGGAAGAGGAAGCGGACGTCGAAGTGCTGGTGGCCAGGTTCGCCTTTGCCTGGGCGAGCGTCGATGTCGTGGATATCGACGTCGAACGGCACGGTCTCGTAGCCGGGCCACGGTGCCACGGCGTCGGGCGGAATCCCTGTCTCCTCGTGCAGCTCCCGCAGGGCCACCCCTGCCAGGGACTCATCCTTGGGCTCGGCGTGTCCGCCGGGAGCGAGAACCTTCCCGCTCCCCAGGTGCAGCACGTGCAGGACGCGGCCGAGGTGGTCGACGACGATGGCGCCGCAGGTGACGTGTCCGGAGAAAGTGGAGCGGCAGGCGATGTCGGCCTCCCGGTCGAGGGCTTCCAGGAAGCCTCCGAGCTGTGGCCGCTCGTGAGGGTGGTGAGCGAGGTAGGTCTCGACGGCGGTGCGGATGTGGTCGTGTGACAACGGCATGGGCAGCTACCTCAGAGGTGCGTGGAGCAGGACGAGACGAGACGGGGTGGTCGTTCCGGTCAGCTCAGCCGCACCCCCTCCGCAGGGATCTCCTCGATGGCGGCGGCGCGAGCGGTGGGCAGCCCCCACCGCTCCCGTGCTGTCTCCACGGCGAGCTGTGCTTGCCGCGCTCCGGGCGGCCCCCAGCCCAGCAGGGCAGCTGCCTGGGCTGGGGCGGCGAGCAGTCGGGCGAAGGGGCGGCCGGTGGCGGGGTCGACGGCCGCCGGCCCGATGTTGGTGATCCGGGCGGCAAGGCGGAGCCGGGCGTTGGGGCCCACTCCGCCGTATACCTCGCCGGTCTTGTCCAGCACCCAGCCCAGTCGCACCGGATCGGCCAGGGTGAGTTGGCCTTCCTCGGCCGCTTCGCGGTGAAGGGTGTTCTCGGGTGTCGTGTCGGCGCTCTCCACGGTGCCGCCGGGCAGCATCGGCAGGGCCCCCCGCGGGCCGGGATCGGCCACGACGACGACCCGGCCATCGGGGATGAAGCACCAAGCCCAGGCTTGTTGCACGGGTAGATGCGTCGGGACGGGGCCGCGGTTGAGGGGGCTGTCCCACATAGGGCGGTAGCGGACGTGGACGTCGAGGCGGTCCAGCGCCGGGATGCCGAGGACGTGCCGGCCGTCGGCGAGGTGGGCGGTGGCGGTGTCCCCGAGCCGAGCACGGTAGGCGGCGAGCATGATCTTCCCGTCCACGGGCCGCAGCCGCTGTACCGCGTCCCGGGTCTCCAGGAAGGCGTACTCGGACAGCTCCTCGCGCGGCAGGCGGATCGTCTTCACCTGGTCGGGAGTGAGGCTTCCCCCGTCGAAGACGAACCGGACCTCTCCGGGGCCGCTCGGACCGGGCTGGACGTTGTGGTGGTGCGAGGAGAGGGAATGGACGGCGAGCACTCTGGCCAGGGGCAGGTCCGCCAGTCCCAGTTCTTCGGTGAGCTCGCGCCGGCAGGTGACGTGCGGGTGTTCGCCGGGCTCGACGACTCCGCCGGGCAGCAGCCACGTGTCGTCCTTGCGGTAGGTCGGGCGGACCAGCAGGACCCGGCCGACCTCGTCGGTGATGATCGCGGCGGCGCCGAGCCACACCGCGTGCCGGGAAGCGGCGAACTGCGTCACGGACGGGTCGGTACCCGTCGCGACGTGATTCGAAGGGGGGACGGAAGAGGCCACGTGTCGCTGCCTTTCAGGATTGTGGGCGGAAGTGTGTCTGACGCGGGCCGGCGTGATCAGGCGGCGCCGCTGCTCATCTGGCGTTGCAGTTCCCACAAGGACTGGAACAGCCCCGGCTCCCGGGTGAGCTGGGCGTAAGTGCCCTCCTGCACGATCCGTCCCTCGTCCAGAACCACGATCCGGTCGGCGACAGCCACGTTGGTGAGCCGGTGTGTGATCAGCAAGACTGCGCGGTCCTTGGCCAGTTCGCGTAGGCCGGCGAAGATCCGGTGTTCAGCACGGGCGTCGAGGGCGGCCGTGGGTTCATCCATCACCAGCAGCGCTACCTGCCTGTGGAAAGCTCGGGTGAGGACGAGTCGCTGCCACTGCCCGCCGGAGAGCTGCTGGCCTCCGAACCATTCGCTGGTCAGGAGGGTGTTCAAGCCGGACCGCAAGTCCGACAGCATTTCCGCGGCACCGGACGCCTCACACGCGGCGAGCAGGGCTGCGTCGGTGGTGTCGCCCTGCCCGAACGTGATGTTGTCGCGCATCGTCAGCGGCAGAGTCGTGAACTTCTGCGGCACCAGCGCGACATGCTCCCATGACTCCCACGGGTCGAGGTCCGTCGTGGAGGCGTGGTCCCAGGCCACGTCGCCCTCTGTCGGGAGCAGCAGCCCGCACAACAGACGGGACAGGGTCGTCTTACCAGAGCCGTTCTCCCCGATCAGTGCCACGATCTCGCCGCGCTGCACGTGCAGAGAGACGTCGCTCAGGCTGTCCTTCGGGGCGCCGTCGTAGCGGTAGGTGACGTTTCGGACCTCGAAGCGCTGCGGGGCGGCGGCCAGCGAAGTGGTGCCACGGGAGTCGGCCATGGCCTGGCCGTGGGCGTTGTCGAGGAAGTTCTGCCAGTCCTGTACGTACCAGCCGGTGCGCACCAGCCGCGCTCCGCCGTTGATGATGCCGCGCACCGAGCCGGTGGCGGTCTGGAGGGCGAAGACGGCGCCGCCTCCGGCCGCCAGACTCATCCGTCCCGACGCCAGGAGCCACAGCAGCGCCGCCCACACGGCGATCGAGGCGACCCCGCCGGCCACGGCTCCGGCCAGTCCCATCCGGGCACCGGTGTTCGCAGCCGTGCGTTCGGCGGCGTTGACGGAAGCGGCCAGCCGCCGGTACCGGCCGATCAGGAACGGACCGGCCAGGCAGGCGCGCATCTCCTCACCGGACTCCTGATAAGCCATGTGCCAGCGCAGCTTGCCCAGCATCCGGCGCCGCCCGGAGGTCTCCAGACCGGCGAGATAGACCACCCGGGCAGAACGGACGTACGCGGCGGCCTGCGGCAGGCACGCGAGGAAGAGCAGTGGAAGGAGCAGCGGATGCAAGACGGTCAAGACAGTGGCGCCGGCCGCGAGCGTGGCGGTGGCCGCGAGGACGTCCTGCGCTTCCTCGACGAGGTCGGGGGTGACCTGGGCACCGCGGTCGGCGATGTCGTAGGCGTCGTTGTAGCCGGGCTTGTTGTTCGCGGCCAGCTCCGCGCCGAGCGCGGCCTCGACCATCGTCACCTCCGCGGCCCGGCCGAGTACCGGACGCAGCCTGCCGGTGAGCCAGACGACTACGATTCCCAGCACGGCGCGCAGACCGGTGGCAGCGGCGATCACGGCCAGCTGCGGGGCGGCGTCCCATAACCGCTCGGTGATGTTGCCCGAGGAGATCAGCGCGGTGATTGTGCCCGTGACGGCCAGAAGGCCCAGGGCCGCGAGAACGCCGGTCCCGATCTGGCACACCAGCAGTCCGATGGTCGCGCCGCGGTCCACGCGCCAGGCCATTTGAACGGAGCGCTGCACGAGCGAGGGCAGGCGCCGAGCCATGGTGCGGGAGGTCAGCTGGGAGCCGGCCTGGAGCCGAGACTCGTCGCGGTAGAGGTATTCCTCTTCTCGAACACTGGCTTCCTGCGGTTCTTCGTGCGGCGTGGTCCCTTTCGGTGGTTGCGGCGGCTGGTCCTGTGGAATGGCCGAGGTCATGGTTCCCCCTAGGACGGTCACTGCGGCAGAGTCGTGAGGTCTAACGACACGGCTGCGATATCGAACACACGTCATTCGGTCGTGCGGGGAAGCCCGCTAATTCCTGCGTGAGGAAGCTGGCGGGTGCGGGATCCCTGGTCGGGCTTGGAGCGGCTCCGGGCGGGAATTGGCCGAATCGCCGACACTGCCGCGCGGCGTGGACGATCCGGCGGTTTCTCCGGTCGTCCGCTCCTAATGGGGTTCGGGTTCGGTCTTCAGCAGCCTTTCCAGCTCTGCACAGGCGTGGGCGACCGCGCCCGCCAGTGCCTGGTGCTCGTGTGCGGGCAGGGCGCCGGATCCCAGTCCGGCTGCGGCGATCACCGCGTGGAGCGCGCGGGTCGAACCGGCGTCCAGGACGGACGCGGCGATGGGGTGGTGCAGGACGTCGCGGGCGGCATAGGCGTCGAGCCGGGCCACCTTGACGATGGATTTGGGCAGCGTGTCCGCGTACTGCCCGTCGGGGGCCAGTTCGAGGGCGGTCAGGCCCGACCGGGTCTGGAACACCGCGGTCGACGGATCGGGAGGGGCGAGGAGCGCGGTGGCTTCGTCCATGGTGTGTGTGAGGTCGGTCGGCGCAATCGGTACGCCGGCGGCACGGCAGTGAGTGCGCAGGAGCAGGCCGATGGCGGTTTCCCAGGGTTCCGTCGGCTGGGTGGTGTCGATCAGGTCGAGGGCCTGCTGGCTTCGTCCCTGCTCCATCAGGGCCATGACTTTGATCTGGCGGCCGTCGAGTAGCCGGTTGCCGATGCCGCGGTGTTGAGCCATGGCGTCGGCAGCCTCGGTCCACCGGCCGATGCGGGCGAGAGCGCGGGCGCCGTCGACGAGCAGAGTGACCCACAGCTCCTGGCACACCTGTCGGTGATCGGCCTCGGTGCTGGTCAGCGAGGACAAGTCGACGGTGCGCCCGTGTATCTCGGTCCTTCCTCGCTGACGGGCGGCGTGGTTGAGGCAGGTGAGGAGGTCATAGGCCGCCTCGCCCTGGCCGTCGCGTGTCAGCAGCCGGGAGAGGTTGACCAGCGACATCAGCGACATGACGGCGATCGGCCCGCTCTGCCGTCCGGCGCAGGCGAAAACTTGGTATTGGCTCCAGCACAGGTCGGTGGCCAGGTTGGGCAGGCCGACGTCGGAGGCGATAAGCGCGGCGTAGTTGAGGATGCTGCAGGTGCGGGCCACCAGGTCGTGGTGGCTCGCACCTGCGGGTGCGATGGTCAGCCCGGTGAGGTGGTTGATGCGCTCTTCCAAGGGGAGCGCGGGCGCCTTGGTACGGCGGACCAGGGGAATGCGGCTGGCTATCGCAGGGACCATCGGCTCAGCCCTTGCGCGCCCAGTCGACGGCGAGTCGGCTGTAGGGTTTGTCGACGACGAAGCGAGCTTCGTCAACCTGCAGCCGGTCACGGGAGCCGGCGACGGCCATCCGGAAGCCCGGCTCGGGGGCGTCATTGCCGCCGCTGGTGTCCCAGGCGCGGATCTCGGTCACGACGCGCTCGGCGAGGTCGCCGCTGCCCTTGCCGTGGCCGATCACGCCGACCTCCCAGTACCGGCCCTTCTCGTCTTCGCCCTCGCGGATGGTCAGGTAGGCCAGTGCCCCGCCGTCGAGGGCGGCCATGGAGCCCCACCCGAAGTGGGGAGTGAACCCGGGGCGCTGGCCCGGCAGGCGGGACAGACCGTTGGGCAGTGCGCAGGCCAGGTACAGGTACAGCCACTCCCACGCCGAACCCTGCCGGAACTTCACCCCGGTGTACTGCTTGGTCTGCTGCTCGTCGAGGACCGTGCGCAGCGCCTCGCGGTCGACGTCCTGCTCGCTGAACGTCTCCAGGCGGACGTTGCCCTCGCCGGACATGGGGACGAGGGTGTACACGTCGTCGCAGACGCCCTTGCGGAGCGGGACGAAGGTGGCCATCTCGCAGGAGACGGTCTTCCACGTGTCCCCGTCGCGTTCGAAGGCGAAGGACCGGGAGATGCTGCCACGGATGCGCATCGGCAGGACGAGGCGTCCGCCGAGCGCGAGCTGGTCGAGGATCTTGACCGGGACGTCTCCCGCGCCGACCGTGAACTGGATGCGGTCGTAGGGGGCATGTTCGGGCAGCCCGGCCGCCCCGTCGGCCATCACCGCGGTGGCGTTCTGCACGCCGGCTTCGGCAAGGTTCTTGTTCGCGCCGGCGATGAGGTCCTCGTCGACGTCGAGCGTCCACACCTGCCCGCCGGGCGAGACGATCTGGCCGAGGATGGCGGCGTTGTATCCGGTGGCGGCCCCGGCTTCCAGGACTTTGTGACCGGGCTGGGCGCTGAGCTGTTCGAGCTGGGTGGCGACGACGGACGGCGCGGAGATGCAGGAGATCATCTCCCCGTGCTCGTCGTGCTTGATCGGGACCGCGTCCTCTTTGTACGCGCGCTCCAGGTCGACGCCGGGCAGGAAGGCGTGCCGGTCGGTGGTGCGGAACGCTTCGATGGCCGCCTGGTTGCGCAGGTGGCCGCTGTCGACGAGTCGCTGGGCGAGGGCTTCGCGAAGCTGGTCGGGGTCGTTCGCAGGTGTCACGGTGGTCTCCATTCGAGGGAGGTTAGGGTCCGCCGGTGCGGACTTGCGGGTAGACACGTCTGCGCCTTCTCCGGTGGAGAAAGCGACGTGACGGCCGAGCCACGCGGTGGCGGCCTGCGCGTCAACGGGTATGCCCGCGCGGTTGAACGCGAAGATGGCGTGATGGGCGAGGACACCCCGGAGCCCGCGTATCAGTCGGCCGTCGGCGGCGAGCCGGCGCAGGCGGCGGCCGGCGTCCTCGAACGCGGCGACGCGCTCGCCCCAGCCCACTTCCGGCTGCGGCCGAAGGGCGGCGTCCGCGTTCATCAGCCGCCGCATCGCGGATACGGCCTTCTCCAGCGCGGGGCCCTGGGGCGGGTTGACGGGGTGCCGCAGGGCGGCCCACCGCGCGTACACGTCTCCGGCTTCGAACGGGTCCAGCCCTGTCGCGCGGATCATGGCGGCCAGCAGCATCACGCTGCGCTCGCGGGCGCCGGGGGTACCGGTCTCGGCGAGCGCGGCCGGGCTGTCGGCGCAGAACACGTCGTGCGCGACCGCCATGCCCTCGGGGCCGCCGAACGCATAGCTCT
Organism: Streptomyces sp. NPDC091416; assembly: GCF_044756845.1. Taxonomy (NCBI): domain Bacteria; kingdom Bacillati; phylum Actinomycetota; class Actinomycetes; order Kitasatosporales; family Streptomycetaceae; genus Streptomyces; species Streptomyces sp. NPDC091416. Next base: position 29,747 of record NZ_JBIVTU010000004.1, read on the forward strand.
CCGGCTCGTAGATCCCGCCCGTCCAGCCGGTGATCACACCGTCGGAGACGAGCTGGTCCAGCAAAGCGGTGGCGGCCTGTTCGGTGCGCAGGCGCACGCCGGCGTCCTTGCGCAGGAAGTGGAACCGTCGTTCGGACAGCGCGGTCGCCAAGGCCCGGGCGGCGGCGTGGCGCGGTTCGGGGAAGGCCACGGAGGCGTGCCACCAGGAGGTGTCCGGTGGGATGGGCAGGTTCTCGTCGTCGAAGGGCATGGGCCGTGAACTCCTTGCGAGGCGGCAGGGTGGGGGTCAGGTGAGCAGGAGGGCGCGGGTCCAACTGGCGGTGCCGGTGTCGTGCAAGGCGAGTTGGGCTCCGGCGCGGCCTTCCAGGAAGCCAGGTTTGGGCAGGTGCTCCCAATCGGCGGCCAGCCGTCGGTGCAGGTCTTGGATGATCGGCGTGAAGCGGGCGGGCACGGGGCTGTCGGCGGCGACCGCGCGGGCGAGGGTCAACAGTCCGGCCCAGCCGTGACAGAGAGTCGAGTCGGTGATGCGGGCGAGCTGCTGTGGGTCGGTCAGGATGGTCTCGACGGAGTCCTCGGCCGCATGGCGCCGGGTGGGGTCGCCGAGGGCGAGCGCGGCGAGCTGTTGCGCGCGGGCGATGCCGGGCCGGCCATAGCACCAGGACTGGCGCGCCGGTTCCGCGACTGGCGGCTGGCCGACGTCCAGGTGGGCTGCGGTAGACCAGTAGTGGGTGCCGTGCCGGTCGAGCCAGATCGCGAACGTGCCGATGGCCTCTTCCTGGCCGGGGACGCTGACTCCCGCGCGCTGGGCGAGGGCGAGCACGGCCAGGGGCCCCGCGATCCCGTGGGCCATGCCGTTGTTGCCGTGCCCGCCGGCCATCTCCATCCCATCGGGTGCGACTGCCGACCACCACCCCGGCAGCATCCGGCCGTCACCGCGGGCGGGGCGGGCGAGCGAGACGAGACAGGCGAGCACGTCGGGCAGCCGGGGCGCGCCGGGGCGGGACAGCAGCAGGGCGGCGAGCCCAGTGAGGCCACGGATGAGGTCCCACTCGGCGAGGTGGGGCAGCGCGCCGCCGGCCTGACGGCGGTGGGCGGCGGCGAGCCGGGCGTCCACGACGCGGTCGACAGCCGCGCGGACGTCGTCGCCGGCCCCGTGGGCGCGGGACAGGACGAACTCCAGGGCGGGTGCGCCGTGGAAGAGACTGGCGTTGCTGCCGGTGCTCACGCCCCGGGCGGTGGCCTGGGAGAGGTGGCGGCGGGCCGTGGACAGGTCATGGCGCTCGATGTCGAGCAGGGCCATGCCCAGGGCACCCTCGGACAGGTCCTGCGTAAGGGGCACGGTCATCGTGGTGGTCATGAGCGCCTGGCCAGGGGGACGACGATGCTGTGGGCCCGGCCGCCGATCCAACCATCGGCGTCCTGCGGGGGAGCGTCGTGCAGGGTGGCGACACCGACGGGGGCGGAATCCAGGTGCGCGCGCAGCAGGTCCAGGTCGACGTTTCGGGTGAGGTTAAGAGCGAGGTGCTGGTCGTCCTCCGCCAGGAGCACATGTTCCGGCACTCGGAACCGGGTTCGCCAGGCATGGAGTTGGTCCGTCCACTGCTGCTGTGGCGCGGTGCGTGCAGGAAGGATGCGGCTGTCTATCTTCCACCGGGCAGTGGCGAGGATGGTGCGCCGGTAGGTGAGGGCCGGGGTGAAGGGCAGAGCCCAGGCGGCGCCCCAGTCGAACCAAGTGACCTGCGGGGACGCGGCCCGGCTGATCTCGCCGAGGAAGCGGGCCATCGGCGGGGTGTAGTTGTTCCACAGGAAGTTGAGCGCGGTGGGGGCCAGCAGTTCCAGCGGCTTGCCCGTCTCAGTCTCCACCAGCTGGGGGCGGCCGTCGGCGACGGTGACCGACAGGTCGCGGGGGAAGAGGACGTTCGGGTCGGGGCGCCGGAATTCGCCGACGCTGACGACGCGGGGCAGGGCCTGTGGCGCGCGGGTGAGCAGGTCGGCCGATACCCGTCCGGCGTGGAAGGAGAGCTGTGCGAGTTCCGCCTCCGGATCGACGGTGGGCAGGTTCGCGTACGCCGCCTCAGTGCCCGGCAGCAGGTGCCAGAACCGGCCGGTCATCGATCCGGCCGAGCGGGAGACAGTCAGCACGCGCAGCCGAAAGTCCCCACGGTTCAGAGCCGGGATGGACGAGGCGTGGACCTGTGCAGCAAGTTCGAGGTGGGGTGCTGGTTCGTGGGACTTGTCGCCGGCCGCGGCTTCGAGTTCCTCGATCATCGCCCCGGTGAGTGCGACGGTGCGGCTGCCTTCGGTGGCGGCGGTGCCAGCCAGCTCCAGCAGCAGCCGGTCGCGCCGGGACATCGGCCGGGGTGGTTCGCTCGCCGTGAGAAACCCGGCCGGGAAGCCCACGCCCCGGTCAGGATCCGTGGCCACGTCCACCGGCACCATGGTGTTCTCGTCGTAGCGCTCGATGAATCGCTCGGTCCACCGCTGCCATGTCGGCGTTCCGGCCGGGTGGGTGACCAGGCGGGCCAGGATGGTCGCCGCGGTTTCTACTTCGGTCAGCACCTGTTCGGGCAGCCGCACGTCGGCGTCCAGCCGCAGGTCGCACGCGGTCCGCAGGCCAGCTGCCTGAGTGCGCGCCGCGGGCGGCAGGACCTCGGTGGGGTCGGCGATGGTGGCGGGCGCGCGCAGCGACGAGCGCAGCAACCGGACCCGCAGCAATTCACCGAGCAGCCGGTTGCGCGCGGCGCCATTTACGGAGGGGAACTCCGCGGCCAGCTTGTCGGATAACTGGCCGTACCCGATCGGTGATCGGGCCAGACCGAGAACGAGACGCAATGCGGGGTTCAGCGCGAGGCGGAATTCGGCGTCGCCCTCGGAAGGCACGTGGATGTACTGGTCGCGCTGCTGGATCAGGGTGTTGACACAGACCTCCGCATCGGCCATGCGCGCGGAGTCGCTCTCCCAGTTGCTGAGCAGTTCATCGAGTCCGGTCGGTTCGGGGCGGGCCACGGCCTGGTGCTCGTCGCCGATGCGGACGGACGTGGTCTGGGAGAAGCCGAGCGGAGCGACGCCAGCGAACAGGCCAAAGGGGGTAGAGCGACGTGCATAGCGGATCGCATAGCGGGCGGTGGACAGCGCTGCCCGGCGTATCCGGCGTGCCTTCGGTGTGCGGCCGTCGATGATGGCCTGTACCTGGTCCGTCAGATGGGGGCTCGCCTGCGACACGGTATGGCGGAAGTCAGCGTCGGACCACACCGTGCTCAGCCACGTGCGCCACGCTTCCACGGGTGCCGTGCGCGCGGGCCAGGGCGGCATAGCGGGTTCGGTCGTGTGGACCGCAGCGCGCAGCATGGCCTGCCCCGCGGCCTCGTACAGGCTTAGCCGTTGCCGTGTCATCAGCGCTTTCCTCATCCTTCTGGGCGTGACGGGCGGAGCGAGCCGGACGGGGGAGTCCCGTCCGGCCCACGAAACCGGTGTGACCCGGCTTACGAGGTGGTGCAGGCGCTGGGGCAGGAACTGCCGCAGTTGTCACCGGTGCCGCACATCAGGACCGTCTCGGTCGCCGGCGTTCCCTCGATGAAGGTGATGTCGAGCCCGAACGGGTCTTCGTCGGTTTTCACGAGGTCGGCCTGCGAGGGAGCGGTCGGCCTTTCGGCCTGGGTGGCGGTCATGTTTGCCTCCTGTAAGGGGTGGATGGTGCGCTACCGGGATCCCGTCGGGCCCCGGGGTCTGATGCCAGACGAGCAGGCCGACGAAGTCGATTGGCCCATAGCGTCTGCGGGCTGTCAGAGTGCAGCGGGCGGCGTGAGCGGGGTGTTCTCGGCAGCGTGGCTCAGTACCCGGGTGAAGTGCTCGGCCCGCTCGTCGCCCTCGGCCTCCTGGGCGCGGAGGTCACCGAAGTGCTTCCAGTACCGGCGGCCGACGTCGCTTTTCATGATCCACGCGGCGTGGAAGGGCAGGTGCCCCTTCGGGACGAAGCCGAGGCGGTCGCGCAGGCTGAGCATGCAGAGGAGCCGGTTGGCCGACATGAGCCGCATGTACTCCTCGGTCTCCACGTCCTCGGGCTTCCAGATCTCAGCGAGGTCAGGATGGGTGGACACCTGCGCCAGCCACGCGAGCTGGTTGCCCGCGAGGAGCGCCTCGTTCCGTTCGGTCTGATGCCGCGCGTCCTGCCGGAACCGGGCGGCTCCGACCCCGAGGGTCGCGAGGGAGACTGCGGTGCCAGCAGCGAGTACGGCGGTGGTGAGCTTCATGCAGCAACGGTCCTTTTCGCATGAGGGGAATGGGTGGGTGCAGTGGGTCGGTGGAGTGGACGGGGCTCGCTGGGCCCTGCGACCGCCGCGAGTACGACGGTCGAGGAGTCCTCGGCCTGGTGATCCTGGGCGCACCGGCGACGCACCGTCTCCAAGGCCGTGGCGATCGGTGACAGTCCGACGGTGGCCCTTCGCTGGTCCAAGAAGTCGGGCGTGCGCACCTGGCACAGCTCAACCCCTACTGCGGTGAACCTCAGTTGAGTCCCGAACTCCTGGGGGCGACCGCTGTTGACCAGGGTGCGGTCGTAGAGGTGGGCCCAGTGCTGGATGGGCGCGTCGCCGTCGTGGACTGCGCGCTCCAGCAGGGTGGTGGCCGCCCGTTGGAAGTCGGCGTCGTCGTCGGCGTGAAGAGCCAGGCTCCAGGCGGCACGTGCCGCGTCGGGACCGACGAGGCGGTGGCCGGGCCAGTCGTGTTCGGCTAGGAGACGGCGCAGAATCTTGGTGTCGGCGTGGTCGGCGTGACGGTCTTGGCCGAGATGGACGGCGTCGAGCTCGTTGCGCAGGCGCTTGGCTCTTCGCGCTGCCGCCTTCATAGCTCGGTCGATGAGTTCGCGTGCGAGGTCCGGTCGCAGCTGTTCGGCGGCCGTCACGCGATGCTCCGGCTGCCTGTGGCGGACTGCGGTTCGTGGACCCGGCAGGCGATGAGTGCGCTCAGTCCAGAACGTTGTTCGGCGATGAGTTCGAGGCGAGCGACCCGCTCCTCGTGCTGGCCGGTCCCCGATCCTCGGACGTCCCAGCCCATGTCGGTGAGCCGTCTGAGGAAGGGGGCGATCGGATCATCGTCGAAGGGCTGGCGGGCTAGGGCTTCGGCGCGCACGACGGGCAGTTCGCATCGTGCGGCGAAGTCGGAGGCCCACAGGGTGATCAGCTGGATGATGTCGTCGGAGCGGTCGGGCAGGGTGTGGATGCAGCTCAGGAAGAGGCACGATCCTTGGCCCCATCCGAGGTCGGGCGCGTGCTGCGGGATCATGCAAGCCAGCAGCAGCCCGTCCTCGAAGAGTCCGGCCAGCTTCGCGTGCGGGTTGCGGACGAGGGCGGGGACATCGGCTCGGGCGGTTACCGGTAGGCCGCGCATGGTGAGCCAGCGCTGACGGTCCTGGACGAGCGCGGCGGCCTCGTCCCGCTCGGCATCCGTGCACAGAGTCCGCATTTCGTACACGGCTGGCAACTTTGGCGCACTCTGCTGCATCTGCGCGGGAGATGTGTTCACTGGTTCGCTCCGCTCTGCGCCGTGCTGGTCGACCTGGTACCCAGCAGGTGCCACGCGTGAGACAGGACGACGAGGTGGAGAGCGTCGGCGGCGCCAGCCTCGTCGAGCAGTTCGTCGAGAGCGGAGCGGAGATCGGCGGGGGCGATCCTGGCAGCTAGGGCAATGTCGCCGGGGGTGCTGTACTCGGCCACCGCCCTCAGCAGCTGCAGCTGCTCCGCTTTGAGCTCGGGCGCCGGCCGCTCCGGGATGGGCGGCGCGACCTGTTCTGCTTCCAGCAGGAGATGCGCGAGCACCTGCGGCTTGCCGTGAGGCGGACAGTGGACGCTCAACCGGATGTCGCGGACGTACTGACGGACCGTGTTGGGCGTCAGCCCGGTCCTTGTGGCGATGTCGTGGTTGTTGTGACCGTCCACAAGGTGCTGGGCGACGCGTTGGTGAGTCGGATTCAGCGGTGTGATCGGTGCGCTCTTCGTCATGGATGAGGTCACTGGTGTCTCTTTCTCGGCTGTGCGGACGGTCACCGGAAGGGGTGCCGCCGGCCCCCGCGGGGGACGGGAGCCGACGACACGGGCCCGTGCGTGACGATTGGGAGTTACGGGGTGCCGCGCACGGGGGTTCATGCGGCGGTTGGGTCGGGTTGCGTCCAGGCGGTCTTGGCGGCGAGGCGCTCGGACCACTGGATGTCGTCCTCCTGGAAGGCGGCGTCGGCCAGCCGTATTCGCTGGATTTCACCCGTTCCGGCGGGCGGGTAGGTGTGCTGGATGTCGCGCCACATGCGCTGGAGGACGTACTCGCCGTCGAGGGCGTGGGCGCCGTGCAGTTCCATGGCGTCCTGGGCGGACGTCATGGCCCACTGGTGGCCCAGGTACTTCGCGTTGATCAGTTCCGCGTCGCAGGACAGGCCCTGGTCGAGGAGGTGTACGGACTGGTAGGCCAGGATGCGTGCGGCGCGCAGGCGGGCTTCCATGCCACCGATGCGGTCCCGCAGGACCGGTAGATCGGACAGGGCGTGCCGGTAGCGGGGTCGGGCCTTGAGGTAGGAGGTCGTGGTGGCTGCGACCGCCTCGTGGATGCCAAGGCTGACGGCGGCCAGGTTGGGGCGGCCGTACAGGATGCTGCTGCTCTGGGCCACGCTCAGCCCTTCACCGATCTCGCCGACCACGTTGTCGGCTGGGACGGGCACGTGGTCGAGGTCGAGGCGGCCGGCGGAGAAGCCGTGGAGACCGAGGCCAGGACGATGCTTGGCGACGGAGAGCCCGGGGCGGTCGGATTCGACCATGAACGCGGTCAGCGCCTGCGAGGTGCGCACGCCCGCCTCGGCGGTCCGGGCGAGCACGAGGTGGGCTCCCGCCAGATGGCTGTTGCCGATGTGGGCCTTGCTGCCGGTGATCACCCAGTGGTTGCCGGCACGCTTGGCGGTGGTCTCGATGCCACCGATGTGCCCGCCGGCGTCCGGTTCGGTCACCGCGATGGACAAGAGCAGCGAACCGTCTGCCACCCCCGGCAGCCAGCGGGTCATCTGCTCATGCGTGGCGAAGTGCAGCAGGGCGCCGACGGGGATCAGGGTGGCCTGCAGGATGGCCGCGGCAGCGCCCGACACGCGGGCGATGCGGTGGATCAGGACGGTCTTGGCCACGTGTCCGGCGCCCAGACCGCCGAAGGCGGCCGGGACGGTGACGGCGAACCAGCCCCGTCCGGCCATCAGATCGGCGACCTTGCGCTCTACCCTGCCCGGAGCGGCTCCCATCCGTACGGCGCGCGGCGCGACGTGCTCGGCCGCGAAAGCGTCCGCCTCGTTCCACAGCAGTTCGTGGCGGGCGGTGAGATAGGGGCGCAGCGCCGGAGGCGGTGTGGCGGGCATGGTCGTTTCCCTCTCCCTGGGTGAAGTGCGCGCGGTGGAGCGGCCGGGGATCGCAAGCGGCTCCCGGGTGGGGGCGGTGAAACGGGCCTAGCGGCGGACGGGCGCGGGGGCGATGCGGTCCAACACCTGTGCGCCGCCGTTGATGGTGATGTCTCTGATCCGTCGGGCGTCGCTCAAAGGCCGCTTCTCGGGGTCGATGACGCAGACCGTGCCCAGCACAGTGCCGCTCTCGTGGATGAGCGGTGCGCCGAAGTAGGACTGGATTCCGACCGCGTCGACCACGTGGTTGCCGCTGAAGCGGGGGCTGGCGTGCACGTCATGCAGCGGGAGGGCCTTCTTGCGGGCCACGACCTCCGGGCACCAGCCGTGGTCGCGGCTCATGGTGCGGGTGACGATGATGTATCCGCTGTTCGCCGACGGCTGGTGCAGTCCGACGAAGGTCTGCTCCTCCAGGAACAGATTGACGAACCCGTACAGGAACCCGGCCTTCTCGGCCATGTCGCGGGCCAGTTCATCGAAGTCCTGACTGGATGCGGCGGACACGCCCAGCCGCTCCAGCAGCGCGTACCGCTGGGCCAGTTCGCTCGCCTGCTGAGGCTGGGCGCCGGTGACGGTGGTGCCGGATGAGATGGAAAGCCCTTGGGAGCTGTTGAGTAAGCCGCGTTGTGGCAAGGGCAGTACGGATGGGGCGGGCCGCGGTACGAGGTGAGGGGCGTTGGTCTGATATGACATCAGGCGTCCTGGAGGGTGGTTGCGGATGTGGGGTGAGCGGGTCCTGCCAGTGCCTTCTTCATGGCGTGGCCGACGAGGGTCAGCAGGACGCCGACAACATGGCTCGGGTTCCGGGCGTCGCAGGAGACCACCGGTACGGAGGAGTGCAGTCCGAGGGCGGTGCGGACTTGTTCGGGGTGGTAGCGGTGGGCTCCGTCGAAGTGATTTACGGCGACGACGAAGGGCAGCCCGATGTCTTCGAAGAAGCTGACGGGGGTGAAGCTGCCTTCCAGACGGCGGGTGTCGATCAGGACGACCGCGCCGACGGCCCCGCGGGAGAGGTCGTACCAGAGGTCGACGAACCGGTCCTGGCCGGGCGTGCCGAACAGGAACAGCTCCAGAGGCTCAGGCGCGTCGGGCAGGCTGAGGCGGCCGAAGTCGAAGGCGACCGTCGTCATCTGCTTGGCTTCCACGCCCTCCAGGCTGTCCACGTCCGCACCGGCCTCGGTCAGGTACTCCTCCGTGCTCAGCGGCGTGATCTCGCTGACCGCGCCCACGGCGGTGGTCTTGCCCGCGCCGAAACCACCGGCGATCACGACTTTCAGCACAGTCGGCGCAGCGGACTGCGGGTGCGAAGGGCTCCGCTGAGCCATGTCCGGGTTATCTGGCCTGGGGGTAGTTGGTGGCATTGGGCCACTTCCTCTTCAGGCCCGCCGAGAGGGCCGCCAATAGGTGGATGGTGGGACGTTCGTCCGGTTCGGTGCCGCAGGAGTCATAGGCATCGGTGAAGGAGACGACCAGAGCGTGGGCGTCCAGGAGGTCCGAGACGAGGATCTTGACGGCGGTGACGGGGCGGCTGAGCCGTCCGGCCAGCTCGGTCACCGAGCGCCGGTGCTCCCGGCACAGGGCGAGGATCTCTTCGCATTCCGCGGCCTGGCCCGGGCCGGGCCGTCCAGGGCCGGTGTCCAGCACGGTGTCCAGGGCCATGAGGTGGCGCGGTCTGGTGCGTCCGCGAGTCAGCGCGTAGGTCCGGACGAACATCGAGTCCTCGGCCGCGTCGCCGTGGGCGCTCACCGGACTTCTTCACCTGTGCCGACTCGGACGGGGATCTGCATGTACGGGGCGAACTTCTGTACCAAGCGCCCTGTTTCGTACCCGACGTTGCCGGCGTCGGCGTCCGTGGCGGCGACGACGGCGAGGATCGTTTCCACGACGCCGCGGCTGCCGGGGTGGTTGTCGAAGGCGGTGCTGTGGCCGGCGCTCTGGACGAAGAACAGGCAGTCGTCTCGTTCGATGATGACCTGCCGGGACGGCCGCTTCTGGTGGCTGGGGCCGGTGATGTTTGACGCGAGGGAGGCCACTCCGCTCAGTGCCGCCGACAGTTCGTCCGCCCAGTCCTTGTCGACTTCGCTGTCCAACAGCCGCAGCCCGTCCCGCGACAGCAGGACAGCGTGCGTGACGCCCGGAACCTCGTCGGCGAAGTGCCGTAGCAGCCAGAGCATGTCGCCCCGCTTTCCGCTCGGCGTCACCTCGGTCTCCGGTTCGGACGCGCCACCGGTCACGTTGGTCATCTCAGGGTGGGTATTCATGGGAATCGCTCCAGACGGGGGATGGGATGACGGATGCGCTAGGAGCACCACTGGGATCGCAGAGGGAGAGATGGGCGTCAGTGCTGGGGCTGCCTGGCCGGATCGGGGGGCGAGCTGGCGTTTTCGCCGGCTTGGATGCCCTTGCGGAAGGCGCCTGCGAGTCCGGGGCTTGCCGCAGTTGCGGGGGCTTGCTCCCGCTCTTTCGGCGGACGGAATGAGCCGGCCTGGCGCATGCGCCTGGGGAGGTCGGGGGCGAGAGCAGGATGCACAGCCTCTCCGGTTGACGGCCCCTCTGCACCTATCGGACGTCTGACCTGGCCAGCCAAGGGCTCGGCCGGCGCGGCGGGCTGCCGAGGCGGTGGCACGGAGGGGTGACTTTCCCGCCTTCGGGCGTCCGCGTCACCGACGGGGGTAATCGCTACGAGGAGCCGTGTCGGGATGACCACCAGGGCGGTGGTGCCTCCTGTCACGTTCTCCTGCAGGAGAACGGACAACCCATGCGATTGGGCGATCTTCGCGGCGACCAGCAGGCCGAGTTGCCCGGCTCGCACCTGCCCGCTGACGTCGACGTCGTGGGGCGCCTTGAGTAGACGGTTCATCTGTGCGCGCGTCTGCGGATGCATGTGGATGGCCCGGTCTTCGACCTCGATCGCCAGCCCGTTCGGCACCCGCTGCGCCCGCACGGTCACCTTCGTCGCGGGATCGGAGCACTCGCAGGCGTTCTCGATCAACTCGGCAAGCAGATGCGTAAGGTCCGGACCTACATGCCCCGGAAGTCCCAACTCAGCGCCCACCGAACCAGCGGCGACCACGACGCGCGGGTACTGCACCACTTCGGAGATCGCACCGCGCAGCGTGGTCGTGACGGAAGCCGGCCGGCGCACGCTGCGCAGGGACTGCCCGCCCAGCACCGCCGTGCTCTCCACCTGACGGCGCACCCGTGTCACGAGGTGATCGATCTCAAAGATCTTCGCGAGCAGCTCCGGGTCGTCGGTCAGCCTCTCCAGCTGGGTCAGTGCTTCCAGAGCCTTTCCGACCAGGGAGTGTTCCCGCATGGCCAGGCGGCGCAGCACTTCCAGGAGGACGGCGGACTGAGACTCGTCGTGCACGCGTATCAGCGCGGCGACGGCCTGCACCTGGAGTGCACTCAACGCCTTGTCGATCTCCGAGGTCGCACGGGCCGACTTCGGCGCGTGCATGTCCGGCAGCGGAGGGCGAGCCCCCCGGCACAGCTCGTCCGCCGACCACTGCACCGACTTCTCGACGGCCGCGGCAACCCCCGCGACTGCGGTCAGCTCCGCTGCCCGCCGCTCCTCTGCGGCCGTCTGCAGGGCAACAGCTGCGGTGCGCGCTCCACGGGCCGACAGCATCGCGATGGCCGTCAGCCCGCAGGCGAGACCGGCCAGGAGCCAGCCGAGCGCCACGGCGGATGCCGACCAGAGGGCGAAGGCGGCGCCCAGCAGTCCCGAAAGAAGCAGCAGGGGCAGCAGCACGGCATGGCGCACGCAGCGCAGGGTGAAGACGTCGATCGGTGGGGGCCGCCGTCGGCGGTGGCCGGTCGCGGCCGGCCGTGTCGAATAGGTGCTGTCGGACATGGCAATCCTCGTTGGTGGGGAGGGCAGGCTAGGCATGCTGCGACGTCAGGTCCTTGCTGGCCGGGCGCGGCCCGCGTGTGGTGGAGCGGGGCGCCGGAACTGCGACGGGGCCTCGGGGAGGGGAGGATTGCGTGGACAGCAGATGGAGAAGCCGGGCGCTTTGGATCAGGCCCATGTGGCTGAACGCCTGCGGGAAGTTTCCGAGCTGGCGCTGCTGGACCGGGTCGTACTCCTCGGCAAGCAGCCCGAGGTCGCTGCGTAGCGCGAGAAGTCGTTCGAACAGGGCCTGGGCTTCGTCGACACGGCCAATCAGAGCCAAGGCATCGACGAGCCAGAAGGAGCAGAGGATAAAGGAGCCCTCATCTCCCTTCAGGCCGTCCACCCCGGTGTGGTCGCCGCCGGTTGGGTACCGGCGCACGAGCCCGTCCGGCGTGGACAGTTCTCGGTGTACCGCCTCCACGGTGCCGATGACACGCGGGTCCTCGGGGGGAAGAAAACCGACCTGAGGGATCAGCAGTGCGGCAGCATCCAGCTCCGGGGAGCCGTAGGACTGCGTGAACGTGTTGCGTGCCGGGTCGAAACCCTTGGTGCAGACTTCCCGGTGGATCGTCTCGCGCAGTTCAACCAGGGCGACCAGGTCCAGATCGAGGGCACCGGCCTCGATCTGGCGGATGGTGCGGTCGACGGCAACCCAGGCCATCACTTTGGAGTGCACGAAGTGCCGGCGTGCCCCGCGGATCTCCCAGATCCCCTCGTCGGGTTCCTGCCAGCGCTGCGCCAGGTGCTCGATGAGCCGCTGGTGCAGAACCGCAGTGTCGGCGCAATGGGCCACACCGCTTCGGTGCGCGAGATACAGGGTCTCGATCACCTCGCCGTACACATCGAGCTGCAGCTGGTCCGCGGCCCCGTTTCCGACCCGCACTGGAGCTGATCCCTCGTACCCCGGCAGCCAGGGCAGCTCACGTTCCCGCAGATCACGCTCTGCGGTGATTCCGTACATGATCTGCAGGTTCTCCGGGTCACCGGCCACCGCCCGCAGCAACCACCGCCTCCATGCCTGTGCCTCCTGCCGGTAGCCGGTCCCTAGCAGAGCGGCGAGGGTGGTGGAAGCGTCGCGCAGCCAGGTGAAGCGGTAATCCCAGTTCCTGCCGCCCCCGATTTCCTCGGGCAGCGAGGTGGTCGGCGCAGCAACGATCCCGCCGCTCGGCCCGTACGTCATCGCCTTGAGGGTGATCAGGGACCGGACCACGGGCTCTCGGTAGGGCCCCTCGTAGGTGCATTCCTGCACCCAGTCCTGCCAGAAAGTGAGCGTCTTGGCGAGCGCGGCTTCCGGGTCAGGGATCTTCGGTTCCGCTGCGTGCGATGGGCCCCAACTGAGCACGAACGCCACCCTTTGCCCGGCGGCGATGGTGAAGTTGCTGACGACGACGCCGTCCTTCTCCATCTGCTGGACCGAGGTGTCGAGCCACAAAGCGTCCGCGCCGGCCTCTGCGACCATGCGATCGCCGACTTCGTGGATCCACGGGCTGACGTTGCCGTATCCCGGCTTCGGACGCATGACCGAGATCATCGGCACTTCGCCGGTCACACCTTCGACGATCCGGATTACCTGCGGTGCCCCGTCGCCAGGCGGCATGAAGTCGATAACGCGTGCCGAGCCGGTCGGGCCGGGCCACACCGATTCGAGTACGAGCGAGTCACCGCAGTACCGGCGCGCGGCAACCGCGTCGGGCGCTGATCGGCCAGCGGACGCGGCCGGAGTGATTTGCCACGTGCCATGTTTCTGAGTGCCGAGCAGGCCCGCGAAGACAGCCTGCGAATCGAAGCGGGGCAGGCACAGCCAATCGATCGAACCGTCGTCGCAGACATGGGCGCTGGTCCGCAAGTCACCAATCAAGCCGTACTGCTCGATGAGTGGGAGGCGTTTCATCGTGTGGATCTCCGTTAGGTCCCGTGGATACCGGGTGGTGTCAGAGCCGCCGAAGCGGCCGGGAGCGGCCGGGAGCGGTCGGGAAACGCGGCGATCACCGGAGTGGGGAACGCCCGGTCCGCGCGGGCCGTGGCGGTCCTGCCCCTATGCGTGCCGCGTGGTTGCGAGTTCCCGCTTCGCGGGGTGGGAGCACGGCGGGTGGTCATCGACGCCTCGTCTCTGCGGCGAGGATGCACATTCCGATCGCGATTCCGAAGCTGACTGCCTGCCACACCCTGCGGGAGTACAGCCATCGCAAGTGCCGACTCCTCAATGGTGGGACCGGCGTGCTGACGGTCCTCATGCCGCACTGTCCATGGGGCGTCGCGGTGGGATGATCCGCCCGCTTGGAAGCAGCTCGCCGGTGTCGTCCCAGAGCAGTACGCCGTTGCACAGCTCCACAACTCCCACCCGGTCATCGCGGTGAACAGATCTGGCTGCTTCGCGATCGGATGCCTCGGCGTCGGGGCACCGAGGTTGGTGGGGACACATGGTGCTGGTCCTCTCGGACGTGGTGGTGTGGTTGAGGCCCTCTTCGGTGGCCGACGGGGGAACGGGGGTGTCGAGGCCACCGAAGAGGGGGTTAGAGGGAATGCCGGATGGCAGAGCTCTGAGCTGACGGTGCCCTCGCGGAGGGACCGGCTCCTTGATGCCGAACCGATTGTGGGCTCGGGTGAACCTGCGCTTCGCTGATCTGGCCGACCGAACGGTTCAGGGCGTGGACCAGGCGGGCAAGGTTCTGGGCGCGCTGCACGGCCGTACGAGGGGCGACGGTGGGGCCCAGCGGCATCAAGCCGAGACGTCTACCGGCCTCGCTGAGCGTTGCCTGTGCGCAACGGACATCAGGTGAGTCGGATGGCATGCCGGCGAGGACGGCGCTCAGATCGTTGGCGACGATTCGGCCGTAGGCGGTGAACACCCTCGCCAGTTCGAGCGCCTCATCAGTGGGTGGGACATCGGCACTGGTCGGATCCCAGGACAGTGCCTTCCCGACGAGTGCCAGGACCTCGACCTTGTTGGGAAGGGAAGATTCCAGGACGGCAGGCTCGCGTCCTTCGAACGGAGCCACGGCAACTTCTGGGACTTCACCTCTAGCCGAGGTCACGCCCATGACAGGACCTCCGGGCGTGTGGCGGGTCGAGAGGCTGGTGGGGCCGGCGTGAATCCGCGGGGGAGGACGAAGCGAGGGCCTCCCAGGCCACGCAAGTGCACCCGATCTCCGTCGAACCCGGTGCGGGCATGCAGCCATCGCTCGTTGTCAAGGAGGTACGCCTGACCCGGCTCCAGACGGACGGGCCGTTGATGACGAAGGGCTGCTGCCTGGAGTTCGGACAGGTGCGGTAGGACGAGAGGGCTCCACCTGGCGAGCGCGTCCAGCCGCAACCGCATGGAGACGCGCCCGTCGACATGAGGGGTGAAGACCTGAGTCGGATGTCCGTCACCGGCGCCGAAGTAGGCCGTACGCGGCCGGACGAGGACCTCCGCGGTCTCACCGGCTTGGTGCTCCAGCAGGTCCGTGTGCACACGGAGCCCGTCGCTGAGCAGACATTCCCCTCCGCTCTCGGCGGGCTGGGAGCAGACCAACAGCATCAGGCGTGGGGGATGTGGGAGTCCGGAGCGTTCCGTGTGCGGGGCGAGTTCGCCGTTTCCGAGTCCGGCATATCCGGGCCGGCCTGCGTGGCGTGGGATGCAGCGGATCGTGGTCAGTCCGTCGCAGTCGCTGTCGCGGTGTGCGGACATCGTCATGATTCGGGAGGAGAACGCCAGTACGTTGTTGCGCGTAGCGAGCTGGTCGAGGGTGACGAGACCTTCCTCGCGCAGCTGCTCGGCGATCTGGGCCGAAGCGCCCGGGGCTCTGTGATCGAGGTAGCGCGCAGCGAATAGATCACCGGGGCGCATCGTCGGGCTCCTTCGTCGGCAGTCAGTGGTTCCACTGTTGAGAGCGGTGGCTCGGCGGGTAAAGCGACAGATTGTCGACTCGGGCAAATCGCCTGACACCGCTGAGAGTTGCGCGCCTCGTGCTACGGTCCGAAATCGCTGGCACCGCCCCGCAATACGAGGAACCGCATGACCTACACGCCCCCCACCTGGCCCGTATCCGTAAAGGGCGTCGCCCTGGACAGGCACAGCAGGGTGCTGCTGCTGAAGAACGAACGCGATGAGTGGGAGCTGCCCGGCGGACGGCTGGAGCCAGAAGATCCCAGACCCGAGCACACCGTCGAACGCGAACTGCACGAAGAATCGGGCTGGCGCGTCAAGGCCGGGCCACTCCTGGACACGTGGATCTACCAGCCACTGCCCCAGACCCGCCCCGAGCGCCGCGTCGTGATCATCACCTACGGCTGCACCGTGCTCACACCGGAGGCAGAACCGGTGGTCAGCCACGAACACCAGCAGATCGGACTGTTCACCGCCGCGGAGGTCCCCGCGCTCACCATGCCCGACGGCTACAAGCAGTCCATCGCAGCGTGGTACGGACGGATGTAGCCGGCCATGGCCACGCCCGAACCTCGCCCCTCGGCCCAGCACGTGGTGTGGCATTGGGCCACCCCACAGGCCCGCACGGTTCTGGACAGCGGCGACCTCGGCGCGATCCTGCGCTTTCACCGCGCCGTTCACAGGCTCAACCAGACCGAGTTGGGCACGCTCCTGGGGTACGACAAGACATACATCTCGGCCCTCGAACTCAGGAAGAAGACGCTGGGCGACATCGGCTCGCTGCGCCGCGTCGCCGAGCAACTGCGCCTGCCGCCGCACGTCCTGGGTGTTACCGACCCGGCCGACACCGACCACAGGGCGATGCTCCAGTTCGGCCAGTCCACGGTCCGCCTCGCCGAGATCGCCCGCCAGAGCGGCCACGCCTCCGACGCCGTCGCCGAACTGTGGCCCCTGGTCGCCCGCCTCGAAGCGCGCCTGGAGGACGGGCACTCCGAGAGGGACGTCCTTCGACTGCTCGCACACGCCCGGGTGGGGCTCGGCGTCGCGCTCGGCAACATCTTGCCCGAGGAACGGCTGGCCACCGCAGCCCACTGGACCGGAAAAAGCCTCGGCATCGCCGCCCACTTCGACGACCCAGCATTCCGCAGTTACACCCTGCGGATGCACGGAAATGAACTGCGCAAGGCCCGCATCACGGGGGCCGCTGTCGACCGACTGCGCCACGCTGCTGCCCTGGCACCGAACCCGGAGACTCGAGCGGCGGTGCTGCCGCTGTACGCGCGTGCCGCAGGCCAACTCGGGGACTCTCGCCTCTTCGACAACGTGATCGAGGAGGCAGACGACCTTCTCCAAAGCGCCGCCCACACCTCGCTCTTCAACCCGTATGCCCTGCACGAGATCCGCCTGCGTGGTCTCGTCAGCACGGGGCGAGCAGCCCTCGCGATACGCCTGGCCGATCACGGGCCAGCCTCGACGACCACGGTTGCACCGCAATGGCGAGTGATCGAATTGGTCACCATCGCCCACGTGCGACTTCTCGCCGCCGATTTCGGCGGGGCAGCCGAGTTCCTGAACACCGCCTTGGCCGAAGCTGTGGTCCAGCGTCTGCCCCACCAACTGCAACGAATCGTGCGGACGGCCGGCCACCGGCTTCCCACGGTGCGGGGCACTGCGGTGCAAGCGCTCGACCGCATGCGACAGGAGATGGCGGCTTAGCCCCGGGACTGCCGCGACGGGTAGCGGCGCAGAGCTCTCGCACATCAGGGCGGTCACCATGTCCTCCCCGAGGGAAGGCGGAATTTGCACCAAGTGGTGCGGCCGCCGTCGCCGACTCCCCAGTCGTGGGCGAGCACAGCGACGAGAAAGAGGCCCCGTCCCGAAAGATCGTCATCGCCCGCTGCTGTGAGCTTGGCAGGGCTCGGATTGCCGTCCGTTACCTCGACCCGTAGTACGCCGTCGGAGCAGAGCGCCTTCAGCGCTATCGCACCGTGGCCGTGCTGGATGCCGTTGGTCACCAGTTCTGACACCGCGACGACGACGTCGACCACGGTCGACTCCGGCACCCGCCACCGCCGCAGGTGAACCGCGGTGATCTTGCGCATCTGCGCGACTTGGCACTTGTCGGGAGCGAAAGCGACTGAAAATCCAGGGCCGATATCCGACTGCTTCTCGCACGCCGTAGCGACGACCGGTGATGCTGCGCGGCTCATTGTGCTCCTCCTGGAAGAGGGGCGTGGGAGAGGCTAGATTGCGCGGCGCCGTTGAGTTGCCCACTACGCATCTCTCCGTCGGCAACTTCGTACGCGACCTCGGGTGCGTCCACCGGCCGGGTCGCTCGGCGTTTCGCCATCAAGCTCTCCGATGTCACGAGGGCTACGAAGCCGCCGTAGTGGGACATCAGATCGAGCTGAAGTTCGTACTCGTCCAGGTGCGGGCTGATGCACGTCGGCGCCGCAGTCACGACGCCATCGACGGGCCCGGCGTGTTCCAGGTGCAGGGCCCAGCGCCAGCCTGGACGGTGCATTGGGTCCGTCCTACGGATCCGGTCCGCGATGCAATGGTCGGCGGCGATCCGCCACCCCTCGCCCGTCGCGTATGCGCGGTGCCCAGCGAACGCGAGTGCCGGCCGCTCCCGTAGCGGATTCAAGGAGTACAGGGCGACGCGGGGTGTTCGCCCGTGAGCATTGAGGTGCGTGAGACGGTGGGCAAGGACTTCGCGTCGCGCGATCCCGAGCCTCAAGATCGGTTCGGGCGTGATGCGAACTTCGTTCGTGCGCCACGGCTCAGGAGGTCGGCGCTCGGCTTCCATCCATGCCGGCGTCCTGCGCGGCCGGGCCGGCTCTGAACTCCAGGGTTCCAACGGGGTGCACAACGGCCACTGGTAGACGTATGCGGCTCTGTCCAGGTATTCGGTCAGCTTGTCGGCAAGGGCGAGGGGCATTTAGGGCCTCCCCAGCAGGACGTGGTTCCGCGGCAGGTCGACGATGGCCTGGCGTTCGGCGCCTATGGCGTCGAATGTGCCAGTGGAGGCGTTCATGTGGAGTGCTCCCGCTCGTCGAGTAGTTGGCCTACAAGAGAGAACCGCTATTCCGTGGTGCCTGGAATGGGGTCAAGGGCTTGGGGCTGGTCAAGGTGGTCAAAGATCGTTCTCGGCCGCCCGACGGCCTTTCGCTGCCGCCGCCTGAAACAGGTAACCCCCTTTTCAGGGAGGCTGGTTAGGGGATTCGGGCGCCATCGCGGCACGGCCCCTAGGGGGTTTTGGTGAGCCCTTTGCCTAACGATGCGTACTCGAAGGTCTACTCTGCGGGCATGGAAGCCACCCGGAACAGGGCTCTTGAGGCGTGGATGGCCGATCAGCAGTACAGCGCCAACGGGCTCGCCAAGGCCGCAAACGCGGCTGTGGAGCACATAGCAGGCAGACCTGGAACCTATGACGGACGCCATGTCCGCGAGTGGCGCGCGGGCCGGGTCCGATGGCCCAATGCGATCACGCGGAAAGCCCTTGAGTACATCTCCGGGCGTACTGCCGCCGAATTAGGGTTCGTGCCACGGGGCACAACCTCATCCACGGCAGCCCCACCGCAGGAGGACCCCATGCACCGCCGCACGCTCGTCGCCGGATCGCTTTCGGCGGCGGTGGCAGCCGCCGCCCCAGGCGCCGCGTCAACCCGCAGAATCGGCATGGCCGACGTCGGGCGTCTGCAGCAGAAGTTCGAGGCAGTGGTCGCCAGCGACCACAAGCACGGCGGACAGCTCGGCATCGAAACCCGGGCTGTTGCCCTCGCGGACAGGGCCCTGAACCTGCAGAATTCCGGTAGCGCCACCCAACGCGTACGCAGCAGTCTCTACGCTACGGCCGCAAGTTTTCGATCATCGGCGATGTGGGCTGCCATCGACGGTCGCCGATTCCGGGACGCCGTCCCGCACATGCGTGAAGCGCAGGCCCTTGCTGAATTGTCGGGTGACCAGGCCATCAAGTTCCGCATCTGGTCACACGCGGGGAGCCTCTATCGACACCTCGGCCTCCCTGCTGATGCCCGCGCCGCGAACGATGTCGCGCGCAACTTGCACATCACCCGGCGCGACCCGATGTTCGCTTCGCTCGGCATGGCCCGGCAGCTGGCCATCCAAGGCATCGCTCACGAGCGAACGGGCCTTCCCCGAACCTTCGACCAGGCGTGGGAAGCTCTTGACCGAGCCGACCCAGCTGCCTTCCGTCCGGTGTGGCTGATGGCCTTCTACGGCGAAGCGGAGCTACATTCGCTCGCACTCACAGCTCATCTCTCCGCCGGCCAATGGTCCACCGCCGAGTACCACGCCCACCAGTGTCTAGCCGCGCTCAAGCCGCACATGCGGCGTTCACGCGCGATCACAACCAGCCGTCTCGCTCATGCCCAGCTTGCCCAGGGGGATATCGACACCGCGACCCACACGGCTATGCAGGTTCCGGCGGAGGCCGCTACCCAACACGCGCGGGTATCGCGCATGCTTCAGGAGTTCGGCGCCGCCTTGCGTGCCACAGCGCCGGGCAGCGTCAGCGTTCGCACCTGGACCGAGCACACCACCGCCTGGAGGGCTACAGCGTGACCTCAACACCCGTCACCGAAATCCGATCGTTTACCGAGCTGGACTCCGTGCGCGGCGACTTGCTCGACGTCTACGCCGTAGTCCGCGCCCCGCTGTTGCACCTCGCGAACTACGCGATCTCCTCGTTCGGCGAGCGACTGGACCGGCACGGTTCTGAAGCCGGATTTGAGGCCGTACTCGCCTACGAAGGTGAGCACCCCGTCGGCTATGCCTACGGAAACAGCATCGAAGACGGAGACCGGTACTGGCAGCGCACAAGCCCGGCGCCCAGCAAGAAGTACACGACGCAGCCAGCCCTGGCGCTGAAGGAGATCGGTGTGAGCCCCCATTGGCGGGGTATGGGCGTAGCCCGACGGATCCACGACACGCTTCTTGCGGCCCGCGACGAGCGGTACGTGACCCTCATGGTCAATGAGGCTGCCGGCGACGGAAAAGTGCAAGCCCTCTACCAAAGGTGGGGGTACATGACCATCGGTTACAGCCAGCCCTCGCCTGCCTCGCCCCGCCTCGCAGTGATGATCCGCCCGACTGGCTGACTGCGATCCGTGGCGTCGGAGTGACGACGCTGAGCATGGGACATTGCGACACCTTCCCTGCACCGAGCGTCAGTTGGGTACTACGTTGATTGCCTGACCGTCCGTTGTTATCTCGCCGAGGCAGGTCGGTCAACGTGGTCAAAGATCACCTTCTGGTCCGGGGGCGCAGAATGGCGCGCGAGAGAAATGAGCGACTGGCCTCGCTACTCTTGGAAGCAGGCTGGTCACGAGCTCAGGCCACAGCGGCGTATAACCGTGTCGCCGTCGAAACGCTGAACGGCGAAGTACTGGAGAACTCCAAGATCGGACGCTCCCACGTCAGCATGTGGGTGGGCGGCGTTCAGCCATCAGGGATCGCTCCCGCTATCTTGTGCCAGGCACTGACCCGTCGATTGAAGCGTGAGATCACGCCACAGGAGACGGGGTTCGCAGCTGCCACCTTGCCAGCGCAGGAGGCGCTGGACTGGCGCGTCGATCCTCTGATCGCGCTGAGCGACTTGGGGTATGACGTGAACACGGACCGGCGGCGATGGCTGGCAGGCAGCGTGTACTCTGCGGCGGCCCTGATCTTGCCGGACGCTACATGGTGGGAGGCTATGGCCGAACCGCCGACCGAGGAGTCCGTGGCTCGGAAACGGGTCGGCCACGGAGACGTCGAGACCGTACGGGAACTGACCCTGGCGTTCTCTCGCATGGACCAACGGCGCGGGGGCGGGCACGGCCGACGGGCCGTCGATGAGTACCTGAAGCATGAAGCCCACGGATTCCTCCGGGGTCGCTTCGCGGACGAGGGGACCCGTCGCGCCATGTTTGCCGCCTCCGCCGAGCTTGCCTACGTCTCGGGCTGGATGGCATTCGATAACAGCGAGCACGCCGTCGCGCTCCAACGGTTCAATATCGCCGTGAAACTGGCGGCCCGGTCCGGTGATGCGCCCCTGAGCGGACACATCCTGCGAGCTATGGCCCATCAGGCACTCGACATGGGATTTCGCCATGAAGCGCTACAAATCGCTCAGGCGTCGGTGCGCGGGGAGCGGTACGCAGCCGCTACCCCCCGGGAGCGAGCTCTCCTGGGGGTTGTACACGCGCGGGCCCTAGCTGCGAATCACCACAACGACCAGGCCGCCAAAGCCCTGCTGCGGGCTGAGGACGATCTCGCCAATGCGCGTGACGGGGTCAGGGAACCCGACCGGACGTTCTTCTTTGGAGAGGCATCGCTAGCCCACGAAACTGCCTGCACGTTGCGGGACTTGGGCGATCATCGGCGCGCAGTCAGGGAGTTTCGACGCTCCGTGCGCACGCGTGGTGCTGCGTTCCGTCGCACGCACGCAGTTACCCTCGGATACCTGGGGGCGACGCAGATAGCCCAGGGCGGCGTGGAAGAGGCGTGCGCAACGTGGGCAAGCGTCCTCGACGCGATGGAGGACGGGATTTACTCCGGAAGGGCGCGGCAGAGTGTCGTTGACATGCGGCACTTGCTGTCGCCGTTCCGCAAGCGTGGCATCCCCGCGGTGGGTGAGCTCGATGCCCGTGCGGCTTCCTACCTGGCTCAAGTAGATTGATCGCTGGCGTCCGTACATTCGATTCTGGGGGTTGAGCTCATGGTCTTGGAGATCAAGCCGATCGGGGAAGTCGTTGCAGGGCGCACTGAGGTGGCCGATGACTACTGGGGCGGCGTTGAGTCGGTGATCCAGCTCGACGAGGCCGAGCTTCCGATTGACTCCGTTCAGGGCCTGGAGGAGTTCTCCCACCTGGTGGTCGTCTGGCACTTTGACCAGGCATCACCTGATGATGTCGAGTACCACGCGCGTAGCCCTCGCGGGAATCCGGATTGGCCAGCCACAGGCACCTTTGCCCATCGCAACCACCGGCGCCCGAACCAGTTGGCGCAGAGCTTTCCACGGCTGTTGAAGATCGACGGACTAAGGCTCCATGTGTCTGATCTGGACGCTGTGGTGGGCACGCAGATCTACGATCTGTCGCCATACTTTCAGGAGATGGGGCCGCGTGGTCAACTCCACGAGCCCCTTTGGCCCGGACAGATGCTGACGGACTACTGGGCTCCGCCCCGTCGGGGGTGAGCCGCAACAGGGCCGGGCGGAACCAATCTAAGCTTGACTCCGTCGGGGATCTTGGAGTTTCCCGGTGCGGCACCATGATCGACGGGCATGCTCGGGTGGTTTCGCCGACCGATGCAGCTGTCGAGGTGCCCGGTGTCCTTCGCCCCCGTTCCGGTGAGCAAGTTCCGCCTCTGACCGCGCGGATCGCGCCTGCGAGCAATCCCGGTGGCACGACGGCGATATGGGTACGTGACCGGCTGGACGGGCTTCGGTGCGATGAGGACTTCGCCGACTGGTACCCCAGAGACGGGCGGCCGGTGCTTTCGCCTGCTCAGTTGGCCACTGTCTGCGTACTGCAGTTCCTGCTCGGCCTGTCGGACCGGCAGGCCGCCGAAGCGGTTCGCTGCCGCATCGACTTCAAGTACGCCATGGCCATGGAGCTGGACGACCCCAGCTTGCACCACAGCGTGCTAGCCGATTTCCGTGATCGCCTCGCCGAAGACGGCCGGCCCGACCGTCTTCTCGACCTCCCGCTGGCCCGCCTCAAGGAGGCCGGACTGGTGCGCGAGCGCACCACGCAGCGCACCGACTCCACCCACGTCCTGGCCGCCGTGCGCGATCGGACCCGGCTGGAGTTGATCACCGATGCAGTCCGTGCCGCACTCGACGAGGTCGCCGGCAGCTCCCCTCACTTGCTCGACGAGCTGGTCGACGAGGACTGGGGGCGCCGCTACGGCCGCCCGGTCCGCCTGGGCAAGAACCCCACCAAGCCCAAGACCAGAATCCTCGCCACCGGGAACGACGCCGTCCAACTCCTGGAACACCTCTACC
The DNA here is from genome assembly GCF_044756845.1 of Streptomyces sp. NPDC091416. Classification (NCBI taxonomy): domain Bacteria; kingdom Bacillati; phylum Actinomycetota; class Actinomycetes; order Kitasatosporales; family Streptomycetaceae; genus Streptomyces; species Streptomyces sp. NPDC091416. The sequence goes on from NZ_JBIVTU010000004.1 coordinate 52,944, forward strand.
GGCACGGAACAGACCGCACAGCCGACCCGCACGTCCAGGCCCTGCGGCGGATCGTGGTGCAGAACTACCACCGTGACGCTGCGGGACACCTGCGCTGGGCGCACCGCCGAGAAGGAAGACGGGCCCGGACTGCCGCCCTCGTCAAGGGCGATCGTCTCCCCCTACGACACCTCGGCCCGCTATGCATGCCACGGGCACATCATCAGCTGGAAGGGGTTCTCCGCTCATCTGACGGAGACCTGTGTACCCGACAGCCCAAACGTGATCACGGACGTGGTCACCACGGCGGCCACCACGCACGACAGCAAGGTCCTGCCCGGCATCCACGCCCGACTGGCGCGTCGCGGGCTGCTGCCCGCCGAGCATCTGGTCGACGCCGGCTACACCTCCCTGCCCCACCTGTCACAAGCCGCCCGTGAACACCAGGTCACCGTCACCGGGCCGCTGAACAGCAATCCCGCCCTCCAGCACCGTCGGAACGAGGGCTTCGCCCGGGACAACTTCCACATTGACTACGACCGCCAGCAGGTCACCTACCCCCAGGGACAGGTCAGCACGGGCTGGCACGGCCCCTACCCGACCTCCTCGCCCACCGCGGCACCTCTGATCGTGGCCCGGTTCACCAAGAGCCAGTGCCGCCCATGCCCGGCCGAGCAGCAGACGCCCGAGTGGAAGGCCCGCTACGCGGTCCGCTCCGGAGTGGAGAGCACGGTCAACGAGTTCGCCCACGGCCACGGCATGAGACGCTGCCGCTACCGCGGATAAGGGAAAGCCCACATCCAGCACGTCCTGACCGCCATCGCCGTCAACATCGAGCGCCTCAGCGGACTACCGCCGGACGAGCAAACCACCGCACCCCGCCGATCGACCGCCTTCTAGGACTACCTCGACCAACGCGACATTCCCCGGCTGAAGTCCTGGCGAACCTTGGGCAGCTGACCTCGGCGACTCGAAGATCCCCGGCAGAGTCAAGCTAAGGGTCAGTGCCGGCCCATCGGTGTCCTGGTGACGCAATAGAATCCTCCCGTTCTCGATGGCAATGGCTTCCACGCGCGTATGCATGCTGTGAGGCTCGTGCCTTCACGGTCCGTCTGGTGAATAGGTCGGCGAACCGGCGGGAAATCCGCCCGAGAGTTGGAGGGCTCGGCGCGCGAGTGAGCGGCTGGTCGTCCTGCCTTGCCCTGGGGGTCCGCGTAGTTCGGGCAGGAGCAGGTTTCATGAATTTCATGGGTTGACCCTCTGGCGTCGATGGCGTCATTTGCTCCACCCGGCGGTTGCGTGGGCAGCACCTTCGTACTCCCAGGCGCCCAGTGCCTGCGCACAGAAGATTCCACGAGTAGGAGTGGAAAGTCTGTTCCCATCGCGCTGAGTAGCCTCGGGGCATCAGCGTCGTTCGCCCACGGCAGACGAGGAAGAGCTGCAAAGAACTGGAACACCTTCCGAAGGTATGTCAACGTACAACATCTCCGGACAGAAGGTTTCTGGTAGCGGCTCACCAAGGGGTATCTGAGGAGTCGTTTTGATAGCCGATCTGCGGCTTGGCCCGCGGAACATAGCCGACGATCGCCGGTTGGCCAAACCGGCGATCGTCGCGAACATGGAGGGCGCCAGGCCGTCCTGGCGAAGGACGGAGCCGAAGGGGTCCTTCGCCCAGCGTGAGGCGGCCCCTTGCCTGGCGAGCAGTCAACTGGATGCTCTTTGTGGATGCAATGCAGCCACGTCGATGGGTTGCAGTACACACTCTGAAAGGTGGGGTTGATGCCCGAACCGAAGAAGATCGTCCTAGCGTCCGGCGCAGTTCGGTATCGCGCAGTTATCGGAATCGGAAAGCATGAGAACGGTAAGCGTAAGCAACTCACCATCACTAAGGACACGGCGAAAGAGGTAAAGGCGGAGATATCCCGTATCGAGCACGAGCAGAACACGGGAACCTTCGTTCCGCCTCACCTGCTTACGGTCAATCAGTGGATTGATCAATGGCTGGACAAAAAGGCGGAGGACCTGGAAGAGACCACCATCTACAACTACCGGATCACTCTGGATAGGTGTCGAGGAAGGCTCGGAAACATCAAGCTCCAAGATCTGACCGAGGAAGATGTGGAGGCGTGGATGCTCTGGTCTCTAAAGGCCGGTCGCGTTCGTGGGTCAAAAGCTGGATCGGGTCTCGGAGTAACCAGTGTGGACATGAGCCTTGCCCGGCTCAAGGACGTTCTGAATCGCGCCGTGACTAAGCGGCTCGTGACAATGAACGTGGCATCGGAACTGAGCATCCCGCGTAAGGCCCGAAAGGTTGAGCGGAAGACCAAGGCTCAACTGGTCCCGTGGAACGTCACGGAAGTCCACACGTTCGTAGGTCACGTGAAGAGCGACAGGCTTTACGCTCCGCTCCTCTTGTCGCTCATGGGTCTCCGTCCGGCGGAAGTCGTTGGACTCCGTTGGTCGGATATCGACCTGACCACTGACGCGCTCACCGTGGCCAACACCCGGACCATGATGGGCAACAAGGAAGTGGTGGAGAAGGACACCAAGTCCATGGCAGGGGAACGCGCGCTCCCACTGCCTCTCCCTGTAAAAGAAGCCTTGAAGAGGTTCAAGGCTCTCCAGGCGGTTGAGAAATTGGCTCTGGGGGAGGACTACTTGGACTCCGGCTACATCTGCGTGAATGAGGCCGGAGAGGTCCGCACAACCAAGCAACTCCGCACCCGTGCGTACAAGCTCATGGAAGAGGCGGAATTGCGTCGTGTGCGCCTGTACGACGCTCGTGCGTCGTGCTTCACCTACCTGGCCAACCATGGGGTGCCGGATCACTTGCTGGCACGATGGGCGGGGCACACCAACGTCAAGACCACCAAGCGTTGGTACGTGAAGCCGGACGTAGAGGATCTTCGCGGAGCCGCTGCGACATGGCGGGGTCTTCACAGTGCTCAGGAGGGGGGTGTGTGACACGGCTGTGAGACGTGGGAGCGTAGGACTGTGAGCCAGATAGACAACAAAACGTTGAAGTACCAGGTAGATGGGCCAGAGGATGCGCCTGTGCTGGTGCTCGGACCAAGCCTCGGTACCACATGGCACATGTGGGATCGGCAGATACCCGAGCTGACCCAGCACTGGAGAGTCTTCCGCTACGACCTTCCGGGGCACGGCGGTGCGCCCGCGCACCCCGCCACCGCCGTCGGGGAGCTCGCGGACCGGCTGATGGCGACGCTCGACGGGCTGGGGGTGCAGCGCTTCGGTTACGCGGGCTGCTCCATCGGCGGCGCGATCGGTGCCGACCTCGCGCTGCGGCACCCGCAGAGAGTCGCCTCGCTGGCCCTGGTCGCCTCCTCGGCCCGATTCGGCAGTGCCGACGAGTTCCGTCAGCGCGGGGTGATCGTCCGTACCAACGGGCTGGAGCCGATGGCGCGCACCGCGCCCGAGCGCTGGTTCACGCCGGGTTTCGCCGCTGCTCAGCCGGCCATCGTCGAGTGGGCCGTCCAGATGGTCCGTACCACCGACCCCGGCTGCTACATCGCCGCCTGCGAGGCCCTGGCGGCCTTCGACATCCGCGGCGAGCTCGGCAGGATCGGTGTACCCACGCTCGTCCTGGTCGGCGCCGAGGACCAGGTCACCGGCCCCGGTGACGCCCGGACCCTGGTCGCGGGCATACCCGACGCACGGCTCGCCCTCGTCCCGGGCGCCTCGCACCTGGCCCCGGTCGAGCAGCCGGGAGCCGTCACCGACCTTCTCCTCACGCACTTCTCCACGGCCTGGCAGGACACCCTGGCCGCCATTCCCGCGCCCTCGTTCGCGCCCAGGCTCTCCGCCCCCGTGCTGCCCGTCGCGGAGCTCACCGCCGCCACCGCGCAGCCCGAGGCGGAGACCGGTGGACGCGCCGATCCGCACGGGCGGGGCATGAAGATCCGCCGTGAGGTGCTCGGTGACGCCCATGTGGACGGGGTCATGGCCGGCGCCGACGACTTCACCGGCGATTTCCAGGAGCTCGTCACCCGCTACGCCTGGGGCGAGGTCTGGGGCCGGGAGGGCCTGGACCGGCGCACCCGCAGCAGCGTCACGCTCACCGCGCTGGTCGCCTCCGGACACCTGGAGGGCCTGGCCGCTCACGTCAGCGCCGCGCTGCGCAACGGACTCACCCCGGCCGAGATCAGGGAGGTGCTGCTGCAGACCGCCGTGTACTGCGGGATCCCGGCGGCCGGCGCCGCCTTCAGGATCGCCCAGTCCGTGATTCAGGCGGAAACGACGCCTCCCGCGTAGCAGGATGGTCCGTATGAACGCCCAGAACCCGGAGCCGCTCGCGCTCACGCTGACCAAGCAGTCCCACTCCTGCATCCGACTGGAGAAGGACGGGCGCACGCTCGTCATCGACCCGGGCGGGTTCTCCGAGCAGGACGCCGCGATCGGCGCGGAGGCGATCCTGGTGACGCACGAGCACCCCGACCACTTCGACGAGGAGAGGCTGCGGGCCGGGCTGGAGGCCGACCCGGCCGCCGAGATCTGGACGCTGCGCAGCGTGGCCGAGAAGCTCGCGGCCGCGTTCCCGGGGCGCGTCCACACCGTCGGGAACGGCGACACGTTCTCGGCCGCCGGGTTCGACATCCAGGTGCACGGCGAGCTGCATGCCGTGATCCACCCGGACCTCCCGCGGGTCACGAACGTCGGCTACCTGGTGGACGGGTCCGTCTTCCACCCGGGCGACGCCCTCACCGTGCCCGAGCAGCCGGTCGACACGCTGCTGCTTCCGGTGATGGCGCCCTGGAGCAAGATCTCCGAGGTGATCGACTACGTCCGCGAGGTCAAGCCGCGGCGCGCCATCGACATCCACGACGCGCTGCTCACCGATCTCGCCCGCCCGATCTACGACACCCACATCGGCAACCTGGGCGGCGCGGGTCATGCCCGGCTGACCCCGGGGGAGTCGACCGGCGTGTGACGGGCGCCGCCCCCGCCGCTGTCAGTGGGAGCCGCTAGGTTTACGTACATGCGCATCGCCACCTGGAACGTCAATTCGATCACCGCCCGCCTGCCGAGGCTGCTGGCCTGGCTGGAGAGCACCGGCACGGACGTGCTGTGCATCCAGGAGACCAAGTGCACGGCCGAGCAGTTCCCGGCCGACGCGCTCCGCGAGCTCGGCTACGAGTCCGCGGTCAACGCCACGGGCCGGTGGAACGGGGTGGCGCTGGTCTCCCGCGTCGGCCTGGCCGACGTCGTGTCGGGGCTGCCCGGCGGCCCCGACTACGACGGCGTGCAGGAGCCCCGGGCGATCAGCGCGACCTGCGGGCCGGTCCGCCTCTGGTCGGTCTACGTGCCCAACGGCCGCGAGGTCGAGCACGAGCACTACGCGTACAAGCTGCGCTGGTTCGAGGCGCTGCAGAAGGCGGTGGCGGCGGACGCGGCCGGGGCACAGCCCTTCGCCGTCCTCGGTGACTTCAACGTGGCCCCGACCGACGAGGACGTGTGGGACCCGGCCCTCTTCGAGGGCGCCACCCATGTCACCCCCGCCGAGCGGGCCGCCCTCGCCACGCTGCGCGAGGAAGGCCTCGCCGACGTGATGCCCCGCCCGCTGAAGTACGACCGCCCGTACACCTTCTGGGACTACCGCGAGCTGCGCTTCCCGAAGAACAAGGGCATGCGGATCGACCTGGTCTACGGCAACGCCCCGTTCACCGCCGCCGTCAAGGACAGCTACGTCGACCGCGAGGAGCGCAAGGGCAAGGGCGCCTCCGACCACGCCCCGGTCGTCGTCGACCTCGAACTCTGATCAGGCACCGGGCTCGGGCGCCCGTCTGCGGCGCCCGAGCCCGAACGGCTGCCCGTACCCGGCGCGCCGACGGATTCACCGCAGCCGCCCGCCCGCGGCCATCGGCGGTACGGCCGCGCTCCGCGTCAGCGGACGACCACCGACGCCCGGTCCTCAGCCATGCGAACTCCCCTGTTCGTACGCCTGCGCGGCGGAGCCCGGTGCCGGGCCCGCGGCCCGGAGCGGGCGACGGCCCAGGGCGGCGGCCGCGGTGGCCAGAGCCAGGACCATCAGCAGCGCGCTCACCCACAGCGGTGACCGGTAGCCGAAACCGGCGCCGATGGCCAGCCCGCCGAGCCATGGCCCGAGCGCGGCGCCCACATTGAACGCCGCGGTGGAGAACGAGCCGGCCAGGGTCGGCGCGCCGTCGGCCAGCCGGAACACGTGGGTGATCAGCGCGGTCCCGGTGCCGAACGCGAGCATGCCCTGGAGGAGGACGAGTACGACCACGGTCACGGCGCTGGCGGCGGTCGACGCGAACAGGGCCCACCCGACGGTGAAGGCCACCAGTCCGGCGGCGGTCAGGGCGAAGGGCCGGGAGTCGATGACCCGGCCGCAGAGGGCGACCCCGATGAACGAGCCCACACCGAACAGTGCGAGCAGGGCGGGCACCCACCCGGCGCCGAGGCCCGTGACGTTCCGCGCGACGGGTTCGAGGTAGGAGAACGCGCAGAAGGTCGCTCCCTGGACGAGCGCGCTCGTCAGCAGCGTCAGGAGCAGTCGGGGCCCGGCAAGGGTCCGCAGCTCGGCGTACGCGCTGGGCGGAGCGGCCGCGGGCCGTCCCGCCGGAATCGTCGCGGCGATCACGGCGATCGCCGGCAGCGCGACGAGGGCCACGGCCCAGAACGCCGCACGCCACCCCCACTGACCGCCCAGCCACGCCCCCGCGGGCACCCCCGCCACACAGGCGACGGTCACACCGCCGACCACCACGGACGTGGCCCGCGCGCGAGCCTCGGGGCCGGCGAGGGCGACCGCGGTGACCAGGGCGACGGCCCAGAACCCGGCGTTGGCCACCGCCGCGACGAACCTCGTCGCCAGCAGCACCCCGTAACTGGAGGTGACCGCGCCGATGACGTGCACGGCGGCGAAGATGCAGAGGAAGGACAACAGGGCGCGGCGGCGCGGCCAGTTGCGGCCCAGGAGCGCCATCGTGGGCGCCCCGATGACCATGCCCACGGCGAACGCCGAGGTCAGCAGGCCCGCAGCGGGAATGGAGACGCGCAGGTCCCCGGAGATGCCCGACAGAAGGCCGGACAGCATGAACTCGGACGTGCCCTGGGCGAAGACGGCGAGCCCGAGAGCGTAGACGGAAAATGGCATGAATGACCCCATGGACGGCTGATGGACAGAACCGGTCGGGGATGCGGGCCGCACCCGCTCGTCGTGACGAGCGGCGAGGCGGCAGAACGGCAGAACCGTGGAACGGCAGAGCGGCGGCAGAGCCGTGCGGTGCCGGGAGGGCGATGTCCTTCGGACAGGGCCGGGAGGAGCTCTACCCGTACGCAATGCCGAGCGCGACCCGCATCGCATGGGTCCGGGCGGGGGCAGCGCGACGGCCGTGCCGACGCGAAGGCGGTCGGGCGCGGCCGCGGGGAGCCACCGGGGACCGGTGGCTAGCGTCTGTCGGACTCGGGGCTGCTCATGACGGGCGAACCTACCAGCCGGGGGCCGGGCTCCACCACCGCGTTCCTTCCGGCCGGGTCCGATGCGGTCTTGAGGTCCGGTCCGGTGCGGTCCGGCCGGTCTTCCGGTCAGGGAGCGTGTCCGGGTGAACGTGGGGCGTACGCGTGGTGTTCAGCACTCGAACGACAGGCCGCGCGCCCTGTGGTGCGGATCCCGGCCGGGATGGGAACCTGAGTGGTATGAACATCCCTTTCTTGGACAACTGGCGTAAGCGTCACGACGGAACGCGGGAGGCGGGGCTCGCGGCCGCCGTCGAGGCCGATCCGGACGGCGTGGCCGCACTGCTCGCCGAATGCGAGCTGCTCCGCGTCCGGGTGGGGGAGAGAGGGCTCGAACTCGACGACAGTCCGGCCTCGTTGGCGGCGCTGGACCAGTTGCCGCCGCGCTGGCGCGACGATCCGGAGGAACTTCCCTGGCTGGGCAATGACGCGGGGCTCTATCTGGGCACGGTTCTGGTGCGCACCGTCGACGGTGCGCACTGGCATATCTGGCCCAGCGGCCAGCCCGTGGTCCGCCTCGCGTCGGGGCGCGAGATCGATGTCGTCGAGGCCGGTCTGGACTGGGCGATGACGGGTAGTCCGGAGCTGTCGCAGGTGTACTCGGAGTCGGCCGAGGGGTGACCGCCGGCCGCGCGCACCGCGCGGCGAGATAAAACGCCTTATGACCCATTTACGCGTGTCGGGTGTGAAGTCCCTTGCCGGGGTGGATAGTTTGCGCTGACCTCGACAAAGCGATAATTGGGTAGGGCAGCGTATGGCCGTCGATCCGTTGATCGAGCTGCGTGACGTCAATAAGTTCTACGGAAAGTTGCACGTACTGCAGGACATCAATCTCACCGTCGGCCGCGGGGAGGTGGTGGTGGTCATCGGCCCCTCCGGCTCCGGGAAGTCAACGCTCTGCCGGACCATCAACCGCCTCGAGACGATCGAGTCGGGCCATATCTCCATCGACGGCAGACCCCTTCCCGAGGAGGGCAAGGGCCTGGCGCAACTGAGGGCCGAAGTCGGCATGGTCTTCCAGTCGTTCAACCTCTTCGCGCACAAGACCGTGCTGGCCAATGTCTCGCTGGCGCAGCTCAAGGTCCGCAAGCGGAAGAAGGACGAGGCCGACCGGCGGTCCCGGGAGCTCCTGGAGCGGGTGGGGCTCGTCGGTCAGGCCGACAAGTTCCCCGCCCAGCTCTCCGGCGGCCAGCAGCAGCGCGTGGCCATCGCCCGCGCCCTCGCCATGGACCCGAAGGCCCTCCTCTTCGACGAGCCCACTTCGGCCCTCGACCCGGAGATGATCAACGAGGTGCTGGAGGTGATGCAGCAGCTCGCCCGCGAGGGCATGACCATGGTCGTCGTCACCCATGAGATGGGCTTCGCCCGCTCCGCGGCCAACCGCGTCGTGTTCATGGCCGACGGCCGCATCGTCGAGGACCGCACCCCGGAGGACTTCTTCACCGCCCCGGAGAGCGACCGCGCCAAGGACTTCCTTTCCAAGATCCTCAAGCACTGACGGGAGGCCGTGTGTTGCGTACGAGAAAAGTACTGGCCGCCTGTGCCGGTCTGCTGCTGGCCGTCCTCGCGGCGGGCTGCGGCAAGGAGGGCAGCCCGCCGGTGAAGGGGCCGCAGGCCGGAGCGCTGCCGGTCTACCGGGTCGACACCGGTTTCGAGCTGCCGGACTCCAAGACGTGGACCAGGGCCAAGAAGCGCGGATATCTGCGGGTGGGGGCCAAGGAGGACCAGCCCTACCTGGGCGAGAAGGACCCGGCCACGGGCATCTACTCCGGTTTCGACATCGAGATCGCCCGGATGATGGCGGCCTCGATCGGTTTCGACCCGAAGACGATCCGGTTCAAGACCATCGCCTCCGCCAACCGCGAGACCGCCCTGCAGAACGGGCAGATCGACTACTACGTCGGCACCTACACCATCAACGACATGCGCAAGAAGCTCGTCGGGTTCGCCGGTCCCTACTACATGGCGGGCCAGGGGCTGCTGGTCCGTACGGACGAGGACGACATCCACGGACCGCAGGACCTGGCCGGCAAGACGGTCTGCTCGGCGGCCGGTTCGACCCCGTACCAGCGGATCGCCGCCGACTACCCGAAGGCGAAGCTGGTCGCCTACGACACGTACTCGATCTGCGTCGACAACCTGCTGACGTACCAGGTCGACGTGGTCACCACCGACGACGCGATCCTGCTGGGCTTCGCCGCGAAGGCGCCCGAGGAGATGAAGGTCGTCGGCAAACCCTTCTCCGAGGAGCCGTACGGCATCGGGGTCCCGCGCAGCGACAACGCGCTGCGGTTCGCGCTCAACGACGCGCTGGAGGAGAACGAGAAGAACGGCAACTGGAAGAAGGCGTTCGAGGCGACGCTCGGGCTCTCCGGTGTGCCCGCGCCGAAACCGCCGCCCATCGACAACTACCCGGCGACCTGAGAGGACGGCCACGACACATGGACGTACTCACCGACAACTTCTCGCTCTACGGCAAGGGGTTCCTCGGGACCGTCGAGCTGACCTTCTACGCCTCGATCCTGGCGATGGTCCTCGGATTCGTCATGGCCTCCTTCCGGGTGGCGCCCGTCGGCTCGCTCCGGGTGATCGGCACGGTCTGGGTGACCGTGCTGCGCAACACCCCGCTGACGCTGCTCTTCTTCGCCGTGCTCCTCGGTCTGCCGCGCTTCGGCCTGGTCCTGCCGTTCAACGTCTTCGCGATCCTCGCCCTCGGCTGCTACACCTCCGCGTTCATCTGCGAGGTGCTGCGTTCCGGAATCAACACCGTGCCCACCGGGCAGGGCGAGGCGGCGCGGAGCCTCGGCATGACGTTCGGCCAGACGCTCGGGAACGTGGTGCTTCCGCAGGCGTTCCGCTCGGTGATCCCACCGGTCGGCTCGACGCTCATCGCCCTGGCCAAGAACTCGGCGATCGCCGGGGCGTTCAGCGTCACCGAACTGCTCGGCACCTACAAGACCCTCAACGAGCTGGGCTACAACATCATCTGGACGTTCGTCTGGATCGCCGTCGGCTACCTGATCATCACTCTGACCATCAGCGCGCTCTTCAACGTGCTGGAGAAGCGCTGGGGAGTCGCCCGATGACCGCCCACTCCACCACCGGTGCGACCGTCCTCTACGACATCCCGGGGCCGCAGACCCGCAAGCGGCACCTCGTCTACGGGATCGTCTCGACGATCCTGATCCTCGCCCTGGTCGGCTGGGTGATCTACCTGCTCTTCGACACCGACCAGTTCACCAGCGCCAAATGGACGCCCTTCGAGTACAAGGGCATTCAGGAACTGCTGCTGCGCGGGCTCGGCAACACCCTCAAGGCGTTCGCGTACGCGGCGGTGCTCTCACTGGCGCTCGGGGCCGTCCTGGCGGTGGGCAGGCTCTCCGACCACCGGCCGGTGCGCTGGGTGGCGACGATCCTCGTCGAGTTCTTCCGTGCCATGCCCGTGCTGGTGATGATCTTCTTCATCTTCGTCGCGCTGAAGGTGCAGCCGCTGCCGGCCCTGGTCGCCGGACTGACGCTGTACAACGGCTCGGTGCTCGCCGAGGTCTTCCGTACCGGCATCAACTCGGTGGAGCGCGGCCAGGGCGAGGCGGCGTTCGCCCTCGGCATGCGCAAGACGCAGGTCACGACCTTCGTCCTGGCACCGCAGGCGGTGCGCGCGATGCTGCCCACCATCATCAGCCAGTTGGTGGTGGCGCTGAAGGACACCTCGCTGGGCTACCTGATCACCTACGAGGAGTTCCTCCATGCGGGGAAGCTCATCGCGTCCAACCTCGACTACGATCTCCCCTTCATCCCCGTGGTGATGGTGATCTCGCCGATCTACATCGGGATGTGCATGCTGCTCTCGTGGTTCGCCACCTGGGTGGCGAAGCGGCAGCGGCGCAACCCGAAGACGGAGGCGACGGGCGTCGGCCCGGCTCAGCCGGGCACGCTGATGCCGGAAGCGCGGTAGCCGGGACCCGCCGAGAGGCGCGGTCCGGGCAGCGGTGCCCGTCCGGCGGCAGCCGGTGATCACTTCCCGCACCTGGCACGGACGCCTGCGAGGGCCTGTGCCGGGCGGGGAGAAGGTCAGCTGCGCGCCGGCCGTGCCGGTCGTGCCGGCGATGAGAGCCGTGCCGGCCGTCGTGCCCGTCAGCCGAGAGCGCTCCTGGTCCGCCAGTCGGACCAGGAGACGTTCCACGCCCCGTAGCCGTTGCCCTCCGCGACCGTGCCCTTGGCGTCCGCGCCCGTGATCTCGAACGGGTCGCCGACACGGGCCTGACGGTAGAGCGACGCGGCGTTCGCGTCGCTCATGCCGACACAGCCCGAACTGTGGTTGGCCACCCCGAAGTACGCGGCGTTCCACGGCGCGGCATGGGCGTACATGCCCGACCAGGTCAGCCGCATCGAGAAGTCGACCATCTTGTCGTACGCGTCCCCGAGGCCCACCGTCTCGGAGTTCATGTTGATCGTTCCCTCCTTCGCCATCAGGACGGCCGTGCCGCGCCAGGACGCCCGGTCGCCGCCCGGCGTGCCCCCCGACACGGGCACGTCCATGACGGTCCTGCCGTCGCGCTTCAGCGCCAGCCGGTGACGGTCCAGGTCCACCTTGACCACCTGACTGCTGCCGACGGTGAACGTCGTCGCGTAGTCGCGTACGAACCACCCGCCCGAGGAGCCCGAGTCGACGCCGTTGAGCTCGGCGTCCAGGGTGATGCGGGTGCCGGACTTCCAGTACTCCTTCGGCCGCCAGTCCACGCGGTCGCGGCCCGAGTAGTCCCGCAGCCAGCCCCAGGACCCCTCGGTGTCGTTCGAGGTGGAGACCTTGAGCGCCTTCTCGACCGCCGCCCTGTTCTTCACCGGGTTGTCGAACACGATGGACAGCGGCTGGGCGATGCCGACCGTGGTGTTCTTGCCGGGAGCGAGGGTCAGCTTGTTCACCTTGTCCGCCGGGGCCGTGGTGAACCCGGCCGTGTCACTGCCGCCGCCCGTGCCCTTCGCCTCGACGTGGTACGTGGTGCCGGGCGCCGCCGGACGGTCGGACGTCCAGGTCCTGCCGTCGGGGGAGAGCCGGCCGGTGAGGGCGTCGCCGCCGTCCGCCGCGACCGTGACCGTGCGCAGCTTTCCGGCGGCAACCGTTACCGTGACCGGTGTGCCCGCGGCGGCCGAGGCGCCACGCAGGTTCACCGAGATGCGGGTCTCCGCGGCCTTGGAGGGACCGGCACCCTGCTCCTTGCCGTCGTGCCCCGAGGCCGCGGCGCCACCGGAGCAGGCCGTCAGAGTGACACCGAGCACCGCGGTGCCGGCGATCAGGGCCAGCCGGGCAGGACGTGCCGGGCTCGTGGAAAGGACGGTGCGCCGAGCGGCGGATATGAAAGGGGCGGGCAGCAACGGAAAGACCTCCTGGGCCTTGCTCTGTCGTCGAAGGAGAGGCATTCACCGGAGCCTAGGTTCCGTAAATCCGCGGAAATGCGTGAATGCGGTGTGTGACAGGAAGCGCAGCGCAACGGTCATCGTCCGGTCACATCCGGCGCGCAGCCCGGTCATGGTCCGCTGTGAGCATCCTGTGCAGCCCCGCCGAACCGCCGCGGGGCCCATGAGGGAAGGCCACGGACATGTCAGCGCTGCTCGCGACCGGAGACCGCAGCCGTCACCGGGAACTACGGATATGCGGTCTGACGGCCGCCGAGCACCGCGCGCACCTGGCCGCGCACGGGGACGCGAGCTTTCTCCAGTACCCGTCCTGGGCCGGTGTGAAGGACCAGTGGACATCGGAGAGCGTCGGCTGGCTCGACGAGTGCGGACAAGTGGCCGGCAGCGCGCTGATTCTCTACCGGCAATTCCCCGGTACCCGTAAATACTTCGCCTATATACCGGAAGGGCCGGTGGCGGACTGGGCCGATCCCGGAATAGACCGCTGGCTGCGGCCCCTCATGGCGCATCTGCGCGGCGCGGGGGCGTTCGCCGTGCGCATCGGGCCGTCCCCGGCCTACCGCCGCTGGGACACCGCCCGCCTGAAGTCCGCCACCGGTCCCGGCCGCACCGTCGGTGACGTGCTGGCTCGCGAGGTCGACCCGCTCGGCGCGGCCGTGGCCGACCGGTTGCGGGCACGCGGCTGGCAGCGCTGCGGCGGGGACGGCGACGACGCCGACGCCCAGCCCCGGTACGTCTTCCGGGTACCGCTCGCCGGACGGACCTCCGACGACCTGTGGGCCGGGCTCAACCAGGAATGGCGCCGCAACGTCCGCAAGGCCGGCCGGTCGGGGGTGCGCATCGTCACCGGGAGCGCGGCCGAACTCCCCGAGTTCCACCGCCTGCTGCGGATCACCGAGGAACGCGACGGCTTCCGGCTCGGCCGTTCCCTGGCCTACTACCAGCGCCAGTACGCCGTGCTCAACGCCGAACAGCCCGGCCGGATGAAGCTCTGCCTCGCCGTGCACGAGGGCGAGATCCTCGCCGCCCACACGATGATCAGCACCGGGCGCCGGGTCTGGTACCAGACGGGCGCGTCCGCCGATCACCGCCGCGAGGTCCGCCCCAGCAACGCGCTGCAGTGGCAGATGCTCCTCGACGCCCAGGCCCAGGGCGCGGAGGTGTACGACATGCGCGGGGTATCGTCCACCCTCGATCCCGATGACCGCTCCTTCGGACTGCTGCGCTGGAAGTTCGGCACCGGAGGGCAGGTCGTGGAGACCCTCGGAGAGTGGGAGACATCAGTGGGCGGCGCTGCCAACAAGACGCTGTACCGGGCGTTCCAGGCCTATCTGGCGCACCGGTGACGGCCGCGGACGCGGCCACCGGCACGGTCGCCACGGACGAGCACGAGGCGCGGAAGTCCGGCTCGGTGCTGCGCAGCGGGGCCGTCATGGCCGCCGGTTCCGTCGTCTCGCGGGCGACGGGGTTCATACGCTCGGCGGTCGTCGTGGCCGCGCTCGGCACCGGACTGCGGGCCGATGGCTACACGGTCGCCAACACCGTTCCCAACATCCTCTACATGCTGCTGATCGGCGGCGCCCTGAACGCCGTCTTCGTCCCCGAACTCGTCCGGGCCGCCCGGGAACACAGCGATGGCGGGGCCGCCTACACCGACCGCCTGCTCACTCTCTGCACGGTCGGGCTCCTCGCCCTCACCGCGCTCGCCGTCGTCGGCGCCCCGCTGATCATCTCGGTGTACGCCCCCACGTACGACGGCCACCAGGCGGAACTCACCATCGCCCTGGCCCGCTACTGCCTGCCCCAGATCCTCTTCTACGGGCTCTTCACCCTGCTCGGACAGGTCCTCAACGCCCGGAACCGGTTCGGCGCCATGATGTGGACGCCCGTTCTCAACAACCTCGTGATCATCGCGGTGTTCGGTCTCTACCTCTGGACCGCGGCCGGTTCGGGCGGCGAGCTGACCTCCGCGCAGGCGCAGTGGCTCGGCTGGGGGACCACCGCCGGCATCGCCGTGCAGACCCTCGCGCTGGTGCCCGCCCTGCGCGCCGCCGGGTTCCGCTGGCGGCCCCGGTTCGACTGGCGCGGCAGCGGGCTCACCCGGCCGCTGCGGGCGGCCGGCTGGCTCGTCATGATGGTGCTCACCAACCAGGCCGCCTACTGGGTGGTGACCCGGCTCTCCACCGCCACCGGTCAGCACGCCGCGGACCAGGGCCTGGCGGGCGGCGCGGGCTACACCGCGTACAGCTATGCCTTCCAGCTGTGGGTCGTGCCGCAGGGCATCGTGACCGTCAGCCTCGTCACCGCGCTGATGCCGCGGATGAGCCGGTCCGCCGCCGAGGGCGACCTGGCCGGGGTGCGGCGCGACGTCTCGTACGCGCTGCGGACCTCCGCCGCCGTCGTGGTCCCGGCCGCCGCCGCGCTGCTCGCGCTCGCCCCGTGGGTGATGGGGTCCGTCTTCGGGTACGGACAGACCGGACCGGCCGACATCACGGTGATGGCGGGCATGATGGCCGCCTTCGCTCCGGGACTCGTCGCCTACTCCGGTCAGTACGTGCTCTCCCGCGGCTTCTACGCGATGAGCGACACCCGCACCCCCTTCCTCCTCAACCTGGTCATCGCCGCGCTCAACGCCGGCCTCTCGGTCGCCGCCTATCTGCTGCTGCCCGCACGCTGGGCGGTGACGGGAATGGCGGGTGCCTATTCCGTGGCCCTGTTCGCCGGGTTCACCGTCACCGCGTACGTACTGCACCGCAGGGTCGCCGCGGCCGGTGCGCCGACGCCCGCGCTGCTGCGCTCGCCGGGGGTGGGGGCGCACGCCCGTCTGGTGGCCGCGTGCGTGCCCGCGGGGCTGCTGGCGTACGGGGCGGCCCGCCTCGTCGACACGGACGGCGCGGGGCTGCGGGACTTCGCCCCCGCGGGGGCCGGTGTGCTCGTCCTCTTCCTGGTCGTGGCCCTGCTGGCCCGCCCGTTGCGGCTGACCGAGGTCGACGCCGCGCTGAGCGCCGTACGGAACCGGCTGCGGCGCGCCTGAGATGTCACGGGTCCGCTCACACTTCCGAATCCACTCCTTGATCACTGGGATACTGACGCCATGCCACGCGTGCTGCTGATCGAAGACGACCCCTCCGTACGGGAAGGGGTCGAACTGGGGCTGCGCAGGCGCGGGCACGACATGCGGACCGTCGGCACGGGCGAGGCCGGGCTGGCCGCGCTGGACGAGTTCCGGCCCGAACTCGTCCTGCTCGACCTCATGCTGCCCGGAATGAACGGCGTCCAGGTGTGCCGCCGCATCCGGGAGACCAGCCAGCTGCCGATCATCATGCTCACCGCACGCGGCGACGACTTCGACGTCGTCGTGGGACTGGAGGCCGGTGCCGACGACTACATCGTCAAGCCGGCCCGGACCGAGGTCATAGAGGCCAGGATCCGCGCGGTGCTGCGGCGGCTCGCCGAACCCGCAGGGCGCGGCGGTGTCGAGACCCACGGCGCGCTGACGGTCGACCGGGTCGGCCTCACCGTCGCCAAGGCGGGGGAGCGGCTGCTCCTCGCGCCCTCCGAACTGAAGCTGCTGCTGCATCTGTCGGGCGCGCCGGAACAGGTCTTCAGCCGCCAGCAGCTCCTCGAGTACGTGTGGGAGCACAGCTACCACGGCGATGCCCGGCTGGTCGACGCCTGTGTGCGCAGGCTGCGGCAGAAGATCGAGGACGTGGCCGGAAACCCGCGCTACATCCAGACCGTCCGCGGCTTCGGCTACCGCTTCGGGCCACTCGGATGAAGCTGTTCGCCGCCCGGTTCGGCCTGCGTACCCGGCTCATAGCCGCGTTCCTCTTCGTCGCAGCGGTCAGCGCCGCCACCACCGCGACCCTGACCTACCGCGAGGCACGCTCGGCGATCCTGCAACAGGCGCAGGACACCGCCGTCGCCCAGTTCCGGGACCGGGTCAGCGCACGGGGCGTGGACCTTCCACCGGACCGGCTCGGGCTGAGGGACATGTGCCTCGCCCTGGCCCGCGACGGCAAGTCGCACACCTGGACCGTCTTCGCCGAGTACGGGAGCCTGCGGGCCTCCTCCTCGGACCGGCCGACCTCCACCGTGATCACGGCCGCCCTGCGAGCGGCCACGAAGGAGAACAGCCACGGCTCGTTCCAGCGCGTGGTGAAGGACGGCAAGCCCTGGCTGACCGTCGGCATGCCGACGCTCTTCAACCGCGGCGACGGCCGCCAGCCCACCGGACTGGTCCTCTACGCCGTGATGCCGCTCGCCACCGAGGAGGCCAACGTCGCCGCCATGGTCACCGCGGCCCGCGACGGTGCCCTGCCCGCCCTGCTCATCGCCCTGGTCCCCGCCCTGCTGGCCGCGCGCAGCGTCCTGCGTCCGGTACGCGATCTGCGCCGCGCCGCCGCGGGCATCGGCAGGGGCGAGCTCCACACCCGGATCGCGGTCCGGGGCTCCGACGAACTCGCCGAACTCGCCTGGACGTTCAACGAGTCCTCGACCAAACTCCAGGAATCCGTCGAGGAGCTCCGCCAGGCGGAGGAACGGGCCCGGCGCTTCGCCTCGGACGTCTCGCACGAGCTGCGTACCCCGCTCGCCGGCATGCTCGCCGTCACCGAGGTCCTCGACGAGGACGCCGCCGGGCTGCGTCCCGACACGGCGGCGGCCGTCCGGCTGATCAGTACGGAGACCGGGAAGCTCGCCACGCTGGTCGAGGACCTGATGGAGATCTCCCGGTTCGACGCCGGTGCCGTCGACCTCCACAGCGACGAGGTCGACGTGGCCGAGACCATCCGCAAGACGCTCCAGGCCCGTCACTGGGAGCACCGGGTCCGCACCCAACTCCCGGACGGTGTACGGGCGGTGCTCGACCCGCGCCGCTTCGACGTGATCGTCGCGAACCTGGTCGGCAACGCTCTGCGGCACGGGTCCGAGCCCGTCACCGTACGGCTGCGGACCGGACGGCGGGACGGGACGGCCCGGCTGGTGACCGAGGTCGAGGACAGCGGCGCGGGCATCGACGCCGCCGTCCTCCCGCACATCTTCGACCGCTTCTACAAGGCCGACGCGGCCCGCACCCGGTCGACGGGAAGCGGACTGGGCCTGGCGATCACCCGGGAGAACGTCCGGCTGCACGGTGGCACGGTCCATGCCGCGAACGGGCCGTCCGGAGGCGCGGTGTTCACCGTCGAACTGCCCCTGGAGGGGCGATGAGGAGCGGGCGCGCGCTCGGTGCGGTGCTGCCCCTGGTGCTGCTGGCCGCGGGCTGCGGCATCCGGGCGACGGAGGTGGTCGAGGCCGGTGAACCGGCGATCGTGCAGGTCGCGCCGGCCGGAGAGCTGGGCATGGTCCTGTACTTCGTCTCCTCGTCGTCGGCGGCCCGGCTGATGCCCGTCGTACGGTACGCCGAGCCGTCGGGCCGGGGGAGCGGCACCGGCTCGTACGGTGACATGCCGCCCGTCGGCGCGAGCAAGGCACTCGCCCTGCTCTTCGCAGGTCCCAGCCGCGCGGAGCGCGACGCGGGCCTCCGCTCCGAACTGCCCAGCAACCGGGTGAAGATGAGCGTCGAGCTGAGTGAGCAGGGCGTGCGGGTCACGCTGAACACCCCGGTCACCAGGCTGTCCGAACCCGCACGCCAGCAGCTCTTCTGCACGGCGGCCCAGGCCCGCACGGCGGACCGCGGTGCGACGGTGACGGTGACCGGTACCGACGGTGTCATCGGACCGGCCAACTGCTCCGTCTGACCGTGGCCGGCCTGCGGAGCCGTGGGAGTTCCCGGTCCGGGCCGCCCCGAGAGCGGCCGACGCCTGCCCGGTCGTCAGATCTGTCGCTGCCGGTGAGGGACGGGACCGTTGGCGAGATCACGTCATGCCGTGATCTCGCCAGCCGGGGCTTCTTCCGCCGGCGCCCGGGCGGACCGGACGATGACGAGCGGTCAGGACCGGTGGCCGTGGCGTACGAGGCGCGGCCACCGGGACCACCTCCTGCTGCCGTCCGGGAGCAGGCGCACTGTCGCGCACCAGCCAGGAGCCTCCATGCCGGTCCGTTCCGTCCCGCCCGGCGGCAGAGCCATCGTGCTCGCCGCCGCCCTCGCGTTCTCCCTGACCGGCCCCGTGCCGTCCGCCACAGCCGGAACCGTGCCGCCGGTCGCCCTCACCACACCGACGGGAGACCAGACAGCGGCCTCCGCCACCGTCACCCTCGTCACCGGTGACACGGTCACCGTCACCACCGCATCCGACGGCAGAACCTCCTTCGCCGCCGAGCCCGCCCCCGGCACCGAGGCGAGCTTCCACACCGAGTCCACGCCCTCCGGCGACACCTACGTCATACCGGACAGTGCGGGACAGGGGCTTGCCGAAGGACGCCTGGACCGCGAGCTGTTCAACGTCACCCGGCTGGTCGCCGACGGACGGGACGACGCCGACAGCGACACCCTTCCGCTGATCGTCGACTACGCCGGCGGCGCCGCCGCCCGCTCCACGCTGACCGCCCGCGCCGCCGCAGCCCCCGGCGTCGAGCGCCACACCGCACTGCCCTCGCTCGGTGCCACGGCCGTCACCGTGGACAAGGGCGAACTGCGCGACTTCTACCGCGACGTCCTCGACGGCCCCCAGGCCGTGATCCACCCCGACCGCAAGGTGCACGCGACCCTCGACGTCAGCGTCCCGCTGATCGGCGCGCCCGAGGTGTGGAAGAGCGGGTACGAGGGCGACGGGGTCAAGGTCGCCGTCCTGGACACCGGGATCGACCTGAACCACCCCGACCTGGCCGACCGCGTCGCCGACTCCAAGAGCTTCGTGCCCGGACAGACCGTGCAGGACGGGCGCGGCCACGGCACGCACGTCGCCGGCATCGTCGCCGGCAGCGGCGCCGCGTCCGACGGGCGGTACAAGGGAGTCGCGCCGGGGGCGAAACTCCTCGTCGGGAAGGTCCTCGACAACACGGGCAACGGTGACGAGTCGTCCGTGATCGCCGGCATGGAATGGGCCGCGGCGCAGGGCGCGGACGTCATCTCCATGAGCCTGGGCGCCGACACGGAGGAGAGCAGCGACCCGATCAGCGAGGCCGTCGACGCGCTCACCGACTCCTCCGGCGCCCTGTTCGTCATCTCCGCGGGGAACAGCGGCCCGGGCCGCACCACCGTCTCCTCGCCCGGCATCGCCGGCAAGGCCCTGACCGTCGGTGCGACCGACGACCAGGACCGGCTCGCCGAGTTCTCCAGCCGTGGGCCCACGGCCGGCGGCGCACTCAAGCCGGAGATCACCGCTCCGGGCGTCAACATCGTCTCCGCCCGGGCCGCCGGCACCCAGCTGGGCCCGGTGGTCGACACGGACTACACCGCCATCAGCGGCACCTCCATGGCCGCGCCGCACGTCTCCGGCGCCGCCGCGCTCCTCGTGCAGCAGCACCCCGGCTGGGGGCCGCAGCGCCTGAAGGACGCCCTCGTCTCCTCGGCGAAGACCGGCCCGGACAACGACGTATACGAGCAGGGCGCCGGCCGTCTCGCCGTCGACCGCGCCTCCGCAGCCGCCCTCACCGCGACCGGGACCGCAGACTTCGGCGACCTGCGCGAGGTACAGGAGCCGCGCAGCAAGGACGTCGTCTACACCAACGACGCGGACCACGACGTCACCCTCGCACTCGACCTGAAGCTGGACCGGGGCGCCGACGTGCCCGACGGTGCCGCCGCCCTGTCCGCGTCGTCCGTCACCGTCCCCGCCCACGGCAGCCGCTCCGTCACGCTCACCGTCGACCCCTCCCGCACCGGCACCGGCCGCTACGACGGCTACCTGACCGCCACCGGCGACGGAGTCACCCGCACCACCGCCGTCGCCTGGACCGAACAGCCCGAGCGCCGCACGGTGAAGTTCACGCTCACGGGCCGCGACGGAAAGGCCGCAGGTCAGACCAACCTCCAGATCCTCAACCTGACCACCGGTGACGCCGAACTGAAGTCCGTGACACTGATGGGCGAGAACACCTGGGAGACCGTACTGCCGGAAGGCCACTACGCCCTCCAGTCGCTCATCTCCACCTACGACGGCAACCGCCGTCTCATCTCCGTCGACCACTTCGCGGAGCCGGAGTTCGTCGTCGACGGTGACAGCAGCGTGGCGATCGACGCCCGCCGCGCCCAGCCGCTGACCGCGCGCATCGATGGCGAGGACCGCCCCCTGGAGCGCGCCGCCATCAGCACCGCCGCCCGCCGTACCCTCGACGACGGGGCCAGTGCGGCGATCGGCGTGGCGAAGGGACTGGCCGACAGCACCACCGTGTACGGCGCCATCCCGTCGCACACCAAGGCCGAGAAGGGAACCTTCGAGTTCACCGCGGAGCACCGGCTGCGCGACCCGCTCGTCCGCGCCACCTGGACCGGCGCGGGCCGGACCACCCGGATCGACCTGCTCACCCCGGAGCTGGGCCGACGGTTCGCCGGTACGCAGAAGCTCACGGCGGTCGACGCCGGCACCGGAGCCGAGGCCGGCTACGAAGGCCTGAACGTCACCGGCAAGCTCGCCGTCGTCCATGCCAACGGCTGGCTCGTCCCCATCATCGCCACGGCCGTCAAGCACGGCGCCGCGGCCGTCCTCCTCGTCCTGCCCGACGGGCAAGCGGGCCTCATCCAGGACAACGGCAGCAGCGTCCTCCCGGCAGCCGCTGTCACCTCCGCACAGGGCGCCCCGCTCCTGAAGGCCCTGGCGAAGGGCCCGGTGACGGTCACCTTCGCCGCCCGCCCCGACAGCCGGTTCACGTACAGCCTGCCGTTCCACGCCACCGGCGCCATCCCCGCACACACCACCGCGACCGCGCGCCCCGGCCAGTTCGCCCGGATCGACAACACCTTCCACGCCGACGGCGACTCCCGCATCGCGGACGACGTGCTCACCGTCTGGCACGCCTGGGAGCGGTCGGCTTTCCGCATCGGCGCCAGGCATCTGGCCCCCGGGTCCCGCACCGACTACGTGTACGCCGCCGACAGCACGTACGCGCAGACGGTCCGCACCTCCGACCTGTCCGACGCCGCGCTGGACGAGTACCCGAAGACGTACCGGGCGGGCCGCACCCTCGACCAGGACTGGGGCCGCGCACCGCAGCACCCCACCCTGCCGCGCCGCATCAGCTGCCCGCTGTGCCGCGCCGACACCGGCGCGAGCTTCCTGCTCGCTCCGTACGGGGACTCCGACCCCGCCCACTACGCCACCGGCGTCTCCAGCACCACGTTCACCTACCAGCGCGACGGCGAGGCGGTCCCCGCCGCCCAGCTCTTCGTCCCCCAGGAGGCCGAATACCGCATCGACCAGACCGTGCGCCGCAAGACCACCGCACTGGAGACCCTCGGCACCCGCACGGACAGCTCCTACACCTTCCGCTCGAAGGCACCCGGAGCGGGTGACACCGCCACCGGCTGCACCGAGGTGTTCGGCGCGGGCCACCCCTGCGCGGTGCTTCCGGTGATCTTCATCGACTACGGCCTCGCGCTCGACGGCGCGAACAGCGCACCGGCCGGGCGCGCCCTGCCCATCCGCATCGCCACGCACCGGACCGACGGCTACAGGGGTGCCGCCGTGACGGGGATCCGTGTCGAGGCCTCGTACGACGACGGGGCGACCTGGAGCGCCGCCACCCAGCCGCACGTGAGCCGTGACGGATCGGCGACCACCGTCCTGCACCGTGCGCCGAAGGGCGCCGAGACCGTCACCCTGCGGGTCACGGCCTGGGACCGGGCGGGCAACCGGACGCAGCAGACCATCGTCCGGGCGTTCGCGCTGCGGAGCTGAGCCGCAGAGCACTCCGGGCCCCCGGGCCGCTCCCCCGTACGACACGGCGGAGTGGCCCGGGGGCCCTGCGTTGCGTCCAATGGGGATGGGCCATCGGGGCGGGTCGGGAGGCGGAATGTCATGGGCAAGTCGGATGCAGGGGTTCCGTGCCGGGGCGGAGACCCGGTTCCCCGTGCTCACGGAACTGACGAACCGCCTGGTGAGCGGCAACCTGCTGGACGCCGGCACCCGGCTCGCCGCCCAGGCGTTCCTGGCCTCCGTGCCCCTGCTGTTCGCCCTTGCCGCCTTCGCGCCGACCGGTGTCCGTGACCAGTTGCGCGAGTCGCTGCGGGCCATGTTCGGGCTGACCGGACCCTCCGACCACGAGCTCCAGCAGGTCCTGGGCGGTTCCGGCTCCGACGGGCTGCGGGAGACCACCGGGGTCGTCGGCGTGCTCGTCGCGCTGGTGTCGGCCACGAGCTTCAGCCGCGCCATGGCCCGGGTGTGCGAACGGGCCTGGGGGCTGCCCAAGGCAGGGACCCGGATCGCGGCGTGGCGCTGGGCGGTGTGGCTGCTCGCACTCGTGGTCGTCGTGCTGCTCCAGGCACCGCTGCGGGGCGGCTTCGGAGCCGGACTGTGGCTGGGCGTCCCCGCCCTGTTCCTCGTGAGCACGGGGGTATGGCTCTGGACCCAGCACCTTCTGCTGGCCAACCGGGTGCGGTGGCTGCCGCTGCTCCCCGGCTCGCTCCTGGGCGCCGCGGCCACCACCGCGCTCGGGCTCACGGCCCGGCTCTACATGCCGGGCGCACTCAACAGGGCCCTGGGCGAGTACGGCTCGCTGGGGCTCGTCCTCACCATGCTGTCCTGGCTGATCGTGGTGTGCGGTGCGCTCACCTTCGCGTTCACCATCGGTGCCGTACTCGCGCAGGAACCGCCGCTGAACCGGTACTGCGGTACGGGTGCCCCGACAGCTGACGCGGGGGCTCCGGAGTCCTGAGGACCGCGGGCCCGCCCGCAGTTGTGCACCGCCGCCCCCGTCCGCCGCGAAACGGTGGACGGGGCGGAGCCGTCAACGGCCCTTGCCGCTGGCGTCCTTACGACATGTCGACAACCCGCCACCGCTGGCCCCTGCCCTCGGCCCGGCTCCGTCCCATAGATCTTTCGGGACGCAACCGATCGAAAGAGGGACCGTGCGACCACCCACCACCTCCCGAAGGCGAAGGCTCACCGCCGTCGCCCTCACCGCCACCCTGGCCGGCTCCCTGCTGAGCCTGTCCGGCCCGCTCGCCCAGGCCGCGCAGCCCGCGCCGACCGCGAAGATCCCGCACCCGCTCGGGGCCCGGAAGGCCGACGTACCCAAGGACGTCCGGCACGACAAGCTGGGCTCCCACGACCGCACCCTGCTGGAGAAGGCGCAGTCGGGCAAGAAGAAGACGGTCACCGTCCTGCTGGCCGCGCCGAAGGGCCGCACCGAGCAGCTCCGTGCCGACATTGCCGCGCTCGGCGGGCACGTGGCCACCGCGGACGACCGGCTCGGCTACGTACGCGCGACCGTGCCGACGGAGAAGGCCGAGAAGCTTGCCGCGCTCGGCAGCGTCACCGCGATGGACCTCAGCGAGACGTTCAAGCTGCCGGATCCGTCCCCCGTCACGGCGGCCGACCGCAAGGACCCCGCGCCGGCGAAGACGGCGCCCGCGCCCGGCAAGAGCACTCCGGCTGCGAACCCCTACCTGCCGACCGCGGACACCGGGGCCGTCGACTTCGTCAAGGACCACCCCAGCTGGGACGGCCGCGGCGTCACCGTCGGAATCCTCGACACCGGCGTGGACGCGAGCCACCCGGCGCTGCGGACCACCACGACCGGCGCGCCCAAGATCGCCGACTGGGTCACCGCCACGGACCCCGTGACGGACGCCGACCCGACGTGGCTGGAGATGCGGACCAAGGTCACCGGCCCGTCCTTCACCAACGGCGGCGTCAGCTGGACCGCGCCCGCCGGGGACTTCCAGTTCCAGGTGTTCCAGGAGAAGAACACCTGGGGCGGTGAACTCGGCGGCGACGTCAACCGCGACGGGGACTACAACGACAGCTTCGGCGTCCTCTACCGCAAGGCCGACCACACCATCTGGGTCGACACCGACCTCGACCACTCCTTCGAGTCCGACGAGATCGTGCGGCCGTACGCCGACAGCGGCACCATGGCCCACTTCGGCACCGACGACCCCGCCACCCCCGTCGCCGAGTCGATGCCCTTCACCGTCGAGTACCGCGACGACGTCGACCTCTCCCCGCGCGGCGCCACCGGCGCGGGCAAGACCGCCGACTTCGTCAACATCGGCATCGTCTCCGGCGCCCACGGGACGCACGTCGCCGGCATCACCGCCGGCCACGGGCTGTTCGGCGGAAAGATGAACGGCGCCGCTCCCGGCGCGCGCATCGTGTCCGAACGCGTCTGCCTGTTCGCCTCGGGCTGCACCTCCTACGCCCTGGTCGAGGGCATGATCGACGCCGTCGTGGACAAGCACGTCGACGTCGTCAACCTCTCCGTCGGCGGCCTGCCCGCCCTCAACGACGGCCAGAACGTGCGCGCGGTCCTGTACAACCGCCTCATCGACGAGTACGGCGTGCAGATCTTCGTCTCCGCCGGCAACGACGGCCCCGGCATGAACACCGTCGGCGACCCGTCCGTGGCCGGCCAGGTCGTCAGCGTGGGCGCCTCCGTCAGCCGGGAGACCTGGTGGGCCGACTACGGCTCCCAGGTCACGGCACGCCAGGCGCTCTTCCCGTTCTCGGCCCGTGGACCCCGTGAGGACGGCGGTATGAAGCCGACCCTCCTCGCGCCCGGTGCCGCCGTCTCCTCCATACCGACCTGGCTGCCCGGCTCGCCCGTTCCGCAGGCCGGCTATGAACTGCCGCCCGGCTACGCCATGTTCAACGGCACCTCGATGGCCTCCCCGATGGCCACCGGTGACGCCGCCCTGCTGCTCTCCGCGGCCGCCGCGACCGGACGCAAGGACGTCACCCCGGCCGCCCTGCGCGCCGCGCTGACGGGTTCCGCGCGCTTCCTCGACGACGAACCCGCCTACGCCCAGGGAGCCGGCCTCCTCTCCGTGCCCGCCGCCTGGAAGACCCTTGCCACGGGGCGGGGCCACGGCAAGCGGACCGAGCCCACCGCCTATGACGTCAAGGCGCCGGTCTGTGGCGCTCTCGCCGGGATGCTCGCCACCCCGGACAGCGGCGAGGGCGTCTACAACCGCTGTGCGCCCGAGGACGGCGGTCAGGTCACGGGCAAGTCCCGCACCTACGACGTCCGGCTCACCCGGACCGGTGAGGGCAGCTCCCTCACCGAACTGTCCTGGCTCGGCAACGACGGCACGTTCGACGCACCGAAGCGCGTCCGTCTGGGGCAGGGCGACACCACGACCGTGCCGGTCCGCGCACGGGCCAGGACCACGGGCGCCCACTCCGCCGTGCTGCGCGTCGACGACCCGGCCACCCCCGGCATCGACCGGATGATCCTGGTCACCGTGGTCGTCGCGGACCGCCCGGCGAGCCCCGCGTACCGTGTCACGGAGTCGGGCGACGCCGTGCGCAACCGCACCCGGTCGGTGTTCGTCAGCGTGCCGAAGGGTGCCGCTGCCGTGCGCGTCGACCTGTCCCGTATCGCCAAGGGGTCCCAGACCCGCTTCCTGGCCGTCGACCCGCAGGGCATGCCGGCCGACGACACGGCGGCCGGACGCTGCTACACCAACTACTCCGACGAGAAGGAGTGCGACCTCACGACCCGGGTGTACGAGCACCCGATGCCCGGTGTCTGGGAGTTCGAGGTGGAGAGCCGGCGCACGTCGCCGCTCCTGGAGAACCCCTACCGGCTGACCGCGACCGTCCAGGGCGCGACCGTCGACCCGCCGTCCGCCGTGGTCGCCGAGGCGGCGCTGCACGCGCCGCTGGAGCGCGACGTCACCGCCGTCAACACCTTCGCACCCGTCCGCGCACACGCGGCCGGCGGCGCCCTGGGCGCCCTGGCGCAGGAGCGCCCCACGCTCGCCGACCAGCAGATGACCGGCAAGCAGATCGCCGTGCCGCGCGACGCCTCACGCATCGAGGTGTCCATGGGCAACGCCTCCGACCCGAAGGCGGACCTCGACCTGTTCCTGGTCTCCCAGGGCGGTGTGGTGGTCGGCTCCTCCACCAACGGCGGCTCCGAGGAGACGATCGCGGTCGACAAGCCGGCCCCCGGCTACTACCTGCTCTACATCGCCGGCGTGAGCGTGCCCTCCGGGAGCACGGACTTCGACATCCAGGACACGCTGTTCGCCGATTCGCTCGGCTCCACGACGGTGGAGGACGACACTCCCGTCGACCTCAAGGCCGGTGCATCGCTGGGCATCCGGGGCCGCGTCGTCGCCGACGCACGGCCGCTGGCCGGCCGTCACCTGGTGGGCCGCTTCTCCCTGGTCACCGATGACGACACCGTCATCGGCAGCTCCGACGTCCTGATCGGTGCGGTCACCCAGCCGAAGGTGGAGGTCACCGGGTCCTTCGGCCCCGCCATCGCCTTCGACCTCGACGACCTGGGCCGAGTCGTCGGATCCAAGCAGACCGCCGGTCACTCCCAGCCGATCCGCTGGGACGCGGCGACCGGCGTCACCGCACTCGACAACGCCGGCGCCCGCGAGGGCCACGCGCTCAACGCGAGCCCCGAAGCCGGTTATGCCGCAGGACAGCTGACGCTCACCGAGGGTGGCACCCGAGCCGGTGTGTGGACCCCGGACGGCACGCTCACCACACTGCCGCTGCCCAGTTGGGAGGCGTACAGCTACGACCGGGCCTACGCGGTCAACGACTCCGGCACCGTCGTCGGCAACGCATCCGGTGTGATCACCGACCCGGCCACCGGCCGCAAGACCACGGTCAACGAGGGCTTCCTCTGGACGAAGGACGGCGGATTCACCGAGCTGCCGCACCTGACCTCCCAGCGGGACCTCACCGAGCCGCTGGCCGTGAACAACGCGGGCGTGGTCGTCGGCCACTCCCGCAAGGACGGCCAGCGCCGGGCGGTCGAGTGGGCCCCGGACGGCACGATCACGGACCTCGGGACGCTTCCCGGCATGGCCGACAGCTTCGCGCGGGACATCAGCGAGGCCGGAACCGTGGTCGGCACCAGCGGCCACGACGCGTTCGTCCTGAAGAAGGGCGGCACGATGACCCGGCTGCCCGACTTCGGCTTCAACGCGGACGCCATCGCGGTCAACGAGGCGGGCTGGATCGTCGGCACCGCCGAGCTGCAGCCCGACGTCCCCACCGCGGTGGTGTGGGACCCGCAGGGCCGGATGTACGACCTCTCGGCCATGGTGGACACCCAGCACTGGGCGCCGACCGAGGGCATCGGGGTGAACAACCGCGGTGAGGTCGCCTTCTACGCCACGGACAAGACGGACGGAGGCTCGACGAAGGTCGTCACCGCCAAGCTCCCCGGCTGACGCGTGAGCGGGACGGGCGGACGCCGGACACCGGGTCCGCCCGTCCCGCTCCGGCCGTCGGCGCGAGCAACGCCGCCGCCGGGGCGGGCACGCGACCGGCAACCCCGGACGCGGGCCCGCGTCGCGCTCGGGTACGCCCTGCCCAGGCTCGGACGGCGGCGCGCCAGGACTCAAGCGCGCGGCGCCAGGGCCCGGACAGCGGCGCGCCGACGCTCAGCCGCGCAGCGCCAGATACGGCGCCATCGCCAACAGGCCGACCACCAAGGCGTACTTGAGACGCCGGGCCGGAATCCGGTGCGCGATGCGCCAGCCGATCAGCACCCCGGCCAGCTCCGGCACCCCCACCAGAGCGGCAAGCGGCCAGTCCACATCGCCGTGCACCACATACGCCACCGTGCCCACGCTCGCGATCACGATCGACTGGGCCTGTGCCGCGGCCAGCGCGGCGAGCACGGGCAGCCCGCAGACGACGAGGAGCGGCACGCCGAGCATCGGGCCGCCGAGCCCGAACAGGCCCGCCGCCAGCGACACGACGAAGCCGGTCAACGCCGCGCGCACGGGCGGAATGCCGGGGCCCGAGAGAGCGCCGGACACGTGCGGGGCATGCCGGTCGCGTACCCACACCAGCACTCCGGTGACGGTGACCGCGAAGGCGAGCAGCAGTCCGAAACCGCGTCCCTCGACCAGGGTGTTGCACAGCACGCCCAGCGGAGTGCCGACCAGCGCCGCGAGGGCGAGTACGGCGGCGCAACGGCGGGTGTCCGCCTCCTTCAACTGGCCCGAGTGCGTGTAGGCGGCCGTGCCCAGGGCGCCGGTGGCGACATGCGTGACGATGGCGGTCCCGGCGACACCGGACGGTGACAGGCCGGTGAGGAGGAACAGGCCGATCGTCGGCAGCACGCCGCCCGGCCCGATGGCCGTGATCCCGATACCGCCGACCAGCCCGACGACAGCCAGGAGGACGAGACGGATGGCGTCCGGATGAGCCGTCATCGGTTCAATTCCTGGGCAGATCGGCGCGCAGCGCGAACCGGTCGGCCCGTACCCGCAGCGACTCCACGTCGACCGGCCGCCCGTCCGGCAGGCGGGTGAGCCGGTCGATGGCGAACAGCGCGGCACCGTCCGTGACGTCGAGTACCCGCGCGATGTCCGGCTCGGCGGTGACCGCGTGCACGGTGACCTCGGCGCTGCCCAGGGCGGCCCCGGTCGCCTCCTCGATCAGCGCGAACAAATCCCGTCCCGCCAGGTCGCGTTCGAGGAGGGGGCGTCCGATGTCGGGGGCCAGCCACGTGGAGTCCAGGGACAGCGGGCTGCCGTCGAGCCGGCGCAGCCGCTCGATGTACACGGCCTCCGAACCAGGGGGCAGGGCGAGACGCGCGGCGATCGCCGGGGGCGGATGCGGGACGGCATGTGCCTCCCGTACGTCGTTGGAGACCGTGCCATACGGGGTGAGCTCCTCCGCGAGCCCCGCCAGGCGGTCGAGGCCGTGCCGGTACGTGTGCGCGGTGACGAGGGTGCCGATGCCGCGCCGCCGGACGACGAGGTTCTCGTCCCTCAGCAGGTTCAGCGCCTCCCGGGTGACATTGCGCGAGGCGCCGAGCGACCGGCTCAGCGTGTGTTCGTCGGGGAGCCTGCCGTTCTCGAACTCACCGGCGACGATGCGCTGCCGCAGCGCGTCCGCGGCCCGCCGCGCCTGTGCCGCCCGGCCCGTGACCGTGCCCATGTCCCGCCTTCCTCAGCTGATCGGAGCTGCAGGCCGTACTCGCCTGATCGGAGCTGCAGACCGTACTCGCCCCCATGTTTCGCCGGTGTTACGCCACCCCTTGCGACCTGGGGAAACGTCTGACCAGTGGTTCTGTCGAGGGCCGGGTGGCCAACGCCGGGCTGTCGTGGGGGAGGGCCCGTGAGGGCCGCCCGCCGTGCCGAGGACTTCCGGCCGGGCCGGTGGTCCCGGCGGGCCGGGACGAAGGCCCCGCCCGGCGAGGCCGGGCGCCTCATGAGGCCGGAGGGTGGGCGTCCTAGGCTGGTAGGTCAAACGGCAAGCCGCTCCGCTCCGGACTGCGGCGCCGTTGCACGCCGACGGCGGAAGGCGCCGGCGAAGCCGCGTACCGCTGCCTCGGCAGTACCGGCAGGGCCGCGTACCGCCGCCTCGGCAGCCGCGCGGAGAACCGGACCCGGGTGAAGTCCAGCCCCCTGACGCAGTCCGGCCTCTCGGTGAGGTCTCGGTGAAGTCCGGGCTCAGGGAAGGATGATCAGATGCGCACCCAGGCGAACACGACCGGTCGGCCCTGGGCGATCCCCGTGGCCGCGATGGTGGTCGTGGCGACCGCCTCGCTCCTCGCGGGCCCCGGATTCGGTCTGCTCCCCTTCTTCACGGCAGGGCCCGCTCTCGCGGCCGCTCGCGGCACCTCCCGGACCGTCCTGGGCGTGGGAGCCTTCTCTGCCGCGCTCTGCCTGATCAGCTCGGTCGCCGACGACCACCTGGGGAACACCAGGACGCTGGTGGCCCTGGGCGGGATCATCTTCGTCACGGCAGCCGCCTGTTATGTGAGCAGGGTCCGACGGCAGGCCGAGCGGGACCTGGTCGACGTACGCGAGGTCGCGGAGGCGGTGCAGGACGTCCTGGTTCCTCCGCTGCCCGCGCAGGTCGGTCCGCTCAAGCTGGCCGACTCGTACCTGTCCGCGACCAAGTCCGCGAGGGTCGGCGGCGATCTCTCCCAGGCCGTGCCCTGCGAGCACGGGGTGCGCGTCATGATCGCGGATGTCCAGGGCAAGGGCATCGAGGCGCTCCGCACCGCTGCGCTCGTCCTGCACACCTTCCGCGACGTGGCACGCGGCCCCCTGGGGCTGTGCGAGATCGCGGCCCGCATCGAGGAAGTACTCGCCACCCGGACCGACGGAGATCGGTTCGTCACGGGCATCATCGCGGAGGCCCGCAACGACGGCTCGGTCGACCTTCTCAACTACGGCCATGCCGCTCCGCTGATACGGCGCGCGGACGGGCGCCTGGAACTTGCCCGGCCCGCCGAGCACGCGCTGCCTCTCGGTCTCTCCGGCCTCGCCACCCCGCACGCCCCCGGCCCCGCCGCCACGCGGGTCCTCCTCGCCCCGGAGGAGCGGATTCTCTTCTACACCGACGGCCTCAGCGAAGCCCGCGACGACCGGGGCGAGTTCTACCCCCTCCAGGACCGGGCCGGGGGCCCGCTCTCCCACTCGGGTCCGGACCGGGCGCTGCGTGAGTTGCGCGCCGACGTGGACCATCACACGGGCGGCGCCAGTGACGACGACTCGGTACTCCTGCTGCTCCAGTTCGAGCGGGTCTCGTGACCACGGGCCGGCGCGCGACCCCGTGCGGACACCGGTGCGTGGCCGTGGCACCCGCCCCGCTCCCGTAGCACCGGCCGCATTTTGCCGCACCGTTGTGGACACCGTGCGAGAGGGCGTGGTGTCCTACCTGCCGAACCAGTGATTTGCAACGTTGGAACCGTGGGGTGCGGCAGTGCCGCGCCCCCAGTCGGCGTGCAGGAGAACGGAGTTGCGTGTCATGCCCGCATCGATGAGCAGAAGCAGGGTTCCACGAGGGGTGCGCCGGAGAGCGAGTGCGGTCGCCGCCCTCGCCGTGGCCGCCTCGACCACCCTGACCGGGGCGGGTTCCGCCTCCGCCGGTGGCGGCCACGGCGCCCGGATCCCGACCGTCACCTCCGGGGACGCCCGCTTCGAGATCCTCTCGCCGACCCTCATCCGTACCGAGTACGCGGGCGACGGTGCGTTCACCGACGATCCGACGTTCAACGCGATCGGCCGCGAAGGGTTCACCCCGACCGCCTACACCGCACGGACGAAGGACGGCTGGCTGACCGTCTCGACGAGCGCGATGACCCTGCGCTACCGCGTCGGCTCGGGACCCTTCGACGCCCGCAACCTCTCCGTCCGGCTTGCCGCGGGAGACGCGCCCGTGACCGCCGCCCCCTGGCAGCGGCTCGTCTGCGCGCTCGGCGAGTTGTGCGAGGCGGAGGACCTCCGGCTCGACGGGCTGGGTACCGCCGCCGATCACCGGGGCCACACCGGGGCGGCCTTCGCCGCCGGCTTCGAGGCCACCGGCAGTTCGGTGTCCACTGACATCGATGTCAGTGCCGAAGGGACCTACCGGTTCGCGTTGAAGTACGCCAACGCGCGCGGCGGGGACGGCAAGTCGCAGACCCGCACGCTGTCGCTCTCGGTGGACGGCGGCGCGCCGCGGCAGATCAGCCTTCCGGCCACGGCCGACTGGGACACCTGGGCCAAGGCCACGGCGGAGGTGCGGCTCGGCAAGGGACCGCACACGCTCGCGCTGACCCGGACCGCCTCGGACTCGGGATCGGTGAACGTCGACAGCGTCGCCCTGCTCCGGCCCGACGACCAGGGGTACCCGGCCGTCTCCGACACCGCCATCAAGGACTGCCTCTTCGGGACGAGTTGCGAGGCCGAGGCGGCGCGGATCAGCGGCACGGCCACCGGCGCGCTGGACCACCCGGGATACGCGGGCAACGGCTTCGTCGCCGAACTGAACAAGGGGTCGGGCCTGACGGCCCACGTGGTCGGAGTCCCGGCCGACGGCACGTACACACTCCGGCTGCGCTACGCCAACGGGCAGGGCGGCGACGGCCAGCACCGGACGCGCACCGCCACCGTCACGACCGCGGCCGACGGGTCGCCCGCGGCTCTGCAGCTGCCCGCGACGAAGGACTGGGACGACTGGCGGACGGCCGCGGTCCCCGTCACCCTCAAGGCGGGCGACAACGATGTCACCCTGGGCTGCCCCGAGTCGGACAGCTGCCACATCAACGCCGACACCCTCTCCCTCGCCGCCCCCGGCGCCGCCGAGCCGCAGCCCCACATCGCGCTCGGCGGATACCGCCGCGGCCTGGACGGCGTGACCGGTGAGGGTGCCGCCCCCGTCACCACCCCGGGCCTGCTCAACCGGGACGGCTGGTTCCTGCTCGACGACACCCCGTCGGCCCTGTACGACACCGGGGCGAAGAAGGTGCGCCCCCGCCCCGGCCACGGCGGCGCTCCTTACCAGGACGGCTACGTCTTCGGCTTCGGACACGACTACAAGCAGGGCCTCACGGACCTCGCCACCCTGACCGGACCGCCCGCGCTCCTGCCCACCTGGGCGTACGGCGTCTGGTACTCCGAGTACATCGACCGGACGGCCGCCGACTACCAGGACAAGATCCTTCCCGCGTTCCGCGCGGAGGGTGTGCCTCTCGACGTGCTGGTGACCGACACCGACTTCAAGGCCGGTGACACCTGGCGCGGCT
The DNA here is from genome assembly GCF_044756845.1 of Streptomyces sp. NPDC091416. Lineage (NCBI taxonomy): Bacteria > Bacillati > Actinomycetota > Actinomycetes > Kitasatosporales > Streptomycetaceae > Streptomyces > Streptomyces sp. NPDC091416. The sequence goes on from NZ_JBIVTU010000004.1 coordinate 86,382, forward strand.
GGGAGATCGACCCGGCCAAGTTCCCCGACCCCGAGGCCTTCTTCGACTGGTCGAAGGCCCAGGGCCTGCACAACACGCTCAACGTGCACCCGAGCATCCGGGCCTCGGACCCCCAGTTCGCCCAGGCGCAGTCCACCGCCAAGGGCAAGCTGGTCAAGGGCGGTTGCGGGGACGACTGCTACGTCTTCGACTTCGGTGACCCGGACCAGCTCAAGGCCTACATGGACCTGCACCGGACCATGGACCGGCAGGGCAACGACTTCTGGTGGCTGGACTGGTGCTGCGACTCCTCGCAGTCCTCGCTGAAGGGCGTGACCCCCGACGCCTGGATCAACCAGCAGTACGCCGACACCTCCGCCGAGGCCATCGGCCGGGGCTTCGTCCTCTCCCGCGCCTACGGCTCGCTCCAGGCCGGCGGGTACAGCGGCCAGCAGGCCCTGCCGACCGGCCCTTGGGCGGACAAGCGCAGCACCGTGCACTTCACCGGCGACACCGCCTCCACCTGGGGCACCCTCCGTCTGGAGGTCGGATACACCCCGGGCGAGTCCGCGGCGACCGGAATGGCGTCCATCACCCACGACATCGGCGGCCACAACGACACGACGGGCATTGCCGGTTCGGAGGAGGGAACGCACAAGCTCCCCGACGACCTGTACGCCCGCTGGGTCCAGTTCGGCACCTTCCAGCCGATCGACCGACTGCACAGCAACCACAGCGACCGGCTCCCGTGGCAGTACGGCCCGGCGGCGCGCAAGTCGGCCGACGCCTTCCTCAACCTCCGCGAGAAGCTGGTTCCGTACACCTACGGCCTGGCCGAGGAGGCGAACCGCACCGGAGTGCCGATCGTCCGCCCGGCCTACCTGGAGTACCCGGACGAGCCGGAGGCGTACGCGGCGGCCGACAGCGAGTACTTCTACGGCTCCGACGTCCTGGTCGCTCCGGTGACCACGCCCGGTGAGTCCGCCACCACCTCGGTGTGGTTCCCGCCGGGGCAGTGGACCGACTACTTCACCGGCAAGACCTACCGGGGCGGCACCACCCAGTCCGTCACCACCACCCTCGACACGATGCCCGTCTTCATCAAGGCAGGTGGCATCATGCCCACCCGCACCGCCGACGTCACCGACAACGACCGCAACCCCCTGACCGACGTCAGCCTGTCCATCGCCACCGGCGCCTCGGGCTCGTACCGCCTGTACGAGGACGACGGCGTCACGACGCGGAAGCAGCGGAGCGCCACGACGTCGGTGACGTATCAGGAGAAGGGCTCGCTGCGGACCGTGTCGATCGGCGCGGCCAAGGGTTCCTTCCACGGCCAGGTGAAGAACCGCCGGTGGACGCTGTCCCTCCTGGGCACCACCCACGCCCCCACGGCGGTCACCGCGCGCGGGGTCCGGCTCGCCAAGGACGCGTACCACTGGGACGCCGCCACCGGAGTCCTCACCGTCACGCTCCCGGCCCGGTCCGTGCACCAGCCGGTCACGGTGACCGTGCGATAGCGGGGTCCGGTCCGCGGAGTCCTGACAGAGGGGAGGAAGGGGGAGAGGAAGGCGGTACGGGCTGCAACGCGTGAGCGTTCAGTGGGGCAGCCCGACCGCCCTCTCGCCGCTGCGTCGCTGCTGGATGACGACGGCGATGACGAGGAGCGCGCCCTGGGCGACGTTCTGCCAGAAGGTGTTGATGCCCTGGACGGTGAGACCGTTCTCGAGGCAGCCGAGGAGGGCGACGGCGAGCAGGGTGCCGCCGATCCCGCCCTTGCCGCCCTTGAGAGCGGCGCCGCCCAGGGCGGCGGCGGTGATCGCCTTGAGTTCGAGCCCTTCGCTGCCGGACACGGGCTGGCCCGATCCGGTACGGGCGGTCAGCAGGATGCCGGCGACGGCGGCGACGACCCCGATGAGCGCGTAGACGCAGATCAGGTACTTGTTGATGCTGATGCCGGCGAGTCGGGCGGCGGTGTCGTTGCCGCCGATCGCGTACAGATTGCGTCCGATGTCGGTGTACTTGAGCAGCAGGTGGACGGAGACGGCCACGACGATCAGGATCCAGACCATGACCGGCAGACCCGCCATTTTGCCGCGGCCGAGGAAGATGAAGACATCGTTGTTGAGGACATAGCCCTGGGCACGCCCGTCGGACAGGAGCTGGGCGAGCCCCTTGTACGCGGCGAGGCCGGCGAGCGTGGCGATCGTCGGGTTGACCCGGCCGTAGACGATGACGAGGCCGTTCAGCGCGCCGATCAGCATCCCGACGCCGACGGCGGCGGCCATACCGAGGAACGCCCCCGACCCGGTGGCGGTGAAGGTCATGGCGCTGACCACGGAGGCGACGCCGACCTGCGATCCGACGGAGATGTCGAGTCCGCCGCAGATGATGACCACGGTCTGGACGATCGCGAGCAGCCCGGTGATGGTCGCCGCCTCGGCGACGACCTGCATGTTCGACAGGCTCAGATAGTTCTCGTTGAGGACACCGAAGAGGAGCAGGACGACGGCGAGCGCGCCGATCAGGCTGATGTTCTGTCCGCCCAGGCCGGCGAAGGGCTTCGGCCGTCGCGCAACGGTGCCGTCGCCGGGGGACCCCTCCACAGCGGGGGAAGGTGTACGGGTGAGAGTCATGACGATGCTCCGGGGGCGGGGCCGACGATGTCATCGGCCATGGCGAGTTGGAGGATGGATTCTTCGGTGGCTTCGCCGCGGTCGAGTTCGCCCGTGATCCGGCCGCCCTGCATGACGACGACGCGGTCGGCCAGGCCGAGGAGTTCGGGGAGCTCGGAGGAGATGACCAGCAGGGCGACTCCCTCGGCGGCGAGATCGGCGATGATCCGGTAGATCTCCGCCTTCGCGCCGACGTCGATGCCGCGCGTCGGCTCGTCGAGGACCAGGACCTTCGGCTTGCGGGCGAGCCAGCGGGCCAGGACCACCTTCTGCTGGTTGCCGCCCGACAGTTTGCCCACCTCGTGGTCGATGGACGGGGCGCGGACCCGCAGCCGGTCGGTGTACTCCTGCGCGAGGCGGCGCTCGGCCGCCCGGCGGACGAAGCGGAAGCGCCGCAGCCGGCCCAGCACCACGAGCGAGGTGTTGTCCTTGATGGACTGCCGCAGGAACAGCGCCTGGGCCTTGCGCTCCTCGGGCGCGAGTCCCAGCCCCGCCCTGATCACGTCGCCGGGCCGGCCGCTGCGCAGCGGCGTGCCGTCGAGGGTGACGCTGCCGCTGCGGACGGGGGCGTCGCCCGCGAGTGCGAGGGCGAGTTCCGATCGGCCGGCGCCGATCAGGCCGGCCAGACCGACGACCTCGCCCGCCCGGACCTGGAGCGAGATGCCCGTGACATCGTCGGTCGTGAGGTCCTGGACGTCGAGGACCAGCCGGTCGACCGCCACGCGCTGACGGACGAACGCGTCGGACAGATCGCGGCCGACCATCCGGCGCACGAGCTCGCTCTCGTCGGTGGCACCGGCATCCTGGACGCCGACCAGGGTGCCGTCACGCAGCACCGCGATGCGGTCGGCCAGCTGGAAGATCTCCTGCATGCGGTGGGAGACGTAGACGATGGCGATGCCTTCGTCGCGGAGCCGCCGGATGAGCGTGAACAGCGCGTCGACCTCGTGCTCCGACAGCGACGACGTCGGTTCGTCGAACGCGATCAGCCGCGCGGTCGTGCCGCCGGTCAGCGCGCGCATGATCTCCACCAACTGTCGTTGGGCGGGGGTGAGCTGCGAGCCGAGCAGGGAGGGGTCCAGGACATGGGCGAATCCCAGCCGGTCCAGCTCGGCCGTGATGCGCCGGTTCAGTTCGGCCCGGTCCAGCAGCCGTCCGCGGGTGCGGGGCAGCGCGCCGGCGTACACGTTCTCCGCCACGGAGATGTGGGGGATGATCTCGGGCTCCTGGGGGATGATCCGTATCCCGGCGGCCCGTGCGCGTGCGGGGGCGTCGAGCGCGATGGGCGCCCCGTTCACGACGACGCTTCCCTCGGTGGGCTGATGGTCACCGGTGAGGATCTTCAGGAGCGTGGACTTGCCGGCGCCGTTCTCACCCATGAGCGCGGTGATCTGTCCGGCGGGGAACTCAAGCGTGACGCCGCCGAGTGCCTGCACCGTGCCGAAACGCTTGGTGACGCCCGACACCGCCACGGGAATCGGACGGGGCTCCGCCGACGGCGGACTGCCGTGGGCCTCCGGCGCGGCGGCCGGTTCTTGCGCTGGGTTCATGGGTCGGTTCACCTCGAAGGCACGGTGCAGGCAGGGGCGTGGTGCGGTTCGCCGGCGAGGTGCGTGACGCCCGCCGACGGGGGACTGCTCAGCTGCAGGTGACTCCGGCGCCCTTCCACGAGGTGTGGTCGACCATGGTGGTGGGGGCGAAGGCCTCGGCAGGGAACTCCTTGCCGTTCTTGAGCTTGTCGTACATGGTCTGGACGGCCAGGGCGCCGACGTCCTTGCCGTTGATGAAGAGCGCGGCCTTCATGCCGGTCGGCTTGTCGGACTGCCATTCCTTGCAGGCGAGGTAGGCGCCGAGCCCGACACCGATCACGTGGTCGGGGCCGATGTCCGCGTTGGCCAGCGCGGTCACGCCGCCCATGACGTTCTCGTCGTTGCAGCCCCAGACCACCCAGTTCCTGACTCCGGAGTTGGCGGTGATCGTCGCGGCGATCCTGTCCTGGGCGCCGGTGGGTGTGTTGTCGGTGGGGACGTCGATGTTCTTCACACCGGGAACCGCTGCCTCGAACGCCTTCTTGGAGCCGGCGATCCGGTCGCCGCAGACGGTGACGTCCTGCTTCCACGCCGAGATGACCCGCGTCTCGGAGGCCTTCCAGCCGGCCTTCTTGTACTCGGCGGCAGCACGCTTCCCGACCTCCTCGCCCATCTGAGTGCCGCTGAACCCGATCCGGGGCACGAGGTCGTCCTTTCCGCAGGCGGCAGGGTCGGGGCCCGTGGCGCAGATCTGGTCGTCGGACGTCAGGAGCGCAACCCCGCCGTCCTTCGCGGTCTGCACGACCTGCGGGCCGACGGCCGGGTCGGGAACGACGATGACGACGCCGCTCGCCTTCTGCGCGATCGCCGACTGCACTTCACTGACGGTCTTGTTGGCGTCATTGCCCAGGTTGACCACCTTGAGGTCGATGCCCAGTTCCTTCGCCTTCTCCTTCGCGCCGGCGGCCTCGCCGATGAAGTACTCCTGGTCGCCCTGCTTCTGCAGATATGTGATCGAGAGGGCGCCGTCGGCCTTGGCGGCAGGGCTGTCCGTGGTGGCCTCCTTGCCCGAGGAACACGCGGTGCTCAGGCCGAGGGTCAGCAGCAGCCCGGTGGCTGCGGCCGCGCGGCTGGGGGTGGAACGGAACATCGGGAGCTCCTAGGTGCTGACAGTGACCTGCCGCCCGGCATGCGCGCGGCGGTCGGTTCGAGAGGAGAGGAGGAAGGGGCTGCGGGGCTGGAAGAGTGCCTCGCCGGAGGAACCTGGATCCTTGAAATCAAACAGGTTCAAACATGTAACTACATAACACAACATGAAGACTGGTACGTCAAGAGGTGCGACGGGGCGAGATGAGTCCGTTATGCCAGCCGCCCATATCCGTGAATGGGCAACAAAAATCCCCCAGTTGCTCTGGCGCGCCAATGAACTCGAAGGCGTGCCAGGCGAACTGGGGGATCGACAGTTTCAAACAGATGTGGGGTGCTGTGAGCTAGTCGTTGACGGTGAACCCCTGGTCCTTGCCGTACTTGACGCTCGCGTCCTGCCAGGCCTTCAGGCCGTCGGTGAGCTTGGTGGAGGACACGTACGCCTTGCCCACCGTGTCGTTGAAGACCGAGTTCGCGTACACCTGGAAGGGCAGGTAGGACCAGTCGGTGCTGACGTTGCGGGCCGACTCGGCGAAGACCTGGTTGGCCTTCTGGCCACCGAAGTACGGGAACGGGGTGTCGAGGAACGTCTTCGACTCCAGGTCGGCCCTGGTGGCCGGGAAGGCGCCCTCCGAGACGCGGGTGGTGGCACCGGCGCCGGTGGTGGCGAACTCGGTGAAGGCGTAGGCGAGTTCCTTGTTCTTGGCTGCCTTGGGCACGGCCAGCGAGCTGCCGCCGTTCTCCGCGCTCGCCTTGTCGCCCTTCGTCCACTGCGGCAGCGGGGCGACGCGCCAGTCGCCCGAGGCGGCCGCGACTCCGGACGTGAGGTTGGCCGGCATCCAGGCGCCGATGGAGAGGGTGGCCAGGGACCCGTCGGCCAGGCCCTTGTACCAGGCGTCGCTCCAGGAGCTGATCGGCGCGACCAGCTTCTCGTCGAGGAGCTTCTGCCAGGTGGCGGTGTACTTCTTGGTGCCCGCGTCGCCGAAGTCGACGGTGACGTTCGTGCCGTCGGTCTTGTACGGGCGGCCGCCGGCCTGCCAGATGAAGCTCGTCGTCGCCCCGGCGTCACCCGTGTCGTTGGTGATGAAGATCTTGGGATCGGCCTTGTGGAGGGTGCGGGCCGCCTCCACGTACCCGTCCCACGTCGTCGGCACCTCGATGTGGTGCTTGTCGAAGACCTTCTTGTTGTAGAAGAAGGCCATGGGGCCGGAGTCCATGGGCAGGGCGTAGACCGCCTTGTCCTGGGTGACCGCGTTCCAGGGCCCGGGCGTGAACGTCTCGCCGAACTTCCCCGCGCCGTAGGGCGACAGGTCCTCGACGGACTTGGCGATGGCGAACTGTCCCAGGGCGTAGTACTCCACCTGCGCGACATCGGGTGCGCCGGAGCCGGCCGCTATCGCGTTCTGCAAGGCGGTGTACTGCTTGTCGCCGGTGCCGGCGTTGACCAGTTCGACGTCGACGTTCGGGTACTTCTTCTCGAAGTCCTCCGCCACCTTCTTGAGCGTGGGTTCCCAGGCCCACACCGTGACCTTCCCGCCCTTCTCCAGTGCGGACTTGACGTCCTTCGGGCCGCTGCCCCCGCCGCCGTCCTCGGCGTCGGAACCGCAGGCCGTGGCGGTCAGCGCGAGTGCGGAGGCCACGGCAAGCGCGCCGAGCAGTCTGCGGGTGGTGTGCGTTCTCATGGGCTGTGCTCCTGGTCGGTGATGCGGGTGGAGTGGGGGAGGGGCAGGGTGTGGCGTCTATTCCTTGACGCTGCCCGCGGCGAGGCCGGACTGCCAGAACCGCTGGAGCAGCAGGAAGACCACCACGATCGGCACGATCGTCAGCAGGGAGCCGGTGATGATGAGGTCGAAGACGGCCTCGCCGCCGGCGGTCTGGGCCTGGGAGTTCCAGGCGCTGAGACCGAGGGTCAGTGGGTACCAGTCGGGATCCTTGATCATGATCAGCGGCAGGAAGTAGTTGTTCCAGGTCGCGACCATGGAGAACAGCAGGACGGTGACGGTGCCCGGCATGAGCAGCGGCAGGGCGATCGTGAAGAAGGTGCGCAGCTCGCCCGAGCCGTCGATGCGGGCGGCCTCCATGAGTTCGGTGGGAATGGCCTCGGCGGCGAACACCCACATCAGGTAGAGCCCGAAGGGCGAGATCAGGGACGGGATGATGACGGCCCACGGAGTGTTGGTGAGGCCCATCTTGCTGAACATCAGGAAGGTGGGGACGGCCAGGGCGGTGCCCGGGACCGCCACGGCGCCGAGCACGACGGCGAAGACCGCCTTGCGGCCGGGGAAGTTGAACTTGGCGAGCGAGTAGCCGCCGAGGACGGCGAGGACGGTGGCTCCGCCCGCGCCCGCGACGACGTAGAGGAGCGTGTTGAGCAGCCAGCGTACGAAGACTCCGTCGTCGTACGTGAGGGTGCGGGTGATGTTGTCCCAGAGGTTGACGTCGTCGGCGAACCAGAGCCCGAAGGAGTCGAGGAGACCCTTCTGGTTCTTGGTGGCGTTGATGACGAGCCAGGCGAGCGGGAGCAGGGTGTAGATCAGGGCCAGGCCGGTGACGAGCGTCAGCGGGAGGCTGGGCCGGGGGTTGAGCGGGGTGTGCGGGCGCCGCTTCCCGCGCCTCGACCCGGTGCTCGGGGACGCGGTCGCCGGAGCGGCGCCGGTGGGCTGGGCGCCGCCGGTCGCCGCCGTGGTGAGAGAGGTGGTCATCGGCTCAGCCCTTCCGCATGCCGCGCAGCTGGACCGCGTAGGCGATGATCGCGGTGATCACGCCCATCACGATGGCCACGGTCGCCGCGTAGTTGTGCTGCTGGCCCGCGAAGGACAGCGAGTACGTGTAGAGGTTCGGGGTGAAGTCGCTGGTGATGGCGTTGGGGGCGAGCTTCTGGAGGATGCTCGGCTCGTTGAACAGCTGGAAGCTGCCGATGATCGAGAAGATCGTGGCGATGACGAGGGCGCTGCGGATCGCCGGCAGTTTCACCGATGCCACGATGCGCCACTCGCCCGCACCGTCGATCGCCGCGGCCTCGTAGAGCGAGCGCGGCACGACCTTGAGCGCGGAGTAGAAGATCAGCATGTTGTAGCCGACGAACTCCCAGGTCACGATGTTGCCGATCGCTGCCAGGACCAGGGAGGGGGAGAGCGGGTCGGGCAGGGTCACGCCGAGGGTGTCGTTGATGTTGCCGACGAGGCCGAACCGGGTGCCGTAGATGAACCCCCAGATGAGGCTGGCCACGACGGCGGGCACGGCGTACGGAAGGAAGACCGAGACGCGGAAGAAGGCCGTGCCGTACAGCCGGCCGCTGTCGATCGCCAGGGCGATGAGCAGCGCGATGCCGAGCATGACGGGTACCTGGACCAGGAGGAAGAGGCCCACCCGGGCCAAGCCCTCCCAGAACCGGGGGTCGGCGAGCGCCTCGCTGTAGTTGTCGAGGCCGACGAACGCGGTCCCCCCGATCAGCCGGTCCCGGAAGACGCTGAGGTACAGCGCGTAGGCGATGGGGGCAAGGAACACGAGCCCGAAGACCGCGACGAAGGGACCGACGAAACCCCAGCCGACCAAGGCCTCCTTCCGGCGACGGAAACGGGTTCGTCGGCGCGGCGGCGGGACCGCCTGCGCAGAGGTCGACAGGAGCGTCATGGTGCTTCCTTGCGTCGGTGACCGACTGGTCGGGAACGGGTCGGAGGAAGTCGGGGCCTTGAACGGAAGGCCGGAAGAGGGTCGCCCCGATGGTTCATGTTTACGTAATCATCGGTGTGCCCCGATGGTTGCATCACCGTCAGATGGGCGTCAAGCACAAGGAAGCAGCGATCAAACGTGATTGAGGTAAAAACGCCGTTGCTTGTGCGCCGGGAGGGGTGGCGGGGCAAGGCGGGTCACGTCAGCCCGCGAGGCGGCGCAGGGCGTGGTGAGGCGGCCCGCGAGGCGGCGCAGGGCGTGGCGGGGCGGCCGGTGAGGCGGCGCAAGGTGTGACGGGGCGGACGGCGGACGCGACGGCCCGCGGGTGCTGCGAGTGTCATGGCTGGTGGGAGGGGGTGGAGGGGTGTCCCGCCAGGCCGGCTGCCCTGCCTCGTGGGGTGTTCCGCCAGGCAGGCTGTCCTGCCCAGGTGGGGGCCAAAGACACGCCGGGGCCACCGGCCTCCCGGCCCGTGGCGGCGCGCCGGGGCGAACCCCGCATCCCGGCGCCCGTGGTGGCGCGCCGGGGCGGGAGCGGGAGGTGTCAGGCGGGCGGCGGTGCCGTGCTGGCCCGGACCACGAGGGTGGGTTCCACGGCGAGGCGCCGCGGACCGTTGCCGCGACGTTCGATCTGCTCCAGCAGCAGCGTCACACAGTGCCGGCCCACCACGTCGAAGTCCTGGTGGACCGTGGTCAGCGGCGGCTCGAAGTACGGCGCCTCGGGCACGTCGTCGAAACCCGCCACGCTGATCTCGCCCGGCACGGACCGTCCCGCCTCGTGCATCGCCCGAAGGACCCCCAGCGCCATCTGGTCGTTCGCCGCGAAGACGGCGGTGGCTTCCGGCATCTGGGCCAGTGTCCGGCCGGCCAGGTAGCCCGATTCGGGGGTCCAGTCCCCGTACAGGGTGGGACGTACCGGCGCACCCGCCGCGACGAGCGTCCGCTCCCACGTTTCCGCACGCCGCCGGGCGGCGAAGGAGTCGCGTGGACCGCTGACGTGGTGCACGGTCCGATGGCCGAGCTCCAGCAGGTGCCTGACCACGCTCTGGGTGCCACTGGCCTGGTCGAAGTCGACGTTCGGGTACTGGTGCCCGGTGTCGCCGTCGGCGACGACCACCGGCATGGTGGGCGGCAGGTGCAGCGACGGCGTGTCGAGCATCTGTGACTCCACCAGCACGATGCCGTCCACGGACTGCAGCATGAGGTGGCGGAAGGCCTGGCGCACGGCAGCCTCGGTCTGCGCCCGGATGCCCATGAAGTTGACGGAGAAGCCCGCCTCGCGGGCCGCGTCCGCGATGGCGCCGAGCGTGCGGGCGTTACCGTGCGCGCCCACGTCGAAACTGACGACGCCGATCGCTCCGAACTTGCCGGTGACCAGCGCGCGCGCCGCCGCGTTGGGGCGGTAGCCGAGCTCCTGCATCGCTGCCAGAACCCTTGCGCGTGTCGTCTCGTCGACGTTGTCGTGGTTGTTGGCCACGCGGGAGACCGTCTGCGACGAAACGCCTGCCCTTGCCGCTACCTCCGCCATCGAGGGCCACTTCCGCGGCGGGCGGGAGCGCGGCGTCCTTGTTCCCTTGTCCGCCACCTTCGACCGCTCCTTCGCACAGGTTTCGAGGGCGCGCGCAGGCTGCGCCCCCACGGACGCATGTTGACGCAAACAGGCCCTCCGGGTCAAAAGGTGGTCGCTTCCGTCCGACTCCTTGACAGGCCTCCGGAGCGCTTCCACACTTCCGGTTAACACCGTGTTTACGAAAACATTGCGTAGGTAGCGGTGCTCTGCACGGCCTGAATGGCCGTCCCCCCACCCCGTCGCTCCGTGCTTCCGCGGCGGCCGTCTGCCGCGCCGACCGCGCGGAGAACAAGTCCGACGAGAGACCACGAGGTGTCGCGCCATGCGACTGAAGATCTCCAGGACGGCGGCATTGATCTGCGCCCTCCTCCTCCCCCTGCTCACCACCGGCGGCACCGCTCACGCGGCCCCGGTGACCATCGCCAACGGCACGCAGTTCACCGATCCGGCCGGCAATCCCGTACACGCGCACGGCGGCGGTGTGATCAAGGTCGGGCAGTACTACTACTGGTTCGGAGAGGACCGCAACACCGACAACACCTTCCGGTACGTCTCCGCGTACCGTTCCACCGACCTGAAGTCCTGGGAGTTCCGCAACCACGTCCTGACCGAGGCCACCGATCCGGAGCTCGACTGGGCCAACATCGAGCGGCCCAAGGTCATTTACAACAGTTCCACCCAGCAGTTCGTGATGTGGATGCACAAGGAGAACGGCTCCGACTACGGCGAGGCGCGCGCCGCCGTCGCGGTGTCCTCCACGGTGGACGGCGACTACGCCTGGCGCGGCAGCTTCCGGCCGCTCGGCCACATGTCCCGCGACATCTCGACCTTCGTCGACACCGACGGCACCGGCTACATGGTCTCCGCCGCCAACGAGAACGCCGACCTGCACGTCTACCGTCTGACCGCGGACTACACCGCTGTGGAGTCACAGGTCCAGAAGCTGTGGCCGGGCCAGTGGCGGGAGGCGCCCGCCATGTTCAAGCGGAACGGCGTGTACTTCCTCCTGACCTCCGGCGCCACCGGCTGGTCCCCGAACCAGCAGAAGTACGCCACGGCCGACAGCATCACCGGTTCCTGGACCGATCTGAAGGATGTGGGGGACCCGACGACCTACCGGAGCCAGACCGCCTTCGTCCTCCCGGTCCAGGGCACCAAGGGCACCTCCTTCCTCTACATGGGCGACCGCTGGGGCAACTCCATGGGCGGCATGGTCAACGACTCCCAGTACGTCTGGCTTCCGCTCACCTTCCCCACCAGCACCACCATGACGATGGACTACTCCCCGCAGCTCACCGTCGACACCGCCGCGGGAACCGTGAGCGGAATGAACGTGCCGTGGGAGACCCTCGCCGCCCGCAACAGCGGCAAGTGCGCCGACGTGGCGAACTTCGACTCCGCGGACGGCACCCAGGTGATCCAGTGGGGCTGCGGCGGCGGCGTGAACCAGAACTTCTGGATCAAGAAGCTGAGCAACGGCCATGTCCAGATCATGGCCCGGCACAGCGGGAAGTGCCTCGGCGTCGCCGGCGCCTCGGCCGCGGACGGCGCGCTCGCCGTCCAGAACACCTGTGACGGCTCCGCCTCCCAGCAGTGGAAGGTCCGGACGACCGACGCCGCCGGCTACGTCGAGTTCGTCGCCCGGCACAGCGGCAAGTGCCTCGATGTCGTCAACCAGTCGACGGCCGACGGAACCGCCCTGGAGCAGTGGACCTGCAACGCGGGTGACAACCAGAAGTGGCGGCGCTCCGCGGCCTGACCGCACCACCCCCCGGGGTCCGGAACCGCCTCCGGACCCGCACGTCACTGCGCCTCCCGGCCCCGGGCCAGGAGGCGCAGTGACGGAATCAGAGGAACCCCGCCCCCACGTGAAGGAGTACGCGTGTTCTGCATCCGCAGCCGACCGACATCGCGTCGGAGCCGCCGGCCCAGGAGCCTGGCCGCCCTCGGCGCCGCCGCGGCCCTCGTCGCGACGGCCGTCACCGCCGTCGGCACCGGTTCGTCGCCGGCGAGCGCCGCGGACGGCCCCGCCGCGGCGCTGACCGTGCGCCTCGATCCCAGCTATCAGCACCCGGCCTTCGAAGGATGGGGAACGGCCCTCGCCTGGTTCGCCAACGTGACAGGAGGCTGGCCGGACGCACAGCGCAACGCGCTCGCCGACGCGCTCTACGGCGCCGACGGCCTGGGCTTCACGATCGCCCGCTACAACATCGGCGGTGGCGACAGCCCCGAGACCACCCCGTACATGCGGCCGGGCGCGGCCGTCCCCGGCTACTGGAACCGGCCTGGCCCCGAGGCGCCCGACTGGTGGGACCCGAACCGTGCCGACCACTGGAATCCCGGCGCCGACGCCAACCAGCGCTGGTGGCTCACCGCAGCCAAGGCCCGCGGGGCCGAGACCTTCGAGGCGTTCTCCAACTCCGCGCCGTACTTCATGACCAACAGCGGGCTGGTCTCCGGTGCCTCCAACGGCTGGCAGGACAACCTCCGGACCGACCAGTACGACCGCTTCGCCGCCTATCTCACCGGCGCCCTCCAACGTGCCCAGTCCGCCTCCGGAGTCACCTTCGACTCCGTCTCACCCGTCAACGAGCCCGACACGGACTACTGGCACGCGGGCGGCCGTCAGGAGGGCTCGCACTGGGACCCGGCCTCCCAGGCCCGCATGATCACGACGCTGCGCGCCGCGCTCGACGCCAAGGGCGTGAAGACCCCGATCGCCGCAATGGACGAGACGAACCCGGAGAAGTTCCGCTCCGACTGGGAGTCGTACGCCCCCGATGCCCGTGCGGCCGTCGGCCGGCTCAACACGCACACCTACGGGACGAACGGCCGCACCGGGGCCCGTGACACGGCCAAGGGCGAGGCCACACCGCTGTGGATGTCCGAAGTGGACACCGGCGGCAGCGCCCCGCAGAGCTTCACCGACATGAGCCCCGCCCTCGACCTCGCGCAGCACATCAACGACGACATCCGGGAGCTGGAGCCGAGCGCCTGGGTCCTGTGGCAGGCCGTCGAGGACCACGAGAACATGACCCCGGGTCATGAGAACTCGAACTGGGGTCTCATACAGACCGACTTCACCCCCGAGAACGCGGCCACGGAGCCGCTCCGCAAGAACAAGAAGTACTGGGCGATGGCGAACTACAGCCGCTTCGTACGTCCCGGCGCGCGCATCGTCGACACCGACGACCCGCAGACACTGGCCGCGGTACGGCCGGGCGGGGACGGCGTGGTCGTGGTCCACACCAACCCGACCGGCCAGGCGCGCGAACTCAGCCTGAACCTCGACGGTTTCCGGACCTCGGCGAACGGGCCCGTCGAGCGGTGGACGACCGACTCCACCCGCGACCTCCAGCGTGACAGTGACGCGGCGGTGACCGGCGGGACGCTCAGGGCGACCGTGGGCCCGGGTTCCGTCACCACGTTCGTCCTGCCCACGGTCACCGGCGTGAACGAGGCGACGGCCACCGCACCCACCGGCACCCCGCGCCAGCTGCTCAACGACAACAGCGGCAAGGCGCTGGCCGTGGCCACCGTCAGCGGCAAGAGCGTGCCCGTCCAGCGGGCGTCCGCGCCCGCGGACACCGCGCAGCGGTGGACCTTCACCAAACTGTCGGCCACCGACTGGAGCAGCACCGCCGCCTACCGCGTCACCAGCGAGAAGACCGGCAGGGCGCTCGCCGTCTCGGACGGAACGCTCACGTTCGCGGCACCCGGCTCGTCCACCGCGCAGCAGTGGATCCGCTCGACCACGGGCGACGGCCACAACACCCTGATCAACGCGGCGAGCGGCACGCTCCTGGACGTCACCGACGCCTCCACCGCCGACGGGGCGCCGGTCGGCGTCTACCGGCCGACCACCGGCGCCAACCAGTCCTGGACCTTCCCGGGCGCGGCGGCGGACACCTGGAAGGCCCTGTCCTTCCGGCACAGCTCCCGGTGCCTCGACGTCAGCGGCGCGGGCTCGGGCGACGGTGCGGCCGTCGTCCAGTACGGCTGCAACGCCGGCACGAACCAGCAGTGGTCCCTCCGTTCCACCGGCAACGGATACGTGAACGTCGTCGCGCGCCACAGCGGCAAGTGCCTGGACGTGAGCGACGTCTCCACGGCCGACGGCGCGGCCGTCCTCCAGTACACGTGCAACAACGGCCGCAACCAGGAATGGGCCGTACGCGGCACGAGCGACGGGTACGTCACGCTCACGGCCCGGCACAGCGCCAAGTGCCTGGGAGTGGACGGCGCCGCCACGACGGACGGTGCGGCGGTCGTGCAGCGCGCCTGTGACGGCTCCCGGGCGCAGCAACTCCGGCAGGGCTGAGGCGGAACAGAGCGCGGGCCCGGTCGAACGACCGGGCCCGCGCTCTGCCGGTGGCTACTCCTCGGTGGGTCCCAGGTCGGGTGTCGGACGGAACTCGGCCGTCCGGGCCCGGTGCCCCGCGTGGAGCTCCAGCACGACGACCTCGTTGGTTCCCGCGCGCAGCACCGGGGCCGGGACGTACAGGGACCGCTGCGGGCCGCGCGACCAGTAGCGCCCGAGCGCGAAGCCGTTGACCCAGGCGTTGCCCTTGGTCCAGCCGTCGAGGTGGAGGAACGTGTCGGCCGGGTCGGCCACCTCGAAGGTCCCCCGGTGGAAGGCCGGTCCGACCGTGCGGGCCCCTCCAGAGGCGAACGGGATGTCGTCCAGGTTCGCGAAGGGCAGGGGCCGGCTGGTCCAGCCCACGAGCTCCACGCCGTCCAGGAGGACTCTGCCGAGCAGGCCCTTGCGGTCGTGGATGCCCTGTCCGTAGTTCACCCGCCCCTGGTTCTCGACGAGTACGGCGAGCGTGCTGCCGGCCCGGGGGACCGTGAACGCCAGGGCGTGCTCGTGGTTCTCGCGCTCCAGGACACCGACGGGCTGCCCGTCGACGAAGACCTGGGCGCGGTCGCGGACCTGGTCGGTCTCGAGCAGGGCGGGGCCCTTGAGCGGCAGGGTCGTTTCGTACAGGACGAAGCCGAAGTCCTGTTCCAGCTCCTCCATCGTGAGGGGCCGGTGCGCCTCGACGGCCGTCCCGAACGCCGCGGCCTGCGGCAGAAGCGCGGCGCTCTCCGTCAGGGACACGGTCCGCCGGGCCAGCTTGGGGCCGGGCGGCGGGACGGGGGCGTCCGGCACGGAGGCGTACGTGGCTATCACGTCGCGGAAGGCGGTGTACTTCTCCGTGGGGTCCCCGGCTTCGTCGAGCGGGGCGTCGTAGTCGTACGACGTCACCGTGGGCCGGTACGTGTGCTTGTCGTTGGCGCCGTTGGTGAAGCCGAAGTTGGTGCCGCCGTGGAACATGTAGAAGTTCACCGAGGCGCCGGTGGAAAGGAGTTCATCCAGTTCGCGGGCTGCGTGGCCGGGGTCGCGCACCACGTGGTGGGCCCCCCAGCGGTCGAACCAGCCGATCCAGAACTCGGTGCACAGCTGCGGTCCCTTCGGCTGATGGGCCCTCAGCGCGGCCAGACCCTCACCGGAGCGGCTGCCGAAGTTGGCCGTGGCGAGGACGCCGGGCAGCGCACCGCGTTCCAGGTCGGCGGGCTGGTCGCAGGTGAAGAGCGGGACGTCGACCCCGCAGCGCCGCAGAGAGGCGGCGAGGTGTTCCAGATAGGCGGTGTCGTCGCCGTAGGCCCCGTACTCGTTCTCCACCTGCACGGCCAGGACCGGGCCGCCCCGGGAGGCCAGGTACGGCTGGAGCGGCGTGAGCAGGCGGTCGAAGTAGTCGTCGACGGCGGCGAGGAACCGGGGATCGCGGGAGCGGAGCCGTATGTCCGGTTCGGCGAGCAGCCAGGACGGCAGGCCGCCGCCCTCCCACTCCGCGCAGATGTACGGGCCGGGCCGGAGCAGCACGTGCAGTCCCTCCGCGGCCGCGAGGTCGAGGAACCGGGGCAGGTCGAGGCCGCCGTCGAGGCTGAAGCTGTCGGGCCGAGGCTGGTGCAGGTTCCAGGGCACGTAGGTCTCGACGGTGTTGAGGCCCATGAGCCTGGCCTTGCGCAGCCGGTCCGCCCACTGCTCGGGGTGCGTACGGAAGTAGTGCATCCCGCCGGACAGGAGCCGGAACGGTTCGCCGTCGAGAGTGAAGCCGCCGCCGTCGATCTGGAGAAGAGGCATGTACGGGTGCTCCTGTGCTGGGTGAGTGCGTTGTAGCGATGTCGAGAGCCTGCCATGGTCATGTTTGCGTAAACATGATGGCTGTGGCAAGTGTTCGACCGGATCCGATCCGTCCTCGCGGGGAATTTGGGAGCGCGACCACGGTGTGCCGCGCGAGGGTGGCCGGGTTCGTTCGTCCGGGAGGAATGTTTACGCGATCGCGGCGCCGTGCGCCTGTGTGCTTCCAGGTCACACCCCGCATGGGGTGCGTGGGGCTCGCCGAGGGGGTACGCCCCCTTAAGTTCCCCAAGAATTAACAAGACTGCACAAATATTGACGCGTTGTCGTGGTGCGTGCTGCACTGGCTCGGCAACACAACGGAGCGATTCACGCCCGAATGTTTACGTTCTCAGCGACTGGGCCGACCAGAGCCGCAACGTGGCCCGGCCCGCCGCTCAGCCGCCCGGCACTTCCCCGCTGCTCGCCGGTTCCCCCACTCTTCTCCTGCTGAAGGAGTCATGCCATGACCTCCCACGTCAGTCCGCTCGACCGCCGGCGTTTCCTCGGCACAGCCGCTCTCACCGCCTGCACGGTGGCGCTGCCCGGAGTCCTGCGGCCCGCACAGGCCGCGGCCGCCGTTCCGCCTCAGGTGACATTGCCGCAGCGTGGCATGTACGACACCGTGACGGCATCGTCGTGGACGGACGGATTCGTCACCGGGAACGGCGAGTACGGAGCCGTGCTGCACGGGGCGCCGACCCTGGAGAAGGTCGTACTCAACCACCACCGGTTCGTGCTTCCCAACGGCACGCGGGACGTGACGCCTCCCGTCCTCGCCGACCGTCTCGGAGCGGTGCGGGACAAGGCCCTGGACGGCGACTACTGGGGCGCCGCGGGGACCTTCGCCGAAGGCTGGTCCCTGCGCTGGACCCAGACCTTCCACCCGGGATACGAGCTGCAGCTCAGCACCCCGGGCGCGACCACCGCCAACGACTACGCCAGGATCACCGACTTCCGGACCGGCGAGCTCACCCACACGTGGACCGACAGCGCCGGTGTCTGGAAGCGGCGCGTCTTCGCCTCCCGGTCCGACAAGGTCGTCGTACACGAACTCCTCCCCGCCGCCGGGAAGACCGTCGACACCACGCTCAAGGTGAACACCGGGCTCGAAGGTGTGCCGGGCGACGTCTCCTTCACCACGATCGCCGCCGTCTCCGGTGGGCAGGGCTATCTCAACCTGCGGGGCACCTACCCGTCCGGCCAGGGAGCGTACGGGTACGAGGGCGTCACCCGGGTCGTGGTCACGGGCAACAAGGCGTCGGTGGCGGTCAGCGGCGACACACTGGTCGTCTCCCGCGCGGCCAAGGTGGTCCTCCTCACCAAGCTCGGCCGGTACGAATCCGCCGGCGGATGGGACGCCAAGCCCCTGCACGCCGCGCTGGCCGCCCTTCCCGCCGACTACGCCACGCTCCTGGGCCGGCACGCGCCGCTGCACCGGGCCATGTTCGACGGTTCCAGTCTGGACCTCGGCGTCTCCGCGGCGGACCGGAAGCTGTCCACGTCCGAGTTGACCGCTCGGCAGAACAACGACCGGTCGGTCGTCGACCTCGCGCTCCTGGAGCGGATGTACGACAGCGGGCGGTACCTCTTCGTCAGCTCCAGCGGCGTCCTGCCCCCGCGCCTCACGGGCGTCTGGACGGGCTCCTGGGACGGTGCCTGGGCCGACGACTTCACCACCGACGCCAACATCAATCTCCAGGTCGCCGGCGGCAACATCCTGAGCCACGGCAAGGCCATGCAGGGCTACTTCGACCTGGTGCTGGGCCAGTTGGACGACTGGCGAAGGAACGCCGCGAACCTGTACGGCACCCGCGGGTTCCTCGCGCCCTCCCGAACCGACGGCGAGCACGGCCACATGCTCCACTTCAACAACAGCGACTTCCCCGGCCAGTGCTGGACCGGAGGCGCCGACTGGATGCTGTACCCGCTCCTGGAGTACTACCAGGTCACAGGCGACGAGGCGTTCCTCCGTGAGAAGCTCGGCCCGGCCCTGATGGAACTCGCCCTGTTCTACGAGGACTTCCTCTCCCGCACCGACGCCGACGGGAAGGCGGTGTTCGTTCCTTCGTTCTCCATGGAGAACTCACCCTCCAACACGGGCCAGATGCTGTCCGTCAACGCCACCGGCGACATCATGGCCGGCCGCCACGCACTCCGGGCCGCCATCGACGCCGCGAACACACTCGACGTCGAGCAGGGGAGCGGGCAGGGCGTGGCCCGCTGGACCGCCCTCCTGGCCAGGCTGCCCGACTACACGGTCAACGGCGACCGTGCCCTGGCCGAGTGGTCCTGGCCCGGCCTGAACGACCGCTACAACCACCGGCACGTCCAGCACCTGTACGGCGCCTGGCCCCTGCACGAGATCAACCCCGAGGAGCGGGCCGACCTGATGCTGCCGGCCCGCACGGCGCTCAGGCTGCGCGGGGACGAGAACTATTCGGCCCACGGCAGCCTCCACCGCGCCCTGGCCTGGGCCCGCCTGAAGGACGGCGCGGGCGTGTACGACAACATCCGCAAGGTTCTCGGCAGCAACATGGTGTGGCGCTCGCTGGTGACCTCGCACAACCCCGACCTGCACACCTACAACAGCGACGCTGCCAACGCGCTGCCCGCGATCATCGCCGAGTCGCTCGTCCACACCCGGCCGGGCCTCCTGGAGATCCTTCCCGCGCTGCCCGGGCAACTGACCCGGGGCACGATCCGCGGCGTACGGGGCCGCAACCGCGTCCTCGTCGAGAGCCTCACCTGGGACACGGGGGCGCGCACCGCCACGGTCACCCTCGTCTCGGACATCGCCCAGACCTTCGACTTCGTGTGCCGCCCCGGCATCACGTCGCTCGCCACCACCGCGCCCGTGGCGGCCTCCCCGCTCGGTGCCCACGTCCGGAGACTGACCCTCACCCCGGGAGCCCGCACCCAGGTCACGGTCGGCCTGCTCACCGGGACCTTCCGGGTGGTCAACCGCGGCGGCGGCAAGGCGTTGGACGTGGCGAACGAGTCGACCGGCAACGGGGGCTCAATCATCCAGTGGCCCTGGTCGGGCGGCACCAACCAGCAGTGGCGGCTCCTGCCGAACTACGACGGGTCCTTCCGTCTGTCCAACGTCAAGAGCGAGAAGGTCCTCGACAACCCGGGGACGTCCACCACACCCGGCGAGCGCCTGGACCAGTGGACGGACACGGACAGCCCCAACCAGTGGTGGAAGCTGGAGCCCGCCGGAGCGGCGGAGCGCTACCGCCTGGTCAACGTGGCCAGCGGACTGTACGCGGCCGTCGAGGACGGATCGACGGGCGACGGCGCCCGGATCGTGCAGATGCCGGCCGACGGATCCGCCGCGCAGGAATGGGTGATCACCGGCCTCTGAGCCCGGCCTTCCGGGATTCGTCGTCCTCACCGCGCCATCCCTCGGGGAGAGAACCGCGCGATGCTGCCGGTGTTTCGAAGTCGCCACCGCCGGTGCGCCGGAGGGAGCAGCTGGGAGGTCGGGCGGAGCGGGCTCTCCGCCCGGCTTCCGTGGTAGACCGGAAAGGTCACGCCACGCGAACAGGGAGGGCTCCGCCCATGGGCCGGCCGACGACGTCAACGCCTCTGCCGAGAGACACGAAGGTCCTGTCCATCGGGGTGCATCCGAGTGCACTCGACTACAGCCGGATGCCCGAAGGCATCGACGAGGCCGCGCTCACCGCCCGCATCGAAGCCGGGAACGCGGCGCTGGGCGAGGCGGGGTTCGATGTCGTCGCGTGTCTGATCGACACGTCTCCGGACCGCGCCGAGTCGACCGTCCGGGAGCATCTGCGCGAGCATGCCTTCGGCTTGGCGATGATCGGGGGTGGCGTACGCATGATGCCGGAGAACACCCTGTTGTTCGAGCGACTGCTCAACGTCCTGACCGAGGTGGCGCCCGGAATCCGGCTGTGCTTCAACACGGCGCCGGAGAACACGGTCGAGGCGCTGAGGCGGTGGATCCGGGTGTGAGCGGCCGAGCCGCCCGCCCATGACCCCGCTTGCGGCGCGGACGTGTCGTGCCCTGAGGCGGACGTCCGGTCAGGGCTCTCCCGGGCCCGCCGTGTCCGGGTTCGCCGTCCGTCGCCCGCGGATCTCGCGCACCCCGTCGCCGACCCGGGCGCGTGCCCCGTACACACACAAGGCAGGATCGACCCGGGAAGCCGCTGCCGCGCCGCCCCCGGGCCCTCCAGGTCCGGTCCCGCCCCCGCTCATGTCCAGGAGAACCGCATGCCCCTCGACGTCCCCGCGCTCCGTGCGCAGATCCCGGCCCTGTCGGCAGGTTCGGCCCGGTTCGACGCGCCCGGTGGCACCCAGACCCCGCAGCCGGTGATCGACGCGGTCGTGGAGGCGCTGTCCCGTCCGCTCGCCGTCCGGGGTACGCAGAACGAGGGCGAGCGGAACGCGGAGGCGATCGTCGCCGGGGCGCGGGCGGCGCTCGCGGACCTGGTGGGGGCACAGCCGCGCGGCATCGTGTTCGGGCGCAGTTCCACCCAGCTCACGTACGACCTGGCGCGGACCCTGGCCAAGGACTGGGGGCCGGGGGACGAGGTGGTGGTCAGCCGTCTCGACCACGACGCCAACATCCGCCCCTGGGTGCAGGCGGCACAGGCCGTCGGCGCGACGGTCCGGTGGGTCGACTTCGATCCGGACAGCGGGGAGTTGCCGCCCGCCCGGTTCGCCGAGGTGCTGTCCGCGCGGACCCGCCTGGTGGCGGTCACCGGAGCGTCCAACCTCATCGGCACCCGTCCCGACCTGCCCGCGATCGCTGAGCTCGTCCACCGGGCAGGCGCCCTGCTGCACGTGGACGCCGTGCACCTGGCGGCCCACGGCTCCGTCCGCCTGGACACGCTCGGCGCCGACTTCCTCGTCTGCTCGCCGTACAAGTTCCTCGGCCCGCACATGGGCGTACTGGCGAGCCGCCCCCAACTGCTGGAGACCCTGCGGCCCGACAAGCTGCTGCCGTCGACCGACGCGGTACCGGAGCGGCTGGAACTGGGCACCCTGCCGTACGAGTTCCTGGCCGCGGCCCGGGCCGCGGTGGACTTCCTCGCCTCGCTCGCTCCGGGCGCCGACGGCACCCGCCGGGAGCGGCTGGCCATCGCCTTCGAGGAGATCGAGGCCCACGAGGACGCCCTGCGGGTCCGTATCGAGAAGGGGCTGTCCGCTCTCGACGGCGTCGTCGTGCACTCGCGCGCCGTCCGGCGCACCCCGACGCTGCTGGTGACCTTCCCGGGCAGGTCGGCGGCGGACGCGTCACGCTTCCTGGCGGAGCACGGGGTCGACGCACCGGCAGGCTCGTTCTACGCCCTGGAGGCCTCGCGCCATCTGGGGCTGGGTGACGGGGGAGGGCTGCGGATCGGGCTGGCCCCGTACAACAGCGAGGAGGACGCCGACCGGCTGCTGGAGGGTCTGGCCGCTTTCCTCGCCCGGACCCCGCGCGGCTGACCCCGCGGCCGGCCGGGGCTCGCCGGCCGCCTGCGCCACCGGCTGCGGATCCGCCGCTCTCAGCCCTGGGCGCGGTGGGACGTCCGCGGCGTGCTCGCCGGCGCGGGGGCCTGTGCGGCGCGGGTCACGTCCGAGACCAGCTCCACCACATCGGGGCCGTACGCCTGCGAGTTGACCACCTTCAGCAGCAGGCAGAAGGTGCTGTTGCCGTGCTTGCGGGCGAGGCGCTCGTAGTTCCGGGCCAGATAGCGGGACGCCGCCTGGTTGGTGATCGCCTGCTGGCCGCAGAACAGGAAGACCGGACGCGCTTCCTGACCTGCTGTCAGGCGGGCGAGGATCACGTACTCGGCCACGCCTTTCTCCATCCGATAGCGCTCCGGGCCGATCTGGAAGGCGCCCCGGTCCGGGCCCGGTTCGGCGTCCGTGTTGATCTTCACGCCCGGCAGCAGCGAGTGCAGGTGCGCGGCCATCCGGCGGTTCAGACGCGTTCCGAGGATCCAGCCTTGAACTCAGTTTCGTGACATCCTCCTGACCTGCGGAAACGTGAGGCCCCGCTTCGGTGGGGGCCTTCTCCGTGAGGGTGGGAGCCATGAGCGACGACCGCTGCATGTGCGGACGTGGCGCTTCTGTGTCTCCCGACGCTTCATGCGCTGGGTCCCGTGGCCGGACGTCGGGAGTTCTCCGGGCTGCGGCCGGTGGCTGTTGCAGCGCCAGGTGCAGGCTGTCGGCGAGCCCGCGCGGCTCCGGTATATCGCGCTTTGTCGAGCAGACCCTCTACGAGGCCGCCCGCCCACCGTCACCAACTGTGCCTCAGTGGTCGCCCCGCTACGACGAAACGCCGCACGACCGGGGAGGCTTCACCCTGTCAGGAAGGCATTCGTGACTCTTTCTGTCATGTACGCGACTGAGTGGGGGAGGGCTGTTGAACACAGCGCGAAACCCGCGGAGTGAGGACTGCGCCGCCCCCACGCATGCGGTGGCTCCTGCGACCGGAGCACCTGAACAGGGGCTCCGGTCGCAGGAGTGCTGATGGGGAGAGGGACCGGTCAGCCGATGGCGATCTGGTCGACCAGGAAGATGGTCGACAGGTAGGCGTCTTCGGTGCCGGCGAACTCCAGCTTCACTGTCTGGCCCTTGTAGGCGGACAGGTCGACTGTCTTCTGGACGTATCCCGCGCTGGCGTTGGCGTTGGAGTAGGTGGCCAGCGTGGAGCCGTTGATCTTGACCTTGAGGGTGTCGTATGCGGTGGAGCCGGATTCCTGGGTGGTGACCTTCAGCCAGAACGTGAGCTTCGGGGTGCCGGTGGTGGGCACCGCGATGTTCGACTGGGACACGGACTCGACGGCGTCAGCGCCGTAGCCCATCATCCAGGCGTACCAGGACCCGTCACGCGCGGGCTGCAGGGCCGAGTTGGTGATGATGTCGTCGCTCTGGATCCAGCCGCTGGTGCCCTGTTCGAAGCTGCCGTTGGCCAGTGCGTTCCCGCTGGGGGGCGTGGTCGGCGAGGGGGTGGGGTCGGTCGGGGTCGGGGTGGGGGTGCCGGTGCCGGGGTCGGGCAGGGCGGTGCCGACGCTGACGGCCGCCCACGCCTTGGAGACGAGGTACCGCTCCTGGGAGTTGGTGCCGTACAGGTCGGCAGCGGCCTGCAGGGTGGCGGTACGGGCGCCGGCGTAGTTGGTGGTGGAGGTCATGTAGGTGGACAGCGCGCGGTACCAGACGGCGGCGGCCTTGTCCTTGCCGATGCCGCTGAAGGTGTCGTTGTTGCAGGTGGTTCCGTTGTGCGAGCGTCCGCCGATGGTTTTCGCGCCGGTGCCTTCGGCGGCCAGGTAGAAGAAGTGGTTGGCGATGCCGGAGGAGTAGTGGACGTCCACCGAGCCCGCGCCCGAGGTCCAGCAGGAGAGCGAGTTCCCGTCGGCGGAGGGGTTGTCCATGCGGCGCATGTAGCCGCCGGACATGTTGAGCTTCTCGCCGATGTAGTAGTCGCCCTGGTCGCCGGTGTTGTTGGCGTAGAACTCGACCATGGTGCCGAAGATGTCGCTGGTGGCCTCGTTGAGGCCGCCGGACTCGCCGGAGTAGTTGAGGTTGGCGGTGGCGGCGGTGACGCCGTGGCTCATCTCGTGGCCGGCCACGTCGAGTGCGGTCACCGGGGTGTTGCTGTTCTGCGAGGAGCCGTCACCGAAGGACATGCAGAAGCAGGTGTCGTCGTAGAAGGCGTTCAGCAGGCTGCTGTCGACGTGCACGTAGGCGGGGGCTCCGCGGCCGTCGTTGCGGATGCCGGAGCGGTTGAAGGAGTCCTTGTAGTAGTCCCAGGTCTTCGCCAGGCCGTAGGAGGCGTCCACGGCGGCGCTCTCGCGGCTGGACGTGGTGCCACTGCCCCAGGAGTTGGAGGTCTTGGAGAAGGTCCGGGCGTTCTGCTTCGGGTTCGTCTGCGGGCTGTTGTAGGAGTCGTAGATGATCGTGCCGCCGTGTGCGGCGTCGGTGAGGGTGTAGCCGCTGCCGGACTGGGTGGTCTCGATGGAGACCTGGCCGACGGTGACGCCGTTTCCGGTGCCCGTGATGCTCTGGTGCAGTTCATACTGGTCCAGCAGCGCACCACTTTCGGCGTCCACGATCACCGCCTCGCGCGAGGCCGGGCCGGTCTCGCCCGCGCCGGTGACGGTCGAGCGGTAGGCAAGTACGGGCACCTTGCCTGCCGCGTACACCACCAGGGTGCTGTCCTTGCTGTCGGCCTTCGCCTTCTTCACGTGCTTGGCGTGCTTCACGGCCTTGGCCGAGGCGTCGGCCGCCGTCAGCTTCGGCTTGGTGCCGGCGATCTTGATGGCGCCCTGGTGCGCCAGGTCCGAGCCGGTGATGTCGCCGTCCTCGGTGAGGTGGACCACCAGGTCGCCGCCGATCACGGCCAGGCCACTGTAGGTGCGGTCGTAGCGCACGTGCCGGGTGCCGTCGGTGTCGATCAGTACGTCCTTGGCCACCAGGTGCTCGGCGGGGCCCAGGCCGAGTTCGCGGGCGGTGGCGGACGCGTTCCGGCCGGCTGTGCGTATCGCCTCGCTGCGTGTGTCGGCCGTCATTGCTTGGAAGCCGGCGCCGGGCTGGGCGGTGGAGTTGCCGGCTGCCGCGGTGGACTGGGTGCCCACCAGGCTCACGGTGCCCAGGGCGAGGGCTGCGGCGACAGCGGCTGCCAGGGCGTTCTTGCGGTTCATCGAGATCCTTCCGCCGGGCCTTGTCGGGGATATGCCGCAGAACGTCATCAGGGGTGCGGGGGAGTTCGGCGGCAGTCGGCTCGGCTGTGGCCATGAGGCTAGGGACGAGGGGGGCTGCCGACATCAGGGAAACCCCTTGACCTGGACCGGGGTGGCCCGGTGAGCGCACCATGGCCCGATGCGAGACTCTGCGTTGCGGGTGAACGCGTCCCACGAGACCGGCCCCTTGCTGCCGGAAGATGTGCAAGGCACACGCCGGGTGGTCCTGTTCGGGCCGCCCGGAAGCGGCAAGACCACCGCGGCCGGTGTCCTGGGACGGCAGTCGGGCCTGCCGGTCCTACGGCTGGCTCCGGGCCCGCAGGACGCCCGGGTTGCCTGTGCCGGGCTGCTCGAACTCGCGCTGGCCCTACCGGCATCGCCCGCCGCGCGGGAGCTGACGGCGACACTCGACGAGGCCGCCGGCCGGTCTGGTTTTCCGGACGATGCCGGTCGTGCCCTGCGGCTGCGCCGCCTGACCGCTGCTCTGCTGCGGGAGGCACCGCCCATGACGCTGGTGGTGGACAACGCCCAGTGGCTGGACCCCGCCAGTGCAGCCGTCCTGGGCTGGGCGCTGCGCCTGACCCCGGACCTTCCCGTCATCGCGGCCGAGCGCATCTGGCGCCCGGGGGCCGCCGGCCACTGGTGCGGGGAGGACACGTGCGCGGTACGCATCCCACCCCTGGCGGCCCCTCAGGTCGCGACTCTGCTGTCCCCGTACCGGCTTTCCCCCCGCGAGGTCACGCGCATCCACACCCACAGCGGCGGGAACCCGGCCCTGGCCCTGGCGCTGGCCGACGCCTCGCGCCCGCTCTCGGACCGGGATGGTGAAAGCGAGTCGGCCCTGCCGCCGACTGCCCGCCGGCTGGTGGGCGAATGGCTGGACGAGGTACCGGCTCAGGTACAGGAACTGCTGACGTTCGCCGCACTGGACGACCGGCCCGACGTCGAACTGCTCGGCCGCCTCGCCGGCCCGGCGGCCGAGGCCCTCCTCGCCCAGGCCGAGGCTGCGGGTGTGCTCGAGATCGGACGGGCGGACAGGAGCGTGCAGTTCACCGCCTCCGCGATCGGCACGGAACTCGCAACCCGGCTGCCGGGCCACGCGCGCAGGCTTCTGCACGCCCGCCTGGCCGAGGCCAGCAACGACAGCGTCCGCCGCGACCGGCACACCGTGCTGGCGGCCGATGGCGCCGACCCGCGGGCGGCCCGCCGCGCCGCCCGCGCTGCCGTACGCGCCCGGCAGCGCGGCGACCACGCACTCGCTGCAGAACTCTCCCTTCTCGCCGCCCAGCGCACCTCGCACGATGACAGCGAACTGCTCACCGAACGGGCCCTGACCGCCGTGCGCGACGCCGCGCACTACGGCGACCTCCCCCGCAGCCGGGCCGCCGCCCGCCTTGTCCTGGGCCACGACACCACCCCCGACCAGCGCGTCGACGCCCTCGTCGCCCTGATCGACGCGAGCGGCCAGCACCTGCACGGCGCGGACGAACTGTTCGCCGACGCACTCCACACGGCGGCCGGACGACCCGGCCTCACCGCACAGATCCTCATCCGCCAATCGATCTGGGCCAATGTCAACGAGGGCGACCCCCACCGGGCGTGCGCCCTCGCCGGCCGGGCCACCGCCCTCGCCGAGACCGTCGGCGACACCACCACCACCGTCATGGCCCTCACGATGCAGGCCCGCCTCCAACGCGTCCTCGGCCACCCCGACGCCGAGACCACGCTCAGCCGCGCCCTGTTCCTGCCCCGCGCCGCCTCCATCCCGGTCAACGGCACACCCCAGCACCTCGCCGCCCGGCACGCACTCTTCGACGACCACCCCGAGGAGGCTCGCACCATGCTGCTTCCCCTGCTCGTCGAAGCCGAGCGGACGGGAGACGCCGAGGCGACCGTGGACATCCTGCGCAGCCTCGCCGAGGCCGAACTCCGCGCCGGACGGTGCGCCAGAGCGCTCCACCACGCCGACCGTGCCCAGGCGCTGACCGACGGGACCGCCCTGTCACCCGCACCGGCCTGCTACACCTCCTCCCTCGTCGAGGGCACCGCCCGGCGCACTGACCTCGCCCTCGTCCACGCACGCCGCGGAGTCGACACCGCCCGGCAGGAGGACAACAAGGTCTTCCTCTCCCGCAACCTCTTCGCCCTCGGCCGCCTCCTCCTGGCCACCGGCCGCCCCAAGGAAGCCCTGGAGGTCCTGGAGGAGGTCCGCACACTGGAGGAGCTCCAGCAGGTCCGCGACCCGTCCGTCCTGCGCTGGCATCCCGAACTAGCCGAGACCTTCGTCGCCCTCGGCCGCCTCGACCAGGCACAGAGCCTGCTGGACGACACCCGCCGCACCGCGACCGAACTCGGCAGGGACGCGGTCCTCCCTCCGCTCGAACGCGCCCAGGCGCTTCTTGACGCCGCCCGCGGCGACTACGACACCGCGGCCCGGCGCCTCACCGACGCGGCCGACCGCCTCCGCCACCTTCCCCTCGAACGGGGCCGGACCCTGCTGGCGCTCAGCCACACCGAACGACGCGGACGCCGCCGCGCCAGCGCCCGCACCGCCGCGCAAAGCGCCGCCGATCTCTTCACCGCCCACCAGGCACACCCTTGGGCCGAAACCGCCGCGCACACCCTCGGCCGGCTGGAATCCGCCCCCACGGACCACAACGCCCACCTCCGCCTCACTTCCGCCGAACAGCGCTGCGCCGAACTCGCCGCCGCCGGAGCGAGCAACCGTGACATCGCCACCACCCTCACCGTCAGCGTGAAGACGGTCGAAGCGACCCTCACCCGCGTCTACCGGAAACTCGGCCTGCACTCACGCTTCCAACTCGCGCACACCATTACCCCAGCACGTGACTGACCCGCCCGTTCCCCACTCGGCGAGTTGGACATCCGACAGAGCGCCGGGCACACCGGTTCGTGCTTCGACAACGCTGCCGCGGCGAGCCTTTTCGTCGTCCTGAAAGCAGAGATCGGGTCGAGCGTCCGGAGAATCCGGGCGCAGGCTCGGCAGGACGTCTTCCGGTGGATCGCGGAACGTCACAACCGGGAGCGGCTCCACTCGACCATCGGCTGCATCACGCCGTACCAGGTGAGGATCCGCTGCTATCAACAGCTGGACCTTGCGGCACAAAGCGGAAGTGTCGGGAGCTGAGGCGCCACTTCACAAGTAGTTGACACCCCCGCATCAGACCCTTCAGCAGACCCAGGAGTCGCACAGGTGGTGTCAGGTGGAACTCAAGTGCCAAGGCTAGGGAGCGAGGCCCGGAGCGAACGGAATGCCGACACGGCGCGGGCCTGGAGTGCTCCGCGCCTTGGAGACGGGACCGCCGACGCAGAACTCGGTCCGTTCGCCGAATCCTTGCTGCGCGACGTCGTGCGCCAGTATCTGGGCGTGCGCCGAGCAGTCCTTGATCAGCGCGGAGAGCTCCAGCAGGGCGAAGACGTCGTGGCGGTGGACGGCGCCGTCACCGCCCGCGTCGCGGTTGACGACGAGCAGGCACTCCGAGTTGCCGGGCAGCCCGAAGAAGGCCTGCTTGCGGCGGAGCTTGCGGCGCCAGATGTAGGTGCGCACGATCCAGCCGAGGGCGGCGCTGAGGCCGGCGGCTATCACGCCCAGCACGATGTTGCGTACGTCGTCAGTCATGGGCGGGCATGTTAGCGGGCATTCGGCCTCAAGTTCGAGGCGGTCCTGACGGGGTTGCCGGAGCGGCGCTACCCTGCGCGGACAATCCTTCACTGGAGGTGCGCATGAGGCGTTCCGTTGTGCGGAATGTGTCGTTGTCAGGTGTTCTCGCCGTAGTGGTGACGGTCGGGGCAGCCGTCCCGTCCTCCTCCGCGCCACCGGTCCCGCCGCCTGTGAAGTCGCCCGTGGCGGCGGGCTACGGGGGAGCGGTCTCCAGCGTCGACGCCGATGCGACGGCCGCGGGCATCGAGGTGCTCCGCAAGGGCGGCAACGCGGTGGACGCGGCCGTCGCGACCGCGGCGGCGCTCGGCGTGACCGAGCCGTATTCGGCGGGGCTGGGCGGGGGCGGCTACTTCGTGCACTACGACGCCCGCACCCGCACGGTGGAGACGATCGACGGCCGCGAGACCGCGCCGCGCAGCGCGGACTCCTCGCTCTTCCTGGAGAACGGCAAGCCCATCACGTTCGAGTCCGCCGTCACCAGCGGTCTCGGCGTCGGAACCCCGGGAACCCCCGCGACCTGGGACGCCGCCCTCGACGCCTGGGGGAGCAGATCGCTGCGGCAGGTCCTGAAGCCGGCCGAGAAGCTGGCCCGCGACGGGTTCGTCGTCGACGGCACGTTCCGGTCGCAGACCGAGGGCAACCAGGCCAGGTTCGCCGACTTCCCCGCCACCCGGAAGCTCTTCCTGCCGGGCGGTGCCCTGCCCGAGGTCGGTTCGGTCTTCAAGAACCCCGACCTGGCGCGTACGTACGAGGAGGTCGGCCGCAAGGGGGTCGGCGAACTGTACCGGGGCAAGCTGGCCGACGACATCGTGCGGACCGTACGCAATCCGCCCGTCGACCCCGCCTCGGCCCGGGTGGTCCGCCCGGGCGACCTGACCGCGCAGGACTTGCGTTCCTACCGGGCGCTGCGGCAGGCACCCACGAAGGCCGGCTACCGCGGGCTCGACGTCTACGGCATGGCGCCGTCGTCCTCCGGTGGTACGACGGTGGGCGAGGCCCTCAACATCCTTGAGTCCACCGACCTTTCGAAGGCGAGCCAGGCACAGTACCTGCACCGTTTCATCGAGGCGAGCCGCATCGCGTTCGCCGACCGCGGGCGCTGGGTCGGTGACCCGGCGTTCGAGGACGTGCCGACGAAGGAGCTCCTCAGCCAGCGGTTCGCCGACTCGCGGGAGTGCCTGATCAAGGACGACGCGGTGCTCGTCAGCCCGCTCGCCCCGGGCGACCCGCGCCACCCCGGTGACTGCGCCGGTACGGGGACGGCCGCGCCCACGACGTACGAGGGCGAGAACACCACGCACCTCACGACTGCCGACAAGTGGGGCAACGTCGTCGCGTACACCCTGACGATCGAGCAGACCGGCGGCAGTGGCATCACCGTGCCGGGGCGCGGCTTCCTGCTCAACAACGAGCTGACGGACTTCTCGTTCGCGCCGGCCTCCCCGGCCGTCCACGACCCGAACCTGCCGGGTCCCGGAAAGCGGCCGCGGTCGTCGATCTCCCCGACCATCGTGCTCAAGCACGGGAAGCCGGTGCTGGCCCTGGGGTCGCCGGGCGGCGCCACGATCATCACCACCGTGCTCCAGTCGCTGATCGGCACGGTCGACCGTGGTCTGCCGCTGGTGGACGCCATCGCGGCGCCCCGCGCCAGCCAGCGCAACGCGGCGGCAACGGAGCTCGAACCGGGGCTGTGGAACAGCCCGGTCCGGGCTCAACTGGAGTCGCTGGGGCATGTCTTCAAGCCCAACCCGGAGATCGGGGCCGCGACGGGCGTGCAGCGGCTGCCGGACGGGCGTTGGCTGGCGGCGGCCGAGACGGAGCGGCGCGGCGGCGGTTCGGCCATGGTGGTGAGGCCGTCCAGGTAGCGGCCTGAGGGGGTGTCAGTAGTCGTGCGGGGGGCGGGGCCGGCCGGGCGCGGGTGACGCGCGCCGGACCGGCCCCGCAGCCTCGACGGAGGTATGCCGGGGGGGTGTCCTGTCCGATGTCAGCAAGGGAAAGACACCTCACAGAAGGGCACCCCCCACGGTGCGTATGCGAACGCTTGCCCTCGCCACGGTCTCCGGAGCCGCCCTGCTCGCGGCCGGATCCCTGACGCCCGCCGCCCAGGACGGTTCGATGCTGCGGCCCGACGGGTTCGTGCCGGTGCCGGGAGCGCGTCCGGTCGCGGTGGACCTCGCTCCCGCCGCCCATGTCCGCCCGGCGTCCGGCACCGGTCCGGCCGATACCGCCGCGCCCCGCCCCGCCGGTGCTGACGAGTCCGGCGAAGGCCCCGTCGGCGCCGCCCCCGGTTCCGGCGAAAGTCCCGTAGGCGCGGCCGAGTTGCTGGCCAAGCTCGCGGCGTGCGAGCCGGTCTCGAACGGCTCCTACCGTACGGACGCGGGCGCCCCGCCCTCCGTCCCGGTGTGCGGCATGAACGGGGCCGTGTTCTGGAAGGCCGACCTGGACATCGACTGTGACGGCGAGGTGACCCGGGCCTGCAACGTGGAAACCGATCCGTGGTTCCAGGGCGACACCGCCTTCCACACATCCGGCGACCGGCCACTCGACGCGGAGGAGCTTCCGTACGTCGTGGTGCCGAGCCGCAGCGCCCTCTGGGACTTCAGCCGTTCGGGGATCAAGGGCGGCGGTGTCGCCGCCGTCATCCACGCGGGAAAGGTGGAGTACGCCGTCGTCGGCGACACCGGCCCCGCCGGGATCATCGGCGAGGCCTCGTACGCCACCGCCCAGGCGCTCGGGATCGACCCGGATCCCAAGACCGGCGGCGTGGGGTCCGGCGTCACGTACATCCTGTTCAAGGACTCCGTCGTCTCGCCGATCGAGAGCCACAGCGCGGCGGTGACCGCTGGGGAAGGTCTCGCCGAGGAGTTCCTGAAGAACAACTGACGGGGGCGGTCCTTACCGGCCGGGGCCGTCAGAGGGCCGTCAGGATCCGGGGGCCGTCGTCCGTGATGGCCACCGTGTGCTCGGCGTGCGCGGCCCGGCTGCCGTCGGTCGTACGCAGGGTCCAGCCGTCCCGGTCCGGATGGAACTCGTCCCGGCCGCTGCCGATCAGCATCGGCTCGATGGCCAGCACCATGCCGTGCCGCAGCGGCATTCCGCGGCCGGCCCGTCCCTCGTTGGGGACGCCCGGGTCCTCGTGCATGGACCGGCCGATGCCATGGCCCCCGAATCCGTCCGGGATGCCATAGCCCGCGGTGCGGCAGACCGTGCCGATCGCGTGCGCGATGTCGCCGATCCGGTTGCCGACGACGGCCGCCGCGATGCCCGCCTCCAGTGCCTCGAAGGCCGTGTCGACGAGGCGGATGTCCGCGGGCCGGGCGCGGCCGACGACGAAGCTGATCGCCGAGTCCCCGCACCAGCCGTCGAGCGTCGCGCCCGCGTCGATGCTCACCAGATCGCCGTCACGCAGCCGCAGGTCGTTCGGGATGCCGTGCACGATCGCGTCGTTCACGGAGGCGCAGATCACGCCGGGGAAAGGGGTTGGCGCGAAGTGCGGCCGATAGTTCAGGAACGGCGATCCGGCCCCGGCCTCACGCAGGACCTCGCGGGCCGCCCCGTCGAGTTCGCGCAGCGACGTGCCGACCGCCGCCGCCTCGCGCACGGCGGTCAGAATCTGCGCGACGACCCGGCCGGCCTCGCGCATGGCTTCGATGGATGTGTCTGTCTTGAGCTGCACCATGCCAATTACTATACCGGTCGAAGCGGTATTAGAATGACGGCATGGTTCGAACCCCTCTCACCCCCGAAGAGCGTCTGCGCGGCGAACGGCTCGGTCGGCTGCTCCGTGAGGCGCGCGGTCGTCGCAGCATGGCCGACGTTGCCGCAAGCGCCGGAATCTCGGCCGAGACGCTGCGGAAGATCGAGACCGGCCGTGCGCCGACTCCGGCCTTCTTCACCGTGGCGGCGCTCGCCGGAGCGCTCGGCATGTCCATGGACGAACTCCTCCTGCGATGCGCGCCGGAGCCGGAGATCGTTCCACTCGCCGGGTAACGGGGCGAAGGGCGAAGGCTCTGAGTAGGGTTGGGCCCATGAGCCTCCAGGACTTCGCCCGCAGCGAGTACGTCAGCCTGACCACCTACCGGAAGAACGGCACCCCTGTCGCCACACCGGTGTGGGCCGCTGCCGACGGGGACGAGCTGCTCGTCTGGACCAAGAGCGATTCATGGAAGGTCAAGCGGCTGCGCAACGACAGTCGCGTCCGCGTCACCGTCTGCGATGTGCGCGGCCGGATCGCGGAGGGCGCCCCGAGTGCCGAGGGGACCGGCAGGCTGCTCGACGAGCAGGGCACGACCGGTGTGCGCAAGGCCATTGCCCGCAAGTACACCTGGAAGTACTGGCTGCTCGACTACCCGGCGATGATCGTCCGACTCGGCAAGCGGCCGCAGACCGGGATCGCGATCACGTTCTGAGCCCGCCCGGGCACGCGCGGGTCCCGCCGGTGCGTGAAAGGGTGCTCGCGTCAACTTCCGCGCTCCTCGCGGACCTTGGGTGAAAACTGCGTGTAGCCGTCCCGTAACACGACTGCGGTCGAATGCCTGCGAACTGGAAGGTTCCAGTCGACGGCGGCCGAGGACGAGGTTGACGGTGCATCAGCATGCTGTGTCCACAGGGGAGTTCACGCACCACCTGCGAGAGGTGGCGGCGCTCCTCGATCCCGGGCGGGGTTGGTACGGAGTCTTCTGCCGGCGTGATCCCGAGGGGATGCGAGCCTGTCTGGCGGGTGCCGAGATCCCGCCCTGGGACGTCGTGGAGTCGCTCTTCACGGACCTCGCCGCAGTGCGCGGCGCCGCGTTCGCGGAGCGCGCCTCGGTGCGGGCGGCCGAGCTCTACGCCGCCTCCGCCGCAGCCCATGACCGCCGCCCCGGCGGCCAGCGGCAGCTCGTGGAGCGCCTGGAGCTGATGCGGCGGGAACAGGCGAACGCGGCCCGGCGGCTGAGCGTGGCCCGGACCGGGGGCGAGGCGGGCGGGGCGGACACGGAGGCGGTGGCCTGGGCCCGCGACGACCATGCCCGGGCGTCGGCCCGCTGCACGGAACTGCGCAGGAGACTGGCGGCCGTCGCCGCTCCGTCGGACTGGTTCCGTGCGGAAGGCGAACCCGGCCCCGGCACACCGGAGCCCGCGGCCCCGCCGCAGCAACCCGCGGCCGTACATAACGCGGCAGCCGACGCCGCGGACGACGCCGTACGCGAAGCTCCCCGGCCGTCGACGGTGCGCACGGGCGGGCCGTCCCGCAGGAAGCCGCGGGGCGCGCGTTTCGCCGGGCTGGAGCCCGAGGAGGAGCCCGTCGCCGCCGCGCCCGTCCTGCCGGTCCCGCCCGTGGCGGCCGCCCAGCCGCGCGGCGCCCGCTTCGGCGGCTCGCCCCGCGCGCAGGGCGAGCCGCCGGGGCGCGCCGCGCCGGCGCCGGACCAGGCCGCGCTGCAGTCCGTGCGGGCCACGGTCGCGACCCTGGTCCGGCTCCGGACCGAAGGGCTGAGCGGCGAGGCCCACGGCGTGCTCTGCGAGGCGGCGGGCCGGCCCGCGGAACTGTTGCCGGTCCTCGCCGTCGAACTCCACCGGGCGGGGCTCGGCGCGGACTGGGCGACCCTGCTGTGGGAGGTCGCCTCGCTGCCCCCGGCCGAGCTGGCCGCCGCGGCGGACGCGCTGGCCGGGGCGGGGCGGCCGGAGGACTGCGGACAGCTGCTGCGTCAGGGCGTGGCGCGGCCGCCCGCCGAGATCGCCGATGCCGTGATCGCCCTGGACCGGGCCGGCCGCGGCCCCCAGGCGCAGGCGCTGCTCGGCGCCTTCGTCCGCGTACGGACACCGCAGGACGCGGCCAGAATCGCGGCGAGCGACCCGCGCCACCTCGTACCCCACCTGCTGGCGGCGGCCCGCACGGTGTCCGAGGCCCGCGGACGGGACGTCGAGCACGCGCTGCGTGTCGCGGGTATCGGTTAGGGCCTCGACGGCGCTGCGTGTCGCGGGTATCGGTCAGGGACTCGACAGCAGTGCGTGTCGCGGGTGCCGGTCAGGGCCTCCCGTTCGGATCGTGCCGGGTGCGCGGCCGGGCGGGTGCTCCCCGGGCCTCGGTCCCGCTCGACCCGGGGAGACCCTCTCCGGGGTTGCCGTAGGCCGCGCATGCTCCGCAGCGCCCCACTCCTCCGCATTGCGGCCGCACGCACCCGACCCCGCTCCCTGATCCGGCCCGATCCGAGCGGCAGACTCCGGGGCTGTCCGGCGGATCCTGGCCGGGGGTGCTGCCCGGCCCCGTTCCGCCGGACGGCCCGGGGCCATCCGGCCGAGCCCCGGCACTGGACCGCACGGGTGTGAAACGTGATCGACTCCGCCGGTTCACGACGATGGTCTTGCCCCGCCGTGTGACGGGGCTTACGTTCTCCCCTACGCACGTGTCTACGGGCGTAGAAACGCGAAGAGGCTCTCTGACGCCGCGTCGAAGGAGCAGCTCATGTCCCACGTCGTACGCGCCGCACTCGTCCAGGCGACCTGGACCGGCGACACCGAATCCATGATCGCCAAGCACGAGGAACACGCTCGTGAGGCCGCTCGGCAGGGGGCGAAGATCATCGGGTTCCAGGAGGTGTTCAACGCCCCCTACTTCTGCCAGGTGCAGGAACCCGAGCACTACCGCTGGGCGGAGGCCGTGCCCGACGGCCCGACCGTGCAGCGGATGCGGGAACTGGCCCGCGAGACCGGCATGGTGATCGTCGTCCCGGTCTTCGAGGTCGAACAGTCCGGCTTCTACTACAACACCGCCGCCGTGATCGACGCCGACGGCTCGTACCTCGGCAAGTACCGCAAGCACCACATCCCGCAGGTCAAGGGGTTCTGGGAGAAGTACTACTTCAAGCCCGGGAACGTCGGCTGGCCGGTCTTCGACACGGCGGTGGGCAAGGTCGGCGTCTACATCTGCTACGACCGGCACTTCCCCGAAGGGTGGCGGCAACTCGGCCTCAACGGAGCCCAGTTGGTCTACAACCCGTCCGCCACCTCGCGCGGCCTCTCCGGCTACCTCTGGCAGCTGGAGCAGCCCGCCTCCGCCGTCGCCAACGAGTACTTCGTCGCCGCGATCAACCGCGTCGGCCAGGAGGAGTACGGCGACAACGACTTCTACGGGACCAGTTACTTCGTCGACCCGCGCGGCCAGTTCGTCGGCGAGGTGGCCAGCGACAAGGAGGAGGAACTGCTCGTCCGAGACCTGGACTTCGGCCTCATCGAAGAAGTCCGGCAGCAGTGGGCGTTCTACCGTGACCGCCGCCCCGACGCGTACGAAGGGCTGGTGGAACCGTGAGCAGCCTGCACCACCGCCACCTGGCCGTCAGTCCCGACTGGCTGGCGCTCTACTACCGGCACCCGCTGGAGATCACCCACGGCGAGGGCCGCCACGTCTGGGACGCCGACGGCAACCGCTACCTCGACTTCTTCGGCGGCATCCTCACCACGATGACCGCCCACGCGCTGCCCGAGGTCACCAAGGCGGTCAGCGAACAGGCCGGGCGGATCATCCACTCGTCCACGCTCTATCTGAACCGGCCGATGGTCGAACTCGCCGAGCGCGTCGCCACGCTGTCCGGCATCCCGGACGCCCGGGTCTTCTTCACGACCTCCGGCACCGAGGCCAACGACACGGCCCTGCTGCTGGCCACCACGTACCGCAGGTCGAACCAGATCCTCGCGATGCGCAACAGCTACCACGGCCGGTCCTTCTCCGCGGTCTCCATCACCGGCAACAACGCCTGGTCGCCGACCAGTCTGTCGCCGCTCCAGACCCTGTACGTGCACGGGGGCGTCCGCAGCCGCGGACCGTACGCGCACCTGGGCGACGGGGAGTTCATCGCCGCCTGCGTCGCGGACCTGGAGGACCTGCTCGGCCACACCCGGTCGCCCGCCGCGCTGATCGCCGAACCCATCCAGGGCGTCGGCGGGTTCACCTCACCGCCCGACGGTCTGTACGCGGCGTTCCGTGAAGTCCTGAACCGGCACGGCATCCTGTGGATCTCCGACGAGGTGCAGACCGGCTGGGGGCGCTCCGGCGAACACTTCTGGGGCTGGCAGGCGCACGGGAGGAACGGTCCGCCGGACATCCTCACGTTCGCCAAGGGCATCGGCAACGGCATGTCGATCGGCGGGGTCGTCGCCCGCGCCGACGTCATGAACTGCCTGGACGCCAATTCCATTTCGACGTTCGGCGGTTCCCCGGTCACGATGGCAGCCGGCCTCGCCAACCTCTCGTACCTCCTCGAACACGACCTCCAGGGCAACGCCCGCCGCGTCGGCGGCCTGCTCATCGAGCGCCTGCGCGCGATCGGCGCAGCCTCGGAGTGCGTACGGGAGGTGCGCGGGCGGGGCCTGATGATCGGCATCGAACTCGTGAAGCCGGGTACGGACGAGGCGCATCCCGAAGCGGCCGCGGCCGTGCTCGAAGCGGCGCGGGAGGGCGGACTGCTCATCGGCAAGGGCGGTGGCCACGACACCAGCGTGCTGCGCATCGCGCCGCCCCTCTCGCTCTCCATCACGGAGGCGGAGGAGGGTGCGGGGATCCTCGACGAGGCGCTGCGCTCGGTGGGGTGAGGACGGGGTGCGGTGCCCGACGGGACACCGCACCCTCTCGGCCGCGGGGACGCCGTGGCCGTGTGCCGGACGCCGCATCCCCAGGCCCGGCCGGACGCCGCGCCCGCGTGCCCGACCGGTCCGGCTACCCGAGGCGTTCGAACGCCACCGCACCGCCGAAGTTCTCGTCGTCGGTACCCCACAGGCCGAGCCCGCCGGGCAGGAAGGCGATGGCCTCGATCTTCCGGTTGTCCTGCCGGGTGAAGCGGGACAGCGGGGTGAGTGCGTGCCGGGGCCTCATCCGCAGCACCGCGTCGTTGGCCCGGTTCACGGTGAGCCGGCCGGCGTCGTAGACGGCGGAGGCGAACGGCCCGTCGTTCACATTGGGGTCCGAGGCCGCCGACACCAGTACGGTGCCGTCGTCGAGCACCTTCAGGTCGCTGATGTGGCGCACCTCGTCCTGGTCCGGGAACGGCACGGTGAACTCCTGCCGCGCCGAAACCGTGCCGAAGGAGAGGCCGTTCGGCCCGACGCGTACCGACGCCGCGTGCACGACGGCCGGTTGCGCGCCGCTGCCCCGCGTCGCCCACACGGCGAAGGTCCGTCCCGACCGGTCACGGTGCAGCGCGAAACTCTCGTAGTTGTCGCCGTCCCGCCGGCCCGGCAGGACGGCGGCGTCCTCGGCCGTCGCCACGCCGTCCGCGACAACCACGTGGTAGGCCTCGCCCCTGCTGGCGAGGGCGATGTAGTGGCCGGGGCGCCCCGGCACAGCGTCGAGGGCCTCCAGGTCCGCGGGCAGCACGCCGAGCCAGGGAAGTTCCGTGACGACAGGCGCGTCGCCGGGCCGCAGGCGGACGGTCGCCAGCCTGCTCTCAAGGTCCCCCTTGTTGTCCCGTACGACGACGGCGTCGGCCAGACCGGGGCCCGCGGGCGCGCCTTCGACGAGCGCGATGCCGCTCACCCCGCCCTGGAGCCCCGAGCCGACCCGCTGCCACCCGCCGGAGGCGGCGGCGCTCAGGGGCGCGGCGGCGAGGGAGGCGCAGAGCACCGCCGTGACGATGATTCCGTTTCTGATCATGGAGCGAAGCTAAGGGCCGTTCCGCAGCCGCGGCCGGACCGCGGCCTCCCGTCGCCCGGAGTTCCCCCGCAAGGGCCCGCCGCACTCGCCCGTACGGGCCGGGCCGCCTCCGCACGGCGGAGCGCGCGCGTATACGACGCCGGGCGCGCTCCACCCGGACGGCGGAACGGTCCGCGCACTGGGCCGGTCGAGTGCCGGACGGGTGAAACAGAAACGTCTTCAGCGGTTAGCGGCAGCGGTATTGCCACAGTGGGTAACCCACTTCTACGTTCTTCATCACGCACCTTGTCTACGTGCGTAGACCCGTTCCGCCACAGTGAGGAGGGGTACATGAGCCGCACCGTCATCCACGGTGGCCTCGTCGTCACCGCGTCCGACGAGATCCACGCCGACGTACTCGTCGAAGGCGGCCGCATCGCGGCACTCGCCGCGCACGGCACGGAAGCCGCGGCGGGCTGGACCGCCGACCGGACCATCGACGCCACCGGAAAGTACGTCATCCCGGGCGGTGTCGACGCGCACACCCACATGGAGATGCCGTTCGGCGGCACCTACGCGGCGGACACCTTCGAGACCGGCACCCGCGCCGCGGCGTGGGGCGGCACCACCACGATCGTCGACTTCGCCATCCAGTCCGTGGGGCGCTCCCTGCGCGAAGGACTCGACGCCTGGTACGCCAAGGCGGACGGCAACTGCGCCATCGACTACGCGTTCCACATGATCCTCGCCGACGTGAACGAGTCGTCGCTCAAGGAGATGGACCTGCTGGTCGCGGAGGGCGTGACCTCGTTCAAGCTCTTCATGGCCTACCCCGGGGTCTTCTACAGCGACGACGGGCAGATCCTTCGCGCCATGCAACGGGCCGAGTCCAACGGCGGCCTGATCATGATGCACGCCGAGAACGGCATCGCCATCGACGTCCTCGTCGAACAGGCCCTCGCGGCCGGCCGTACCGACCCCCGCTACCACGGGGACGTACGGAAGGTGGCGCTGGAGGCCGAGGCCACGCACCGAGCCGTCCAGCTCGCCCGCGTCGCCGGCTCACCGCTCTACGTCGTGCACGTGTCCGCCGACGAGGCCCTCGCCGAGATCGCCGCCGCCCGCCACAAGGGTCTGCCGGTCTTCGGCGAGACGTGCCCGCAGTACCTCTTCCTTTCCACCGACAACCTCGCCGAGCCGGACTTCGAGGGCGCCAAGTACGTCTGCTCCACGCCGCTGCGGCCCAAGGAGCACCAGGAAGCGCTGTGGCGGGGGCTGCGGAACAACGAACTCCAGGTCGTCTCCACCGACCACTGCCCCTTCTGCTTCTCCGGCCAGAAGGAGAAGGGCCGCGGCGACTTCTCGAAGATCCCCAACGGGATGCCGGGCGTCGAGAACCGGATGGACCTCCTGCACCAGGCGGTCGTCGACGGCCACATCTCGCGACGCCGCTGGATCGAGATCGCGTGCGCGTCCCCGGCCCGGATGTTCGGTCTCTATCCGAAGAAGGGCACCATCGCGCCCGGTGCCGACGCCGACATCGTCATCTACGACCCGGCGGCGCGGCAGACCATCTCCGCCGAGACCCATCACATGAACGTGGACTACTCGGCGTACGAGGGCAAGCGGCTCACCGGACAGGTGGAGACGGTGCTCTCGCGCGGCGAGGTCGTCATCGACCGGCGTACGTACACCGGCCGCGCCGGCCACGGCATGTACACCCCCCGCGCCACCTGCCAGTACCTCGACTAGGAGCATCTGCCATGGACTTCGGACTCGTCCTGCAGACGGACCCGCCCGCGTCGGCCGTCGTCGGCCTGATGCGGCGCGCCGAACGCAACGGCTTCCGCTACGGCTGGACCTTCGACTCGGCGGTGCTCTGGCAGGAGCCCTTCGTCATCTACAGCCGCATCCTCGAACACACCGAACGCCTCGTCGTCGGCCCCATGGTGACGAACCCCGGCACCCGCACCTGGGAGGTGACGGCCTCCACCTTCGCCACCCTCAACGACATGTACGGCAACCGCACGGTCTGCGGCATCGGCCGCGGCGACTCGGCGATGCGCGTCGCCGGACGCAGCCCCAACACCCTGGCCAGGCTCGGCGAGGCCATCGATGTCATCCGCGACCTCGCCGAGGGACGCGAGGCGCGCGTCGACGGTCAGCCGGTCCGGATCCCCTGGGTCAAGGACGGACGGCTGCCCGTCTGGATGGGCGCGTACGGGCCCAAGGCGCTCGCGCTCGCCGGGCAGAAGGCCGACGGCTTCATCCTCCAGCTCGCCGACCCCTTCCTGACCGAGTGGATGATCAAGGCCGTACGGGACGCCGCCGCCGAGGCCGGCCGCGACCCGGACTCCGTCACCATCTGTGTCGCCGCGCCCGCCTACGTGGGCGACGACCTCGACCACGCCCGCGAGCAGTGCCGCTGGTTCGGCGGCATGGTCGGCAATCATGTCGCCGACCTGGTCTCCCGCTACGGCGAGCACTCCGGCCTCGTCCCGGAGGCGCTCACCGCGTACATCGCCGGGCGCTCGGGTTACGACTACAGCCACCACGGCCGCGCCGGGAACCCCGACACCGCCTTCGTCCCCGACGAGATCGTCGACCGCTTCTGCCTGCTCGGCCCGCCCGAGGCGCACATCGAGAAGCTCCGGACTCTGCGCGATCTCGGCGTCGACCAGTTCGCCGTCTACAACATGCACGACGCCCGCGAGGCGACCATCGACGCCTACGGCTCCGAGATCATCCCCGCGCTCACGGACTGAGCACACGGCCCCGTGGCCGGCGGAAGGAACCCGCCGGCCACGGGGCCGTGCCGCCGTGTGCGCATCACGGACGCGACCAACCGGCTGAAGTCCCGGGCCCGCCGCGGACCTTCCGTGCCCGTGGTGACACGAACGGCCGCCCCGCACGTCTCCGTTCACGCCGAGGAGCCCGCTCCGGCTGCCGAACCCTTCGCAGGCCGGGGCCGGCCCGAAGCGGCCCCTTGTCTTTACATACGCTCGGACGTATTCTTTTCTCATGGCCCTGACACAGCTCACCGAAGAGTCCGATCCGTACTGCCTGCCGTCCCTGGATGCGGCGGCGCTGCTCTTCGACGCCCCCTGGAACCGATTCGCGGTGATCGGCGACAGCCTGTCGGCCGGCACCGGGGACCCTAGCCCCGGATACGCGGACGCGGGCTGGTCCGACAGGTTCGCGGACGTCCTTCGCCGGGTGCGGCCGGATCTGGAGTATCTGAACACGGCCGAGATCGGCGCGACCACGGAGCAGACCCTCGACAAGCAGATCGACCGCATGCTGGAGTTCGGCCCGGACCTGCTGCACCTGCCGTGCGGCGCGAACGACCTCGTGCGGCGGAAGCCGGACTTCGGCGAGATCGAGAACGGGCTGCGGCGCATGTACGCCATGGCGTCCGTCACCGGGGCCCAGTTGACCACCTTCACCCTGGGCAGGGCCTACGTCGTTCCGGTGTTCCCGGACTGGTCGGAGCGGGTGGAGAGGGTCAATGCCATCACCCGCGCGCTGGCTGCCGAGTACCGGGCCGTGGTCGTCGACATGTGGGACCACCCCGTCAACGCCCGGGAGGACCTCCTCAGCGAGGACGGCATCCACTTCTCGACCTCGGGGCAGGCGGTCATGGCGAGCGAGATGGCCAAGGGGCTGGCTCACGTACTGAGCCGTACGGAACGGGACTGACCGACGGCCTCGTCCACGACCGCCGGGGCGGCTGTCCCGGCGGTCGCGGACGGTTCGGCGGTAGCGGCGACCTCGGACGGTTCGGCTGCCGCGACCGCAGGGGTGCGACGCGGCAGCCGAACCGGTATCCGCGGATTTCCTTACAGAATGGCCCCGGTCATGATGCGTCCGCCCCGGACGCCATGAACACCATGATTCGAAGCGGGAATGAACCGGATGGCGGGATCGGATGCGGAGCGGAGTTCGGTGCCGGGTCTGATTCCCAGTTCCTGGCTCAGTACGCGCTCGGCGCTGTTGTAGGCCTCGACTGCTTCGGCATGCCTTCCCATGCGCTGCAGAGCGATGATGTGGCGTGCGCGCATCGATTCGTTCAGCGGGTCCTCGGAAATGAATTTCTGGGCGTTCAGCACGACCTTCTGATTGCAATCGAGTTCCAGCCACGCGTTGATCAGCGTTTCCCGCGCGGCTGCCCGCCATTGGCACAGTTCGTCGGCTGCCGTGGCGACCATCGGGCTCTCCAGGGCGTCCAGCAGGGCATCGCCCCGCCATAGGGACAGCGCGTCCTTCAGGATGGTCGCGACGACGGAAGGGGTTCCGGGGGACAGGTTCAGGGCCCGCTCCACCAGGCTGACGAAACGGTGGGCGTCGACCGCGTCGCGATCGATATTGAGCCGATAACCGGAGTTGACCGTTTCCAGCAGGTCAGCTCGTCCGCCATGCCGTTGGAGCCAGCGGCGGAGCCTGGCGACGTGGGCGTGCACCGCGTTGACCGCGTCCCCCGTGGTCCGCATGAGGTCGAGCTCTTCGATCAGCTCGTCGCGGCGCACCTCGCCGCCGGCCCGGAGCGCGAGGATGGCGAGAATGCTGCGCAGCTTCGCCCCGCTCAACGCCACTTCTGAGCTTCCGATCTCGACCCGCAGCGGTCCGAGGACACCTATTCCAACGCTGATCACTGTGCACTTCCCTCAATTCAGGCGAGCAGGACACATTGGCGTGGAGCTTCAAGAAAGTTCCCTATTGAACAAATTCACCTCACGGCGATTC
Organism: Streptomyces sp. NPDC091416; assembly: GCF_044756845.1. Lineage (NCBI taxonomy): Bacteria > Bacillati > Actinomycetota > Actinomycetes > Kitasatosporales > Streptomycetaceae > Streptomyces > Streptomyces sp. NPDC091416. Next base: position 129,832 of record NZ_JBIVTU010000004.1, read on the forward strand.
GGGTGTGATCCTAACGAGATGTGGTCGGCCTCCGCAGCCCGCACGTTCGAGTAGGGACCTGCTTGGCCTGCGGAAATGCGCAGACGGATGGCATTCGGCCAAAAGGGGAGGCTTGATGTATACGTGGCCGAGATCTTATCCGGCGCCATCGGAACAGGTATTTCCCGCCGTGCGCGAGGCGTGATCGACGAGAGATCTGCCGTACGTATGCGCCATTATTCGGCTGAACAGGGTACGATCGACCGTATGGGCAGTAGTGTGGAGTCGATCGCCTCCCGAGCCGGCGGCACCGGAGCGCGTGTGCCTTTGACGCCGGCGGGGATTCAGCCGGACGTCACGGACAAGCGCCTGCTGCGCGGTGCCCGGACGCGCGGGACAGTACTGCGCCGGGCTGTCGACATCGCCTCGCTGGAAGGTCTCGACGGAGTCAGCTTCGGCCGCCTCGCCGTCGATACGGGACTCAGCAAGGCGGGGATCCAGACTCTCTTCAAGACGAAGGAGACCCTGCAGCTCGCGACCGTGGAGTTCGCGCGCGAGATGTTCATCGACGCCGTGATCCGTCCGGCGAGGGCGGCCCCGGCAGGCATCGCCCGTCTGCGCGCGCTGCTGGACCACTGGGTGGTCTACGCCGAGACCCCGTTGTTCGCGGGCGGATGCTTCCGAGTGGCGAATCTCGCCGAGTTCGACAGCCGGCCGGGTCCGGTTCACGACGCGCTGTTCCATGACCAGCGGGAGTGGCGCGAGGTCATCGCGACCGAACTGCGCAAGGCCGTGGCTTCCGGTGAGGTCGTCGGGCTCGACATCGACCTCACCGTCTTTCAGATCGACGCCCTGCTCTGCGCTGCCAACACGGCCCTTCAGTCGGGGGACACGGAGGCCGTGGGCAAGGCTCGCCGCATCATCGACGGGCTCCTGGCGACCTCGCGCTGAGACCGTGACTTCGCGTCGTACGGGCGCGTGGACGGGTGGGCTGGGACCGTGACTTCGCGCCGCACGGGCGTGTGGACAGGCCACCTGGGACCGTGACTTCGTGCCGTACGGGCGTGTCGGCAGGCCACCTGGGACCGTGACTTCGTGCCGTACAAGTGCGTGGACAGACCGGACGTCGCAGCCCGGTGCGGCGGACCCTGAGGTCCGCCGCACCGGGCTGCGACATCTGTGTGCGAGCTGTCCTGGCCTGGCCGGCCCCGGCGCGCTCCTACTCGCGCGCCGTCACTTGCCCGCCCTCGTGTGCTTCGGGAGCAGGAAGACCAGCGCGGACGCGAGGACCGCGATGCCGAACGTGGTCAGCGACGACATGGCGAAGGCATGCCCCGCCGCGTGGACCCTCCCGCCGTCGGCAGGATCGAACGAGTTGAAGAACACGGCTCCGATCACGGCGACCCCGAGCGCTCCACCCACCTGCTGCGCGGTGGACAGAGCCCCGGAGGCCATGCCCACGGTCTCCGCGGAGACCCTGCTCAGCACGGTGTTCAGGAGCGGCGTGATGAGCAGCCCGCCGCCGACGCTCTGCAGCATCAGGGTGGGAATCACCAGCAGCGGGGTCAGCCTCGGGCCGGAGAGCAGGACGACGGCGGTGGCCAGGTACCCGAGCGCCAGGACCACCGAGCCGACCTCCAGTACGCGACGGCCGTACTTCGGGACGAGGCGGCCGGCGATCAGGCTGAAGACGAAGAAGGTCACCGCGGCCGGCGTGTACACGAGGCCCGAACCGAGCGCCGACAGGCCGAGGCCGTCCTGCATCGCGATCGACAGGGCGAGGTAGTACGACGTCAGCAGTGCGTATACGGCGAGCACCAGAACGATTCCCAGCGAGAAGGACCGCTGCGAGAACAGGGAGAGCCGCATCAGCGGATCGCCGCCGCGTCGTTCGAGGTTGCGCTCCAGCACGACGAACAGGGCGAAGGCGGCGGCACTGGCCACGAAGCAGGCCCAGGCCCACCACGGCCACCCCTCCTCCCGCCCCTGGATCAGCGGGTAGGTGAGAAGCAGCAGCGCGGCGCTCAGGGCTGCCACGCCCGCGAAGTCCAGCTTGCGTGCGCCCTCGGAGCGCGACTCCGGAACGAACTTCAGAGCCAGGACGAGTGTGGCGATCCCGATCGGTACGTTGACCCAGAACACCGACCGCCAGTCGGTGCCGAACAGGTCCGCGCCGATCAGCAGCCCGCCGACGAGCTGCCCGCTGATGGTCGCCATGCCGATCACCATGCCCAGGACGCCGAAGACACGCGGGCGGCCCTTCTCGGGGACCGAGAGCGTGATGACGGCGAAGACCTGGGGAACCATCAGCGCCGCGCCCAGGCCCTGGGCGATCCGGGCGACGATGAGTGCCGCGGGACTCTGCGACATGGCGCAGGCGAGCGAGGACAGCGTGAACAGTGCGGTGCCGATGACGAACACACGCTTGCGTCCGTACAGGTCCGCGAGGCGGCCGCCGGTGATCATGAAGACCGCGTAGCTCAGCTGGTAACCCGCGAGGATCCACTGGAGCTGGCCGACGGTCGCCCCCAGGTCATCCTGGATCGCCGGGCCCGCCACCACGACGATGAACGAGTCGAGGATGGCCATGAACATGCCGACCATGACCGTCGACACGGTGGGCCAGGGCAGCGCGGGGCGGTCCTCCGGCACCGCTGCGGTCGCGAGAACTTCTTCCTTGGCATTCGTCACGAATGCATCCCCTTCTCGTTGTGCACACACTTTGCGCCGGTTGCCAGGACCGGGTGCCACGCGACCCGGTCCACCGGGTCCATGAGTCCGCCCGTCCGGGCGGCAGGTCGAAGCATGGACAATTGAGTGTACGCACGACCGTATGTCTACTGCAATCGGTGTCCCGGCTCACGAGTCGGTGGGTTGCGGCTGCGGAACCACGCGCAGCGGCCGCTTCCCGGCGCCGCTCGTCAGGCTGAACGCCTGCGGGTCGGGACGCCGGGTGGCGCGCCAGTAGGACGTACCGGTCCCGGGCCAGGACTGGCGGTTCTGGCCCGTGTGGTCCAGGAACCAGCTGTGGCAGCCGCCCGAGTTCCACACGGAGCCGGCGAGACGGCGGTGCAGACGGGCGTTGAACGCACGCTGGACCTCCGCGCGCACCTCCATGCGGGTCGCCCGCCGCGCCCGCATCATGCGAAGGCACTCGACGATGTAGTGGAGCTGTGCCTCGATGACGAACAGGATCGACTGCGCGCCGCCGCCCGAGTTGGGGCCCATCAGCATGAACATGTTGGGGAACCCCGACACCGTGGTGCCCAGGTGCGCGCTCATGCCGTCGCGCCACGCCTCCTGGATCGTCACCCCGTCCCGCCCCACGATGTGTTCCGTGGCGCAGCGGTTGTCCGTGGAGAACCCGGTCGCCAGGATCACCACGTCGGCCTCGTGGCTCTTCCCGTCCGCCGTGGTCAGCCCTGTCTTGGTGAACTCCGCGATGGGGGAGGTGACCAGGTCGACGTCGGGGCGCTGGAGCGCCGGGTAGTAGTCGTTCGTCAGCAGGATGCGCTTGCACCCGATCTTGTAGTCCGGCGTCAACTGTGCGCGGAGCACAGGGTCCTTCACCTGTTTGGCGAGCATGCGCAGGGAGGCCAGTTCGAGCAGCTTGACGAACTTCGGGTTGAGGAAGGCGAGCACCGGTACTTCGTGGGTCCAGTAGGCCGTCAGCCGGTACAGCTGCTGGACGAACGGCAGGGCCTTGAAGAGCTTGCGCTCAAGGGCCTTCAGCGGCCGGTCGGCCTTGGGCAGGACCCAGTGGGCGTTGCGCTGGAAGACATCGACGTGGGCGGCCGTGCCGGCGATCTCCGGGATGAACTGCACGGCGCTGGAGCCGGTACCCACGACCGCGACCTTCTTGTCCGTCAGGTCGACGGAATGGTCCCACTGCGCCGAGTGGAACATGGTCCCCTTGAACCGGCCCATGCCGGGCAGGTCCGGGATGTTGGGCTGGTGCAGCGCTCCGTGGGCGAGGACGACGATCCGCGGCCGGTACTCCTGGCCCGACCGGGTCCGTACGGTCCACCGGTCGCTGTCCTCGTCGAACTCGTACGAGACCGCCTCGGTGTTGAACCGGATGTGCGGCTCGACCCCGCGGTCCTCCACGACGTGCTCGATGTAGTCGAGGATCTCCGGCTGCGCCGCGTACATGCGACTCCACTCGCGATTGGGGGCGAAGGAGTAGGAGTACATGACGCTTGCGACGTCGCACGCGCAGCCGGGGTAGGTGTTCTCCCGCCAGGTGCCGCCCACGCTGTCGGCCTTCTCCAGGATGACGAAGTCGGACTGACCCGCGTCGAGCAGCTTCATGGCCATCCCGAGGCCGGCGAACCCCGTTCCCACGATCAGCACGTCCGGCGTTTCGACGGCCTCTGCTTGCGCCGGTGTGGAACCCATCAGATGTCTCCTTGCCTGCTCGGTCGATGAGGGGCGGAATGCGCAGGACGTGACAGACGTCGAGGCCCATGTGACGGACCATCATCCACAGAGGCCCTGAAATCGCCCTGCCCTGAACGCAGGGTCGCTTCAGGGGCGTGTCAGAGCAGGTCTGGGAGTATCCGGGGGCCCACCGTCCGGGACAGACGCGACGGGAGATCTGATCCCCCTTGAGTGCTGAGAACCAGAGAGACAAGAACCGGAAGAAGGCGGCGAACGCCCGGGGGAGAGCGTCCGAGAGGTCCGAGCCCCCGGCCCGGCCGCCTCGTCGCACCCATATCCTCGTCATCGGCGGCGGCCTCGCAGGGCTCGCCGCCGCGATCCGCTTCCGACGGGAAGGATGGAGCGACTTCCTGGTCCTGGAACGGGGCCACGAAGTCGGCGGAACGTGGCGCGACAACACCTACCCCGGCGCGGCGTGCGACGTACCCTCGCACCTCTACTCGTACTCGTTCGCCCTGAACCCGGGCTGGAGCCGGTCGTTCTCCGGCCAGGCGGAGATACAGGACTACCTGATCCAGGTGGCCCGCCGGTACCGTCTGCGGGACCACCACGTCTTCGACTGCGAGGTGCTGAGCGCCAAGTGGGTCGAGGAGCACACCCATTGGGAGGTCGAGACCTCCCAAGGTGCGTTCGTGACCGACATCCTGGTCGGCGGGTTCGGAGCGCTCTGCGAACCGTCGCAGCCGGACATACCCGGGATCGGGGACTTCGCGGGCCACGTCTTCCACTCCGCCCGGTGGGACCACGATGCCGACCTGGCCGGCAAGCGGGTCGCGGTCGTCGGAACCGGCGCCTCCGCCATCCAGATAGTTCCCGCCATCGCGTCGAGCGTCGCCGAACTCCAGGTGTACCAGCGCACCGCGGCATGGGTACTGCCCCGGATGGACCGCCGCTACTCCAGGATCGAACGCCTTGCGTGCCGGTACGTGCCCGGCTACCAGCGCCTCGTACGCTCCGGCATCTACTGGGCGCACGAGGCGCAGGCGATCGCCCTGGCGAAGCACCCCGTGCTGATGAAGCCGGTGGGGCTGCTCGCACGGGCCAGGATGCGACGGGAGATTCCCGACCCGCAGCTGCGCCGCCGGCTCACTCCCGACTACGGGATCGGGTGCAAACGGATCCTGTTGTCCAACACGTACCACCGCACGTTCCGGCAGGACCACGTCGAGCTCGTCACGGCGGGCATCAGCGAGGTACGCGAGAAGTCCGTGGTCACGGACGACGGTGCCGAGCGCGAGGTGGACGCCATCGTCCTGGCCACCGGCTTCCACGTCACTGATTCGCCCACCTACCGCAAGCTCTTCGGGAAGGACGGACGGAGCCTCGGCGACGTGTTCGACGAGGTGGGCCGCCAGTGCTACAAGGGCACGGCGATCGCGAACTTCCCCAACATGTTCCTGCTGGTCGGCCCCAACACCGGCCTCGGCCACAACTCGATGATCTTCATGATCGAATCGCAGGTGAACTACCTGGCCGATGCCGTCGCGACCATGAAGCGACGGAACCTGCGCTCGGTCGAGGTACGGGCGCAGGCGCAGGAGAACTTCTCGTCCGCGTTGCAGCGCAAGCTGTCGCGGACCATCTGGAACGTCGGCGGGTGCGCCAGCTGGTACCTGGACAAGCACGGGGCCAACACCACCATGTGGCCGGGCTTCTCCTACGAGTTCCGCCGGATCACGCGGACGTTCGACATCGACGCCTACCACGTCTCGACCGGAGGACCACGATGAACAAGCAGTCGGACAGGACCGGTTTCGCCGGCAAGGTCCTCGTCATCACCGGCGCGGGATCCGGGATCGGCCGGGCGCTCGCCGTGCGTCTTGCCGGACTCGGCGCCGATCTCGCTCTGTCCGACATCGACGGCGACAGCGTCGAGGTGACCGCCGCCCTGTGCGAGGGGGCCGGGGTGAGGGTGAAGACCGACGTGCTCGACGTGACCCAGCGGGAGAGGACCCTGGCCTACGCCGACGAGGTCCGTGCCCACTTCGGCACCGTCCACCAGATCTACAACAACGCGGGCATCGCGCACTACGGCGAGGTGGCCCACGAGTCCTTCAAGGAAATCGAACGCGTGCTGGACGTCAACTTCTGGGGCGTGGTGAACATGACCAAAGCCTTCCTGCCCCATCTGATCGCGTCCGGCGACGGCCATGTCATCAACGTCTCCAGCCTCTTCGGGCTGATCACGTATCCGGGCCAGAGTGCCTACAACGCCTCCAAGTTTGCGACGCGCGGATTCACCGAGTGCCTGCGCCAGGAACTGCTGCTGTCCCGGGATCCCGTGCACGTGACCTGCGTACATCCCGGAGGCATCAAGACCGCGGTGGCCCGCAACGCCACGGCGTCCCAGGGACTGGACGCGGCCGGGATCGCGCGCGCCTTCGACAGGCGACTGGCGCTGCACAGCCCCGAGATGGCAGCGGACACCATCATCTCGGGGGTCCGCCGGCGCCGCGCGCGGGTGCTCGTGGGGGCGGAGGCCAAGGCGCTCGACCTGCTGAGCCGCATCGCGCCCTCGGGCTCCCAGCGGTTCGGCGCCTGGATGTCGCGCCTCCTGCGGATCGCCCCGCGTCCGGGAGCCGCGGCATGAGGTCTCTGCCGCTGCTGCCGATGCCGCTCGCCCGCGCGGCACTGCACCCCTTCTACCGGCTCACCTTCCACCACCGCATGCCGTGGCGGGCCCAGCGCGCCCTGCTGAACGCCGTCGCACGTACGCAGCCCCTTCCGTCCGGCACGTCGGTCGGCACACTGCTGCTCGGCGGCCGCCCGGTCGAACGGATCGACGCCCGAGGGGGACAGACGGCCGGTGCGGTGCTCTACCTGCACGGCGGCGGGTACACCGTGGGATCGCCGGCCTCGCACCGGTCGCTGGCCGCGCATCTCGCCCGGGACACCCGTCGTCCCGTCTACCTCCTCGACTACCGGCTGGCCCCCGAACACCCTTGTCCGGCGGCGCTGGAGGACACGATCGCGGCGTTCGGCGCGCTGACGGCGACCGAGGGCCACGCCCCCGAATCGATCGTGCTGGCCGGAGACTCGGCGGGCGGCGCCATCGCCCTCGCCGCGACGCAGCACCTGGTCGCCGGCCAGGGGCCGCGGCCCTCCGCCCTCGCCCTGATCTCACCGTGGGCGAACCCGACGGAGGTGGCCGAAAAGGCCCGTGATCTCGTGGTCAACCGCCCCTGGGGCCTGGCCTGCGCCGCCGCGTATCTGGGCGATGGGGACCCGTCCGATCCCCGGTATGTTCCGCACGCGGGTCCGCTGGCCGGACTGCCGCCGACCTACCTCCACACCAATACGCGTGAACTGCTGTACGGACAGTGCCAGGAGCTGGCCCTGTCCCTGCGGCGTGCGGGTGTGCCGCTGCGCTACGTGGAGAGCCCCTCGTTGTGGCACGCGGCCCAGGCCCAGGCGGGACTGGTCCGGGAGGCGGCGGAGTCCCTGCGCGACATCGCGTCCTTCCTCACCGAGAACTGGTCGGCCGAACCGTCCGTACCGCGACGGCTCCTTCCCCCGGCATGAGGATGCCGTGGGGGGCGGGTGGGGGGGGGGGGGGGCCCCCGGGGGGGGGGGGGCCGGGGGGGGCCCCCGGGGGGGGCCCCCCCCCCCCCCCCGGGGCCCCCCCCCCCGGGACACCACGGGAGCACGTCCCCGAGCCCGACGCGTCCGTCGCCGAGCTCGACGGCCTGGAGTCCCAGGCTCGCCGCCCACACCGCGGCGAGCTGCGAGGCCATGCCGGCCGCCGACGCGCGGCCCAGGCGCCCGTACGAAGTGGACGCGCGCCTCACGGGTTCCGGCTCCCCGGCCCGTTCCAGCACGATGCCGCCCGTCGGGGTGAACCGGCCGCGAGCGCCGGTGTCCACCCAGGCGGGGCCGCCGGTCCGCGCGCCGTCGCGGACCTCCAGGTGGAGCGCACCGGTCAGAGCGGCCGGCAGGACCACGCCGTCCGCCCCGTCGACGATCCGGGCCCCCGTCACACTGCCACCGACGTGGCCGGGCAGTGCCCGGACCAGCTCGGCGAGCGCCTCCGGCGAGCGCAGAATTGCCGCGGGGGGCGCGAAGGCGATCGAACCGACCGCTGTGGACGGGGCGGCGACCGCCGCGGTGAGCAGCGCACCGTAATACGGCGCGAGCAGCCGGACCGACGCGGCGTCCGGCGCATCCGCGGCATAGCGGACCACGACCTCGGCCGCCGACAGGTCGACGGACATTTCACAGTCGGCCGCCAGGGGCCGGGGACCGCCTGCCGCGACCGCCGAGGAAGCGGCGGGACGGCAGGCGTCTTCGGCCGTACGGAAGATGAGCCGGGGCGGCGCCGTCCGGCCGGCGCCGTCGGCACGGCGGCCGCGCGCGCCGTGGTCGCCGAGCGCGATGACCCCGCTCCCACCCGACGCGGGCCTTGCGGCCGCCCGCACGACCAGGTCGAGGAACGACTCGCGCGGGTGGTAGTCGTCGGGCAGCGGCGACGCGTCGGACACGCGCGGGGGAGCGGTACCCGCGGTTCCGTGGTGCGGCGAGGCGATGGCACCGGCCTCGCCGCGCCCCGACCAGCGGGCGGCCAGTACTTCGGCCCCGGCGAGCAGGACGACAGCAGGAGGTGCTCCGCAGCGCTTCGCCAGGAGGCCGGCCTCGGCCGGCACCGACGGGTCCAGTGCGTGGCTCACGGTGGCGAAGAGCGGGCCGGCGCATTCGAGCATGTGATGCTCCTTTCCGTCGGGTGCCGGGGTGTGGCAGCCCGAGGGCCGAACGTTCGCGGAGCCGCGGGAGGGCGACCGTGCGGTGGCGGCGGCGCAGGTCCTGCGAGGTCCTGCGGTCCTTCAGCTCTTCGGAAGATCCGCGGACCCCAGGCCGGAATCGGCGCGTCGGGCCGTGTAGTACTCGGCGACCTTCTTCGAGATGTTCGCCGCCGTGTTCTTGGCGGTCGTGCTGACGAACGGCTCCAGGGTCTTCTCCAGTGCTCTGCCCGCTATCCCGCCGGCGAGCTTGAACTCGATGGAGAACTCCACGGTGCAGTGGGTCTCGTCAATGGCGGTGAATTCGAAGCGCGTAGCCGAATCCATCCCTGATACGGAGCGGTAGAACACGCGGGCGTTCTGCTCCCACTCCACCGTCCTGATGGTCGACTTCAGAGTGGAGGGTCCGACCTTGGAGACGGCCTCGAACACCGAACCGAGACCCTGATCCGGAGTTCCCACCGGCCGGTAGCTCGACATGCCGTGCCAGTACTGCGTGACATTGCGGTAGTCGTCGAGGTACTCGAAGGCGATGTCGACCGGTGCGTCGCATGCGGCGACGAAGCGAACCTCGGTCATCACGTGATCCGTTCTGCTCGATTCGAGAGGAAAGCATCGCGCGAGAGGCGACGCGGCGATGGTGCATCTGATGGGACTGTGCGGAAGGGGCAGGATTCGAACCTGCGTGGGCGTGAACCCGACCGGGTTTCCCCGGACCTCGTTAGGCCGCTTCGAGTACCCTTCCCGGATCGTGCTGTCACAGGATGTTCGTCACACGTACAACACTCCACAGGGAGCGCATCGATATTCCGCCGTCGAAAGCGAAGTATTCGGGTAGAACGGCTGTCGGGTGCCACTTCGACTTGTATTCGAGCTGGCTCTTGGCCGGATAGACGCGGTCACCGTGTTCCGCGATCAGCCCGACCACCCGCGTGGCGCCGCGGCTTGCGGTCGCGAGCCGGTGGCGGTCGTCCAGGCTGGTGAACGGGGTGAAGCCGAAGTGCAGCCAGGGCGCGCCCTGTTCCCGCATCTGCTCGATCGCGTGGGCGTTGATCGCCTCCATGACGCCCGGCGGACAGTCCGGAAGCCGCCGGCTCAGGTCATGCAGCCATCCCGGCGACGAGCCGTACACAGGTGCGTACGAGACGTACGCGATCGCCACCCCGTCGATTCTGCCGACGAAGAGCTTGCGCAGCGGCTGCCACGGGCCGCCGATCTCACCGATGAGAAACGTCAGTTCCTTGGTGTGCCTGCCTTTCTTCCGAAGCCATTGCGCATCGATGTCGGCGATCTCTCCGGTCACCTTGTCGGCGTCCACCTCGGATATCTCGAGGCCGGCGCGCATGGCGCGGGAGATCTTGTTCCGCAGGCGTACGAACCGCTTTCCGCGAAGAGAGAAGTCCGTGAGGTCCACCGCGTAGGAGGCGCCGACCTGGTTCACGGTGAGACCCAACTCGGCCAGTAATTCGGCGTCCGCACGCTGCAACTGCACGCCCACGATTCTGCGTCCGTTGCTGTGTGCGTGCTCCAGGAACCTGGACTGCATCTCCTTCCGGTTCTCCTCCGCCGTGAACGGGCCGCCGAACTGTATCCACCGCCGGCCGTGCGGACGGTAGCAGACGAAGCCGTCCAGGCCCGGGCAAGTGAAGTACTCATTGCCGCTGTTGAGGGCCAGGAAAGCGCTCGGGTTGTCCGCATACAGCTCGAGTCCGGAGACCATCGGCGCGTTGCCCTCGGGCCGGATCGAATCGGGCACCTTCATTTCCTGTCCCTCCGGTCGGCGATTCGGTAGGCATGACGTTAGCCCCCTCCCCTGACGTCCGGCCTACGCCACCGACCGAGGCGCGTCAGGGAGGTTTCAGAGCCGCAGTCAATACTCCGATAACGCATCACTGACGTGGGCGGCTCACCTGCACCGGGCTGTCACTGGAATCGAGATTGCGGGGTCACTTTGACAGCGAACGCTGAAGTCCATCGAATCCCCTCACTGAGCAGTTACGTGCGCGGAAAGGACGTGGAGAGCGGCCAGTGGGTGTACGTGCTCTCTCCCCGTGCGGTCCTGGAGGACTCGTTCGCCAGCCTCAGCCTCAAGCGCAGGCTGGAGGCCGGCCGGCTGTCCCCCGACGAGGCTCCCGAAGGGGTCGTCGTCGGCCGGGTCGCCGTCGCGGAGAACGAGACGACGCAGGACGCGCTGGCCGCCGCGGCCGACGCGGCCGCGATCTGGAGGGCCGTACCGCTGTCGACCCGGTTCGACGGCTGGATGGACCTGCTGCGCGGCGTCATCGACGAGCACGGTGACGAACTGGTCCGCCTCCTCACCCTGGAGGGACACCCATTGGAACTTGCGAAATGGGAGATCTCGGGGATGCACGAACTGGCCAGGAAGGAGACGGCGGAGTACCTGCGCGGGCAGATGTGGCAGGAGTTCTCCATCGACGGCCGCCGCAACATCGTCCGCCGCCAGGCCGACGGGGTGGTCTGCATCACCCCGCCCGCGAACGCGCCCCTGGTCAGCGCGCTCCTGGGCACCATGTGCATTCCCGGAGGCAACGCGGCCGTCGTACGGGCACCGCGCACGGCCCCCTACGGAGTCACCTACGCGCTGCGCAACCTGATCGCGCCCATCCTTGAGGAGCTCGGGGCCCCGCCCGGCGTACTCAACATCGTCTGCGGCCATCCGGGGCCGATGCTGGACACCTGGATCAACAGCCCGCTGGTCGACGACATCCTGTACTTCGGTGACGTACCGAGCGGGCTCAAGCTGGAGCGCCGGTGCGTCGAGGCGGGCAAGAAGCCGATCCTCGAACTGGCCGGCAACGACGTCGTCCTGGTCTGGAAGGACGCCGACCTCGACCGGGCCTCCGACGCCCTGGTCGAGAGCTTCTACGGCTCAGGGCAGCTGTGCATGATTCCCAACCAGGCACTCGTGCACCCGGATATCGCGGACGACCTGATCGCCCGCGTCGCCGAGAAGGCACAGGCACTGCGCACCGGCTACCCGGACGACGAAGGCGTGCTGCTCTCCCCGGTCCTGCGCCACGACAAGTTCAACCAGTTCCTGTCCGACGCCGTCGAGCGCGGTGCGACCCTCGTCACCGGCGGCCACGGCGTGCAGATCGACGGGACCCGGGACAGCGCGGGGTTCTTCCTGGAGCCCACGGTCCTGCGTATCGACGGTCTGCGCGGCGCACGTGAGCTGGACGTCGTGAAACACGAGACGTTCTTCCCGCTGCTGCCGGTCATCGTGCCCGAGCCGGCCGACGACGAGGTCCTGTTCGACAGCTTCGTCGACTTCGTCAACTCCAACATGTACGGGCTGAGGAACTCGCTCTGGGCACGGGACGAGGCGGTGACGGACAGATTCGTCTCGGAGACCGTCAAGGGCGGGCTCCTCAAGGTGAACGACTCGCACATCGCGTTCACGGCCCCACTGCCCTCGCACGGAGGGACCGGCCTGACCGGCGGCGTCTTCGGCGAGGCCAACTACCCCGTGCTGCGGACCACGCACCTGCAGGGGGTCTCCATCGTCGCGGACCGCTCCTCGCAGCCTTCTCGGAAGGAAGAGCGCGATGCGAACTCTCATTGAGGCACGTGAGGTCTGCGAGACCTACCTCCCCGGCCTGCTGGCCAAGCTCGCCGACATCCCGCTGGCCGACCTGGAGAAGCCCGGCAACAACGGGCTGGAGCTCTTCCGGGCGAGCGGCGGCCCGGCCCTGGTCATACCGAAGGACTACTCGGGCTCCGGCGCCACACCGCAGGAGGCCATCCAGGTCACCCGCGCCATCGGAGCCGCCGCACCGTCCCTGGCGGTCGCCTCCACCATGCACCACTTCTCGGTGGCGACCATCTTCACGCTCGCGTCGAGTCTGAGTTCCAGCGGTCTCGAATGGGCACTGCTGGAAGGCATCGCCACACAGAACCTGCTGGTGTCCTCGGGGTTCGCCGAGGGCAACCCGGGCCAGGGCATCCTTTCGCCCACCGTCGGCGGCGTCCGCAAGGACGGCGGAGTCCTCGTCAACGGGTCCAAGCGTCCGTGCAGCATGTCGCGTTCCATGGACCTGCTGTCGGCCAGTCTGTCGGTCCCCAAGGAGGACGGCGGATCCGAGACGCTCCTGATGCTCCTGCCGGCGGAGACCCCCGGGGTGTCCGTGCACCCGTTCTGGCGCAGCAACGTACTGGCCGGTGCCGAGAGCGACGAGGTCCGGCTGACCGACGTCTTCGTCGACGACATGCTGCTCGTGCCCACGGAGGCGGGTGAGCAGGGTGAACTGGACGAGTTGCAGACCGTCGGGTTCATGTGGTTCGAGATGCTGATCACGTCCTGCTACCTGGGCATGGCCAGCGCCCTCGTCGAGCGGGCCTTCGCGAGCAAGAAGCTCGGCCCGCAGCTGGTGGCGGACCTCGGGGTGCGCATCGAGACCGCGGCCCAGCTTCTGGAGGGCATCGCCGCTCAGCTCACCTCCAGGCAGGGCGACAACGCCGCGCTCACCAAGGCGATGATCGCGCGTTACGGCGCTCAGGAGGCCATCGTCGAGGTCGCCGGGCGGGCTGTCGAGGCACTCGGCGGCATGGCCTTCATCGGGTCGCCGGACGTCGCCTACCTCCTCGCCGCCTGCCAGTGCGCCAACTTTCACCCCCCGTCCCGGTCCAGTACGAGCGGTGCGCTGGCCGCCAACTTCGCCGGCGACGTCCTTCGGTTCGAGTGAGGTCCGGGCATGCATGAGCAAGCATTGACAGACGAGCGGGTGTCGACGGCCTACCGCCGCACCATGAGCTCGGGCCGGGCGCGTCTGGCCGACGTCCTGGGAGGCCAGGTCGAGGTCGAGACGTCCGGGGCCTGGCTCACCACGAGCCGGGGCGAGAAGTACCTCAACGTCGGTGGCTACGGGGTCTTCATCACCGGCGCCCGTCACCCCACCGTGGTGCGCGAGGTCGAGCGGCAGCTGCACACGCATCCGATCGGCACCCGCATCTTCCTCGATCCCGCCGCCGCGCGAGCGGCCGAGCTGCTGACATCGGTGACGCCGCCGGGACTCGACCGTGTGCACTTCTCGGGATCGGGGACGGAGGCCGTTGAGGCGGCGATCAAGATCGCCCGTCTCAACGGGCGCCGCCATCTGGTCTCCATGGCCGGCGGCTACCACGGCAAGACCATGGGCGCGCTCTCGGTCACCGCGAGGGACACCTTCCAGGCTCCGTTCCGGCCCCTGCTTCCCGACGTCACCCATGTGCCGTACGGCGACGCTCCCGCACTGGCCCGCACGCTTCGGCAGCACCCGGGCGAGGCCTGCGTGATCCTGGAACCGGTCCAGGGCGAGGGCGGGGTGGTGATCCCGCCGCCCGGCTATCTGCGCGAGGTGCGGGCGCTGTGCTCGGAGCACGGCGCACTGCTCGTGGTCGACGAGGTGCAGACGGGCCTCGGCCGGCTCGGCGAGTGGTGGGGCTGTGACGCCGAGGGCGTACGCCCCGACATCCTGCTGTCCGGCAAGGCGCTCGGCGGTGCGGTGATGCCGGTCGCCGCGACCGTCGCGACCGACGAGGTCTTCTCGGTCCTTGACCGGGACCCGATCCTGCACACCTCGACCTTCTCGGCCGCGCCGATCGCCATGGCGGCCGTGTACGGGGCGCTTCTGGCCATCCAGGAGGACGACCTGGTCGCCAGGGCCGCCGGACTCGGCGCACGCCTGACGCCCGAGCTGGAGCGGATCATCGCCGCGCACCTGCCGCATCATCCCTACGAGGTGCGCGGAGCCGGCCTGCTCATCGGCATCGAGTTCGCCGACCCGGCGCTGGCGGTGGAGCTGTTCATGGCCATGGTCGCCAACGGCGTCATTGCGAACCTCTCGCTCAACTCGGACCACGTGGTGCGGCTCACCCCGCCGGCGACCCTCGACGAGTCCGAAGTGACCTTCCTTTTCGAACGGTTCGAGCGCGCGGCCAGGCTGGTCGCCGAGCGGAACCCCGAGTACGAGGTGCTGGCAGATGCGTAGTCTGGAACTGAAGTTGCAGTCCGCCGCCGACGCGGAATTCGCGTATGGGCGGATCGCCGAGTTCGAGAAGTACCCCGAGTTCGTCGACGAGGTCCGCTCGGTCGTCGTGCACGGGCAGTCCGGGGACGAACCGCTCGTCAGCGAGTGGGACATCTTCTTCCGCAACGGCCCGTTGCGCTGGGCGGAGGTCGACTACTTCCAGCCCGAACAGCGACGCATCGTCTTCGAACAGACCAGCGGTGACTTCGACGTGTTCCGGGGTTCCTGGCACGTGGCGCCCTTCGACGGCGGCTGCGAGGTCACGTTCGAGGCGACCTTCGACTTCGGGATCCCGAGCCTGTCCGGCGTTCTCGAACCGATTGCCACCAAGGTGCTCAAGGAGGCGATCGCGACCATCGTGTACCGCCTGCTCGGCGGAGCACACGTCGTGGGCGACCCGGCGACCGCCATGGCCGTGATGGCGCGGCTCGGCGGCGAGCGCGAGCCCGACACGGCGCTGACGGCGTGACGCGGAGGCGACGATGGATCATCTGAACCGCTTCGAGAGCAGGGTCACCTTCCAACTCCTGCGGCTGGAGTACGGCGTCGCGCTCGTCGTGTGCTCGGCACTGATGCTCCAGCACCTCTCCGAGGTGCGCTGGTGGGCCGCAGTGCTGCTCTTCGTCTACATCGACCTGATCGGCTACCTTCCCGGCGCCTTCGCGTTCCGCAGGGCCAAGGGCGGACGGATCTCCAAGGTCTACTACGTCCTCTACAACACGATGCACAGCTTCGCCACGCACGCCGTCCTGCTGGGCGTCTGGGCCGCACTCGGGGGTTTCGAGTGGGCCTTCCTCGCTGTGCCGATCCACCTGTGCGGCGACCGCGCGATCTTCGGCAACTTCCTGAAGTCCTTCCGCGTGCGGTTCGAACCGGTCTCCGTCCCCGCGTTCGTGGAGTTCGAGCAGCGCGTCGTCGCACACGACCGAGCAGAACATCCGATGCACGAGCGCGTCTGAGGTGAGGAACTCATGTCCGACAGCAGTGAACGTCCGATCATCATCGGCGCGGGCCCGGGTGGTCTCGCGGTGGCCTGGACGCTGAAGGAAGCCGGTCTGAACCCCGTGCTGATCGACAAGGCGGAGATCGCCTGCTCCAGCTGGCACTCGTACTACCCGTCGCTCCGGATGAACTCGTGGCGCCGGCTGAGCTCGCTGCCCGGCATGCGGCTCTCACCGGAGTACGGCCCCTGGCCCATGCGCGACGACTTCCTCACCTACATGAAGAAGTACATCGAAGTCCTCGACCCCGACGTCCGCTGCGAGACGGAGGTGCACCGTGTGGACCGCGAGTCCGGCGGCTGGGTCGTGCGCACGTCGTCCGGGGACCTGCGGGCGAAGAACGTGGTCATGGCCACCGGTCTGCATCGCAAGCCCTTCGTGCCGGACTGGCCCGGACTGGAGGAGTACGAGGGCGAGTTCCTGCACGCGCGGTCCTACACGGTCCCCGCTCCGTTCGTCGGGAAGGACGTCCTCGTCGTCGGCTGCGGCCCCACCGGCATCGATATCGCGGTCGCCGCCGCGAACGCCGGCGCCTCCCGCGTGCGGATGTCGATACGGAACATGCCGGTGCTCTTCAAGCTCAGTGCGACGACCTCGCTCCTGTGCCAGGCCATCAAGCACGGGCCGCTGCCGCACTGGCTGGTCAACCGGGCCAGCCTGCTGATGCACCGGATGCAGTGGGGCGACCTGTCGCCGTACGGCCTCGCCGCCCCCACCGAGGGCACCATGGCCGGCACCGCCCGCATCGGACACTCCTACGGAGCCATCGACCGCGGTCTGATAGCCGCCGTCCGTGAGGGAACGATCGAGGTCGTCCCGGGTGTCAAGGGCTTCGACAAGAAGGCTGTGCTGCTGGAGGACGGCTCCGGCATCCATCCGGAGGTCGTGATCGCGTCCACCGGACAACGGCCGGACATGGAGGGCCTCCTGGGGCACCTGAACGTCCTGGCCCAGCCGGGCGGGCGTCCGGTCGTCCACGGCGGCAGTACCGCGCCGCACGCGCCCGGCCTCTACTTCCAGGGCTACCGGCTGCCGCCCGGCCAGCTGCCCGACATGGCTGTCGACGCACGGGCCATCGCCCGCGCCATCACCGGGTCCCGGCGCTTCGGCGTCCCCGGCGTGCTGCGGGGCCGGTGATGACCGGATACGGGACACCGTGGGAGAGCAGCGGGTACACCACCACCCGGCCCCGGCTGCAAGGCACCCACCGCTGCGACGTCGTCGTCATCGGCGCGGGCCTGACCGGTCTGACGACCGCCGTCGAGCTCCTCGAACTCGATCCGGACCTCGACGTCGTCCTGGTGGAGGCGGACCACGTGGCGGCGGGCGCGAGCGGCCGCGGCACGGGGCTGCTCGGGCCGAGGGTCGGACCTCCGGCAGCGGTCGCCCGCCGGCGGTACGGCGACGACGTCGCACGGGCCTCCTATCTCTGGTCGGCCGCCGCCGTCCAGCACACCATGGACCTCGTGCGGCGTCTGCGGATCTCCTGCGACCTGGTTCCGGGAACCCAGCTCGTCGTCGCCGCCGACGAGAAGGCCGCCGAGGACCAGTGGCGGGAGGCCGAGGCAGCCCGCGCTCTCGGCCTCCCGGTCACGCTGGTCGAGCAGGACGAACTGCCTCCCGTGGCGGCCCGCTACCGCAGTGGGCTGCGCCACGGACCGGCCGCCACACTGGACCCGGCAGCGCTCACCGGACAACTGGCCAGGGCCGGTGAACAGCGCGGACTGAGGATCTTCGAGCGCAGCACGGTGCGCCGCATCCGGCGCGGCCTGCTCCTCTCCGTCGCCACCGACGACGGAGTCGTGGTCGCGGACGACGTCGTGGTCGCGGTCAACGCGTTCAGCTCCGTCCTCGGCGCACCGACGGGCGTGATCGGCGTGAGCGTACAGGCCGGGGTGACACAGAAACTGCCGCCCGATGCCGTCGAAGCGCTGGACGGACTGCTCACCGAGCCCCTCATCGAGCACGGTGAGCTGTCGCCGTACTTCCGACTCGTTCCCGACGGCCGCCTCGTGGTCGGCGGGGGAGCGGTGCGACGCGGGCCGTTCGGGTCGCTCGCACCCGCTCCCGGACGGCTCCGCGCAGCCGTACGGGCGCTGTCGCCGGCGCTGGCGGACATGGAGATCGAGTCCTCGTGGGCCGGGCCCGTCGCCATGACGCGTGACGGCCTTCCGGTGATCGGCCACCACCCCGACGACCCTCATCTGCACCACGCCGGAGGCTGCAACGGCCACGGCATCGCGGTCTCGGTCCAGCACGGCACACAGCTGGCGCGCTGGATCGTGAACGGCCTCAGGGACGACCCGCCCACCGCTCTTCCCTGGGTACGCCCGAAGGCGCCGTGGGTGCCCCGGGGCCGTCTGGCGGACCGGGCGCTCGACCGCTATCTGGCCCATCTGACCGCCGCGGCCGAGCAGGCCCGCCCAGCGTCCACGGGGCGCCGCGCGGACCCGGCCGGGCCGCCACGCACGACGGACGGAGACACACCATGAACAGCGGCGGACGCGACAACGCAAGCGCCAACGAGCGTCTGAGGACTTCGGCGTCGATCAGTCAGGTGTCCATCGAGGGAGGGATGGACCGGATGCCGCCCGGACCGTCGGACTCGGTGCTGTCACAGACGATCCGCTTCCGGCGCGGAAGGCAGCACTATCTGCCGCAGATGCACGACCGCTACGGCGACATCGTCACCCTGCGGGTGGCACCCGGCGGGCCGTTCGTCATTCTGCGCAACCCCGAGCACATCAAGGAGGTCTTCCGGGGCGCGCCCGAGGTCTTCCACGCAGGCGAGGGCAACTCCCTCCTGGTCCCCATCGTGGGCCGGCACTCGGTCCTGACCCTGGACGCGCCCGAGCACAAACCCGCACGCAAGCGGATCATGCCTCCGTTCCACCACGACCGCATCGCCGCACTGGTGTCGACGATGCGGGACATCGCGGAGCAGGAGGCCCGGAGCTGGCCGGTCGGTGAACCCGTCAGACTCCTGGACCGTGCCTACGCGCTGACGCTGGAGATCATGGTGCGGGTCGTTTTCGGCGTCGACGACGTCCGGCGGGCCGCCGAACTGAGCCGCGCGCTGCGCCAGGTGTCCGACATCGGCCTGTCGGACATCCTGGTGTGGATCAGGCCCGGACTGGGCAAGGTGTGGCCCTGGCGCAACGTGGTGCGCAACCTGGAACACGCCGACGCGCTCATGTACGAGGAGATCGCCCGGCGGCGTCGGGACCCCGATTCCTCCTCCCGGACCGACGTACTGTCCATGCTGCTGGAGGACGAGCCCGACGACGAGGTCGTGCGCGACGAGGTGATGACGCTCCTCGTGGCCGGTCACGAGACGACGGCCGTGGCGCTGGGCTGGCTCTTCGAGCGCCTGCTGCGTCACCCGCGCGTCCTGGCCCGGGTCCGCGAGGGCATCGACGAGCCCAAGGACGCCTACCGGACCGCGGTGTTCAAGGAGGCATTGCGGGTCCGGCCGGTGATTCACAACGTCGCCCGGCGCCTCACCGAGCCCATCGAGCTGGGCGGCTACCGGCTGTCGGCCGGCGTGGCGGTGCTGCCGTCCGTGGGCGCCGTGCAGTGCGACCCGCGTCTGTGGGGCGCCGACGCGAAGGAGTTCCGTCCCGAGCGGTGGCTGGAGAGCACGCCTCCGCAGAACGCGTGGATCCCCTTCGGAGGCGGCGTGCGCCGGTGTGTGGGAGCGATGTTCGCGCAGGTGGAGGTCGAGACGGTGATGGCGGGCGTGCTGCGCGCCGTGGAGCTCGAAGCGGTCGACCCCGCTGACGAGGGCAGCGCGATGAACCACATCACGATGATCCCCAAGCAGGGCACGCGCGTCAGGGTCGTCCGCAGGCTCGCCCCGTAGGACAGGCAGTGATCCGACACAGGAATGAGAGATGGGAAGATGACACAACGTCTGCAGGTCGCCGCGGTGGTCAACCCCGCGGCAGGGGGCGACGCGGACCGTGTGCTGGCCGCCATGGAGGCGGTCGGCACCGCCGATGTCCTGCCGCTGAGGACCGCGGGACCGGGTGACGCCGCCGATATCGCGTACAAGCTCGCCGTCGGCGACGTACCGCCGGACCTCGTCGTGGCTGTCGGCGGAGACGGAACGGTCCACGAGGTGGTGACGGGTCTGTACCGGGCCGCCGAGTCCGCGGCCGCGGCCGTTCCGCCGCTCCTGGTGGCACCGGGTGGCACGGGCAACTCCGTGTACCGCGGTCTGTGGAACGACGAACCCTGGGAGCTCGTGGCCGGCCGGGCGCTGTCCGGCGCCGCGACCGCCCGCACGATCGACCTCGCCAGGATCGAGCAGAGCGGTCACATGGTGGTCCTCGGCTCCGGAAGCGGCCTGTTCGCCGCGACGCTGCTCGCTGCCAGGAACCGGACCGAGACGGGGCGCGACCTTCTGATGGCGGCCGCCCTGGACGCCATGGCGGCGCACGAACCGTATCCGGGGCGCGTCCGTGTCGACGGGAAGGTGCTCCACGACGGCGGCGTGGTCGAGACGATCGTGGGCGGATTCCGCTATCGCGGAGGTCTGTTGAACCTGGTGCCGGAGTCGGTCCTCGACGACGGGCTGCTGGACATCACGGTCGTCACCTCGGCCGTCGACATGAACGCCTTCGCCCTGGCCGCGGTCCAGGGCAACGTCTACGAGGTCCCCGGCATCGTGTGGGGGCGCGGCGAACGGATCACGGTCGAGCGCGTCGACGGGGAGCCGGTGCTGTACGAACACGACGGCGAGGTCATGCCGCAGAGCACACCGTCCTACGACATCCACGTCGTCCCGGCGTCGCTGACCGTGCTGACCGCGGCCCAGGCGCCCGCCTGGTTCAGGGAAGGGTGAATCCATGGACGGTGCCAGTTCTCCGGGACTGAGGGAGTCGACGGTCGACGACACGTCGTGCCGCGCGTACTTCCGCAAACTGGCGGCAGGGGTGGCTGTGGTGACCGCGTGCGGTGACTCGGGATGGTCGGGAACGACCGTGTCGACGCTGACGAGCGTGTCCCTGTCTCCGCCCATCGTCCTGTGCTGTGTCTCCCACGGCTCCCGGACGGTCGCCGCGATCCGTCATGCCGGGCGCTTCGCCGTCCACCTCCTGTCCGGCGACCAGCCCTACCTGGCGGACCGGTTCAGCCGGCCGCCCAGTGACAGCTCACGGTTCGAGGACCTGGGGCACGAGGTCGGGCTGATCCGAGGTGCCCCGGCGATCGCCGGCACGCTCTCCATCGGGTGGTGCGACCTCCACTCCCTGGACGTGGTCGGCGACCACGTCGTCGTGTACGGACGGCTCACCGCCCTGCGGGTCGGTGAGGGAGAGCCGCTGCTCTGGCACGACCGCTCCTACCGGACGTTCCGGGAGCCGGCCGGCCTGATCCAGGAGCCGGCCGGTCCGATCAGCAGCGCGGCACGAGCCGGCTCGTCGCCGCTGTGCGACAGGGGTGTCCGGCGATGACGTCCATGACTTCCACCGGCATCCCGTCCGGCCCGCCCGAGGCCGCCGGCAGCCTGACCGGCAGGCTCGCCGCATGGGCGCACACCGTGACCCATGACGACATCCCCGCCCACACCTCGGATCTGGCCGTCAGCCAGCTCATCTCCAATCTCGCCGCGGTCCGGGGTTCGCTGAACCACCCCGTCGGCAGAAAGCTCGTCCGGGCGTTCGGCCCTCCCGGCCAGCCCGACCCCGGACGAGCGGCCTACGTCCTCGCCGCGCTCGCGACGGCGCTCGACTTCGACGAGGTGGCCTACTCCGGACACGTGTCGGCCGGGGCGGTGAACGTGGCGATCGCGGAGGCACAGCGCAACGGGCTCGACGGAAAGTCCCTGCTGGCCACGATCGTCACCGCCAACGAGTGCGCGGCAAGGATCTCGGCGGCGACCATTCTCAGCCCCTTCTTCCGGGGCCAGACGAACACGCACTGCCATCTCGCCAGCGCGGCGGCAGCACGGCTGCACGCCCGGCGCGCGTCCCCGCGGGAGTGGACGGCGGGGCTGGGCATGGCGTTCGGCATCCTGGCCGTGCCGCTTCACCACGCCGTCGTGACCAGCGATGTCAAGGCACTCGGCGCCGCGGCGCCGGTCCGGCTGGCACTGGACGCGTGCGACGCCGCGGCGCACGGGATGGCAGGGCCGGACCGCATCCTCGAACATCCCGAAGGGCTGCTGGCACAGCTGTCCGTGGTGCCGCTTCCGGAAGCGGTGACGGCGGGGCTGGGACGCCGCTGGCACACCGACACCCTGACGTACAAGCGCTTCCCGGGCAGCGCCTACCTGCACGCCGCCTTCGACTGCGCCGAGCGCGTGCACCGCCGGCTGGGCGCGCTCGACGCGGCCCGGGTCCGACGGATCGTCGTCCGCGGTTCGCTGCTGACCTGGCAGATGGAACGAAAGGTCGGCCCTGTGCTCGACGGCCCGCGCACCAGTGTCCCGGCCGCGACCCTGTCCGTCGGGTACGGCGTCGCCACCCTGCTGATGACGGGGGCTTTCGGGGTGCGGGACCTGACGGAGGGCGCGATCGCCGACGAGGCGCGCTGGTCCCTGGCGGACAGGGTCACGGTCGAGCACGACATGGGACTGTCGGTACGGATGGCACAGGCGACTTCGCCGTTGGGCGAGGCGTTGCGTCTCGCGGGCGACCGCGCCCTGGACTGGCCCGAGCTGATGGCGTGGGGCGGTGACGAGGTACGGGCCATCCTGGCCGGGCTGGGCGGACAGGAGGAGACGCTGGAGAACGCCACGATGGCCATCGGTGCCCGGATCGAGGTCGAACTGACCGACGGCACCGAAGTGACCGAGGAGTGCGACGCGTTCATCGGATCCGCGGGCCCGGCGACACGGCGGTCCCACCGTTCCCTGGTGGGCGAGAAGTTCCTCGCCGTCGGTGGTGCGCAGGACGTGCTGTCCGAGCTGGAGCGCATCGAGTCGCTCGACGCCTCCGGGACGGCCCGTGTGCTGAGCCGTGCGCTGCGTGTGGACCAGGACTGACCGCCATCAGCGATGTCCGTTCGGCCCGTGGTCCCCGGTGCCCGGAGGCCCGTCGATCCCGGCGATGATGGGCCCCAGCTTGACGCGCGTGGAGATCGACAGCTTCCGGAAGACGTTGCGCAGATGGAAGTTCACCGTGTGCGGGGAGACGCCGAGCTCCTTCGCCGCCTGCTGGTTCGTCATGCCCTGGCCCACCAGCCGGGCGACTTCGCTCTCCCGGTCGCTCAGCGAGGAGAGCGGGCCCGGCTCGTGGGGCCGGGCGGCGACGGTCTCCGGATCCGCCGCGTCGCTCCGGGTGGATCCCGTTGTCCGGCGCGGCGCGGCGGGCCCGGAAGCGGCCGGCGGGGGAGGCGTCGCGCCG
Organism: Streptomyces sp. NPDC091416; assembly: GCF_044756845.1. Lineage (NCBI taxonomy): Bacteria > Bacillati > Actinomycetota > Actinomycetes > Kitasatosporales > Streptomycetaceae > Streptomyces > Streptomyces sp. NPDC091416. The sequence continues at coordinate 153,363 of NZ_JBIVTU010000004.1, forward strand.
GAGGGTGCCGGAGGCCCGCCGGGCAGCCGTGGCTCCGCGGAAAGGCAAGAGCGGTCGGCAGTGAGGTCCAGGATGGAGGGAACTTCGGGTGTGCCGCCCGCCCATACCTTTCGCGCACTTTCGGCCGCCGTTTCCAGCGGAGTGAAACCGCGGTTGTCGTCCGCCAGCTTCTCGATCGCGCGGAGGCAGTTCCCGGCAAGGCCGGTGGCCCCGGCACGCAGCGCGACGCCGATCAGCCACGCCGGCCGTGAGGGATCCTCGATGAAGCATCCTGAATCCGTGGCGAGGAGGTGCCAGTTGGCCCGGATGCGGTCGGCTGCCACGCGTGGTGGCTCCTCAGCGGCGACCAGGGCTATTTCCGCGAAGGCGACCCGGGCGCGGGAGTCGACCAGTGCGTAATAGCCGGTTCTCGCGTGGAAGAGCCGGAGCAGTTCGGCGGCCCTGTCATATTCACCACGCGCCAGATGAGCGGTTGCCGCGACCGAGAGTGCGAGCTTCATTCCGATGGCGGACGCGGTCTCCTCGCTGATGCGCACGGCGGTCGCCGCGGATTCGATCGCCTGCTCGAAGCGCCCTGCCTGGAGGTGAAGCACCGACCGCAGCGCCTCGGGCAGAGAGCCGAAGACGAGCAGGCCGGAACTGTCTATCAGTTCGTCGATGTCGCAGATGACCCGGCTGGCCTGGAGATGGGCATGGACATCGCTCAGCTTCTTGGCCAGCAGCAGATTCGCGTAGACGCGCCATATGGGGGCTGCGTTGCGGCTGTGTTCGACCGCTGAGCGGCTCAGCGCGAGTCCCTGCATCAGGCTGCCGGAATGCCAGTGTTCGTCCGACTCGACGCACAGCGAGACCGTCCTCAGCGCATCGGCACCTTCGGCCGGCTCCGCCTCCGGTCCGTCCGGCCCCGGACTCCAGCGTGGGGAATCCTCTCCGACCATGGATGCCGCGAGGAGCCGGAAGGCGATCACATCGCGATAGGCCTGCTCCGATTCGGTCATTTCCTCAAGTGCTTTGTCGACCGACGAAAGCGCGGACCTGATATCGCCCCGGACGAACAGCAGACGGGCACCGTCAAGTGTCCGAAGAATCTCTGGACGTAACACGGTGGCGTGGTAAGAATTGATGAGGTAGAGAATATCGCTCACGGAGGACGGGGACGAAGCGTCGGAATGTGGCCCGCCGTCGACCGTCCCGCTCTCGTTGCTCGGTATCCTCTCCATCTCTCTCCTTGTCCGCCCGTTCGAAACTATGCGTCGTGCGCCGCCGTGCGCTCCGGAGCATGCCGACATCGCACCTTCGAATCAACCTTGTTCAGTTCCCGTGATCTGAGGGAAGACCGGCTGTCGGGCGCCATGGACTCTGTTTCGGGACGGGGAGACCCGGATCGAGGCTCCGGCAGCGCCCGGCCCCTTCGGGAGCGGACGCCGGTGGGAGACCGAGAGGCTGTGGCACCGCGCGAGGCATGCCTGAGGGCCGGCCCGCTCCGGCTGTGGGTGGATGGGGTGCGCCTTCCCCTGGATCAGGACGAATCGGCGAAAGCCGGCAGCGTCGTTCCGCGTGACGGCCGTTGTTCCGTTGCGCTGTCAGGGTCTGTAGGTGCTCACTTGTCGACTCCTCCACCTTGCAGCTCGGATGCCTGAACGTGCGGGCCCGTGGGCGGGGACGGAGTCAGTGATGACGGTCCGGTGTGTTCACTGCCTGTGGACCGCCCCCGTTGGGCGTACAGCAGTGCGACAGTAATTCGTTCAGACGTTCATACGCCAGACTTACCGGCCAGTACCTTGATCCTATGCCAATTCTTGACGTTCGATAAATGGCTGATTCTCGACCCGGTTTCGGCGTTTGGGATCGATTATCAGCGGATTAAACCCTTGGCCCGATACTCAGTCGGCGAGTTCACGTTTGAGGATCTTTCCGGTGGCCGTCATGGGAAGGCGGTCCCGGAACTCCACGAGGCGGGGGTACTTGTAGGCTGCCATGTTCTGCTTGCACCAGACCATCAGCTCGTCCTCGGTCACCGTCGCGCCGGGCTTACGGACGACGAAGGCCTTCACTTCCTCGCCGTGCCGGGCGTGCGGAACGCCGACGACGGCGGCAAGGCTGATGCCGGGATGAGTGAGCAGCGCTTCCTCGAGCTCCCGGGGATAGACGTTGAAGCCGCCCCGGATGATCAGGTCCTTGATCCTGTCGATGATGTAGAGATAGCCGTCGGTGTCCCGTCTGGCGATGTCGCCGGTGCGGAACCAGCCGTGCGGGTCGATCGCCTCGGCCGTCGCCTCCGGCCGGTTGAGATAGCCCTTCATCACGTTGTGCCCGCGGACGTGGATCTCGCCCGGCTCGTCCGGATCGCACGACGAACCGTCCGTGCGGACGACCTTCACCTCGACGCCCCATACCGGCAGACCGATCGATCCGGGCCTGCGGGGCCGGTCCAGACGGTTGAAGGTGGCGATCGGACTGGTCTCGGAGAGGCCGTATCCCTCCAGGATCGGCACGTTGAACCGGTGCTCGAAGCCGCTCAGTACCTCCGACGGCAGGGCCGAGCCGCCGCACACCGCCATCCGCAGGTTGCGGGCGATCGCCGCCAGATCGTGGGCGCCGGCGGCCTCGTAGGTGAGCAGCGCCCAGTACATCGTCGGTACCCCGGCGAAGAACGTGACACCCGCCCGCTCCATCGCCTCCAGGGCGGCACCCGCCTCGAAGCGCGGCAGCAGCACGATCGTGGCTCCGCAGGCGAAGGACGCGTTCAGCTGAACGGTCTGGCCGAAGGAATGGAACATCGGGAGCGCCAGAAGGTGGACATCGCCCGCGCCCATGTCGAACTGACGGTTGGCGAGCAGTGCGTTGTGCACCATGTTGCTGTGCGTCAGTTCGGCACCCTTGGGTCTGCCCGTGGTGCCGCTGGTGTAGAGCACGACGGCGGTGTCGCCCTCCGCGGTGGCCACGGACTCGAAGACCGCCGGCATGCCGCGGGTGAACTCGGCGAGCGTCGTCGCCTCCCGGGAGGGGGCGGGCGACGCGGGGTCCTGAGTGATCACCACGAAGTGCTCGCAGTCCGGTGCGGACGCGAAGGCGGCCCGGCCTGATGCGGCCATGGGCAGCTCTTCGGTGCCCTCGAAACAGAAGTAGACCCGTGCGGCCGAGTCCTGCAGGTGGTAGGCGATCTCACGGTCGGTGAGCAGGACGTTCAGCGGGACGACGACGGCTCCGGCCTTGAGGATGCCGAAGTAGACGACCGGGAAGAACGGGACGTTGGGGCAGCTCAGTGCCACCCGGTCGCCCGAGCCGATCCCGCGGGCCGACAGGGCCGCGGCGACCTGGGCGGCCGCGGCGTCGACCTCCGCGTACGACATGCGGGTCCCGCCCAGGACCAGGGCGGTGTGGTCCGGGAAGTCCCGGGCGGTCTGTTCCAGCACGACGGCGAGGTTGAGCACGGCAGGCCCTCTTCCCCGTCTCAGCCGCGCAACGCGGAGGAGAAGATTCCGGGCAGCGCCGACCAACGGGGCCCGGCGGCGAAGCCGGCGAGCCGGCGTCCTGTCGTCGCGGCGGTCCGGTTGGTGACGAACCACGGCGGCTTGGGGGACAGCGCGGCCTCACCGTGCGCGAGGGCGCGGGGAGCAGGCCGGAACGGACCCCGCACCACGGTGCGTTCGGGGTTGTTGAGAAGGAGCGCGTTGTGCACGACCCCGATGCCGCTCTGGACGTCGTCGAGGGTGTGGCCGGGGAACGCGCCCCAGCTGGCGGCCGCGGTCAGATACCCGAGACCGGCCCAGGCGTTGACCGCGACCGTGCCGTACCTGAGTTCGGCGATCGCCTCGTCCATCGACGGCCCGAGACGGGTCAGGGTGCGCGGGTGCGCGATCAGGTTGACGGCGAGTGTGCCGGCGAACTCCTCATTCGCGGTACGGACCGCGGAGGCGAGGAACGCACGCTCGTCGCCGGGCAGTTCGAGGACGCCGAGCACCGGAGCGAAGTACTCGGTGGTCAGCGCCGGTCCCGGTTCCGCCGCATCGATGCCCTCGATGAGCACACGTCCGCCGAGGACGCGGGCCTGCGGGTAGGACTCCAGCGCCTCCGCGACCCGGTCGTCGCTCCCCGGGTAGTACGCGGAGCGTTGCGGGGCCTCGGCCAGGGCTGTCCTCAGATGGGCGAGGAAACGGTCCTTCTGGGGCCAGTCGGAACCTACGATCACGACCTGGCCCGCCACGCAGTTGTACCCGCCGTTGTGCAGCCGCTGGGTGACCACGTGCTCGGCCTGGAACCGGAGGTCGGCCTCCGACCACGGGCCCGGCACCACGACAACCGGCGAGACCCCGCCCAGTTCGCTGGTCACGGGCTTCGTCAGCAGGGGCGTACCGGCGCGCTTGCGGTGCGCGCCCTCTTCGCCGCCGCCGAAGACGATCGCGTCGTGCGTCCGGGCGCTGCCGGTCATGTGCACATGACCCACCGACGTGTGGTGGACGAGGCGGGTACCGATGTCCGCTCCGCCGGTGAGGATCCGTACGGCTCCCACGTCGATCAGGGGGGCCAGAACCGCGCGGAACACGTCGAGCAGTCCCGCGGCGACCGGGTTGAGCTTGAGGGCGACGACGCGGTTGTGGGCGTACAGCTCGTACAGCACGTCCAGTACCGGAATCGACGTGATGTTCCCGGCGCCGAGCACCACGCTCACGCCGGCGGTCCTGCCGGGCCGGCGCAGCGCGAGACCCGCTTCCTCCCGTACGGCCTCGGCCGTGACGCCGGGCGGCATCCACACCTGCGCGCTGAAGCCGCTCAGCAGCAGCCGGTCCCAGATGCCGTGCGGCATGACGCGCACGGCGACGCGCCCGCCCGGTGCGGTGGTCAGCGGGAAGCCGTCCACCGGGCTCCGTCCCTCCTCCAGCGCGCGGACGCCGGCGGCCAGCGCGGACGTGGCGGTCAGGACCGGATAGGGGCCGGACATCCACTCCTCGCCGAGCAGCGGGCTGTCGTCGGGCAGCTGCTTGTACGCGGCCGCGGCGCGCACCCAGGCCGAGGCCCGGTCGGCGGTCCGGGCGTGCACCTGTTCCAGCAGCAGCCGGCGCCGTGCCAGGTCGCACGCCGCCCAGGCCGCTTCGCCCCGGACCAGTTCGGCCAGGGCCCGGTCGGCCGATTCCACCTGCTCAGCTGTCGCCGCCGTGGTCATCGCGCAGCCCTCGTGATGAGATCGGCGGCCTTCTCGGCGGCCATGATGGTGGGCGCGTTGGTGTTGCCCCGGGGCACCGAGGGGAAGACCGACGCGTCGACGACCCGCAGCCCCGCCACCCCCAGCACGCGCAGTTCGGGATCGACCACGGAGCCGATGGCGCAGGTCGACGTCGGATGGAACAACGTCATTCCCGACGCGCTCGCCCAGGCCAGAATGTCCGCCGTCGAATCCGAGCCGGGAACGTCGAACGGCCCGGTGACCGCCTGGGCCAGCGGGGCCTGCGCGACGATCTCCAGGGCGATCCGCACGCCGTTCACGAGGCAGTCGCGGTCCTCGGCCGTGGTCAGGTAGTTGTGCGAGATGCGCGGCGCCGCGTCCGGCCGCGACGACCGCAGCGTGACCTGTCCGCGGCTCGTCGGCGCCAGCACGCACGGGCCGAGCGCGAAGCCGTGCTCGGCGACGGGACCGAGTCCCTCCTGGTGGAACAGGACAGGAGCCATGTGGAGCTGCCCGTCCGGCGCCTCGATTCCCTCCCGCGTACGGTAGAAGCCGCCCGCCTCGCCGATGTTGGAGGTCAGCGGCCCCCGTCCCTCGCTCTCCAGGAGTGCCGCGTTCTCCGGGCTCGCCGCGGTCATCAGCGACTCGGCACGGGTCCGGAAGTTGAGCAGCGCCATGTAGTGGTCCTGGAGACCCTGGCCGACCGGCAGCTCGCTCACTACGTCGATGCCGGCGGCAGCCAGCGCGGCGGCCGGTCCTATGCCGGACAGCATCAGCAGCTTCGGGGATTCGTACACCCCCGCGGAGACGATCACCTCCTGCCGGGCGCTGATCACCTCGACGGCTCCGCCCATGCCCACTTCGACGCCGGTCGCCCGGCCGTTCCCCATCACCACCCGGTGGGCCAGGGCCGAGGGAAGCACCGTCAGGTTCGGGCGGTGCAGCACGGGGTGGAGGTAGGCGACGGCCGCGCTGCATCGCATGCCATCACGCTGGGTGAGCTGGTAGGGACCGACGCCCAGCTGCGACTCCGCGTTGAAGTCGTCGTTGCGCTTGTGGCCGGCCCGTACCGCGGACTCCACGAAGGCCGTGGCCAACGGGTGGGCGGAGCGGCTGTCGCTCACGCGCAGGGGGCCTCCGGAACCGTGGAAGGCGTCCGCGCCACGCTCGTTGTCCTCGGCCTTGCGGAAGTAGGGCAGCACCTGCGCGTAGGACCAGCCCGTCGCGCCGGCCGCGGCCCAGCCGTCGTAGTCGGCCGGGTTGCCACGCATGTAGATCATCGCGTTCATCGAGCTGGAGCCGCCGAACGTCCTGCCGCGGGGCAGATAGAGCCGGCGTCCTTTGAGCCCGGGCTCGGGCTCGGTGTCGAGGTCCCAGTCGAGGTCGCTCTTGAACAGCCTGCTGAAGGCCGCGGGGACATGGATCTCCTGCGCCGTGTCCGGGCCGCCCGCCTCGATCACCGCCACCTGGACGTCCGGGTTCTCGGAGAGCCGGGAAGCCAGCACGCATCCCGCGGAACCTGCCCCGACGATGACGTAGTCGTAGTCGTACATCCGACCTCCCATGATCCGTCGAGGTGGTGCCCTCGCACACCGGAACCGCGGTGGAACCCACTGACCGTGATTCCATCGCCCCGTTCCGGATCAGACCATGGGCAGCGAGCGGGAAAACGAGTCGTCCGTTTGTGCGCCCGCACAAACAGTGCGGGTCTAGAATCCGTGCGTGGTCGCGGAGTTGGAGAAGGACGAACGCGTTGCGGAGCTGGTCGGCCGACTGCTGGCGGACGTGGGCCGGCTCAGCGACGAGCTGACCGCCGAGATCATGAGCGGCGAGCACGTCTACGGCGAGCGCGCGCTGCTCGACGAGGAACGGCTGCGCGCCGTCGTACGCGACAACCTGCGGACCTTGCTCACCACCCTTCAGGGCGGGCCCGCCACCCTCGACGCGCCGCGTGCGGCCGGACGGCTCAAGGCCGAACACGGCATCCCGCTCGCCGCACTGCTCCACGCGTACCGGACGGCCGGGCGTTTCGTGTGGGACAGGTTGCGTGCCCTGACCGACGACGAGGAGATCGCCGCCACGCTCCTGCCGATCGCCTCCGGCCTCTGGGCGGCGATCGACTCGTACTCCAGCGCGGCGGCCGACGCCTACCGCACCGTGGTCGAGGTGCACGCACGCCGTGACACCACGGCGCGGGGCGCCATGTTCGCGACCCTGCTGGACGGCAGGGTCGGCACGAGCGCCGGCGCGTGGGACATCGTCAGGGTCCTGGGGCTCGACCGTCAGGGACCGTTCCTCGTGGTGTGCGCCGAGGGCCACGACGCCACGGAGCCGCTGCCCGGCGCGGCAGTCCGGCTCCGTGCGGCGGGGGTCGGATCGGCCTGGATGTCCCAGATCAATGCCGAGGTCGGTCTGCTGGCGCTCTCGAACGAATCCGCCCTCACGGCAGCCGTCGACGCGCTCATGGACGGGGTCCTCTCCCGCGTCGGAGTCAGCCGCCCCTTCGCCTCTCCCGTCAACGCCGCCACGGCCTGGCGCGAGGCGCAGCTCGCGGTGCAGTGCCTGCCGCCCGGCACGACCGGGAGCCATCTCTACGGGAGTTCACCGATCGCCCTGCTCGCGACCGCCTCCCCGGACGCGGCGGCGGAGATGGCCGAGGCCGTGCTCGGTCCCCTGCGCGCCCAGCCGGAGGCGGAGCAGTCCATGCTGCTGGAGACCCTGCGCGCCTGGTTCACCGCCGGGGGCTCCACGGCACGCGCCGCGGCGCTCCTTCACTGCCACCGCAACACGGTCCTGTACCGCCTCAACCGGATCACCGAACTGACCGGCCGACGCCCCGCGGAAGCGGAGTCCGCGGCTGAGCTCTACCTCGCGCTGCACATCGTGCGGATGGGTCTTGCGGCAAGAGGCGCCTGACCCGGGGGCGCGTTCCCGGTGGGCGCCGTCCCGCCCACCCCCGATCCCGTCACCGAAAGCCCCGGCCGGCCCTGACCGGCCGGTCCGCGCGGGGCCCGACGTGGTGCGGACCGGATGCGAGAGCGTCACACGGGGCCCGACGTGGTGCGGACCACCGGCCGCGAGAGCGTCACACAGGGCCCGACGTGGTGCGGACCACCGGCCGCGAGAGCGTCACACAGGGCCCGACGTGGTGCGGACCACCGGCCGCGAAAGCGTCACACCGGGCTCGACGTGGTGCGGACCACCGGCCGCGAGAGCGTCACACAGGGCTCGTCGACCGGCCCAGCAGCGCGCTGACGTCGAACGAGTCGGCCGACGAGGGCGTGGTCCTGGGTACCGGCTCCCCGAAGGCGGAGAAGCCCACGACCGCGTCCGCGCCGTTGCCCTCGATGGTGAGCCGCAGCGGGTACGGCTTGCCGGTGGCCGCCACGTCCAGGGTCAGGGTGGTGCCGTCGCGCATGCGGGTCAGCGGAATGACGGACGCCTTGCCGAGCGTGGTCTTCTCGCCCTTGTTGAGCGTGCCGGTGTCGTCGTTCGCGTTGTCGCTGACCAGCTTCTGGAAGGTCTTCAGGTCGCAGGTCCTGGTCAGGGCGCTCAGCCGGGGGTCGTCGGCCGACCCCTTCATGTAGCGGTCGCCGACGATCGCGGCGAAGGCCGAACCGCCGTTGGGGACCTGGTTCTTCCAGAAGTCCGCGTCCGGCTTGATCCAGATGTCGTCGCCCCGCTTCACGATCAGTGCCGAGCCCTGGCTGTCGCCGAGGTCCACCGAACCGTTGCAGTTGCCGTCCCGGTCCAGAGTGAGCTCCAGGGTCATGGGTGTACTGCCCTTGCCGAGGTCCCCGCGCGTACTCAGGTGCAGGGACTGCGCGCTGAGCAGCGCGTCGCGGGAGCGGTCGGCGATCTGCTGCGCGGTGAGTTGGTCGATGTCCTCCGCGTGGGACGTGCCGGCGCCCAGGACCGCGCTGCCGGTGACGGAGAGAACGATCGCCGCAGTCCATGCGGCGGGGCGTGTGCCGAGGTGTGGACCGGTCACGTCGCCTCCTCGAAGGGTCGTAACGGGACTGTCCGGGTCTGCGGCCCGATCTTCCGAGCGTACGCCGGGCGGGGGGTGGCCGCCCGGCGGAGTGGCGACGCATCGTATCGGGTGCGTACCCAGCGTGACGTTGTGTGCTGTGATCGGTTAAGGGTGGGGGACGGTCGCAGGCGACCGTCCCTGTCACGACCGAGAGGGAGACATGAAGAAGTCCATGGGAAGCCGGTCCGGGGCTGCCGTACGGGGCGCCGCCGTCGCAGGACTGACCGCGGCGCTCGCGGTCTCCACCGGCCTGGCCACGGCAGCCTCGGCAGCGGCTTTGGCGAAGACACCGCCGGGACTCTCCTGCGAGACGGGCAAGCACGCCATCGACGACTACACCGGCTACGCGCTCTGCCGCAACAACGGCTCCGCGACGCAGACCTTCTGGGTGCACCTGGTCTGCGGCTGGTCGCCGGACGTCGATGGTGAGCGCGTCACGCTGAACCCCGGGCAGTCCGGTCAGTCGACCGCGCACTGTGCGGGGCTCGGCACCGGAATCGGTGAGATCACCGTTCAGCCGTAGGGCAGGCACCGCCCGGGCCGCGTGGTGGCGCCCACGGGCCCGGGCGAGCGGTTGAGGGATCGGTCATGACTCGTTACCCTCCAGTAAGTTCGTTCGGTCGGCCAGGTACACGCACCTGACGGTACGAGGAAGGCGGGCAGCCCATGTCCTCTGCGCAACCCACCGGAACGGACATCGGGGCCCCCGCCGGGCTGGCCGACAGCGCACAGGCCCTCGCGGACGGCCGCACCACCTCCGTCCGGCTGGTCACCGACGCCCTCGCCCGGATCGAGGCGAGCCAGGGCTCCCTCAACGCCTTCCGGCACCTGCGCGCGACCGCCGCACTCGCCGAGGCCGCAGAGGCCGACCGCAAGCTCGCCGCCGGGGAGCGTCTGCCGCTGCTCGGGGTGCCGCTCGCCGTCAAGGACGACACCGACGTCGCCGGGCTGCCCACTCATTTCGGCTGCGCGGGGGAGCTGCCCGCCGCGACCGCCGACAGCGAGTCCGTACGCCGGCTGCGAGCGGCCGGGGCCGTGATCGTGGGGAAGACCAACTCCTGCGAACTGGGCCAGTGGCCGTTCACCGAGGGATCCGCCTTCGGCGCCACCCGTAATCCGTGGAACACCGACCACACCCCGGGCGGCTCGTCCGGCGGTTCGGCGGCCGCCGTCGCCGCCGGACTGGTGCCTGCCGCGCTCGGCTCGGACGGGGCCGGGTCCGTCCGCATCCCCGCCGCCTGGACCCACCTCGTCGGCATCAAGCCGCAGCGCGGCCGGATCTCCGTGCATCCCCACAGCGACGCCTTCCAGGGACTCACCGTCAACGGCCCCCTGGCCAGGACCGTCGCCGACGCCGCGCTGCTGCTGGACTCCGTCGCGGGAGCCCACCCCGACGACCCGCACCGCCCGCCGCCCGTCCGGGCCCGGGCCGCCGCCCGCCGCGACCCGGGCCGACTGCGCATCGCACTCGCCTGGCGCCCCCCGCTCACCCTCACGGGCGCGGCGCCCGACCCGGACGTACGCCGTGCGGTCACCGAACTTGCCGAGGCCCTGGCCCGCCTCGGCCATCACGTCGAGGAGGCCCGGCCGCGCTACGGGCTGATCGGTCTCGGCTTCCTCCCCCGTGCCACCGCCGGCATCGCCGAACTCGCCGCCCTGCACCCCGAACCCGCGCTCCTGGACCCCCGCACCCGCAGCGCCCTGCGCACCGGCACCCGCCTCGGCGGCCGGGTGGTGCGGGCGGCACGTGCCCGCGAGGTGCGCCAGCACCGGCGTATCGGCGCGCTGTTCCACCCCGCTCGCGGCAGGGAAGGAACGGGATTCGACGTGCTGCTCACCCCGACGACAGCCCTGCCGCCTCCCCGGATCGGCAGGTTCGACGGACTGAGCGCCTGGCGCACCGATGTGGCGATGACCGAGGCCTGCCCGTACGCCTGGCCGTGGAACGTGCTGGGCTGGCCCGGAATCAACGTCCCCGCAGGCTTCACCCCCGGCGGGCTCCCCGTCGGGGCCCAGCTGCTCGGTCCCTCCCGCAGCGAGGAACGGCTCATCTCGCTCGCCGCCCAACTGGAGGCCGACCGGCGGTGGTACGAGCACCGCCCGCCGGCCGCACCCGGCCCCGGGGAACACCGAAACAGCCGTCGGTGCTGAGAAGGACCATGTCCGGCCAACGCCGGCCTGGGCTCCGCCGGGGTTCGCGGAAAGATCACCGGAACCGACCCGGATCTCTTCGGGGCGGGGCGGCTCGTCCGGGTCGGTGCGGAGCATCGCGCACCGTATGCGGGCCTGACCGAACGGAGTTGGAAGCGGCTTCTTCGCATCGCGGCCGCTGCCCGTTGGCCGAAGATGACCAGGGAGCTTCTCGCGCTGGTGCGAGGTGCGGTGTGTCGCGTGCTTTCGGGGCAGGAGGAGGACGCGGCCGAGCTGGGACCGGTCCTTGAGCAGCCGGTACGCCTCGGGACATCGGCGAGGTGGCGGCGGAATGAACGCCCCGCCGTGGATGATCCTGTGCGTCGGGGGCGGCGTCCGGCGGCAGTCGTGGGCGGGCCGGGTCCGCGGAGAGCGGCGCGTGGACCAGGGCGTCGACCGCGCCTCGGCGGGTGTATGCGGGCGGCGGGCCCGGTCCGGAGCGCATGTTGCGCGCCGGACACCTCCCGGTGCGGTGTGCGGCAGGGGGCGGTGCGGTGGCTCGGGAGTTCAGTCCTCGGCGCCTCGCGCCTCGTGCTGGGCCAGGAGGCCGGTGAGGGTCAGCGTCAGGCTCGTGGTGACGATGTGGTCGAAGCTCATGAGCAGCTTCCCGATGGCCGGGTCGGCCTCGTAGGCGGCTCGCAGCGCCTCGCTCGGCGTGCTGTGCGGCCAGGCGGCGGCGGCGATCAGGATCGTGATCGCCGCGACGTGCAGAGCGTCGTCGGCATCCAGTTCCGGCAGCGCCCGGGTGACGATCTGCGCGGTTTCGTCGGCGATGCCGAGGGTTGCCCGCTTGTGCCGCAACACGACCTCGGTGGACACGTTGCGCTCCAGTACCCCGGCCTGGGCGCTGAGCAGGTCGCACAGCACAGGGCGCGCCCGGAGCGTCGCGGCGATCATCCCGGCGAGCCGCGCTGCCCGCTCACGCGCGGGGCCTTCGGTGACCGCCGAGCTCGTCTCGGCGAGGGCGGCGAGCCATGCGCGCATCTCGGCGTCGAGGAGTTCGAGCAGCACCGCCTCGCGGGACTCGAAGTAGCGCAGCACGTTCGACTTGGCCAGGCCCACGCGCCGGCTCAGCTCGTTGAGGCTGACGTCCGCGACCGGCGTCCGGGTCAGCATCTCCGCGGCCGTTTCGAGGATGGCGGTCCGGCGCTGTTCGCGCTGCTCCTCGCTGCGCGCTCGTTGAAACTCCATGCGCACACTCTACGGACCGCCCGTCTCTTAGGTAAAGACCGGCGGTCTCTTGTTTTCGGACCGGTGGTGCTTTAGCGTCGGGAGGGAGAACAGACCACCAGTCTTTAAGGAGTGGGAATGACCTACCAGGTACCCGGCCAGACCGGGAAGCTCGCGATCGTGACGGGCGCGAACAGCGGCACCGGCAAGGAGGCCGCGCGCAAGCTGGCGGCGGCCGGGGCCCGCGTCATCATGGCGGTGCGCACCGTCGCCAAGGGTGAGAGCGCCAGACAGGAGATCCTCGCCCAGCACCCCCGGGCGGACGTGGAGGTACGCCGCGTCGACCTGGCCGACCTCGCCGGCGTGGAGGCGTTCGCCGACTCCGTGGTCCGTGACGGACGGCCCGTGGACATCCTGCTGAACAACGCCGGCGTGATGTTCCCGCCGGTGCGGCACGAGACGGCCGACGGCTTCGAGCTGCAGATGGGCAGCAACTACCTCGGCCCGTTCGCCCTCACCGTGCGCCTGCTGCCGGCGCTGCTGAAGGCGAAGGCGCCCCGCGTGGTGACGATGTCCAGCGGCATGGCCGCCCGCGGCACCATCGACTTCGACGACCTGAACTGGACGAAGTCCTACAGCCCCACCGGCGCCTACGCCCGCTCCAAGCTCGCCGACCTGCTGCTCAGCCAGCAGCTGGCCCGCGTCGCGACCGCGCAGGGCTGGAACCTGCTCTCGCTCGGCGCCCACCCCGGCAACGCCGCCACCGGAATCGCCGACGCGGGACCCCGCCTCGGCGGCGACCCGACCCTGCTCTTCCGTGTCGCCTGGAAGATCACCCCCCAGCACTCCGCCGAGGCCGGAGCCGACCCGATGCTGTACGCCGCCACGTCGGCCGACGTGGTCCAGGGCGGCTATTACGGCCCCCGCTTCAACCTGGTGGGCGCCCCGGCAAAGGCGAACTTCACGCCGAAGGCCAAGGACCGGCGCGTCGCCGAGCGCCTGTGGACCGAGAGCGAACGGCTCACCGGTGTCCACGTCGCCGCATAACCCCGGCAACAACGCGCACAGCCGGCCGGCACACACACCGCACCGTGCCGACCGCTGCGCCGATGTTTCCCTGGGCCGGCTCCGTCAGGACTGTCCCGCGATTCCTGGCGGGCGCACGGTGACAGCCACGGAACCTCCTCCTCGGAGCGCTTCCCCGCCCTGTCGTTCACCGCATCCGACGCCGCGCGCCGATCCACCGGGGATGGCGGGACAGTCCGCAGTCGCAGGCGTAGCCGCAGCCGTCAGCTCGCCACCCGCCGCTCCGAGGTGAGCGTGGCCTCGACGCGCCCCATGGCGCAGATCGCGCCGAACGCGATCAGATGGACCAGGCAGTGATCGGTGAACGGCGGTGCGAGCCAGGCGGCCACGTCCTCGTCCGTGATCCGGTACGGGGCGCGTGCCGCGAGCAGTGCCAGCCGGGCGCCCGGGCGCTCGGCCCGGTCCGGCAGATCCGTTGCGTGCAGGGGGAGCGGGGTGACGCCGTCCCAGGCCGCCACCGACTCCCGTACGAACGCCGCGTCCTCCTCGCTCAGCAGCCCGGCACCCAGCTCCGCCGCGGTGCGCAGGGCCCCGTACGCAGTGCCGACGGCGGTGCCCGCCGCCCAGGCGGGCGCTTCGCCCTCCGTTTCGAGCATCGGCAGGCTCAGACCTGCCACGAGTTCGCGGCGCACGGTCCTGGCCAGGGAGCGGCCCGCCGCACTCCGAACGGCACGGATCCGCTGGAGACCGCAGGGCAGCATGCTCTCGGTCAGCAGCGCGGAGGCGATCCGGTTGATGAAGTGGAAGGTGAGCGCGGTCCCGATGTGTTCGGGTGCGGCGGCGGGCCCGAAGGGCTGCGGCGTGCTCATGTCCTTCCCCCAGGCCAGCAGCCGGCGATGGCCGGGGTCGGCCGGCTGCTCGCCGCGGGCGATCGTCTCCGCCAGCCGGTGGTCGCCGGTGGCGTGCAGCAGCACGGTGTGCGCGTCCACGCAGAACGGACAGCGGTTGGCGAGCGACACCCCGGCCGCCACCACCTCCTTGTCCGTCCGGGACACCCGTCCGGTCAGCAACGATTCGCGGGTCAGAGCCCAGGCCGAGGTCAGGAGCGGAGGAGAGGCGGACAGGACGACGAAGGTCGCGGCGCGCTCGATCCCGAAGTCGGTGGCCATCTGGGCGTAGACGTCGGCGACCACTCCGGTCGCCGACTTCGGAGGTACGGGTGAGGTGTAGCGGAAGGGTCTGGTCATGACGACGATGCTCGCCCCCGGACCGGGCCCGTGGCGTCGTACCGCCGGAGGCAGTCGCCGCTGCTCCCCACCGGTCGCGGGCGGCCGGTCACTACTGCACGGGGAGTAGTGCCCGGCCGGTCCTCAGGGCTGATGCCCCGTCGGCCGTACGGGAGTTAGGGTGCGGCACATGACGGGGGAGACGGGGGACGCGGGCCGCCGCGGCCGGTTGCCGGACGCGTTGCTCGCGGTGGCGATCGGCGTGGCGGTCTCCGCCGCGGCCTGGGCGGCCTCGGCGCCCGGTGTGCTCGACCTGGTGCTCGTCGCGACCGGATCGCTGGCCCTCGCCGCGCACCGCCGGGCGCCCCGCACGGTGCTCGCCGTCACCACGCTCGCCCTGTCCGGCTACGTGCTCCACGCGCACCCGGGCACCTGGGCGGCGTTCCCCGTGCTGGTCGCCGTGCACGCCGCCGCCCGCAGTGGGCACCGCGCCTGGGGCATCGCGGCCGGCGCGCTCTTCCTCGCCGGCTACTTCACCGTCCTGATCACCTCCGCGCCCGCCGCCGAGAGCGTCGTGGAGCGGACCCTGCTGCTGCTGGGCTGGTTCCTCTGCGCCGGGGTCACCGGGCTCATCGACAAGAACTGGCAGGCCTATCTGCGCCAGACCGAGCAGCGGGCGCTCGATGCCGAACGCACCCGGGACGAGGCGGCGTTGCGCCGGGCGGGGGAGGAGCGGCTGCGGATCGCCCGCGAGCTGCACGACTCGCTCACCCACTCCATCTCGATCGTCAAGCTCCAGGCGGGAGTCGCCGTCCACCTCGCCCGCAAGCGTGGCACGGAGGTGGAGCCCGCGCTGCTCGCCATCCAGGAGGCGAGCGGTGAGGCGATGCGTGAACTGCGCGCCACACTGGAGGTGTTGCGTACGGACGTGGTCGAACCCGGCACCGGACTCGACCGGATCGGCGAGCTGGCCGAACGGGCCCGCGGCGCCGGCATCGCGCTCGCGGTCACCGTCAGCGGCGACGAACGGCCGCTGCCCGCGGCCGTGGACCGCGCCGCCTACCGCATCGTGCAGGAGGCCCTCACCAACGTGGCCCGGCACGCCGACCGGGCGCCCACCACCGTCCGACTCGCCTACGGGCGGAGCGCTCTGACCGTGCGTGTCGACGACCGCGGCCCGTGCGCGCCGGGCGACACCGTCACGGTGGGCACCGGGCTCACCGGCATGCGGGAGCGCGTCACGGCGCTCGGCGGCACCCTGGCCGCCGCACCGCGCAGGGCGGGCGGCTTCTCCGTCCATGCCGAACTGCCCCTGAACACCGCTGGATCCAACGGATGAGCGGCGAACCGGACGGCCCGCTCCGGGTCATCGTCGTCGACGACCAGGCCCTGATGCGGGCGGGCTTCCGGGCACTGCTCGACGCGGAGGACGGCATCGAGGTGGTCGGCGAGGCCGCGGACGGCCGCGAGGGGCTGGAGCTGGCCCGGCTGCACACCCCGGACATCGCCCTGGTCGACGTACAGATGCCGGTGATGACGGGCATCGAGGCGACCCGGGCGATCGCCGCCGACCCGCTGCTGAGCGGGGTCCACGTGGTGATCCTGACCAACTACGGCCTGGACGAGTACGTGTTCGACGCGTTGCGCGCCGGAGCGGCCGGCTTCCTGCTCAAGGACACCGAACCCGCCGAACTGCTCCACGCGGTCCGCGTCGCGGCCCGCGGCGACGCGCTGCTCTCGCCCGCCATCACCCGCAGACTGATCGGCGAGTTCGTCGCCCGGCCCCCGGACCGGGCCACCGCACCGGGCTTCGAGACCCTGACCCGCCGGGAGCGGGAGGTCAGCGCGCTGGCGGCCCGGGGGCTGACGAACGAGGAGATCGCCGCGCACATGGTCATCAGCCCGTTCACGGCCAAGACGCACATCAGCCGCGCCATGACCAAGCTCGGCGCCCGCGACCGCGCCCAACTCGTCGTCTTCGCCTATGAGTCGGGGCTGATCACCCCACGCGAGCGCTGACCGGGACCCGGCTAAGGGACCCGGCTAAGGGACCCGGGCGGTCCACTCGGCCGTGCCGAACTTGGTGCGCACGAGCTCCTCCGCCCGGGCCAGTTCCTCCGGGGTCACCCGGCCCTGGGCGAGGCCGTGACGATTGCGGAACGACTCGATCATCCGCTCGATGACGGCCTGACGGGGAAGACCGGTCTGCCGGCGCAAGGGGTCGACGCGCTTCTTGGCGCTCTTCGTGCCCTTGTCGGACATCTTCTCCTTGCCGATGCGCAGGACGTCGAGCATCTTGTCGGCATCGATGTCGTACGACATCGTCACGTGATGCAGCACCGCGCCGGGCCCGCCGTCCGGTCCCACCACGCGCTTCTGTGCCGCCCCCGCGATCTTCCCGACCTCCGTCGCGATGTCGTTCAGCGGCTGGTACCAGGCCTTGATCCCCATGTCGCCGAGCGCTTCGAGCACCCAGTCGTCCAGATAGGCGTAGCTGTCGGCGAAGGAGAGGCCGGAGACGAGGGAGTGCGGCACCGCGAGCGAGTACGTGATGGTGCTGCTCGGCTCCGCGAACATGGCCCCGCCGCCGGAGACGCGCCGGACCACCGTGACCCCGTGCCGTTCGACGCCCGCCGGGTCCACCTCGTTGCGCAGGGACTGGAAGCTGCCGATGATCACCGCGGGGGAGTCCCACTCCCACACGCGGAGCGTCGGCGGCCGGCGGCCCGCGGCGACCTCGGCCGTGATGACCTCGTCGAGGGCCATGTGGAGGGCCGGGGACTGAGGGGCGTCGTGGATGAGCTGCCAGTCGTAGTCGCTCCACTCCGTGGCGTGCGCCAGCGCCCGGCGTACGGCGACGGCGACACCCTCCGACGTGAGCCCGAGCATCACGGTCGACTCCGGGAGTGCCGCGTCGATCCGGGCAGCCAGGCCCGTGGTGTCGGTGGTGGCCGGGGCGCCCTCCAGCGCCGCGTCGATCGCGAGGATCGCCTCGTCCGGCTCCAGGAAGAAGTCACCGGCCACCCGTACGTCCCGCAGTGCCCCGCCCCGGACCTCCAGGTCCACGACGACCAGCTTGCCGCCGGGGACCTTGTATTCACCGTGCACGGCCATTCCTCCAGTTCCGCCGGTTCTTCTGCAGACGAATCGGCTCCGAGCAGCCATAACGTCATCGCCGCGACATTTAGTCCGCCGAGGCGGCGGTGATCCGGGTGGCCCCGCGGCGACGCCGGCCGTGGACATTCCGCGAAAGCGTGCAGGCCGGAGCGGCTTCTGTCGTGCCGTCGCTTCGACTCTTGGCCGGTGCGCACCCCTGGCGGCGAGCGGCGGGCGGCGGAATGCGGGCGTTTTCGCACTCCGGGGGTGCATCTCGGGCGGTCGGTCAGTGGTATGGACCAAGGTCTTGACACTCGCTTAGTTCACTTCTTAAATCACGTAGTGAACTAAGCGGCCTCGCCGCCGCACCCCGCACGCGGTACTTCACACGGCACCCCCACCTCGGTCGGCGCAGCTCCCGCACCATCCTCGCGCCCTGAATCCGTCATGCGTATGTCTGTCATATGCATGACAGATTCCCCTTCCTCCCCCTCATACACCGGAAGGGAGAGTCATGGACTCCCCACGCCGTACGCGGCGCCTGCTGCACTCCGTACTCTCGGTTCTCACCCTCGCGCTGGTCACGACGGCCCTCGCGGGTGGCGGCCCCGCTCCCGCGTCCGCCGCCACGACGTCCGAAACAGCGGCCGCGGCCGCCGTCACGACGTTCTCCGACGAGTTCGACGGCTCCGCCGGCTCGGCCGTCAACGGCAGCAAGTGGCAGATCGAGACCGGCGACAACGTCAACAACCATGAGCGGCAGTACTACACGGCCGGAAACAGCAACGCAGCGCTGGACGGCCAGGGCCATCTGGTCATCACCGCGCGCAAGGAGAACCCGAACAACTACCAGTGCTGGTACGGCACCTGCCAGTACACCTCGGCCCGGCTGAACACCTCCGGGAAGTTCACCCAGACCTACGGTCACGTCGAGGCGCGGATGAAGATCCCGCGCGGCCAGGGCATGTGGCCCGCCTTCTGGATGCTCGGCGACGACATCGGACAGGTCGGCTGGCCCAACTCCGGCGAGATCGACATCATGGAGAACGTCGGATTCGAACCCTCCACCGTCCACGGCACCCTGCACGGACCCGGCTACTCCGGTTCCGCCGGCATCGGCGCGGGATACACCCTTCCGAACGGGCAGGCCTTCGCCGACGCCTTTCACACCTTCGCCATCGACTGGGCCCCGAACTCGGTGACCTGGTCCGTCGACGGCAACGTCTACCAGCACCGCACGCCCGCCGACACCGGCGGCAACACGTGGGCCTTCAACAAGCCCTTCTTCCTCATCCTCAACCTCGCGGTCGGCGGCTACTGGCCGGGTGACCCCGACGGCAACACCGCCTTCCCCCAGCAGCTCGTTGTCGACCACGTGCGTGTCACCACCAGCGACACGCAGCAGCCGGAGACGGGCGGCCGGATCACCGGCCTGGCCGGCAAGTGCGTGGACGTCGCCGCCGCGAACAGCGCCAACGGCACCCCGGTCCAGCTCTACGACTGCAACGGCACCAACGCCCAGAAGTGGAGCGTGAACGCGGACGGCACGATCCGGGCCCTCGGCAAGTGCCTCGACGTGGCATCGGGCGGCACGGCCGACGGCACCGTCGTCCAGTTGTGGGACTGCAACGGCTCCGCGGCCCAGCGCTGGGCCGTCAGCGGAGCGCGCGACATCGTCAATCCGCAGGCGGACAAGTGCCTGGACGTCGTCGGGAACAGCTCGGCCAACGGGGCGCGGCTACAGATCTGGACCTGCACCGGTGCGGCCAACCAGAAGTGGACGGTGAACAGTTGATGGGCGCTCACTTCGTGGGCGGACGCGCTCCGGCTCTCCGTGGCGTGCTCGGTGCCGGGGCGGCGGCGGCGCTGCTGGCCGGTCTGACCGGCTCGCCCGCCCTCGGCGCCGCCGCGGCGACGGGGCAGATCACCGGCCTGGCCTCCAAGTGTATGGACGTCGCCGCCGCGAGCAGCGCCAACGGCACTCCGGTGCAGCTCTACGACTGCAACGGCACCAACGCCCAGCAGTGGAACGTGGGTTCGGACGGAAGCATCAAGGCCCTCGGCAAGTGTCTGGATGTGACCTCGGCCGGAACGGCGAACGGCACCACGGTCCAGCTCTGGGACTGCAACGGCTCCGCGGCCCAGCGCTGGACCGTCACCGCAGCCCACGACATCGTCAATCCGCAGGCGGACAAGTGCCTGGACGCCACCGGCAACAGTTCGGCCAACGGCACGCGGCTCCAGATCTGGACGTGCACCGGGGCCGCCAACCAGAAGTGGACCGCGCCGGGCGGCGGGGGAGACCCGACGACGCCGCCCGCCGGGGCGATGGCCGTCGCCCCGTACCTCTACAACGGCTGGGGCAGCCCGCCCAGCCCGACCACCGTCATGAACGCCACCGGCGTCAAGTGGTTCACCCTCGCCTTCGTCCTCAGCAACGGCTACTGCAACCCGCAGTGGGACGGCGGCAGACCGCTGACCGGGGGCGTCGACCAGCAGACCATCAACACCGTCCGGGGCGCGGGCGGCGATGTCATCCCGTCCTTCGGCGGCTGGAGCGGCAACAAGCTGGAGAGCTCCTGCTCCAGCGCGGGCGAGCTGGCCGCCGCGTACCAGAAGGTCATCAACGCCTACGGGCTCAAGGCGATCGACATCGACATCGAGGCCGAGGCGTACGACAGCGCCACCGTCCAGCAGCGCACGGTCGACGCGCTGAAGAAGGTCAAGGCCGACAACCCCGGGATCAAGGTCTACGTCACCTTCGGCACCGGACAGAACGGCCCCGACGACAGCCTGATCCGCAAGGCCTCCGCGTCCGGACTGACCGTCGACAGCTGGACGATCATGCCGTTCAACTTCGGCGGGGCGGGCCAGAACATGGGCAACCTCACCGTCAGCGCGGCCGAAGGGCTGAAGAACACGGTCAAGAGCGCCTACGGCTACTCGGACGACCAGGCCTACCGGCACACCGGCATCTCCTCGATGAACGGCATCACGGACAACAGCGAGACCGTCACGGTCGCGGACTTCCGCACCATCCTCGGCTACGCGCAGCAGCGGCACCTGGCCCGGCTGACCTTCTGGTCGGTCAACCGGGACCGTCCCTGCACCGGCGGCGGAGCGGACACCTGCTCGGGCGTCTCCCAGCAGCCCTGGGACTTCACGAAGGTGTTCGCCCAGTACGCGGGCTGACCGCCCGGCGGTACGTGCCCGAGCGCGCCCGTCTCGCGGTCGCGGGCGTCCGGCTGGTTCAGCGGGCCTGTGACGGAGCGGGCGCGCAGAGTTGCCCTCTCGTCACGCAGGGCTGATCACGGGGGTGCGGAGCGGCGTCTTCACGCCTTCTGCACCCCCGTTATCCGATCGTCAGTAAAAACCGTCCGCTATGTGGGCAGGCCTCTTGCCTTGCGGACTGTATGCGAAATACGGTCTGCGATATTCCCTGATCACCCCTTGGCGGGAGGTAGGCCCTCGTGCGCCGAAAAGCGGTTGCCCTGGTGGCGGTTGCATTGGTGTCCTTCACTTCGGGCTGCGCGTCGCTGCAGTCCTCGGCGACCGAGGTCGGCGGTGTACGCAAAACCGACGACCGGTCCGTACGCGACGGCGGGACACTCACCGTCGCTCTCAACTCGGACCCGGACAAACTCGACCCGACGCTCGCCCAGACCCTCGTCGGCCGCACGGTCTTCGCGGGCATGTGCGAGAAGCTCTACGACATCGACGAGGACGGGGTCGTCGTGCCGCAGCTCGCTGCCGCACTGCCCGTCACCTCGCCCGACGGCCGCACCGTCACCCTGAAGGTGCGCCCCGGACTGAAGTTCAGCGACGGCACCCGGCTCGACGCCGCCGCGGTCGTCACCTCGCTGCTGCGCCACCGCGACCTCCCCGGATCCGCCCGCGGTACGGAGCTGGCACCCGTCACCTCCATCGAGGCCACCGGCTCCGACACGGTACGGATGAGGCTCAAGCAGCCCTACGTACCGCTCACCGGCGTCCTCGCCGACCGGGCCGGGATGGTGATGTCACCGGCCGCGCTCAAGAAGTACGGGAAGAACTTCACGAACCACCCGTCCTGCGTCGGCCCCTTCCGCTTCGTCGAGCGCGTGGGCGGCGACCGGATCGTGCTGAAGAAGGACCCGAACTACTACGACGCGGACCAGGTCCACCTCGACGGCGTCGTCTACAAGCCCATCCCCGACGGAAACGTCCGGCTCGCCAACCTGCGCTCCGGCGACCTCCAGGTCGGCGACCAGATGGGCCCCGTCGACGTGCAGAGCTCCCTCACCGAGCCCAAGCTCCAGCTCTTCAACTCGCCCTCGCTCGGCTACCAGGGCATCGGCCTCAACGTCGGCAACGTGAACGGTCTCGGACAGAAACCGGGGAAGCTCGACACCCCCATCGCCCGGGACGTGCGCGTCCGTGAGGCCTTCGAGCTCGCGATCGACCGCGACACCCTCAACGAGGTCGTCTTCCAGGGCATGTACGAACCGGCCTGCGGCCCCATCTCGCCGCAGTCCGCACTCGCCCCCGGCGTCAAGCCCGAGGACTGCCCCAAGCGCGACATCGCCAAGGCGAAGAGGCTGCTGAAGGAGGCGGGCGTGAAGACCCCGCTGAAGATCGAGCTGAAGACCTCCACCACCCCGGAGCAGGGCCGGGTCGGGCAGGTCCTCCAGGCCATGGTCAAGGAGGCCGGATTCGACCTGTCGCTGCGGCCCACCGAGTACGCCACCATGCTCTCCGAGACCGACGCCGGGAACTACGACGTCTTCACCAGCGGCTGGTCCGGCCGGCTCGACCCGGACGGCAACGTCTCCAACTTCCTCAAGACCGCCGGCGCCATGAACGCCTACGGCCTCGGCGACCCCGCGATCGACAAGCTGATCGCCGAGGGACGCACCGTCGCCGACCCTGCCCGGCGCACCGAGATCTACGACGAGCTCACCCGCCGCGTGCAGGACGCCCACACGCTGATCTACCTCTACCGGCAGAAGAACTACGTCGTCGCCACCAAGGACGTCGCGGGCATCCGCGTCTACGGCGACGGACTGGTCCGGGTCACGAATGCGGGGTACACCCGATGACGAAATACCTGCTGACGCGGTTGCGCCAGTCCCTCATCACCCTCTTCCTGGTCTCCATCGTGGTGTTCGCCGGCATCCGGGCACTGCCCGGCGACCCGGCGCTCGCCCTGGCCGGTGAGGAGCGCAGTCCCGAGGCGCTCGCCGCGATCCGCGAGGCGTACGGGCTCAACGACAACATCGTCGTGCAGTACGCCCGGTTCATCGGCCACGCCCTCACCGGCGACCTGGGCAACTCCTCCCGCACCGGGCTGCCGGTCGCCGACGCCATCGGACAGGCCCTTCCCGTCACGCTGGAACTGGCCGCGCTGTCCCTGCTGCTCGCCGTGGTCCTCGGCATCGGCGCCGGAGTCGTCGCCGCCGTGCGGCGCGGGAAGCCCGAGGAGTGGATCGCCAACGTCATCGCCCTGATCGGGCTCTCCATCCCGACGTTCTGGCTGGGCATCGTGCTGGTCCTCGGCTTCGCCATCGCGATCCCGGTGTTCGCCGCCTCCGGTTACGTCCCCTTCGGCACGGACCCGGTCGACAACCTGCGCCGCATGGTGCTGCCCGCGATCGTGCTCGGCTCCGGTCTCGCCGCCGTCGTGATGCGCCAGACCCGGGCGGCGATGCTCGACTCGCTCTCCGCCGACTACGTACGCACCGCCCGCGCCAAGGGACTGTCGAAACGGTCCGTCGTCGGCGGGCACGCGCTGCGCAACTCGCTCGTCACCGTCGTCACCGTGCTCGGGCTCCAGCTCGGACACCTGATCTCCGGCGCCGTCGTCACCGAGCAGATCTTCGTCCTGCCCGGCTTCGGCAAGCTCACCATCGACGCCGTCTTCACCCGTGACTACGCGACGCTGCAGGCCGTGGTGCTCTGCACCTCCGCCGCGTACATCCTCATCAATCTGCTGGTCGACGTGGTCTATTCGGTCATCGACCCGCGCATCCGGCTCGGAGGTGCCCGGTGACCACAGCGACCCCACTGCTCCCCACCGTCCCGCAGACCGCGAAGCGGCGCACCGGCAACGGACGGCTGCGCGCCCTGCGCAGGAACCGGCTGGCCATGACCGGCGGCATCATCGCCGCCGTCTTCATCCTGGCCGCCCTCCTCGCCCCGCTGATCGCCCCGTACGACCCCTCCCAGCCGGACTTCGGGAACGTCCTCGCCGAACCCGGCGCGGCGCACTGGCTCGGCACCGACGACCTGGGGCGCGACCAGCTGTCCCGCATCGTGTTCGGGGCGCGCGCCTCCATGCAGGTCGGCCTCGTCGCCGTGGTGCTGGCGTTCGTGATCGGCGTACCGCTCGGCCTGGTCGGCGGCTACTACGGGAAGTTCGCCGACGGCGCCATCTCCCGGCTCACCGACACCATGCTGGCGTTCCCGTTCCTGGTGCTCGCCGTCGGGCTCGCCGCGATCCTCGGCCCGTCGCTGACCAACGCGACGATCGCCATCGGCATCTCGCAGATCCCCGCCGTCATCCGCATCACCCGGGCCGAGACGCTGCGGCTCAAGCACGTCGACTACGTCGGTGCGGCCATCGCCAACGGCGGCGGCGACGGGACCGTGCTCTTCCGGCACATCCTGCCCAACGCCACCTCCGCCCTGATCGTCCAGGCGACCGTCGGCATCCCCGCCGCCATCATCGGCGAGGCGCTCCTCAGCTTCCTGGGCCTCGGCGTCCAGCCGCCCGACCCGTCCCTCGGCGTGATGCTCTCCGGCGCCCAGTCCTTCCTGGCCCCCGCACCCTGGCTCGCCGTCTTCCCCGGCCTGGCGATCGTCGCGGCGACCCTGGCCTTCAACCTGCTCGGCGACGGACTGCGTGACGTCCTCGACCCCCGTGGAGGGACCCGATGACCGAGACCGTTCCCGAACCCGTACGGAGCCGGGTGGGCGAGCCCGTCCTGAGCGTCCGCGACCTGTCGGTCTCCTTCCGCTCCGCCACCCGCACCGTGCACGCCGTCGACGGAGTCTCCTACGACCTGCACCCCGGCGAGGTCCTCGCCGTCGTGGGGGAGTCCGGCTGCGGCAAGTCCGTCACCTCCATGGCCGTGATGGGACTGCTCCCGCCCACGGCACACGTCGGCGGCTCCATCCGCGTCGGCGGCCGGGAACTCGTCGGCGCGCCGGAGAAGGAGCTCCAGAAGATCCGCGGCAAGGACATCGCCATGATCTTCCAGGAGCCGATGACCTCGCTGAACCCGGTCCTCACCATCGGCCGGCAGATCGGCGAGGTGCTCCGCAGGCACCAGGGGCTGAGCCGCAAGGAGGCCAGGGAGCGGTCCGTGGACCTCCTCGACCTGGTCGGCATCCCCGCCCCGCGCAGCCGCATCGACGAGTACCCGCACCAGCTCTCCGGCGGCATGCGCCAGCGCGTCATGATCGCGATCGCGGTCGCCTGCGACCCCTCGGTCCTCATCGCCGACGAACCGACCACCGCGCTCGACGTCACCGTGCAGGCCGGCATCCTGGAAGTCCTCCAGTCGCTGCGCGAACGCCTCGGCACCGCGATCGTCCTGGTCACGCACGACCTCGGCGTCGTCGCCGACGCGGCCGACCGGGTTCTCGTGATGTACGCCGGGCGCTCCGTCGAAGAGGCCCCCGTCCACGACCTGTTCGCCGCCGCCCGGCACCCGTACACCCGCGGGCTGCTCGGCGCCGTCCTGCGCCCCGGCGGCGAGGGCAAGCGCCGGCTGCCCGAGATCCCCGGACTGGTGCCGAGCCTCGACAGCCAGCCCGACGCCTGCACCTTCGCCCCGCGGTGCAGCCGCGCCGACGACCGCTGTACGGGCGGGCGCCCGGGCTTCGTGTCCGTCGGCCCCAAGCCCGGGACGGACGCCGCCCACCGGGCGGCGTGCTGGCACCCGTACGCCGCCGACGAGGCATCCGACACCCTCACGGCCACCCCCGCCACCGAGCCCGCGCGACCCGACCAGGAGGCCGGAGAGTGACCGCAGCACAGACCGTCCCCGCCCCGCGCGAGAGCGCCGAGGACCAGCAGCAGCCCGTGCTGCGGATCGACTCGATGGAGCGGCACTTCGCCGCGTCCGGCGGCGGCACCGTCCGCGCCGTCGACGGCGTCTCGATCACCGTCGGCCGCGGCGAGGTCGTCGGCCTCGTCGGGGAGTCCGGCAGCGGCAAGTCGACCGTCGGCCGCTGCGCCGTACGCCTCGACGAGCCCACCGGCGGCACCGTCCACATCAACGGCACCGACATCACCCACCTGTCCCGCCGTGCCGTGCGCCCGCTGCGCAAGGACTTCCACCTGGTCTTCCAGGACCCCTCGTCCTCGCTCGACCCGCGCATGACCATCGGCCGGATCATCGCCGAACCGATCACACTGCACCGCCGCGCCCGCGGCGGCGCCGTCCGCGAACGGGTCGAGCAGCTCCTGGCCCAGGTCGGACTGCGCCCCGAGCACGCCGACCGGCACCCGCACGAGCTCTCCGGCGGTCAGCGCCAGCGCGTCTCCATCGCCCGCGCGCTCTCCTGCGACCCCGATCTCGTCGTCGCGGACGAACCGACCTCCGCGCTCGACGTCTCCGTGCAGGCCTCCGTCCTCAACCTCCTCGCCGACCTCCAGCGCGACCGCGGCTTCGGCTGCCTGTTCATCACGCACGACCTGGCCGCCGTCGAGTTCCTCGCCGACCGCATCGCCGTGATGTACCTCGGCCAGATCGTCGAACAGGCCCCCACCGCCGAGCTGTTCGCCGACCCCAAGCACCCCTACACCCAGGCACTGCTCTCCGCCGCGCCCGTGCCCGATCCGGTGCTCCAGCGCTCCCGCGAGCGCATCGTGCTCCACGGCGAGCTCCCCAGCCCGCTGGACCCCCCGCCCGGCTGCCGCTTCCACACCCGCTGCCCGCTCGCCACCGAAAGGTGCCGCACCGAGGTCCCCGTCCTGCGGGAGCTGCCCGGCGGCCGGCAGGTCTCCTGCCACCTCGTCGACGACGACGGCACCACCCCGGACGCGGCCGCCTGACCCCGTACGGGAGGCGGGCCCCGTTCCCCGGGCCCGCCTCCCGTACGTACGATCCGCACACGAACCGCAGAACGCCGCAGCAAGGAGCCGCACCCGTGTTCACCACCCGGCCCACCCTCCAGGGCACCTTCGGCATGGTGTCCTCCACCCACTGGCTCGCCTCGCAGTCCGCGATGGCGGTCCTGGAGGACGGCGGCAACGCCTACGACGCCGCCGTCGCCGCCGGATTCGTCCTGCACGTCGTCGAACCGCACCTCAACGGCCCGGCCGGCGAGGTGCCGATGATCCTCGCGCCCCGCGACGGGGACGTCCGGGTCCTCTGCGGCCAGGGCCCGGCCCCCGCCGGCGCGACGGTCGCCCACTACCGCGCGCTCGGCCTCGACCTCGTCCCCGGCACCGGACCGCTCGCCGCGGCCGTACCCGGGGCCTTCGACGCCTGGATGACGCTGCTGCGCGACCACGGCACCAAGACCGTCGCCGAGGTGCTGCGGTACGCCATCGGTTACGCCGAGGACGGCCACGCACCCGTCGAACGCGTCGGCCAGACCGTCGAGACCGTCCGCGAGCTCTTCGAGACCGAGTGGCAGTCCTCCGCCGACGTCTACCTCCCGGGCGGGAAGTCCCCGGCCCCCGGGGAGCTCTTCCGCAACCCCGCCCTCGCCGCGACCTGGCGCCGCCTGATCGCCGAGGCCGAGGAGACCGGCGGCGACGACCGCACCGCGCAGATCGAGGCGGCCCGCGCGATCTGGCGCGAGGGTTTCATCGCCGAGGCCCTGGTCCGCCAAGCGGCCGTCCCCACCATGGACACCAGCGGCACCCGCCACACCGGCACGCTCACCGCCGCCGACCTGGCCGGCTGGTCCGCGTCGTACGAGGCCCCCGTCACGTACGACTGGAACGGCTGGACGCTGGCCAAGGCCGGCGGCTGGAGCCAGGGCCCGGCCTTCCTCCAGCAGCTCGCGCTGCTCCCCGCCGAACTGCCGGCCTACGGCTCCGCGGAGTACGTCCACCTGCTCATCGAGGGCTGCAAGCTCGCCATGGCCGACCGGGAGGCGTGGTACGGCGACGCCGCCGAGGTCCCGCTCACCGCGCTGCTCTCCGAGCCGTACAACGCCGCCCGCCGTGCGCTGGTCACCGACGAGGCCTCGCACGAGCTCCGCCCCGGCAGCCCCGACGGCCGCACCCCCGTCCTCAGCGAGCACGCCCACGCAGTCGCCGCCGGTGAGGCCGGCTTCGACGCCATGGGCATACCGGCCGCCGGCGTCGGTGAGCCCACGGTCGCGAAGGAAGGCGCCGGCGAGCCGACGGTCACCGCGGACCGCGCGGGCGAGCCGGCCGTCGCCAAGGACGGGGCGACCCGAGGCGACACCTGTCACGTCGACGTCGTCGACTGCTGGGGCAACATGGTCTCCGCCACCCCCAGCGGCGGCTGGCTCCAGTCGAACCCGGTCGTGCCCGAACTCGGCTTCCCGCTCGGCACCCGCCTCCAGATGGCCTGGCTGGACGAGGGCCTGCCGAACTCCCTCACCCCGGGCCGCCGCCCCCGCACCACCCTCACCCCGTCCCTCGCCCTGCGCGACGGCGTCCCGGTGATGGCCTTCGGCACCCCGGGCGGTGACCAGCAGGACCAGTGGCAGCTGCACTTCTTCCTGGCCGTCGCCCTGCGCGCCGAGGTCCGGGGCGGCCTCGACCTCCAGGGCGCCATCGATGCCCCGAACTGGCACAACGACAGCTTCCCCGGTTCCTTCTTCCCCCGGAGGATGCGCCCGGGCAGCGTCACCGTCGAGGAGGCCATGGACCCCGGGGTCGTCGCCGAACTGCGCCGGCGCGGTCATGACGTCACGGTCGGCGACCCGTGGTCCGAGGGCCGGATGTGCGCGGTCGCCCGCGACCCGGAGACCGGGGTGCTGTCCGCGGCGGCTAACCCGCGGGGCATGCAGGGGTACGCGGTCGGGCGCTGACCGGCCACCGGCCGGTCACGTCCCCGTCATGACCAGGTCGTCGGCGTCCGGACAGCCCGTGCTTAGCTGGGGGCATGATCGATGACTTCCTTGCCGGGGACCTGACCGAGGTCGAGGCGGCGGTCCGCGCAGCGGCCGCCGCCGAGATCATGCCGCGCTACCGCCGGCTCGCCGCCGCCGAGATCATCGAGAAGAACGGTCCGCACGACCTCGTGACCACCGCGGACCGGCTCGCGGAGGAACACCTCACCGCCTCCCTGAGCCGGCTCCTGCCCGGTTCCGTCGTCGTCGGCGAGGAGGCGGTCCACGCCGACCCGAAGGTGTACGAGGCGCTGGGCGGCGAGGCCCCCGTGTGGATCGTCGACCCGGTCGACGGCACCCGCCAGTTCGTCCGCGGCGAGCCGGGGTTCTGCACCCTGGTCGCCCTGGCCCACCGGGGCGAACTGCTGGCCTCCTGGACGTACGCCGCCGCCCTGGACGAGATGGCCGTGGCCGTCCGCGGCCGCGGAGCCACGCTCAACGGCGCCGCGATACGCTCCGGCTCGCCCGCGCCCGACGCCGTACTGCGGGTGGCGATGTCGCACCCCGACTACACGACCGACGCACAGAAGCGGGCCCTGCTCGGCCTGCGCACCGAGGACATCGACGCCCGCCCCTGCGGCTCGGCCGGCCTCGAGTACCTCGCCGTGGCCCGCGGCGCACTCGACGCCCTGGCCTTCAACTGGGAGTACGCCTGGGACCACGCGGCGGGGCTCCTCCTGGTCACCGAGGCGGGCGGTGCCCAGGCCACGCTGTCCGGCGTGCCGTTCCGTATCGCCGGCGGCAACGACCTGCCCTTCACGGCAGCCCGGGACCGTGCGACGGCCGACCGCGTCCTGGCCGCGCTGCGCACCGCGGCCTGAGCGGGCGGGGCCTCAGGCCAGCAGGGCGCGGGTCAGTGCGGCGAGACGCCCGCGCGCCTGCGGGTCGTACGCCTGTGCGTGGGCGGCCGTCTCCGCGAACCGGTCGAAGTAGCGGCCGCTGACCTCGGCCAGCGCCGGGTCGGTGATGAGCCGCACCGTCGGGCGGACGCCCTCCTCCACCGGGACCGCAGGCGTCAGCCCGTACGCCCGCACACCCTCGGTGTCCATCAGATGGGCCGGGTGCAGGGCGTTGAACGTGACCCCGCTGCCGGGTGCGCCGGCCGCGGCCAGGTCGAACGTCGACATGATCATCGCCAGCTTGCTCCGGCAGTACGCCTCCAGGCCCTCGTAGCCGCGTTCCATCATGACGTCGTCGAAGTCGATGGGCGACTGCCCCACCGAAGCCACCTGGACCACCCGTGCCGGGGCCGACGCGGAGAGCAGCGGAAGCAGTTCGCCGACCAGCAGACAGGGCGTCAGGTAGTTGACGGCGAACCGCAGTTCATGGCCCTGTGCGCTCACCTCGCGACGCAGCGGCTCGGCGCCTCCACCGGCCACCGCGTTGTTGACCAGCACGTCCAGCCGCGGCTCGGCCGCCCGGACGGCGGCGGCCAGCGAGCGGACCTGGTCCAGGTCGGCGAGGTCGGCCAGATAGGTGCGGACCTCCGCGCGCCCGCCGGAGACCGCCCGGACCTCGGCGGCGGCCCGGTCCAGCCGCTCCTTGTTCCGGCCGTGCAGGAGCAGGGTCGCGCCGCGGCCCGCCAGATCGCGGGCGAGGTGGAGGCCGAGGCCCTGGGTGGCGCCGGTGATGAGGACGGTTCCGCCGTAGTGGGCGGGTGCATGACTGTGCTCGGCTTGAGTATCCATGGGCTGAGTTATATCAAGACGTTGATTCAACTTCCATGCCTGTCTCATGCCCGGACCCTGCCATGTGCGCATGGCTGTACGCTCGCGAGCATGGGAATGACCGCCGGCGACCGTCTCGGCGCGGACATCAAACGCGCAGAGCAAACCCTCATGGCAGCCAAGAGCGCCGCGCTGAAAGGCGCCGGGCTGACCGTCGCGCAGTATGCGGCCCTCTTCGCGCTCGCCGACCATCCGGGCATGTCGGGTGCGGCACTGGCCCGGGTCTGTCTGGTGACGCCGCAGGCGATGGCCGCGGTACTGAAGCACCTGGAGGAGCGCGGCCTGATCGTCAGGTCCGTCCATCCCTGGCACCAGAAGATGCTGGAGACACGCCTGACGGAGGCCGGATCCGAGGCGCTGCGTCTCGCCGACGCCCAGGCGGTGCGGATCGAACGCCGCATGGCGGACGAGTTCAGCCCGCAGGAACGTGACACGCTGCGCGAGCTGCTCGCCCGCTGCGTCACGGCCATTCAGCGGGACTGAGGCCCCCGGGCCCGTACGGCCCGGCCCCGAAGGACCTCGCGTACCTCCCGTACGACCGCATCCGCCGTCTCCACGGCCGGGGCGTCCAGCCCCGTGAGCGCCTCGCCCACCCGCGCCGCGAAGTCCGCGGGCGTGTCCGGCAGGGCCGCGGCGGCGGCCAGCGCGCCCTTCTCGTTCAGGCACCAGGTGCGGTGATGGGCGTGCAGCGACTGGGCGAGGACGCCGAACGCCCGGGACAGGCAGAGCGAGACATGGAGCCGGTCACCGCCCGGTGCCGACTTGCGGGCCGCCGCGACCGAGAACTCCGCCTCCCAGGCCGCCTCGGCGAGTGCCTCGCGCAGCGGCTCCGGATAGTCGTACGTCTGCTGCTGAAGTGCCGTCAACTCGCCTTGCGGGTCGGCGAGTACGCGACCCAGGGCGACCTCGCCCGGATAGGCGGGGGACCAGAAGCCCAGCGGATGACCGGGCTGGACGCCCACCTCGAAACGGCCCCGGCGGCAATCAGACCAGACCGCCTCGACCCGGTCCAGATCGCGCAGGATCCAGTCGACCGGAACACCGTCCACCCGCAGCCACGCCCCGCCGTTCACCCACGGCCCCCAGCCGCCCGGCCCGGCCACCTCGACCGGTGAGCCCTGGAACGCGGACGCCAGCGCGGTCAGCGCGGCGAGGTCCGGCGCGCCCCGGTAGTAGAGGCCCAGATCCCAGTCCGAACCGGGCCGGTGGGTGCCGCGGGCCCGGCTGCCGCCGAGCGCGACGGCACGGATGCCCGGCACCGCGGTCAGCCGCTCCGCCATGGCGTCGATTCTCCGCCGCAGCGCGGATTCCTCCGCTCCCGGGGAGGCGGCGGCGGGCGGGTCCGGGCGCTCCGGGCGGGCGGGGTCGGGAGTATTCATCGGACGGGCACCGTACCCGCCCCCGAACCGTCGGCGCCTGCGAATATCCTGGGCTCTCAGACCGTCGGCTGACAAAGGAGTCCGAAGGTGCCGTCGATGCTCGATGCCGTCGTCGTGGGGGCGGGCCCCAACGGACTGACCGCCGCAGTCGAACTGGCCCGCCGTGGCTTCGCCGTGGAGGTCTTCGAGGCCGGGGAGACCGTCGGCGGCGGAGCCCGTACCGAAGAACTCACCCTGCCGGGCTTCCGGCACGACCCCTGCTCCGCGGTCCATCCACTGGGCATCGGCTCACCCGCCTTCGGCGCGATGCCGCTCGCGAAGCACGGCCTGGAGTGGCTGCAGCCGCCGCTGGCCCTGGCCCACCCGTTCCCGGACGGTTCCGCGGCCGTGCTGGCCACGTCGGTCGGGGAGACGGCCATGGCGCTCGGACCGCGGGACGCCGGGGCCTACCGCAGACTCCTCGCGCCCTTCCTGGGCCACTGGGACGCGCTCGCCCAGGACTTCCTGCGCACCCCGTGGGACGGGCTGCCCCGGGATCCGTACCGCTGGGCGCGCTTCGGGCTCGACGCGATCCAGCCCGCCACACTCCTGTCCCGCCGCTTCCGCGACGAGAAGGCCCGGGGCCTGTTCGCCGGACTCGCCGCCCACGCCATAGCCCCCACCAGCGGCCTCGCCACCGGCGGCATCGCCCTGCTCTTCGCGCTCGCCGCGCACGAGAAGGGCTGGCCGGTGCCGCGCGGCGGCTCGCAGGCCATCTCCGACGCCCTCGCCTCGTACCTGCGGGAGCAGGGCGGCACCATCCGTACGGGCACGGAGGTCAAGCGGCTGGACGAACTGCCGCCGGCCCGTGCGTACATCTTCGACACCTCACCGACCGCGCTCGCCCGGATCGCCGGTCTGGGCAACGCCTACCGGGACTACCGCTACGGCGCCTCCTGCTTCAAGATCGACTACGCGCTGTCGGGCCCCGTTCCCTGGACCGCCGAGGAGGCCCGCCGGGCCGGCACGGTCCACATCGGCCCCACGGCCGGAGAGATCGACACCGCGCTGCGCGCCGCGGTGACCGGCCGGGACCCGAGCGTGCCCTTCCTCATCACCGCGCAGCCCAGCCTCACCGACCCGTCCCGAGCCCCCGAGGGCAAGCAGGTCTTCTGGGTGTACGGACATGTTCCGGCGGGCTGGGAAGGTGACGCCACCGACGTCATCGAACGCCAACTGGAGCGGTTCGCCCCCGGTTTCCGCGACATCGTCCTCGCCCGCGCGGTGACGGGCCCGCCCCAGCTCGCGGTGCGCAACGCGAACTACGTCGACGGTGACATCGCCTGCGGTGCCTTCGCCGGGCTGCAGACCGTGATCCGCCCCAGGCTCGCCCGGGTTCCGTACGCGACCGCGCATCCGTCCGTCTACATCTGCTCGTCGGCGACCCCGCCCGGTCCGGGCGTGCACGGCATGTCGGGTCACCACGCGGCGAAGGCGGTGTGGCGGCGGTTGCGCCGATCGGGGCCGTCCGGCGGCCGTTGACATCCATCGCGTGCGGTCGGCCGCCACGGACCCGCGGACCACGGCATGATGGCCGGATGCGCACACCTTCCGCCGTCACCGTCACCCTCGTACGGGGCGACATCACCCAGCAGTCCGTCGACGCCGTCGTCAACGCCGCGAACTCCTCCCTGCTCGGCGGCGGCGGGGTGGACGGCGCGATCCATCGCAGGGGCGGCCCCGAAATCCTGGCCGCCTGCCGGGAGTTGCGCGCATCGAAGTACGGCAAGGGGCTGCGCACGGGCCGGGCCGTCGCCACCACCGCCGGAAAGCTCGACGCCCGCTGGGTCGTGCACACGGTCGGCCCGGTCTGGAGCAGCGCCGAGGACCGCTCGGGCCTGCTGGAGTCCTGCTACCGCGAAGCGCTGCGTGTCGCCGCGGAGTTGGGGCGCGCACCGTCGCCTTTCCCGCGATCTCCACGGGCATCTACGGCTGGCCGATGGACGACGGCGCCCGCATCGCCGTCCGCACCGTGCTGGCGGAGGCATCGGCGCCCGTCGAGGAGGTGCGGTTCGTGCTCTTCGACGCGCACGCGTACGTGGAGTTCCAGGAGGCGCTGGCGGCGGCGCGGGGCTGACAGCGGGTGGACGAATACCGCAAGGACGGCCGGCCGCGCTCATCCCGCCCGGGCGGGTCCGACGCCGTCGACGTCGAAGGTCACCTGGTCCTCGTAGCACCACCACCAGGTCTCGCCGGGCTCGTAGGAGCGGATGAGAGGGTGCCCCGTGGCCTCATGGTGAGCGGTGGCGTGCCGGTTGCGGGAGGAATCGCAGCAGCCGACCTGCCCACAGCTCTGGCACTCGCGAAGATGCACCCAGGTGTCGCCCAGCGCGACGCACTGCGGGCATGAGTCGGGGCTGTCCGGGGTGACGCGCCCGACCTGGTCCAGATGCGAACAGATCGACGCGGACGACGCGTCCGTCATGAGGGCTCTCCCTTGCTCTTCCGCGCGGCGCGGGGCCCGGCCCGGGTGCGGTCGCGGAGCCGGCGAGGCCCGGTGCCGTCCACGCGGCGGCGGAGTCGGGCGGTGGAGTTCACTCAAGCCTCTCACCGCGACGTGGTCTGTCAACTCATGACCCGCACGCGGACGGCGAGAGGGATTCCGCCCCCGTGGAATCCGATGCCCGCCCGGCGCGGCCCCGGAAATCGGATCTGTGCCGTGGCGGCGCTTCGGCCGCCGTCGTGTCGGGCACGGTACTGCCACGACACCCGTCCCCGTACCGGCGCCCGGAAGCCTGCGCCCGGCCAGGAGAGCAGATCATGACAGCCACCGTCCTCGCCGTCCTCGGTACGCTGCTCGGGGCGATCGTCACCGGCACCTTCCAGCACATGGCGGCCGGCCGTGCCGAGCGCGCGGCCGCCACCGCACAAGTACGCCGCGACCGGCTCGACGCCGTGACGACACTCGCCGCGGCCGGCTCCGACCACCGGCGGGCCCTGTGGATGCGCGGGGAGGCCCTGCTGCGCGGCGCCGACGAGGCCGAGCGGGAGGAGCTGCGCGCCAGGTCCCACGCCACCCGCTCCGCGATCACCCGCCCCCTGGTCGCGCTGCGGCTCCTGGTGCCGGAACCGGCCGTCCACATCAGCGCGCAGGCGATGGTCGTCGCCACGTACGACATGGTCGATGCCGCCACGGACCGGGAAGGACTCACCGCCGCACAGGACGCCGCACGGGCCGCGCACGACCGATTCATCGACGCCGCCGCCGCGTACTTCGCCGCCACCACCTGACCGGCCCGGTAACCACCGGCCGACGGACACGGACCGGTCCGCGGCGCGAGGCTGATGTCGGATTCTCGCCAGCCGAGGCCCCGGCCGTGGCCCATGCTGGAACCATGCACACCGACACCGAGCGCTGCGTGCGGGCCGTCCAGTCCAAGGACGCCCGTTTCGACGGATGGTTCTTCACCGCGGTCCTGACCACCCGGATCTACTGCCGCCCGAGCTGCCCCGTCGTGCCGCCCAAGGTCGAGAACATGAGCTTCTACCCGAGCGCCGCCGCCTGCCAGCAGGCCGGGTTCCGGGCCTGCAAGCGGTGCCGGCCCGACACGAGCCCCGGATCACCCGAGTGGAACGCCCGCGCCGACTCCGTGGCCCGCGCGATGCGCCTCATCCGGGACGGGGTCGTCGACCGGGAAGGCGTCCCCGGCCTGGCCACCCGGCTCGGGTACTCGGCCCGCCAGATCGAGCGCCAGCTGCTCGCCGAGCTGGGCGCCGGACCCCTCGCGCTGGCCCGGGCGCAGCGGGCGCAGACCGCGCGGGTGCTCATCGAGACGACCGGGCTGCCCATGGCCGAGGTCGCCTTCGCAGCCGGGTTCGCCTCGATCCGCACGTTCAACGACACCGTCCGCGAGGTCTTCGCCCTCGCCCCGGGGGAGTTGCGCAGCCGCGCCTCCCGGTCGGCCCGGCCGCCGGCCACACCCGGGGTGATAGCGCTGCGGCTGCCGTACCGTGCCCCGCTCAACCCCAGCAACCTCTTCGGGCACCTCGCCGCGACGGCCGTCCCCGGAGTCGAGGAGTGGCGCGACGGGGCCTACCGCCGCACGCTCGACCTGCCGCACGGGCACGGAATCGTCGCCCTCACCCCGCACCCCGACCACATCGCCTGCCGGCTCGCGCTCACCGACCCGCGCGACCTCACCCTGGCCATCAGCCGGTGCCGCTGGCTGCTGGACCTGGACGCCGACCCGGTGGCCGTCGACGAGCAGCTGCGCGCCGATCCGCTGCTGGCCCCGCTGGTCGACAAGGACCCCGGTCGCCGGGTGCCGAGGACCGTCGACGGTGCGGAGTTCGCCGTCCGTGCCGTGCTCGGCCAGCAGGTGTCCACCGCCGCCGCCCGTACCCACGCGGCCCGGCTGGTCACGGCCCACGGCACTCCCGTCGACGACCCGGAGGGCGGGCTCACCCATCTCTTCCCGGCACCCCGGGAACTGGCCGGACTCGACCCCGAGCAGCTCGCCCTGCCCCGCAGCCGCCGCCGTACCCTCACCACGCTCGTCGGTGCCCTGGCGGACGGCACGCTGCGCCTGGGCACCGACACCGACTGGGAGAAGGCCCGGGCCGAACTGAACGCCCTGCCCGGATTCGGCCCCTGGACCGTCGAGGTCATCGCCATGCGGGCGCTCGGCGACCCGGACGCCTTCCTGCCGACGGACCTCGGTATCCGGCGGGCCGCCGAGCAGCTCGGCCTGCCGTCGACACCGGCCGCGCTCACGGCACGCGCGGCGGGCTGGCGGCCGTGGCGGGCCTATGCCGTGCAGTACCTGTGGACCGCCGACGACCACCCCATCAACCGCCTTCCCGCACAAGGAAGTTCCTCGTGACCACGACACGTGCCACCACCGCGCCCCGGCAGCACACGGTGATCGACAGTCCGTACGGCCCGCTGACCCTGGTCGCCACCGACCGGGTCCTCGCCGGTCTCTACATGACGGGCCAGCGCCACCGGCCGCCCGAGGAGACCTTCGGCGAGCCCGACGCGGGCCCCTTCGACGCGGCGGTGGAGCAGCTGGAGGCCTACTTCGCCGGTGAGCTGCGGGAGTTCGACCTCCCGCTGGACCTCGCCGGTACCCCGTTCCAGCGCTCCGTCTGGGCCGAGCTCCTGCGGATCCCGTACGGCGAGACCCGTACCTACGGCGAACTGGCCGAGAACCTCGGCAAGCCCGGCGCCTCGCGCGCGGTGGGGCTGGCCAACGGCAAGAACCCGGTGGGCATCATCGTGCCGTGCCACCGGGTGATCGGGGCCTCGGGGAGCCTCACCGGATACGGCGGCGGCCTCGACCGCAAGCAGCGGCTGCTCGCCTTCGAGAACGGTACGGAGGACAGCACCCCGGCGCTTTTCTGAGAACCCCACGGGGGACCGTACGGCCCATTCGTGTACGGCTCATCCGTACGGCGAAGGGCTCCGCGCAGACCACACGCGGAGCCCTTCGCCCGTCCTCCGGAACCGGTCAGCCGGTGAAGATCTCGATGACCGTCCAGATCGCCAGACCCAGCATGCACACCCCGCCGATGCGCTGGACGGTCTTGAGCGGAACGCGCTTGGCGATGAACCGTCCCGCGAGCAGGGCCAGCGCCGATACGGACATCAGCGCTGCGGCGGATCCGATCGCGGTGGACCAGGCGCCGTTGCTCGCGGCCAGGTTGGCCGTCGTGATCTGCGTGAGGTCGCCCCACTCGCTGATGAACACCGCCATGAAGGCGGTGGAGTACACCGGCCAGAAGCCGGTGACCGTCTTGGGGCCGCTGTCCTCGTCGTCATCGCCCGCGTCGGCCCGGAGCAGCATGAAGGCGCCGAAGGCGAAGAGGGAGGCGGAGACGAGCTTGACGATCCAGTCGGGCAGCAGGCCGAGCAGGCCGCCCGCCCCGACCGCGATGGCGACGTGGACGATGAACGCGGACGACGTGCCGAACCAGACGTAGAGCGGGCGCATGCGCGTGCCCATGGCCAGCGACGCGAACATCGTCTTGTCGGGGAGTTCCGCGAGGAAGATCAGCCCGAAAGCGGTGATGATCGCCAGGGGGTCGAGATGCATTCCGGGTGGCTTTCTGTTGGAGCCGGGCCCCGGGTCTTCCGCGAAGTGCCGCTCGGGCTTGTCGGAGGACCACTCGGCCCGGCATGACGGCACCGCCCACAGGGCGTGGGCGTGTCATACCTGACCGAAGGTCTCGCCCGCCCGCAATGATCCACGAGCCCGGCCACCGGGAACCCGGAGGTTCCAGTGTGTCGACGACCGGTTTGCAGGGCTACTCCCCTTCGCAGCCGTCAATGTTACCGCACCCGGCCTCCGGCCGCCCACGTGCGGTCCAGGAAGTCCGCGATCAGCGGTGCGATCTGCGGGAGGTGGTCCTCCAGGGCGAAGTGCCCGGTCCCGAAGAGGTGCAGTTCGGCGTCGGGGAGATCGCGCAGATAGGCGCGGGCGCCGGGCTCGGTGAAGAACATGTCGCCCGTGCCCCAGACGACGAGTGCCGGCGGGGTGTGCTTGCGCAGCCAGCCCTGCCACTGCGGGTACAGCGCCACGTTGGAGTGGTAGTCGAAGGCCAGGTCCAGCTGCGGCCGGGTGCGGCCCGGAAGATCCAGGAAGT
This sequence comes from Streptomyces sp. NPDC091416, assembly GCF_044756845.1. NCBI lineage: Bacteria > Bacillati > Actinomycetota > Actinomycetes > Kitasatosporales > Streptomycetaceae > Streptomyces > Streptomyces sp. NPDC091416. Next base: position 192,080 of record NZ_JBIVTU010000004.1, read on the forward strand.
GCTGGTCCAGCGTCCAGCCGTCCGGCGCCACCCGTTCCGGGTCGGCCGTGCCGCCCTCGTACTGACCACGGGTCGCGGGCAGGGTCAGGAGTGACCGCACGGTGTCGGCCGCGCCGGGGACCTCCGGGCGCAGGGCGATGAAGTCGCGGGCCTGCTGCGACAGCCCCTCCTCGTACGCGTTGCCGTTCTGCACCACCAGGCCGGCGATCCACTCCGGGTGGCGGGTGGCGAGCCGGAAGCCGACGGGGGCACCGAAGTCGAACACGTACATCACGAAGCGGGACAGCCCGAGCTGCCGCACGAAGCCTTCGGTGATGTCGGCGAGCCGGTCGAAGGTGTACGTGAACGGGCCGCCGGTGGTCGAGGACGCCGGGGCGTCGCTGTGGCCGAAACCCGGGTAGTCCGGGGCGATGAGCCGGTAGTGGGCGCCCAGCGCGTCCATCAGCCGGCGGAACTGGTGCGAGGCCGACGGGAAGCCGTGCAGCAACAGCATCACCGGGGCGTCGTCCGCCGCGCCGGCGGGGAGCGACTCGCGGTAGAAGACACGGACGCCGTCGACCTCGATGTGCCGGTGACGGATGTGCGGAACAGCTTGAATCGCCATGTTCACATGCCTCCTGGTTGATCCGATGCATTAGTTCTATGCCGGAGAGTTCTAATGCGTCAAGTGCTTGGGTTAGCGTTAGTGGCATGAACGGAGATGAGCCCCTGACCGGCGAGCTGCTCGCCCTGGACCTGCTCAACACGCTGCCGTACACGGCCCAGGGCTCCCCGGCCGATCACCTGGCCGATACGGCGGGTCTGCTGGCCTGGCTGGCACTGGAGGGCGAGCGGCTGCCCGGTGCCGCCGGGGTGCGGGAGCCGACCCCGGACGATCTGGCGGCGGTGCGCGCGGTCCGGGCGGCCGCGACCGCGGCCGTCGCGGCGGCCCGGCGCGGCGAGCGCCCGCCGGAAACGGCCCTGCGCGGACTCAACGAGGCCCAGCTCGCCGCCCCCGCCGTCCGGTACGCACAGTGGAACGGCGAGAGCGTCGTGGCCCCGGCCCGCCGCTCCGGCCCGCTCGGGGTGCGGGTGGCCGCGGCCCTGGCCGAGGCGGTGGCCGAGCTGCTGGCGGATCCGGCGCTCGCGAGCATCCGGGAGTGCGAGGCGGAGGACTGCACGATGCTGTTCGTGCCCGCTCACCCCCGCCGCCGCTGGTGCTCGGCCGCGCGCTGCGGCAACCGTGCGCGGGTGGCCCGCTACTACCGGCGCCACAAGGGGGAGGAGGGGGCGGGCGCCTCGCGGTAGGGCCCCGGCGAGCTTCGGGCAGGAAGCCGGCTGCCGGGCCCGGGGCGCGCGTCGCCCCTCGTCGAACGGCGGGAGGGCGCGGGGCACGCACCGGACCGAAGCGCCGGCCGCCGGCCTCACCGCCCGGCGCTCGCCCCTGAACCCGCCTCGTCCGCCAGCCGCTCGAGCAGCGCGGGCAGTGCCGTGCCGATCGGCTCCCGGATCGTCTCCCGCGCCAGCGCGTCGTAGGGCGTCGGCTCCGCGTTGACCACGATCAGGCGCGCTCCGTGCTCCGCCGCGATCCCGGCCAGCGAGGCGGCGGGCTGCACCTGGAGCGTCGTACCGACCGCGATGAAGACCTCGCAGCCCTTCGCGACCGCCATCGCCTCGCCCAGCACCACCGGGTCGAGCCGTTCACCGAACATGACCGTGGCCGGCTTCAGGATCCCGCCGCACACGCGACAGGGCGGATCAGGCTCGCCCGCCCCGACCCGCGCCAGGGCCTCGGCCATCGTCGAACGGGCGTGACAGCGGGTGCACACCACGTGGAGTGCGGTGCCGTGGAGTTCGAAGACCTTGCGCGCCGGGAGACCGGCCGCCTGGTGCAGACCGTCGACGTTCTGCGTGATCACCCGTACGGGCACACCCGCCCGCTCCAGGCCGGCCACCGCACGGTGTGCCGCGTTCGGCTCGGCGTTCCACGCCGCGGTGGTGCGCCGCATCAGCCAGGAGCGGCGGCGGATCTCCGGATCGGCCATGTACAGGTCGTACGTGACGAGCTTCTCGGCCTCCGGGTCCTTGCGCCAGAGACCGTTGGGCCCGCGGTAGTCGGGGATGCCGGAGTCCGTGGAGATGCCGGCGCCGCTGAGGATCGCCACCAGTGTCATGCGGGGAGCGTACGCAGCGACCGCCCCACCCGGCGAAGTCATTTCGCGCGCGGCCACCGGCAACCGCGCCCCGGCTCAGGCGACCGGCGTGCCGTCCTCCAGCTCAGCCGCGCCCGCGCCGGACTCCAGCACGTCCAGCGCCGCCCGTACCCGGCCGTGGAGCGCACCGAGCAGGTGGTCCCCGAGATCCGCGGGATCGACGAGCTTCCACGACAGGAGTTCCTCCTCCTGGACCCGGACCGCCTTCAGCTGCTCCTCGTCCAGCACCCCGCCGTCGTACACGTAGGCCACGATCGGCGGGCGCGCGGTGCCACGCGTCCAGTCCACCGCGAGCAGCCGGCCCGGCTCCAGGTCCAGGCCGATCTCCTCGGCCGACTCGCGCCGCGCCGCCTGCCGCGGGGTCTCGCCGTCCGCCGACTCGATCGTGCCGCCGGGCAGTGTCCAGCCCTCCCGGTAGTTCGGCTCGACGAGCAGGACCCGGCCCCGGCCGTCACGGAAGACGCAGGCCGCACCGGCCAGGACCTTCGGGAGACCGGCGATGTACGTGGCGTAATCAGTGGTGGTCACAGCGGCAGCGTAGTGGCCGGGTCCAGGGCACGGACACCCATGGGCAGGGAGGGGGTGCTGAGGATAGGGTCGGGGCGGCGCGACTGCCTGTTCGAAAGCAAAGGGATTCAAGTGACGGACGGAGCAGTGATGGAGACCGCACGCGTGCTCGTCGCGGCGGACAAGTTCAAGGGCTCGCTCACGGCCGTACAGGTCGCGGAGCGGGTGACGGCCGGGCTGCGGCGTGTCGCCCCCGAGGTACGGGTCGAGACCCTGCCCGTGGCGGACGGCGGCGACGGCACGGTGGCGGCCGCGGTGGCCGCCGGATTCGAGCGCCGCGAGGCGCGGGTGACCGGGCCGCTGGGCGACCCCGTGACCGCCGCCTACGCGGTGCGCGACACCACCGCCGTGGTCGAGATGGCCGAGGCCTCGGGCCTCCAGCACCTGCCGGCGGGCGAGTTCGCCCCGCTCACGGCCACCACGTACGGCTCCGGTGAGCTGCTGCTCGCGGCCCTCGAAGCGGGCGCGCGGACCCTCGTGTTCGGCGTCGGCGGCAGCGCGACCACGGACGGCGGGGCGGGCATGCTGGCCGCGCTCGGCGCCCGGTTCCTGGACGCGGACGGCAAGCCCGTCGGCCCCGGCGGCGGCGGCCTCGCCGATCTCGCCACGGCCGACCTGTCCGGGCTCGACCCGCGCCTCGGCGAGGTCGACCTGATCCTCGCGAGCGACGTCGACAACCCGCTCACCGGGCCCAAGGGCGCACCCGAGGTGTACGGCCGCCAGAAGGGCGCGAGCGAGGACGACATCGCGGTGCTCGACGCGGCGCTCGTCCACTACGCCTCCGTGCTGGGACCCGAGCAGGCACAGCTGCCGGGTGCGGGCGCGGCGGGCGGGATCGGGTACGGGGCGCTCGTCGCCCTCGGCGCCCGGTTCCGGCCCGGGATCGAGGTGATGCTCGACGTCCTCGGCTTCGCCCCCGCGCTGGCCCGGGCCACGCTGGTCATCACCGGCGAGGGCTCACTCGACGAACAGACCCTGCACGGCAAGGCCCCGGCCGGTGTCGCCGCGGCAGCCCGCGCGGCCGGCATCGAGGTCGTCGCGGTCTGCGGGCGCCTGGCGCTCGCACCGGAGGCCCTGGGCGGCGCGGGCATCCGCCGCGCGTACCCGCTCACGGAGCTGGAGCCGGACCCCGCGGTCTGCATGGCCGAGGCCGGACCGCTCCTGGAGCGGGTCGCGGAGTCCATCGCGCGGGACTTCCTGCGCTGAGGACACGAGGACCGGGAGACCGGGGTCCGGGGCCAGGAGGCTCGCGGACCCCGGTCCTCAGCCGACCGGCGGGCCGGTCCGGGGATTGCTCGTGGACCCCGGTCCTGAGCCGACCGGCGGGCCGGTCCGGGGATTGCTCGTGGACCCCGGTCCTCAGTCGCCCGGCGGGCCGAAGCCCAGCCGTACCGCGTCCAGCGCCAGCATCAGCTCCACCAGCTCGCGCGGCCGCGACAACGACCGTGACGTGAGTTCCTCCAGCCGCCGCAACCGGTTCAGCACCGTGTTCCGGTGGCAGCACAGCCGTACCGCCGTGCGCCCCGCCGACCCCCCGCACTCCACCCACGCGTCCAGCGTCGACACCAGCAGCGCCCGGTCCCTCGGATCGCGGGCCAGCAGCGCCCCGAACACGTCCGCGGCCAGGTAGGCCGCCAGGGCCGGCTGCCCCGCCACCAGTGCCCCGGGAACCCTGCCGTCCAGGCACACGACCGCCTCCCCGTTCTCCCCGCACGTCAGCAGCGCCGCGTCGGCCAGCCGGCGGGCCGTGCCCAGGGCGGACAGGCCGTCCACCACCGGGCTGACCCCGCCGGGGCCGGGGCCCGTGCCGGACAGCAGTGTGGCGACGGCGGCCGGATCCGCCTCGCCCAGGGCCACCACCGCGATCTCCCGGTCCGGCCGTGACCGCCACACCAGCCGCATCCCGTGCGCGTCGGCCGGGCGGCTCCAGGCGCACCCGCGCTCCGCGACCACCGCCACCGCGTACCGGCCCCGCTCCGGCAGCCCCAGTACCGCACCGGCGAGCGCCGCGAGATCCTGCCCGGTCTCGTCGTCCAGCAACGCGTCGAGCAGCGCCCACCCCCGCTCGTCCCCGCGCTGCCGCATGCCCGCTCCGTTCTCCGCACGCCCTGGGGGCGCTTGCCTGTCCGGGCCCCGGCCCGCTCCGCCGGACCGCCGTCGTGAGGATGACACCGCTCCGGGCCCCGGGCGACAGCACACGGCCCTCCTCTGTGCGCGTGCACAACCGGCCGCCCTCCGCACGGGGCACCCGCAGCGTTTCGGCCGGTGGCCGTGGACGCACGGCCCTCCCGCTGCTGGTCTGTGGCCCCACACAGACACAGGGCAGGCAGGGCGGGCACAGGCGGAAACCGCCGGCCACGACCGGACAGGTACCCCTGCGCACCACGAATCGACACGTCGATTCCAAGACAAGGCGGAAGGAGGAGGACGCATGGCAACGCTCGAGATCCGCGCACTGTCCGTGGGCTACGGCCCGGTACGGTCCCTGCGCGACGTCTCCCTCGATGTGCCGGCCGGCACGATCACCGCCGTACTCGGCGGCAACGGGGCCGGGAAGACCACGCTGCTGCGGGCCATCTCGCGGACCCTCGGCTTCCACCGCGGGACGGGTACGGGCACCATCCGCTTCGACGGGCGCCCCCTGGACGGGCTGCGGCCCGCCCAGGTGGTGGCCGCCGGAGTGGTCCAGGTGCCCGAAGGACGACAGGTGTTCGCCCGCATGACGGTGGCCGACAATCTGCGGGCGGGCGCCCTCGGAGCCCGTGGCGGGCGCAAGGCGTCGGCGGGCGCACTGGCCCGCGTGCATGAGCTGTTCCCGGTACTGGCCCAGCGGGCACACCAGCGTGCCGGTCTGCTGTCCGGCGGCGAACAGCAGATGCTGGCGATGGGGCGGGCCCTGATGGCCCGGCCCCGGCTGCTGCTGCTCGACGAACCCTCGCTCGGGCTGGCCCCGTTGATGGCGCAGCGCATCGCCGAGACGGTGCAGGAGATCAACGCCTCGGGCACCTCCGTCCTGCTCGTCGAGCAGAACGCGGCGATCGCCCTGCGCCTCGCCTCCACGGCCTACGTCCTGGAGGTCGGCGAGGTCACCCTGGAGGGGCCGGCCGGCGAACTCGCCGCCTCCGACGAGGTGCGCCGCCGCTACCTGGGCGTCGTCGACGAGACGGCCGCCGAGGACGCGGACCAGGCATCCGGGTCCGTACGCGGCCTGAGCAGGTGGTCCGCATGACCCTCACCCAGGAAACGGCCCCGGTCACCACCGCCCCGGCCGCGCTCACCGTCCGCGACGTCACCGTCCGCTTCGCCGGACTCACCGCGCTCGACGGCGTCTCCTTCACCGTGGAGCCGGGCAGCGTGCACGCCGTCATCGGCCCCAACGGGGCAGGGAAGTCGACCACCTTCAACGTGCTGTCCGGGGTGTACCGGGCGACATCCGGCACCGTCCACCTCGGCACGACGGAACTCACCGGACTCGCCCCGCACAAGATCGCCCGACTCGGTGTCGCCCGGACCTTCCAGAACCTGGCGCTGCCCCCGCACGCCACCGTCACCGACAGCCTGCTCCTCGGCCGCCACCGGCTCACCCGCGCCGGGTTCCTCGCCAGCGGACTGCGTCTGCCGTCCGCCGCACGCGAGGCCCGGCGCCATCTGGAACGGGTCCGCGAGATCGCCGAGTTCATCGGTCTGGAGAAGGAGCTGGACCGGCCGGCCGGTGCGCTCCCGTACGGACAGCAGAAGCTCGTCGAACTCGGCCGCGCCCTTTGCATGGAGCCACAGGTCCTCCTCCTGGACGAACCCGTCGCCGGGATGACCGCCGACGAACGGCGGCGCACCGCAGCGGTCGTGGCCGGGATCCGCACGAGTCTCGGCATCTCGATCGTGCTCGTCGAACACGACATGGGCGTGGTGATGCGGCTCGCGGACGCCGTGACCGTACTCGACTTCGGACGCAGGATCTCCGGCGGCACCCCCGCCGAGGTCCAGAACGACCCGGCCGTCGTCCAGGCCTACTTGGGGGCACAGGAATGACCACCTTCATCGAACTCCTCCTCGGCGGCCTCTCCATCGGCTCGGTCTACGCACTGATCGCGCTCGGCTTCGTCGTCATCTTCAAAGCCACCGAGGTCGTCAACTTCGCCCACGCCTCCCTGCTGCTCGCGGGCGGCTACGTGACCGCAGTCCTCCACGACGACATCGGCTTCTGGCCCGCGCTCGCCGTCGGCATCGCGGGCGCGGCCGTCGTCGGATCGGCCGTCGAATTCCTCGTGATGCGCCGCTACCGGGGCAGCGACCACAGCGTCCTGGCCATCGTCACCATCGGCGTCGACATCCTCCTCACCACCGAACTCACCCGGCGCATGGGCACGGACGTGCTGGCGCTCGGGGACCCGTGGGGGAACGGCGTCGTCACCGTCGGCGGCGTCACCCTGGCCGAGACCCGGATCGCCGCGTTCCTCGCCGCAGGCCTGCTGATCACCGCGTTCCTGCTCGCCTTCCGCTTCACCTCCTGGGGTGTGTCGATGCGGGCCGCCGCCGAGAACCCGCAGACCGCGGCCCTGATGGGGATCAAGCTCGGGAGGGTCTCGCTCGCCGCCTGGGCGGTGGCCGGAGCACTCGCCGCGGTGGCCGCACTCTTCCTCACCGTGTTCCCCACACCCGGACTGGAACGGGCCACCTCACTCGCCGCCCTCAAGGCCTTTCCCGCAGCCATCCTCGGCGGACTCGACTCGACCACCGGAGCACTCGCCGGAGGCCTCATCGTCGGCGTCACCGAATCGCTCGCCACCGGCTACCAGAGCGACCTCTCCTTCCTGGGCCGCGGCATCGGCGACCTCGCCCCCTATCTGGTGATGGTGCTCGTGCTGCTCCTGCGACCCGCGGGACTCTTCGGTACGAAGGAGCTCGCCCGTGTCTGAGACAACGACCACCGAGACGGCCGCGGCCCCGCGGCCCACCACCCCGCGCGGCACCGGCCTCGCCGCCCGGCTGCTCCATCCACGTACCTGCCTCTGGGCCGTCGGCTCGGTGCTGCTCCTCGCCTTCCCGTTCTACCTGGACCGCTTCTGGCTGCAGGCCGGACTCTTCGCGATGGCCGCCGCCATCGGTGCCATCGGACTCAACCTCCTCACCGGCGCCACCGGCCAGCTCTCCATGGGACATGCCTTCTTCCTCGCGGTGGGCGCGTACGGCTACTGCGTCCTGGCGGGGGAGAGCGGTACGGAGAACGGGCACGAGCTCTCCGGGCTCGGCCTGCCCAGCTGGCTCGCCGCCGTCCTCGCGGTCCTCCTCGCGGGAGCCGCGGGCGGACTCTTCAGCCCCATCGCGGCCCGGCTGCGCGGCGCCTATCTCGGCATCGCCACACTGGCCCTGATCTTCATCGGCCAGCATGTGCTGTTCAACGCCGGCTCGCTCACCGGCGGCTTCAACGGCCGCGAGGTACCGCCTCTTTCGCTCTTCGGCTTCGGCTTCGACGACACCGAGGTCATCGTGGCCGGCGTGCCGTTCCAGTCCTCGGAGAAGCTCTGGTACGCGGCCCTGCTCGCCCTGCTCCTGAGCGGCCTCTTCGCCCGCGGGGTGCTGCGGGGCCGGCCGGGCCGGGCGCTCAACGCCATCCGGGACCACCGCATCGCGGCAGGTGTGATGGGTGTCCCGGTGGCCCGCTACCGGGCGGGTGTCTTCGTCCTGTCCTCGATGTACGCCGGACTGGCGGGCGTCCTGCTCGCGCTGGTCTTCCAGCGGACCGTGCCCGAGTACTTCGGCATGGTCCTGTCCCTCGAATACCTCGCCATGATCGTCATCGGCGGGCTCGGCACCGTGGCGGGAGCGGTCGTCGGGGCCGCGTTCGTCTCGCTGCTGCCGCAACTGCTCACCCACTACAGCGATTCCCTGCCCCTGGTCTCGGCCCCCGGCACGGGCGGTCTCGCCCCGGGCGAGGCATCGCGCTATCTGTACGGCGCCGCGGTGGTCGCGGCTGTTCTGTTCCTGCCCGGCGGCCTGACACGTCTGATGAAGAATTCAGGGGAGAAGAAATGAAACTGCGTGTGTTCGGGGCCGTGTGCGCGGCCCTCACCCTCACTCTCGTGGGCTGCAGCGAGAAGGCCAAGTCCTCCGACGAGGGATCCCAGGACAAGGCCGGCGTGAAGACCGGCGAAGGCGTCACCGACAAGGTGATCTCGCTGGGCGCGCTCACCGACATGACCGGGGTCTACGCCTCGCTCGGCAAGAGCGTCACCCAGGCCCAGCAGCTCTGGGTCAAGCAGACCAACGCCGCGGGCGGCATCTGCGAGCGCAAGGTCGAACTGACCGTGCGCGACCACGGATACGACCCGCAGAAGGCCATCGCCGGTTACACCGAACTGGAGCCGAAGGTGCTGGGCTTCACCCAGTTCATCGGCTCGCCGTTCGTGGCCGCGGTCGAGAAGCGCATCGACGGCCAGGACAAGGGGCTGGTCCTGCCGCAGGCGTGGTCGGCGAACCTGGTCGGCAGCAAGTACATCCGCGTCATCGGCGCCACGTACGACGTCGAGACGATCAACCTGATCGATTACCTGCTCGCCGAGAAGCGCATCGCCAAGGGCGACAAGATCGGTCATGTCTACTTCGAGGGCGACTACGGCGAGAACGCCCTGGCCGGCTCGAAGTACGCGGCGAAGGAGACGGGCCTCACCGTCGTCGAGCAGAAGATCAAGCCCACCGACAACGACATGACCGCCCAGGTCGCCGCGCTCAAGCAGGCCGGAGTCAAGGCCGTCATCATCAGCGCCGGTCCGCGTCAGGCGGCTTCGCTCGTCGGTGTCGCCGCCGCCACCGGGTTCAAGGTCCCGGTCGTCGGCAACAACTCGGCGTTCGCGCCCCAGCTGCTGAAGACCCAGGCGGGTCCGGCCCTGGCGAACGACTACTACGTCGCCGCCTCCACCCTGCCGATCGGCGACCCGGGCGCGGGCCCGGCGAAGCTTGCCAAGGAGTACGGCGCCGAGTACCCGAAGGACGGCCTCGACAACGGCGTCATCGCGGGATACAACGCGGCGAGCCTGTTCGGCGAGGTACTGAAGAAGGCCTGCGCCTCGAAGGACCTCACCCGTGAGGGCGTCGGCAAGGCCCTGCTCACCATCACGGACTTCGGCAGCGACTTCGGGATGCCACATGACTTCTCCGACCCGGCGGCTCCCTCCACCCGGGAGAGCGTGATCATGAAGCCGGACGCCAAGGCACCCGGCGGCCTCAAGGTCGTCAGGCCCGCGTCGGCGGCTGCGGCGGCGAAGTCGTACACGCTGGAGTAGACCGGCAGGACAGAGGCCCCGGGGCGGGGCGCGGGGGCCCGGGCCCCCCCGGGGGGGGGGCGGGGGGGGGGGGGGGGGGCCCCCCATGCCCGACCGGTGGGGCCCCGCCCCCCGGGTTGGCGGGGGGCACACGCCCGCGCATAGCGGGTGGGGGT
>NZ_JBIVTU010000004.1:202283-447050 GCF_044756845.1 Streptomyces sp. NPDC091416
TTGAACCCGCACGCCAGGGCACCGGGCGGCCTCACGGTCTCCCGGCCCGCGTGGGCGGCGGCGGGGGCCATGGCGTACCCGCGGGTGTCGCCGGGCCGGCCCGCGCCCCGGGGGCGGCCCGCTCCCCGCGGCCCGCCCCGGGGCGTGTCCGGGGTCAGCTGGTGTAGGCCTCCAGTTCCGAGAGCTGTGCGGCCGGCCAGCCGGTGTTGCCGGTGAACGTCAGCCGCAGATAGCGGGTCGGGGTACCGGGGAGGGTGATCGTCGCACGGTTGCCGCTCGACGGGTCGAAGGTGTAACCAGCCGATGCCTTCAGCGTGTTGTAGGCACCGTTCCCGGTGCTGCCCGAGACGGCGAGCGTCTGCGTGCGGGTGGACCAGGCGGCTGCCGGGGGCAGCTTCAGGACCAGCCGCTTGACCGCCTTGGCCGCGCCGAGGTCCACGGTGATGGTCTGCGGGAAGGCGTGGTTGGTGCTCTCCCAGTAGCTGTTGGCGTCGCCGTCCACGGCCCGGGACGCGGTGTACACGTCGGCGTGGCCGGAGTCGGTGACCGTGCGGCCCTGGGCGAGGTTCCCCGTCTCGGCGGGCGGATCGGTGGGCGGGTCGGTCGGGTCGGTCGGCGGGTCGGTGGGCGGGTCCGTCGGACCGCTGCCGCCGCCCGGCACCCCGCCGTTGGTCCACACCGGGGCCGGCCAGGTGCCGGTGCAGGCCGGAGGGTCGGCGTACCAGCCGGAGTTCCCGGTGCCCCGGGTGATCTGGAAGCCGCTGCCGACACAGTTGTGGATCGGGTTGGACTGGGCGATGTGCGTGGCCACGACGTTGTTGAAGGTGGCCGTGCCCGGCGACTGGATCTGCAGCGCGTAGGTGCCGGCGCCGTCGATCCTGATGTTGTCGAAGTGCAGCCCGTTCGTCGCACCCTCGATGAGGTGGATCGCGGCGTAGGAGCTGTCCAGCACCTCGGTGTCGGAGATGTTGACCGTGGCGTTGATCGGTTCGTTGAGCCCGCTGAACCAGATCGCGCCGACGCCGAACTGCCAGTTGTAGTCGTTGTTCCCGGTACGGATCAGGGTGTTGCGCGCTGCCGTGGTCGTACCGGAGACGGCGGTGCCCTGACCGGAGTTGACGCCCGGATAGCGGTTGGCGATGTGCAGCCCGCCGCCGTTGGTGATGGTGTCCGACATGACGTTGTCGGAGATGGTGATGTCCTTGCCGCCGTACGTGACGATGTTGTTGGCGAGGATCGGCAGGATCACGGTGTTGAACGTGAACTTGTTCTTCACGTTCGGAACGTTCTCCGCCCACATCGCCAGACCGTCGTCACCGGTGTTGCGGACGAAGGTGTTGGTGACCGTGGAGTTGGTTACGCCGTAGTGGAAGTTCACGCCGTCGGCGGTCTGGTCCAGGATGCGGCTGTTCTTGATGGTGAAGTTGTCCATCGGACCGTCCATCCAGGCGCCGCACTTGGTGTGCTGCATCCAGACGTTGTCGACGGTCGAGTTCGACAGGGCTCCGCCGATGGCGTTGACCTGGTCGTTGTCCTCCCGCTCACGGATGTCCCCGATGATGGCGAAGTCCTTGAGCGTGACGTTGCGGCTGCCGCCCTGCGCGGCGTACTTGCCGTAGACGCCGACGGCCTTGCTGCGGTTCGACGGGTCACGGCCGGTCAGCACCGAGTACCAGGGCCCGGCGCCGCGCAGCGTCACCTGGTCCACGACGATGTGGTCGCGGACCTGGAAGGTGCCCTGTGGGATGTACACCTCCTTGCCCTGTGCCTTGCCCGCGTCGACGGCCGCCTGGATCTTGGCGGTCGAGTCGGCGGACCCGGTCGGGTCGGCGCCGAAGTCGGCGACGACGTCGAGGGCGCCCGAGGGCCTGGCGGTGGGCGCGGCCACCTGCTCGAAGTCCGCCAGGTCGATGGTGAACGACGGTGAGGCGGCTGTGGAGGAGACCTGCAGCCGGACCTTCGTGCCGGCCGCGAGGGTCGACCCGAACATGGTTCTGGCCTCGTCGTAGAAGTGGTGCGGGTTGGTGTCGCCCGGGTTGTTGTTGAACGGGTAGCCGCCGTAGTACCAGCCGTACTTCGACGTGACCGGGACCGCCTTGGGCGAGGCGCCGTTCACCGTCACGTCGATCGAGGCGTCCCGGCCCGATCCGGCGGCGTTGTCCGGCAGCGAGTAGCGGAAGGACATGGCGTTCGCGGGTGCGGTGAGCGTGAACTCCACGTACTCACCCACCGCGTCCAGTGTCACGGCCTGCCGGCCCGAGGCCTCCGAGGGCAGCGAGCCGTACAGGCGGTTCGGGCCGATCAGGGTGCCGTTGGTGGCGGCGTACTCGGCTTCCTGCTCCTTGAACGGAACGGTCGCACCGCGACCGGGAACCGCCAGCGGGGAGGGGGCGGGGATCCCGGCCGCGGTGGCGGTCGGGGCGCTGGACAGAACCACGGCGGCGGCGGTGCCGAACGCGGCGACGGCCAGCGCGAGAGAGGCGGATATCGATCGTCTGAGCAACTGGCGTCGGGGTGGTGGGGTCGTCACGTCTCAGTCGTCCTTGCGGCTCGTGGGGGCTCTTCGGACGCCCCACAGGCTAGGAGCAATGACGCAAGGAAGTCCACGCTGCTGCGCAAGATTCTGTCTTCCGTACTCAAATTTGCGACGGATCACCGTGAGAATCTGGTGTTCTGGGCGGGTTGGTCGCTCCGGCCGGGCCTGTGGGCCGAGGTCGAGGTTCTCCTCGCCGGAAGCGGGCGGGGCGGAGAAGGTGTGCCCTGGCGGGAAAAGTCAGGATCTCCCGGCAGTCGGCTGCCGCGGATGTGGCCGCGACCCATTGACAGTGCGGCAGTGTGCTGGCTTCATGCTTGGGAGCGCTCCCATCCCTTCTTGTTCTTCGGTCGAAAGGCGAAAACCAATGAAGTCGTTCAGGCGCGGGCGAAAGGGAACCCTGGTGGCCGCGGGGCTGGCCGCCGTCACTCTGTTCGCCTTATCGGGTACGGCTGACGCACAGCCGGTACGGGCTGCCGCCGGGATGGCGGCACCGACGGGGGCGGAGGCTCAAGCGGAATCCCGGGCAGAATCCCGAACACAGGCCGCGACCGGCGCGGACTGGCTGCACACCGATGGCAATCGGATTGTCGACGAGAACGGTCACCAGGTATGGCTGACCGGCGTCAACTGGTTCGGCTTCAATGCCACCGAGCGGGTGTTCCACGGCCTCTGGTCGGCCAATCTGGACACGCTCACACGGCAGATGGCGGAACGGGGCATCAATATCGTCCGGGTGCCCATCTCCACCCAGCTGCTCCTCGAATGGAAGAACGGACAGGCGACCGTACCGAGCGCGGTCAATTCCTGGGCGAATCCGGAACTGAAGGACAAGACGAGCCTTCAGGTATTCGACGCCTTTCTCGATGTGGCGGAGAAGTACGGCATCAAGGTCATGCTCGACGTGCACAGTGCCGAGGCGGACAATGCCGGGCACATCCACCCTGTCTGGTGGAAGGGTTCGATCACCACCGAGCAGTTCTACACGGCATGGGAATGGGTGACCGACCGCTACAAGTCCGACGACACGCTGGTGGCGATGGACATCAAGAACGAGCCGCACGGCAAGCAGGGCGACAGCCCCCGGGCGAAATGGGACGGCTCCACCGACCAGGACAATTTCAAGTACGCGTGCGAGACGGCCGGAAAGCGGATACTCGCCGTCAACCCGCACGTACTGATCCTGTGCGAGGGAATCGAGGTCTACCCGCGGGACGGGACGGACTGGTCCTCCACCGACGCGGCGGACTACGACTACAACTGGTGGGGCGGCAACCTGCGCGGCGCGGCGGAGCATCCCGTGGACCTCGGGGCACAGCAGGACCAGCTCGTGTACTCCCCGCACGACTACGGACCCCTCGTCTTCGCCCAGCCCTGGTTCCAGGGCGAATGGAGCCGTACGACGCTGGAGCGGGACGTCTGGGACCCGAACTGGCTCTATCTCCACAAGAACGGCACGGCGCCCCTGCTGATCGGCGAGTGGGGCGGCTTCCTGGACAACGGGCCCAACGAGAAGTGGATGACCGCGCTGCGTGATGTCATCGTCGAGAACCGGATCAGCCAGACCTTCTGGTGCCTCAACCCGAATTCCGGCGACACCGGCGGCCTGCTCGGATACGACTGGGCGACCTGGGACGAGGCGAAGTACGCGATGCTCAAGCCGGCCCTGTGGCAGGAGGACGGCGCCTTCGTGAGCCTGGACCACCAGACCCCGCTCGGCGGCGAGGGCAGCACCACCGGCATCAGCCTCACGGACCTGTACGGCTCCGGCTGAGGCGCCGGGCCCCGCGGAACCGGGAGGGCACGCACGAGGGCCCGGATGCTGGGGAGCATCCGGGCCCTCGTCCTTGCTGTGCTGTGCGGGCTACGGCAGCTGGGCCGCTCGTGCCTCGCGCCGGTTGTCCCGGAAGCTGTTCACCCGGCGGGCGGTCGCGAAGAGCGGGATGACCGCACCCAGGACCACCTGGAGCGCGCAGCCGGTCTGCAGGAGCAGCTGACCACCGGGGGCGTCGAACGCCCACGCGGCCAGGAGTCCCATCGCGGCCACGATCCAGCCGAGCATCGCCACCGCGAGAACGCCCCGCGGCTTCGGGTACTCGACCCGGCTGACCATCAGCCACGCCACTCCGACGATCGCGAGCAGCGTCGGCACGAAGGGCAGCTCCAGGAGCACGATCGAGATGACCGTGAGCGCCCCGAAGGGGCTCGGCATGCCCTGGAACATGCCGTCCTTCAGGGTCACGCAGGAGAATCTCGCAAGCCTGAGCACCACCGCCAGCAGCACCACGATCGCGGCGAGCGCCGAGACCCGCTGGTGTGCGTCGTCCGCGACCATGCCGTACACGAGCACGAAGTACGCCGGGGCGAGCCCGAAGCTGACCAGGTCCGAGAGGTTGTCCAGCTCGGCACCCATCGGCGAGGAACGCAGCTTGCGCGCCACGAGCCCGTCGAACAGGTCGAAGATCGCCGCCATGAGCATCAGGATCACGGCGGTGGCCGCGGAGTGCCGCGCCATGCCGCTCTCGTCGCTGCCCGTGAGGTGCGGAATGAGGATCCCCGTGGTGGTGAAGTACACCGCCATGAATCCACACGTGGCGTTACCGAGAGTGAGGGTGTCCGCTATCGACAGCCGCATCGAGAGCGGCATGTCCTCGGCGTCGTCCTCGGCCTCGGCCTCCGGCACCCAGCCGGCCTGTGTGTCCGGATCAATCACGGTCAATGCGAGTCACCCCCGCGGTGGTGGCCTGGCCGACCTCGACCGCGACATCGATACCTTCCGGAAGGTAGATGTCGACCCGCGAGCCGAACCGGATCAGGCCGATGCGCTCGCCCTGCTCCACCTTCGTGCCCTGCGGGAGGTAGGGGACGATGCGGCGGGCGACCGCACCCGCGATCTGCACCATCTCGATGTCGCCGAGCTCGGTGTCGAAGTGCCAGACAACGCGCTCGTTGTTCTCGCTCTCCTTGTTGAACGCCGGGACGAACCCACCGGGGACGTGCTCGACCGATGTCACCGTGCCGGCCAGCGGCGCGCGGTTGACGTGCACGTTCAGCGGGCTCATGAAGATCGCGACGCGGGTGCGCCCGTCCTTCCACGGCATGATGCTCTGCACCACGCCGTCGGCCGGTGAGATGACGCGCCCCTGGGTGATCTCGCGCTCGGGGTCGCGGAAGAACCAGAGCATGCCCGCCGCGAGCGCGGTGGTGGGCACGGCCACGGCCGCCCAGCGCCCGGACCTGCGGGCCCGGGTCAGGCTGAGTGCGGCGGTGGCGACGGTCGGCAGGAGCCACGGCGAAGCTCCGCGTGCGATGCGGACCCCGCCGCGTGTGGCAGAGGTAGGGCTGTCGGGCATGGATGACCTTCGTAGCGGATGAGGCCGCGCTGGCAACGGGGGACGGCGGCTTTCCGGCGATGTTATCGGTTGCTGACCGCAACTGGGCAAGCCAGCAGCCGAGTCGGACGTCTGGAAGGCACCGGATGAGGATGACAGGGTGTGATCTTCTTCGCGGCTAAATCGCCGCGAATGGGACAATCAACCCTGGAAACGGTACTCCTCGAGGAGTCGGCGCCCGATGATCATTTTCTGGATCTCGGCGGTACCTTCACCGATCAGCAGCATCGGGGCCTCACGGTAGAGGCGCTCGATCTCGTACTCCTTGGAGAAGCCGTAACCGCCGTGGATACGGAAGGCGTCCTCGACGACTTCCTTGCAGTACTCGGAGGCGAGGTACTTCGCCATCCCTGCCTCCAGGTCGTTTCGCTCCCCGGAGTCCTTTTTGCGCGCTGCATTTACCATCATTGCATGCGCGGCCTCGACCTTGGTGGCCATTTCGGCCAGCTTGAACTGGATCGCCTGGTGCTGGGCGATCGGTTTTCCGAAGGTGTGGCGCTGCTGCGCGTAGGAAACACCCAGTTCGAATGCACGCTGCGCGACGCCACAGCCACGCGCAGCCACATTGACGCGGCCCACCTCCACGCCGTCCATCATTTGGTAAAACCCTCGGCCGGTGGTGCCACCCAGGACGCGATTGGCTGGAATGCGCAGTCCGTCCATGATGAGTTCGGTGGTGTCGACGCCCTTGTAGCCCATCTTGTCGATCTTTCCGGGGATGGTGAGACCGGGCCGGACCTCGCCGAATCCGGGCTCCTTCTCCACCAGGAAGGTCGTCATCGACTTGTGCGGGGCGGTGCCTTCGGGGTGGCCTTCGTCACTCCGGCACAGGACCGCCACGAGCGAGGACGTGCCGCCGTTCGTCAGCCACATCTTCTGGCCGTTGAGGACGTACTCCTCGCCGTCCTTGACGCCCTTGGAGCTGATGGCCGAGACGTCCGAGCCCAGCGCCGGCTCGGACATCGAGAAGGCGCCGCGGACCTCGCCCAGCGCCATCCGGGGCAGGAAGGTGTCCTTCTGCTCCTGCGTTCCGTGCTGCTTGAGCATGTACGCCACGATGAAGTGCGTGTTGATGATTCCCGACACGCTCATCCAGCCGCGGGCGATTTCCTCCACGCACAGCGCGTATGTGAGAAGCGACTCACCCAGGCCCCCGTACTCCTCGGGAATCATCAGCCCGAACAGGCCGAGTTCCTTGAGGCCCTCGACGATCTCGGTCGGGTACTCGTCGCGGTGCTCCAGCCGGGTCGCGACCG
Source organism: Streptomyces sp. NPDC091416 (assembly GCF_044756845.1). Lineage (NCBI taxonomy): Bacteria > Bacillati > Actinomycetota > Actinomycetes > Kitasatosporales > Streptomycetaceae > Streptomyces > Streptomyces sp. NPDC091416. Next base: position 209,465 of record NZ_JBIVTU010000004.1, read on the forward strand.
GAATGATCTCCTTGTCGACGAAATCCCGGACCGTGGAGAGGATTTCCTGCTGGACGTCGTTGAGACCGGCCGTCTGGGCGAGTCGCGTCATGGCTACTTCTCCACGTTCTTCTGCGAAGGCGAAGGCTGCTGCAGTTCGGGGCGGCCGGGCTGTTCTCCGCCGCGCTCCTTGATGTACGTCTGAGTGGGGACCATGACCTTGCGGCGGAACACGCAGACGAGTGTGCCGTCCTGCTTGTAGCCCTTGGTCTCCACGTAAACGATTCCGCGGTCGTTCTTGGACCGTGACGGGGTCTTGTCGAGGACGGTGGTCTCGCCGTAGACCGTGTCGCCGTGGAAGGTCGGCGCCACGTGCTTGAGCGACTCGACCTCCAGGTTGGCGATCGCCTTTCCGGAGACGTCCGGGACCGACATGCCCAGCAACAGCGAGTAGATGTAGTTGCCGACGACAACGTTCTTGCCGAAGTCGGTCGTCTTCCCGGCGTAGTTGCTGTCCATGTGCAACGGGTGGTGATTCATGGTCAGCAGGCAGAAGAGGTGGTCGTCGTATTCGGTGACGGTCTTTCCGGGCCAGTGCTTGTAGACGGCACCGACCTCGAATTCCTCGTACGTGCGTCCGAACTGCATGATCAGGCCTCCGGCGCTTCGAACTTGGAGGTGCGCTGCATGCCGGCCGCGCGGCCCTTGCCCGCGATGACCAGGGCCATCTTGCGGCTGGCCTCGTCGATCATCTCGTCGCCGAGCATCGCGGAGCCCTTCTTGCCGCCCTCCTCGGAGGTGCACCAGTCGTAGGCGTCGAGGATCAGTTCGGCGTGGTCGTAGTCCTCCTGGGAGGGCGAGAACACCTCGTTGGCGGCGTCCACCTGTCCGGGGTGCAGGACCCACTTGCCGTCGAAGCCGAGCGCGGCGGCACGGCCGGCGACCTCGCGGTAGGCGTCCACGTCGCGGATCTGGAGGAACGGGCCGTCGATCGCCTGGAGGTCGTGCGTACGGGCCGCCATCAGGATGCGCATCAGGATGTAGTGGTAGGCGTCCGCGCCGTAGCCGGGCGGCTGCTGGCCGACGACGAGGGTCTTCATGTTGATCGACGCCATGAAGTCGGCCGGGCCGAAGATCAGGGTCTCCAGGCGGGGTGAGGCACCGGCGATGTCGTCGATGTTGACGAGGCCCTTGGCGTTCTCGATCTGCGCCTCGATGCCGATCTTCCCGACCTCGAAGCCCATCGTCTTCTCGATCTGGGTGAGCAGCAGGTCGAGCGCGACGACCTGCTGGGCGTCCTGGACCTTGGGCAGCATGATGCAGTCGAGGTTCGGGCCGGCGCCCTCGACGACCGTGATGACGTCGCGGTACGTCCAGTGGGTCGTCCAGTCGTTGACCCGCACGACCCGGGTCTTGCCCGTCCAGTCGCCGTTGTTCAGCGCGTCGACGATGGTGTGCCTGGCGCCCTCCTTGGCGAGCGGCGCACAGGCGTCCTCCAGGTCGAGGAAGACCTGGTCGGCCGGGAGGCCCTGGGCCTTCTCCAGGAACCGCGGGTTCGAGCCCGGAACGGCCAGGCAGGAGCGGCGCGGACGCAGCCGGTTCACGGGAGCGGTGGGCTGGGTCATGCGGGGACCTCCAGAGGGTCGAGCTTGTTCGCTTTCCGGATCTCGTCGACGATACGGCCGATGATCTCCGTGATGCCGAAGTCCTTCGGGGTGAATACGGCGGCGACACCGGCCTTGATCAGGGCCTCGGCGTCCGCGGGGGGAATGATCCCGCCCGCGATCACCGGGATGTCGCCCGCTCCGGTGCGGCGCAGCCGGTTCAGTACGTCCGGCACCAGCTCGGCGTGCGAGCCGGACAGGATCGACAGACCGACGCAGTGCACGTCCTCGGCGACGGCGGCCGAGACGATCTGTTCGGGCGTGAGGCGGATGCCCTGGTAGACGACCTCGAAGCCGGCGTCACGGGCGCGCACCGCGATCTGCTCGGCGCCGTTGGAATGCCCGTCCAGGCCGGGCTTGCCCACGAGCAGCCGCAGCCGGCCCGCTCCCAGGTCCTCGGCGGTCCGGGCCACCTTCTCGCGTACGAGGGCCAGCGGGGTGCCGGCCTCCGCCGTCACCGCGACCGGGGCGGACGACACCCCGGTCGGCGCACGGAACTCGCCGAAGACGTCGCGCAGGGCCCAGGACCACTCTCCGGTGGTGACGCCCGCACGGGCGCACTCGACGGTCGCCTCCATCATGTTCCCGGTGCCCGCCGCGGCCTTCTTCAGCGCGGCCAGCGCCTCCGTGGCGCGCGGCTCGTCGCGGTTGTCGCGCCACTCGTGGAGCGCGGCGACGACCTTGGCCTCGTTGGCCGGGTCGACCGTCATGATCGCCCCGTCGAGGTCGGCCGTGAGCGGGTTGGGCTCGGTCGTCCCGTGGATGTTGACGCCGACGATCTTCTCCTCGCCGCCCTCGATCCGGGCGCGCCGGGCGGCGTGCGAGGAGACCAGCTCCGACTTGAGGTAGCCGGACTCGACGGCCGCCATGGCGCCGCCCATCTGCTCGATCCGGTCCATCTCGGCGAGCGACTCGGTGACCAGCTCGTCCACCTTGGCCTCGATGACGTGCGAACCGGCGAAGATGTCCTCGTACTCCAGCAGATCGCTCTCATGGGCGAGTACCTGCTGGATGCGCAGCGACCACTGCTGGTCCCAGGGCCGGGGAAGCCCCAGCGCCTCGTTCCAGGCGGGCAGCTGCACGGCGCGGGCGCGGGCGTCCTTGGAGAGGGTGACGGCCAGCATCTCCAGCACGATGCGCTGGACGTTGTTCTCCGGCTGCGCCTCGGTCAGACCGAGCGAGTTGACCTGGACTCCGTAGCGGAAGCGGCGCTGCTTGGCGTCGGTGATGCCGTAGCGCTCGCGGGTGACCCGGTCCCAGATGCGGCCGAAGGCGCGCATCTTGCACATCTCCTCGATGAAGCGCACGCCCGCGTTCACGAAGAAGGAGATCCGGGCGACCACATCGCCGAACTTCTCCTCGGGCACCTGTCCGGACTCGCGGACCGCGTCGAGCACGGCGATCGCCGTCGACATGGCGTAGGCGATCTCCTGGACCGGGGTGGCCCCCGCCTCCTGCAGGTGGTAGCTGCAGATGTTGATCGGGTTCCACTTCGGGATGCGGTTGACCGTGTACGTGATCATGTCGGTGGTCAGCCGCAGCGAGGGTCCCGGCGGGAAGACGTGCGTCCCGCGCGAGAGGTACTCCTTGACGATGTCGTTCTGCGTGGTGCCCTGGAGCTTCCCCGCATCGGCGCCCTGCTCCTCGGCGACGACCTGGTACAGCGCCAGCAGCCACATCGCGGTGGCGTTGATCGTCATCGAGGTGTTCATCTGCTCCAGGGGGATGTCCTGGAACAGCCGGCGCATGTCGCCGAGGTGCGAGACGGGCACGCCGACCCGGCCGACCTCGCCGCGGGCGAGGACGTGGTCGGGGTCGTAACCGGTCTGCGTCGGCAGGTCGAAGGCGACCGACAGACCGGTCTGGCCCTTGGCGAGGTTGCGCCGGTAGAGCTCGTTGGACGCCTCGGCGGTCGAGTGGCCGGCGTACGTCCGCATGAGCCAGGGGCGGTCCTTCTGACGGCCGGTCATGTCAGATGTCCCTGAATCGGTTGATGGCGTCGATGTGCTGCTCACGCAGTTCCCCGTCACGCACGCCCAGGCCCTCGGCCGGCGCCAGCGCCAGGACGCCGACCTTGCCCTGGTGGAGGTTGCGGTGCACGTCGTACGCGGCCTGGCCGGTGTCCTCCAGGGAGTAGACCTTGGACAGCGTCGGGTGGATCTTTCCCTTCGCGACCAGGCGGTTGGCCTCCCAGGCCTCGCGGTAGTTGGCGAAGTGCGAGCCCACGATCCTCTTGAGCGACATCCACAGGTAGCGGTTGTCGTACTCGTGGTTGTACCCCGAGGTCGAGGCGCAGGTGACGATCGTGCCGCCCTTGCGGGTCACGTACACGCTCGCGCCGAAGGTCTCGCGGCCCGGGTGCTCGAAGACGATGTCGACGTCCTCGCCGCCGGTCAGTTCGCGGATGCGCTTGCCGAAGCGCTTCCACTCGCGCGGGTCCTGGTTGTGCTCGTCCTTCCAGAACCTGTAGCCCTCGGCGTTGCGGTCGATGATCGCCTCGGCGCCCATCTTCCGGCAGATCTCCGCCTTCTGGTCGCTGGAGACGACACAGATCGGGTTGGCGCCGCCGGCCAGGGCGAACTGCGTGGCGTAGGAGCCGAGTCCACCGCTGGCGCCCCAGATGAGGACGTTGTCGCCCTGCTTCATGCCGGCGCCGTTGCGGGAGACGAGCTGACGGTACGCGGTGGAGTTGACGAGGCCGGGCGCCGCCGCCTCCTCCCAGCTGAGGTGGTCCGGCTTCGGCATCAGCTGGTTGGACTTGACGAGTGCGATCTCCGCCAGGCCGCCGAAGTTGGTCTCGAAGCCCCAGATGCGCTGCTCGGGGTCGAGCATCGTGTCGTTGTGGCCGTCCGAGGACTCCAGCTCGACCGAGAGGCAGTGCGCGACGACCTCGTCGCCGGGCTTCCAGGCGTTGACGCCGGGGCCGGTGCGCAGGACGACGCCCGCCAGGTCGGAGCCGATGACGTGGTACGGCAGGTCGTGGCGCTTGCTGAGGTCGCTGAGCCTGCCGTAGCGCTCCAGGAAGCCGAAGGTCGAGACGGGCTCGAAGATCGACGTCCACACGGAGTTGTAGTTGACCGAGCTGGCCATGACCGCCACCAGGGCCTCGCCCGGGCCGAGCTCGGGCACCGGCACGTCCTCGACGTGGAGGGACTTGCGCGGGTCCTTGTCGCGGCTGGCGACGCCGGCGAACATCTCGGCCTCGTCCTTGTGCACGGTCACCGCGCGGTACGACTCGGGGATGGACAGGGCCGCGAAGTCCGCGGTGCTGCTGTCCTGCGACTGGATCGCGTCCAGGATTTCCTTCACGGTGTGCCTCCGGTGGTGCGGCGTTGAGGGAACGCTTGAGGGGCCTGCGGTGCAGGGGGAGCGGTGTTGCGTGGAGGTGTGCCGTCGGTTCGGCGGGTGATGCTGGGCAGCTTGCTCGGTGGAGCAGAAGGGTTCGCCTGTGACGCAGGCGTCCGGGCGCGCAGACACGTGGTTTGCGGGGACAGCCGGCGTACGTGAGGTCTCAGCACGCCGGCCGCCCGGACGACTTCAACGTATGGCACTCCGTGACAGCTGACAAGGCACTCGGTGCCAGCAATTTCCCTCAATTGTCATCCGGGTGCCACGCATGAGCAACACGGTGGGCGATTTGCCGCGATGTGCCCCGCGATGGGTGCTCAGGAGGAAGGGCGGTAGACGTACGGCGTCGTCGTGCCCAGGGCCGTGAAGCCGAGGCGCTGGAGGATCGGGCGGCTGTCCTCGGTCGCGTCGACCTGGAGGTACCGGTAGCCGCGCTCGGCGGCGATCCGGGCCCGGAAGGCGATGAGCGCCCGGTAGACGCCCCTGCCGCGCCACGCCTCGACCGTGCCGCCGCCCCACAGCCCGGCGAAGCCCGTGCCCGGGTACAGCTCCATCCGGGCCGAGCTCACCGGCTCGTCGCCCGCCATGGCCAGCACCGCCACGAAGTCGTCCGGGTCCTCCGCCAGCCGGGCCAGCACCTGACGCCGCAGCCGCGACCCGTCCGTGCCGAACGCCTGCTCGTGGGCCCGGGCCATCAGGTCCACATCGGCCTCGTCACGCACCGTGCGCAGCTGGACGCCCTCCGGGAGCCGTACGGCCGTGGGCTGGCCCGCCACCGGCGCGACGAGGAGGGTCTCCGGCTCCTCGGGCACGAACCCGGCCGCCAGCAGCCGCGCCCCGAGGTCGGCGGGCCGGTCGTGGGAGTACAGCTTCCACTCGAACTCCCCGTACCCGCGGGCGGAGCAGTGGGCCACCTGTGCGGCGATCGCCGCGTCCGCCCGCGCGGCGTCCAGATCGGGCGAGGACCAGACGACCCCGTTCCAGTCGGTTTCCGTGCCCACCTGACGTACGAAGCCGTCGCCGCGCTCGACGCGGACACCGGGGCCGTCCGGCCTGGCCCCCTCACGCATCTCGCGGTCGAAGACGGCCAGCAGTTCTTCACGGTGTGCAGAGGTTTGATCATTCATCCGCACACCACAGCACCGAGGCGCCGCCCCGGCAACCGGTTTCGCCGCGCCCGGCTCAGCGCTCCTTGAGGGCCTGCTGGATCGTGCGCATGACCTCGTCCAGCGGCGCGTCCGTCCGCGCCACGGCCACCAGCACCTCGCCCTCCGCGCTCACCGACGCGGCAGGCGGCTTGGCCGGATCGCTGCCGGCGGTCCGGCCCGCGCCGATGCCCGTCCCGAACGTGTCGCGGACGATGGCGAACGCCTGGTCCAGCTGCGCCTCCACGTCACCCTGGCCGTCCGCGCGCAGCCAGCGGCGCAGCACGTGGTTGTGCGCGGTGACCACGGCGGACGCGGCGACCTCCGCCAGCAGCGGATCGTCGTTGCCCGCGAGGTGGTCGCGCTCGTCGAAGTGGCCCAGCAGATAGCGCGTGAACAGCCGCTCGTAGCGGGCCACCGAGGCGATCTCGGCCTGCCGCAGGGTGGGGACCTCACGGGTCAGCTTGTAGCGGGCCACGGAGACCGCGGGCTTCGCCGCGTACATCCGCATGACTTCCTTGATGCCGCGGCAGACCGTGTCGAGCGGGTGCTCGTGCGCGGGGGCGGCGTTCAGGACCGCCTCGGCCCGGACGAGCGTGTCGTCGTGGTCCGGGAAGATGGCCTCTTCCTTGGACCGGAAGTGCCGGAAGAAGGTCCGCCGGGCGACGCCCGCCGCGCCCGCGATCTCGTCGACGGTCGTCGCCTCGTACCCCTTCGTGGCGAAGAGCTCCATCGCCGCGGCGGCCAGTTCACGGCGCATTTTGAGCCGTTGGGCGGCGGCGCGGGTGCCTGCGGCACTTTCCGGGACGTCGGGCGCGGCGGACACACGGGGGGACCTGGCGGGCTGGGACATGGTGTGAACGTACTGCATCGGTGCAGGAGAGCGCGCCTGTGGGGGCGGGCCGGCCGCCGGTCCGAGCAGCCCGCCCCACCCGGCTCCCGGTCCGCGGGGCCCGTCGCCGGGCCCCGCGGACCGGGGCTTCTCAGCGGCGGGCATATTCGCGGAAGCCGCGTCCCGTCTTGCGGCCGAGGCAGCCCGCGGCCACCAGATGCTCCAGCAGCGGCGCGGGCGCGAGGCCCGGGTCGCGGAACTCGCTGTGCAGCACCTTCTCGATGGCGAGCGAGACGTCCAGGCCGACCACGTCCAGGAGCTCGAACGGGCCCATCGGGTAGCCCCCGCCCAGCTTCATCGCGGCGTCGATGTCGTCGAGGCTCGCGTAGTGCTCCTCGACCATCTTGATCGCGTTGTTGAGGTACGGGAACAGCAGCGCGTTCACGATGAAGCCGGCCCGGTCCCCGCAGTCCACCGGGTGCTTGCGCACCTTCCCGCAGACCTCGCGGACCGTGGCGTGCACATCGTCCGCGGTGAGCACCGTACGGACGACCTCGACCAGCTTCATCGCGGGCGCCGGGTTGAAGAAGTGCATCCCGATGACGTCCTCGGGCCGCGAGGTGGCCCGGGCGATCGCGACCACCGGCAGCGAGGAGGTGGTCGTCGCGAGCACCGCGCCCGGCCGGCACACCTTGTCCAGCGTGGCGAACAGCTGCTGCTTGACCAGCAGGTCCTCGGCCACGGCCTCGACGGCCAGGTCGACCCCGGCGAAGGAGTCCAGCGACCCCGCCGCGGTGATCCGGGCGAGGGTCTCGTCCCGCGCCCCGGCCGTCAGCCGCCCCTTGGCGACCGACCGCTCCAGCGACTTGGCGATCCGGGCCTTCGCGGTGTCCGCCTTCTCCTGGCTGCGCGCGGCGAGCACCACGTCGTACCCGGCCTTCGCGAAGACCTCCGCGATGCCCGAGGCCATCGTCCCGGAGCCCGCGACGCCCACGGAACGCACCGCACGGCCCGCGCCCGCCCCGGCGTCCCCGGCCGGAGTCAGCGCGTCCGGCACGACGCTCTGGCTGCCCGGCTCCGCGTACGTGTAGAAGCCGCGGCCCGACTTGCGGCCGGTCAGCCCCGCCGCGGCGAGCTGGCCGAGCACGGGCGCCGGGGCGTGCAGCCGGTCGTGCGAGGCGGAGTACATCGCCTCCAGGACGGTACGGGCGGTGTCGATGCCGATCAGGTCCAGCAGCGCCAGCGGGCCCATCGGCAGACCGCAGCCCAGCTTCATGGCCGCGTCGATGTCCTCGCGGGAGGCGTAGTTCGCCTCGTACATCGCGGCGGCCTGGTTGAGGTAGCCGAACAGCAGGCCGTCGGCGACGAACCCCGGCCGGTCGCCGACCGCGACCGGCTCCTTGCCCAGTTCCCTGGCGAGCGCGGTGACGGCCTCCACGGCCGGCGGCGCGGTCAGCACCGAGGAGACCACCTCGACCAGCTTCATCGCGGGCGCCGGGTTGAAGAAGTGCAGGCCGAGGACCCGCTCCGGGTGCTGCGACTCCGCGGCGAGACGGGTCACCGACAGGGCGTTGGTGCCCGTGGCCAGGACGGCGGTGGGGGAGACGATCGCGTCGAGCTCGCGGAAGAGCTGCTGCTTGATCTCGTACGTCTCCGGCACGACCTCGATGACCAGCTCCGCCTCGGCCGCGGCCTGGAGGTCGGAGAAGGTACGGAACCGGGCGAGGGCGTCGCGCCGCTCCTCCTGTGTCATCCGCTCGCGCTGCACGGCGCGGGCGGTGGAGGCTTCCAGGGAGGCGACGGCCTGGCGGGCGGCCGCGTCGTCGATGTCGATACCGATGACCTCGCGGCCGGCGCGGGCCAGGACCTCGGCGATGCCGGTGCCCATGGTGCCGAGGCCGACGACGGCAATGGTGCTGAACGGGGTGTCCATCACGGGACTCCAGGGATGAGTGACGACTGAGGGACGCACGCGGTGCGCGGCGGTGAGAAAGGGCCGAAGGGCCCGACCGGCGTGAGGCGTGCGGGAGTTGCCTGTCGTGGTGCTCGGGTCCCGGGCGCGAACCGCACGCCGGGGACCGGGAAGGGGCGACGGACTCTGTCCCGGAGTCACGTCTCACAAGCTGCCGAACCGACAAACACTCCGGGTGGCTGCGTCACCAGGCCACCGGAGCCGGCGGGGGGAGTGTCCCGCTCACATGAGGTTAACCGGCGGGTAACGAGCGCGCCAGTCCCCGGCTGTTGTGGCCCCCCTCACATCCTCGGCCGTCTTCGGCACGCTGCGTGGCCACCTATACGCTGACGGTCATGGATGAGGAGTACCGGTCACTGACGCACCGACTGGCGGAAGAGGCGGGGGAGTCGGCGGACTACCGCAGACTGCTGGCCACCGATGACGACGAGGAACTGGCCCTGGTGCTCGTCGAGCGCGAACGCCCGCTCTGGGCACGCGAGATCGCCGCGTTCCGGCTGGGCTGCGGCGGTGACCGCCGGGCTTTCGAGACCCTGGTGCTGCTGCTCAACCACCGGGACCCGGAGCGCTGCGTCGGCGCCGCCCACGCCCTGGCCCGCCTCGGCGACCCCCGCACGCCGCGCGCGGCCGCCGCCCTCGCCACCAACTCCCTGCGCACCGCCTACGCCCTGCACCCGGTCCGCCTGCTCGCCGAGCTGGGGGCCCCGGAGTCCGTGCCCGCCCTCGTGAGCACGCTGTCCCGGCTGCTCGGGCCGGACGAGCCGCACTGGCGGGTGGCCCTCGCCTGCGTCGAGGGCCTCGGGCGGCTCGGCGACGCACAGGCCCGCCCGGTCCTGGAGGCCGCCCTGCCCCACCCCCGTCTCGGCGACGCGGCCGAGGACGCGCTCAGCCGCCTGCCGACGGGCTGACGGGGCGGACGTAGCGGACCTCGGGCACCGCGACCCCGTCCACGTCGAAGGGCTCCTCGGCGCCGTCGGGGCGAAAGCCCGCACGCTCGTAGAAACGCCGGGCCGGCGCGTTCTCCTTCAGCACCCAGAGCGCGACATCGGGGTGGCCGGCCGCTGCGGCACGCGCCAGCACCTCCGCCATCAGGGCCCGGCCCACACCGGTCCCGGTCTGCTCCGGCAGGACGTAGATCGCGTACACCTCACCGCGGGCGAGCCGTCTGCCGTCCTCGCGGTACGGCCCGTACGCGGCCCACCCGACGACACCGAGGCCCGCCCGCTCGGCCACCACGTTGACGACGGCGCCCGGCTCCGAGAAGGAGCCGCGGCGGCGCTCCGCGTCCGCGGCGACGTCCATCGCGTCCAGATGCGCCTGCGGCATCAGACCGGCGTAGGCGCTCTGCCAGCCACGCACCCGGACCTTCGCGACGGCTTCGCAGTCGTCGAAGATCATGTCCCGGATCAAGGCGGGGGAGGCGTGCGCGGGCACGGGCCGAGAGGTCATCGGGCCATCCTCGCGCACGCCTTCGAACTGCGGCAACGTCCTTTTCTCAGCCCCGGAAGCCGAGCAGCCCGTGCAGCGTGCCGCCGCTCGCGTCCGTACGGGAGGCCGGGCGCGCGGACTTGGCGGTCACCGGCGTCGGGTCGGGCGTCTTCGCGCAGACCGCGTCCACGTCGCCGCCCTTTCCGCGCGGCACGGTCCCCTTGGCCAGATAGTCCGCCAGATACCGGTCCAGGCAGGCGTTCCCGCTCAGCGTGACGCCGTGGTTGCCGCCGCCCTGCTCGACCACCAGGCTGGAGCCCTTGAGCTTGCGGTGCAGCGTGACGCCGCCCTCGTACGGGGTGGCCGCGTCGTCCGTCGCCTGGAAGAGCAGTGCCGGGGGCAGTGCGCGGTTGGAGACCCGCACCGGGTTCAGCGGTTCCACCGGCCAGTTGGCGCACGGGGCGTTGTACCAGGTGTTGCCCCAGGTCATGAACGGGGCCTTGGCGTTGACCCGTCGGCTGTCGCTGCGCCAGACGTTCCAGTCCTTCGGCCACTGCGCGTCCCGGCACTGAACGGCCGAGTACACCGAGTACCCGTTGTCGCCCTCCGCGTCGACCGCGGCGAAGCGCTCGTACGCCTTGACCAGGGCCTGCTCGTCCTTGTCGTGGACGTAGGCGGCGAAGGCCTCGGCCAGGGCGGGCCAGTAGCCGTTGTAGTAGCCGCCCGGCAGGTAGGTGTCGTCCAGCTCGCCGGCGCCGACCCTCTTGCCCGCCGGGTGCTTCCTCACCGCGTCCCGCATCCGGTACCAGGCCGCCTCGACCTCCGCCGGGTCGCTGCCGAGCCCGTACGCGGCGTCGTGCTTCGCCACCCAGGCGGCGAACGCCTTGTGGCGGGTGTCGAACGCGTAGTCCTGGCTGAGGTTGTCGTCGTACCAGACTCCGTCCGGGTCGACGTTCGAGTCGAGGACCAGTCGCCGGACGCGCTCCGGGAACAGCTTGGCGTACACCGACCCGAGGTAGGTGCCGTAGGAGTACCCGAGGTAGTTGAGCTGCCGGGATCCGGTCGCACTCCGGATCACGTCGAGGTCCTTGGCCGCGCTGACCGTGTCCATGAACGGGAGCAGGTCCGGGTACTTCTTCCCGCAGGCCGCCGCGAAGCCGCGGGCGCGGTTGCGGTTGGCCTGCTCGTCCCGGAAGGACCGCGGTACCGGGTCGGGCCGTACCGGATCGAAGTACTTCGGTACGCAGTCCAGAGCCGGCCGGCTCCTGCCGACGCCGCGCGGGTCGAACCCGATCACGTCGTACTGGGCGGCCACCGCCTTCGGCAGTGAGGCGGCGACGAAGCCTGCCATGGACAGACCGCTGCCGCCCGGGCCGCCCGGATTGACCAGCAGCGGCCCCTGGAAGCTCTTCGCCGTGTGCGGGACCCGGGTCAGGGCGAGGGTGACCGTGCGGCCCGACGGCTCGTCATGGTCGAGCGGGGAGCGCACGGTCGCGCACTGGAGCGTCGGGGACGACTGGGTGGCGCAGTCGGTCCACTTGACCGGGGCGGCGCGCTGCGCGCCGCTGTCGGCGCTCGCCGGAGACGGCGCGGCGGTCACCAGACCGGCGACCGTCGCCCCGACGGCGAACAGAATTCCTGGACGGTTCGTCATATGGCCTCCCGTGGTGGGGGAACACGGCTGCGCGTGGCGCAGCCCCCGCCGCATGCTCCCCGCATTCGGAGCCGGAAGGACCTGATCCGGTGAGAGATGACCCGTTTGCCCCGTGGGCGCGGCCCGGGTCAGAGCAGGGTCAGCTGGGTGGGCTCGGAGGCGGGCGGCGCTGTCCGCCGCTCATCGCGCCCACGGAGGCCGCGGGGCGTCCCGGGGTGCGAGGGGCCGATGCCGTACTCCGTCGCCAGCTCGTGCACGGACCGGGTGATGCGGCGCTGGTACCACGTGGGTGCGTACGCGCCGTCCGCGTACAGCCGCTCGTAGCGCCGCACCAGATGGGGATGGTGGTGGCCGAGCCACTCCATGAACCACTCCCGGGCGCCCGGGCGCAGATGGAGGACGAGCGGGGTCACCGACGTCGCGCCGGCGGCGGCGATCGCGCGGACCGTCGCCCGCAGCTGGTCCGGCCGGTCGCCGAGGTACGGGATGACGGGCGCCATCAGGACCCCGCAGCCGATGCCGTGCTCGCTGAGGGTGCGGACGACGTCGAGGCGCCGTTCGGGGGAGGGGGTGCCGGGCTCCACGGTCCGCCACAGCTCGGGGTCGGTGAAGCCGACGGAGACCGAGACGCCGACCTCGGTGACTTCGGCCGCCTGCCGCAGCAGCTCCAGGTCGCGCAGGATCAGCGTGCCCTTGGTGAGGATGGAGAAGGGGTTCGCGTGGTCGCGCAGCGCGGTGAGGATGCCGGGCATCAGCCGGTAGCGCCCCTCGGCCCGCTGGTAGCAGTCGACGTTGGTGCCCATCGCGATGTGCGCGCCGTGCCAGCGGGGCGAGGCCAGCTCGCGGCCCACCAGCTCCGGGGCGTTGACCTTGACCACGATCTGCGAGTCGAAGCCCAGGCCGGTGTCGAGGTCCAGATAGCTGTGGGTCTTGCGGGCGAAGCAGTAGACGCAGGCGTGCGTACAGCCCCGGTAGGGATTGACGGTCCACTCGAACGGCATCCGGGACGCGCCGGGTACCCGGTTCACGATCGAGCGGGCCCGTATCTCGTGGAAGGTGATGCCCCGGAACTCGGGGGTGTCGAAGGTGCGGGTCGTCACCGCGTCCGCGGCGAAGAGCGCGCCGGTACGGGCTGTGGTGGTTTCGGCGGGGTTGTCGGCCAGATGGTCCCAGCGCATGGAGGCCTCCTCGGTAGCACTGCCCCGAGAATAGAACACTTGTTCCCTTGATCGTTTTCTCCCCTTCGTCCCGGACCGGATTTTGAGCGGGGCTGCCGAGGTGGTTGGCTCAGCACACCCCCGAACAACCGAGTGCTGGAGGAACAGCCATGGCGCAGGTCGAGGCCACGACAGAGCGGATCATCGCGGCGGACGCGGAAGCGGTGTTCGACGCGCTGGCCGACTACAAGGACGTCCGCGGCAAGGTGCTGCCGGGCCAGTTCAGCGAGTACGAGGTCCGGGAGGGCGGCGACGGCGAGGGCACCCTCGTCCACTGGAAGCTCCAGGCCACCAGCAAGCGGGTGCGCGACTGCCTGCTGGAGGTCAGCGAGCCCATCGACGGGCAGCTCGTGGAGAAGGACCGCAACTCCTCGATGGTCACGACCTGGACCGTCACCCCGGCCGGTGAGGGCCGGTCCAAGGCCGTCGTCTCCACCGTGTGGAACGGCGCCGGAGGGATCGGCGGATTCTTCGAGAAGACCTTCGCCCCCAAGGGACTTGGCCGCATCTACGACGAGCTGCTGCAGAACCTCGCGGCCGAGGTCGAGAAGTAGTCTTCGGCGGAGCCGCCCGGCCTCACCGGTTCGGGTGGTTTTTTCGGCGCTTTGGTTGTGCGCCGTAGTGGCTCCCACCGGGGGATAAGCCCCCTGAGTGCGCCGTCAGCGCCCCCTCGTCGCGTTTGCCCTCACTTATCGCGCAATGCGAGAAATGGGCGGCGGCAGTGCGACGAGGGGAGCGGCACGTGGTGGGTGGGATCACGCTGGTGAAGGACGAGCCGGACGGTACGGGCGACACCGAGGTGTTGCCCGTGGTCGCCCCGCCCCCTTTGCCGCCCGCCGCGACGGAATCCGCCGCCCAGGTCCCGGCCGGTGACGGGGCCACGGACCCCCGGCGCATCCGGCTCGTCTTCATCGGGCTGATGCTCACGCTCCTGCTCGCGGCGCTCGATCAGATGATCGTGGCGACGGCGCTCCCGAAGATCGTCGGTGAGCTGCACGGCCTGGAGAAGATGTCCTGGGCCGTCACCGCCTATCTGCTCGCCTCGACCATCGGTCTCCCGATCTACGGCAAGCTCGGCGACCTCTTCGGCCGCAAGAGCGTCTTCCAGTTCGCGATCGTCGTCTTCGTCATCGGCTCCGCGCTGGCCGGCTGGTCACGCACCATGGACGAACTGATCGCCTTCCGTGCCCTCCAGGGCGTCGGCGGCGGCGGGTTGATGATCGGCGTCCAGGCGATCATCGCCGACGTCGTACCGCCACGGGAGCGCGGCCGGTTCATGGGGCTGATCGGCGCCGCCTTCGGACTCGCGTCCGTGGCCGGGCCGTTGCTCGGCGGCTTCTTCACCGACCACGCCTCCTGGCGCTGGTGCTTCTACATCAACGTGCCGTTCGGCCTCGTGACGTTCGTCGTCATCACCCTCGTGCTGAAGCTGCCCAAGCCCACCGTCCGGCCCCGGCTCGACATCCTCGGCGCCGTGCTGCTGGCCGCCGCGTCCACCTGTCTCGTCCTGCTCACCAGCTGGGGCGGCACGGAGTACGCCTGGGGGTCGCGCACCATTCTGGGGCTGGCCGCCGGTGCTGCCGGAACGACTCTGCTGTTCCTCGCCGTCGAGCACCGGGCGCCCGAACCGATCATCCCGCTGCGGCTGTTCCGTGACTCGATCTTCAACGTCACCGCGCTGGTCGGCGCGGTCGTCGGAGTGGCGCTGTTCGGCGCCGCCAGCTATCTGCCGACCTTCCTCCAGATGGTCGACGGGGCCACCGCCACGGAGTCCGGGCTGCTCATGCTCCCGATGATGGGAGGCATCGTCGGCGCCTCCGTCGTCTCCGGCCAGCTGATCTCGCGTACCGGCCGCTACCGCGTCTACCCGATCGCGGGCAGTGCCGTCTCGGCGGTCGGCATGTGGCTGCTGTCCCGGCTCGAAACCGACACCCCGCGCCTCGAATACAGCATCGCGCAGGCGGTGCTCGGCCTCGGGATCGGGCTGATCATGCCGGTGCTGGTGCTGGCCGTGCAGAACTCGGTACGCCCCGCCGACCTCGGTACGGCCACCAGCGCCAACAACTACTTCCGGCAGATCGGCGGCAGCGTGGGAGCCGCCGTGTTCGGCACGCTCTTCGCCGGACGGCTGGCCGACGCGCTCGCCGTGCGGCTGCCCTCCGGGGCCGGACTGCCCGACCCGGAGTCGATCACGCCGCAGCTGGTCCACGCGATGGAGCCCGCGCTGCGCGACGCCTACATCCAGGCGTACGCCGACGCGATGCCCCGGATCTTCCTCTACCTCGTGCCGGTCCTCGTGCTCGGCCTGTTCTTCGCCTTCTTCCTCAAGGAGAAACCGCTGGTGTCCCACCACACCCCCGAAACCGCAGCCGAGCCCGCCACCATCCCCTCAGCCCGCACCGACCCCGCCGCGCCCTCCTCCGGCTACCTCTCCGGAGTGCCCGTCTGCGGCAGCGTCCAGCACTCCGACGGCACGAAGGTCCCGCGCGCCGCCCTCACGCTCATCGACGTCCAGGGACAACAGGTCGGCAGGGGCGCCAGCGGGGACGAGGGACGGTACGCGCTGAGCGTGCCCGGGGCCGGTTCGTACGTGCTCATCGCCGCCGCGGGCGGCCACCAGCCCCAGGCCGTCAGCGTCACGGTCGGCGAACGGCCGGTGGAACTGGACGTGGTGCTCGGCGGCGCCGGACGGCTGGCCGGGACCGTCGTGACCGCGGACGGTGTCCCCGTACGCGACGCGGCCGTCACCCTGACCGACGTACGCGGCGAGGTCGTCGCCTCCACCCGCAGTGGGCGCGAGGGCGGGTACGTGATCGGGGAGCTGGTCGCGGGCGAGTACACCCTTGCCGCCTCCGCGCCCGCCTTCCGGCCCGCCGCGCTGCCGGTCAGTGTGCAGGCGGCCCGGGAGACCCGGCAGGACATCGAACTGGCCGGTGGCGCCGTGCTGCGCGGGATCGTCAGGGCCAGTGGCGGGCGGCCCGTCGAGGACGCCCGGGTGACCCTGCTGGACGCGGCGGGCAACGTCGTCGACACCCTGACCACCGGCCCGGACGGCTCGTTCCGCTTCGTGGACCTGTCCACGGGCGAGTACACCGTGATCGCCGCCGGCTATCCGCCGGTCGCCACCGTGCTCCAGGTCGCGGGCGGGGGCCGCACCGAACGGGACCTCCAGCTGGGCCACGAGGACTGAAGCACGGTGAACGGGGCGAGAGCAGCACGGCACGCGGCACGGCCGTCCCGGCGCGCCCCGTTCGCAGGCCCGGTGAAGGACGTCTTCACCGGGGCCGGCGATCCAGTGCGCCGCCTTGCCCCGGACGGCGTGGGACGGTAATCCGGTGCTGAGTGAAATGGGCCGGACACGGCCGGACTCGGGAGTGCGCATGGATGTGTCACAGCGATACCGTGAATCTTGGGAAGGGTTCTGGGCCGCCACCTCGGACGCACCCGGCGAGGCGATCTGGGACGCCGACCCCTCGCTGAGCGCCGCACCGCACAGTGAACTGCTCCTGCCGTACGCCGATGCCGCGCTGCCCGTGGTCGACCTCGGCTGCGGGAACGGCACCCAGACCCGTTATCTCGCCACCCGGTTCGCCCGTGCGATCGGCGTGGACCTCGCGCACGCGGCGATCGGCCACGCCCGTCGGGCGGACCCCGAAGGCGTCGCCGAGTTCCTCCAGCTCGACCTCGTCGACGGTGACGCGGTGCGGGCCCTGCACGAGCGGATCGGCGACACGAACGTGTACATGCGAGCGGTCATCCACCAGAGCGAACCCGAGGCCAGGCCCGCGGTCGCGGCGGCC
The DNA here is from genome assembly GCF_044756845.1 of Streptomyces sp. NPDC091416. Classification (NCBI taxonomy): domain Bacteria; kingdom Bacillati; phylum Actinomycetota; class Actinomycetes; order Kitasatosporales; family Streptomycetaceae; genus Streptomyces; species Streptomyces sp. NPDC091416. The sequence continues at coordinate 226,504 of NZ_JBIVTU010000004.1, forward strand.
GTGGCGACGCTGCTGGGGAACCGGGGCCGGGCGTTCGTCGCCGAACTGACCCCGGCCTCCCAGGGCGTGCTGCGGCAGGCGGCACAGGGCCCCGACGGTCCGCCCAAGAAGCTGCGGCGGGTCTTCGACCACGGGCTGAAACCGGCGAGCGCCACCGAGGAAGAGGTGCCGCAGGTTCTGCGGGCGGCCGGGCTGATCACTCTGGACAGCGGGGACACGGCGCTGCCGCAGACCGAGCACCTGCCCGACGGAAGCCGGATCGACCTGCCCGCGCGGTGGTTCGTGCTGGCCGCCCGCTGATCCGGGCATGCCCAGGCCCCGGGCGAGGAGACCGTCCGGGGCCGGGGCGTCGTTCACGGCAGCAGCCGGGGCTGCCGTTTCGCCGCGACGTCCTCGACCCAGCCGAGGAGCACCACCGCCGCGCCGACGAGGACCCAGGCGACAGCGAACTGGAACCATGCGCTGTCGAGCGGCAGACGCCGTTCGAATGCGGGAACGTTCCACATCAGGTCGATCAGCGGCACACTCGCCATCAGCGCGACCTCGTGCCACAGATAGACGGTCACGGCCCGGGCGTTGAAGACCCGCACCACCCGGGCCGCCACGGGGTGGCGGTCGAGCCGGGCGCAGACCGGCCGGAACCGGAGGAGCAGCAGGACGAAGCCCGCGGACCACAGGGCCTGGGCGAGCGGGATGTCGTCGAGGTCGTACGACCCGTCCACCCGGTGGTTCAGCGCCCACCAGCCCCCGGCCGCGAGCAGGACCGTAGCCACCGCGACGACCCGGCCGGGACGCATCCGGTCGAGCACCCCGTCGCGGTGCGCGAATCCCAGCAGCCAGCAGAACAGGAAGACCGACACATCACCGAGCGCGCTGCCGAGCCGCCCGCCCGGCCCCCCGCCCAGTCCGGTGAGCACCAGGACCGGGACGAGGGACAGGGCCGGTACCGGCAGCGGGGCCGACCGGAAGAGCCGCAGCAAGGCCGGTGACAGCAGGACGAACCAGAGGTAGGTCCGCAGGTACCACAGCACCGCCCAGGCCTGCTCGCCCCACGCGTCGCCCGGCGGATCGCCGACCGGCAGCACCCAGAACAGGACGTCGGCGCCCGGCGCCCAGCCGTGCCGCAGCATCGCCGCGCCGAGGAGCAGACCGAACACCCACAGCGGGATCAGCAGCCTGCGCAGCCGTCCCCGGACCACCCGCGGGGCGGGCCGCTCCAGCGACCGCGCCATGAGTGAGCCGGCGAGCGCGAACATCACGCCCATCGAAGGGAACACGAACCCCAGCCACGGCCATGCGAAGGTGTGGTAGGTGACGACGCGGACCAGCGCGAAGGCCCGCAGCAGGTCGAACCAGCGGTCACGGCCGCCTGCGGGGCCGGGTTCCGCGCGGACGGCCGCCACGGACGCCGCCCGCCGGTGCGCACCGCCCATCAGCGGCTCTCCGTCCCCGGCGCGGGTGAGCCGACCGCACCGGTGCGCTTGAGTTTCTGCCAGCGCAGCCGTCCGCCGGTCGCCGCGGTGACGCACGAGTGGATGAGCACCAGATACATCAGCTGCCGGTAGGCGAGTTGCTGGAGCGGCATCATGAGCAGATACCGGTACTTCTCCCGGTCGAGGCGGAACGCATAGGCCGCGCACGCCAGTTGCACCAGCAGGATCGCAAGCCAGGCCAGCAGCGACGCCTTGAAGTCGACGAACAGCATCGCGTAGAGCGTGAACACGTCGATCAACGGGGCGAAGAGGGGTGTGACGATCTGGAAGAGGACCACCAGCGGCATCCCGACCCGGCCGAAGCGGCCCGACGGGCCCCGGTCCGTCAAGGACCTCCGGTGCTTCCACAGGGCCTGCATGGTGCCGTAGCTCCAGCGGTAGCGCTGCCGCCACAGCTGACCCAGGGAGGCGGGTGCCTCGGTCCACGCGCGTGCGTGCTCGGCGTAGACGACGCGCCAGCCGGCCCGGTGCAGGGCGATCGTGATGTCGGTGTCCTCGGCGAGCGTGTCCTCGCTCATGCCGCCGACGGCCAGCACCGCTCCGCGGCGGAACGCCCCGATCGCACCGGGGATGGTGGGCATGCAGCGCAGCAGGTCGTACATCCTGCGGTCGAGGTTGAAGCCCATCACGTACTCGATGTGCTGCCAGGCACCGATGAGCGTGTTGCGGTTGCCGACCTTGGCGTTGCCGGCGACCGCGCCGACGGCCGGGTCGCCGAAGGGCTGCACGAGCCGGTGCACGGTGTCGGGTTCGAAGACGGTGTCGCCGTCCATCATCACCACGATGTCGTAACGGGCCTGCCGCACACCGTTGTTGAGAGCGGCCGACTTGCCGGCGTTCTCCTGCCGTACGACCCTGAGGTTGGGCAGTCCCAGGGACTCGGCGATCTCCGGGGTCCCGTCGGTCGACCCGTCGTCGACGAGGATGATCTCGATCGGATGGGTGCTGGACGCCAGTGAGCCGAGCGTGTGGGCGATGCACTCCTTCTCGTTGTACGCGGGCACGATCACGCTCACCGGGCCGGTCACCGCCGGCCCCCAGGTGAACCGGCGTCTGTTGCGCCGTCGGTAGTGGCTCCGGGCAAGGACGAGCATCAGTGCGAACCGTCCCAGCACGGCGACTCCGACGACGGTCAGTGCAGCGGCGAGCCCGGGCATCGTCCACTCGGCGACCGCGACGGCGGCGAGCAGCGCCCGGCCCTCCCAGAGGGTGGCGGTGCCGGCCTTGCGGTGCGCGGCCTGCTCGGGAGCCAAGGCCCCGGCCGGCGGTGTGGCTGTCTGTCCGGCCGGGGCCGCGCTGTCCTGTCCGGACGGTGACTGCGCCTGCCCGTCCTGCTGCTGGGCGCCGCTGACCGTGGTGAAGGTGTAGCCCTGCGCCTTCATCTTCTTGATGTACCGGGGCAGCGCCTCAAGGGTCTGCTCCCGGTCGCCGCCCGAGTCGTGGAAGAGCACGGAGGCGCCCTCGCCGCTCTTCGGAGTGGCCAGGTCGATGATCTCGTCGACACCCGGCTGCTGCCAGTCCTCGCTGTCGGTGTCGATGAACACGCTGGTGTAACCGAGGGCGCCGAGCTTCTGGTAGACGGGCCAGCTGTAGTTGTCCACGGCGTCGTTCGTCGACGAGTACGGCGCGCGGAACAGCGTCGTGGTGATGCCGGCGGCCCCGGCCAGGGCCAGTTGCGTCTGGGCGATCTCACGCGTGACGCGGGCGGCGCTCCGGTACGAGAGGTCGACGTGCGTGAAGGTGTGGACGCCGACCTCGTTGCCGCCGTCGACCATGTCGCGCACGATGCCCGGATAGCGCGAGATCATGGAGCCCACGAGGAAGAACGTGCCCGGGACGTCGTTGTCGTCCAGGACGTCGAGCACCTTGCCGGTCCACTCCGGGTCGGGACCGTCGTCGAAGGTCAGCACGATCGTCCTGTCGGGCACCGACTGCGTGCGGGCCGTGCCGCCGGGGAAGCTGAGCAGGGGGCCGCCGTTCAGGACGCTGTCGGGCACCTCGCTCGAACTCGCGCCGGAGCGGACCCGCTGGTCGTTGCCGACCTCGGCCCGCAGATAGCCGTCCAGCAGCATCACGGAGACAAGGCCCAGGAGCAGCAGCAGGGCGATGACCACCCGGGGGCCCGGTATCGCCGACGGGCGGCCGCGGCTCATCGGTCCGTGCCGGTGCTCGGCGGGGCGTACGCGCTGCCGTCACCGGGCGGTCCGCCGCCGGGGCCGCCCCGGGCGTCGGAGGTGCCGTCGAACGGGAGCAGTGTCGAGGGGGAGAGGGAGATCCCGCCCATGAACGAAAGGGCCAGAACGGCGGTGTACCCGGCACACATGACACCCAGTACGGCGCCGGCCCGGCGCAGCAGCCGGGCGCGCCGGCCGGAGCTGTCCACGAAGACGGGTCCTTCCTGCGCAGGGGGCAGGGAGGCGCGCCCGTGTTTGCGGTGTCGGCCACGCACGGCCGGATCTGTATCGACGGGGATATCGGAAGGCATTTGCGTATGTTGACCAACGGCCATGTGCGAAGTCTGGTGCTTTGCTGGCCGGACGCTGTGGATCGGGCAGTCACCTGTCGGTCGGCTGAGAATCCGCGGGCGGTGGGGCGCGGTGTGGACGGGCGGACCACATGGCAACGGCCAGGGTGGCAGCGGTGGTTGACGCGTCGGTCGTGGAGAGGCGTGCCGTCCGGCTATGAGGTGGCTGTGAGGAGAGGCGCCGGGCAGATGTGAGAGGTTTCGAGTGTTCCGGTCCCCCTGCGCCGCAGCCGCGGGGCACTCTTTGCCGAAAGCAGGTGCAAACACCATGCGTGTGTCATCCTCCCGGGCGGCGGCCGGCGCCGGCCTTGCCGCGCTCCTCCTCGCCTGCTCCGCCTGCGCGACCGGCACCGCGGCGGACCAGGGTGCCGCGTCGGCCCCCCGCCCGGCCACCGGCACAACGGCCCCGGCAGCCACCGCGTACACCCCCTACGTCAGCGCCACGACCGCCGCCGCCACGGACGCCGCGGGATCTCCCGACACGTACAACCTCGCCTTCGTGGTCGCCGACGGCGACGACTGCACCCCGCTCTGGGGCGGCAGCGCGGCGGCCACCGACAGCGCGGTGGTCGCGCGCGTCGCGGCGCTCACGGCCTCCGGCGCGGACGTCCGGGTCTCCTTCGGCGGGGCCGCGGGCACCGAGGCGGCGCTCGCCTGCGACAGCGCGCAGGAACTCGCCGATGCGTACGCAGAGGTGCTCGACGCGGTCGGCGCCACCAAGGCGGACTTCGACATCGAGGCCGACGCGCTCACCGACACGCCGTCCGTCACCCGCCGCAACGAGGCCCTGCGCCTGCTCCAGCGGGAGCGGGACCTCGACGTCACGTACACCCTGCCGGTCATGCCCGACGGTCTGGAGGCGAGCGGCACGGCCGTCCTGGAGAACGCCGTGGCCGAGGACGTCGACGTCTCGGCGGTGAACATCATGGCGATGAACTACAGCTCCTCCCACGACGGCGACATGAGCGACTACGCGGAGCAGGCGGCCTCCGCCGCCCATGACCGGATCGCGGGCGTCCTCGGGCTGTCGGACGCCGAGGCCTGGCGGGCGCTGCACATCACCGTGATGATCGGCGTCAACGACGTGGCCGGGGAGACCTTCACCCTGGCCGACGCGGCGTCCCTGGGCTCCTTCGCCCGGAGCCGGGGCGTCGGCGCGCTCTCGTTCTGGGCGACGTTCCGTGACCGGGCCTGCACCGGTGGGGACTCGTCGAAGGCGAGCGACAGCTGCAGCGGTGTCGCACAGCAGGACGGGGCGTTCGCCGAGGCACTGAGCGGCTGACCGACGTGTCTCAGTGCCCGGTTCCCTCCCGTACGAGCGCCATCAGGGCCCGCGCCCCCGGACTCAGCGCCTGCGCGGCCGGAAGCACCACGACGCTCTCGTAGTACGGCTGGTCCGCCCCGTCGAGTGCCACCGCCACCAGGCTGCCGGCCTCGGGCTTGCGCGAGAAGTGGTGCGGAACCACCGCGATGCCGAGCCCTTCGCGCACCAGCTCCAGCAGGGTGTGTACGTCGTTGACCTCAAGCGCCACCGTGCGGCGCACCCGCGCGGCCGTGAACGCCTCGTCCGCCGCACGACGCGGCCCGAAGTCCGGATGGAAGTCGATGAACGCCTCGCCGGCCAGCTCGTCCCACCCGGCCCGGTCCGCCGAGGCCAGCCGGTGACCTGGCGCGCACAGCAGGACCATGGGCTCACGTGCCAGCGGGACCAGCTCGCCACGCCACTCCACGGGCGAGACCGTGGCGGCGAAGGCGATGTCGAGCCGGCCGCCGGCCACCCCGTCGACCAGGTTCGTCGTGCCCTCCTGGCGGAGCCGGATCTCCATGTGCGGGTGCTCGCGGTGGAAGGCGGCGAGCAGCCGCGGCAGGTTCAGCCCGGCCACGCACTGCTCCACGCCCACCGACAGGGTCCCGCGCAGGAGTCCCCGTACGGCGTCGACGGCGTCCTTCGCCGCCCGCGCGCCCGCCAGGGTGCGCTCGGCCTCCACCAGCAGGGCCCGCCCGGCCTCGGTCAGCCGCACGCTGCGGGTCGTCCGGCTGAACAGCGGCGTCCGCAGCTCCTGCTCCAGGGCCCGGACGGAGGCGGACAGGCCGGACTGCGACACGGCGACGCGCTCGGCGGCCCGGGTGAAATGCTGTTCCTGGGCGACGGCGACGAAATGTTCCAGCTGGCGCAACTCCATGATTGAGAAATATAGGTGCTGAATCCCAGCGGAATCTCCTGTTGGACTGCTGGATCGATGTGAGCGAGCCTGGACCCCGCACGCCGTACCCCCGTCGTGAACCGGAACGAACTCCCGTGGAGCCCCGCATGTACATCCCGTCCGCCGGCCGCTACCAGGACATGCCGTACCGGCGCACCGGGCGCAGCGGTCTGAAGCTGCCTGCCCTCTCGCTCGGTCTGTGGCACAACTTCGGCGGTGACCGGACGCCGGAGTCGCAGGGCCGGATCCTCCGCCGGGCGTTCGACCTCGGCATCACCCACTTCGACCTGGCCAACAACTACGGCCCGCCGCCCGGCTCCGCCGAGACCGCGATGGGCCGCTCGCTGGCGACGGACTTCGCGCGGCACCGGGACGAGATCATCGTGTCCACGAAGGCCGGCTATCTGATGTGGGACGGCCCGTACGGGGAGTGGGGATCGCGCAAGAACCTGCTCTCCTCCCTGGACCAGAGCCTCGGCCGCCTCGGCCTCGACTACGTCGACATCTTCTACTCCCACCGGCCCGACCCCGAGACCCCGCTCGAGGAGACGATGGGGGCGCTCCACTCGGCCGTGCAGCAGGGCAAGGCGCTCTACGTGGGTGTCTCCAACTACTCGGCCGAGCAGACGCGGGAGGCCGCCCGGATCCTGAAGGACCTCGGCACCCCGCTGCTCATCCACCAGCCGCGCTACTCGATGCTGGACCGCTGGGTCGAGGACGGCCTGCTCACGGCCCTGGACGAGTTGGGTGTCGGCTCCATCGCCTACTCGCCGCTGGAGCAGGGCATCCTCTCGGACCGCTACCTCCGCGGCATCCCGGAGGGCTCGCGGGCGGCGGGCAGCAGCCCGTTCCTGTCGGCCGACGCGGTCACGCCCGACCTGGTCGGCCGCCTTCGCGAGCTGGACCAACTGGCCTCCGCGCGCGGCCAGTCGCTGGCCCAGATGGCACTGGCCTGGGTGCTGCGCGGTGGCCGGGTCACCTCGGCCGTGGTCGGCGCGAGCAGCGTCGCTCAGCTGGAGAACAGCGTCGAGGCGATCCGCAACCTGGAGTTCAGTGACAAGGAACTCGCCAGGATCCAGAAGCTGTTGAAGGGCGCGAAGCGCCGCTGAACCGAAGGAAGGGCCGGCACCCCCGCTTGCGGGGTGCCGGCCCTTCCTCGTGCTGCCGTGGTGCGTGCTGCCGGATCGGGCGTCGTCCGGATCAGGCGTCTTCCGGCCGGAGCAGCAGGTGCAGGAGGCCCGGGAAGCGGGCCTCGAACTCCTCGCGGCGCAGGCGGTTGACCCGCTTGGCGCCCATGTCGCGCTGCTCCACCAGGCCCGCCGCGCGCAGCACCGAGAAGTGGTGGCTGAGCGCGGCCTTGCCGACCGGCACGTCGAAGCTGCCGCAACTGCGTGTCCAGTCCCCGGATCCGGCCAGTTCCCGGACCAGTTGGAGACGGACCGGATCGGCCACCGCGGACAGGGCCTCGAGGACGGAGACCTCCGCGGGGTCCGTGTGCACCGGAGCCGCACGATGTCCGCTGCCCGCGGGCTGGTTGGGCATGTTCCGCTCCTTGCGTCCGTGACCCTTGCCGAGTGTTCGATGAATATCTTACACTTCGAGTGTTCGCTTTTCGTTGAACACATCTTCGCAGGGGGCGGTTCTGTCATGCGTGCCATCGAGTTCAAGGAGTACGGCGGCCCCGAGGTGCTGACCCTCGTCGAGACGGTCGCACCCGAGCCCGCCCCCGGCCAGGTCACCATCGACGTCGCCTACGCGGGCGTCAACTTCGCCGATCTCAAGGCCAGGTCCGACGGCTACCGGGTTCCCGGACTGCCCTTCGTCCCGGGCCTGGAGGTCTCGGGACGGGTGCGGGCGGTCGGCGACGGGGTCGAGGGCCTGAGCCCCGGCCAGGAGGTGGCGGCGTTCCTCGACGGCGGCGGATACGCGGACGTGGTGGCGGCGCCCGCCGCCACCGTCTTCCCGCTCCCCGCCGGTGTGGACCTGCGCACGGGGGCCACCCTGCCCACCGTGCTGCCGACCGCGCACGCCCTGCTGCACGAGGTCGGGCGGCTGCGGGCCGGCGAGAGCGTGCTGGTGCAGGGTGCGGCCGGCGGGGTCGGCACGGTGGCCGGACAACTGGCCGCAGCCGCGGGGGCCGGAGCCGTGTACGGCGTGGTGTCCTCCGCCGCGAAGGCCGCCTACGCCCTCGACCACGGCTACGACGAGGTGTTCCTCGGCGACACCTTCCCGGACGAGGTCCGCCGCGCCACCGGAGGCCGGGGCGTCGACCTGGTGCTCGACCCGGTCGGCGGGGACACGCTGCGCCGCGGCGTCGACGCGCTCGCCGTCTTCGGGCGCCTGGTCTCCTTCGGCAACGCGAGCGGCGCCCAGCCCTGGAGCGCCGGGCAGGCCGAGCTCTACCCGGGCAGCAGGTCGGTATCCGGCTTCTCGATCCTGGAGCTGGCCGCGAACGACCCCGCCACCCTGCGGACCGTCGCGGAGCGTGCCTTCCGTGCCGTGACCGACGGGCACGTCGACCTTCCCGTGACGGCCGAGTTCGGCCTGGCGGAGGCGGCCGGAGCGCACCTGCTGATGGAGGGCCGCACATCGACCGGCAAGCTGGTCCTGCGCATCGGCGGCTGAGCGATTCCGTTCCTGACCCGCCCCTGATCACGGACCCGGAAGGTGCACGCGGATGAAGATTCTGGTCGTAGGAGCAGGAGCCACCGGTGGCTACTTCGGAGCCCGGCTCGCCCGGGCGGGCAGGGACGTCACCTTCCTGGTCCGTCCGCGTCGCGCCGCGGCCCTCCGTGAGCGGGGCCTGCGCATCACCGGGCTGGGGGAGGAGGAGACGCTCACGCCCCGGCTCGTCACCGCGGACCGGCTCTCCGGCCCCTACGACCTGGTGCTGCTCTCGGTGAAGGCCACCGCCCTGGACCGGGCCCTCGACGACATCGCGCCCGCGGTCGGACCGGGCACCGCGATCGTGCCGCTGCTCAACGGCATGGCGCACCTGGCGCGGCTGGGCGACCGGTTCGGCGACAAGGCGGTGCTCGGCGGGGTCGCCCGGGTCATCACCACGCTGAACGCCGACGGCGACATCGTGCGGCTCGCCCCGGTCGCCGCCCTGACGATCGGCGAGCAGCAGGGCGGCACGTCGGAGCGGGTCGAGGCGATCGCCGAGGTCCTCGACGTCACGGGCATCGATACGCACCGGTCCAGGGACGTCGTCGGGGCGATGTGGGGCAAGTGGGTGTTCATCAGCACCCTGGCAGGGCTGACCTGCCTGATGCGCGGCACCGTCGGCGACGTCCGGGCCGTACCCGGCGGGCCCGGATTCGTCACCACCCTCCTGGCCGAATCCGCCGCTGTCGCGGCCGCCGCGGGGCACCCCGTGCGGGAGGCGGAACTCGACGCCGTGACCGCGATGCTCACCACGGAAGGGTCGCCGCTCACCGCCTCGCTGTACCGCGACGTGACCCTGGGCGCCCCGACCGAGGCGGAGCAGGTTTTCGGGGACCTCGTGGACCGGGCCCGGCGGCTGTCCGTCGACACGCCGCTGCTCGACCTCATCACGCTGAACCTGCGCGTCCACGAGCTCCGCACCCGCTCCGCGGCCTGAGGGAACCAGGGCCCGCGTACCGGGGCGCGCGGGCATCAATGGTGTGGACCTCTGGAGAGTAGGGCCGCTCTGGCCTGCACGTTCTGTGGCGCGTACCGTGTGGCAGCATGAAGATCCTCGTCAGCGCCGACATGGAAGGCGCCACCGGTGTGACCTGGCCGGCCGATGTGCTGCCCGGTACACCCCAGTGGGAGCGGTGCCGCTCCCTGTTCACCTCCGACGTCAACGCGGCCGCCCTCGGCTTCTACGACGGGGGCGCCGACGAGGTGCTCGTCAACGAGGCTCACTGGACCATGCGCAACCTGCTGCTCGAGCAGTTGGACGACCGGGTTCAGATGATCACCGGCAGGCACAAGTCGCTCAGCATGGTGGAGGGCATCCAGCACGGAGACGTCGACGCCGTGGCCTTCATCGGCTACCACACGGGCGCCGGTACCGAGGGCGTCCTGGCCCACACGTTTCTGGCCAATTCCATCACCGGTGTGTGGGTCAACGGGGTCAGGGCCAGCGAAGGCCTCCTGAACGCCCATGTGGCCGCGGAGTACGGAGTCCCCGTCGTCCTCGTCACCGGCGACGACCTGACCTGCGTGGACGCCAAGGGCTACGCCCCCGACGCGCAGACGGTCGCCGTCAAGGACTACGTGTCGCGGTACGCCGCGGTCTGCCGCACCCCCACCCGTACCGCCGCCGACATCCGTGCGGCGGCCAGGGAAGCGGCCGGGCTCGCCGGGCGGTACACACCGGTGGACGGCGGTCCGTTCACCGTGGAGCTGGAGTTCGACGCCGAGCACCTGGCCGCGGCGGCCACGGTCGTGCCCGGCGTGGCCCCCTCCGGCGAGAGGCGTGTCGCCTACACCAGCGCGACGATGTACGAAGGTATCCGCACGTTCAAGGCGGTGACGACCATCGTGTCCTCCGCCGTGGAGGAACAGTATGGCTGAGGCGAACATCCCCCAGGACAGCGTCGACGCGCTCGCGCTCGACGAATCGGTGACGTTCACCTCGGAACTGATCCGGATCGACACCACCAACAGGGGCGGCGGCGACTGCCGCGAACGCCCGGCCGCCGAGTACGTCGCCGAGCGGCTGGCCGCCGCCGGACTCGAACCGGCGATGCTGGAGCGCACCCCCGGCCGCACCAACGTCGTCGCCCGGATCCCGGGCACCGACCCGTCGGCCGAAGCGCTCCTGGTCCACGGCCACCTGGACGTCGTGCCGGCCGAGGCCGACGACTGGACCGTGCACCCCTTCTCCGGCGAAGTGCGCGACGGGGTCGTCTGGGGGCGCGGCGCCATCGACATGAAGAACATGGACGCGATGATCCTGTCCGTCGTCCGGTACTGGGCCAGGGCCGGCATCCGCCCGCGCCGCGACATCGTGATCGCGTACACGGCGGACGAGGAGGCCAGTGCCGATGACGGCTCCGGCTTCCTCGCCGATCAGCACGCCGCCCTCTTCGAAGGGTGCACGGAAGGCATCAGCGAGTCGGGCGCCTTCACCTTCCACGCCGGACCGGACATGCCGCTCTACCCCATCGCCGCGGGCGAACGGGGCACCGGATGGCTCAAGCTCACCGCCCACGGCAAGGCGGGGCACGGCTCCAAGGTCAACCGCGCGAACGCGGTCAGCGCGCTCGCCGCGGCCGTCGCGCGGATCGGTGAGCACAAGTGGCCGGTGCGCCTGACCCCCACGGTCCGCGCCGCCCTCACCGAGATCGCGGCCCTGCACGGCATCCACCCCGACCTCGACGCCCCCGGCTTCGACGTGGACGAGCTCCTCGGCAAGCTCGGACCCGCCGCCGATCTCGTCGCGCCCACCGTCCGCAACAGCTCCAACCCGACGATGCTGGACGCCGGTTACAAGGTCAACGTGATTCCGGGCCACGCCACCGCCTACATCGACGGCAGGATGGTCCCCGGCGGCGAGGACGAGTTCCACGCCACGCTGGACCGGTTGACCGGCCCCTCGGTCGACTGGGAGTTCCACCACCGGGAGGTGCCGCTCCAGGCACCGGTCGACTCACCCACGTTCGCCAAGCTCCGCGCCGCCGTCGAACGGTTCGACCCCGACGGCCACGTCGTGCCGTACTGCATGTCCGGCGGCACCGACGCCAAGCAGTTCTCCCGGCTCGGCATCACCGGCTACGGCTTCTCGCCGCTGAAGCTGCCCGTCGGCTTCGACTACCAGGCCCTCTTCCACGGCGTGGACGAACGTGTCCCCGTCGACGCGCTGCACTTCGGCGTCCGGGTCCTGGACCACTACCTGCGCACCGCCTGAACCACTCGGGGGAACCGATCATGAAATCCACTGAGGCCTACGGAAGCTGGCCGTCACCGATCGACGCCGCGCTGGCCGCCTCCCGCGACGGCCGGCCCGAGTACGTCGGAGCGGTCGGCGACGAGTTGTGGTGGACGGAGCCGCGCCCGGCCGAGGCCGGCCGGCGCGCCCTGGTCCGCCACTCGGCGGACGGCACCTCCACGGAGCTGCCCGCGCCGTGGAACGCCCGCAGCCGCGTCATCGAGTACGGCGGACGGCCGTGGGCCGGGACCGTGCGCGCCGAGGGCGGCCCGCTGATCGTCTTCGTCCACTTCGACGACCAGCGGCTGTACGCCTACGCCCCCGACGGCCCCCGTGAGCCCTGGCCGCTGACGCCCGTCTCCGCGACCGGCGGCGGACTGCGCTGGGCCGACCCGAGGCTGCACCCGGACCGGGGAGCGGCCGGCGAGGTCTGGTGCGTCCTGGAGGAGTTCACCGGCGAGGCACCCACCGACCTGCGCCGGGTGATCGCCGCCGTGCCGCTGGACGGATCGGCGGCCGGTGACCGGTCCGCGGTACGCGAACTCTCCGACGACCGGCACCGGTTCGTCACGGGCGCCGAGGTCTCGCCCGACGGGCGGCGCGCGGCCTGGATCGCCTGGGACCACCCGCGGATGCCGTGGGACGGCACCGAGGTGATGCTCGCCGACATCGGCGAGGACGGCACCTTCCACAACGCGCGCAGCTTCACGGGCGGTCCGGAGGAATCCGTACCGCAGGTCCGCTGGACCCCCGACGGACAGCTGCTGTTCGCCAGTGACCGCAGCGGATGGTGGAACCTCTACCGCGCCGATCCGGACCGCGGCACCGTCGGCGGACTCTGCGTCCGCGACGAGGAGTTCGCGGGCCCGTTGTGGAAGATCGGGCTCAACTGGTTCTGCCCGCTGGACAACGGGATGATCGCCGCACTCCACGGCAGCGGATCCACCACCCTCGGCATCCTCGACCCGGAGACGGGCGAGATCGTCGACATCGCCGGACCCTGGACCGAATGGGCCGAGACGCTCGCCGTGCAGGGCAGCCGCGTCATCGGCATCGCGGCGAGCCCGCGCAGCGCGTACGAGATCGTGGAACTGGACACCGCGACCGGGCACACCCGGATCATCGGCGCACCGCACGAGGACGCGGTCGACCCGTCGTACTACCCGGAGCCCGTCGTCCGTACGTTCACCGGCCCCGGCGGCCGGGAGATCCACGCCCAGGTGTACCCGCCGCACAGCCCCGACCGGACCGGTCCGGACGGCGAGCTCCCGCCCTACGTGGTGTGGGCCCACGGTGGTCCGACCGGTCATGCCGCGCTCGTGCTCGACCTGGAGATCGCCTACTTCACCTCGCGCGGCATCGGTGTCGCCGAGGTCAACTACGGCGGCTCCACCGGTTACGGCCGCGCCTACCGCAACCGGCTGCGCGGACAGTGGGGCATCGTCGACGTCGAGGACTGCGCCGCCGTCGCCGGGGCGCTGGCCGCCGAGGGCGCTGCCGACCCGCGCAGGCTCGCCGTCCGCGGAGGCAGCGCCGGGGGCTGGACCAGCGCCGCCTCGCTGACCGGGACGGACGTCTACGCCTGCGGCACGATCATCTACCCCATCCTGGACCTGACCGGCTGGGGCACGGACGAGACCCACGACTTCGAGTCGCAGTACCTGGAGTCGCTGGTCGGCCCGCTCGCCGAGGTTCCCGACCGCTACCGGGACAGGTCCCCGATCAACCGGACCGACAGGCTCACCACCCCCTTCCTGATCCTTCAGGGGGAGGACGACCCGATCTGCCCGCCCGTGCAGTGCGAGCGGTTCCTGGCCGAGGTCGAGGGAAGCGGCATCCCGCACGCCTACCTCACCTACCCGGGCGAGGGGCACGGATTCCGGCGCGCGGAGACCATGATCAGCGCGCTGGAGGCCGAACTCTCCCTGTACGCCCAGACGTTCGGCATCGACCGTACCGACGTGCCGCGGCTGGAGCTGAGGAAGTGACCACCGACGGCGCGGCCCTGGCGCCCCTGACCCGTCCCGCCCGGCTCCGCGCGGGCGCCCGGGTCGCCGTCGTGTCCCCGAGCGGGCCGGTGCCCGCCGACCGGCTGGAGGCGGGCCTCGACCTCCTGCGGGGCTGGGGGCTCGACCCGCTCGTGATGCCGCATGTGCTCGACGTGCACCGTGAGCTGGAGTACCTCGCCGGCGCGGACGAGGCGCGGGCCCGGGACCTCCAGAACGCCTGGTGCGATCCGTCCGTGGACGCGGTGATCTGCGCCCGCGGCGGGTACGGGGTCCACCGCATGGTGGATCTGGTGGACTGGGCGGCGATGCGGGCCGCAGGACCGAAGGTCTTCGTCGGCTACAGCGACATCACCGTGCTCCACGAGGCGTTCGCCCTGCGGACCGGGCTCGCCACGCTGCACGGCCCGATGGTGGGCACCGAGACCTTCCTGAAGGACCCGCGGACCCAGGACTCGCTGCGCGCCACCCTGTTCGAACCAGAGACGGTCATGACGCTGGGGCTGGACGAGGCGAGGGCCCTGGTGCCGGGACGGGCCCGGGGCATCACCTACGGCGGCTGTGTCAGCCTGCTCGCCGCCGACCTCGCCACCCCGCACGGCCGTACCTCGGCCCGTGGCGGACTGCTCGTCATCGAGGACACCACCGAGGATCCGTACAGCATCGACCGCATCCTCACCCAGCTGCTGCGGGCCGGCGCGCTCGACGGTGTGGCCGGGGTGGTCTGCGGTTCCTGGGCGGGCTGCGGACCCTACGAGCGGGTCCGCGCGGTGCTCGCCGACCGGCTCGGCCCCCTGGGCGTGCCCGTCGTCGAGGAGCTCGGATTCGGGCACGGGCCCACCGGGCTGACGATTCCGCTCGGCGTGCCCGCCGTGCTGGACGCTCCGGCGGACGGCGGCCGGGCCACCCTCACGGTCGAGGTCTCGGCGCTGACCTGATCGGGCGGTACACGGCGAAGGCCCCGGCGTGATGCCGGGGCCTTCGCCGTGTGCGGCCTGCGTGGGCGTGGGCGGGACGCGATGCGGAGAAGCTGAACAACCTTCAGAAACGCTGTCCTGGGCGTTGACACGGCTATGACCTGTGTCACAGCATGAGCGCGGCCCAATACTTACCGGTCGGTAAGGTGTCCTCGGTGTGGAGGTCCTCGTGTCGCGTGCTGTCTCCGGTTCCCGCTTCCGGTCCCGGTCGAAGTCGTCGAAGCCGCTGTCCCGCAAACCACTCGCGCTCCTGGCCGGAGCCGCGCTCGCCGTACCCCTCGCGCTCGCCGGCACCGCCCAGGCGGCCACGGCCGCGTACACCGTCACCCCGCTGAAGTTCACCGTGCCCGCCGGTGGCCGTTACTGCACCGTGGACGCCGACCTCTACCGTCCCGCCGGAGCCGACGCGCTGCACCCGGTGCCCGCCGTCCTCGCCACCAACGGCTTCGGCGGCAGCAAGTCGGACGGCTCGACCGACGGCATCGGCAAGGCGTTCGCCTCGCGCGGCTACGCCGGGCTCGTCTACTCCGGTCTGGGCTTCGGCAAGTCCGGCTGCCTCATCACGCTCGACGACCCGGAGACGGACGGCAGGGCGGCATCGGCCCTCGTCGACTTCCTCGGCGGGACGCGCGCCGCCGACGACGGCACCCAGGCCGACTTCATCAGCCAGGACGGCCCCGGAGACCCCACGGTCGGCATGATCGGCGGCTCGTACGGCGGAGCCATCCAGATGGCCACCGCGGCCGTCGACCCCCGTGTCGACGCCCTCGTCCCGCTCATCACCTGGAACGACCTCGGCTACGCGCTCGCCCCCAACAACACCGGCGCGGCCCGGGGCGTCTCCTCCGGCACCGCGGGTGTCTTCAAGTGGCAGTGGACCAACGGCTTCTACCTGATGGGGGAGGGGCAGACGGTCCTCGCGCCCAGCCTCGACCCGTCCCGCTTCGGCAGCCTGGACTGCCTCCACTTCGCCGCGCAGGCCTGCGACACGATCCGGCTGCTCAACTCCGGCCGCTACCCGGACGACAGGACCGCGGCGATGCTCGCCTACGCGCGCGGCGTCTCACCCGTCTCCTACCTGAACCGCGTCAAGGCGCCCACTCTGCTGATCCAGGGACAGGCCGACAGTCTGTTCAACCTGAACGAGGCCACCGCCACGTACCGGACGCTCAAGGAGCAGGGCACCACGGCCAAGATGATCTGGCAGGCCTGGGGTCACAGCGGCGGCCAGGTGGAGGGTGAACTCGACCTGGGCCGGGGCAATCTGGAGAGCAGCTACGTAGGCGGGCGGATCCTCGCCTGGTTCGACCGCTACCTCCGCCACGGGACGGCGACCGACACCGGACCGGAGTTCGCCTACTACCGCGACTGGCAGAGCGGCTACGGCACCGCGGACGCCGTCCCCGGCCTGACGCGGACGATGTACCTGTCCGGCGACGGCGCACTCGTCGACCACCGCTCCGAGGTCGCACGCGGCAGCCGCCAGTACACCAACTGGCTGATCCCCACCAGCCACTCGGAGAGCTCGCTCGCCGGTCTCATCGGGCTGCCCGACCCGAAGCCGTACGACACCAAGGGCACCTACCTCGGCTGGACCAGCGCCCCGCTCGCCTCGCCGGTCGATGTCGTCGGAGCCCCGAAGGCCACGCTGAAGGTCGTCTCGCCGAGGACGGAGCGCGTGCAGAACAGCGGTGACGCCGCCGACAGGCTCGTCCTGTTCGCCAAGGTGTACGACGTCGCGCCGGACGGCAGCAGGACGCTGGTGAACCGGCTCGTCTCACCGGTCCGGGTGCCGGACGTGACCCGCCCCTTCACCGTCCAGCTGCCCGGCATCGTGCACCGGTACGAGGCGGGGCACCGGCTGGAGTTCGCGATCGCCGCCAGCGACAGCGCGTACTTCGGCAACCGGGGCATCAAGCCCGTCACGGTCGTCAGCGCGCCCGGGGACACCGGAGTGCTGGAGCTGCCGGTGGTGGGCGGTACGGGGAAATGACGCGGGGGCACGGGGCACGGCCGTCACCCGAATGGCCGTACAGCACCGCCCCCGGGCACCCGGACGGCGTCATCCTGGTGCTCCGGGGGCGGTGACGCAGCAGACCCAGGGAAGGGGCCGCTTCATGAGCCCGAAGGATGTGTCGAGCGGCAGCAAGAGCAGCACGGGTGCGTTCACACCCGCTCGCATTCTCGTCATCATCATCGCGGTCCTGTCCATCGTGTTCATCGCGGAGAACACCGAGGACGTCGAGGTCCGCCTCATCGTCCCGCTGGTGACCATGCCGCTGTACGTGTGGCTGATCGTGATGTTCCTGGCCGGCATGGCCTGCGGGGCGTACGTCTTCCGCAGGCGCACCAAGTAGCACCGCCCCGCCCCGCCCTGTGCCGCCCGGCCCCGCCGGGCGGCACAGGGCGGGGCGGATTCTGCCGTTCGGACCAGGGAGGCCCGGCCCGGCGGAACCCGCGCCCGGGGACGGGTTTCGCTGTACGGGACAGCCATTAGGCTGGCCCGATGTCCGACACCACCTTCCTGGCCCAGGGGCCGCGCACGGCGATCCGCCCCTTCACCCACGCCGATGCGGACGAGTTCACCGCCCGGGCCCGGGAGAGCCGGGAACTGCACCACCCCTGGCTGTTCCCGCCGGCCTCTGCCGACACGTACGCGGCCTACGCGGGAGTGCTCATCGAGGACCCGGCGAAGGCAGGGTTCCTGGTGTGCGAGCGCGACGGGAGCGCGGACGACGGCGCGATCGCGGGGTTCATCAACATCAACAACATCGTCATGGGCGGATTCCGCTGCGGCGCCCTCGGCTACGGCGGCTTCGCCCATGCGACCGGCCGCGGCCTGATGAGCGAGGGGCTCGGCCTGGTCCTCGGGCACGCCTTCGGACCGCTCGGCCTGCACCGCCTGGAGGCCAACATCCAGCCCGGCAACACGGCTTCGATCGCGCTGGTGCGCAAGGCGGGATTCCGCCTGGAGGGCTTCTCGCCCGACTTCCTTTTCATCGACGGGGCCTGGCGCGACCATGAGCGGTGGGCGATCACGGCGCAGACGCGCTGACGCCGGCGCGGCAGCCGTGGGCGCCGCGCGCCTCAGCCCGCCGCCGCGGTCTGCGCGTCCAGTGCGGCGAACAGCCAGTCGTGCGCCGTCCCCGGGGTCGGCTCGGGCGGACCGCCGGGCGCGGTGATCACGCCGGCCGTCAGTTCCCAGTAGCGGTCGATCCGTGGGTCGGCGGCGAGCTGACCGGTGAGCAGACGGCGGAAGGCAGGGGTGTCCCGGCAGCCGTACGCGCTCGCGTAGGCGTCCACGAAGCTGTCGAGCTCCTGCCCGGGGCGGGGCCCCGCACCCCGGCGCAACTGGGTGCCGGCCAGCTCGTAGGCCTGCGCGAGACCCGCGTACAGGACGGCGGGAGCACGGGAACCCCCGGCCTTGTGGGCCTCGGGCTGGGGCTGTTCGGCGCCCGGACACGGACGCGTCACGAGGGCGTGCAGCCGGGCGAAGGCGAGGACCTGGGCCGGCTCGGGGTCGTCGGGCGGCTGGACCACCGCCACCTCCAGGAACGCGGCCCTCGCCCGGGCCGGCATCCGCGGCGGCAGCCAGGCACGCCAGAACCGGACCAGCGACGCCGTGCTCGGCGGCGTGGCCACCGCCCCGATCAGGCGCAGCCGGTCGGCCCGTTCCCCGGGCGGGCACTCCAGCACCAGCCGCATCCCCGCCTCCCGCCAGCGCAGGGCGGTGAGCTGGGAGCCGAGTGCGCGCAGCTGCCCGGCGACCGCGTCCTCCAGTACACCGTCCGCCCGGTCGCCCTCCTCGTCGAGGACGCGCCGCACCTCGCGCACGGGCAGCCCGAGGGCGCGCAGGGAGCGGAGCAGGCGCAGCCGGTCCAGCGCGTCGGGACCGTAGCGGCGATGTCCGCCCGGGCTGCGGGAGGCCTCCGGCAGCAGGCCGTTGTCGGAGTAGAAGCGGACGGCCTTGACGGTGACGCCCGCGCGCTCGGCCAGTTCGCCGATGCCGCACAGGCCGTCGTGCGAGGTGGACACTTGAACCTCCCTCTGAGGGAGCTTCTACGGTACCGGCGAGGGCGGCCGGGCGAAGGGGACCGGTCCGCCGACGACGATCACCGAGGAGCGGACCATGACCGAATTCATCCTGGTGCCCGGCATGTTCACCGGCGCGCACGTGTGGCAGGAGACCGCCGCACACCTGGTCTCGGCGGGCGCCGGTGCGCACACGGTGAACCTGGCCGGGCTCGGCGGCTCACGCGGCGACGCGTCGGGGCCCATCGACCTGGAGACGCACATCGCGGACGTGCTCGCGGTGATCGACGCGGTCGCCGCCACAACCCGCCCGGAGGACGGGATCGTCCTGGTGGCCCACGGCTACGGAACCTACCCGGCGCTGGGCGCCGCCGACCGGCGCGCGGAGCGCATCGGCCGGATCGTCTTCCTGGACACGGGGCCGGGGCAGAACGGGGTGCCGGCCCTGGCCACCGTGCCGGACGCGGCGCTGCGCGAGGACCTGGCAGGGCGGGCCGCCGGGGAAGGGACCGGCGAGGACCTGGCTCCTCCGGACCGCGAGGCGTGGCAGCGCTGGGGCAGCACCGCCGGAATCCCCGAAGCGGCGCTGGACCGGCTCACCGGCCTGGCCTCGCCGCAGCCCCTGGCCACGCTGCTCCAGCCGCTGCGGCTGACCGGGGCGGTCGGCGCACTGCCCGTCACCGGCGTGCTGTGCGACGCGAACGGTTCGAGTATCGCGATGGTCCAGCAGCGGGTCGACTTCGGCGACCCGGCGCTCCTGCCGCTGGCCGGGCCGCACGTGTCGTTCTTCGAACTTCCCACCGGGCACTGGCCGATGCTGTCGATGCCGGCCGAGCTGGCCGACGTGCTGCTGCGGTCCGCCGCGGGCGGGGGACACCATCTCGTGCCGCCCGCTTCCGGGGAACGCCCCGCCCACCTGCGGCCGTTCGTGGTGGACGTGCCGGAATGCCCGCGCGAGCGGACCGGAAACGTGGATCTGTACCTGCCGGACGCCGAGGGCCCCCGGCCCGCGGTGGTGTTCGTGCACGGCGGGCCGGTGCCCGCCGGATTCGAGCCGACCCCGCGCGACTGGCCGCTCCTTCAGGGGTACGCCCGGTACGCGGCGGCGGAGGGGATGGCCGGTGCGACACTCGACCACCGGCTGCACGCCATGTCCGGCTACCCACGCGCCGCCGCGGACGTGGCTGCAGCGGTGGAGCTGGTCCGGGCCGATCCACGGGTGGACGCGGACCGGATCGCGCTCTGGTTCTTCTCGGGCGGCGGCCTGCTCTCGGCGCCCTGGCTGAGCCGGCCCCCGGCCTGGCTGCGCTGCCTCGCGGCCTCCTACCCGGTCCTGGTCCCGATTCCCGCCTGGGGACCGGTGGACACCGGGTTCCGCCCGGCCGACGCGGTGGCGGGAGCGGGCACCCTGCCCCTCGTGATCACCCGGGTGGGGCGCGAGATGCCCGGGATCGCCGCCACGGTCGAGGAGTTCCTGACCGCGGCCACGAAGCACGGTGCGGACACCGAGGTGATCGACGTACCGAACGGCCGCCACACCTTCGACGCCCTCGACCGGACGGAGGAGTCGCGCGAGGCCGTGCACCACGCGATGCGATCGGTGCGGGGACACCTCTTCGCCTGAGGCGCCCGTCCGTCCGGGGCGCCTGGCAAAAGGTGCGGGTCCGCCGCGAGCGGGATAGGAAAGGTGGGACTGCCGTCACGGAATCCGGTCCGATGCCCTCGACCGACGGCGGGAAGGACACGCGATGTTCCAGGAGCGCAAGGACCGCCGTCACGCCAATCGCGCGTTCGACCACGGCGAGGGCGTGACCCGCTTTCGGATGCGGCAGAAGATGATCTCCATCGGCGACGACTACTGGATCGACGACGAGTCCGGCGACCATCGGTACAAGGTCAACGGCAAGGCCCTGCGGGCGCGGCGGACCTACCACATCGAGGACCGCGACGGCCGGCGCGTCGCCACGGTGCAGAGCCGGCCGCTGCGGATCAAGGACTCGATGGCGATCGAGGACGCCGACGGGCAGCGCGTGGCCATCGTCAAGAAGGCCGTCATCGGACCCCTGCGCGACCGGTGGCGGATCAAGCAGGAGGACGGCGAGGACCTGCGCGTGGTCGGCAACATCCTCGACCACGAGTACACGATCGAGCGGGACGGCTACAAAGTGGCCGAGGTGTCGAAGAAGTGGTTCCGCCTCAGGGACACCTACGGCCTCGACGTCGGCCCGGGCGCGGACCCCGCCACCGTCCTGGCGGCGGCGGTCGCCATCGACGCGATGGCCCACCCCGGGGACTGACGGGCGCCGCGGGCCGGCCGTCGACGACGGCCGGCCCGCGTGCGCGTGCCAGGTTCAGGGCGTGCGGCGCAGCGCCACCACGTCGATCTCCACGAGGATGCCCATCAGTTCCGAGCCGACCGTGGTGCGGACCGGACGCGGGTCGCCGAAATGCTCCCGGTAGACCCGGTCGAAGCCCGCGAAGTCACGGTGCACGTCCTGGAGATGGACCGTCGCCTTCACCACGTCGTCGAGCGTCAGCCCGTCCGTGGCGAGGAGTGCGCTCACGTTCGCGAGGACCTGGCGGGTCTGTTCCTCGATGGTGTCGCCCAGCGCGCCCGTGACCGGGTCCTGCGGGCCGAACCCGGAGGTGAACAGGTACGGGCCCGCCGCGATGCCCTGGCTGTATCCGCCGATCGGCGCGGGCGCACCGGCGGTGGTGACGGCGCGACGGCCGGTGCGGAGGCTGTCGGTCGTCACTTGGTCAGGTCTCCCTCGCGTGCGTTGACCTCGGCGTAGTGGCGGAGCTTCTCCTCGTCGACGGTGACGCCGAGCCCCGGACCGTCCGGTACCCGCAGGCTGCCGTTCTCCAGCGTGAGCGGCTCGATGATGTCGTCCGCGTGCAGGTAGTACATGGAGTCGATGGCGCGCGACAGCACCGGGGTGCTGGCGACGACCGCGAGATGCGCGGCCGTCGCGATGCCCAGCTCACCGCCGCTGTGCAGGTTCATGCCGAGACCGAACGTCTCGCAGTGCGCGGCCAGCGCCTTCGTCGGAGCGATGCCGCCCCACTTGTAGACGTCACCGTGGATCACGTCGACCGCGTTGAGGCGCATCGCGGGCGCGAAGTCCTCGAAGCGGACCACACACATGTTGGTGCACAGCGGGATACGGACCTTCTGTCGGACCTGGCTCATTCCCTCGATCCCGACGCACGGGTCCTCCAGGTACTCCAGGTCCAGCTCCTCCAGCGCGATGCCGGCCCGGATCGAGTCGGGCACCGACCAGGCGGCGTTCGGGTCGACGCGCAGGTTCACCTCGGGCAGCGCGGCCCGCACCGCCCGCAGGATCGCGACATCGCCCTGGACGTCCTTGGTGCCCTTGAGCTTCACCGCGGTGAACCCGCCCTCGGCCACCACCCGCTCGGTGTGCTCGGCCAGTGCCCGCGGCAGGTCGCCCGCGGCGGCGCCGGGCGCGTCGGCCCGGGTGATCAGCGCGGTCAGCGGCACCTCGTCGCGGACCGGCCCGCCCAGCAGATCGGTCACCGACTGCCCGGTGGCCTTGCCCATGGCATCCCAGCAGGCCACGTCGATCGCGGCCAGCGCGGCGTATCCCAGGTAGCCGTAGAAGAACGGCACCATGTGGTGGCGGCGGTGGAACGACTCCAGGGCGAACGGGCTGGTGCCGATCAGGTCCTCGGCGAGATCGCGGACGATCGCGGCGACCGGGCGGCCCCACATCGTCTCGCCCCAGCCCTCCACGCCCGTGTCCGTCCTGATCCGCACGACGGTGCGCGTCTCCCCGGTCTTCGTCTCGAACGAGCTGGTGAACGGGTTGACCAGCGGCAGATTGACGACGTGGACGTCGACCTCGGTGATCTTCATGAACGGTTCCTTACGTGTGAGGGGAAAAGGGTCAGGCGAGGGGACGCGACGCGGCGTCGAAGGCGAGCACCGCGCGGGCCAGGCCGCGGGCGCGCCGGTCGAGCAGTCGCTCACCGTGCGAGGCGTCGGCGCCGGCCGCGTCGTCGGTGGCGCCGCCCACCCGTTCCCACTCGCCGTGCCGCTCCACGGTCAGCCCGGGGTAGGGCGGCTTGTCGAACAGGGGCGGCGGCTCGACCGGCGCGTGCCGGGCCCGCTCGGTCCGTACCAGCGACGGCTGTGCGGCCAGCATCAGCGACGTCTCGAACCAGCCCGCGTGCCCGGGCACCAGCTCGGCGTGGCCCTCGTCCGGGCCGTCCGCGTCCGCCTCGGGCTCGCCGGTGTCCGTCAGCGTCCAGTACGAGCAGGCAGCCGCCGTCACCTCGGCGCGCAGCGCGAAACGCTTGACCGCCAGGCGCATGATCTCGTCGTTGCCGCCGTGTCCGTTGACGACGAGCACCCGGCGGTAGCCGCAGGCGGCCAGCGAGTCGAGGAGCTCGTCCAGGACCAGGCCGAGCACCGGTGCGGACAGGGTCAGCGCCGCCGCGAAAAGATGGTGCGGGCTGTGCCCGTACGGCAGCGTCGGCAGGCGTACGAGATCCGGCACGTCCTCTCCCGCGGCGGCCCGCTCGTCCAGCAGGGCCAGGGCCCGGGAGACGACGGCGTCGGCGAGCATCGTGTCCGTGCCCATCGGCAGGTGCTCGGCGTGCTGCTCCTGCGAACCGATCGGCAGGACGGCGATCGAGCCGGCCGCCGCCGCCCGTGTCTCGCGCCAGGTGGCCTCGGTCAGATTGCGGTGGGTCATGCCGCTGTCTCCCCGGTCCGGGGGCATGACAGAGTCGGCGCATGGCGCATGAACGTATTCCTTTGCGGTTGGTACCCGATCCGCAGCCGGAGGAGCCGGCCGGTCGGGACGTCGGTGTGCTGGGCGCTGCCGAAGTACTGCCCGGGCTCGTGCGCGCCGCGCTGCTCACCCGCTCCGGAGCCGTCCGAGAGCGGGCGCAGGCCCGCTTCGACGCGGGCAGCGCCGACCCGGCCGTCGTCGACGCGGCGCTGCGGGAGGCGGCCGCCGTGTTCGCCGGGCAGGACCTGCTCGGCGTCGGCGTGGCCGCCGCCGGTGTGGTGGACCCGGCGGCGGGCCGGATCATCGAGGTGAACGACGCCCCGGCGCTGCGCGGCTACCCGGTGGCGGGCCGGCTCGCGGAGCTGACCGGAGTCCCGGTGCGGATCGAGCACCGGGCGCGGGTCCAGGTGCTCGGCGACCGCTGGTTCGGCGCGGGGCGCGGCCGGCGCTCGTTCGCCTCCGTCGCGACGGGCGAGGTCCTGGGTGTCGGCATCCTGTACGAGGGCGAGGTGCTGGCCCCGGCGGGCGGCCGCAGCGGCGCCCATATGACGGTCACCGCGAGCGGCGAGCTCTGCACCTGCGGACGGCGTGGCTGCTGGAAGACCGTGGCGACGACCCGCTGGCTGCGTGAGCGCGCCGCCGAGCACGGTCTCGCTCCCGAGGCGGCCACCCTGGCGGCCCTGACGGCCTCCGGCACCCCGGACGCCGCCGGTCTCGTCGCGCGGTACGCGGAGAACCTGGTGCTCGGCCTGGCCACCGTCCAGCAGCTCTTCGCGTGCGGACTCTTCGTCCTGCACGGAGAGGCCCTCGACGGCGGTGAGCCGTTCCGGGCCCTGGTCGAGTCCCGGCTGCGCGCCGACGTCCTCGGCGGGGGCGAGGTCCCCACCGTGGTGCTCGGCGAGGCCGCGGACACCGGCGCCCTGCTCGGGGCGGCGGGCCTGGTCCTGTCGGGGCCCCGGTTCTAGGGAGGACCCTGCCGGGCCGGCGGGCTCCGGTACGCGCCTCATGCCGGGACGCTCCCCAGGATCCGGCGGCCGGGGTCGGGTACCGGTACCGCGTCCAGGAGCCGCCGGGTGTAGGCGTCCTCGGGCGCGGTGAACACCTGGTCGGCGGTCCCGGACTCGACGATGCGGCCCTGGCGCATCACGGCCACCCGGTCGGCGATCTGACGGACGACGGCCAGGTTGTGCGAGATGAAGAAGTAGGTCAGCCCGAGGCGGTCCTGGAGCTCGGCGAGCAGGTCGAGGACGCGGGCCTGCACGGACACGTCCAGGGCGCTCGTCGGCTCGTCGAGCACGACCAGGCGCGGCTCCAGGGCCAGGGCCCGTGCGATGGAGATGCGCTGGCGCTGACCGCCCGAGAACTCGTGCGGGTACCGGTCCAGGATGCTCGCGTCCAGGCCGACGGAGTCCAGGAGCTCACCGGCCCGGTCGCGCACCCTGGCCCGGCCGCGCCGCCCGCGTGCCCACTCCTCGTGGGTGACGAGCGGTTCCCCGACGATGTCGGCGATCCGCAGCCGCGGATTCATGCTGGAGTACGGGTCCTGGAGCACGACCTGCATCTGCCGGCGCAGCGGCCGCAGCGCGGCGCCGTTCAGCGCCAGCAGGTCCGTGCCGTCGAACCGTACGCTGCCCGCGGTGGGTTCGAGCAGTCTCAGCAGCAGCCGGGTCAGTGTGGTCTTGCCGCAGCCGGACTCGCCGACCAGGGCGAAGGTCTCGCCCTCCCGGACGGTGAGGGAGACGTCGTCGACGGCGACGCTCGGCGGCCGGCCGGGGAACTCCTTGCGCAGTCCGTCGATTTCCAGCAGCGGGTTCGTGCTCATGCGACGGGCTCCAGTCGGGGAGTGGCGGCCAGGAGATCGCGGGTGTACGCGGCGGTGGGGCGGGTGAACACCTGCTGCACGCCGCCGGTCTCGACGACCTCGCCGTGCCGCATGACGACGACCCGGTCCGCGGTCTCGGCGACGACGCCCAGGTCGTGGGTGATCAGCAGGACGGCCATGCCGTGGCGTCGCTGGAGGCCCACGAGGAGCTCCAGGATCTGGCGCTGCACGGTCACGTCGAGCGCCGTGGTGGGCTCGTCGGCGATGAGGACGCTGGGGCGGGCCACGAGCGCGGAGGCGATCATGACGCGCTGGCGCAGGCCGCCGGAGAGCTCGTGCGGGTACTGGCCGTAGCGCCGTTCCGGGTCGGGGATGCCGACCTCGTCCAGTGCGGTCAGCGCCGCCCGGCGCGCCTCGGCGCGGGTGTGGTCGCCGTGCAGACGCAGTACCTCGGACACCTGGTCGCCCACCCGCTGCAAGGGGTCGAGGCTGGTCATCGGGTCCTGGAAGACCATGGAGATGCGGGCCCCGCGGACCTTGCGCAACTCCTTCTCGCGCAGGGCGAGTACGTCCTTGCCGTCGAGCAGCACCTGCCCTCCGGCGTACACGCAGGGCGGTTCGGGGTTGAGGCGCAGCGCGGACAGCGCGGTGGCGGACTTGCCGCTGCCGGACTCGCCGACGACGGCGAGGGTCTCACCGGCGTTCACCGCGAAGCTCACCCCGCGCACCGCGTGCACGGTCGAGGAGGCGAGCGCGAAGTCGACGCGCAGGTCCCGGAACTCGAGGACGGGCGCGGACGGCGGGGTCTGTGCGGAGTCGGTCATCGGCGGTACGCCTTCGGGTCCGCGACGTCGCGCAGCGCGTCGCCCAGGATGTTGATGGACAGCGAGGTGAGCATGAGCGCGACACCGGGGAAGACGGCGATCCACCAGGACGTGCCGAGGTAGAGCTGCCCGTCCGAGAGCATCCCGCCCCAGGTCACCGTCTCCTTGGGAACGCCGAGGCCCAGGTAGCTCAGCGAGGCCTCGGCGACGATGGCCGAAGCGATGTGCAGGGTGCCGATCGTGGCCAGCGGGGCCATGACGTTGGGCAGCAGGTGCCGGCGCATGATCGTCCTGTCACCGACACCGATCGCGCGGGCCTCGGTGACGAAGTCGCGGGTGCGCAGCGACAGCACCTCGGAGCGCACGACGCGGGCGTACGACACCCAGCCGGTGATGCCGATCACGAGGATGACGTAGCCGAGGCCCGAGCCGACGAAGCCGACGACGGCGAGTGCCAGCAGGATGGCGGGGAAGGCCAGCTGGACGTCGGCGACGCGCATGACGACGCGGTCCGTCCAGCCGCCGAGGTAGCCGGAGGCGAGGCCCGCGACGGTGCCGATGACCCCGGCCAGCAGGGCCGCTCCGGCGCCCACGAGGAGGGAGACCCGGGTGCCGTAGATGACCCGCGAGAGCAGGTCGCGCCCGAGCTGGTCGGTGCCGAGGAGATGGTCCGCGCTGCCGCCGGACTGCCAGGCGGGGGGCCGGAGCCGGCCGAGGAGGTTCTGGGCGCCCGGGTCGGCGGGGGCGATCAGGGGTGCGAACAGGGCGCACACGACGATCAGGAGGAGGAAGAGGAGCGCTACGGCGGCGAGCCGGTTGCGCAGCAGCGAGCGCAGCACGGACGGCGGGGCAGAGGCGGGGGCGGGAGCGGCGGCGGTGGCCGCGGGGGCGGTGGTGGTCGTGGTCATCGGGAGTTCCTCACCCTCGGGTCGAGGAGGCCGTAGGACAGGTCCACCAGCAGGTTCACCACGACGAACGTGGCGGCGAACAGCAGCACGGTGCCCTGTACCAGGGGGAAGTCGCGGTTGGCGATGGCCTGCACGGTCAGCTGACCGACGCCCGGCCAGGAGAAGACCTGCTCGGTGAGGATGGCGCCGCCGAGCAGGCTGCCGACCTCCAGGCCGACGACCGTCACCACGGGCAGCGACGCGTTGCGCAGCCCGTGCCGCAGCACCGTGCGCACCGGGCCGAGGCCGCGGGCGCGGGCCGTACGGATGTGGTCGGAGCCGAGCACGTCGATCAGCGAGGAGCGCAGCAGCCGCGCGACGACGGCGACCGAGTAGACGGCCAGCGTGATCGACGGCAGGACCAGATGCGCGAACGTGCCGTACCCGGAGGCGGGCAGCGCGTGCAGGCCGACGGCGAACACGAGGATGAGCAGGATGCCCACCCAGAACGCGGGTGTCGACTGGCCGATCAGGACGGCCGTGATGACGCCGCGGTCGGCGGCCTTGCCGCGGCGCATCGCCGCGATCGTGCCGGCGGGCAGGGCGATCACCAGGGTCACCACGAGGGCGCCTGCCGCGAGGAGCAGGGTGGCCGGGATGCGGTCGGCGAGGACCGAGCGGACCGGCTGGTTGTAGAAGAGGGAATTGCCGAAGTCGAAGCGCGGCAGGCCCCAGAGGTAATCCAGGTACTGCGTGACGAGCGGCCGGTCCAGGCCGAGGCTGTGCCGGAGCACGTTTTCCTGCTGGGCGGTGGCGTCGGGCGGCAGCATCACCTTCACCGGGTCGCCGGAAAGGCGGACCAGGAAGAACGCGACGGTCGCGGTGCACAGCAGCACCAGCAGCGCGGTGCCCAGGCGGGCGGCGGCGGGCCGCAGCAAGGTCCACGCGCGGCTGGGTCCGGCGACCTGCGCGCCGGGCGCGGTCAGGGTCTGGCTCATCACACGGCCACCTTCGCGCTCGCCATGTCCAGTACCCCTGCGGCGCCGGGCGTCCAGCTGGGCCGGGTGTTGTGCACATAGATGTTGTCGATCTGGTACAGGGGCACGAACGGCGCCTCGTCCTTGATCAGTTGCTGCAGTTCGGAGAAGGCACGGCGGCGCACGGCCGGATCCACGGACAGCTCCTCGCGGTCCACGAGCCGGTCGGCGCGCTTGTCGTGCCAGCGGCTCTGCCGCCGGTCGCTGCGCACGTTCGACTGGAGCATGCTCTCGCCGTCCATGGTCCAGACGGTGGACGCGGCCAGGTACATGGGGCCGAGGGCGCCGTGGTTGCTGGAGGTCAGCCGCTGGGAGTACGTGCCGGGGTCGAGCAGGTTCACCTTGGCGCGGATGCCGGCGCGGGCCAGCAGGCCCGAGATGGCCTCGGCGACGTTCGCGTCCAGATTGGAGGCGGTGATCGACGTGCTGATGCCGTCGGGGTGCCCGGCCGCGGCCAGCAGCGCACGGGCCCTGGCGAGCGAACGCGTATACGGCTTCACGGACTTGTCGAAGCCGAACGCTCCGCGCGGGATCATCGCCGGGACCTCGGTGGCGTTGCCGCCGAGCACCGCCTTGATGAGCAGCGGTACGTCGACGGCGTGGTTGAGCGCCTGCCGTACGCGCCGGTCGCGCAACGGCCCCTCGGTCAGGGTGTCGAGCGACAGGTACGAGGTGCGGATGCCGGTGTGATGGTCGATCCGCACGCCCGGGTATCCGGCCAGCTGCTGGGCGGCGTCCGGGGTCATGCCGGCCACGATGTCGACGCCGCCGCTCTGCAGGGCGGCCAGCGCGGACGACGAGTTGGGGGCCGGAACGAAGACGAGCTCGTCGACGTGCGGGCGGCCCTGCCAGTGGTGGTCGTAGGCGGCGAGGCGCAGTTCGTGGTCGCGCTGCCAGCGCCGGAAGGTGAACGGGCCGGTACCCACCGGGTGTGCGGCGAAGCCCTCGTCGCCGACCTCCGCCAGGTAGCGCGGGGGAACCACGACGCCGCCGAACAGCGAGAGCTTGGCGGGCAGGATCGGATCGTGCACCGAGGTGTGCACGTCCACCGTGTACCGGTCGGCCACGGTGACGCGCTCGACGTAACGCAGCTCCACGATGGGCGACTTCGTGGCCGGGTCGAGCAGCCGCTCGATGCTGAACCGGACCGCCTCGGCGTCGCACGGCTCACCGTTGTGGAAAGTGACGCCGCGACGCAGCTCGAACCGCCACACCTTCGGCCCGACGGCCTTCCAGGACACGGCGATCCGTGGCTGGAGGGAGTTGTCGCGGCCCCGCGTGGTGAGCGTGTCGAACATGTTGATCAGGGCGTTCATCGACGTCATGTCGCCCTGTTTGTGCGGATCCATCGTCTTGGGGTCCCCGGTCTGGGAGACCCGCAGCACATTGCCGGCGGAGGCCGCCGACGGCGCTCCGCATCCGGTCAGCAGAGCCGGGGCGACGAGGGCGGGTACCGCGAGACCGCTCAGGCGCAGCGCCGACCGGCGGGAGTACCCGACGCGCGGGCCGCCTCCCCCTTCACATATTCGTTCCATTGGACAACACGCTCGTTCCGGTGAATGGAATGCAGTTCGGGTAAGGTAGGCCACATGGGGAAACCGGTCAACAGTCGTCCGCAGCAGCGGCCTCCCGCCGCCGTGTCAGCCGCCGTGTCAGAAGGCCCGGATGCGGACGCCGCCGCTCCGCCCGCGCCCGGGCCGGTCGACAAAGCGATGGAGGTGCTGGCAGCCCTCGCGGGCCCGGGCGCGCCGCACCGCCTCGCGGACCTCGCCCGCCGGACGGGACTCGCCAAACCCACCGTGCACCGCCTGCTGCGCGCCCTCGCCGCGTCGGGCTACGCCGAAGCGGCCGCCGGCGGCAGCTACCGGCCGGGCCCCCGACTCCTCGGGCTCGCGGCGGGCGCGCTCGCCGACGACGCGGCGCTGCGCCGCGTCGGCCCGGTCCTGGACGAACTCCGCGTACGCACAGGCCTGTTCGCCTCCTACGCGGTGCGTGACGACCGCACCGTCATCCATCTCGACGTGGCGGCGCCCGCACAAGGACTCGGCCTCGATCTGAGCCCCGGCACCCGCGAGCACGTGACCGCGGGAGCGGCGGGCCTCGCCCTGCTGGCCGCTCTGCCCGCCGAGGAGCGCGCGCTCCTGTCGGCCGGTCCCGACGGCGCGCCGGCCGATGAAACGACCCGCGAGGCACTGACCGCGGCAGCCAGGGACGGCTACGCCTTCGACGGCAGCGACGCCTGGGCCGACCGGCGGGCGCTCGCCGCCCCGGTGCGCGACGCGGCGGGCCACGCGGTCGGCGCCCTGGTGCTGACCGGACTCGCCTTCACGCTCGACGAAGCCGCCGCGCGACTGTACGGGCCGATGGTGGCCTCCGCCGCGGCCGCGGTGTCGACGAGCCTGGCCGCGCAGCCCGGTGCCCGGCTGGGACTGGTCCCGGCGCGAACCGCAGGCGGCGTCAAGGACACCAGGACGCCCGCGAACGGGCGCGAAGAGGCGGAGGAGACCCGATGAGTGCCGACGACGCACGCCACGCCGCTGCCCGCCGGGAACTCCTGGACGACGGCCGGGCGCGGGGCCTCTACTCGGGCGCCGCCTGGTCGCTGGGCGACGCCGCGGGCCCGTACGACCGAGGCTGGACCGGCACCCGCGCGCTCGACGGACCGGCGCTGGACGGCCAGGACCTCTGGGACCTCGCATCGGTGACCAAGCCGATCGTGGGTCTGGTCGTCATGGCCCTCGTCGACCGGGGCGTCCTGAGCCTCGACGACACGGTCGGGCAGCACCTCGCCCGCTACTCCGACAGCCCGCACGCCGCCCGCACCGTCGCCCAACTCCTCGACCACACGGCGGGCCTGCCCGGTGGCGTCCCTCTCTACCGCGACCACCCCACCCGCGAATCGCTGCTCACGGCGCTCGGTCCGCTGCCGCGCAATGCCGAGCCCGGAACCCGGGTCACCTACTCCTCCCAGGGCTTCATCCTGCTCGGCCTCATCGCCGAACAGGCCGCGGGCCGGGGCCTGGACGACCTGATGACCGACCTCCTCAGCGCCCCCCTCGGCCTGACCGGCACCGGTTTCCGGCCGGGCCCCGCAGGACGCGCCCGCGCGGTGGCCACCGAAGC
This sequence comes from Streptomyces sp. NPDC091416, assembly GCF_044756845.1. Lineage (NCBI taxonomy): Bacteria > Bacillati > Actinomycetota > Actinomycetes > Kitasatosporales > Streptomycetaceae > Streptomyces > Streptomyces sp. NPDC091416. Next base: position 258,095 of record NZ_JBIVTU010000004.1, read on the forward strand.
CTGCCCCTGGCGCGGCCGGACCGTCGTCGGAGAGGTGCACGACGAGAACGCGGTGGTGCTCGGAGGTGTCGCCGGGCACGCGGGCCTCTTCGCCACCCTCACGGACCTGGAACGGCTCGCGCGCTGTCTGCTCGGCGGCGGCGAGCCGCTTCTGAAGCCGGACACCCTGACCGTCATGACCGCCCCGCGCACGGACCACCTCAACCTGCGCCGCGCACTGGCCTGGCAAGGACAGGACCCGGCCGGCTCGCCGGTGGGGGACAGCTTCGGTCCGGCGTCGTACGGGCACACGGGATTCACCGGCACGAGCCTGTGGATCGACCCCGAGGCCCGCCGCTACGCGATTCTGCTCACGAACCGCGTGCATCCCAGCCGTGAGGAACGCGGATTCCCGCAGCTGCGGCGGGAGTTCCACACGATCGGGGCGTGAGCGGCGCGGCCCGCGATGTCGCATGCCGAGACGATTGCTGTGATCCGCGGCACTCTCCGGGGGCCGCGGATCCGGCATGCGTGATCATGACGTGGATGAAGACTCAATTCCTCGGCATCGCCGACCTGACCGAAGTCCCCACGGTGGCAGTCGTCGTTGACGTCATGCGTGCCTACACCGTGGCCGCCTGGGCCTTCGCCCGTGGGGCGGAGAAGATCGTTCTCGCCGGGTCGCTGGACGAAGCCCTGGCACTCAAGGCGCAACACCCGGACTGGATCGCGCTCAAGGACGGCCCGCCCGCGCCGGGGTTCGACGTCGTGAACTCGCCGGGCCTGCTGCGGTCCGTCGACCTCGGTGGACGGACCGTGGTGCAGAAGACCACGGCAGGGACGGTCGGCGCACTCGCGGTGAAGGACGCCCGGTTGGTGCTGTGCGCCGGCTTCGTCGTGGCGGAGGCGACGGCCGGGCTGCTGCGGGCACGGGGGAGCGACAGCGTCACGTTCGTCGTCACCGGTGAGGACGGACAGGCCGACGAGGACCTCGCGTGCGCGCAGTACATCGCCGGACGGGCCGACGGGACCGCGACGGACGCTGCCGAATTCCTCCGCCGCGGTGCCGCGTCACGCGCCGCCACCGAGCTGACGGACGGGGTACGTCAAGGCGTTCACCCCGATGACGTCGAACTCTGCCTGGAACTCGACCGGTTCCCCTTCGCCATGGTGGCGACCTCGGAAGGCTCGCTCATGGTTCTGCGTCCACACCCGATGCCCCCGCTGACCGAAGAGGCCCCGGCCTGACGGGTGGCGCGGTTGTGCCGGGGCGTCCGTGGAGTCAGAGCCGGCTGAGGAAGTCGGCCTTCTTCGCCTCGAAATCGGCAGGAGTGATGACACCCGCGTCGCGGAGTTCGCCGAGCTGTCGCAGGAGATCCATGATCTCCTGCGCACTCTGAGCGGGAGCCGCCGGAGCCGGGGCGGGCGCCGGGGCCGGGGGCTCGGGCGCTGCGCCCCACGCGGGAGTCCGGGCCGGGGGCGGTGCGCCCCACACGGGAGCGGGCGCCGGGGGCGGTGCGCCCCACGCGGGAGCCGGGGCGGGCGGGTAAGGGGCCGCGTGGCCGGGAACGACCGGTGCGCCCCGGTGGTCCGGGTCCCGCGTGAGCGCGTTGTTGTCCCTGCGGTCATGCAGGGACATGGCGTGCCCGCACCCGCGGCAGTTGCGCGTGAAGGCCATGCCGGCCTCGCTGAGACCCATGGTCGCGATGCCCGCGGTCCAGCGGCCCGCCTTCCTGGCACCTTCACCGACGGCACTGTTGGTGCATCGCTTGCAGTCGGGGCAGCCGGTCTGTACGCGCGCCATGATCCGTCCTTGTCGCAGCTCGAAGAACGGCAGGCATATCGTCCCTCGCCCGCCGACTCGAAATCGTACAAGTGCGGGCAGATGGCGTGCGATGGAGGTCGGCGGGCGAGCGGCGGCCACGGCCCCGCCCGTTGCGCGGTTCAGGACGGCTGAACCTCGTCGAAGCGGGTGACCGCCCGGGAGGGGCCGTCAAGGACGTCATCGGCGACCGTCCCCTGCCCGGCTGCCCCGGACACCTCCGCGTCGAAGGCTGCGTGCACGCACTTTCCGCCCGGCAGCGGTTCGGTGAACACCCGGGCCCCCAGGTCCTCGGCGATGTGCAGGCCCAGGCCGCCCGTGCCGTCGGTCAGATCCGGGGCGCGAGGGGCGGGCGGGAGGCACGAGTGGTCGGTCACGGCAATGTCCAGGGTGTCCGCGGTGGTGGTCAGCGTCAGGGCCCTGGGGCCGCCCGGGGCGTGCCGGACCGCGTTGGTGACCAGTTCGGACACGACCAGCAGGACATCGCCATCGCGTTCGGGATCGAGTGCCGGCCGGGTCCGGTGGAGGAAGGCGACAGCCGCCCGGCGGGCGTGCGAGGGGGCTTCGGGTCCGGACGGCAGGGCGACGGTCTGCGTGCCGAGCGTGCCGGTCGTGAGGCGCGGGTGTGCGGTCGTTGTGGCCATGGCAGTGTCCAGACGAGGACCCGGCGGCCTCTCGGGCGCCGGACGGAGTGCGTGGAGTCGACGGTGAGGGAGGTCCCGGTCCTGACGGCTGCGACCTCGGCTCGTGAGCGGCTTGCACAAGGGATTCGTAGGCACCGGCGAGACGGTTTGGGGTGAACCGGAGCGAATGCGGGCGCTGCGTCAGGCGGGGAGCCCGACCGCGCCGAGAGGGTCGGTGGTGGGCTGCGCGGAGCCCCCGGCGGGTTCGACCGACAGGGCCACTGCCGTGGCATCGTCCAGCGGCCCGTCCAGCAGGGCCAGCCGACGCCCGGGGTCACGGCTGAGCAGCCCGGCAGGTACGGGTTCCCCGTCCTCGATGAACCAGGCCTCGTACACCTTGCCCGCAGGAAGCCGCGGCAGGCCGGAGACGGCGAGCGTGGCCGCGTCCTCGCTGCGCGAGACGGCCACCGTGGCGGTGCCACCGCCGCGCAACTGCTGGCTTTCGAGCCGGACGTCGGGCGCCGTGAGCACGCGCGCCACCTCCTCCTGGTGCCCCTGCGAGCGTCGGGCAGCGGTTCTGGCGTCCTCCGCTTCCCGGTACTGCCAGGTGGCGACGCCGAGACCGGTCAGCACGGCCGCCACGGAGGCTGCCAGCGCCAGGCGGGGCGGACGCCGCGACGGGGCATGGGCCCGGCCGCCGGCCGAAGACGTGACGGGTACGGGCTCCGGCGCGGGCGCCCGCCGCGGCGGCGCGGGCGCCTCCCGGGCCCGGACAGGCGCATCCTGCGGCGTGAGTGCCACCTTGCGCAGGATCTCCTCGCGCAGGGCAGCCGGCGGAGTCACCGCTGCGGAGCGCCCCAGCAGCGCGGCAGCGGCCTCGAGCCCCGAGACCTCCTCGCGACACGGCGCGCAGCCCTCCAGGTGCTGCTCGAAGGCCAGACGCTCGTCCTCGGGAAGCGCGTGCAGGGCGTAGGCGCCGCTCGCCTCGTGCGGATCCCCAGCGTTCACGGTGCCCCTCCCAGACAGGCGCGCAGCCGGATCAGCCCGTCTCTCAAGCGGGTCTTGACCGTGCCCAGCGGTACGGACAGCGACTGAGCCACTTCCTTGTAGGTGAGACCTCCGTAGTAGGCGAGGGCCACAGCCTCGCGCTGGATGTCGGTGAGCGCGTGTACACAGCGGCGTACGCGCTGCCACTCCAGGTGGTTCTCCACCTGCTCGGTCACGTCGTCGAAAGGCGGTCCGGGGTCCAGCAGCGCCGCCCGTCGCTCGCGGTCCGCTCCGGCCTGCGACGCCCGGACCCGGTCCACGGCGCGGCGGTGCGCCAGCGTCATGATCCAGGTCATCGCGCTGCCACGGCCGGGCTCGAACCGGCCGGACGTACGCCATACCTCCAGCAGCACCTCCTGGACCACCTCCTCCGACTGCGCCGGGTCCCTCAGAACCCGGTGGACCAGACCCATCACGGGTCCGGCGGCCCGGTCGTAGACACCGGTGAAGGCATCCCGGTCGCCGTCGGCCGTCCGGAGCATCAGCTCGTCGAGATCGGGCTCGCCCATCTGCTCAGCGGCTTCCCGTCCGCGATCGGCGGATTGCACCTGGACACCTCGCTGACCTGTCGACACCGGGGACCGAGACCGTTCCAGGGCGATACAAGCATCCTGCGGTTCCCGGGGCGATCCACGCGCATCAAAGCGGTGAATCCATCGATGATCAGAAGGTCGCGCCCCGAGCACGTGCGGGGCCGACGGCGTCGCGGCCGTCCGCGTGTGCCTGCTGTGCGGTCTGCGAGGTCTGCGCGGTCTGCGTGGGCGGCCGTGGGCCGTCGAACGGATCTTCGCCGTACAGGTCCTGCACCCAGTTGTCCTGGTACACGGTGTCGAGATAGCGCTCGCCTAGGTCGGGTGCGACGGCCACCGACGTGAGGCCGTGTGTCCCGTGCCGTGCCAGCCAGTCGATCGCGCCGCTCACCACGGTGCCGGTGGAGCCGCCGAAGAGGAAGCCGCTCCTGGCCAGGCGGCGGCAGGCACGGATCGTGTCCGCCTCCTCGACCCGTACCACCTCGTCCACGTACGACTCGTCCAGGAGCGGCGGACGCGTGCTCATGCCCAGCCCCGGGATCATCCGGCGGCCGGGGTCGCCCCCGAACGCCACGGAGCCGACGGTGTCCACCGCGACGATCCGTACCGGACGGTGCCAGTTCCGGAAGTACCGTGCGCAGCCCATCAGCGTCCCTGTCGTCCCGGCTCCCACGAACAGGGCGTCCAGCCGCGGGAAGGAACGGGCGATCTCCGGAGCCGTAGTCCGGAAGTGCGCCCTCCAGTTGGCCGGGTTGGAGTACTGGCACAGCCACACGTACCGGTCGTCGCAGGCGCACAGGCGCCGGACGTGGTCCAGCCGCGCACCGAGGAGACCGCCGTCGGCCTCCTGGCCGGCCACCACATGGACTTCGCCTCCCAGCGCCTCCATCATCAGCCGTGTGGTGAGGTTGCAGCGTGAGTCCGTCACACAGACGAACCGGTAGCCCTTGCTCGCCGCGATCATGCTGAGCGCCACACCGAGGTTGCCGGAGGAGGACTCGACGAGCACGGAGTCGGGTGTCAGAGAGCCGTCGCGTTCGGCCGCGGCCACCATCTCGGCAGCGGCCTTCAGCTTGATCGAGCCGGCGAAGTTGAAGCCCTCGCACTTGAGGAGCAGCGCCTGCCCGAAGATCCGCTCGATGTCCACATAGAGCTCCTCCTCGTCGAAGGCCTGAGGAACAGTGATGACAGACACGGTGGACTCCTCTTCCGATTCCGAATGGTTCGAACGTCTTCTGTGGGCGGCGGCCGGCGCCGGATGCGGCCGCGGTCATCCGTAGCGGCGCCGTTCGTGGAAGAAGTCGTCGACGATCCGCAGTTCGCCCGAGCGGGCGACCCGTTCGTAGACGAAGCTGCCGACCGCGAGGTCGAGCACGCCGAGACCGAAGGGGGAGAAGACGGCCGGCCGGTTCGCGGGCACGGTCACCCGCCCCGCCATCACGTCCTCCAGCGTGCCGTGGACGAAGTCCCGGTTGCCCGTCAGCTGCTCGGTCAGGTGGGTGGACGTGGCGGCCCTGAGACAGTGCTCGATGTCGTCCACGATGTTGGTGGAGGCCAGCAGGACCCGCGGGTCCAGATCGCGCAGCGACACGTGCAGCACCACGGGGTCGTGGTCGAACCACGCCGGATCCTCGACATGGGGTTCGGCGGCGACGGTCGCGAAGACCACGAGGTCGCTGGTGCGGATCAGCTCCTCCGGGGTGTGGTGCACCGTGACGGGGGCCGCGCTGCCGGACTGTTCCACGTACAGCCGGAATCCGGCCGCGCTGTCCGCGGAGACGTCGTACACGCCGATGTCGTCGAACGTCCAGCCGGAGCCTTCGAGGAACGTGTGGATGTACCGGGCGATCAGGCCCGTGCCGAAGAAGCCGACGCGGGTGGGACGTGCCCGGTCGCGGCTCAGCCGGTCGGCCGCCGAGACCGCGGACGCGGCCGTTCTCGTGGCACTGATGATCGAGCTCTCCAGACAGGCGAACGGGTAACCCGTGCCGGGGTCGTTGAGGATCAGGACGGCCGACGCGCGGGGGACACCGGACCGCACGTTCTCCGGGAAGCTGGAGATCCACTTCAGACCGTCCACCGGGGACCCGCCACCCAGGGATGCGGGCAGCGCGATCATCCGGGAGGCCGCGCGGTCGGGAAAACGGAGGAACGAGGACGGCGGGTTCACCGTGCGGCCCGCCCCGTGCAGCCGGTAGGCGGCCTCGACCACCTCCACGATCTCCTTCTCCCGCCCCTCGAGAGCGCGTCGGACCTGGCCCCCGGGGATCACCGCGAACGAGGGCACGGTGACGCCCTCAGCCGTGTCGGACACGGGGTCGGCAGTGCGGTACGTGTTCACAGCGGTCCCACCTCGGTCGTCGGCGAGCAGGTGTCCGGCCGGGCCGGTGAGGCCATGGCGACGACGACGTCGCGCGGCCCCTCGTACGCTTCCCTGCTGTGCGCGGTACGGATGTTGTCGACGAGGAGCAGATCGCCGGCCTCCCACGGCCGGCGCACGGTGTGCTCCTCGTAGACCGAGTTGATGATCCGGACGACGTCCTCGCCGATGGCCTCGCCGTCGCCGTACCGGGTGTTGAACGGAAGGCCGTCCGGTCCGTACTCGTCGACCAGGTATGCGCGTACCTCGGGGGCGAGCGTCCACTCGTTCAGGAAGGCGATCTGGTTGAACCAGCATCGCCGTCCGTCGGCGGGATGGCGGATCACGGCGCCGCGCCGTTGCCCGGTGCGCAGCCCTCCGTCGGGCTGCCAGGAACAGGCGATGGAGTGGGCGTCGCAGTAACGCTCCACCGCGTCGCGGTCGTCGGTGCCGAACGCCTCGGTCACGGTGGCTCCGATCTCGCCGTTGTAGCTGCGTGCCAGGAGCCATCCCTCCCGTTCGAACCGGTCGGTCAGTCCGCTCGGCAGCGCTTCGAGCACGTCCGCCGCGTCGGCGAGGCCGATGGCGCCGCCGGTGGCCGGGGCGGCGAGGCACGCGAAGAGCAGCAGACGGGGGAAGCCGAGCGTGTAACTCAGTTCGTGGTGCATGCACATCGGCTGGTTCGGTGGCCAGGCGGAGGACGAGTGGACGCCGGGGGAGTAGCTCTGCCGGGGCGCGAAGGCCTCCCTCTCCGCCACCGGCTCGACCTCCAGCCGTTCCAGGACCGCGGCGACACCCTCGGGGTCGCGCAGGCCCAGCCCGTGGACCAGGACTGCCCCGTGCTCGACGAGTGCGGTGTGCAGTTCGTCCCGCGCCCCGGCCGTCCAACGGGCAGGGTCCTCGACCGCCGGCGCCCGCAGGGTGGCGGGCCCGTCCGGAGCCGGCGGCGAGACGGTCATCTCCATGGAAGTCATCGTGATCTCCTCGGGTTGCGATCGGTTCACGGGGTGGAGCGTTCGTCGACGAGCGAGGCCAGGTCGGTGAGTACGGGGTGACGGACCAGGTCCCTGAGCGCGACCTCCCGGTCCAGGAGGATCGCCACCCTGACCGCCGAGAGCGAGGTGCCACCGCAGTCGAAGAAGTTGTCCCGCCGGCCCACGCGGTCCGCCGGCACGCCGAGCACCTGGGACCAGACCGACGCCACACGCCGCTCGGTGGGCGTACGGGGCGGCTCGCCGCCGTCCTCATGCGCGACGGGATCCGGCTCGGCTGCCTGCGCGGTCAGTTCTCGGCGGTCGATCTTCCCGTTGGCGGTCAGTGGCAGGGCCTCCTGCCAGTGGAAGGCCGACGGAAGCATGTACGCGGGGAGAGTGGCGGCGAGCAGGTCGCGCAGGACACCGGCCCGCAAAGGACGTGCGCCGCTGTAGAAGGCGGTCAGATGCCGCCCCCGCCCGGCCCGTTCGGCGACCACCACGGCACCGTCGCGCACACCGGGTGCCCGCAGCAGAGCGTTCTCGATCTCACCGGTCTCGATCCGGAACCCGCGGATCTTGACCTGCGAGTCCCGGCGGCCGAGGAACTCCAACTGCCCGTCGGGGAGCCAGCGTCCGTAGTCCCCTCCCAGATGGAGCCGCTCGCCCGGGTGGAACGGATCCGGCAGGAAGACCGCCCGTGTCCGGTCCGGGTCGTTGATGTACCCCCGGCCGACACAGAGCCCGGCGAAGGCTATGGCACCCGGGGCGCCGAGCGGCACGGGTGAGAGGTGTTCGTCGAGGAGATAGATACGTACGTTGCCGACCGGACGGCCGAGCGGCACGCTGTCCGTCTCCGGCACCCGGTCCATGACCGCGTGATTGGTGTCGTCGGACGTTTCGGTCAGTCCGTAGGCGTTGACCAGCTCGGTCCCGGGCACGGTGGCGAACCAGCGCCGGACGAGCCCCTTCTTCAGGGCCTCGCCGGTGACCGACACACAGCGCAGCCGGGGCAGTTCGCGCGGGTGCCGTTCCAGGAAGGCCAGGACGGCGTCGAGGTAGGACGGAACCACCTGCAGCACGCCGACCCGGCCGTCGGTGAGGGTGTCGATGAACCGCCGGACGTCCAGGATCGCCTCCTGGCCGACGAGCAGCGTGCGTCCGCCGGTCAGCAGGGCCGAGAGGAGCTGCCACAGGGAGATGTCGAAGCACTGGGGTGCGGTCTGGGCGACCACGTCGCCCGCCCCGATCCGCAGGTCGTCGATCTTCGCGAAGAGGTGGTTGAGCATGCCCGCGTGCTCCACCATCACGCCCTTGGGTTCGCCGGTGGACCCGGAGGTGAAGACGACGTACGCCAGATCCTCGGGGCCGACCGGCACACAGGGGTCGGACTCCTGGTGGTTCTCCTCGCAGAGCGTGCTGATGAACGATGTCCGTACCCCCGGCAGAGCGGCCGTGGCCCGGTCGAGCGTGCTGGTGCTGCCGGGTTCGGTGAGCACCCGTGAGCAGCCGGCCCGGGTGAGCATGGCGGTGATGCGGTCGGCGGGGAAGTGCGGCTCGACGGGCAGGTAGACGCCGCCGGCTTTGAGGACCGAGAGGACCGCAGTCAGCCAGTCCAGGTTCCGTTCGGTCACCACGGCGACGACGTCCTGCCTGCCGAGGCCCGAGTCCAGCAGGGCGTGTGCCAGTCGGTTGGCGCGGCGGTCGAGCTCCCGGTAGGTGCACTGCCTGTCACCGTGAACGGCCGCGACAGCATCCGGGTGACTCTGCGCCCGCTGGGCGAAGAGTTCATGAAAGCGCAGGCCGGGGAGTTCCCGGTGCGGTCCGGCGAGCCCGTCGACCTGATGGCGGAGCTCCTCGGGCGACAACAGGCTCTGCCGCCCGTGCGCCGCGTCGGGACCGGCCGCGATGAGCCCGAGCGCAGTGAGGTGGTAGCCGGCGATTCTGGTGGCGGCCGCCTCGTCGAGGACCTCGGTCGCGTAGCGCAGCCGGAGCACGGCCCCGCAGCCGCGGCGGATGACGGCCACCTGAAGCACCGCGTTCCGTGCGGGGCCGCACCCGCCGGTCGGATCGAACACCACTGCGGGCGCGGCGGCGGGGAGACCGAGTTCCGAGCGGAGAGTTTCCACCGGGAAGTCCTTGTGGGCCAGCAGTTCCGATTCCGTACGGGCGGCGTGCAGCACCAGCGCCCGCCACGAGATGCCGTCCGTCGTCAGCCGGCACGGCAACGGACCGGAGGCCACGCCTGCCGCATACCCGGTGGTGACGGTGGTTTCCCCGGTCAGCGTCGCCAGCACCTTGGCATGGGCGGCCAGCATCGGAGAGGCGGGGCCGACACCCATCGACGTCGTCAGACGGTCCAGTGCGGTGACGAGCGCTCCCGGGACGGCTGCCTCGACCACCGAGGTGCCGGGTACCGGGTCGCGGGTCCATCGTGCCGGTGAGGTGGATCCTCCGGCGACGAGCACAGCGCGCCAGTACTCCTTATCGTCGCGTGCCGGCGTGTTCATCGTGCCGCCTCCTCGCTCCGGGCGGCCTCCCGCTCGATCTCGCGAGCAGGGTTTCCGCCCCACAGGGCGTTCTCCGGCACCGATTCACCCTTCATGAGGAAGGAGTCCGGTGCGAGTACCGCGCCGTCGCCGATCGTGACGCCGTAGTGGACGAAGGCTCCGACCCCGAGCGTGCAGCCGGCACCGATGGCGGAGCGGTCGGACTTGAAGGCACCGTCCTCCTGCGAGTGGCACTGGACGACACTGCCGGTGTTGAGCACGCAGCCGTCCCCGATGGTGACCATCGTGCGTTCCGTCAGGAAGCAACCGTCGTCGAAGACCCTGCGGCCGATCCGCACACCGAGCAGCCGCCAGATCAGCCCCTTGAAGGGAGTTCCGTCGAAGGTCTTGAGGAACAGCTCCGACGGCACCTTCCAGAAGCGCTCGCGCCGCCAGAAGCGGAGGTCGTAGATCGAGCAGAAGAGCGGGCCCGGCGGGTGGGAGGAGATGACCACGCGTTCCACGAGGACGAAGTAGGCGGCGCTGACGATCAGGACCAGCACGTTGCCCAGTGCGACGGCCGCGCCGCCGACCGAGGTGTAGAGCTCGGCCGAAGCCGAGACGACCAGGGTGACCAGGAACGCGTAGACCCACCTGACCAGCAGGTACAGCCCCATGGTGGCGGCGTTGTGCCTGTTCTTGGCGGCCAGGCCGGTACGCAGCTCCTCACCGGTCTTCTGGAGGTCGGAGCCGCTGTCCCGCTGGACCGACCGGGGTATCTCGAAGCTGGGCGAGCCCAGGAGCCCGACGTCTTCGCGGACGCTTCCGTCCACGGGGACCATGACCTTGGTCGCCAGCAGGCAGTTGCTGCCCGTCCGGCCCCCGGCGGGGTAGGCGATCCGGTTGCCCAGGAAGTTCCGCGGACCGATGGCGGTGCGGGAGACGCGGAAGGATGTGCTGGAGAACTCCGCGTTGTTGACCGAGAGTCCGTCGGCGACCATCGTCCCCGTACCGACGGCACTGAGATGGGGCGTCTCGTGCTTCACCTCGGTCCCGAAGTTCGATCCCGTCTGCTCCACCCGGGAGAGGTCGTACCCGAGCAGGCGGAGGTAGGGGACCACGGCGGAACTGTCACCGAACAGGCGGGTGAGGAAAGGCCGGTTGGTCAGCAGGGCGATCGCACGGTGCACCGCGTAGTGGAAGCCGTAGAGCGGATAGACCCTGCCCGGAACGACGGTGCGGAAGAGCAGCCGGGGGACGACGGCGAGTGCGAGGAAGCCGAACGGCATGACCACGAAGAGCAGCACGAAGGACAGGGCCAGCGCGTCGCGGTAGAAGACCCACGTCATGAGGACCGAGGGCCCCGGTTCCAGCACCGCGGAGAGCTGCGGGGCCTCGGCGAGCAGGATCCCGAGGCCTCCGACGGCCAGCGGCAGGTACACCAGCAGCGCGCTCAGCAATTGCGTCGCGCTGTGGACCGACCTGCGTACGGAGCCGCAGGACGCGGGTTCCACGACCGGGTACTTCCCGTCGGCGCGCCGGGCCGGCGATCCGTGCCAGTTCTCACCGGCGGGTATCGTCTGTCCGCTGTGGAGGGCCGACGCATGGGCCAGCCGGGCGCCGTCGCCGAGCGCCGTCCCGATGTCGAGCACCGAGGCCTCGGCGACGAGCACGTCCTTCCCGAGCGTCACGGTCCCGGTCTCGATGAGACCGCCATGGGCGCGATAGCCCGTGAAGAAGCAGTCCTTGCGGATGACCGAGGAGTCGCCGATGGACAGCAGGTCGGTACAGAGCGGTACATGACGGGAGAAGACCGCGACGCCCGACCCGATCCGCGCACCCAGCGCCCTGAGATAGAGCGTGTAGAGCGGCGACCCGACGAAGAGGACGAGCGGATCCGAGCGGACGAGTGTCCTGACGACCCAGAGCCGGAAGTACGCCAGGCTCCAGATACGGATCCGTCGACGCTTCCAGCGTCCCACGAGGACCCACTTGGCGAGGATCGGCGCCAGGGACAGTCCCACGAACACCGTGCCGCCGAAGACGACCGCGCGCGTATACACGTCGAGCACGCCGGACCCGGCGGATATCCATGCGTAGCCCCGGACACCGACGAACGCGACGAGGCAGGAGTAGACGAGGAACGTCAGCAGCTGCAACGCCCCGCAGAGGACGAACCTCGGCCTGCCCGAAGGGGCCGACGGCGCCGGGGCGGACGGAGCGGGGACCGGACGCGACGGCTCGACGGGTGCGTCGGGAGCGGCGGGTGTGAGGGCGAGGGCCAAGTCCCGGACGGTGCTGTGCGCATAGACGTCCCGCATGGACACCGGCGGCAGGCCGGCTTGCTTCCGCACCCGCGCGCAGAAATGGGCCATCACCAGCGAGTCGGCACCCAGGTCCCGGAAGAAGTGACTGCCGGCCGCCACGTGATCGATGCGCATGACCTCGGCCAGCACCGCGGCGAATTGCGCTTCGGTGCGGGCGACCGGTTCGGGTGAGGCGGGCTGCCGGACAGGGGCGCCCCCGGAAGACGGGGACAAGGCGGTGACCTGTGCGCCGGGCATGGGTAACTCCCTTGGGAGGGTGAGCACCGCGTCGTATGCGACTCGATGGAGCCGTACATGGACGCTCTCTACCAGGCATTCGAGGCCACCGATGGGAAGGTTTGCTCTTATATCGACAAATTTCGTCTCTGTCGCCCACAGGCTGCGTGCTTCGGCCGGCCCGAAGCCGAACGGCGCGGTGCCCGATGGGCACCGCGCCGGAGCGTGTGGTGACGACGGGACGCCGGCGTCAGCCGACGCCGCAGCTGCCGACCGACGGGGACGGGCTGCTGGGTCCGCTGACGGTGAAGCCGAACGACGTCGACTGCCCCGCGCTCAGGGTGCGGTTGTGACCGGCCGGCGTCACGGTCAGAACGTTGCCGTTCCGGCTCGAGGTGCCGTTCCAGAGTGAAGTGACCGTCTGGCCGCCGTCCAGCGTCACCGGCACCTTCCAGTCGGTGACGCCACCGCTGCCCGCCTTGATGGTCACCTCACCGTTGAAGCCGTTGTTCCAGGAGCTCGTGGTGCGGTAGGTGGCGGTGCAGGCGCCTGTCCCGGCGGGAGGAGTGGTCTCTCCGCCCGTGGGCGGCGTGGTGGGCGTGGTCCCGCCGCCGCCCAGGCTGACGCTGGAGCTGCCGGTGCTCTGGTAGCCCTCGGTGGCCATGATCATGTAGTAGTTGAACGCGCCCATCGGCATCCCGGCCGCCTGCCAGGCGTCGAAGTGCGCGCCGGTGTTGATGGTGCCGCTGCTGCGCTTGCTCTGCCGGATGCTCCAGTACTGCTGGAAGGTCTTGGTGCCTTCCACGGAGGGCTGGTTGGTCCGGGTGGACTCGTAGATGTCGTACGTGCCGCCGCCGTCGGTGACCGTGCCGCGCCTCGTGCCGGCGGAACCGGGGTTGTACGGACCGAAGTTCTCCACGATGTAGTACTCGACCAGTGGGTTGGCGGTCCACCCGTACAGCGCGAGGTAGCCGTTGCTGCCCGGGTTGAAGGAGCCGGAGTAGGTGACGGCCCGGCGGCTGCCGTTGCTCCAGCCGAGTCCGCCGACCCAGTTGTTCACGTTGCCCCACTGGCTGCTGTACGAGCCGGCCGTGTCCGACAGCGTCATGCTGACGGAACCCGGGGTGTCGGTCCAGAACGAGTAGTAGTAGCCGTTGTGCGTACCGGTCGCATTGCTGGTGAGGACCGTTGCGGCGCGTGCCGTGCCGGGCAGGAGCAGCCCTGCCGTCCCGGCTGTCACCAGCGCTCCTGCACTGCCCAGGACGAGTTTCCTGCGGCTGATGTGTCGTGGGTCGGGGTGGTGGGAGGTGTCGCTCATTCGGTGTTTCCTCCTCGCGATCGGCGCGGTCTGTGACCAAAGGGCACGCCGAGCACACGTCGGCGTTCATTGGTGAGGTGGCACGGCCCGGTCGTGCGCGTCCCATGCACGGCCGGGGCGTCACAACAGTCGGGCCCGGTCCGGGAGTTGTCAACGGTTTCCGCAATGTTTCCGAAAGGTGGATGAGGCAGTGAATTTCATCATCGCTGGTCAGTGCTGGTGTAGTTGAGATCTCAGGTGAATGCGATCGTGATCTCATTCATCCGGAACCGTTATGACGCCCTGTCGATCGAAAACTTTCGGAATGCCTTTCGGTCGGAAGTGGAGGCGGCCGTCTCGCGTATGGCTGCCGACGCCCCTCGTGTAGCGCTGAGTAACTACCGGGGGCTGCGGTCTCGCTGCTGAAGGGCTGCGCATTCGGCATAGGCGGTTCCGCGGCCCCCGGGTATCTCCGGGTCGTCTCATGCTCGGAGAGCGCGCGACAGGTGCCGGGGAGGCTGGGGCTGTGCGCCTTGCGATGGCCGGTGGGAATGCGCAGGCCGGGCCGGATCTTCTCGACCGTCTCACCGTTCGCGCGGCGGGCACGGTGTGCAATATGCCGTCGGTGGTGACCGGCCGGCCGGCCGTCGTGGTTTCCCTTACGCGCAGGCGTGCGGCCCGTCGAGGGTGGACTCCCGGACGTCCTCGCGCTCCGTCATCGCCGCGCAGAAGCCGAACGGCGGGCGCCCCGGCCCGCTGGGGCCGTCCATCCCCTGCGGTTGCCGGTGGGTGTCCTCAGGATCAGGCCGAGGGCGGTCAGGTGATCGGCGAGTGCGGCCGTCGGTCGTGAGAGCCGATTCGTCTACACGTCGAGTGCGGCCAGCGCCCTGCGGGTGACGTCGGCCGGGGCTGCGGCGATGACGTCATTGAGCGCGTCCATGGAAGCCCGCAGGTCGCTGATCGCCTGCGCCATGCGGTCGCGCTCCCGGTGGAGGCCGGCGACCAGGTCCGAGCAGGTGGGGACGAGACGGCCGCCGGTATCCCGCAGGCACGGCAGGACCGCGGTGATCGTGGAGGTGCTCAGGCCGGCGGCCAGCAGGCTGCGGATGCGGCGGACAACGGCAACGTCCTCCTCGGCGTACTCCCGGTAACCGCTGGGGCGACGCTGCGGATGGAGCAGACCCTGCTCCTCGTAGTAGCGCAGCAGGTACACGGCCACGCCGGTCCGCCGGGACAGCTCACCGATACGCACGTGGTCCTCCTGATAGTCGCGCGGACATGGCCCGTCCGGCTTGACTCTCATACCGATGTGAGACTTTAGCGTCTGCGGCATGAAAGCGAACAAGGGTTTCGCGACGCTCGCCGCATTGTGCGCGAGCGTCTTCGTCGTGGGTACCTCGGAGTACCTGATCGCCGGGCTGCTGCCCCAGGTCGGCGAGGATCTGGACGTCTCCGTGGGAACGGCCGGACAGGCGGTGACCGCATACGCGCTCGGAGTCGTGGTCGGAGGGCCGCTCATGGCCCTGCTGACCTCGCGTCTGCCGCGCAAGGGCCTCGCCGTCGGGCTGATGCTGCTGTTCGCGGCGGGCAGCGCGATCAGCGCCGCGGCGCCGTCGTTCGGCCTGCTCCTGATCGGCCGTGTCGTGTCCTCGCTGAGTCACGCCGCCTTCCTGGCGCTGGCGTTGGTGACGGTGACTCGGGTGGTCCCGGCTGACAGGACGGGCTCGGCCGTCGCCACCGTGGCCTCCGGCTTCACCGTGGCCACACTCCTCGGAGTGCCCCTGGGGGCGCTGCTCGGGCAGGGCGCCGGATGGCGGGCTCCATTCGCCGCGCTGACCGTTCTGTCCCTGGTGGGCACCGTGCTCCTGGCCGCCGTACTGCCCCGGCAGGAAGCACCGTCCACGCGGCTGCGTGACGAGATGCGGGTGGTCACGCGTCGGCCGGTCATGCTCGCCATCGCCACCACCGCGGTGGGCTTCTCCGGGGTCTCCGTGGTCTTCACCTACATCGCCCCGCTGCTGACCCGGGTCTCCGGCTTCTCCGCCGCGGCGGTCTCCGGTCTGCTGCTTGCCTACGGCGCGGGTAGTTTCCTTGGCAACCTCATCGCCGGAAAGCTGACCGACAAGTCGATGAGCGCCACCGTGCGCGGGGTCTTCGGCGGGTTGGCGGGGACGCTTCTGCTCGTCCCGTTCGCCGTGGTGTGGCAGCCCACCGCCGTGGCGGCAGTCCTGGTACTCGGTCTGTTCGCCACCGCGACCATCGCCCCGCTGCAGGGACTGATCCTGCACCACGCGGGCGCCGCGCCGAACCTGGCGGTCTCCGTCAACGTGGGCGCCTTCAACCTCGGTGCGGCGGCCGGCTCGGTCATCGGCGGTGCCATCGTCGCCGCCGGTGCCCTGCGGTGGACCGGCCTGGCGGGCGCGGTACTGAGCCTGATCGGACTGGCCCTGACCCATCTCGTCCTGCCCCGGACACCGACGTCGGCGAAGGACACCGCCGCACACGACGCCGCGATCGACGCCTGATTCCCCATCCACTCACCTCGCAAAGGAGATCGCCATGCGCGCGATCCGCATCACTCGCCACGGCGGGCCCGAAGTCCTCTCCGTCCGGGAGGTTCCCGAGCCCACTCCAGGAGTCGGCGAAGTCCTGATCCGTACCGTCGCCAGCAGCTTGAACCCGGTGGACTGGAAGACTCGTGCCTGGGACGTCGGGCCCGAACTCCCCGCCACTCTGGGGTGGGATCTGGCCGGAGTCGTCACCGCCTCGAACCACCCGCGCCACCGTCCTGGGGACCAGGTCATAGCGATGTCCGCACAGATCGCCACCGGCCGCGGCACCTGGGCCGAGCAGGTCTGCCTGCCCGCCGGGCTGCTGGCGGCCGCACCCACCACACTCGCACTGCAGGATGCCGCGGCACTTCCGCTGGCCGGGGTGACGGCGCTGCAGGCCCTGAACCGGGCAGCAGTCACTGACGGAGACAACGTTCTGATCACCGGCGCGGCCGGTGCCGTGGGCGGCATCGCCGTCCAGCTCGCCCGCCACACCGGGGCCACCGTCGACGCCTTGGTCTCACGCCCCGAACACCTCGACGCGGCCCGGGAACTCGGCGCCACAGGCGTCTGGCACCTCCCGGCCGACCTGCCCCGCCGCACCTACACGGCAGTACTGGACACCGCAGGCATCGACACGGGCCCCGCCCTCGCGCCAGGGGGACGGTACGTCTCCATCGCCGACCAACCCCTGCCCGACATCCCCGGCGCCGCCAAGAGCTACGTCCAGGAAAACCGGGATCACCTCGCCCGGCTTGCAGCTCTCGTGGACGGAGGCGAACTCCGGCTGCGCATCGCCCACCGCTACCCCTTCCACGAGGTCCGCAGCGCGCACGAGCGGTTCGAAGCGGGCGGAGTGCTCGGCAAGATCCTGCTCACCTTCTGAATGGCGACCGTGCATGCCCGCCGCCGTACCGGCCGAACCGCCTCGGCGTAGCCGTCCGGGGCGGTGGGTGTGCCCCTGCCGTGCCGGTCGTCTGCGGTCCACCGCTCGGCCGGCACCTTCACCTGCTGAGCAAAGACGCCACCGCAGGCGCCGGGGCCTCGCCCAGCGGTGGCGGGTTTCCCGGGCCTGCCCGTGCGGGCACCTCGGCGATCGTGGTCACGGCACACTCGTTCGTCTGGCAGAGGCAGAGGCAGAGGCAGAGGCAGAGACATCGGCAGAGGCAGAGACATCGGCAGAGGTTCGCGGGCCGGTCCGAGGCTGAAGCCGCCCGCCGCTTCGGGCCTGTCGGCGGCGTTGCCGACGGATCATCTCCTGTCCGGATTGCCCATGAGGTCCAGTGCCGCCCGGGCGTCGGCGTCGCCCGATCCGGCGGCGCCGCTGAGCCAGTTCGCCACCGCCACGAGGTCGGGACCGGCCGGGGCGTCCGCCGTCGGCGGTGAGGGTGCCACGGCGGGGATGTCGGCGGAACGCACCCAGCGCTCCGCCTCCTCCGCATATCCCTTGCGCATCAGGGCCGACGCGAGGTTGAGCTTCGCCGCAGGATGGCCCTGCTCGGCCGCCCGCCGCCACAGTTCCTCCGCGGCGTCCCAGTCGCCGCGTTCCGCGTGGACCGCGCCGTAGCTGACGAGCCCGTCGGCGCTGCCGCCGTCGGCCGCCCGGCGCCACCACTGCTCGGCCCCGGCCAGGTCGCCGCGCTGACGCAGCAGGTTGCCGAGGTTGTTCATGCCGTCGACGTCTCCCGCCTCGATCGCCATGCGGTAGTGGGTCTCAGCGCCGGTGAGGTCGCCGCGCCCGCGCAGCAGGACGCCGAGGTTGACGTAGGAGTCGGTGTGCCCGGCGGCGACGGAGAGACGGTAGTAGTGCTCCGCCCGCGCTGTCTCGCCTGCCTCGGCCAGCATCGCTCCCATGGTGTGCTGGGCCACCGGGTGCCCCGCGTCGGCCGCCCGCTGGATGTGCGGTCCCGCCGCGTGGAGCCCGTCCTCGGCGACGTGCATCTGGGAGATCCAGAAGAGCACCTCGGGGTCGCCGGAGCTCAGTGCGGCCGCGAAGTGGGCCCGGGCCCGGTCCCAGTGCCCCGCGTCGGCCTGAAGGACGGCCATGGCCAGGTGCACATGGGGATGGTCGTCGTCCAGGTTGAGGAGCAGCAGGCGGCCTGCCCATTCCACGGCGGATCCCGGTTCGGATGCCGAAGCCCCCGAAGCCTCCGAAGCCCCCGAAGCAGCCGAAGCAGCCGATGCCTCCGAAGCTGCCGAAGTGCCGGAAGTGCCGGAAGTGCCTGACGGTGCCGTGCTCACCCGAGCGGACGGGGGAGGCGGTCCGGGAGCAGGCGTCGGCGCGGAGGGTCGCGGGACCCTGCGGGCTTCGGCGGCGCGCAGGGCCCGTACCTCCTCCATCGCCTGACGGGCCATGGAGTTCCCGGTGTCGGCGACCGGCCGGAAGTAGCGCTCCGCCTCGTCGAGGTCGCCACGGTCCATGCGGATCGTGCCCAGCGCCATGGACGCCATCGGGTCACCGGCCGCCCGCGCCCGCTGGAGCCAGATCTCGGCCTCGTCGAGGAGCCCCCGGTTGCCGAGACCGATGCCGTAGACCGTCATCGCCTCGACTCCGCCCGCCTCCGCAGCCTCCCGGGCGAGATCCTCCGGCACCGGATGGCCGTGCTGGTAGGCCGCCTTGATCAGGTCGTCCCGGTTCGGACCCGGACCGCCCCGCGTACTCCGCCCCCCGGCGCTGCCGCCCCTTCCCCGTCTCCTCCACCACGCGCCCATGTCGCTCCCCCCACGTCGGTTTCCCGTCACCGCATCCCCGGACCGGGCAATCCAGGGTTAACTACCCTACGCGTAAAGGGTTTTCACGGACCTGCGTGAATGTGGGCCGCCCACAGGGACGGCGTCAGCGGATACCGGTCGCGTATGTCCCGTACCGCCTCGCGGACGGCGTACGCGGCGCGATCGGCCACCGGCCGCGGTACGCCCAGGCCCGCGTACACCCGCTCGGCGATACGCACGGACACCGTGTCGTCGATGCTCCACAGCGTCCCGACCACATGGCGGAATCCGGCGATCTGGAGGCCGCCCGCGAGGTGGAGCGTCTCGTCCACGGCGGTGAATCCCGTCCGGGCCGTGTGGCATGCGGACAAGTACGCCAGTTCGGCGCCGGACAGGTCGAGGCGGGAGATCCCCGCGACGGTGAGCGGGTGGTCGAGGTGGTCGTGAACGAGCAGTCGGCTTCCCGAGCCCGTGCCCGGTTCGGCGGTGGCGTGCCCGCAGAAGTGCAGCCAGGCGTGGTCCCGGAGAGCGGCGACCACGGCATCGCGGGTGGCGCCGTCGCCGGTGAGCAGCCGCGCCCCGGGCAGCAGCCGGGTGAGCGCGGCGGCCTCCTTGGCGGCTCCGGGCAGGGGCGGGGCCGCGGGTGGCTCGGGCACGGCGACCACGAGGAAGGAGGATGCCGGCGCGTCGGGGCGGATGCGGCTCCGTGCGAGGACGCGCAGGGAGGGTGTGTAGGAGGACACCGTCCGGTCGAGCACCGTGCGGCCCGCCTTCTCGTGGTGGTGTCCGGCGGCGTGCAGGGGGAGGAAGGTCAGTGGTCCGGTGGGGATCCACCACACGCGGGGCGGCCGGGCCTCGGCCGGGCCGGTGATGCCCAGGCCGTCGAGCACGGGACCGGTCACCGTGTCCCACAGCCACCGGAGATGTCCGTCGATCTCGTCCTCGGCCGAGACCTGGGCCATCGGATCGGCTCCGGCGGGGTCCTGGAGGCCGTCGAGAACGGTGAGCAGGTCCGCCGTCCGGTGGATGAGCTCGGGCAGGGCGAGTCGGGGGAGCGGGACGACGCGCAGCCCTTCGGCGGTGACCGCGATCGCATCGCAGCGGTAGCGGCTGACGTTGACGACGACGACAGGCCCCTCCGCGCCCCGGGGCAGCAGCCGGTCGGGGCGCGGAGGGCTCATGAAGTCCTCGAAGCCCTGCCGGGCGCGGACTTCGGCCAGGAGCCGGTCCCATTCCGCTGCCAGCTCGTGGCGTTCGTCGGAGGTCGTCTCCTCGTCCGCCGAGTCGAGTCTCGTACGCAGCCACACGAGCCGGTCGGCTGTCCGCGGGGCGCGATCGCGCAGTTCCGTCAGCTCGTCGCCGTACTTCATGCCCTGCCCGAGCAGGACGCCACGGCCCAGTTCCAGCAGGCCGAGCGCCAGGGCCGGGTCGCCGGCGGACAGCGCGCATGCCGCCGCGTCGCCGGCCAGGAGTCCGGTCTCGGAGAGCGCCTGTTCGGCGTCGGCCGGGTGCAGGTGGCGGGGGACGAGGGCGGGCAGTTGGGCTACCGCCCGGCCGTAGGCGGTGACCGCCTCCTTCGGCCGGCCCGCTGTCATCGCGGAGTGCCCCCAGCCGCGGGCCGCCCGGAGCCGTAGCCGGGGCGCGGCCGCGGGGTGGAGGGCGGCGGCCCGCAGGCAGGCAGTCGCCTCGGGGCGGTCGCGGGCCGCACGTACCAGGCCGAGTTGGTACTGGATCGCGGCGTGCCGTGCGTGCCGGGCGGGCAGGATGGACGCCGCGGTCCGGAGCAGGCTCTCGGCGCGGTCCGCGTCACCGTCGTCGGCGGTCAGCCCGTACCGCTGAGTCAGTGCGGAGGCGAGGTTGACCAGGGCGCCGACCCGCGTAACGGCGTCGTCCGTACCCCTGTTGCCGGCGTCCGCGGCGGCCCCGCCTCCGGTTCCCGGGGCCGCCCCGGCGCTCGTGCCCACCGCTGCCTCCAGGGCGTCGATGCGCGCCCGGAGGTTCTCGGCGGCGGAGGTCCGTTCGAACCGGACGTCCAGTGCGTTGGCCAGGCCCTGCTGGAGCAGGGAGTGGTCGCGGTGACCGGGTGGTGTGAGGGCGACGGCCTCGCGGTGTACGGAGACGGCCTCCTCCAGGTCCGCCGGCTCCCCGGTCCGTTCATGGCGCAGCCGGAGTGCGAGACCGAGGTTGTGCAGCCTGCCCCCGCGGTCGGCCGGGCCGCCCGCTTCGACGGCCGCGCGGGCCGTCCGCACCCCTTCCAGGAGGTCCTCAAGACCCCCCGTACGCTCATGGCGCTCTCGCAGTGACGCCGCGAGCCTGCTGAGGATCCCCGCGCGGTCGGGGTGCCGGCTGCCCGCTGCCGTCGCGGCCTCGCGCAAGGCGCCGATGGCCGTGTCGAGGTCCTGCGGATCGCCCTCGCGCTCGTACCGGAGCCGCAGGGCCAGTGCCCACAGAGCCAGCGCGGACGCCCTGATCGGTCCTGCCTGCACGGGGGTGTTGTCGACCGCGGCCCTGGCCGCGTCGAGGGCCTGCTCCAACAGCGCGGGATCCCGGTGACGTTCGGCCGCCGCGACCCGGTCACCGGCCTGCTCATGAAGGAGGGCGACACGCCGGTCCGCCGCCTCGGCCGCGGCGTCCGGCGGTCCGCCGGGGCCGAGGTACCGGGCCAGGGCCGCGGCGACGACGGCGTCCTCCCGGCCGCGTTCCGCGCCCAGCACCAGGCTCCGGCAGAGATGCAGGTCCGCTATGGCCCGGACCGCCTCCGGATCGGTCGAGGGGTCGGCCACCAGTCGCATCAACGCCTGAACCTCGGCCAATGCCTGAGGGGAGAGAACCGCGTCCTGATCCAGGCAGGACCGGTACAGCAGCACCCGGGCGCCAAGGGCCCGTACCAGATCGTCACGCCCCGTGCCGGTCACAGGAGTTACCGTACGAGGCGAGGCGGACATCGGGAGGGGAAACAGGATGACGGGTCCGGAATCAGCCCAACTCGCCAAACTCTGCCACCATTTCGCGGGCGTACAGGAGGTCGTGGCCCGTCGTGGACGGCTGCCGGCGCTTGAGGCGATTCTGACCGAACTCCGTGCAGGCGGCGATGCGGAACAACTCGCTGCGGATGTGGACGAGTTGCTCCGCCAGTGCGGCATCGCCCGGGGCCTCGGCCAACTGCGCGCACCCGGCGGGGTCGCTCTTCCCTACCTGGGGCCCGGGCATCCCCTGGAGGAAGCGCACGTGTGCCCGGAGGGCCGGTGCGACCGCGTGGTGCTCGAAGGCGCCGGCAGGTGCGAGCTGTTCGCCCTTCCTCTGCGCCTGGTGAGGTGGTGAGCGATGACCGCGTTCCTGGCCACGCTCGGCGGCAAGCTCGCCGACACCTGGCTGTCGCTGCTCGTGCTGCCCGGTCTCCTCTACCTCGCCGTGGCCGCGGCCGGATCGGTCCTCGGTCACCGGAACCCCTTCGGCCACGGCCTGTTGACCGAGCGTATCGACGCCATGGCAGGTAGCCCCGCCACACATTCCCCGGGAACGGTGTTCCTGGTCGCCGCACTCGTCCTCGTGGCCTCCGCCGGGGTCAGCAGGCTGGCCGGGGCGCTCGGTGGCGGCGTCGAGAGGCTGTGGCTCGGCGACTGGCCGCGGCCGCTGCGGCCGGCCGCCCGCGCCCTGACCCGGCGTCGCGCACGGAGGTGGAGCGCAGCCGACGCGCGCTACCGGCAGGCGCTGAGGGAGAGGGCCCTGCGCGCCGCCGCGGAAACCCGCGAATCCTTCGCCCCGGACGCCTTTGGCGGTTCCCCGGACCTCGACGGCACGGCGGAGCGTTCGACGGCCTTGACCACCGTCGAACTGGGCGAGGCCCGCAACCTCATCGCCCTCACCCGCCCGGCCCGTCCCACCTGGATGGGCGACCGGCTGCTGGCGGCGGACGCCCGGGTCCACCGGTCCTACGCCCTCGACCTCGCCTCGGCCTGGCCCAGGCTCTGGCTCCTGCTCCCGGACACCGCACACGGCGAGATACGGGCTGCCCGGACCGCGCTCACCGGCGCGGCACGCCGTGCCGCCTGGGGGCTGCTGTACGTACTTCCCGCGCTGTGCTGGTGGCCCGCCGCCCTGATCGCGGCCGTCACCTGGACCGGAGCCTGGCGGCAGGGCCGGCTGGCGGTGCACGAGTTCGCCGAGCTCGTCGAAGCGGTCGTCGACCTGCACGGCCGGGACCTGGCGACGGCCCTGGGCATCCCCTGCGAGGAGCGGCTCACCGCCGTCGAAGGCCTGGAAGTCACCCGTACCCTCCGCAAGGGGGCATGACCCGCCGTCGTACGACGCGCCGACGCGACGACCGGTATGAGCGCGGGGATCATGAGCTCGGGCCGGGCCGGACCATCGTGCGCTTCAGCGCTCCCGAGAACAGGCCCGGGCGGAAATGCGGTTGAGGAGGGCGCCCTCGTGGAGGCCCTCATGGAGCCGCACACGTGGTCGTCTACTGGCCCTTCACGCTCCGTTCGGGCGCCCGGTGTGGGCCCAACTGTGCCAGTGTGTCGCCGAGTTGGGCAGGGGTGAGGGGCGGCTCCGGAAGTGGCGCGGGGGCCGGGCGCAGGCTGTCCAGGAGCAGGGCGAGGGGGCGGTGCCAGGCGTCCGGGGTGGTTGCGGTCGTCAGGGCCGGTACGGCGCGGCCCAGGGCGGCCAGTGCGAACAGGACGTCCTCGGTGGTGACGTCCGCGCGGATCGTCCCCTGCGTCCGCCCGCGTTCCAGGAGGAGCCGCATCGTTTCCCGGTTGTGCGTGTGCACGGCGTCCAGTGCCCCCGTGCCTTCGGTGTGCGTGGTCATGAGGTCGTTGGTGCCGCGGTCGGCGGCGAGCGTGGAGAAGACGGCCCGGAGATAGTCGTTCAGGCCTGTCCAGGCATCCGTGGCCGCCCTGGCCCGTTCGCCCGCCTCCGTCGTACCTGCCAGCTGGTCGCGGAAGACCGTGTCGACGAGGGCGGCGCGGGTGGGGAAGTGCCGGTAGAGCGTCGCGTTGCCCACACCCGCCCGGCGGGCGATCACGTCGAGCGGTGCCTGTAGCCCCTGCTCGGTGAACACCTCGTGGCCCGCCTCGACCAACAGCCGGCGATTGCGGCGCGCGTCGCGTCGCCGGGGGGCTGTTGGATCGTCTGCGTCGACGGTCATCGTCATCCTCCGAGAGAAGCGGGGAGTCTTCCCCGGTACTGATGGTATCGTCCGACCTCGAAGTGGGGACTACTCCCCATTTCGCGTGAGTGGTGGCCCTGCGGGGGAAGGGGCCACTACCCACGTCGTGTTCATTCGTGCGTTCGGGAGGGCTCGGTATGAGCGGAAGCAGCAGCGGAACCGCACTCGTACTCGGCGGGGGAGGGCCGGTCGGCGGTGCATGGCTGACGGGGGTGGTCGCCGGCCTGGCGGACGCGGGCATCGACCTCGGCCGGGCCGATGTGGTCATCGGTACCTCGGCGGGCGCGATCCTCGGCTCCCGGCTGGCCTGCGGTCAGCCGCCCCGCGAGCTGTACGAACGCCTGCTCGCCGGAGAGGACCGCATCGATCTCCACGTCACCGCGGCCCAGACGCTCCGCTTCCTCTGGGCGGCCCTTGGTTCCCGCGACCCCGAGCGCTCCGTGCGGCGCCTCGGCCGTGCCGCGCTGGCGGCGCGCACCGGACCGGCGCCCGAGATGCTCGACGCCGTACGGACCCTGCTGTGCGGGGCGACGGACTGGCCCGCGCGAGGTCTGCGGATCGCCGCTGTCGACGCGGTGAGCGGCGAGGTGGGAACTTTCGACGCGGACACGGAGGCCGGTCTCGTCGACGCGGTCGCCGCGAGCTGCGCGGTGCCCCTGGTCTGGCCGCCCGTCACGCTCAACGGCCGGCACTGGATCGACGGCGGCAGCCGGTCCACCGCCAACATCCACATGGCCCGCGGATATGACCGGGTACTGGCCGTCGTGCCGATACCGGACGCCGTCGGCCCACACCCCGGCGCCCAGCGACAGGCAGCCGAGCTGGCCGCGGAGGGAACCCGCGTCTGCCTGCTGCACCCCGACCGCACCGACCGTCGGGCCATGGGCCGTGACATGACGGCGAACGCCCGCGTTCCCGCCGCCGCCCGCGCCGGATACGCCAGGGCCGAGGCACTGGCAGCCGGCGTGGCCGGCGTATGGCACGGCTGAACCCCGCATCCGTCTCCCACCGAAAGGCCACAGCGTGCAGGCGCCCACCCTGGAAGAACTGGCCCCCGAAGGCCACGACCTGGCCATGGACCCGTATCCCGTCTACGCAGCCCTGCGGGTCAATGGACCCGTGCACCGCATAACCGTTCCGGGCAGCGGGGAGTGCTGGCTGGTCGTGACGCGGGACGCGGCCAGGGCCGCCCTGACCGACCCGCGGCTGCGCAACGACATACAGCACTCCTCGTCCTGGCAGACCGACGGCGGCCACGCCCTCGGCCGCAACATGCTCCAGAGCGACCCGCCGCTCCACACCCGCCTGCGCGGGCTGGTGACGGAGCACTTCACACCACGACGGATCGCCGCCCTGCGGCCCGGGATCGAAGCGGTCGCGGCGGACCTGCTGGCCGCACTGCCCGAGCAGGGGACCGCCGACCTGGTGCGCGGGTACGCTCTGCCGCTGCCCGTCACCGTGATCTGCGACATGCTGGGCGTGCCGGCGACGGACCGCTCCGCCTTCCACGACTGGTCGAACGAGCTGGTCATGCCCACCTCGCCGCCCGCGGCGGCCGCTGCGGCCGCCGAGCTGAGCGGCTACCTCACGGAACTGACCGCCCGGAAGGCCGCCGACCCGGACGGCACCCTGCTCAGCGACCTCGCAGCCGACTCATCCGGCCTCACCATCGAGGAACTCCTCGGCATGGCCTTCCTGCTCCTGGTCGCGGGCCACGAGACAACGGTCAACCTGATCTCGGGGACTCTGCACGCCCTGCTCGCCGACCCCGGGCAACTGGCCCTGCTGCGCGCTGATGCGAGTCTGGCATCCGCCGCCGTGGAAGAGTCGCTCCGCTACCACTCTCCCGTCCACGCGACCGCCTTCCGTTTCGCGGCCGAGCCCCTGGACCTCGCCGGCACCCGCATCCACGCCGGCGACGCGGTCCAGGTCTCCCTCGCCGCCGCCTCCCGGGACCCGCTCCATTTCCCGGACCCCGACCGCTTCGACCTCACGCGCCGCACCTCGGGCCACGCCGCCTTCGGTCATGGGCTGCACCACTGTCTGGGTGCCCCGCTGGCGCGGGCGGAGGCCGTGGTCGCCCTGCGGCTGCTCCTGGAACAGCACCGGCCGATGGCCTTCGCCGCCGACCCGGCGGACCTGACCTGGCGGACCAGCACCCTGCTCCGTGGGCTGACCGCGTTGCCGGTCAGCCTTGGCCGGGCCCGCTGAACGGGGCTGTCCGAGACGGCCACCGTCTGCTGTCGGCCGACGCCATGGCGGTACGGTCGTCGGGCCTTTACGTTGCCGCGGGGCCGGGTCCTGCTGATCGCAGAAGCGACCGGGATGACGACGCGGCGTGCGCGGCGCTGCTGTCGCCCACGGCGGTGCGGACGGCCTACCCGCGCCGTTCGCCGGCCCAACGAGCTTGCGGCTTCTGCGGCATCGGCCCCGGCTGCGCCGTGCGGCTCTCCGTGCCCCATCCGGGGCCGAGGTACGTGCTGCTGCTGCGGTACTCCGCGGCGAGCGCTCGTCGGGTCGGGGAGGCGCTGGCTGCGGTCTCCTGCGTCCGGTCTGCGCCGGAGAGGATCAGCGCCCACAGCAGGCAGCCGAAGGCGGCGGTGTGGAGCAGGGCGCGGACGACGTTCCAGGCGGCCCAGGTGCTCTCGAAGTTCTCGCGTACGGCCGCAGGGTCCTTGATGCGGTCGGGGCTGCCGGCCTTGGCGAGTTGGTCGTTGAGGGGGACGTTGAGGCCGCTGGTGACCATGAAGGCGAGGAGGTAGAGCACCAGCGCGGCAATCAGCCACGGCAGCGCGGCCCGGCCGTGGCCGCGCCAGGCCAGGACCACTGCAAGTCCGAGAAGTGGGATCGCGGCCATGAAGGGAAGCATGAAGAAGGGGTTGAGGATCGCCTTGTTGATGTTCTGCATCGCCTCGACAAAGGTGCGGTCGGAGGAGCGCGCCAGACCTGGCATGACGGAGTAGGCGAAGGCCGCGAACAGGCCGGCCATCAAGCCGGTGGCGAGGGTGGTCAGTATCAGGGTGAACTGCTGGAGGTTCTTCATGCGTGTCGCCTCTCGTTCCAGATGTCGGCAGCGGCGGCGCGGCGGGCGTAGTCGGCGAAGCCGCGCGGGGGGCGTCCCAGGACGCGTCGGACGCCGTCCGTGAGGTGGGCGTTGCGATCGTCGAGGGCCGCGGTGGGCGGGAATGCGGGCAGGCCGGTGATGTCCTCGGGCGCCCGGGCGAGTGCCGGGGTGGCTCGCTGGGCGGTGAGGGACTCGTGGTCAATGCGACGCCCGGTCGCCTCGCTGAGCCGGGCGGCGACGTCGGCGAGCGTCAGCAGTTCGGGCCCGGTCACCTCGTACAGCTGCCCGATGTGACCGTCCCGGGTGAGGGCGGCAGCCGCGATGTCGGCGACGTCGTCCGCGTCGACGAACGGCTCGGGAAAATGATCGGCCGGAAGTACGATCCGACCGGCGAGCACCGCGTCCCGGAGGGGGCCATCGCTGAAGTTCTGGTGAAACCGGGCCGAGCGCACCACCGCACACTCCGCGCCGGACTGTCTCAGGGCCTCCTCCGCACGTTCTGCTTCGGGCTCACCGCGGCGGGAGAGCAGCACGAGCCGCCGTACCCCCGACGCCACTGCGAGGCGGGCGAAGCGACCGACCTCCTCCGCGGCGCCCGGGGCGGCGATGTCGGGCTGGTAGGCGATGTACGCCGCACGGACGTCGGCCAGCACCCGCTGCCAGGTGGTGGGCTGCTGCCAGTCGAACGGCAACCCGCTCGAGCGGGACCCGATCCGTACGGGCAGGTGCAGTGCTGCGAGTCGCTGGACCACCCGGCGGCCGGTCCTGCCGGTGCCGCCCAGAACCAGCATGGGTGCGTGATGTCGCACGGTGGGACTCCTTCGGTCTCTTCGCTGCGATCGGTGCGTCGATCCGTGCCTCCAGCCTCGGGCCGCGCCGAGCCCTGACCAACTCCCGATCCAGGCAAGTTCGTTAAGCTGAGCGTTGACGAACGCGGCGGGGCGTCGCCGCGAGGGGGGCGTGACATGGAGCGTCGCGACATCGAGATCTTCCTGACCGTTGCTGAGGAACTGCACTTCGGGCGCACTGCCGAACGGCTGCGCATCTCCACTGCCCGGGTCAGCCAGACCGTCAAGCAACTGGAACGTCGCCTCGGCGTGATGCTGTTCGAACGGACCAGCCGCCGGGTCGCGCTCACCCCGGTGGGACAGCGCCTGTACGACGACATCCGCCCCGGCTACGACCGGATCCTCGAAGGCGTAAGACGCGCCGAGACCGCCGGCCGCACCGTCGGAGGCATGCTGCGGGCAGGGTTCGTCGGAGCTCCGGGAGGCCCGTTCATCCTCGCCGTGGCGCAGTCGATGCAGCGTCGGCACCCCGACATCGAGGTCCGCATCCGCGAGGTGCAGTTCAGTGAGGCCCACACACCGCTGCGCAGCGGCGAAATCGACATCCTCCTGTGCTCCCGGCCCGTCGAGGAGCCTGACCTGACTGCTGGGCCGGTGCTCATCCGCGAGCCGCACGCACTCGCCGTCTCGGCCCGCCATCCCTTCGCCCGCCGCACTTCCGTACGCCTCGACGACCTCGCCCGCGACACCGTGCTGCGCTCGCCCCGCTGTGTCCCCGCCTACTGGGACGATCACCACGTACCGGCACGCACTCCCAACGGCCGTCCCGTCGAACGCGGCGAGAGCGTCGAAACCATTCAGGAGCTCATCGCCCTCGTCGGCGCGGGGCAGGGCATCTACCCTGTCCCGGCCCACGCCGCTGCCTATTACGCCCGCCCCGACGTGGCCTACATCCCGATCAGCGACGCGCCGCCCTACGAATGGGGCTTCGTCTGGCGACCTCTTGCGGAAACCGCCCGGCTCAAGACCTTTCACGAGGCCGCGCTCACCCATGCCAACGGCAAGCCCGACGACGGCTGGGGCATCACCTGACACAGCCAAGCAGCGCGGCAGCATGACGAGTCCGATCGCGACGGACCGCGCCGCGTACACCGTCGAGAGACTCAGGACCGACTGCCCGGCCGCCGCGATGGCGATGCCTGGCCCGGCCCGGAACCGCTACGCGGACCGCGTCTCCGGGGTGGTCGAGGATCGCGTCCCGCGCACCGCAGAGGAACCCACTGACACGGCTGCACAGCCACCCGCCGTTGTCGGAACAGCGGCAGGCCGCTCAGGCCGCAGGCGCCTCCGCACCAGGGGCCGCTGCCGGAGGCGCTCAGAAGGCCTCGGAGCTGATGTCCACACCTTGACCGGGGCCCACTCCCTGCCCCCGCCGCCTCTTGAAGTTGATCTACAGCAGGCGGCGACGGGCAACGATGGCTTTGACCTGCCGTTATGCGAGCAGATCAGGTCTGCGGGGGAGCGCTAGGGACTTCTGAGGGACTTATCGGCTGAGCCAGGAGTCCATGGCCGCAACGCCTCGCAGCCCTGCTCCGGGCATGAAGTGTGCGTAGGTGTCGAGTGTGATTTTTGCAGATGAGTGGCCCAGCCACTGGGCCACGCTCGCGATGGATTCGCCGGCCTCCAACTGGACGCTGGCGTAGGTGTGACGCAGCACGTGAAACATGTCTTCGCGACCGCTGGCACCTTCCGCGCCGGCGGCGTGCTGGTGGACCCGCACAGCTGTCGAGTCCACCGAGACGTCCCAGTCGATCTGGCCCGCCGTGTCCTCGGCCGCCTGGATCCGCGACAGCAGCATCGTCCATTTCTTTTGACCTCAAGGTCAAAAATGGTGTTACGGTGGCGCCATGGGCAGGCCGAAGCAGTTCGATCCGGACGTGGCGGTGGAGCGCGCGATGGGCGTGTTCTGGCGTAAGGGGTACGCGGCGACGACGCCGCAGGACCTCGTGGATGAGATTGGCATCGGCAAGGGCAGCCTGTACAACGCCTTCGGCAGTAAGCACGCCTTGTTCGAGCGGGCGCTTATGCGCTACCGCGATTCACAGGCCGCGTGGCTGGAGGCGCTGCTCGATCACCCCGGTTCCGCGAAGGATCGGCTGCGGGGTGCGCTGGAGGCGCTCGTCGAGCTCGATCTGGGTGACCCGGATCGGCGTGGCTGCATGGCGGTCAACACCGCCGCGGAGTTGGCCACCTCGGACGCCGGGACGGCGGACACGGTGCGCAAGATGTTCGCGCGCACGGAGAGAGCGTTCCGGGCGACCGTTGAGGAAGGTCAGCGGGCCGGCGAGATCGCCGGTGGCCGCGACGCGGCGGCGGTGGCTGCCTGGTTGCTCGCGACAGTGATCGGCATGCGAGTGCTGGCGAAGACCGCAGATGATGCCACGCAGTTGAGGCGGGTCGTGAACGCGGCGATGGATTCGCTGTAGTCCGGCACTACAGGTCGGCGCCGGCCTCCTTTTTTGTAGCCTAATTTTGTACCTGTAGTTCAAATATGTTCAAGGAGTCTGACATGGAGCTCGATCTCGTTGGAAAGACCGCGGTCGTCACCGGGGCCAGCCGAGGCGTGGGCCTCGCGATCACACGGCACCTCGTCGCCGAGGGGGTCCGCGTGGTGGGTGCGGCCCGCACGATCACGGCCGAGCTGAAGGGAGCCGGCGCCCACCCGGTCGCGGTCGACCTGAGCACGCCGGAAGGTGCCGAGGAGTTGAGGGCTCAGGCGCTCGTGGAACTCGGCGGCGTGGACATCCTGGTCAACAATCTGGGCGGCGGTGACACGTTTACCCTGAACGGGTTCCTCGCGAGCGACGACGCCCTGTGGGCGCAGAGCTTCGAGGTCAACCTGTTCGGGACGGTCCGGGTCACCCGTCTGCTGCTGCCGAGCCTCCTGGAGCGCCGTGGTTCGGTGGTGAACATCTCGTCGATGAGTGCCCGCCTGCCGGGCACGGGTCCGATCGAGTACGGCGTCGCGAAGGCGGGTCTGAACGCGTTCGGTAAGGCGCTGTCCGAGGAGTTCGGCCCTCGAGGTGTGCGTGTGAACACCGTTTCTCCCGGTCCGACGCGTACCGGCATGTGGGAGGACGCCGACGGCTTCGGTGCCCGCCTCGCGGAGGTGAACGGTGTCGGGCACCGCGACTTCGTGGCCGGGGTGCCCGCGGCGATGGGTATGACCACTGGCCGCATGGTCGAGGCCGACGAGGTCGCGGCCGTCGTCGCGTTTCTCGTCTCGGACCGCGCGGCAAGCGTGACCGGTGCTGATTACTTCGTTGAGGGTGGCGGCATCAAGACGGTGTGAGACGACGACTGGCGAGCTGGGGCGGCGAGGAGACGTTCCGCCTCAGCGGATGCCCTTCTCGCCGCGGACGCGGACGCGGACGCGGGCGCGTTCGCGTCGTTGTGCGGCCAAGACGTCGGGGTTCCTGGCATTCTGGTTGCGCCAGCGCAGTTGCCGGCGCAACTCCCGTTTCTGGACAGTGTGGTTGGGTGATGGGAGTTGGCGAGGGTGAACTGTCGCAGTGGCCCGAAGTGCGCCTCGATCGGATTCGCCCAGGACGCGTTCGTCGGGGTGAAGCACAGCTCGACCTTGTTCTGGGCTGCGCAGCGCAGGATGCGCGCGTTCTTGTGGGCGGAGGGGTTGTCCAGGACCACGTGGATCGGGGCGCCGTCGGGGCGTGCTGACCGGATGGTCTTGAGTGCGGGCCAGGTCGGATCGATGCCCTTGCGGTGCCGGTTGATGCCCCAGAGCGCGTCGTCCCCGACTGAGTAACAGCCGCGGAGGATAGGTGACCCCGTGGGTGCGGTGGCAGGTCGCCGACAGCCGGTCGGGCCTGCACTCTTCGGCCCAGCAGGATCCGCCGGTCGGGCGCATGCCGAGCGGCCCGAACTCGCCGAAGGCGAAGGTGCGGTCGGGGCGCTCGTCGACGCGTACTCGATCCGGTCCAGATCCGTGTCAAAGCCCTGGTCGTTGGATTCCTTCCATGTCTCGGTCCGCTGGAACGTCACGCCGTTGCGCGCGAGCAGGCAGCGCAGCGCCTCGCGGTCGATGTGTATCGGACGGACGGCGTTGCGCCGCAGATGGTCGGCGAGCTTGCGGATCTACCAGCGGGTGAAGGGCCTGCCGGGCTTGGTGGGGCGGGTGGTGGCCGTCTGGATGACGAAATCCTCTTCGTCATCGCTGAGCAGGCGGGGGCGGCCTCCCGCCCATTGAGGGTCCAGGCAGGACAGCCCAATCTGGTTGAAGCGGTGGATGACGTCACGGACGGTGCACTTTCGAGGGATGATCCGGTGGCTGAACCAGAAAGCCCATGACAGAGCCGAAAGGGGAAAACTGCCTGGTCAGAGCCCCTGTGGCTGTAGTTGCCCCGGCCGCCACTCCACCCCCTACCCCCGCCGCCCCTTGAAGTTGATCTTCATGGTGTCCATGTCCGTCGCGGTGGAGCG
Organism: Streptomyces sp. NPDC091416; assembly: GCF_044756845.1. Taxonomy (NCBI): domain Bacteria; kingdom Bacillati; phylum Actinomycetota; class Actinomycetes; order Kitasatosporales; family Streptomycetaceae; genus Streptomyces; species Streptomyces sp. NPDC091416. The sequence continues at coordinate 290,541 of NZ_JBIVTU010000004.1, forward strand.
CAGTTCGCCGTGCCCGTGACCGGCCTTCCGCAGCGCCGTCTCCGCGCGGTCCTCGGCGATCGCGGCGGCCATCTCCTCGCCGTCCTCGGCGTCCGACACCACCACGTACCGGAAGCTGAAGTGCTTGAGCACACGGTCGTAGGTCAGCGATCCCTCCTCGCTGAACTGCATCCCGGCCAGGCCGTGCTGCTCCACCTCGGCCAGCAGCCGCTCGCGGGCCTCGTCCGTCAGCCCTTCCCACGTGCCGCGCACGATCACCCGGTACGTGTGCTGCGTGACCATTGTGTTCCGCCGTTCCTGTCGCATTCCGCAAACCGATTGAGGTGCCAGCCTACGGCGCGGAGGATGGGGCGCATGCGGAATATCGTGGTGCTCGACGCACCCTCCAACCTGGGGCTCCGGCCCCCCGCCCCCGGCACCGTCCCGGGCTGCTACAAGCTCGCCGGAGCCCTGCGTGAGCAGCGGATCGTGCAACGGCTCGGCGCGGCCGAGGGCGGGGTCGTCGTACCGCCCCGCTACGACCGCGGTACGTGGCAGGAGGGCGACGGGGTCTTCAACGCCGCCGCGATCGCCCGGTACACCCGCACCCTCGCCGACCGCGTCGAGCACCATGTGCGCGCCGGGGACTTCCCCCTCGTCCTGGGCGGGGACTGCTCCATCCAGCTGGGCGCCTCGCTCGCCCTGCGCCGGATCGGGCGCTACGGACTGGTGTCGGTCGACGGGTCCGCCGACTTCCGGCACACGGGCAACGGCGACGGGGTCGGCGCCGCGGCCGGCGAGGAGCTGGCCATCGCCACCGGGCGGGGGCAGGACGACCTCGCCGCACTGGAAGGGCTGAAGCCGTACCTCCGGGACGAGGACGTGCGGGTCCTCGGCATCCGCGACTACGACGAGGACCGCGCCGAGCTCGCCGAGCTGAAGATCCCGGTGGCGACCGTCGGAGAGATCCGTGAGCAGGGCGCCGCCGCACTGGCGGGCGAGATCGTGCGGAGCCTGGAGAGCCCGGCGCTCGGCGGGTACTGGGTCCATCTGGACGCCGACGTGCTCGACCCCTCGGTCATGCCCGCCGTCGACAGCCCGGACGACGGCGGACTGCTGCCCGGCGAACTCGGGCCTCTGCTGCGGACACTGGTCGCCTCGCCCCGCTGCGCCGGCCTCAACGTGACGGTCTACGACCCCGATCTCGACCCGGACGGCACGGCCGGCGCGCTGCTCACCGACCTGGTGGTCGCGGCTTTTGCCGAAGTCTGACGGCTGATCCCCTGGTCCGGGCGGCGCCGAGCGTGTTCCATGGTCATCGGGGGCGCCCGGACCTGCGGCGGCCCGCGCGAGGGAGCGAGGTTGCCGTGGCCACCACCGTACGACGCACCGTACTGACCCTGCCCGCAGCGGCGACGGGGCCGGAGAATCCGCTGCCCGCGCTGCGGCCCCTGGACGAGATGCATGTCGTCGACGACCGGGACCGGGCGGGGCTGCCCCGGGACATGGCACGCCAGATCGGCCACGAACCCCTCGCCACCGTCCTTCCCGTGCGGATCCTCGACGGATACGGGCGCGAGCGCACCCCCACGGACCTCGACGCGATCGTCATCGAGAACGACCGGCTGCGGGCCACCGTGCTTCCCGGACTCGGCGGGCGCATCCACTCCCTCGTCCACAAGCCGTCCGGCCGGGACCTCGTCTACGCCAACCCCGTGCTGCAGCCCGCCGACTTCGCGCTCAACGGGGCCTGGTTCTCCGGCGGCATCGAGTGGAACATCGGCGCGACGGGTCACACCACCCTGTCCTGCGCCCCGGTGCACGCCGCCCGGGTCCCGGCGCCGGACGGCGGTGAGATGGTCCGGCTCTGGGAGTGGGAGCGGCTGCGCGACCTGCCGTTCCAGGTCGATCTGTGGCTGCCGGAGGACTCCGACTTCCTCCACGTCGGCGTGCGGATACGCAACCCGCACGAACACCCCGCCCCCGTGTACTGGTGGTCCAACATCGCCGTCCCGGAGGGCGAACGCACCCGGGTGCTGGCGCCCGCCGACGAGGCCTGGCACTTCGGGTACGAACGGACGCTGACCCGGGTCCCGATGCCCGAGACCGGTGGCGTCGACCGGACGTACCCGCTGCGCGGCGACTTTCCGGCGGACTACTTCTACGAGGTGCCCGACGGCGCCCGCCGCTGGATCGCCTCCCTGGACGAGCACGGCCGCGGCCTCGTGCAGACCTCCACCGACCTGTTGCGCGGCCGCAAGCTGTTCCTCTGGGGCAGCGGGCCCGGTGGCCGCCGCTGGCAGGAGTGGCTCACCGAACCCGGTACCACCGGCTACGCGGAGATCCAGGCCGGGCTGGCCCGTACCCAGCTGGAGCACGTGCCGCTGGAGCCCGGCGGCGAGTTCAGCTGGCTGGAGTCGTACGGGCCGCTCGAAGCCGACCCCGGCGCCGTGCACGGCGCCGACTGGGCCGCGGCCCGGGCGGAGGCCGAGCAGCGGCTCGCCGCGGCACTGCCGCGCGCCGACGTGGACGCCGCGTACGAGGCATGGCGGCGCTGCGCCGACACGGAGCCGGGTGAGATCCTCGCCACCGGCTCGGGCTGGGGCGCCCTCGAAGTACGCCGCGCCGGATACGAGCTGCCCGGCACCCCGTTCGCGCCGTCCACGCTCGGCGAACAGCAGGAACCCTGGCTCCAGCTCCTGGAACAGGGCGCCTTCCCCGAACCGGGCCACGTCGCACCGCCCGGGCCCAGCCTCGTCTCCCCGCACTGGCGGGACATGCTGGAGACGGCCTCCGCCGAACCGCTCACCGAGTACCACCTCGGCGTCGCCCAGTGGCATGCCGACGACCGGGCCCAGGCGGTTCGCAGCTGGGAGCGCGGGCTGGCCCTCGCCCCGTCCCGCTGGCCCCTGCTGCGCTGTCTCGCCGTCGCCGCCCACGAGAGCGGTCAGCGGGACAGGGCGGCCGACCACTACGCCGAGGCGTTCGACGACCTGTGCGCGGAGCGGCGCGACGACGGCGAGGCGTGGACGGCGGCCACGGCGGCCCTCGGCCGGGAGGCGATCGAAGCCCTGCTGGCCGCGGGCCGTACCGCCGGTGCCCGCGCGGTCTGGTCCGGTCTGCTCCCGGCCATCCGTCTCCGGGGCCGCTTCCGGCTCCTGGAGGCGCGCCTCCTGCTCGCCGAGGGAGACCTGGCGGCGGCCCGCGCCGTGTTCGACGACGGATTCGAGGTCGCCGATCTGCGTGAGGGGGCGGAGGTCCTGGACGAGGTGTGGGCCGAACTCACCGAACTCACCGGAGAACCGCTGCCCGACACGTACAACTACCGGATGCGGCCGCGGGGCTGACGGCGGGACAGCCTCAGTCCGCCACCCGGTTGCGGTCGACGTACTCGAAGACCGAGCCGTCCGGGTGCACCGCGATCAGGTTGCGGCCGACCGGGGTGGGAACCGGTCCCGCGATGACCCGCGCGCCGACCCGGGTCAGGGAGGCGTGGGCCTCGTCGACGTCCTTCACCGCGATCGTCGCGGTCACCTTGCGCAGGATCTCCAGCTCGGACTCGGGGCCGCTCATCAGCAGGAAGCAGCTGATGGCGGCGACGGACACCCCGCCGCGTTCGAAGCGCAGCGCCGGACTGGCCGTGAGGTCCTCGTAGAAGGCCACTGCGGCCTCCAGGTCGTCGACGCAGATACGCAGCGTGGTTCCCAGGATTTCCATGCCGAACAGGGTAGTTGGCCGGTCAGCGGTGTGTGATCGATTCGGTGGAGGGAGCGGGGTGGTCCGGGGGCCGGCGTATGCGGCCGGGCCCCCGGGCCGTGCGATCAGGCCCGGCAGAGGATCTCGCCGTGCGGCACCATGAACCAGCCGTCACCCTGCTCGCCCCAGGCGCGCCACGCCTCGGAGATCGCGGTGAGCTCCTCGGCGGTGGCGTGGCCGCCCTCGACCGCCAGCTTCGCGTAGACCGAGCCGATGGTGCGGTCCGCCCACAGACCGCTCCACCACTCCCGGCTCTCCGGGGTGGCGAAGCACCAGGAGGCGGCCGTCGGGGTGATGTCGGTGAAGCCCGCATCGCGGGCCCAGGAGAGCAGCCGGCGGCCCGCGTCCGGCTCGCCGCCGTTGGCCCGTGCCACGCGGCGGTACAGCTCCAGCCAGCCGTCCAGCACAGGTGACTCGGGGAACCAGCTCATGGCCGCGTAGTCGCTGTCGCGGGCCGCGACGATGCCACCGGGACGGCAGACCCGCCGCATCTCGCGCAGCGCCTGCACGGGATCTCCGACGTGCTGGAGCACCTGATGGGCGTGGACCACGTCGAACGAGTCGTCGGGGAAGTCCAGGGCGTGCACATCGGCCAGGGAGAACTCGACGTTGTCCAGGCCGAGTCCGGACGCGGCGTCGGCCGCCTCGGCGAGGATCTCCCGGGTGGTGTCGACCGCGGTCACCCGGCCCGGGGCGACCAGCGCCGCCAGGTCCGCGGTGATGGTGCCGGGCCCGCACCCGACGTCCAGCACGCTCATGCCGGGCCGGAGTTCGCCGATGAGGTAGGCCGCGGAGTTGGCGGCGGTGCGCCAGCGGTGCGAGCGCAGCACCGACTCGTGGTGGCCATGGGTGTAGACGGCGGTCTCCTTCGGCATGACCGTGCATCCTCTCTCGAGCGCGGACCGCGAGACACGGGCCGCGACGTGCTGATCGATACGGCTACCGTACGCGCCGATGCCGAATAATGAGATGGCCATCTTGCTATATGGACGTGAGTGGCGGGGCGGGCCGACGCGAAAGGGCGGCCGACTCGGCGTCGGCCGCCCCTCGTTCCTTCAGCTCTTCCGGGATCCTCCCGGCTCCGGCCGGTCTCAGGCCGGTCTCGGGCAGTAGACCGTCAGTGCCTCCGGCAGCTTGTCGATCATCAGGTCCCCCGTGCTGTGCGCCACTTCGCCGTCGTACGCGTACGGGGTTCCGGGCTTCAGCCCGGAGATGCGGATGCGCCGGCGCCGCTCCGCCGCATGGATGGGGGAGCGGGTCAGGGGGCCGGCGACGGCGGCCGCCAGCAGCCTCAGCCCGGGGGTCCGGCCGCCATGGACGACGCGTACGTCCAGCAGTCCGTCCGCGAGGTTGTGCCGCCGGCCGGGCGCGGGGCCGACCCGCTGGAACAGGCCGTTGCCGACGAACAGCAGCCACAGGGGCCGTCTCCGGCCCTGCAGTTCGGCCTCCAGTGGACGCTGGCCGCGCAACGCCTCGGCTGCCGCGACGACACCGGCCGGCCAGCCGCCGATCCGCGGGGCCCAGCGCTCACGGGTCCGCACCAGCTCCGGGTAGACGCCCAGGCTGAAGGCGTTGAGGAAATAGCCGTGGGCGCCGCCGGGCCCGTCCGGTCCGGGCCGGAACCTGCCCACGTCCACGCGGACCGCGCTGCCCGCGCCGAGCGCCGCGCAGACGTCGGACACGGTCTCGATGCCCAGGTCGTACGCGAAGTGGTTCAGCGTCCCGCCGGGGAAAACGGCGAGCGGCAGCCCGTGCACGGCGGCCACCGCCGCCGCCCGGTTGACCGTGCCGTCGCCCCCGCACACCCCCAGCGCCCGGCCGCGGCCGGCCGCCTTCTCCAGCTCCGCCGCGAGCTCCGAGGGCGGGCACTCCACCACTTCCGCGTTCGGCAGGGCATCCCGCACCAGCGACGCCGTGGCCGTGGCCGTCCCCGACTCCTGGTTGACGACGACGACCAGGTCCTGGCCGTCCGGCAGGGCGGGCGCATCGGCGGGCGGCCTGCCCGGTGCGGGCAGCTGGCCCCGGGTCGGCACGACGCCGCGCAGGGCGAACGCCGCCCCTATCCCCAGCGCGGCACCGGCCAGCACATCGCTCGGGTAGTGCACACCGGTGTAGACGCGGGAGGCGGCCACCGACAGCGCGACGGGCGCGACGACCGCTCCCCACCCCTTCGACTCCAGCGCCACCCCGGTGGCGAACGCGGCAGCCGAGGCCGCGTGCCCCGAAGGGAAGGACGTGGTGACGGGCTGGCGCTTCAGCTGCCTTATCACCGGAACGGCGTCGAGTATCGGCCGCTCGCGGCGTACCGCGCCCTTGCCGACCGTGTTGATCGCGGCCGAGGCCACCGCCAGCGACGCGATTCCGCGCAGCGCTGCCCGGCGGGCCCGGGCGCTGCCGCCGAACGCGGCGATACCGGCTGCCGCGCCGACCCACAGCAGCCCGTGGTTCGCACTGCGGCTGAGCCGCGGCAGTACGGGGCCGGCGGCCGGCCAGTGCCGGGCGGCCAGGTTCTGGAAGACGGCCAGGTCGCGCCGGTGCAGGACGCCCCGCAGCCCGGCGGGCCGCGGCAGAGGTGAGGGGAAGCTCGGTGAAGACATGGAACAGCGAATACCCTGCGCGCCCCCGCCGAACCGGCAGGCGCGCCCGAACCATGCGGGTGGGTACCCGCGCGCCGCCGTCACCCGTTGGTCATGAGTGCATATATCGGGACGAAACCACCTCGCCCATCCAGGTATCGGGTGCCGCACATCACCCCGTCATTGCCCCGGCAAGTCCGCGACGCTTAGCCTGTGTTCGTGATGCCGGTCACTGGCCGGAATGTCGAACACGAGAGGGTGGTGCACGACCATGGGGCGACTCGTCCCCGCGGTGACCCGGGCGCTGGACGTACTCGAACTCTTCCTCCACGGCGACGGTACGCTCTCCGCGCCCGAGGTGACCCGCAAGCTCCAGCTCCCGCGCACCACCGTCCATGAGCTGCTGACCACGCTCGCCGCCCGCTCGTACCTGGTCACCGTCCCCGACCAGCCCGGCCGCTACCGGCTCGGCGTCCGCACGTACCAGCTCGGCAGCCGGTACGCCGAACAGCTCGACCTCGCGGCCGAGGGCCGGCAGGTGGCCCGGCAGGTCGCCGAGACCTGCGGCGAGACCGTCCATGTGGCGATCCTGGAGGGCACGGATGTCATCTACATCGCCAAGGTGGACTCCACCCACGCGGTCCGCATGGTGTCGGCCGCCGGACGCAAGCTGCCCGCCCACTGCACGTCGGTCGGCAAGATGCTGCTCGCGGCCCTCCCCGAACGGGAGCTCGACGCCCGCCTCGAAGGACTCGAACTCACGGGGATGACCCCCGACAGCATCACCGACGAGGACGAACTGAGGGTGGCGCTCGCTGCCGTACGGGAACGGGGCGTCGCGGTGGAGCACCGGGAGTCCAACCCCGACGTCAGCTGCGTCGCCGCACCCGTACGGGACCGGTCCGGCCGGGTCGTCGCCGCGCTCTCCGTCTCCGTCCCCATGATCCGCTGGAGCGAGGAGCGCGAGGCGGAACTGGCCGCGCTCGCCGCCGAGGGTGCCGAGGCGCTCTCCGGACGGCTCGGACACCACCGGAGGGAGAAGTGAGCCGCCCCCGCCTCGATGTCGCCGTACGGGAACACGCCGCACTCGGGGAGGGTCCGACCTGGGACCCGGCCGGCGAACGGCTGATCTGGGTCGACATCCTCTCCTCCCGGATCCACACCTACGACCCCGCGGACGGCCGGCGGACCGTCATGGCCACCGAACAGCACGTCGGCGCGGCCAAACCACGGGCCGGCGGCGGCCTCGTCGTCAATCTGCGCGACGGAATCGGCCTCTACGACGCGGACGGCGCCTTCCGCTGGCTCGTCCACGACGTCGAACCGGGACGGCGCGGGAACGACGCCGCGGTGGCGCCGGACGGGGCGCTCTGGGCGGGCACCATGCGCTACGACGAGTCGCAGGTCGGCGGCAGCCTCACCCGGGTCGCCCCCGACGGCACGGCCACCCGGGTGCTGCCCCTGGTGGCCTGCAGCAACGGCACCGGATGGAGCCCGGACGGCCGGCTGATGTACTACATCGACACGCCGACCCGCCGGATCGACGTCTTCGACGTGGACGGCCACCAGGTCACCGGCCGCCGCCCGTTCGCGACCGTGGAGGAGGGTGCGGGCTACCCCGACGGTCTGACGGTGGACGCGGAAGGGGCCGTGTGGGTCGCCCTGTGGGACGGCGCCGCGCTGCGCCGCTACACGGCCGACGGCAGGCTGGACCGCGTCGTCGGACTGCCGGTGCGACGTCCCACGGCCTGCGCCTTCGGCGGCCGGGACCTGCGCGATCTCTACGTCTCCACCGCCCGCACCGGCCTCGACGCACCGCATCCGCTCTCGGGTTCGCTGCTGGTCCTGCCGGACGCCGGCCAGGGCCTTCCCGGCACGGCCTTCGCGGGCTGAGGCCGGGCTGGGGCGGGGCCGCGGGGAAGCCGGGCGGGTTCGGATCGCGGACCCGCCCGGCGGTGGATCACCGCGCCGGGAAGCGGCGCAGGGGGCCCGGCAGCCGGGAGCCGAGCGGCGACATGTTCCCGTCGGCGCCGTGCCGGGCCAGCAGATCCAGGACCAGCCGGCCGCGCCGGACCCGCTCGCGGGCCGTCTGGAGGGCGACATCGCGCAGATGGGCGCCGTACGGGTAGATCCCGGGCGCCCTGGACAGGCCGAACTTGAGGTAGAGCGGCGCGCCGCGCCGGATCAGCTCGGCCGCCTCGTACATCCGCACATATCCGCCGAGGTCGTCCGGGGCCTCGATGTACAGGTCCATCGGAGCCGCCGACGCGCGCCGGATCTCGGTGAAGTGAGCGAGCGTCAGGTCGGACGGGATGTTCACCGAGTCGGCGCCCAGCTGCTCGTAGACGGCGAACGACGCGGGATTCACCGGCCCGACCAGAGCGGACACCTTGAACGTCGTGTCGGCGGGCAGTACGCCCTGCTCACGCAGCCGGTGCAGCGTCCACAGCACGCCCTCGTCCGCCACCAGCAGGCACTTCACGCCGAGTTCGCAGGCGCGCAGCGCGTCCTCGACACAGCCGGCCAGGGCATCGTGGCCACGGGCGCGCAGCCCGGCCCCGCCCGAATCGGTACGGAACGAGGCGCCGGTGTCCCAGCTGCCGCGCGGGCCCGTGAACAGGCAGAGCTCGATGCCGCGTTCGGCGCAGCCCTCGACCATGTCGGTGATCTCGGTGTCGCTGAGCATCCAGACGCCGCTGCCCTGGCTGATCCGGTGGACGGGGACACCGAGCCGTGCGCTCTCCTCCAGCACGACGGACAGCGCTTCGGGGCCCTCCACGGACGGGATCTCGGTCCGCCAGGTGCCGCCGTCGGGAAAGGTGTGCGGGGACGCGTCGGCCGGGGCCGCGGCGGGGGCGCCGAGCCCGACCGCGCTGAGCGCGGGCTCGCCCGGACGCCGGACGCCGGTGCGGGATCCGGACGGGGCAGGGGATACGGAGGTCATGAGCGACCTTTCGTGTTCGGTGGGTCGGACGAGGTTCGGGTGGAAGAGCGACGGGCGGGACGGGCCCGAGAGCCGGACGTGAGCCGGAGGCCGAGCCGGGGAGCGCGTGCAGGGCCCGCGAGCCGGACGTGATCCGGAGGCGGAGCCCGGGAGCGCGTACCGGGCTCCGTGAACCCGGCATGATCCGGGCGAGAGGCCGTGAGGGCTGTCCAGCCGGGGAATCGCGGGACAGCAGCCCTCAGGGGCGCATCAGCACCTTGCCCGTCCCCGCGCCGCCGCCCCCGACCAGCGCCACGGCCTCCGCGAACCGCTCCAGCGGGAACTCGTGCGTGATCAGCGCGGCCGGATCGAGCAGCCCCGCGGTGAACGCCCGTACCGCGTAGGACCAGGAAGCGGAGGACGCCCCGAACACGCTGCGCACCGTGAGCTGGCTCAGTGACAGGTGCACCGGGTCGATGCCGACGGCTCCCGGCGCGAACATGCCCGTGAGCACGACCCGGCCCCCGCGCCGCGCGAGCAGGCAGGCGTCGGCCGCGGTGGTCGCTGCCCCGGCCGTCTCCACCACCAGGTCGTACCGGCCGTGCACCTCAGCGGCATCCTTGGGCGCCAGGGCCTCGCTCGCCCCGAAGCGCAGCGCCTGGCGCGCCCGTTCGTCCCGCGGATCGATCACCGTGAGTTCACCGGGTGACACCGCGGCGAGCAGCTGGACCGCGAGCAGCCCGAGCGTTCCCGCGCCCACGACCGCGATCCGCTCACCCGGCTCCGGCGCCCCGGCCCGTACGGCCGCCGCGACCACGGCCGCGGGCTCCAGGAGCGCGGCGGCCCGCAGGTCGGCGTCGTCGGCCAGCGGGTGCAGCAGGCGTGCGGGCAGCACGACGTGGTCGGCGAACGCGCCGGGCCGGGTGAAGCCCGTCTCGTCGTAGCCCGCCGTGCACAGCGAGGTCTCACCGCTGCGGCACCGCTCGCAGCTGCCGCAGGAACGGAAGCCCTCGGCGACCGTGCGCCGGCCGGCCAGGGCGGGATCGACGCCCGCGCCCACCGCCTCGACGGTCCCCGACCACTCGTGGCCGGGGACCACCGGGTAGCGCACGTAACCCGGGTCGCGATGGCCGTCGTACACCTCGCGGTCACTCATGCAGATCCCGGCCGCGGCCACCCGCACCCGGACCTCGCCGGGGCCGGGCTCCATGACCGGTCCTTCCGTCAGCCGGTGCCCGCCCGGCCGGTCGACCGTGATCGCCCGCGAGCGGGCGGGTCCGTCGCTCACTTGGGCTGCCTCTTCTCCCAGCCGTCGGCCCACAGGTCGAACCGGGCCTGCTGCTGTGGGAATTCGGCCGCCGCGTCCACGTCGAGCTCGACCCCGAGACCGGGGGCGTCGGAGAGTTCGAAGCAGCCGGTGGCGGGGTCGACCTGCGGGGCGCCGCGTACGACCTTCTTGATGTCGGCGTCCGCGAAGTCGTTGAAGTGTTCGAGGATCTTGAAGTTCGGGGTGCAGCCCGCGACCTGGAGGCTGGCCGCCGTCAGGACCGAACCGCCCACGTTGTGCGGCGCGATCAGCGTGTAGTGGGTCTCCGCCGTGGCGGCGAGCTTCCGGGTCTCCAGGATGCCGCCGATGTGGCCGACGTCCGGCTGGATGATGTCGGCGGCCTGCGACTCGAAGAGCTCGCGGAACTCGACGCGGTCGTGGATGCGCTCGCCCGTCGCGATGGGCATGTCGACCTTGCCCGCGACCTTGGCGAGCGCCTTCAGGTTCTCCGGCGGCACCGGCTCCTCCAGCCAGGCCGGCCGGAACGGGGCCATCTCGTGGGCGATCCGCACCGCCGTCGAGGGGCTGAAGCGGCCGTGCATCTCCAGCATCAGTTCGGTGTCGGGGCCGATGGCGTCGCGGACCGCCTCGATGAGAGACACGGAGTACCGGGTCTCCTCCTGGCCCAGCTCGAAGTGGCCCGTGCCGAACGGGTCGATCTTCAGTGCCCGGTAGCCGCGTGCGACGACCGCCGAGGCGGCCTTGTGATAGGCCTCCGGGGTCCGCTCGGTGGTGTACCAGCCATTGGCGTACGCCTTGACCCGGTCGGTGACCTTGCCGCCGAGCAGCTGCCAGACGGGGACGCCGAGCGCCTTGCCCTTGATGTCCCAGCAGGCCATCTCGACGACCGCGATGCCGGACATGACGATCTCGCCGGCCCGCCCGTAGTCGCCGTACTTCATCCGGCGTACGAGGTCCTCGACGGCGAACGGGTCCGAACCGGAGATGTGGTTGGCCTCCGCCTCGCGCAGATAGCCGATGAGTGCGTCGGTGCGGCCGAGCATCCGGGTCTCGCCCACACCGGTGAGGCCCTCGTCGGTATGGACCTGCACGTAGGTGAGGTTGCGCCAGGGTGTTCCGACCACATGTGTGCTGATTCCGGTGATACGCACGGGAGTTGCCCCTCGACTTGTTCGATATTTCGGCACTCGTTCGAAATCCTGGCGTGACCGTAATGACGCGGCGGGGCGAGTGTCAATGGGGCCGTCGTGTCGCGGTGCGGTTCTCCGGCCGTCCGGCGCGCCTGCCGGGGCCGTGCCCCTTCCCTCCGGACGGCTTCGCGGTAGCGCAGGCGCCCCGCCCCATTCCCTCGTATAAAGGGGCGGACACGGCCCGGTCGACGGGCACGGTGACCGAGCGGCGGCGAAGGAGGCCCGGATGGGCCGGGAGCGGACCGGACGTCAGGGGGACGGCGGGCCAGGGGTCCGCGAGGACCGCGGGCCCGTACGGTACGGACCGCCCGCGCCGGACCCCGGCCTGCCCGTGCTGCCCGAACTGGCCGAGGTGCTCGCCGCGGCGGCCGGCCGCGGCGCACCCGAACCGGCAGGCGGCTCGGCCGCCCTGCGTGAGGCGGCCCGTGCCTACTGGGACCGGCGCGGACTGCACGGCGGCCCCGGGCACATCGCCGCCGCGCCGGGTACCTCCCCGCTGGTCCTCGCCCTGATCGCCGCGCACGGCGGCGACGTACTGGTGCCGCGCCCCTGCCCCGCCTCCTGGATCCCGCAGGCCCGGCTGCTGGGCAGGCCCGCCTACCAGGTCCCCACCCCCGCCGAGTGCGGCGGCGTGCCCGACCCCTACGCGCTCCTGGAGACCGTACGGCGCGTGCGCGCCGAGGGCGGCAGGCCGCGGCTGCTGCTGATCTCGGTGGCCGACGACCCGACCGCCACGGTCGCCTCGCCGGAACTGGTGCGCGAGGCGTGCGAGGCGGCCGTCGCCGAAGGGCTGCACATCGTCAGCGACGAGACGTGGCGCGACACCCTGCACCGGCCGCACGACACGGTGCTGCTCAGCCCCGCCGAGATGTGCCCCGACGACGTGACGGTCGTCTCCGATCTTGCGGGCGCGCTGACCCCGTCGGCCTGGCCGGTCGCCGTCGCCCGGTTCCCCGACACCGAGCGCTCGGCGGTGCGCCACGCCCGTACGCTCGACATCCTCACCGCGCTCGGCGCCCTCGTCGCGGGCCCGGTCGCGGCCGCCGCGGCCCACGCGCTGCACGAACCGGACGCCGTCACCGCACGCGTCCGCCGGGCCGCCGCCCTCCAGGCCCGGGTCGCCTCCGCCGCCCACCAGGCGGTCCTCGCCTCCGGCGCGCTGGCCCGGCCCCCGCAGGCGGGCCGTCACCTGTACGCGGACCTCGGCCCGCTCCGCTCCCGGCTCGCCGCCCGCGGGGTCACGGACTCGCTGGAGCTGGAGGAGTACCTGACGGGCCGCCTCGGGGCCCCGGCCCCCGGCGGTCACCGGTTCGGCGACGAACTGGGAGCCCTGCGGGTGCGGCTGGGCACCGGACCGCTGCTCGGCTCGACACCGCAGCAGCAGACGGAGTCCCTCACCTCACCGGACCCTCTCGGATTGCCGCACGTCACGGCAGCGCTGAGCATGTTCCGGGCGGCCCTCGACGAACTCCGCTGACGCGCTGCTCCGACGCTCTGTGAGACGGGAGTCCCTCGATGACGGAACAGACCGAGCGCTCCCCCGCCCGAGACGGGCGCGCGGTGTCCTGCGGAGAGATCGTCACCCCGCGCCCCCTCGGCGAGGTGCGGACCTGGCCCAGCAGCTTCGCCGACCGGCTCACCGCACCCCTCCCCGGCCTGACGGGCATGCCCCGGCTGGCCCGCGAACACTCCATCCGGCCCAACGCCGAGGGACTGCGCGGCATCCACCGGCTGCCGTACGCCCCCGAGCCGCTCCCCGGCACCCCGGCCGGAACCACCTGCGTCACCTGGGCCGGGCACGCCAGCTGGATCATCCGCACCGGCGGACTGACCGTGCTCGCCGACCCCGTCTGGTCCCGCCGCATCCTCGGCACCCCGGCCCGCATCACCCCCGTCGGCGTGCCCTGGGACGACCTGCCGACGATCGACGCCGTCGTCATCAGCCACAACCACTACGACCATCTCGACGCACCCACCCTGCGCCGGCTGCCCCGGCACACCCCGCTGTTCGTCCCGGCCGGACTGGGCCGCTGGTGCCGCCGCCGAGGCTTCGGCCCCGTCACCGAACTCGACTGGTGGGAGTCGGCGGAACTGGACGGAGTCCGCTTCGACTTCGTGCCCTCGCACCACTGGTCCAAGCGCACCCTCACCGACACCTGCCGCTCGCTGTGGGGCGGCTGGGTCATCGAGGACACCACCGGGCCCGGCCGGGGGCAGCGGGTCTACTTCGCCGGCGACACCGGCTACGGCCACTGGTTCGCCGAGATCGGCCGCCGCCACCCCGGCATCGACCTCGCCCTGCTGCCGATCGGGGCCTACGAACCGCGCTGGTGGCTCGCCGATGTGCACGCCGACCCGGAGGAGGCCGTGCAGGCGTACGAGGATCTCGGCGCCCACGCGATGGCGCCCATGCACTGGGCGACCTTCCTGCTCTCCGCGGAGCCCGTACTCGAACCGCTCACCCGGCTGCGCACCGCCTGGCGACGGGCCGGCCACCCGCGCGAGCGGCTCTGGGACCTGCCCATCGGCGGCTCGCGCATCCTCGACACCACGAGCGAACCGCGGGCCCTCAGCGGCTGACCCGCACCCCGCGGGTCACCGGCCGGACCGGCCGCGCAGCCGGTGCCACAGGGCCGGCGCCCCGCTGATCAGCAGCGTCAGACCCACCGCGGCCACGACGCCCTGCCACGGCTCGGGGAACAGCGAACCGCCCAGGATCCCGATCAGCTGATACGTGGCCGCCCAGGCCAGACACGCCGGCACGTCGCCCCGGGCGAACCGCCGCAGTGGCATCCGGCCCAGCAGGCACGCCAGCATCACCGGGATCCGCCCCGCCGGCACCAGCCGGGACAGCACCAGCACCATCGCTCCGTGCTCGTCGAGCTTCCGCTGCGCCTGCGCGAGCCGTTCCGGCGCCGCCCGGTCGCTGATCGCCCGCAGCCACCTGGAACCGTTCTTCGACCGCACCCCGCGCTGCCCCAGCCAGTACAGGCAGATGTCCCCGAGGAACGCGGCGGACGACGCCACCGCGAAGACGATCAGCATCGAGAACGGTGACGACTGATGGAAGGCCACCACGGCCGCCGAACTCACCAGCGCCCCCGTCGGCACCACCGGCACCAGGGCGCCCAGCGCCACCAGCAGGAACAGCGAGGGATATCCGACGGCCTGCTGCGTCGACTCGGGGGGCAGCTGTGTCGTCTGCCGGAGGAACTCGTGTATCACCCGCAGGCCCCCGGCCGTACCCGCTCGCCGTGCTCCAGCCGGTGCACCGCCACCCCGGGCGCCCGCAGCGCCGCCTGGCGGACGAACTCGTCACCCGGCGAGTGGAACTCGTGCGGCCGGATCCCGTCCATCCCGATCGGCCAGTACGTGCCGTAGTGCACCGGCACCGCGGCCCGCGGCGCGATCCGGACCAGCGCCTCGGCGGCCCGCGTCGCGTCCAGATGGCTGTGTCCCAGATACGGTCCCCAGCCGCCGACCGGCAGCAGGGCCACGTCCACCGGACCGACCGCGTCCGCCATGGCGTCGAAGAGCCCGGTGTCCCCGGCGAAGTACGTCCGGGTCCCGCCCTCGACGACGTAGCCGAGCGCGGGGGAGCGGTGCGGGCCGACCGGGAGGCGCCGCCCGTCGTGCAGGGCCGGCACGGCCCTGACCCGCACCGCGCCGACGCGCACCTCGTCGCCCGCCGCCACCTCGGTGATCCGCAGCCCCCGCATCCTGCGCAGCATCCGGAGCCCCGGCACCGCCCGTACCGCCCCCAGCGGGACGATCAGACGGGCGCCCGGGGCGATGCGGGCCAGGGACGGCAGATGCAGATGGTCGGAGTGCAGATGCGAGATCAGCACCACATCGGCCACCGCCGCCGCCGGGCCGGGCAGCTCACCGCGCCGCCGCCGCAGATGCGCGAAGCGCCGTACGAAAAGAGGGTCCGTCAGGACCCGCACCCCGGAGTCCTCGATCGTGCACGTGGCATGACCCCACCAGGTGATCTCCACCGGCACGTGCCGCCTCCTCCTCGTCGGACCTGCCCACGAGCCTACGGGGCGGACGGCGCCCGCCACGGCCTCCGGCGCACTCCCGGGCCCCCACGGGCGCCCCTTCCCGCCCTGACGTGCGCCTTCTGGAACGGGAATCCTGCCGGTAGGGTCGCAGAACGCCTAGCACGGGGGACAGCCAATGGGGGACGTACGCGTGGCGGCCATCGCCAGCCTCACACCGCTGGAGGAACTCGACAGCGATCCGTTCCTCGTCGACACCCGCAGCCAGCACGCCATGTGCGCCCGGTGGGCCGCCGACCAGGGCTACGTCGTCACCCGGCAGCTGCGCTTCTACGGACTGCGCCCCGACCACCACGGGCTCTGGGCCGACGTGGAGGGCGGCGAGGTCGAACTCTTCGTCGCCCCCACCGACCGGGTGCTCGCACGCGCCGTCGCCTCGGTTGCGCAGTTCGCCGCGGAGTGCGAGCGGCGCGGCGTCCGCCTGGAGATCGCCGGTCTCGACGAACCGCGGTACAGCTCCCGTACGAAGGCCAGCGTGCACCGCAGGCTCTCCATGCCGACCGCCGGATACGACGGCTGCTGACCTCCCGCGCGGCCCACCGGCCATCGCGTCACGGCTCGCCGCGCCCGCTGTGAAAGGCTGGAGCGGGGCCCGGAACGGCAGGGCCCGGACGTGAGGTGGCAGCGGCGTGGGTGACGGGCGATGGCGGACAGCCGGAAGCGCCCTGATGCGAGTGATCATGGTGTGGGCGGTCTCGACGATCACTCTGCTGGGGCTCGCCGGGATTCTGCCGGACTTCCAGCTCCAGTCGGACGACGGCGACAGCGTGACCAAGACCGCGTTCACCGCGGCGTGGGGCGCGGGCGCGTTCGGTCTGCTCTCGGCACTGGTCTGGCCGGTACTCGTACGGGCCCTGCTCATCGTGCCCGCCTTCGTCCTCGGCATGCTGGTCTTCTTCCTCAACGGCTCGCTGCTCCTCATCGCCCTGTGGCTCATCCCGGACGGGCGGGGCGCCGCAGCCCCGGAGACGGCCGTCGTCGTCGCTGCCGTCATGTCCGCCGTCGCGTCCGCGACCTCCACGGCACTGGCCGTCCGTGACGACAACGCCTACCGCCGAAGACTCTCGCGCCTGGCCCAACGGCGCCGCCGCCGCAGCGGCACGGGCGGTGCGGGCGGCGAAGGACCGCCCGGCACCGTCTTCATCCAGCTCGACGGCGTCGGCCACGACGTCCTCGCGCAGGCCGCGGCCGACGGCGTCATGCCGACCGTCGCGCACTGGCTGGCCGACTCCGACGGCCACCGGCTCACCCCGTGGCGCACCGACTGGTCCAGCCAGACCGGTGCCAGCCAGCTCGGCATCCTGCACGGCAGCAACCACGACGTCCCCGCCTTCCGCTGGTACGAGAAGGAGACCGGCGACATCATGGTCTCCAGCAGACCGGCGAGCGCCCTCGAACTCCAGCGCCGCGCCATCACGCGCACCCACGACGGCGGACTGCTCACCGTCGACGGCGCCAGCCGCGGCAACCTCTTCAGCGGCGGCGCCGACCAGCTCGCCCTCGTCCTATCCATGGCCGCCCGGCGGGGCAAGGGCCGCCGCTCCCGGGCCGGCTACTTCGCCTACTTCTCGGACCCCGCCAACGCCGTCCGTACCGCGCTCTCGTTCGTCGCCGAGGCCGGACGCGAGATCGGCCAGTCGACCCGGGCCAGGATCCGCAAGGAGTCGCCCCGGATCAAGCGCGGCGGGCTCTACCCCTTCATCCGGGCCTTCGCGACCGTCGTCGAACGCGACGTGGTGGTGTCGGCCGTCATCGGCGACATGTTCGGGGGACGGACCGCCGTCTACGCCGACCTCGTCGCGTACGACGAGGTCGCCCACCACTCGGGCCCGCGCAGCCGGGACGCCGAGAAGGTCCTCGCCAGGCTGGACCGCTCGCTCGCCCTGATCGTCAAGGTCGCCGAACACACACCGCGCGACTACCGCGTCGTGCTCCTGTCCGACCACGGACAGAGCCCCGGGGAGACCTTCGCCGGCGCGTACGGGCTGACGCTCAAGGACCTGGTGCGGGCGGGCAGCGGGCTGCCGGTCCCCCGTAGGGCCCAGCGCACGCGCAGCGGTTCCGAGGCGCGTGACGCGGTCCGTATCGCCCTGCACCGGCCGGTGGCCGACGGAGAGGAGAAGCAGACGACGAAGGCCTCCGACCCGGTCGTCCTGGCCTCGGGCAACCTCGGTCTGATCTCCTTTCCCGACATCGAAGGCCGCGCCTCGCAGGAGGAGATCGACCGCCGCCACCCGGCGCTGCTCGGCACCCTCGCCAACCACCCGGGCATCGGCTTCCTCCTCGTCCGCAGCGAGCGCGACGGATCGGTGGTCCTGGGACGGGACGGCGCGCGGATCCCCGTGGCGGATCTGAAGGACGGGCAGGGCCCGCTCGCGCCCTTCGGCCCGGGCGCCGCCGACGCGGTCCGGCGCACCGACACGTTCCCGCACGTCGCCGATGTGATGGTCAACTCGATGTACGACCCCGGGACCGGCAGGGTGCACGCCTTCGAGGAACAGATCGGCTCCCACGGCGGGCTCGGCGGTGAGCAGTCACGGCCGTTCCTGCTGTCGCCGCGCGCCATGACCGACCCGCTGGAGGCGGCCGCCGAGGACGGCCGGCGGGCGTCCGAACTGGTCGGCGCGGAGGCCGTGCACCGGGTCCTGAGGCGCTGGCTGCGCGAGGTATCGGGGCCGCAGGTTCCGGTGCGGGCGAAGGAGCCTGTACGGGAGGCCGGTGACGGCCTCCCCGGGACGGAGAAGGCGGCGGGCACCGGCCCGGGGGCCTGACCGCACCCGGTGGCTCCGGTCAGGCCGACTGCCGCCGGACCAGCGTCGGATGGAAGACCACCGAAGGTGCCGGCGCACCCGGTTTGCCTATCTGCTTCAGCAGCAGCCGGGCCATCTCCGCGGACATCTCCTCCACCGGCTGCCGCACGGTCGTCAGCGGCGGATCGCAGGCCAGGGCCGCGCTGCTGTCGTCGAAGCCGACGAGCGCGACATCCCGCGGAACGTCCTTGCCGGCCCGCAGCAGCACCGGAATGGCACCCAGGGCCATCAGGTCCGACGCGATGAACACCCCGTCCAGGTCGGGCCGGCCGGTGAGCAGCCGCCGCATCGCGGCCGCCCCGCCCGCATGCGTGAAGTCGCCCTCGGCGGTTGCCACGTCCCGGATGCCGTGGGCGGCGAGCGCGTCCAGGAAACCGGTGAGCCGTGCCTGACCGGCCGGCATGTCCTGCGGGCCCGACACGGTGCCGATGCGCCGGCGGCCCAGCGACGCCAGGTGATCCGCCGCCAGCTGGGCGCCGGCCCGCTGGTCCGCCTCGACATAGGTGATCGGCGAGGGCCTGCGGGGCTGCCCGGCGAGCACGGCGGGCAGTCGCGTGTCGTGCAGCAGCCCAGGGAGCGGATCCTCGGCGTGCGACGAGATCAGCACCACCCCGTCGACGTGCCCGTGACGCAGATAGGACAGCAACTGGTCGCGGGACTCCTGGTCGTCGGCCAGCATGAGCACCAGCTGGATACCCGCCGGCCGCAGGACCTCCAGCAGTCCGCTGACCACCCGCCCGAAGTACGGATCGGAGAACATCCGGCCGACGAAGGGCTCGGACACGGTGCGCCGCTCCCGCTCCGACACGACGAGCGCGATCGAGTCGGTGCGCCGGGTCACCAGCGAGCGGGCCGCGCGGTTGGGCACGTACCCGGTGGCGCCCACCGCCTCCTCGACCAGCCGCCGCAGCGACGGATCCACGGTCGTCGCCCCGTTGATCACCCGGGACACCGTCGCCCGCGACACTCCGGCCACCAGAGCGACGTCCTCCAGCGTGGCGGGACGGGCGGGCAGGGGCACGTCGGCAGTCATGCAGTCTTTATACCGGGTGGTTCGAGAGGCGTGGAAACGGCCGTGAAGAGCGTGGCCGTACGGGGGCCGGGGCTCAACCGACGCGTGAGGAGAGGCCTGCGAGCCGGTCGAGTCCGGCCCGGCGGGCCGCCACGAGCGCTGCGGCGAGCTGCCTGGCGTCCGGGCGGGTTCCGGCCTTCGTCTCGGAGCGCGACACCTGGGCGGACTGGCGCAGATGGTCGCCGATCTGTGCCAGGAGAAAGCGGTCGAAGGCCCCGCCGCGGACGGTGCGGGCCCGTCCGAGATCGTGCTCCGTCACCATTCCCGGCATGTCATGGCCCTCGTGCACATTGGTGTCCGGCAGCCCCATCCGGGACAACAGCGCTCGCAGCCGCGCGAGTTCGCCGTTCTGTGCCGTACGCAGGGTGGCCGCCCAACTCCGTACGCGGGGATCTGCGGCCCTGTCCCCGGCGAGCGCCAGCAGCGCGACGGCCTGTTCGTTCATGGGTGTCATCAGCTGGACCCAGGCGGCATCCGTCGGATCGGCCGGGACGGAGAGCGGGGGAGCGGATGTGGCGGGGCCCGGCCGGGCCGGCCGCTCCGCGTCCGCCGGGGCCGCGCAGCCTGCGAGGAGGAGCAGCAGGGCCAGTGCCGCGGTGATGCGGGCCGGCTTCATCATGAAAGCTCCGGGTTCCTCGGGGAAGGCCCGTCCGGGGGCGCGGCCCCGGACGGGCGTCGGGTGGGTGGCGGGCGGTCAGGGGGTGCCGTCGGCACCGCACTTCACGATGGCGTTGATGCAGTCGCGGACGCGCTGCGCCATCTCGGCCTCGGGCCACACGTTGAAGAAGTCGCCGTGCATCGTGTAGCCCCGGCCGGACGCCAGTCGCAACCGGGCCGGGTCACCGTTGACGGGGTACCGCAGGACCTGGCGGAGCTTGGGAACCGGCACCGGGTGGGTGGACGGGCAGTCGCCGCCGACGGGGTACGCCATGTGGCTCTTGTGGTCGGCCGAGTCGAGGTCCCGGCCGTTCCAGCACTGCGGGAAGTCCAGATACGACTCCAGCATCGCGCCCGCCGGGCAGTTGACGAAGTCGTGGGACGGGTTGACCTCGCCGTGGTGCAGGCAGGACCAGCGCGAGATGGTGTTGTCGTCGGGGCCGGTAGCCTTCGCGTTCCCGGCGACGATGCGCAGACCGCGGGGGAAGGGCTGGATCCGCCGGATGACGTCGTCCCGGACGCCTTCGCCCAGGTAGTAGAAGGTCGTGCCGGTGGGTTCGACCTCCTTGTCGCCGTCGTAGAGCGTCGGCACCCAGTAGGACGACAGGTCCGTGTCGGGGGCGCAACTGGTCCTGGCCCTCTCCAGGGAGGCGAGGTCGGAGTTGCCGTTCGTCGAGTCGTTGCCGAAGAAGCTGTGCATGTGCGAGGCCCCGGGCAGACCCGGGAAGACGATCGGGTCGTCGGGGGCCCGGTGCGTGTACGGGCACTCGGCGAGGAACTCGGCGACCCGTACGACGTCGGCGGCCGCCCGGGGAGCGGTCGGGGCCGCGGCCGCCGTGGCGGGCCCGGCGGACGCGCTGCCGTTGGCGGCCTGGAGGAAGGACAGGGCGAGTGCGGCGGCGACGAGGGCCGCGGTTCGGTACCGCCGGGGCGGAAGGGTTCTGCGGTGGCTGTCTTCGCCGGTGCGTCGATGAGGGAAGAAGAGCACGGCACTCCTGTTCGGGGGAAGTGGGGTTCCTTGGCGATGCGAGAGAGCGCTCTCTCGGAGGAACGTAGAAGCGTGTCCGAGGCATGTCAATAGAAGGCGCGGACCTGCAATTCCCTTCCTTCTGAACCTAGTTGTGGGGCTTCATGGCCGGGAGAGCGCTCTCTCGTATGAGGTATCGGTGGATGGCGCCGCATAGGGGGCGGACGGTGGTCCGCGGCTGCCCCGGAGCGGGTCACGGAGGTCATGACCAGGGCGTTGTCAGTGGCGGGCGGCAGGATGGGGGCATGACGAACTCAGCTGTTGTGCTCGCCGATACCGCCGCCTACGCCGCCGCGGTCGAAGAGGCTTCGCAGGCCGCCGCCGCGTACTACGCCACGGGCGAGAGCGCGCTCGACGACGATGCGTACGACCGGCTGGCGCGCGGCATCGCCGCATACGAACAGGACCACCCCCAGGACGTGCTGGCCGAGTCGCCGACCGGCAAGGTGGCCGGTGGCGCGGCGGTCGGGGACGTGCCGCACACGGTTCCGATGCTCTCCCTGGACAACGTCTTCTCTGCCGAGCAGTTCGTCACCTGGACCGCCTCGCTGGAGCGCCGGATCGGCCGGCCGGTCACCGCCTGGAGCGTCGAGCCCAAGCTCGACGGGCTGGCGGTCGCCGCCCGTTACCGCGCCGGCCGGCTGGAGCAGCTCATCACCCGTGGCGACGGCACCGCCGGCGAGGACGTGTCGCACGCGATCGGCACCGTCGTCGGGCTGCCCCGGCAGCTCGCCGAGCCGGTCACCATCGAGATGCGTGGCGAGATCCTGATGACGGCCGGGCAGTTCGAGCAGGCCAACACGCTCCGCACGGAGCACGGCGGCGCGCCCTTCGCCAACGCGCGCAACGGCGCGGCGGGCACCCTGCGCGCCAAGGACCGGCCCTACACGGTGGAGATGACGTTCTTCGCGTACGACGCGCTGGCGCTGCCCGACTCCGGCGAGCTGACCGGCAGGCTGGCCGAGCTGCCCCACAGCGAGACCCTCGGACATGTGGCGGGCCTCGGCGTGCACACCGCGGCGGACACGGCAGTCGCGCCGCGTACCGTCGCCACCGTCGAGGAGGTCCAGGCGCGGGTCGAGGAAGTCGCCTCGCTGCGCGCCTCGTTGCCCTTCGGCATCGACGGCATCGTCATCAAGGCGGACCTCGCCGCCGACCGGCGGGACGCGGGCTCCGGCACCCGGGCGCCGCGCTGGGCCATCGCGTACAAGCTGCCGGCTGTCGAAAAGGTCACCCGCCTGCTCGGCGTCGAGTGGAACGTGGGCCGTACCGGCATCATCGCGCCGCGCGCCGTGCTGGAGCCGGTCGAGATCGACGGATCGACCGTCGGCTACGCCACCCTGCACAACCCGGCCGACATCACCCGCCGCGATCTGCGGATCGGCGACCATGTGATGGTCTACAAGGCGGGCGACATCATTCCCCGCATCGAGGCCCCCGTCGCCCATCTGCGGACCGGTGACGAGCAGCCGGTCGTCTTCCCCGAGGCATGTCCGCAGTGCGGTTCCGAGATCGACACCAGCGAGCAGCGCTGGCGCTGCGTCCGGGGCCGCGACTGCCGTCTGGTGGCCTCCATCTCGTACGCGGCGGGGCGCGACCAGCTCGACATCGAGGGCCTCGGGGCGACCCGGGTGGTCCAGCTGGTCGACGCCGGACTGGTCGCCGACTTCGCCGATCTGTTCACCCTGGAGCGCGACCAGCTGCTCGCCCTGGAGCGGATGGGCGAGACCAGCACCGACAACCTCCTGGCCGCCATCGACGCGGCGCGCGCACAGCCGCTGTCCCGGGTCTTCTGCGCCCTCGGGGTCCGGGGCACCGGGCGCTCCATGTCCCGGCGGATCGCGCGCTACTTCGCCGACATGGACCGGATCAGAGCCGCCGACGTCGAGACGCTCCAGCGGGTCGACGGCATCGGCAAGGAGAAGGCGGCCGGCGTCGTCGCGGAGCTGGTGGAGCTGGCCCCGCTGATCGAGAAGCTGGTCGCCGCCGGGGTCTCGATGACCGAGCCGGGCGCGACGCCGCCGCCGGAGCCGGGCGAGGAGGACGAGGCGGCGGCGAGCGGCAGCGTGGCGGGGCGGCCGCTGGACGGGATGACCGTGGTGGTCAGCGGAGCGATGACGGGGGTCCTGGAGAAGCTCTCGCGCAATCAGATGAACGAGCTGATCGAGCGCGCCGGCGGGAAGTCGTCCTCCAGCGTCTCCAAGCGCACCACGCTCCTGGTCGCCGGCGAGAAGGCGGGATCCAAGCGCACCAAGGCGGAGGACCTGGGCGTGCGGATCGCCGCACCGGAGGAGTTCGCCGGACTGATCGAGGAATTCCTGCCGTCCGAGGCGTGACGGCTCGGGGCCGCCGGACACGTGGGGCAGTCCGGCGGCCGGAGCCCCGGAGCGCCGGCCCTCATGTCCGGAGTCCCGGGGCGCCCGCGGGCACGGAACCCGGCCGCCCGGGCCGCGTTCCCCCCTCAGCGCTCCGTCCTTCGATTCGGTGCGGGAGTGGCTTTCTTTGCCTCCCTATTGCATAGTGAGGGTTCGGCCATGCCTCGCTATCAGCGGGTCAACGGGTGTGTGTGAACGGTCGCGTGAGCGGGCCGGGGGTGAGGGACGATGCCTTCTTTGCGCGACGGACAGCGGCAGGGCCGCTCCGTTCACAAGCACCACGGGCAGCACCCGCAGCACCGGGGTCACACCCGCGGGCTCGCGCTCGACCTCGGCAGTTCCCGTACACGGGCCTGGATCCCCGGGCAGGGCGTCGTCGCGGACACCGGGTCGGACCCCGCCGGTGACTACGGGCACGGAGGCCGTCCGGTCCGGCGCGGACGCATCATCGACGCGGAATCCTGTGGCCGGATGCTCGGCCGGATCGCCGACACCGCGCTGGGCGCCGACCGCAGCGACGCGGTGATCGTCCTCAGCCATCCCGTTCTCGCCGGATCCGGACACCGCGCCGCCGCCCGGGACCTCCTCACCGCGCTCGGCCCGTCGAGCGTCATCGTCGTGGACAGCGCGAGGGCCGCCGCGGCCTGCGCCGGACCGCAGGACGGCGGCCCGCTCCTCGTCGTGGACATCGGCGCCGAGCTGACCGAGGTGACCCTCCTCGTCGACGGAAGAGTTCGTGACGCGCGCCTGGCGGAGACGGGAACCAGCGACCTGGAACCCGGCGAGGCGCCCACCGCCGTCGTCCGGGCGGTCGTCGACATGGTCATGGGGATGTGGCACCAGGACCGGCACGGCGCGCTGCTCGGAGCCCTGCGCAGGGGCCCCCTGCTCGCCGGAGGCGGTGCGCTGCGCCCGGACGTCACCCGCCGCATAGCGCTCCGCCTCGGCGTCCGCCTCCGGCTCACGGACGACCCGGCGACCACGGTCGTGCGCGGCGCCGGGCTGATCCTCAGCTCCGTGCTCCGCCACGCCCCGGCCGCGCCGGCCCTCCCCGGCCGATCCGGGTGACCCCGCTCCCGGGGCCGCCCCCGGGGAACGCGGTCCTCGGCGATGACGGGCGAGCCCCGGCAGACGTGTTCTCCGCCGCACCGCATTCCCGGCACGACTCGGTCGCGCCCGTTCCCGCGGGCCGGCCGGATGCCCGGGCGCCCCGTGGACGCCCGGCGGCGGCCCGGCGGTTCCTCGTCGCGCTGCTCCTCGCCGTCCTCGCCGCCACGGGCGGCGCACCCACGGCCGCCGGAACCGGACTGCCCGCCCGCTCCTCGGCCGGAGCGGCCGCCACGGCCGAAGGCCCGGCCGGAAGCCCGCCGTCCGCCGCCCACACCGACCGTTCCTCGCGTACGGACCGCACCGTGCGCACCCACCCGGCCGGCCGGACGCCGGGAGCCCGCGACACGCGCGACGTCCTGCGCCGCGCCGGTGCGGCCGCCGCGACGGGCGCCCACCGTCCCGGACCGGCAGCGGGACCGCAGCCGTCGACGGGACCCCAGCCGTGGGCCGCCGCCGAGCAGCCCCGCACCCCGCAGCACCTTCCGCCGCCCGGTCCCGGCACCCTGCCACCGCTCCCGCCCGCGATCCCGCTTCCGCACCCCGTCCCCCTTTCCGCGCCCGGCCCGCTCTCCGCGGCCGCCGAGCGCTTCCGTGCGGCGCTCCCCGGTGTGCGCGGGCCTCCGAGGGCGGCCGTTCACCGGCCCGGGGACCGGTCACCGGTCCCGACCCCCAACACCGCCGTGCCGCTCCCGCCGTCCTGACGCCCTTCGCGGCGATGGGGGGAGGGGCGGTTGCGGCCGTCCCTCGGAGGAATCACGCATGACCCGCGCCACCACGGTGCGGGCAGTTCTGGCTGCGGCCGTGCTGCTCGTGTCCGTGCTCATCACGCTGACCATGTCCCCCAGACTCGGCCTCGATCTCCAGGGCGGCACCCGCATGGTGCTGCAGGCCAAGGACTCCGACACCGCGAAGGCCGACCGGGAGAGCACCGACCGCACGCTGGAGGTGCTGCGGGGGCGCATCGACTCGCTCGGCGTCACGGAACCGACCCTGACCCGTTCCGGCGAGGACCGGATCATCGTCGAACTCCCGGACGTGCAGGACCCGCGCAAGGCCGCCGACGTCATCGGCAGGACCGCCCAGCTCACCTTCCACGCCGTCCAGGGTCCCGGCGACCCGGCGGGCGGCGGTGTGCAGCTCCCCGACGAGGAGGGCCGCACGCTCGCGCTCGGCCCCGCGGCGATCTCGGGCGCGGGAGTCAAGGAGGCATCCGCCGCGTTCGACGCCCAGCAGGGCGCGGGATGGTCCGTCTCCCTCGGCTTCCACAAGGACGCGGGCCGGGACTGGACCCGGCTGACCGGCGACGCGGCCTGCCATCCCGTCCAGGACGAACGGCGCCGCGTCGCGATCGTCCTCGACAAGAAGGTGATCTCCTCGCCGCAGGTCTCCCCGACCGTCGCCTGCGGCACCGGACTGCCCTCGGGATCCACGCAGATCACCGGCTCCTTCAGCGCCGGCGAGGCCCGCGAACTCGCCCTGTTGATCCAGGGCGGAGCGCTGCCCGTGCCCGTCGAGATCGTCGAGCAGCGGACGGTCGGTCCGACGCTCGGCGCCGACGCCATCGACGCCAGCGCCCGAGCCGCCGTCATCGGTGCAGCGGCCACGGCACTGTTCATCACCGTCGTCTACCGGCTCTTCGGCGCACTCGCCGCCGTGGCACTCGGCGCCTACGGGGTGATCTCGTACGCCGCACTCATCGCGCTCGGCGTCACCCTCACCCTGCCCGGACTCGCCGGGTTCGTCCTGGCCATCGGGATGGCGGTCGACGCGAACGTGCTGGTCTTTGAACGGGCCAGAGAGGAACACGCGCTGCGCCCGGGCAAGTCGCTGCGCACCTCGCTCACCGCCGGGTTCCGGCACGCCTGGAGCGCCGTCGCCGACTCCAACGTGACGACGCTCATCGCGGCGGGCCTGCTCTTCTTCCTCGGTTCGGGACCGGTCAAGGGCTTCGGTGTCACCCTGGGCATCGGCGTCCTCGCGTCGATGTTCTCCGCGCTCGTCATCGCCCGCGCCCTCACCGAGGCGGCGTCCGGTTCCCGGTTCGTCAGTGACTACCGGGGCGTCAACGGCATCGCGAGTCCGGGCCGGGTCCGCACCTGGATCAACCGCCGTGATCCGCAGCTGATGCGCTCACCCCGGCGCTGGCTGCTGATCTCCGCGGTCCTGATCGCGGTCGCGGTGGCGGGCATCGTGGTGCGCGGCGTCAACCTGGGCGTCGAGTTCACCGGCGGCCGGCTCGTCGAGTACTCCACCAGCCGCCCCGTGGACGTGGAGCGCGCGCGCACCGCACTGGCCGGTGCGGGTTTCGGCGACGCCGAAGTCACCACGGCGGGCGCCGGCGACATCTCCGTGCGGACCGGAGACCTCGACAACCACGACGAGTACGCGCTGCGCGCCGCCCTCGCCGAGGAAGGCGGCGAGACCACCAAGGTCCGCGACGAACTCATCGGCCCCAGCCTGGGCGACGAGCTGCGGCGCAACGCCCTGATCGCCCTGGCCATCGCCGTACTCGTCCAACTGGGCTATCTGGCGATCAGGTTCCGCTGGACGTTCGCGGTCGCCTCCGTCGGGGCGCTCGTCCACGACGTCGTCATTCTGGTCGGGGCCTTCGCCTGGCTGGGGCGCACCGTCGACGGCATCTTCCTGGCGGCTCTCCTCACCGTCATCGGGTACTCGGTCAACGACTCCGTCGTGGTCTTCGACCGGGTCAGGGAGCTGTGGGCGAAGGCCCGCAGAAAGCCGCTGTCCGACGTGGCGAACCGGGCCGTCCTGCAGACCGTCCCCAGAACCGTCAACACCGGTATGGGCGCCCTGTTCATCCTTGTCGCCCTGGCGGTGCTGGGCGGCGACTCCCTCGCGGACTTCGCCCTCGCCCTGCTGATCGGCATCGTCGTGGGCACGTACTCGTCGGTCATGACAGCCGTCCCCGCCGCCCTCCTCCTGGAGCGCGGCAGCAAGGCCCCGCCGCCCGCCCCCGCTCCCCGCAAGAAGTCCGGGGCCGGGCGCCGGGATCCGCTCGACAACGGGGCACGTGTGTAGACACGCGCCCTGCCGGGCCGTCGTCCCTGCGCCGTTCGGGCGTCGCGGGGACGACGCGCCCGGTTCCTGTCCACGGCCGACCGCACGAGGGGACCATCCTGATCAACCGTCCCGCGATCGGAGCGCGCCTGTGCCCATGCCTGTGCCCGTGGTCCTGCGTGAGGCATGGACCACCCTCGTACCGGACATGAACGACCGGCACGGACCGCTGCCGCCGCTGATGATCGCCCTGACCGTCGTCACCGGGCTGGTCGACGCCGTCAGCTATCTGGAACTGGGCCGGGTCTTCGTCGCGAACATGACCGGAAACGTGGTCTTCGCCGGGTTCGCCTTCGCCGGAGCCCCCGGATTCTCCCTGGTCGCCTCGTTCGTCGCGCTCGGCGGGTTCGTGGCAGGCGCGGTGACCGGGGGACGGTTCGTCCACCGGTCCCACGCCCACCGCGGCCGCATGCTGCTGCACGCGCTGTGCGCCGAGACGGCGTGTGTGCTGGCCGCTCTCGTCGTCACGCTCGTCTCGGGCAGTCCGTACACCGGCGGTGTGCGCTTCACCCTCATCGCGCTGCTCGCCCTGGGCCTCGGGCTGCAGAACGCCGTCGCGCGGGCGCTCGCCGTCCCCGACCTCAAGACCACCGTGCTCACCCTGACCATCACCGGTATCGCCTCCGACGGGCGGCTCGCCGGAGGACCCGGCAGCAAGGCGGGCCGCCGGGTCCTCTCCGCCGCTGCCATGCTGGCCGGAGCCCTCGTCGGCGCCATGGGCGTCCTGCACGGGCACCCGGTCCTGCCGCTCGTGCTGGCCGTCGTGATCCTCGCCGTGGCCGGCCTGGCCGCCTCCGTCCTGGCCCGGGCCGACGCCCCGTGGACCCGGCCCGTCGTCAGCGGATGAGCGACCGAAGGAAGCCGGCGGTGGCCGCGTCGGCCGGCAGCAGCGTCTCGATGGCCAGCTCCGCGACCGTCACGTCCATCGGGGTGTTGAACGTGGCGATCGACGCGACGAAGGAGAGCAACTGCCCGCCGTGCTCGATCACGAGGGGCAGGGCGAACGGAACCGAGGACGAGGGCGCGGACCCGTCTCCTCCACCCGCCGTCCGGTCCGGTACGGGATAGCCCGCGACCTCCTCGTACAGTGCACGCAGCTCCGCCGAACGGACCAGGGCGATCTGACGCTCCATCTGGGCCAGCAGATCGGCCCGCCACTCCCGCAGATTGCGGATGCGCGGGGCCAGGCCCTCCGGATGCAGGGTGAGCCGCATCGCGTTCAGCGGCGGGGCGAGCAGATGGTCCGCCACCCCGTCCAGCAGCCGGGTCATCCCCTGATTGGCCGCCACCACGGTGTAGAGGCCGTCGACGACGAACGCCGGATACGGTTCGTAGCCCTGGAGCAGCCGCTCCATGCCCTCGCGCAGCGCGCCCATCGCCGGGTCGTCGAGCGCGGTCTCCGTGAAGCGCGGCGCGTAACCGGCGACCACCAGCAGCGCGTTGCGTTCCCGTACCGGCACGTCCAGATGGCCGGCCAGCCGCAGGACCATCTCCTCGCTGGGGCGGGAGCGGCCCGTCTCGATGAAGGAGATGTGCCGTGCCGAGGAGTCGGCCCGCAGCGCCAGCTCCAGCTGGCTTATCCGGCGTCGCTCCCGCCAGCTGCGCAGCAGCGGCCCTACCCCCGTGTCACACGCGACAGTTGTCATACCGAGACCGTAACGTCACCGGCATCGCCGACCGGCCCTCCCGGGTGAGGCCGACACCCCGCGTGAGACCGATCCTCCCGGGTGAGGCCGGCACCCGGAGTGAGACCGGCATCCGCAAGTGAGGGAGCCACCGCATGCCCGCCGCACCGTTGCCGAAGGACGAGATCGAGAACCGGCTGCGCGATCTGCCCGGCTGGACGCTGGAAGGGGACCGGATCAGCCGCACCTACCGGCTCCCCTCGCATTTCGCCGCCGCCGCACTCACCGTGCACGTCGCCCGGATCCAGGACGAGCTGAACCACCACTCCGACCTGACGCTCGGCTACAACACCGTCGCCCTGTCCGTGAACTCCCACGACGCGGGCGGCAAGGTCACCGAGAAGGACCTGGCCCTGGCCGCCGCGGTCGAGGACGTCGCCCCCGGACACGGGGCGGAGTAGGGCCCGTCCGGCGCTCAGGACGCGGCACCGAAGCGGGGGTGCGCGGCGAGCCAGCGCGTGTAGCTGTCGCTGCGCTCCACCGCCTGGGCGTACGCCGCCCGGGTGTGCCCGCTCACCGCTCCGGCCGCCGCCGACGCGGCGGCGGACCGGGGGTGCCAGCCCAGCAGATGGCGCCAGCTGAGCGGTGAGCCGGTCAGCGGCCGGGTCACCACGCCGGGCGTCGGCGGGAACGTCGCCCGGCACAGTCCGACCGCCCGTCCCACCTGCACCAGATGGACGACGGACGCGGTGTCCGTCTCGTACACCGACACCGGGCTGAAGCCGGCCCGCGCACAGGCGGCCACGAAGCAGTCCGCGAAACAGCCGTCGCCGGGCACGTCCACCCAGCACTCGTCGGCCAGCGCGGAAAGCTCCAGTTCGCTCTCCCCGGCCAGCGGATGGTCCTGCGGCAGCATCACGAAGACCGGGTCGATCCCGATGACCTGCCACTCCAGCCGGTCGGCGGCCGGCGGCGGACTCTCGCCGCACGTGCCGATGAGGACGAAGTCCAGCCTCCCGTCCACCAGTTGCGAGGACAGTTCGGTCACCGACCAGGCGGTGTACGTGGACACCGGAGCCGTCGGGTGCGCCGCGGCCAGCCGGTCGACGAGCCCGCCGAGCAGCGGTCCGTGCGTGCCGCCCAGCCGGAAGCGCTCCATGGCCCCCCACGCGTTGGCGAACCGCACGGCCTCCTCCTGGAGCTCGCTGACCGCGGGCAGCACCACCCGCGCCCGCTCCAGCACCAGTTCGCCCAGGAGCGTCGGCCTCGCACCCGTGTGGTCCCGGTCGAACAGCGGGCCGCCCAGCGCCTTCTCGATCCGCCGCAGCTGCGCGCTCAGCGCGGGCTGGGCGAGCCCGAGCGCGGCGGCCGCCTTGGTGAGGCTTCCGGTGTCGGCGATCGCACGTACGGTTCGCAGGTGACGCAACTCCAGCTCCATAACGGCAAGTTATGGCCCCGGTAGCCCACCGGCAATACGGGAGTCGCCGCCGCGTCGCCCTGCCCGACGCGACGGCGGCCAACCGGCCCGGGTCCTGGCCCGCCACGGCGACAAGCCGCCGGTGCGGGCGAGGTCAGCTCTGCTCGGGGCGCTCGATGGACACCTTGGGCAGTCTGCGGGCCAGCGGGGCAGGCAGCCACCAGGCCCATGCGCCGAGCATCTGCATGACGGCGGGGACGATCAGGCATCGGATGACCACGGCGTCGAGCAGGATGGCGACGGCCAGGCCGAGTCCGAACTGCTGGAGCATGCGGTCGGAGCTGAGGACGAACGCGCCGAAGACGAACATCATGATGGCCGCGGCAGCGGTGATGACCTTGCCGGTGGAAGCCAGCCCTTCGCGTACGGACCGGGAAGGATCCCTGGTGCGCGTCCATTCCTCGTGGATGCGGGAAACGAGGAAGACCTCGTAGTCCATGGACAGCCCGAAGACGATCGCGAAGATCAGCGCGGGGATGAAGGCTTCCACGGGACCGGGCTGCGCGCCGAACCAGCCGTGCTGGAACACCAGGGTGATCACGCCCAGCGCCGCGGAGATCGACAGCAGGTTCAAGATGGCCGCCTTGACGGGAATCCAGACCGACCGGAAGACCAGCAGGAGCAGCAGCGAGGAGAGACCCACGACGACGGCGACGAACAGGGGCAGCCGGTCGGCGAGTGTCTCGGAGACGTCCTGGGAAGCGGCTGTGGCACCTCCGACCAGCACTTCGGCGCCCGTGGCGCGCTCCAGGGACGGGGCCACGTCGTCACGCAGACGGTGCACGAGGTCCACGGTTCCCTCGTCCTGCGGCGAGGTCGCCGGGTAGACGAAGACGGTGGACAGGGCGCCGTCCCCGGAGGGCATCGCCGGGCCGGCCCCGGCCACGCCGGCGGTGGTGGCGAGCGTTGCCCGGACGGTCCTGCCGGCTTCCTGGTCTCCCTTGACCAGGACGATGAGCGGCCCGTTGAAGCCGGGTCCGAAGCCCTCGGCGAGCAGGTCGTACGCGTGGCGGGAGGTGGTCTCCCGGGGATCGTTGCCGGAGTCGGCGAAGCCCAGCCTCATGCCCAGTGCCGGTGCGGACAGGGCCAGGAGCGCGATCACGCCGATCAGCAGGGTCGGAACCGGGCGTCGCTGCACGGCACGTGCCATGGCCCGCCAGCCGTTGCCTTCGGTCCTGCCCTTCTCGGTGGCCCTGGCCTGCTGCTTGAGGACATGGCGTTGGATACGCGTGCCGAACAGGGCCAGCAGGGCGGGCAGCAGTACCAGGGAGGCGGCCATGGTGATCAGGACCGTGACGGCCACCGCCAGGGCGATGCCCTGCAGGGAGCCGAGCCCGAGGGCGACCAGGCCCAGCAGGGCGACGATGACGGTGCAGCCGGCGAAGAAGACCGTGCGGCCGGCGGAGTCGAGGGCCTTGCGGCCGGCGTCCGCGGGGCGGCTGCCGGCCAGGAGTTCGTGGCGGTAGCGGTAGAAGATCAGCAGGGCGTAGTCGACACCGACGCCGAGGCCGACGAGCATCAGGATGGGCGGGGTGAAGTCGGCGACGGTGAAGAGGTGCGAGGCCAGGGCGATCAGTCCGATGGCGCCGCCGACGGCGAACAGTGCGGTGATCAGTGGCAGCGATGCCGCCAGCAAGGAGCCGAACAGCAGCACCAGGATGACCAGGGCGGCCCCGATCCCGGCGAGTTCGGCGGTCGGGCCCGCCTTGTCCTCCGCGTTGCGCGCCGCCTCGCCGCCCACCTCGACCTGGAGGTGGTCGGTGGCGATGCTCTGCGCGGTGTCGATGACCGCGGCGACGTCCTCCTTGGGGACGTCCTCCGTCTTGCCGTCCAGCGTGACGGACGCATAGGCGATCGTGCCGTCCTCGGACACCGCCGATCCATCGGCGAAGGGGCTGCGCACGTCGGCGACCCCCGCCAGGTGCCTCACCTCGGCCAGCATCGGTTCGATTCCGGCCCGGGCGCCGGTGATGCCGCGGGTGTCCCTGAAGACGATCTCGACGCTGTCGCCCGCCTGGTCACTGCCGTGCTCCTTGAACAGGTCGGTGGCCGTCTGGGAGTCGGTGCCCGGCAGCGAGAAGTCGTTCCGGTACGCGGAGCCGGCGGCGGTGGAGCCCAGCGTGATGGCGGCCACCACGGCCACCCAGAGCAGGAGCGCGGCCCAGCGATGACGCTGTGCCCATCCCGCCAGGGAACCGAACCGTCCGACGGGCGGGGACGGAACGCCCTGCGGCGCGGGCGGGGCCAGGGGCGCGGCGGAGCCGCGGGGGGAGGACATGACGCCTACCTCGTATTCGAGCGTGAGTTGCCTGGGGTCATCGCCGCGCCCACGACTCCGCCGGCGAGCGCGGGCACACCGAGCGCCAGCCCGGCGCACACACCGCTGACCGTGACCGCGTATGTTCCGGCGACGGCGACCAGCAGGATCCCGGCGGCGGCACCCACGAGTGCGCCGACGAGGGCGGCACTGATCCGGCTCGGTACGAGGGAGGACGACACGCCTCGATCGTGCTCGCAGACCCCGGGCGCGGGCGTCCGCCCACGGCTGACAGTCGGCCTGCACCAGTGGCAGGAGGTGAGGGCCTTGCCGTACACCAGCGGATGTACGGCACGGCCCTCGTGTACATCCCCGGCACGCCTTCTTGGAACAAATAGGGACATGTGGCCCGTCTCTCCTGGTGGCGCAGGCAGAATGAAGCAATGCCGCACCTTGATGCAACGCGCCTGCGCCTGCCCACCGGGCCGCGCGCCGACCTGGCGCTCGCCGGGATCGTGCTGGTGCTGGCCGGCGTGGCCGAGGGACAGCGACTGGGCTCGGACCGGGGCGCGACCGCGTCGGTGGCCGGCTCCTGGTTCCTGGCGGTGGCGGTGTGTGCCGCGCTGCCCCTGCGCCGCCGGTACCCGGTGGCGGTCGGCTGGTTCACGGTGGTCGGCACGGGCGTCTACTACCTGCTGAGCACGGTCGACGGCCCGCTCGTCCTGGTCCCGGTCGCCGCGCTGTACGCACTGGCGGCCCAGGGGCGGACGCGGGCATCGGTGGCCATGGCGGCGGTGATGGTCATCGGCGTGGGGGCGGGAGTGCTGGTGGGAACCGGCGATGTCAACGGCACGGCGGTGTTCATGCTGACCGGCTGGCTGGTCGCGGTGGTGGCGCTGGGGGCGATGCGCCACGGCCGGGTCGCCTACGCCGAGGAGGAGGCGAGGCTGCGCGCCACACAGGAGCGGCTGCGCATCGCCCGGGAGCTGCACGACGTGATCGGCCACAACATGTCGATGATCCACGTGCAGGCGTCCTCCGCCCTGCACCGGCTGCGGAAGGACCCTGCCCAGGCGCAGGAGGCGCTGACCGCGATCAAGCAGGGCAGCAAGGAGGGCCTGCGGGAACTGCGTGCCACCCTGGGCGTACTGCGTCAGGTCGACGAGGAGGCGCCCACCGCTCCCTCGCCGGGTCTGTCCAGGATCGACGAGCTGGTCTCCTCGGCCGCTCGTGCGGGTCTGGACGTACGCGTCGAGCAGAGCGGTGGCCGCTCACCGCTGCCGGCGGCGGTGGATCTCGCCGCCTATCGCATCGTCCAGGAGTCACTGACCAACGCCGTCAGGCACAGCGGTGCCGGGCACGTCGTCGTCAGCATCCATCGCGGCGAGCGGGAACTGACGCTCAGCGTCCGGGACGACGGGCGAGGCGCGACCCGTTCCGGGCGTGAGGGCGGCAGCGGGATCGCGGGCATGACAGAACGGGCGCAGGCGCTGGGCGGAACGCTGAGCACCGGGTCCGGCAGTGCGGACGGGTTCGTCGTCCGTTGCCGGATACCGTTCCCGGACCACCACGAGCCGATCGGCGGAGCAGCTGATGATCAGGATCCTGCTGGTGGATGACCAGCGCCTCGTGCGCGCCGGTATCCGCGGCATCCTCGACGACGAGGACGACCTGCACGTGGTCGCCGAGGCCGCCGACGGGCAGGCCGCCCTTTCGGCCTGCCGCGAACTGAAGCCCGACGTGGTGCTGATGGACATCCGCATGCCGGTGATGGACGGCCTCGAAGCCGCTCGCCGCATCACCGCCGACGAGGAACTGGCGGCGGTGAAGGTGGTCATGCTGACGACCTTCGACCTGGACGAGTACGTGTACGGGGCGCTGCGGGCCGGCGCCACGGGCTTCCTCGTCAAGGACACCGAGCCGGCGGAGCTCCTCCAGGCGGTACGCGTCGCCGTGCGGGGCGACGCACTCATCAGCCCTTCCGTCACCCGTCGGCTCATCGCCGAATTCGCCGGCCGTCCGGACGGGCCCAGGGAACCCGACCGGCGCCTCGACGTGCTGACCACCCGCGAACGCGAAGTCATGCGGCTGATCGCCGCCGGACGCACCAACGACGAAATCGCCGCACAGCTGGTGGTCTCTCCTCTGACCGCGAAGACCCACGTCAGCCGCATCATGGCCAAACTCGGTGCTCGGGACAGGTCTCAGGTCGTGGTCATGGCCTATGAGTACCGCATGGTCAGCCCCGGTCGGCCCGCGGACTGAATCCGGGAGCGCGGGCGAACCCGGTCCGCGAGACGGCCATCGCTTGCCGTAACGGCAACAAAGTTTGCCCCGCGCCGCCGCTGTGGTGAGGCTGTGCGCATGAGCAACCACACCGGTCACGGTCACCACCACGACGGCAATCACGGGCACGGCCACGAGCACGGCGGTGCGCACGGGAATCACCAGGACCCCTCCGACCTCGACTGGGGCGTCATGGGCCCGCTGCTGGAGCAGAACGCCGAACTCAGCAGCGAGCAGTACCGGGAGGCGGCCGGCTGGGTCGCCGGTCTGCCCGACGCGCCGAAGGTGAGGCGGATCCTCGACATCGGCAGCGGCCCCGGCGTGATCTCCTGTCTGCTCGCCGAGGCGTTCCCCGACGCGGAGGTCGTTGCCGTGGACGGCACCCCCGCCCTCCTGGAGCGCACCCGGGACCGGGCCGGGCGGCTCGGGATCGGAGACCGGGTCACCACCCTGCACGCCGACGTGCCGGCCGGTCTGGCCGGTCTGGGACAGGCGGACCTGATCTGGGCGGGCAACACGCTGCACCACATGGGCGACCAGCGATCCGTCCTGGCCGGCTTCGCCGCGCTGCTGAACCCGGGCGGTACCGTCGCGCTCGTCGAGGGCGGACTGCAGCCGCGCCAGCTCCCGCGCGACCTCGGCTTCGGCCGTCCCGGTCTGGAGGCCCGGATGGAGGCGGCGCACGCCGAGGCGTTCGAGGAGATGCGGGCCGTTCTGCCCGACGCCACGCGCGAGAACGAGGACTGGGCCGCCCTGTTCGCCGCGGTGGGCCTCACCCCGCAGGGCACCCGCAGCTTCCTGCTCGACCTCCCCGCACCGCTCGGTGACGTGGCGCGCGACCACGTCGTCGCCGAGTTCACCCGCCGCCGCGACGGGCTGGGCGACCGGCTCGACGCCGAGGACCTCGCCGCGCTGGACCGGCTGCTCGACCCCGAGGACCCGGCCGGACT
Organism: Streptomyces sp. NPDC091416; assembly: GCF_044756845.1. Taxonomy (NCBI): domain Bacteria; kingdom Bacillati; phylum Actinomycetota; class Actinomycetes; order Kitasatosporales; family Streptomycetaceae; genus Streptomyces; species Streptomyces sp. NPDC091416. The sequence goes on from NZ_JBIVTU010000004.1 coordinate 327,038, forward strand.
GCGCCGGCGCCCCGACACCTACCTGCTGATGGCCCGTACGGTCCACCTGGGCCGCCGCGCCTGAGGGCGGAGTCCGTTGACGTTCAGGAAGGTGCGGACACCGGCTCCAGCCGCCACCACTGGCCGGGGGAGTCGGTGTCCTCCCACTGCTGGACGGACGCGCCCTTCGCCGTACTGCCGTCGGCGACCTCCAGGACCAGTCCGCTGACGAAGCTCACCAGCGTCACCGTGCCCGGTGCCTCCAGGTGCCGTTCGACCAGCCACTCCTGGGCGCCGAAGTTGTTCGCCCGCCACTGCTGGATCACGGCCCCGTTCTCCGTGGAGGCTCCACGGACGTCCAGCCGCTTTCCGCTGTGGGCGTTGACCACGTGGTGCAGCGCCGCGCCCGTGGACGGGGGTGAACTCCCAGTGCTGGGCGGCTGATCCGTCGACGTCGTTCTGCTGCACGGGCGCGCCGCCGCCCTTCGCGGCGTCCCGTACCTCCAGCACGAGCCCGCTGCCCACGTTGCGCAGCCGGTAAGGGCCCGCCCCGACAACGGGCGCGGTGTCCCCGGCCATCTCCGGTCCTCCGTACGACTCGAACGGCGAGACCGCCGCCCGGCTCCGGGCCGGGCGGCGGTCACAGGTGGATCGGCGGCGGTTACGCGCCGACGTTGAACTCGCCCGGGTTCGGGCCGAGCCGCTTGCCCTCGTCCAGCGCCGCGAACGCGGCCAGGTCGTCGGCGTCCAGCTCGAAGCCGAACACATCGATGTTCTCCGCGATCCGCGACGGCGTCACGGACTTGGGGATCACCACGTTGCCCGTCTGGAGGTGCCAGCGCAGCACCGCCTGGGCGGGGGTGCGGCCGTGCTTCTGGGCGACCGCGACGACCGTCGGGACCTCCAGGAGACCCTTGCCGGAACCGAGCGGGGACCACGCCTCGGTCGCGATGCCGTGCTTGGCGTGCAGCGCACGCGACTCGGCCTGCTGGAGCTGCGGGTGCAGTTCGATCTGGTTGAGCACCGGCACCACGGAGGTCTCGCCCAGCAGGCGCTCCAGGTGCTCGGGGAGGAAGTTCGACACACCGATGGCCTTCGCGCGGCCGTCGGCGTAGATCTTCTCGAACGCCCGGTACGTGTCGACGTAGGCGTCCTTGGCCGGCACCGGCCAGTGGATCAGGTACAGGTCGACGTAGTCGAGGCCCAGCTTGTCGAGGGAGGCGTCGAACGCGCGCAGCGTCGCGTCGTAACCCTGATCCGAGTTCCACAGCTTCGTGGTGACGAAGAGTTCCTCGCGGGCGACACCGGAGGCCGTGATCGCCTTTCCGGTGCCCACCTCGTTCTGGTAGATCGCGGCGGTGTCGATGCTGCGGTACCCGGATTCGATGGCGGTGGCGACCGCTGCCGTGGCCTCGTCGTCCGGCACCTGCCAGACTCCGAAACCGAGCTGCGGCATCTCGACGCCGTTGTTGAGGGTGAGGGAGGGGACCTGGCTCACGAGCGGTCGATCCTAACGTTGTGGGGTGGGACTCCCAGAGTGAACGATCAAGGCGGCCCGCACATTCCCGCACGGGCACCGTTCTCACCGGAAACGGTACTCCCGCGGCGTGCCGCCGGAGCGGTACACGCACGGAGCCGCAGGTGCCGTGCGCGCGGCTCCTCCCCGGCGCGCGCCACCGGCCGGGGCCGGTCAGCGGTACAGCGCGTCCACCTCGGCCGCGTACGCCGTCTCGATCGCCTTGCGCTTCAGCTTCAGCGACGGGGTCAGCAGGCCGTGCTCCTCGGTGAACTGGTGGGCCAGGATCCGGAACGTCCGGATCGACTCGGCCTGGGAGACCGCCGTGTTGGCCGCGACCACCGCGCGCCGCACCTCCATCTCCAGATCCGGGTCCCGCACCAGCTCTCCCGGGGTCAGCGCCTGCCGCCCCTGCATCGCAAGCCAGTGCTCCACGGACTCCTGGTCGACGGTGACCAGGGCCGCGATGTAGGGCCGGTCGTTGCCGACGACGATGCACTGCGCCACCAGCGGATGCGCCCGCACCCGCTCCTCCAGGCCGGCGGGCGAGACGCTCTTGCCACCGGACGTCACCAGGATCTCCTTCTTGCGCCCGGTGATCGTCAGATAGCCGTCCTCGTCCAGCGCGCCCAGGTCGCCGGTGGCCAGCCAGCCGTCGTTGAGGACCCCGGCCGTGGCCTTCGGGTCGCCCAGGTAGCCGCCGAACACGTTGGCGCCGTACACCCAGACCTCGCTGTCGTCGGCGATGTGCACGGTCGTGCCGGGGATCGGCTGCCCCACGGTGCCGTACCGGGTGCGCTCCGGAGGGTTGGCGGTGGCCGCGGCCGTCGTCTCGGTCAGGCCGTACCCCTCGTACACGGTGACGCCCGCGCCCGCGAAGAACAGCCCCAGCTGCCGGTCCATCCCCGAGCCGCCCGACATGGCGTGCCGGATCCGGCCCCCCATCGCCTCGCGCACCTTCTTGTACACGACCTTGTCGAAGAACTGGTGCTGCATCCGCAGCCCGGCGGACGGACCGGGGCCGGTGCCGAACGCCCGCGCCTCCATCGCCTCCGCGTACTTCACCGCGATGTCGACGGCCTTGTCGAAAGGAGCGATCCGTCCCTCCGCCTCGGCCTTGCGCCGGGCACCGTTGAAGACCTTCTCGAAGATGTAGGGCACCGCCAGGATGAACGTGGGACGGAACGACACCAGGTCCGGCATCAGCGCCTTCGCCGACAGCTCCGGCTGGTGGCCGAGCTTCACCCGGCCGCGGATCGCCGTGACCTCCACCATCCGTCCGAAGACGTGTGCCAGCGGGAGGAAGAGCAGCGTCGCCGCCTCGTCGCCCGGCTTGGAGTGGAAGACCGACTCCCAGCGGGACGCCATCGTCTCCGTCTCGAACATGAAGTTGGCGTGCGTGATCACACAGCCCTTGGGGCGTCCGGTGGTGCCCGAGGTGTAGATGACGGTGGCGACCGAGTCGGGGGTCACGGAACGCCGGTGCCGGTGCACGACCTCGTCCTCGACATGGGCGCCGGCCTCGGCGAGCTCGCTCACCGCTTCGGCGTCGAGCTGCCACAGGCGCTTCAGCTGCGGCAGCTGGTCGATCACCGAGGCGATGGTCATCGCGTGGTCCTCGTGCTCGACCATGACCGCCGACACCTCGGCGTCGTGCAGCATCCACAGGACCTGTTCGGCCGAGGAGGTCGGGTACACCGGCACGGACTGGGCGCCCACCGTCCACAGGGCGAAGTCGAAGAGGGTCCACTCGTACCGTGTGCGCGACATCAGCGCGACCCGGTCGCCGAACCGCACGCCGTGCGCGATCAGCCCCTTGGCCAACGCCAGCACCTCGTCACGGAACGTCGCCGAGGTGACATCCCGCCAGCGTCCGTCCGCATCTTTCCGGCCGAGCGCGACCCGGTGCGGATCCTCGTCGGCGTAGTCGAAGACGACATCGGCGAGCCCGCCTACGTGGGGCGCGGCCGCCATGGGTGGGACAGTGAACTCACGCAATGACCTGCTCCTTGTGGCGCTCCGCACAGCGCCGTGACGCTACCCCACCGGACGCCGCTCCGGGAGTGCCGGGAACAGCCCGGACCAGGTGCCCTATGCACGGGGCAGGTGGTGAAATCCGGCCAGATGGGCAAGGCCCGGGCACGCTTCTGACCATGGAGTAAGTGGCTCGCGCGGGAATCTCCACCGAATCTGTACGCCGTGATCACGCGGTTGTGTACGGATATGGGCGATCCGTCCGCCGCTGCCGGGCCGGCCGGGTCGGGCCGCTTCCGCCGGTGCCGCCGTGTCCCGTTGATCCTCCCCCTCCCCGCACCCCGTCATGCGCGGTCCTGCGGACTGATCGCGCCCACGCCGCCGCGCGGACGGATCAGCCGGTCGCCGCCCGCCAGGATCGCCGCGGCCAGCGCGTCCGCCGCCTGCTGCGCACCGCCCCGGCGCCGCCCGTGCAGCAGGACGAAGTCCACGTCACCGAGGTCCGGCAGCCCTGCCCTGGCCGCCACCGGAACGAGCCCCGGCGGGACCAGGCCGCGACTGTGCGCCATGACTCCGAGCCCCGCGTGGGCGGCCGCGATCAGCCCGCTGAGGCTGCCGCTCGTGCACGCGACCCGCCATGAGCGGCCCTGCTCCTCCAGTACCTCCAGCGCGCGCGCCCGGGTGATCCCCGGCGGCGGGAAGAGGATCAGCGGCACCGGCCCGTCCGGGTCGATCCGCAGCCGGGGCGCACCGATCCAGACCAGCGCGTCCTGCCAGACCAGCTCCCCGTGGGTGTCCCCGGTCCGCCGTTTGGCGAGCACCAGGTCGAGGCGGCCCGCTGCCAGCTGCTGGTGCAGCGTTCCCGACAGCTCGACGGTCAGCTCCAGCTCGACCTCCGGATGGTCGCGGCGGAACGACTGGAGGATCTCCGGCAGCCGGGTCAGCACGAAGTCCTCCGAGGCCCCGAAGCGCAGCCGCCCCCGCAGCCGGGTGCCGGTGAAGAACGCCGACGCCCGTTCGTGGGCCTCCAGGATCGTCCGCGCGAAGCCGAGCATCGCCTCGCCGTCCACCGTGAGATCGACCCGGTGCGTGTCCCGGGTGAACAGCTGGCGCCCGGTCGCGTCCTCCAGCCGCCGCACGTGCTGGCTGACCGTGGACTGCCGCACCCCGAGCCGGCGGGCGGCCGCGGTGAAACTGAGCGTCTGGGCGACGGCGAGGAAGGTGCGCAGCTGCGCCGGGTCGTACATGGGGCCAGGTTATCGGGAATCGTGATGACAGTCAGAGCGGTATACGGGATTCCCGATGCGGGCGATCGGGCGCAGGATGGTGGGCGCACGCTTCTTAACGAGAGAACACGTGGAGCACATGAGCCGCCGAACCCCGCGACTGCCGTCCTGGCTGCCGGTCGATCCGTACATCATGGCGTTGCTCGGCACCGTCGTCCTCGCGGCTCTGCTGCCGGCCTCGGGCACCGCGGCCGATGTGGCGGGCGGGGCCTCCACGGGGGCGGTCGCGTTCCTGTTCTTCCTCTACGGCGCCCGGCTCTCCACCGCCGAGGCCGTCGAAGGACTCAAGCACTGGCGGCTCCACCTCACCGTTCTGGTCTGCACGTTCGTCGCCTTTCCGCTGCTGGGCCTGGCGAGCGGGGGGCTGGTGCCGTACGTACTGACTCCTCAGCTGCAGAGCGGTCTCCTCTTCCTCTGTCTCGTTCCCTCGACCATCCAGTCGTCGATCGCCTTCACCTCGATCGCCCGCGGCAACGTGCCCGCCGCGATCTGCGCGGGCTCCTTCTCCTCGATCGCCGGCATCTTCGTCACCCCGCTGCTCGCGGCGGCGCTCCTCGGCGGCGACGGCGGCGGCTTCTCCGCGGACGCCCTGCTGAAGATCGGCGTCCAGCTCCTGCTGCCGTTCGTGGCGGGACAACTGCTGCGCCGCTGGATCGGCGGCTTCCTGACCCGTCACAAGAAGGTCCTCGGCTACGTCGACCGGGGTTCGATCCTGCTGGTCGTCTACACCGCGTTCAGCGAGGGCATGGTCGCGGGCATCTGGCACCAGGTCACCCCGGCCCGGCTCGGCGCCCTGCTCGCCGTCGAGGCGGTCCTGCTCGCCACCATGCTCGCGGTGAGCTGGTACGGCGCGAAGCGGCTCGGCTTCGGCCGCGAGGACCGCATCGCGATCCAGTTCGCCGGCTCCAAGAAGAGCCTCGCGTCGGGACTCCCGATGGCCAGCGTCCTGTTCGGCGCGCAGGCGAGTCTCGCCGTGCTGCCGTTGATGCTCTTCCACCAGATGCAGCTCATGGTCTGCGCCGTGATCGCGAAGCGCCGGGCCCGGGATCCCCTGGAGGACGCCTCCGCAGGTGCGGCTTCGCGGGAGACCGCCGCGGCGGGCCGAGCGGCCGCGCTCCACCAGGAGTAGCTCAGCCGCGCCCGGCCGGCTCCTTCAGGGCGATGCGGTGCTCTCCCGCGTACACGTTCATGGATGGGCCCCGCAGGAATCCGACCAGGGTCAGTCCGGTCTCGGCCGCCAGGTCGACCGCCAGGGACGACGGCGCCGACACGGCCGCCAGCATCGGGATGCCGGCCATCACCGCTTTCTGCGCGAGCTCGAACGAGGCGCGGCCCGAGACCAGCAGGATCGCCCGGGACAACGGCAGCCGGCCGTCGGTCAGGGCGCGGCCGACCAGCTTGTCGACCGCGTTGTGCCGGCCGACGTCCTCCCGTATGTCCATGAGCTCGCCCGTCTCGGAGAACAGAGCCGCCGCGTGCAGGCCACCGGTCCGGTCGAAGACCCGCTGCGCGGCGCGCAGCCGGTCGGGGAGGCCGGCCAGCAGTTCGGGTGTCACGCGGACCGGGGGAGTGTCGGCGACCGGATGCCGGGTCGTGGTGCGGACCGCGTCCAGGCTGGCCTTGCCGCACAGGCCGCAGGACGACGTCGTGTAGACGTTGCGCTCCAGCGTGATGTCGGGGACCACGACACCGGGCGCGAGCTTCACGTCCACCACGTTGTACGTGTTGACCCCGTCGGCGGTCGCCCCGGCGCAGTACACGATCGACTGCACCTCGGAGCCCTCGCCGATCACGCCCTCGCTCACCAGGAAGCCGGCCGCGAGTGCGAAGTCGTCGCCCGGGGTGCGCATGGTGATGGCGAGCGGCTTGCCGTTCAGCCGGATCTCCAGCGGTTCCTCGGCGACGAGGGTGTCCGGGCGGGTGGAGACGGCTCCGTCCCGGATGCGGATGGTGCGGCGGCGCTCGGTGACCCGTCCCATGACAGTCAGACCCGATTTCTGTGCGTGATGGAAGCCGCTACGGCCCTTGCTGCGGAGGATGCGTTGGTCACAGGGTCGCGTGCGGCGAGGTGACCTCGACGATCTCATTGTCCTGCACGGGCGGCGAGGCGCTGGAGGCACCGCAAAGTCGACAGGATACTGCCTACGATGTGCGATGCCGGGGGTCCGGGCTGTCGTCAAGCCTCCAACCTCCGGGCGGTATTCCTGTGGGATCACGTGCCCTTGTACCGGACGGTAGCGACCAAGACTGGATGGTTCCTGCCATATGTAGCGAGGGGAACCTGAACATGACCGGCTCACGTGTCGTGGCGCTCGGCCACTATCAGCCCGCCAAGGTGCTCACCAACCACGATCTGGCGGCCATGGTCGACACCAGTGACGAGTGGATCACCAGCCGCGTCGGCATCAAGACCCGGCACCTCGGCGGCCCCGACGAGCCGGTGGACGAGCTGGCCGCGCACGCCGCGGCCAAGGCGCTCGCCGCCGCGGGCCTCCAGCCGGCCGACATCGATCTGGTCCTGGTCGCCACCTCCACGGCCATCGACCGCTCGCCCAGCATGTCGGCCCGGGTCGCCGCGCGTCTCGGCATGTCCTCGCCCGCGGTGATGGACATCAACGTGGTCTGTTCCGGTTTCACCCACGCCCTCGCCACCGCGGACCACGCCGTCCGGGCGGGCGCCGCCACGCGGGCGCTCGTGATCGGCGCCGACAAGATGGGCGACATCGTCGACTGGACCGACCGCTCCAGCTGTGTGCTGATGGGCGACGGCGCCGGTGCCGCGGTCGTGGTCGCCGACCCGGGGACGGCCGACGGGCCCGGCATCGGACCGGTCCTGTGGGGTTCCGTGCCGGGGATGGGGGACGCGGTACGGATCGAGGGCACGCCGCCGCGCTTCGCTCAGGAAGGGCAGTCCGTCTACCGCTGGGCCACCACGCAGCTGCCCCCCATCGCGCGCAAGGTGTGCGAGAAGGCGGGGATCACGCCCGAGGACCTCGCCGCCGTGGTGCTGCATCAGGCCAATCTGAGGATCATCGAGCCCGTCGCCCGGAAGATCGGTGCCGTCAACGCGGTCATCGCCCGGGATGTGGTGGATTCCGGTAATACATCCGCGGCCTCGATCCCGATGGCCCTGTCCAAACTGGTGGAGCGGGGCGAGGTCGCCACCGGTGCCCCGGCGTTGCTTTTCGGCTTCGGCGGCAACCTGAGCTACGCGGGACAGGTCATCCGCTGTCCCTGAGGGGGAGTGAGATCGGTAGACTGTAGACGATAAGCAATTGCTCGTCGCCCGGAGGGGGACCGCGATGTTGTCCACAGGACTGCCGCAGGGGGCCGTGCCGAAGCTGGAGCGGCCCGGTCCGCTGCGCGAGCGCGTCTACGAGGCGCTGCTCGAACTCATCACCACCCGGGCGCTCCGTCCCGGCCAGCATCTGGTCGAGAGCGAGCTGGCCGGGCACCTGGGCGTGTCCCGGCAGCCGGTGCGTGAGGCGTTGCAACGGCTCAACACCGAAGGATGGGTCGATCTGCGACCCGCCCAGGGTGCGTTCGTCCACGAACCCACGCAGGAGGAGGCGGACCAGTTGCTCTCGGTCCGTACGCTCCTGGAGGCGGAGGCCGCACGGCTCGCGGCCGCCAACTCCGCCCCGGCGGGCATCGCCGCGCTGGAGGAGCTCTGCGCCAAGGGTGAACAGGCCGTCGCCGACGACAACGTGGACCTGGCGGTGGCGACCAACGCCGCGTTCCACGCCAAGGTCATGGAACTGGCCGGCAACGTGGTCCTCGCCGAACTGGCCGGGCAGGTGGACCGCAGGGTCCGCTGGTACTACACCCCCGTCGCCCGGCAGCGCGGTACGCAGTCCTGGATCGAGCACCGCTCCCTGATCGCCGCGATCTCCTCGCACGACGAGCAGCGGGCGACGGCGATCATGCGGACCCACACCGAGCACACCCGTCAGACGTACCACCGGCGCGAAGAGGCGTAGCGCCTCGCCGCTCACGTCCTCGATCGCCGGCCACGCCGCGATCGGGGACGTTTTCCGTGCCCGGCCCGGCGGGCCGGGCGGGCCCCGCCACCCCCCTTTGTCCTCAGGGTGGAGAAAGTTGTAGTCGATTCCTGCGCAACTTCTTCCCACTCCCGGCAAGCGCTGCTACGTTCCCCTCCAAAGCCCGACGGACAGGCCGATGTGGCGGGGAGGGGCGCGTGAGACGGATGACGGCACGACCCGCGAATGCGCATCAGGCGCGACTGCTCCGGCTGTTGCGCGACGGCGGGCCCAACTCACGGGCACAGCTGGGGGATCAGGTCGATCTCTCCCGCTCCAAGCTCGCCGTCGAGGTGGACAGACTGCTGGAGACCGGCCTTGTCGTGGCCGACGGACTCGCCGCATCCCGCGGCGGGCGTCGCTCGCACAACATCCGGCTCGCCCCGGCACTGCGCTTCCTCGGCGTCGACATCGGCGCCACCTCGGTCGACGTGGCGGTCACCAACGCGGAACTGGAGGTCCTGGGGCACCTCAACCACCCCATGGACGTACGCGAAGGCCCCGTCGCCATCTTCGAGCAGGTGCTGTCCATGGCGGCCAAGCTCCGGGCCTCCGGGCTCGCCGAAGGGTTCGACGGCGCGGGCATCGGCGTACCGGGACCGGTCCGCTTCCCCGAAGGCATTCCGGTCGCACCGCCGATCATGCCCGGGTGGGACGGCTTCCCGGTCCGTGAGGCGCTCAGCCAGGACCTGGGCTGCCCCGTCATGGTCGACAACGACGTGAACCTGATGGCGATGGGGGAGCAGCACGCGGGCGTCGCCCGCTCCGTGGGCGACTTCCTCTGCGTCAAGATCGGCACCGGTATCGGCTGCGGCATCGTCGTCGGCGGAGAGGTCCACCGCGGTACGACGGGCAGCGCCGGCGACATCGGCCACATCCAGGTCGAACCCGACGGCCGCCCCTGCGCCTGCGGCAACCGGGGCTGCCTGGAAGCACACTTCAGCGGCGCCGCCCTGGCCCGCGACGCCGAGGACGCGGCCCGCGCCGGACAGTCCCTGGAGCTCGCGGCCCGGCTGGAGGCGTCCGGGAAACTCACCGCCGCCGACGTCGCCGCCGCCGCGGCCGCCGGCGACCCCACCTCGCTCGACCTGATCCGCGAAGGCGGCAACCGGGTCGGACAGGTCATCGCCGGACTCGTCAGCTTCTTCAACCCCGGTCTGGTGGTGATCGGCGGCGGGGTGACCGGACTGGGCCACACGCTGCTGGCCAGCGTCCGGACCCAGGTCTACCGGCAGTCCCTGCCGCTGGCCACCGGAAACCTCCCGATCGTGCTGGGCGAGCTCGGACCCGCCGCCGGTGTCATCGGCGCGGCCAGGCTCATCAGCGACCACCTCTTCTCACCCGCCTGATCCCTCACCCACCCCGACCCGCAGGCCCCTTCACCCGCACGATCCCGCACCCGTACCGGCCCGCATCGAGGCCCGACGGCACCAAAGGCACCGCCCCGCGCCCAGGCCGGGGTCCGGGGACACCCCCGGGACCGCACTGCGCCCTGCCCGCTCACCGGCCCTTCCCCCTGCTTCCGGACTCGCCCGCGCAGGGGCACCCCATCCGCCGAGGGGATTCGTCATGGCTCCAGAACCACCCCTGCTCACCATGTCCGGCATCACCAAGTCCTTCCCCGGTGTGCGCGCCCTCGACGGCGTGGACCTGGAGGTCCAGGCCGGCGAAGTCCACTGCCTCCTCGGCCAGAACGGCGCCGGCAAGTCCACGCTCATCAAGGTCCTTGCCGGGGCCCACCAGCCCGACGACGGCGAGATCACCTGGTGCGGCGCGCCCGCCGTACTCAAGTCGCCCATCACCGCGATGCGTCTGGGGATCGCCACCATCTACCAGGAACTCGACCTGGTCGAAGGCCTGTCGGTCGCCGAGAACGTCTTCCTCGGCCATGAACCCACCAGCGCCGGCTTCGTCGTCCGCACCCGCGAGGGCCGCACGTCGGCGGCCGCCCTGCTGAGAAGGCTCGGCCACCCGGAGATCGACCCCGCCCGCCCGGTAGGCCAACTCTCCGCCGCCCAGCAGCAGATCGTTTCCATGGCGCGGGCGCTCTCCCACGACGTACGCCTCATCGTGATGGACGAACCGTCGGCCGCCCTCGACCCCGACGAGGTCGACAACCTCTTCAGGATCGTGGCCTCGCTGACCGCCGACGGGGTCGCCGTCGTCTACATCTCGCACCGCCTGGAGGAAATCCGCCGGATCGGCGACCGGGTGACCGTGCTCAAGGACGGCCGCGCCGTCGCGGGCGGACTCCCCGCCGACTCCACGCCGACGCGCGACATCGTTGCCATGATGACCGGGCGCAACGTCGAGTACGTCTTCCCGCCCCGGCCCGAAGCCGTCCCCGAGGACGCCCGCCCCGCCCCGGACCCGGTCCTCACGGTCCAAGGACTGACCAGGAAGGGCGAGTTCGACCCGGTCGACCTGGAGCTGAGGCCCGGCGAGATCGTCGGCCTCGCCGGCCTCGTCGGCTCGGGGCGCTCCGAGATCCTGGAGACCATCTACGGCGCCCGCAAGGCCACCGCCGGACGGGTCACGGTCGCGGGCAGGCCGCTGCGGCCCGGCAGCGTACGCGCCGCCGTCGCCGCGGGCATCGGCCTCGCCCCCGAGGAACGCAAGGCACAGGCCCTGCTGATGCTCGAATCCGTCACCCGCAATGTCTCCGTATCCTCCATGTCCCGTTTTTCCAGGGCCGGCTGGGTCGACCGGGGAGCCGAACGCAAGGCGGCCCGCGCCGCAACCCGCGAACTCTCCCTGCGCCCCGACAACCCGGACACCCCCGTCCGCACCCTCTCCGGCGGCAATCAGCAGAAGGCGGTCCTCGCCCGCTGGCTGCTGCGCGGCTGCCGGGTGCTGCTGCTCGACGAACCGACCCGCGGAGTGGATGTCGGCGCGCGCGCCGAGCTCTACGCCGTGATCCGCCGGCTGGCCGACGAAGGCCTCGCCGTTCTGCTCGTCTCCAGCGAAGTGCCCGAGGTCCTGGGCCTCGCCGACCGGGTGCTGGTCCTCCGTGAAGGGCGCGTCGTCCATACGGCGGACGCCGGGGAACTCGACGAGCACCGCGTACTCGACCTCGTGATGGAAGGGAGCCCGACGTCATGACGCAGCCCGTCTCATCGGCGCAGCAGAGCGGGCCGGACAAGGCCCACGCGCCCGTGTCCGTCCCCGCGTCCCCGAAGAAGGACCGGTCCCCGCGCGCCTTCGGGCTGCGCGCGGACGTCCGTAACCTCTCGCTGCTCGGCGTCCTCGCCGCGCTCGTGATCGTCGGCGGCATCACCGAACCCGACGCCTTCCTGGACACCGGGAACCTCCAGCTGATCCTGACCCAGGCGTCCGTCATCGGTGTCGTCACCGTCGGCATGACCTTCGTCATCATCGGCGGCGGCATCGACCTGTCCGTCGGCGCCATGGTCGCCCTCGCCTCCGTCTGGGCGACGACGCTCGCCACCCAGGACTTCGGCTTCGCGGGCATCCTCTTCACCGCCGTCCTGGTCGGCCTCGGCGCCGGACTCGTCAACGGTGTGCTGATCGCGTACGGCAGGCTGGTGCCGTTCATCGCGACTCTGGCGATGCTCGCGTCGGCCCGCGGACTGGCCCTGAACATCACCGACGGGAAGACGCAGATCGTCACCGTCAAGTCGGTCCTGGACCTGGGACTGCCGGACGCGTACGTCCTCGGCGTCCCGCCGCTGGTCATGATGTTCGCCGTGGTCACCGTCGTCGGCTGGCTGGTGCTGAACCGTACGACCTTCGGCCGGCGCACGGTCGCCGTCGGCGGGAACGCGGAAGCGGCCCGGCTGGCCGGGATCGACGTACGGCGGCAGCGGCTCTACCTCTACCTGCTGTCCGGGCTCTGCTGCGGCATCGCCGCCTTCATGCTGATCATCCTGTCCGGCTCCGGCCAGAACACCAACGGCAACCTGTACGAGCTCGACGCCATCGCCGCCGCGATCATCGGCGGCACCCTGCTCAGCGGAGGCCGCGGCACCATCGTCGGATCCGTCCTGGGCGTCCTCGTCTTCACCACGATCACCAACATCTTCGCGCTCAACAACCTGCAGAGCGATGTCCAGCAGATCGCCAAGGGCGCGATCATCGTCGCCGCCGTCCTCGTCCAGCGCCGGACGTCGGCCCACGGGGAGACCTGACCTTCCGTCGTCCCCCGTCCCCACCCGTTCGACCCCCGCCTGTTCCGCATCCCACGCCGCATCGGATGAAGGGTTTGACAGCCATGCCAGAAACCAGCCGCAGAGGACTGCTCTTCGGTACCGCCGCAGTCTCCGCAGGCGCCCTGCTGACCGCCTGCACCAGCAATGACCCCAAGGACAAGAGCACCGCCGCCCAGAGCAACGCGCCCGCCGCGGGCGACAAGCCCGGCAAGCCGGTCACCATCGGCTTCGCGGGGCCGCAGGCCGACCACGGCTGGCTCAACGCCATCAACGAGAACGCCCGGTCGCGGGCGAAGAAGTACTCCGACGTGACCCTGGAGACCACCGAGGGTTCCAACGACACCGCCGCCCAGATCGGCCAGGTCAAGACCCTCATCAACAAGAAGGTCGACGTCCTCGTCGTCCTCCCGGCCGACGGCAAGGCGCTCACCCAGGTCGGTCTGGAGGCCATGCGGGCCGGCATCCCCGTCATCAACCTGGACCGCATCTTCGCCTCGCCCCAGGCCTACCGCTGCTGGGTCGGCGGGGACAACTACGGCATGGGGCTCAACGCCGGTACGTACATCGGCGAACAGCTCAAGGACAAGCCGAACGCCAAGGTCGTCGAGCTCGCCGGCATCGACAACCTGGAACTCACCAAGCAGCGCAGCCAGGGCTTCGCCGACGCGCTGAAGAACTACTCCAACATCGAGCTGGTGGCCCGTCAGGCGGCCGACTTCACCGTCGAGTCGGGTCAGGCGAAGATGTCCCAGCTCCTCCAGGCGCAGAAGCAGTTCGACGCCCTGTGGAACCACGACGACGACCAGGGCGTCGGTGCGCTCCGCGCGATCCAGCAGGCCGGCCGGGACGAGTTCCTGATGGTCGGCGGCGCCGGGGCCAAGTCCGCGATGGACGCCATCAAGGCCGACAACAGCGTGCTGAAGGCCACGGTCCTCTACCCGCCGACCATGGCGGCGTCCGCGATCGACCTCGCCCGGGCGCTCGGCCAGGCGAAGGGGGTGGCCGGGCTCGCCGAACTGGAGATCCCGACCAACCTCACGCTGTACTCGGCCGTGGTCACCAAGGAGAACATCGACCAGTACCTTCCGACGGGCTTCAGCTGAGCCGTCTCGCGGGAGGGTGCTGACCCTCCCGCCGCACCCACCGAACCACCGACGAGGAGGAAGCCCGGATGGCCCGTAGGGAAGAGACGGAACAGGAGGCGGCCGCGCCGCCGACGTACCGGCCGATGGCGAGCGCACCGACGCTCGGGGTCGGCATGGTCGGATACGCGTTCATGGGCGCCGCCCACTCGCAGGGATGGCGCACCGCGGGCCATGTCTTCGAGCTGCCGATGAAGCCGGTGCTCGCCGCGATCTGCGGACGCGACCGGACCGCGGTCCAGGCCGCCGCCGACCGGCACGGCTGGGCGGCGGCGGAGACCGACTGGCGGGCGATGATCGCCCGGGACGACGTCCAGCTCGTCGACATCTGCACCCCCGGCGACAGCCATGCGGAGATCGCCATCGCGGCCCTGGAGGCCGGCAAGCACGTGCTGTGCGAGAAACCGCTCGCCAACACGGTCGCGGAGGCGGAGGCCATGACCGAGGCGGCGGCGCGCGCCGCCGCCCGCGGCCAGGTCGCGATGGTCGGCTTCAACTACCGCAAGGTGCCGGCCCTGACCTACGCCCGCAAGCTCATCGCGGAGGGCCGGCTCGGCACCCTGCGGCACATCCGGGCCACCTACCTCCAGGACTGGCTCGTCGACCCCGCCTCCCCGCTCACCTGGCGGCTGAAGAAGGAGCACGCGGGCTCCGGCGCGCTCGGCGACCTCGGCGCGCACATCGTGGACCTCGCCCAGTACCTGGCGGGGGAGCTGCTGGTGGGTGTCTCCGCGGTGAGCGAGACCTTCGTCCGCGAACGCCCGCTGCTCGCGGGCCCCTCGGGGGGCCTGGGCGGCGTCGCGGCCGCGGGGGAGTACGGCACGGTGACGGTGGACGACGCGGCGCTGTTCACCGGCCGCCTCACCTCGGGCGCCCTGGCCTCCTTCGAGGCGACCCGGATGGCGGCGGGGCGCAAGAACGCGCTGCGCCTGGAGATCAACGGCGAGCTCGGTTCACTCGCCTTCGACCTGGAACGCCTCAACGAACTGTCCTTCCACGACCACACCGAACCCGCCACCACGGCGGGCTTCCGGCGCATCCTGGTCACCGAGCCCGAGCACCCGTACCTGGAGGCCTGGTGGCCGCCGGGGCACGCACTCGGCTACGAGCACACGTTCATCCACCAGGCCCGTGACGCCGTGCGGACGATCGCCGAAGGCGCGTCCCCCGTACCGTCGTTCGCCGACGGACTCCAGGTGCAGCGGGTGCTGGCGGCGGTGGAGGAGAGCGCCGCGAAGAACTCCGTACTCACCCCCGTACAGGTCTAGGAGGTCCTGCGCATGCCCCGTCCCTTCACCCTGTTCACCGGTCAGTGGGCCGATCTGCCCCTGGAGGAGGTCTGCCGGCACGCCCGCGACTTCGGTTACGACGGTCTCGAACTGGCCTGCTGGGGAGACCACTTCGAGGTCGACAAGGCGCTGGCCGACCCCGGCTACCTGGAGAGCCGGCACCAGCTCCTCGACAAGTACGGGCTGAAGTGCTGGGCGGTCTCCAACCACCTGGTCGGCCAGGCCGTCTGCGACAGCCCGATCGACGAGCGCCACCAGGGCATCCTGCCCGCCAGGATCTGGGGCGACGGGGAGCCCGAGGGGGTGCGCCGCCGGGCCGCCGAGGAGATCAAGAACACCGCACGGGCGGCGGCCGCCTTCGGTGTGGACACGGTCATCGGCTTCACGGGCTCGTCGATCTGGCACCTGGTCGCGATGTTCCCGCCGGTCCCGCCGCACATGATCGAGCGCGGGTACGAGGACTTCGCGGAGCGCTGGAACCCGATCCTCGACGTCTTCGACGCGGAGGGTGTGCGGTTCGCCCACGAGGTGCACCCGAGTGAGATCGCGTACGACTACTGGACGACGCACCGCGCCCTGGAGGCGGTGGACCACCGTCCGGCCTTCGGGCTGAACTTCGACCCGAGCCACTTCGTGTGGCAGGACCTGGACCCGGTGGGCTTCCTGTACGACTTCCGGGACCGGATCTACCACGTGGACTGCAAGGAGGCGCGCAAGCGCCTGGACGGCCGCAACGGCCGGCTCGGCTCCCACCTGCCCTGGGGCGATCCGCGCCGCGGCTGGGACTTCGTCTCGGCGGGGCACGGGGACGTGCCGTGGGAGGACGTGTTCCGGATGCTGCGGTCCATCGGCTACGAGGGCCCGGTCTCGGTGGAGTGGGAGGACGCCGGCATGGACCGCCTCGCGGGCGCGCCGGAGGCGCTGACGTCGCTGAAGCGGTTCGACTTCGACCCGCCGAGCGCGTCGTTCGACGCGGCGTTCGGCGGCAAGGACTGAGGCGCCGGGGGCGGGGCCCTTCGTGGGCTCCGCCCCCGGACCCCCGCTCCTCGAAAGCCGGAGGGGCTTGATCGTGCCCGGCGGCACCGTACTCGCCGCCGGGCCGCTCCGCCCTGCCCACACCCCTCTTTGTCCTGGGCAAGGAAAAAGTTCGCCAACACCGCTGCACAAGGGCTTTCCGTCCCGGACGAACAGGTCTACCGTCCAAGACGTGTACATGACATAGGCCCCTGTCATACCCCCGTCACCGAAGCCGCCCAGGCCCCGCTGACCTGCGCGGCAGTCCCCGCGCTCAACGGCACGGCAGCACCCGCCCGTACCACCGGCACTCTCCGGAGGACACTCGTGCACAGAACCCGCAGCAGGACCGGAACAAGACTCCGCCTCCGTAAAACCCTCGCCCTGTTCACCGGTGGCCTCCTCGCCGCCGCCACCCTCAGCCTGGGCGCCACAGCGGGCACGGCCGTCGCCCACGACGACCATCCCGCCCCCGCCCCGGCCGCCGAGGACTTCCAGCAGGTCACCCTCGCCAAGGGCGCCGCCGAGACCGGCGAGCCCATGTCGCTGGCCGTGCTTCCCGACCGCAGCGTGCTCCACACCTCACGCAGCGGCGAGCTGCGCATCACCGACAGCGCCGGCAACACCCGGATCGCCGGCGTCCTTCCCGTGTACTCGCACGACGAGGAAGGCCTCCAGGGCATCGGGGTCGACCCGGACTTCAGCGAGAACCGGGCGATCTACCTCTACTACGCGCCCCCGCTGGACACCCCCGCCGGTGACGCCCCCGAGACGGGAACCGCCGCGGACTTCGCCCCGTTCGACGGGGTCAACCGGCTCTCCCGCTTCGTTCTCGACGAGGACGGCACGCTCGACCTCGGCAGTGAGAAGAAGGTCCTCGACGTCCAGACGTCCCGTGGCATGTGCTGCCACGTCGGCGGCGACATCGACTTCGACGCCGACGGCAACCTGTACCTGTCGACCGGTGACGACACCAACCCCTTCGCCTCCGACGGCTTCAGCCCCATCGACGAGCGTCCGGACCGCAACCCGGCGTTCGACGCCCGCCGCTCCGCGGGCAGCACCAATGACCTGCGCGGCAAGATCCTCCGTATCAAGGTCGCCGACGACGGCTCGTACACCGTCCCGGACGGCAACCTCTTCGCGCCGGGGACGGACAGGACCCGCCCCGAGATCTACGCGATGGGCTTCCGCAACCCGTTCCGCTTCTCCGTCGACAAGGCGACCGGGATCGTCTACGTCGGTGACTACGGGCCGGACGCCGGCGCGGCCGACCCCAAGCGCGGACCGGCCGGACAGGTCGAGTTCGCCCGGGTGACCAAGGCCGGGAACTTCGGCTGGCCGTACTGCACCGGCGACAACGACCCGTACATGGACTACGACTTCGCCACGAAGACCTCCGGCGCCGCCTTCGACTGCGCGGCCCCGAAGAACACCTCGCCGCACAACACCGGCCTGGTCGACCTGCCCCCGGCCCAGGCCGCCTGGATCCCGTACGACGGCGCTTCCGTCCCGGAGTTCGGCACCGGCTCGGAGTCGCCGATGGGCGGACCCGTCTACCACTACGACGCGGACCTCGACTCGCCCGTGAAGTTCCCCGAGGCGTACGACGGAGACTTCTTCGCCGGTGAGTTCGGCCGCCAGTGGATCAAGCGGATCGAGCAGGACGCCGACGGCAAGGTCCAGTCCATCAACGACATCCCGTGGTCCGGCACCCAGATCATGGACATGGCCTTCGGACCCGACGGGGCGCTGTACGTCCTGGACTACGGCCTCTCCTGGTTCGGCGGCGACGAGCACTCCGCCCTCTACCGCATCGAGAACGCCACCGGCGGACGCTCCCCGATCGCCGAGGCCGCCTCCAACAAGACGTCGGGCACCGCACCCCTCAAGGTGCAGTTCTCCTCCGCCGGCACCACCGACGGCGACGGCGACGCCCTCACCTACGCGTGGGACTTCGGCGACGGAGGCACCTCCACGGCCGCCAACCCCGCGTACACGTACAAGAAGAACGGCACCTACACCGCCACCGTCACCGCGGAGGACCCGACCGGTCGGACCGGATCGGCCAGCGTGCATGTGACCGTCGGCAACACCGCACCGACGGTGAACCTGGAACTCCCGGGCGACGGGCAGCTCTTCACCTTCGGTGACGACATTCCGTTCAAGGTGACGGTCACCGATCCCGAGGACGGCACGATCGACTGCTCCAAGGTCGAGGTCCGCTTCGTCCTCGGCCACGACAGCCACGGCCACCCCATCACCTCGGAACACGGCTGCACCGGCACCATCAAGACCGAGATGGACGGCGGGCACGACCCCAACGCCAACATCTTCGGCGTCATCGACGCCTCGTACACCGACGGCGGAGGCGGCGGCCAGGCCGCGCTGACCGGCCACGACCAGTCGCAGCTCCAGCCGCGCCACCGCCAGGCCGAGCACTTCAACGCCTCGTCCGGCATCAAGACCTACGACAAGGCGAACGCCGAGGGCGGCAAGACCGTCGGCGACATCGACAACGACGACTGGATCTCCTTCAAGCCGTACATCCTCGGCGACTCCACCAAGCTCACCGCCCGGATCTCCTCCGGCGGCGCGGGCGGCTTCCTCGAAGTGCGGTCCGGCTCGGCGACCGGGAAGATCCTCGGCTCCGCACCGGTTCCCGTGACCGGCGGCTGGGAGACCTTCCAGGACATCGACGTCCCTCTGCGCGGCGCCCCGAAGAAGGCCACCGAGCTGTTCCTCGTCTTCAAGGGCGGTGAAGGGGCGCTGTACGACATCGACGACTTCGAGCTCTCCAACACCCCGCCCGACAAGACCGCCAAGCGCGTCCTGGTCTTCTCCAAGACCGCCGGCTTCCGCCACGACGCGATCCCCGAGGGAATCGCCGCACTGAAGGAGCTCGGCAAGGGCAGCAACATCACGGTCGACGCCACCGAGGAGGCGGGCCAGTTCACCACCTCGAACCTCGCCCGCTACGACGCCGTCGTCTTCATGTCGACGACCGGTGACGTCCTCAACGCCGACCAGCAGAAGGCCTTCGAGAACTACATCGCCACCGGTGGCGGCTACATGGGTGTCCACGCCGCCGCCGACACCGAGTACGACTGGTCCTTCTACGGCGGACTCGTCGGCGCGTACTTCTCCGGCCACCCCGCCATCCAGCCCGTCACCGTCCGCGTCGAGGACCACAAGCACCCGGCCACCGCCCACCTGGGCGACGCCTGGGAGCGGACCGACGAGCTGTACAACTACCGCACCAACCCTCGTGACAAGGTGAAGGTCCTCGCCACGCTCGACGAGACGACCTACACCGGCGGCACCATGAAGGGCGACCACCCGATCACCTGGTGCCAGTCCTACGAGGGCGGCCGTTCCTTCTACACCGGGCTCGGCCACACCAAGGAGTCGTACGCCGACGCGGACTTCCGGGCGCTCCTGCTCGGCGGTGTCCGGTACGCGGCCGGCCAGGTCAAGGGCGACTGCAAGCCGGACACCGGCTACCGGTCGATCTTCAACGGCAAGACGCTCGAAGGCTGGAAGCAGGCGGGCCCCGGGAAGTTCGACGTGGTCGACGGCGAGCTGCGCTCCGAAGGCGGCATGGGCCTGCTGACCTACCAGGCCAAGGAGCTGAAGTCCTACTCCCTGAAGCTCGACTGGAAGATGGCGGGCGACGACAACTCCGGCGTCTTCGTCGGCTTCCCGGAGTCCGACGACCCCTGGTCCGCGGTGAACAACGGCTACGAGGTCCAGATCGACGCCTCCGACGCCGTCGACCGCACCACCGGATCCGTCTACACCTTCAAGGCGGCCAACACCAAGGCACGCGACCAGGTGCTGAGGCCGCCGGGACAGTGGAACAGCTACGAGATCAAGGTGCAGGGTGAACGGCTCCAGATCTTCCTCAACGGAGTGAAGATCAACGACTTCACCAACACCGACCCGGTCCGCAGCCTCAAGGACGGCTACATCGGCCTCCAGAACCACGGGGCGGACGACCAGGTGTCCTTCCGCAACATCCAGCTGAGGGAACTGCCCTCGGTGTAGAGCACCAGGGCGGCGGGCGGGACAGCACGCCCCGCCCGCCGCCCGGCCCCCTCACGTACAGCGCCACCAGCTCTGCCCAGCCAGGACCCCCAGCCAGGGAGGCAGCCCGTGTCAGCACACGCCGTTCGTACCGGAGTCTGGTTCATCGGAGCACGCGGCTCCGTCGCCACCACCGCCACGGCGGGATGCGCAGCGGTCGCGGCGGGACTCCACCCGGCCGCCGGCATGGTCACCGAGACCGCCCCGTTCGCCGACAGCGGGCTGCCACCCGTCGCCGCCCTCGTCTTCGGCGGCCACGACACCCTGGACTGCCCCCTCCCCAAACGGGCCGAGGCGCTGGCCGCAGGGGGAGTGCTGCCGCACGGACTGCCCTCGGCCGTACGGTCCGAACTCGCCGCAGCCGACGCGGAGATCCGCATCGGCGGACCCCTTCCCGGCGACACCCGCAGCGACGAGGAGCTCATCGCCGCGTTCGCCGCCGACCTCACGGACTTCGGCAGCCGCAACCACCTGGCCAGGACCGTCGTCATCAACGTCTCGTCCACCGAACCGGCACCCGCCCCCGACGCCACGCGGCTGCCCGCCAGCTCGCTCTACGCCGCCGCCGCGCTCCGGGCCGGCTGCCCCTACGTCAACTTCACCCCCTCCACCGGGCTGCGCGCGCCCGCCCTCCAGGACGCCGTCGCGGCCTCGGGACTTCCCCACGCGGGCCGCGACGGCAAGACGGGCCAGACGCTGCTGCGCTCCGTGCTCGCCCCGATGTTCGTCCAGCGCGCCCTGCCCGTACGCGCCTGGTCGGGCACCAATCTGCTGGGCGGCGGGGACGGGGCCGCGCTCGCCGATCCGGCGGCCGCCGCCGCGAAGAACGCCGGCAAGGAACGCGTCCTCGCCGACACGCTCGGCGCCGCCCCCGAGGGCGAGGTCCACATCGACGACGTCCCGGCGCTCGGCGACTGGAAGACCGCCTGGGACCACATCGCGTTCGACGGGTTCCTCGGAGCCCGCATGGTGCTCCAGACCACCTGGCAGGGCTGCGACTCCGCCCTCGCCGCGCCCCTGGTGCTCGACCTGGCCCGGCTGCTGGCCCGGTCCCACGAGGTGGGCCTGAGCGGCCCGCGGCCCGAACTCGGCTTCTACTTCAAGGACCCGGACGGCGGACCCGCCGCGCTCTCCGAGCAGTACCTGGCGCTCCTCGCCTTCGCCGAACAGCTGCGGGGCGAGCGGTGACGGCAGGCGCCTGGGCGGAACTGCTCAGGATCTCGGCCCTGTTCACCGTTCCCGGCGACGCCCTCGCGGGCGCCGCGGCCGCCGGCCGGCGCCCCGACCGCTCCACCGCCCTGGCCGTCGGCGCCTCGCTCTGCCTGTACGAGGCGGGCATGGCCCTCAACGACTGGGCCGACCGGGAGGAGGACGGCGTCGACCGCCCGCACCGGCCGATCCCCTCGGGCCGGATCTCAGCCCGCGCCGCCCTCACGGCGGCCGGCGCCCTGACCGCAGCGGGCCTGGCACTCGCCGCCCGGGCGGGCCGCCCGGCCCTCACCGTGGCCACCGGTCTCGCCGCCACCGTCTGGGCGTACGACCTGCGCCTCAAGCACACCCAGGCGGGCCCGGCGGCGATGGCGGCGGCGCGCGGCCTGGACCTGCTGCTGGGCGCGACGGCCACGGGGACAGCCACGCCGCCCCGGCCGGCCCGCCCCGCACTGGCCGCAGCCGCCCTGCTGAGCGCCCACACCTACGCGGTCACCGCCGTCTCCCGCCACGAGACCCAGGGCGGATCCACCACCGCACCGCTCGCCGCGCTCGCGGCCGTCGCCGGAATCGGCGGCGCCGTCGTGCACGAGCGGCAGGCCCCCCGGAACGCCTCCGCCCGGCTCCTCCTCACCGCGCTCACCGGCGCCTACCTCCGCACCGCCGCACGCCCTCTCGGCCACGCCGCGCTCAACCCGTCGCCGCCCCTCACCCAGCGCGCCGTCGGCAGCGGCATCCGGGCGATGATCCCGCTCCAGGCCGCCCTCGCCGCCCGCGCCGGAGCAGGCGCTTCCGCCGTCGCCGTCATGGGCCTCGTCCCGCTCGCCCGCGCACTCTCCCGGAAGGTGAGCCCCACATGACCCTCCGCCTCGGCTACGGAACCAACGGGCTCACCGACCTCCGCCTCGACGACGCGCTCGGGCTCCTCGCGGACCTCGGCTACGACGGGGTCGGCCTGACCCTCGACCACATGCACCTCGACCCGATGGCCCCGGACCTCGCCGGCCGCACCCGCCGGGCCGCCGCCCGGCTCCAGGCACTCGGGCTCGGCGTCACCGTGGAGACCGGGGCACGCTACGTCCTCGACCCGCGCCGCAAGCACGGCCCCTCGCTCCTCGACCCGGACCCCGACGCCCGGGCGGCCCGCACCGCGCTGCTCGTCCGGGCCGTCGACGTGGCCGCGGACCTCGGCGCGCACGCCGTGCACTGCTTCAGCGGAGTCACGCCGCCGGACACCGCACCCGACACCGCATGGCACCGGCTGACCGGCGCCCTCGCCCCGGTCCTCGCCGCGGCGCAACGAGCCGGGGTGCCCCTCGCGATCGAGCCGGAGCCCGGACACCTCCTCGCCAACCTCGCCGACTTCCACCACCTGCGGGTACTGAGCGGCGACCCGGAACCGCTCGGCCTGACCCTCGACATCGGCCACTGCCAGTGCCTGGAGCCCGCCCTGCCCGTCGACTGCGTACGCGACGCCGCCCCCTGGCTGCGCCACGTCCAGATCGAGGACATGCGCCGCGGCGTCCACGAGCACCTCCCCTTCGGGGACGGCGAGATCGACTTCCCGCCCGTCCTCGCAGCACTCGACGCCCTCGGTGACAGCGGATACGCCGGGCTCACCGTCGTCGAACTGCCCCGCCACTCCCACGCGGGGCCCGAACTCGCCCGCACCTCACTCGACTTCCTGAACAAGCACCGCCCGCCGACCGGAACGGACACCGCCCGTCGCTCCACTGGGCCCGCCGCCCGGAACGCACACCGCCCGTCAGCCACCGAGCCCGCCGAAGGGAGCACGCCATGACACACACCCCGCCCTCCCCGCTCCTGTCCCGCAAGGAACTCGACGCGCTGCTCGGCGGAGCCGCGCGCGCCTGGCTCGACGAAGCACTCGCCGAAGCCGCCCACGCGGCGACCCACGCGGACCCGGCTCCCGCCGGCCGTTACGCCGTCCCGCCGTGGGAGCTGCGGTACGCCGCCGCCGGCCGGTACTGCGGACTCGAACACGCCGACTCCGTACGCGCCCTGATGCTCACCGAGGCCCACGCCGGGCTGACCGCCCTCAACCGCCTCTACGCACAGGGCACCGCAGCCGAACGCCGCGCCGTCCTGCTCACCCTGCCCGCACTCGACCTCGGAGCCACAGCCCTGCCGCTCGTCGAGGACGCCCTGCGCACCAACGACACCACCCTGATCACCGCGGCCGTCGGCCCCTACGCCGGTGCCCACCTCGACCCGCACGGATGGCGCCACGCCGTCCTCAAGTGCCTGTTCACCGGTGTCCCCGTCGAGGCCGTCGCGGAGCTGGGCCGCAGATCGCGAGGCGATGCCGAACTCGCCCGGATGCTGGGCGACTTCGCATCCGAACGCATCGCGGCCGGCCGTCCCGTCCCCGCCGGTCTGCACCACGTGCTCGCCCTCACGGCCCCCGGCCCCGCCGCACCCACGGTCCCCACGGCCTCGACGCAGGAGTCCTGATGCGCATCTTCGACCCCCACATCCACATGACCTCCCGCACCACGGACGACTACCAGGCGATGTACGACGCCGGAGTCCGCGCGCTCGTCGAACCCTCCTTCTGGCTCGGCCAGCCTCGTACCTCACCGGAGAGCTTCTTCGACTACTTCGACGCACTGCTCGGCTGGGAACCCTTCCGCGCCGCCCAGTACGGCATCGCCCACCACTGCACGCTCGCCCTCAACCCCAAAGAGGCGAACGACCCGCGGTGCGCCCCCGTCCTCGACGCGCTGCCCCGCTATCTCGTCAAGGACTCCGTCGTCGCCGTCGGCGAGATCGGCTACGACTCCATGACCCCGGCCGAGGACCACGCCCTGGCCGCCCAGCTCCAGCTCGCCGCCGACCACGGGCTGCCCGCGCTCGTCCACACCCCGCACCGCGACAAACTCGCCGGCCTGCGCCGCACCATCGACGTCGTACGCGAATCCGCCCTGGCCCCCGAACAGGTCCTGCTCGACCACCTCAACGAGACGACCGTGAAGGACGCGCGCGACAGTGGCTGCTGGGCCGGATTCTCCATCTACCCCGACACCAAGATGGACGAGGCCCGCATGGTGGCCGTTCTCCAGCTCCACGGCACCGAGAAGGTCCTCGTCAACTCCGCCGCCGACTGGGGAAGAAGCGATCCGCTGAAGACCCGCCGGGTCGGCGACGCGATGCTCGCCGCCGGCTTCACCGAGGACGACGTCGACCAGGTCCTGTGGCGCAACCCCGTCGCCTTCTACGGCCAGAGCGGCCGCCTCCACCTGGACACCGCCGCCCCCGAACCGCTCCACGAGGGCAACTCCATCCTCCGCGGCGGGGAGTGAGGCCATGCGCTTCCGCCACCCCGACGGCTCCGTCGTCCACCTCGCGTACTGCACCAACGTGCACCCCGCCGAGACCCTCGACGGCGTCCGCGCCCAGCTGCGCGACCACTGCGAACCCGTACGCAGACGGCTCGGCCGCGACCGCCTCGGCATCGGCCTCTGGCTCGCCAGGGACGCCGCCCGCACCCTGATCAACGACCCTGCCCAACTGCGGTCGCTGCGCGCCGAACTCGACAGCCGCGGCCTCGAAGTCGTCACCCTCAACGGCTTCCCGTACGAGGGATTCGGCGCCGAAGAGGTCAAGTACCGCGTCTACAAGCCCGACTGGACGGACCCCGAACGCCTCGCCCACACCACCGATCTCGCCCGGCTGCTCGCCACGCTCCTGCCCGACGACGTCACCGAGGGCACCATCTCCACCCTGCCCCTCGCCTGGCGCACCCCGTACACGGGCGACCCCGAAGCGGCCCGCACCGCCCTCGCCGCGCTCACCACCCTCGGCGAACGCCTCGACGCGCTCGCCGAACTCACCGGCAAGTCCATCCGGATCGGCCTCGAACCCGAACCCGGATGCACGGTCGAGACCACCGCAGACGCCATCGGGCCCCTCACCACCGTCGGTCACGCCCGCATCGGTGTCTGCATCGACACCTGCCACCTCGCCACCTCCTTCGAGGATCCGGAAACGGCCCTCGACGCCCTCGCCGCAGCCGGCATCCCCGCCGTCAAGGCACAGCTCTCCGCAGCCCTGCACGCCGAACACCCCCACCTTCCCGAAGTGCGCACCGCCCTCGCCGCCTTCGCCGAACCCCGCTTCCTGCACCAGACCCGCATCGCCACCGCGGCAGGGCTGCGCGGCACCGACGACCTCGACGAAGCCGTCACCGGCGAGGCCCTGCCCGACAGCGCCCCGTGGCGCGCCCACTTCCACGTACCCCTGCACGCACCGCCCGCACCCCCGCTCACCTCCACCCTTCCCGTGCTCCGTGCCACGCTGACCCGGCTCGTCGGCGGTGCGCGCCCGCTCACCCGGCACCTGGAGGTCGAGACGTACACCTGGCAGGCGCTCCCGGACGAGCTGCGCCCGCGCACCCGGGCCCAGCTCGCCGACGGCATCGCCGCCGAACTGATGCTGGCCCGCGACCTCCTGACCGACCTCGGCCTCAAGGAGCTTCCATGACCACCGCCCGGCCGGCGAGCCCGCCCACCCCTCTCCTCGTCCTCGACGTCGTCGGGCTCACCCCACGCCTCCTCGACCACATGCCCCACCTCAAGGCCCTGGGAGAGTCCGGCACCCACGTCCCGCTCGGCACCGTGCTCCCCGCCGTCACCTGCGCCGCCCAGTCCACCTTCCTCACCGGCACCACCCCCGCCGAGCACGGCATCGTCGCCAACGGCTGGTACTTCCGCGAACTCGGCGACGTCCTCCTGTGGCGACAGCACAACGGACTCGTCGAGGGCGACAGACTCTGGGACGCCGCCCGCCGGACCCACCCCGGCTACACCGTCGCCAACATCTGCTGGTGGTACGCGATGGGCGCCGACACCGACTACACCGTCACCCCGCGCCCCGTCTACTACGCCGACGGCCGCAAGGAACCCGACTGCTACACCCGCCCGCCCGCCCTCCACGACGAACTCACCGAGAAGCTCGGCACCTTCCCCCTCTTCCACTTCTGGGGACCCGGCGCCGACCTGGTCTCCTCCCAGTGGATCATCGACGCCACCCGCCACATCCTCGACACCCGCCACCCCGACCTCGCCCTCTGCTACCTCCCGCACCTCGACTACGACCTCCAGCGCTACGGCCCCGACGACCCCCGCGCCTTCAAGGCCGCCGCGGACCTCGACCGGGCCGTGGCCCCGCTCCTGGACGACGCCCGCCGCGAGGGACGCACCGTCGTCGCCCTGTCCGAGTACGGCATCACCCGCGTCGACCGGCCCGTCGACATCAACCGGGCGCTGCGCCGCGCCGGACTCCTGGAGGTCCACACCCAGGACGGCATGGAGTACCTGGACCCGATGACGTCGCGGGCCTTCGCCGTCGCCGACCACCAGATCGCCCACGTCTACGTACGCCGTCCCGAGGACCTCGAAGCGACCCGCGAAGCCCTGGCCGGCCTCCCGGGCATCGACCAGCTCCTCGACGACGAGGGCAAGAAGGCTCAGGGCCTGGACCACCCGCGCTCCGGCGAACTGGTCGCCGTGGCCGAACCGGACTCCTGGTTCACGTACTACTACTGGCTCGACGACGCCCGCGCACCCGACTTCGCGCAGCTCGTCGAGATCCACCGCAAACCCGGCTACGACCCCGTCGAGCTCTTCATGGACCCGCAGGACCCCTATGTGCGGGTCAAGGCGGTCACGGCCGTCGCCCGCAAGAAGCTCGGCATGCGCTACCGCATGGCGGTCGTACCGCTCGACCCGTCACCCATCCGAGGCAGCCACGGCCGCCTTCCCCCGAGCGACGAAGAAGGCCCGCTCATCCTCTGCTCCACCCCCCACGCGTTCACCGGACCCGTCCGGGCCACCGAAGTGAAGTCCCTGCTCCTCACGCTGGCCGGCCTCGCATGAGCCCCGTCCGTTCACAGCATGGCGAGCATCTTCGAGAAGGAGAGAGACCGTGACCGTGTACAACGACGACGCATCCGGAACGGACGGCGCGCTGCGCCGCAGCCTCGGCATCGACCGCCGCCGCTTCCTCAGCACCTGCACCGCCGTCGGGGCGGCGGCGATCGCCGCACCCGTCTTCGGCTCATCCCCGGCCTTCGCCCAGCCCGCACCCGGTCCGGGGCACCACCACGGTCACGGTCACGGTCAGGCCCTGGTCCCGGCGCACAAGCGCGGAATCATCCTGTACACCGTGCGCGACGCCACGGGCCGGGACCCGCTCAGCACCACCCTTCCCTCGGGCTTCCGCGCCGTCTTCAAGGAGCTGGCCCGCTACGGCTACAAGCAGGTCGAGTTCGCCGGGTACGGCCAGCACGCCAACGCGCCGGGCGGAAACAACCTGGAATCGGTGGAGGGCGCGAAGCTGCTGCGTTCCTGGCTGGACGACTACGGACTGCGCGCCCAGGGCAACCACGGCTTCATCCCGGGGTCCTGGCCCCTGAGCCAGAGCGACCTCGACCAGTTCAAGCGGCACCTGGAAATCGCCAACATCCTCGGCATGGACCACATGGGCACCGGTGGCGACCCCACCGGAAGCGCCTACCGCGCCGACTGGGACGTGGCCGCCGACAAGTGGAACGCGCTGGGGCAGATCGCGCATCGCGCGGGGATCAAGCTGTACACCCACAACCACGACGCGGCCTACGGCTTCCTGCTCGACGGCGGCCCGCTGGACGCCCAGGGACGGCCCACCCGCAGCTCGGGCATCCGCAAGCTGGAGTACTTCCTCAAGGTCACCGACCCGAAGACCGTATGGCTGGAGATGGACGTCTACTGGGCGCACGTCGCCCAGTACAAGTTCCACACCTACACCGCGCTCGACGGATCGGTGCGGGAGAACATCTTCGACCCCGCGGCCGTGGTCCGCCGCCACAACAAGCGCTACCCGCTGTTCCACGCCAAGGACGGCGTCATCAACACCGCGAGCGGCGACGGCTACGACATGGTCCCCTTCGGCACCGGGGTCATCGACTACCGGACCTTCTTCCGCCGCGTCGGGGAGGCGAACTACCGCAACCCGATGGTCGAGCAGGACACCGCACCGAGCTCCACGGACCTCGCACAGTCCCTGAAGCAGGCACGGATCAGCTACGAGGGCATGGCGGCACTGCGCAAGTAGAGACAACGGGCGGCCCGCCCCCGGCTGAGGGGGAGGGCGGTCCGAGCCCGGCTGAGAGAGGGGGGAGGGACGGGCCGCGCGCCCCGTCCCTCCCCCCCTCTCAGCCGATCCCCTGCCGGTCGGGCAGCAGGGCGAACTCCCGCTCGGCGGCATCCGGAACCGTGCGCTCCACCGCCTGCACCAGCAGCGCACGGTGCCGGAGCAGCGGCTCCCGCCTCTCCGGCCCGGCCAGCACCACCAGGTCGTCGATCCCCGCCAGCAGCCGCCGGGTGACCTGCGGGCTGTCCGTCGCGCACCGCCGGATCTCCTCGAACCCGAGATCCACGAGGTCCGCCCACCCCGGCACGTCCTGAACGAGCCGCACCTCACCCTTGCGGTCCCGGTGGTGGACGGCGCCGAGGGGGAGCGTGGCCACGGCCGCGAGGAACTGGACGATCCGGTCGAGGCACTGCACGGCGGTGGTCGGATCGTTCACCGCAGACGACAGGGCCCGCAGAGCGATGTCCGACAGCTGCCGCAGCCCGAACGCCAGATCCTGGTGAAGCGTGCGCTCGACCCCGACGGACACCGTGTACCGCAGAGCGTTCCGGGCCGGCGCGGCGCCGCCGTGCACCGCCAGCACCGGCGTGCCCGGCACGACGAAGTCCCCCATCCGCGGGATGAGCCGGAGCACCACACCCTGCTTCCGCGCGATCCGGACCAGCCGCGCCACGTTCACGTCGCGCAGGACGCCGGCGCGCCCCTCGTGCAGGATCTGCCCGGTCCCGGCCGGCAGCACCCCGTCCCGCGCCCCGCCGACGGGCATCCGCCGCAGTACATGGAACGAGTCGCGCGCGATCCGGTCGACGACGGGGCCGACCTGCATCAGACGCAGCGTGGCGCTCACGTACGCGATGAAGAGCAGCAGACTGAGCCCGACGAGCACGGCTGTCAGGATGCTCTGCAGAAACGGGACGGACGCGACGCGGCGCGGATCGGCGGTGCTCTCGTACGAGCTCAGGACCAGCAGGGAGAACACGAACGTCGCCAGGAAGACGGACAGCGTGAGCTTGCTGATCCGGCTGCGCACGAAGATGCGCACCACCCGGGGCGTGAGCTGCCCGCTCGCCATCTGCACGGCCACCAGCGAGATGCTGAAGACCACACCGATGAAGGTCATCATCGCCGAGCTGACCGTGACGACGATCGTCTTCGTGTCCTCCGCGATCGCGACGAGGTCCTTGATCTCGTCGTACGCCTGCTCGTCCTTCAGATAGGCCACGATCTGCTCGTCGAGGGCCGAGGCGACGAGCCAGAGCACGACGGCGCAGATCAGCGTCAGGGTCGGAGCGAACCAGAACGTCTCACGCAGATGCTCGCGCAAGGGCGACAGCGCGCGGGGTGGCCGGTAGCCGCGATCACTCATCCCGCGAACGTAACCCGGCCCGCCCGCGCAGCGGCGGACGCCGCCGCCGAACCTCCGGTCGTACGGTGTGTGCGCGACCGTCCACACAGGGTTCGCGCGGGGCGGCCGGGGCCCCCGGCTGTGTCCGCCCGAGGTCCGTGCACCGCACTGACCAGGGCGAAGACCACCGGATATGCAGGTGAGAGCCACCCCAAACCCCTGGTATTGTTTTCTTTGTCGCCGCGGGAAACCGGGGCCGACCACCTGGTCCGGGTGGCGGAATGGCAGACGCGCTAGCTTGAGGTGCTAGTGCCCTTTATCGGGCGTGGGGGTTCAAGTCCCCCCTCGGACACCAGCTGGGACCCCTGTTCATCAGGGGTCCTTCTGCTTTTGTACAGCTCTGGAAGTCCCGGACGCCCCGTCCCGCACACGTCACCCGCGTGCCGGGACGGAGCGCTGCGGATTCAGCGGCCGGCGGGCGCCGGGGGTGCCGTGCTTCCCCGGACGACGAGCCGCGTGGCCAGTTCCAGACGCAGGGTGTCCGCCTGCTCGCCGTCGATGATTCTGAGCAACGTCCTGGCCGCCATCGATGCCATGTCCAGGAGGGGCTGGCGTACGGTCGTGAGCGCCGGATGCGTCCACCGGGCGACCGGCAGGTCGTCGAAGCCGACCACGCTGGTCTCCGCGGGGATGCCGAGTCCCCTGGCCCGCAACTCCTCGAAGGCGCCGAGGGCCTGGAGGTCGCTGGCGGCGAAGACGGCGCTGGGCGGCGCTTCGCCCGCGGCCTCGGCGTCGTCGAGCAGCCGTGCCATCTCGGTTCTGCCCGAGGAGTCGTTGAACTCCCCGTGCGGCACCCAGCGTTCGGGAATGTGGAGCTCCGCCTGCTCCATCGCCGCGCGGAAGCCGTCCGCTCGGGCCCTGCTGCAGAGCACGTGCCGGGGCCCCGCGAGGTGCGCGATGCGGGTGTGGCCGAGCTCGATGAGGTGTTCGGTGGCGCTCACCGCGCCGGCCCAGTTGGTGGCCCCCACGGTGGGCACCAGGGCATCGATGCTGCCGACCGGGTCGAGAAGGACGAAGGGGACCTCCAGTGCGGTGAGGCGCCGGCGCTGCTGCGGGGTCAGCTCGGAGACGACGAGAATGGCTCCGTGGCTGCGCCGGGCCGCGATCTGGTCGATCCATTCGCGCGTGGCGGAGCTGCGGCCGTGCACAGCGGAGAGGACCATGCTGGCGCCGGCGCTGTGGAGCACCTCGTCGACGCCCCGGATGATCTCCACGGACCACAGGCTGTCGAGTTCGTTGAGGACGAGGTCGATGACGGCTCCCCGCCGACGGGCGGGGCGCCGCTGGTAGCCGAGGTGGTCCATGACCGCCTCGACTCGTTCCTTCGTGTCCGTGGAGACGTCCGAGCGCCCGTTGAGGACCTTCGACACGGTCGAGACGGAGACACCGGCCTCGGACGCGATCGTGGCGAGGGTGACCCTTTCCGGGGTCTCCGGGCTCTCCGCTGTCATCCGGTCCGTCCGTTTCGCTGGTGCTCCGTGGTCCGCCACCATGTGAAGGGTGACGACCGAGTCTGCCACGCTCCTTCCACCGTGCTCACACGCCCCTGCGCGGGCCCTGGCCGGTCTCGCGGTACTCCGCCCAGTCGAAGTCGGCGCTCATGCCGGAGCCGGTGAGATCCGTGACGCACAGACCTGCGAACGCTCCCGTGAAACCCCACGACGTGAAATGTCCCGTGGTGGCGTCGCCCCGCGTCGCGCTCTCGTCCGACAGCCGGGTGACGTCGAGGGTGGGACCGAGCCGGTGCCAGCCGCTTTCGCCGGGGGTCCGCCAGGCGAAGTCGCCCTGCTCCGCGCGGCAGGTCAGACGGAGTTCCACCGTGTGACCGTCCGGGACCGGCACGGGCGTGCCCGGCTCGACGTACCGGCCGTGCTCGCAGACACCGACCCTCAGCACCCGTCCCAGCTCCTCGTCCCAGGTCAGGTGCGCGTAGTGCCACAGAGTCGAGTTGTAGTAGTGGACGAGCCCCGCCAT
This sequence comes from Streptomyces sp. NPDC091416, assembly GCF_044756845.1. Taxonomy (NCBI): domain Bacteria; kingdom Bacillati; phylum Actinomycetota; class Actinomycetes; order Kitasatosporales; family Streptomycetaceae; genus Streptomyces; species Streptomyces sp. NPDC091416. The sequence goes on from NZ_JBIVTU010000004.1 coordinate 359,273, forward strand.
CTGCTGAGGTGAGCGGGGGTCGGCCTCGAACCGGGTCGCGAAGTCGAAGTCCACGGCCTGCTGCCGCCGTGCGACGAGGCTCGGCCCATGAGTCGAGCCGAGCGACTGCCCGCCGCGCAACCGCAGATGTCCCGGTCTCTCGTCGAGGCTCAGCCAGGACGCGCGGGGGTGCCGGCGGAGGGTCGACCAGGCGGTGCCGAGGTACGGCTGATCGAAGTGGTCGCGGTCGGGCCGCTCCGGCACCGGCGCCGGTGCCAGGGCGGGGCCGGGCACGGTGGATCTCGGTGACGCGTCGCCGCCGGGGGCCGGGGGACCCCCGAGCCGCGGCCAGCCGTCCTCGGTCCATTCGATGCGCTGGAGTGCCGTCTCGCGGCCCAGAACGCAGCGTCCGAGGGGGCTCAGGGGCCGTGCCACGAGGTGGGCCAGATACCACTCCCCGCCGGGTGTGGCGACCAGGCTGCCGTGCCCGGCCTTCTGCAGCGGCAGCTGCTCGTGCCCGGCCGAGGTGAGGAGCGGACCGGCGGGGTCTGCCTCGTACGGGCCGGTCAGGGCGGAGGACCGGGCCACGGTGACCGCGTGCGACCAGGAGGTGCCGCCCTCGGCCGTCATCAGGTAGTACCAGCCGTCCCGGCGGTAGAGGTGCGGACCCTCGGTATGGGCGAGCGGGGTGCCGGTGAAGATCCGGTGCAGCGGCCCCGTCACCTGTCGTCTCTCCCGGTCCCACTCCTGCAGCAGGATGCCCGCGAACGGATGCCGTCCGGGCCGGTGGTCCCACTCCATCCACAGGGCCCAGCTGCGCCCGTCGCCGTTCGGCCCGTCGTCGTGGAAGAGGGACGGGTCGAAACCGTGCGACGGAAACGGCGCGGGGTCCGACCACGGACCGTCGAGCGAGTCGGCGGTGATGACGTGGTTGCGCAGGTCCTTGAACGCCCCCGACAGGTTCGTGACGTCGCTGTACACGAGGTGGAACAACCCCTGCGTGTACGACAGGCAGGGCGCCCATACGCCGCCGGAGTCGGGTCTGCCGGTCAGGTCGACGAGCCGCTCCTCGCGGAGCAGTCCGCCCAGGGGGCGCCAGTTCACCAGGTCCCGGGAGTGGTGGACACCGACTCCGGGAAGCCACTCGAACGTGGACGTGGCGATGTAGTAGTCCTCGCCGACCCGCAGGATCGAGGGGTCGGGGTGGAAGCCGGGGAGCACGGGGTTGACGATCGTTCCGGTGGTCCCGGGGCGGTTCGGCGACCGGTCCTGGTCGTGGATGGCCTGCGCGGGGGTCATGGGTCTCCTGGGAACAGTGGGACGGAAGCCGGTGAGGCTCATCCCTTGACGGCGCCGGCCATCACGCCGGAGACGATCCGGCGGGCGAGGACGGTGAAGACGACGAGGACGGGCAGCACGGAGACGACGACACCGGCGAGCATGAGGGTGTAGTCCGTGTAGTAGCCGGCGGCGAGCTGGTTGAGCGCGATCTGCACGGTGCCGTTCTCGGGCGGCAGGGCGATCAGCGGCCAGAAGTAGTCGTTCCAGGCGAACATGAAGGTGAACATTCCGAGCACGGTCGCCGTGGTGCGTACACCGGGGACGACCACGTGCCAGTAGGTGCGCAGCAGTCCCGCGCCGTCCATCCGAGCGGCCTCGATCAGCTCGTCGGGGATGTTTTCCTCCACGGCCTGCCGCATCCAGAACACCCCGATGGCGGAGACGAGCGCGGGAACGATCAGCGCGGAGAGTTTGCCGTACAGACCCATGTCGGTGACGAGCATGTAGAGCGGGATGATGCCGAGCTGAGTGGGCACCATGACGGTGACCACGACGCAGACGAGGAGTGCGTTGCGTCCGGGGAAGCGGAGCTTGGCGAAGGCGAAGCCGGCCAAGGACGAGAGCAGCACGTTGCTGACCGCGGTCGTGCCCGCCACGACGAGGGAGTTGCCGAGCGCCTGCCAGAAGGAGGACAGCTCGAAGACGCGCTGGATGTTCTCGACGAGGTGCCCGCCGGGCACGAGCGGTGGTGTCGTGCCGGCGAGTACGGAGTTGTCGTCGTGCGAGGCCACGACGAAGCTCCAGTACAGCGGGAACACCGAGGCCGCGGTGATCGCGGCCAGGATCGCGTAGGCGAGTGGGCCTGCCTTGTCGAGGCGCCCGGGACCGCGCCGGGGAACGGTACGCGGTGTGCGGCGGGCCGTGGGACGGGACGTGGCTGTGCCCCGGGTCGGGGTGGTGACGGCCATGTGGTTCTCCTGGATACCGGGTCAGGCGCGGTCGGAGCGGCGGGCGAGCAGGAAGTTCACCGCGGCGATGACCGCGATGAGGAGGAAGAGGACCCATGACACGGCGGAGGCGTACCCGGCGTCGTTGTTGATGAAGCCGTACTTGTAGAGCATCAGCGTCAGGGTCTGGAACTGGTGCTCGGCGCCGCCTTCGGCGTTGCCCTGCTGGTCGAACAGGAAGGGCTCGGCGAAGAGCTGGAGGCCTCCGATGGTCGAGATGACGATGGTGAAGACGATGGTCGGTCTGATCGCCGGCAGGGTGACCTTGCGGAAGGTCAGAAGACGGGAGGCGCCGTCGATCTGCGCGGACTCGTACAGTTCGCGGGGAACGGCCTGCATCGCTGCCAGGAAGATCAGCGCGTTGTACCCGGTCCAGCGCCACATGACCATGAAGCTGATGGCGACGTGCGAACTCCACGTGTCAGCAGTCCAGTCGACCGGGTCGCTGATGAGACCGGCGTGTTGCAGGGCCCAGTTCACGATGCCGAAGTCGCGTCCGAACAGCTGTGAGAAGACCAGTGCCACGGCGACCACCGACACGTACTGCGGCACCAGGACGAGCGCCCGCCACACACTGCTCGCCCGCAGATGACGGTCGAGGAGCCAGGCGAGTGCGAGAGCCGCGAGGAGCTGCGGCACGGTCGACAGCACGAAGATGCTGAGCGTGTTGAACAGGGCGGTGTAGAAGTCGGAGTCGGCCAGCAGTCTGCTGAAGTTGTCCAGCCCGACCCACTGCCCGGCTCCGGAGAGGCGGTCCCAGTCGTGCAGGGAGACCCAGAACGTCTGCAGCAGCGGGTAGAGGCCGAAGATGCCGAAGACGACGAAGAAGGGTGCGATGAACAGGTAGGGCAGGAGGTGCCGTTCAGGCAGGAATCGGTGGGGACTGCGTCCGCCGGGGGGTGAGCCCGGGGTGGTTCGAGCGGCCTGGAGCGCCATTCTGGTTCTCCGTACGGATGAGAAGGTCCGGGGGTGGGTCGGGGCGGGGGACACGGGCGGGGGCGGCGGCGTTCGGGCGCCGCCGCCCGGCACGGTCAGCGGATGTTCTTGGACGCCTCGGAGAGGGCCTTGTCCCAGGCCTCGTCCGGGCTCGCCTTGCCCTGTTCGACCAGCTGCATCGCGTTGCCGAACGGAATGCGGACCTGCTGGTCCTTCGTGCCCCGGTAGTTGGGCTTGAGGCCCTTGGCCGAGGAGGCGAACAGCTCACCGGTCGGCGCGTTGTTGAAGTACTCCTGCTCGGCGCCCTTGACCTCCGGGTCGTCGAGGACCGGGACCAGGGAGGGCAGCGCACCGACAGGACCGGTGAAGATCTCCTTCTGGGACTTGGCCGAGGTCAGGAAGTCCGCGAGCTCCGCGGCCTCCTTCACGTGCTTGCTCTGCTTGGGCACCGTGAGGAAGGAACCGCCCCAGTTGCCCCCACCGCCGGGGACGGCCGCGATGTCCCACTTGCCGGCGTTGGCATCGCCGGCCGCGGTCTTGATCTGGCCCGTCATCCAGGCCGGGCAGGTCATGGTCGCCATGCGCCCGAGCTTGATTCCGGCGTTCCACTGCTGGCTGAAGGGTTGCAGGTTGGCGCTCTGCTTGTCGGCCGTCGCCTTCGCCGTGGCGGTGAAGAACTCGTGGACCTTCGGGTTGGTGTTCGCGATGTACTTGTCGTCCGCGTCGAAGAACCCGAACTCGGTCTGATTCATCATCGCCGTGAAGATGTTGCCCGAACTGTCGAACCAGGCCTTGTCCTTCACCTTCGCCTGGAACTTCTCTCCCGTGGCGAAGTAGTCGTCCCAGGTGGGCCACAACTTCCCGACCTCGACGCGGTCGGTGGGCAGACCGGCCTGTGCGAACAGGTCCTTGCGGTAGCAGATGGCCAGGCTGCCGACGTCGGTGCCGTATCCCATCACGAAGTCGGATGTGCCAAGGGTTCCCTGCTCCCACTTCCATCCCAGGTACTCGCTCTTGCGGTCCATCGCCCCGTAGTCGGCCAGATTGGTGAACTTGTCCTTCACCGAACGGAACTTGGGAAGGTAGCCCTCCTCGATCGCGACCACGTCGGCGGCTCCGCTCCCGGAGGCGATCTGCGTGGAGAGCTGGTTGTGGTGCTGGTCGAACTGGGAGATGCGCTCCTTGATGGTGATGTCGGGGTGGGTGCGCTTGTACTCCTGGATGAGCGGCTTGTAACCGAAGTCACTGAACGTGGCGACGGTCAGGGTGATCTTGCCGTCGGCTTCGCCGGAGTCCGCGCCACACGCGGACAGGGCGAGGAGCGCTGCGGCGGAGGCGAGCGCGACGACGGTTCTGCGGGCACGCGTACGGCCCATGGTGGTCCTCCGGGAGAGGGGTGCGGGATGAGTGGCACCAAGTTCGCCGCCTCCGAAAACAATGTCAAGAGTTTCGCGAAACTTGCTCGATCTGTATCGGGATGCAGGTGGGGTCGTCCGGCGATTGGCGAGCACTTCTCGCTGATGGGCCGTTCACCTGCACTTATCCAGTTGATGGTCTGCATGGGTGTCCGGGGTTTCGAGACCTCGACGCCGTGACCTGCTGAAATCTACGAAACTTTCGCGAGTGGTTGACCGTGGGGTCCACGCCCCCCACGATGCGATCGCCGACTGACGCCCGTCGGCGGACGACACCCCACTCGCACGAACCGGAGACGCCCCATGAGACATGACGGACCACGCGGACACCTGAGAAGGGCCGCCGCCGCGGGAGCCGCCGCCTGCGCCGCACTCATCGCTCTGACAGGACTGTCCGCGACGGCGGAGGCGGGAACGACGGCCGGAACGGGCGCCGCGGCGGTCAGCGGTCGCGGCGTACCCGCCGACGGCAAGGTCATGCTGGTCATGGGCCAGGACAGCGACACGCTTTCGGACTACCGCACCGACGTGCTGGACAAGGCCTCACTCGGGGCCCCGGCGCCCGGTGGCGTCACGCTCTACACCAACCTCGTGCTGGGCGGTTCACCCGAGCCTCTCGCCGGCATGAGCAGTCCGGCCAACTGGGGCGCGGGCACGGTCGACTTCACCCGGACCATGCAGGAGTACCCCGGCGCAGCCGTCGCCGTCGGGCTGTACCTCTCGGACGCCACCTCCGGCTGCAACAACCAGCCGCTCCGCGCCATCATCGGTCGCGACGACGCCGATGTGACCGCCGGCAGCCCGAATCTGATCACGCAGTACCGGGCCAAGGTCGATGACATGGTCAGCCGCCTCAAGGGCTACGACCGCGACATCCTGCTGCGCATCGGGTACGAGTTCGACGGTCCTTGGAACTGCTACAGCTCCGAGTACTACAAGGAGGCGTTCCGGTACATCAAGGGCCGCATCGACGCACTCGGCGCAACCCGGGTCGCCACCGTCTGGCAGAGCGCGGCGTGGCCGGTGAACACCAGCACCGACCACCCCGAATGGAACTACATCGTCACCGACCCCGGCCACCTGAACGCCTGGTACCCGGGTGACGCGTACGTCGACTGGGTCGGACTGTCCTCGTTCTACAACTCCCGCTCCGTGCAGACTCAATGGGGCTGCGGATCCCACGACACCGACCCCGTCGGGCTGCAGGACAGGGTGCTCGACTTCGCCCGTGGCCACAACAAGCCCGCGATGGTCTCCGAAGCGGCACCCCAGGGCGCCCGGACGGGCGCGAGGACCAGCAGCTGCATCTTCCGCAACGCCCCCGCGGCCAGCAGCGGCCAGGCCATCTGGGACGGCTGGCACGCCGGCTACTTCGACTGGGTGAACCGCAACAAGGACGTCGTCCGGGCGGCCGCCTACATCAACACCGACTGGGACGCGCAGACGCAGTGGCAGTGCGCGGCCGGAGCGCAGGCCGGCGGACCGGGGTGTGCGAACGGCAACTGGGGCGACTCCCGGGTCCAGGCCGATCCGACCGTCCTGGCCAACTTCCTGACCGAGATCAAGAAGCCCCTGTGGACGAACGGCACCTCGGGCCCGGCACCCACACCCACCCCGACGCCCACACCGACTCCCACACCCACGCCGACTCCCACCGATCCCGCTGACGGCTCGTACACCCAGGGCGTCACCAACGGCACGATCTGGTTCACGCCGAAGGACTTCCGGGCCACCTTCGTCACCGTGCAGTACCGCATGGGCGACGGATCGCCGCAGAACTACTTCCTGACCTACGACAGCGCCGACGGGAGGTGGGAGCTGCCCGTGCAAGTGCCCTCGGGCTCCGCCCTCACCTACTCCTTCAACTACCAGCCCAGCAGCCGGAGCAGCCAGCTGACCACACCGACGTTCACCTGGAAGGCCTGAGCCTACCCCTCACCCGGGTGCCGTCATCCGTGACGGCGCGCATGCCGGCACCCGGACAGGCAGCCCCCCCCCACGACCAAGGAGCCCACACCCCATGCACTTCACACGTCCTCCGAGCACCGCGCTGCGGTCCTTCGCCGCCGCCGCGCTGGCCGGACTGCTCTTCATGCAGGGCAGCGCCGCCGCACACGCCGCCGACACCGGGACGGCGGCCGCGGCAGGCGCCCCCGAGCTACTGCTCGGCCAGTCCACCCGAGCGGCCTGGGACGACTTCAACAGCTTCGGCCAGAACGCCGACGGCGGGTCCGTGTACTACGAACTGCGCAGCGGTGACTGGGTGAACACGGCGCACCGCGACTTCGCCACCCTCCTCGCGGACCAGGGCAAGACCGTCCAGGTGGGCATCAGCTGGAAGGACAACCCGCCCGGCTTCAACGGCGGTGACGAGAACGCCAAGGCGGCCCGGTCCCGTGCCGTGACGGCGGAGATAGCGGCCGGTGGCCACACCGCTTCCCTGGACCGGCTGCTGGCGTTCAGCAACAGCCATCCACAGGCCCGCTTCAAGCTGCGGCTCGACTACGAGGTCAGCAGCTACTACCACTGCACGGACGCGAGCTGCTCCTCGTACAAGAACGCCTTCAACCGGCTCGCCTCGTATCTCGACAGCCGGTCGACCGCGCACAACCTGGAGTACGTCTTCCATCCGGTGCGCGGTGAGTTCGAGACCATGTACCCGGGTGACGCCGCCGTCGACTGGATGGGAGTCTCCGTCTTCGCCCATGAACTCTGCCTCCCCGTCTACGAGCGGGGCTACCTCTACAACGGCACCCCGCCGCAGAACTACGACGTGGGCGCGAGCCAGTGCCGCAACGCGTACATCGGCAAGGACGCGTACGGCAATCCGGCGGCCGTCTGGCGCAACTTCGACCACGACGCGAACGTGCTGAAACTCGTGAAGTTCGCCAAGGACCACGGGAAACCGGTCGTCCTGTCCGAGGCGGGCATGATGAACTTCACCGCCGACGGCGGAGCGACCGACGGACTGGAGCAGCAGCGCGGCGACCTCTGGGTCAAGCGCCTCTTCTCGCTGATGAACTACCGCGGACCCATCCCGAACCTCCCGGGCGAGTACGACCTGCGGGGCGTCATCCGCTCGGTGTCCTACATCAACCTCGACTTCCGCTACGGCTGGGACGGCATCGACGACGGAAGCTTCGACTTCGCTCCCGACACCACCTGGTTCGTCGACGGCAGGCTCTCCCGCTACGGCGCGGCCAAGGCCTCCTTCTGCGAGGGCCTCGCCGCGAACGGGTTCACCGCCCGCTGCCGCTGAACCCGTGGTCCCGCGCCGGCCCGACGCACTCCACCCGGGCCGGCGGTGGGCGCGTGGTGGCCGCTCCCCGTCCGGGTGCGGCAGCCTCGCCCGTAGCCCTCCCGGTCAGGCCGAGGACAGCTGCTCCGCTATCTCCTTGACCCAGGCGGCGCTCTTCGCCGGATCGTTGAGGGAGTCCGCCCACTCCTGCGCGGTCAGCCGCTGCTGGGCCGGCCCTGCCTTGAGAGCGATGAGAAGGGCTCTGGCCGAGTCGCGCATGCCGGACGCCGTCTCGCCGCTGCCGGCGATGTCCGCGCCCGCCGCCAGTCCGTAGATCTTCCGCGCCATGGCCTGGCGTTCACCGTTCTCCACCTTCTTCCAGAACTTCAGGGCCTCCTTCAGCGCATCCTCCCGGGAGGCGGGTTCCGCCGGGGTCGTGTCCCCCGACCAGCGTTCGGGGTGGCGGGCCCCCTCGTAACGCTTCATCCCGGCGCGCCCGGCCTTGTAGGCGGTGACGCCGAGGATGAGACCGGCCGCGCCCGCGGCGAGGCCCCAGCCGACCGGGTTGCTCGCCAGTCCCGCTCCTCCGGCGGTGGCGGCGACCGCCGTCACGATGCCGCCCGCGGCCTTGGTGGACTCGCCCACGGCGGTGAACGCCTGCTTGCCCATCTTGTTGCGCTGCTTGCCGAGCGCGTACGCGTGCACGGTGTTCAGTGTGTTCCCGTCCTCGGCGCGTCGTACGTCCCCGGCGGCGTCACGGGCCCTGCCCGTGGCCGCCCAGGCCGCGTCGATGGCGTCGGAGACACGCTGTATCCGGTCCTCGCCCTCATGGTCCCAGTGCGCGTCCAGTGCGACGTAGGCCTCGTCCGTGGCCCTGTCGGCATCCTGTCGCGCCTGGTTCAACCGGGCCAGTGCCCCGTCGTCCGTGCGGTCGGGCTTGTCCAGCCCCTTCAGGGCACGGTATTTGCGGGCCGTGAACCCGACACGGGCCGCCGCGCGGGCACCCTTCACCGCTCCGACGATGCCGGAGCCGATCCCTCCGGCCTCGGAGACCGCCATCGCGTCCGCGGCCTTCCGGGCCTTGGTCAGCTCCTTGGCGATCCCGAGGGCGTAGTTTCCCGCCCCGGCGGCGCCGATGACCGCGTCGGCCGTCTTGGTGCTGGCCTTCTTGGCCGCTCCGTGAAAGGCCGCCCCGCTCTTGTGCTGCCCCGCATCCTTCCTGGCCTTGGCCGCCTCCATGCCGCTGAGCACGGCCCCGGCGGTCTCCGTGACGAGGTTCTCCGATGCGGCGGCGGCCCCCGAGGAACCCGCTGAGTGCTTGAGGCCGTCGTTCGCCGTCGCGGAGGCCTGCTGGGAGAAGCCCGCGTTCGCGGGGACGTGGACGCCCTTGACGAAGGTGTCGATGAATTCGAGATGCTTCTTGGCCCGGTCGAGGGCCGCGGCGATCCGGTCGCGAAAGCTCTTCGCCCCGGTGGACGCGTCACCCCTCGCCGGTGCCTCCGCCTCCGCCTCCGTCTGCGCCGCGCCCTTGGCCCGCTGCACCGCCGCGGTGGCGGCCCGGTTACCGAAGCGGGCCTGGATCTCGAGGAGGGGGCGCCGCGGCGGGGCGGGCGACGGCGCTCCGGCCCGGCTGAGGTCCTTGCGGGCAGGTGTCGGGGCGGCCACGGCCTGCCGGGCCGGGGTGCGGTGGACCGGGGTGCTCATGACGTACCTCTCCTGTGCCGGACCGGGCGCGTGGAGCGTAGCCAGGCAGGGCCAACGGGAGGGGTACGGCGGGAAGACCCTTCGCGTACGCGGGCCGAGGGGTCATCGTGCGGGAGCGGACAGGGCCGCCAGGTGGTCCGGCACGGCCTCCGCGGTGGCGGAGAGCGGGAAACGGGCGCCGAGCTGGCCGTCCGGGCGCACCAGGAAACCGGTCGGGCCGTCGGGCCGGTAGAGCCTGGCGAACTCCCCGCCGGCGTCCCGGTAACTGGGAACGGCCCCGGACACCGCGGAGCCGGAGGCCAGCACACCGACGATCTCCGGACCGGCCTCCGCCACCGGTTCGGCGGCCTCGGCGAGGGCGGCGCAGCTGTCCGCGTACAGGATCAGGACGTGCCCTGTGCGACCGCGCAGGACGTCCAGCAGGCGCAGCGGATAGGTGGCCACGGAGCTGGTCAGGCCCCCGCAGTCGGGAGCCCGGTCGCCGGGCTGGGGTGCGTCGGCGGGACCGTACGGAGCGCCGATGACCGGGCTGTTCCGGTATCCGACGAGCAACTGGGCCTCGCGGAGCATCAGTGTCGTCATGTCGTCGGCATCGTTCTCGATACCCCGGGTCGCATGCCGGACGGTCCTGCCGACGACCTCCTCGCCGACCGGACGGCGTTCGGCGTCGTAACTTGTGAGCAGGGCGGACCCTGCCTCCCCGCGCACGACGAGGGCGAGCTTCCAGGCCAGGTTGCAGGCGTCCTGGATGCCGGTGTTCATGCCCTGCGCGCCGGTCGGCGGATGGATGTGGGCGGCGTCGCCCGCGACGAAGACCCGGCCCTCGCCGTACCGGTCGACGATCCGGTGGCTGATGCGGAAGACGGAGGCCCAGCGCATCCGGGACAGCGTCGCCGGCCTGGGGGCCAGGCGGTCCACGACGGCCTGGATGTCGGCGAGCTCCGGAACGCGTCCGCCTTCCAGCCCGTGCGCCACCTCGCCGGCGTCCGCCGGCCGGGAGGAGAGGCCGGGCGGCACGAGCATCGACATCCGGTACCGCCCCGCCCCGGGAAGCGGGATGCAGACCAGCAGATCATCGGTCGAGCCGTCGTCGTCGGTGTGGCTCGCGCGCACCCCGTACCCGCCGGGCAGGTCCCAGTCGGCCACGACGTCGGCCAGCATGTACTCCTCGGCGAACGCCCCGCCCTCGAACGAGAGCCCCAGCCCCTTGCGCACGGTGCTGTGCGCGCCGTCGCAGCCGACGAGGAACCGGCAGCGGACCTCCTCCTCGCCGCCGGACCCGGAACCGAGCCGGGCCGTGACCCCGACCGCGTCCTGGGTGAACGACACGAGCTTGGTCCCGCGCTCGACGCGGGTGTCCAGGCCCGCCACGTACTCCTCGAGGATGCGCTCGGTCTCGTACTGCGGCAGCGCGGCGAAGCCGTAGGGCACCTCGGGCGGCAGCGCGAGATCGATCCGGGCCACCTCGCTCCCGTTGACGTGGATCAGCTGGCCGCGCATCGGGACGGCGGCCTCCAGCACGGTCCGTACCAGGCCCATCCGGTCCCAGATCTCCAGCGTGCGCGGCTGGATGCCGACGGCCTTGGCGTACGGAAGCCGGGCCGCCAGCCGCTCGACGACGCGGCACGACACCCCGCGACGGCGGAGCTCGGCGGCGGCGCTCAGCCCGACCGGACCGGCGCCGACGATCAGTACGTCAGTGGTGTGGTCGTGCGCCACGGATACCTCCCGCGCCTCGCCCCCGGCCGGTCCCTCCTCCATGGTGGCCCGGTGGGGCGGGGGCGGCGAGCCGGGGGAGCGGGGCGGGGACTACCGCAGCACCTGCCGATGCGGATGGCCGGTTCCTCCGGCCGGTAGCCGACGAGCCAGGGACCGGCGTGCCCGGAGCAGACGGGCCACGGCTCGTCCGCGGGCCACAGCCGCGGGCCTCCGACGGAGCTGTCCGCCGCCGTCGGCGCTCCGGGCCGGGGGTGCAGGCGGACGGTGGTGCGGGCGAGCGGCACCAACTCCGGGCAGTGTTCTGCGATGCCGACGGGGCGGAACGCAGTCGTACGGGGCATGGGACAGCCCTGAGCCCCTGCCTCCGGCAACGCCGCCGCGCCCGATGGGCCTCGTTGCCCCGTGCTTCACCGCCTCGTCGCGTACACGATCAAGTTGTCGACGGGGTGTCCCTGGGCGTCGAACGCGCCGTCACAGGTGATCAGGCGCAGGGCCCGGTCGTCGGTCGGTCCGTAGACCCGGTTGGTCGGGAACGCGGTCTTGCTCGCCGTCTCGCGGCCGGTCACCGCGAAGTGGATCTCGGCGCCCTTCGCGTCCCGGACGGTGATGTCCGCGCCCTTGGTGATGTTCTTGAGGTCGTGGAAGACGGCCCGGCCGAAGCGGGTGTCGTTGTGGCCGATGAGCACGGCGGGTCCCTGTTCGCCGGGTACCGGGCCGCCGGTGTACCAGCCGACCGTCATGCCCTTCTCGGCGGGCGGCACTTCGACCGTTCCGTCGGTGTTCAGGCCGAGGCGCATGACGGCGCTGTCCACCCCGAGGGAGGGGATGGAGACGTGAACCGGCGCCTGGGCGGCGGTCTTTGCCGGACTCCCGGTCGTGGCCGGGGCTGCGGCGTCGGGGGTGACGGCGGTGGTGCTCGTCGGCGCGACGGCGGCCGGGGACTTCGACGGTGAGTCCTCGGAGCAGCCGGTCAGCGCGGTGAGCGCGGTCAGGGCCAGGCAGACGCGGACCGGCAGGGCGGCGGTGCGACGGCGCCGGAGGGACGGGGCGGGACGGGGCATGGGGGAGTGGGCTCCTGAGTCGGTCGGACGACGACGGCAGTGGCGCCGCCCCGGTGAAGGACGGCGCCACTGCGGTCTGTTCGGCTGCGGGGTGTGATCAGCCGTTGCTGCGGCCGGCGTGACGGCGGCGCAGAACGACCGTTCCGGCGCCGCCGATCAGCAGGGCGGCCACGGCGGAACCCATGACGGTGGCGGTGTTGCCGCCCGAGGTACCGGACGGTTCCTCACCCGCGGCGACTCCGCCCCGGGGTGCGGCCGACGGGGCCTGCGACGGCACGACCGACGGTTCGGCCGGGGCCGGCGAGGGGCTGTCGCCCGCGGCGACGCCACCCCGCGGCAGCTGCGACGGAGTGGCGGAGGCGGGCGCCCGCGTGACGGCGGGAGAAGGCTCGGCGCTCGGCGACGACGGCACCACCGACGGCGTGGCCGCGGGCGTGGGCGAGGAGTCGGCGAACGCCGAGGTGGCGGGCACACAGACCGCGCCGACCGCGACAGCGGTGAGGAGGGCGGTACGCAGAGACGTACGCAGGGGCATGGACATGGCTCCGTTCCAGGTCGGCCTCGACGGCGCCGCGGTGCGGGGCGCACCGCGGCGCGAGGCGTGCCGACAGGCTGACGCGAAGTTATGAAGAAGCTGTCAGGACACTGTGGTCATCGCATCAGGGCTGTTCGGACCCGTCCGCGGTACCGGCCGCGGGGGCGTCCTCGGGCCGGTCGGCCGGAAGCCGGAGAGTGAACACCGAGCCCTCGCCCGGCACACTGGCCGCCGTCGCCGTCCCGCCGTGCGCCTCCGTCAGTTTCCGTACGATCGCCAGCCCGAGCCCGCTGCCCCCGGTGCGGCGGCTGCGGGACTTCTCACCGCGCCAGAAGCGGTCGAAGACGTGGACGAGGTCCTCGGCCGGGATACCGGTGCCCGTGTCCGAGACGTCCACCAGGACCGCGTCGCCCGACTCGGAGCCGTATGCGCGCAAGGTGACCTGCCCGCCGGACGGGGTGTGGCGGACCGCGTTGGACACCAGGTTGCCGATGGCCTGGCGGAGCCGGACCGGGTCGGCCGTCAGCCCCGGCACGGGACGGTCCGGTGGTGCCGGAGGAACCGTCAGGGCCACCCCGGCCGTCTCGGCGCGGGCCTGGTGCGCGGCGGCGACCTGGCCGAGCAGTTCCTCGATCCGTACCGGCCCGGCGTCCAGGCGCAGGGCTCCGGCGTCGGCCTGGGCCAGGTCCTGGAGGTCGTCGATGATGTGCTGCAACTGGACGGCCTCCTCGTGCAGCGAGGCTATGAACCCCGGGTCCGGATCGGCCACCCCGTCCTGCGCCGCCTCCAGCCAGCCGCGGATGTTGCTCAGCGGGGTGCGCAGTTCATGGGCGACGTCGCTGACCATGGCCTTGCGCTGGGACTCCAGCCGCGCGCGGTGGGCGGACATGTCGTTGAACGTGGCGGCGAGCCGCCCGATCTCGTTGTCCGCGGTGACCAGCACCGGTGCGGTGTCCTCCCCGTCACGCATCCGCTGCGCGGCACCGGTCAGGGCGCGCAGGGGGCGTACGAGGCGGGCGCCGACGAGCACCGAGGCGCCGACGGTGAGCGCCAGGACGAGGGCTGCCGCGCCGGCGATCCTGGCGGTGTTCGCCGGGGAGAGGTCGAAACCGGGGACGGTGGTGCCGCCGGTGTCGCTGATGAAGAGGAGAGCCGGCGAGGCGACGTACGAGCTGAGCTGTTCCCGGCGTGCGGTGCCCACGCAGGAGGCGATGGCCCGGTCGTCCTCGCCGGTGCCGACGGCGGGCGAGGGCGCGGCGCTCGGCATCACACTGGGCGTCTCGGCCGGCGCGGGTTCCGGTTCGATGCGGGATGCGGTCCCGGGCTCCTGGCCCGGTGGCAGGGTGGGGACCGCCGTGGGCACGGGTGGTGCGCTCTGTCCCCAGGACAGGTCGAGCTTCAGGCGTACGCCGTCGCGGTCCTGGCGCTTCAGACAGGCGTCGGTCAGCTGGTTGAGCGCCTTCAGGGCCCGCTTCTCCGTGGCCGTCGGGGCGTCGAGGGCGTCGGTGGTGCAGGGGGTTTCCTGGATCCGGTCCGGGTCGTTGCCCACCACCTGGATCACCGGGCGCCCGCTCTCCGTCCGGACGACGTCCGAGGCGATCCCGGCCTCGCCGAGGCAGGCCACGCCCCGGTCCGCGATCTGCCGCAACGCCGTACGCTCCGCGGCCGGCAGCCGGAACGGCCCGACCGCTCGCGGATCGACCCGGCCCGCCGGGGTGCCGGACGAGCCCGCGTTCTCGGCGGCGAGCGCGGTGTCCACCGACAGCGGATCCACGATCGCCGACGCCTGGGCCGGCAACGCCGCGGCCGTCTCCGGGGCGGCCGAGTCGGCGAGCGGCGTGCGCTGTTCGGTGGTCAGCGCGATCCGCCGGCCGGACTGCTCGGCCAGGTCGCGCACGGTCGCGTCGACACCGTCCCAGGTGGGATGAGCCGCCGCGTAGCCGAGCAGGCTGTGGTAGATCCGGGCATCGGCGGTGAGGTTCTGCCCCTGTTCCTGCAGGATCGCGCCGGAGGTCGTCTGGACGGCGATCCAGGCGGTGGCTGCGACCGAACACGCCGCCACCAGCGCCGATACGGCGAGCAGCCGCGCGAACAGGCTCTTGCGCAACGGCAGCCGACTCGGCCGGGTCCGTGTCCCCGGGTCGGTTCGGTTCGCGCTACGACGACGCACGTGCCGTGGCCTTCGCCGGGTCGGTCAGCTTGTAGCCGACGCCGAAGACGGTGAGCAGCCGGGTGGGCCGGCGCGGCGCGGGCTCGATCTTCTTCCGCAGGTTCATGACGTGGACGTCGACCGTGCGGTCGCTGATGTACCGGTCGAAGCCGTGCAGCTCCGCGAGCAGTTGCTGCCGTGTGAAGACCCGCTCGGGCTCGGCCGCCAGTGCGGCGAGGATCCTGAACTCACCCGGAGTGCATTCCACCGCCTCGCCGCCGACCGACACCACGTGCCGGGTGGGATCGACCACGAGCGTCCCCACCCTCAGCACGGCCGTGTCCACCGGTGCGCTCTCCCCGGTGTCCGGTGCGCGCCGGCTGCGCCGCAGGAGCGTGCGGACCCGGGCCATCAGCTCCCGGGGACTGTACGGCTTGGTCACGTAGTCGTCCGCACCGAGGTCGAGGCCGAGCAGCAGATCGTCCTCCGTGGAGCGGGCCGTCAGCATCAGCACGGGCAGTTCCCGGTGCTCCGCGCGCAGGACGCGGACCACGTCCAGGCCGTCGGCACGAGGCATCATCACGTCGAGGACCAGCAGGTCGGGCTCCTGGTGCCGGACCGCGTCGAGGGCCGCGAGGCCGTCGCCGACGACGGTGACGGCATGCCCCTCCCGTTCGAGGTAGCGGCGGAGGAGCTCCGCCTGTTTCGCGTCGTCCTCGGCGATGATCACATGTGCGCACACCCGTCCGATCGTAGAGGGGTTCGAACAGTGGTCGGCGACCTCTTGCCGGGAGCCCCTGTGAACTGCTCTTGTGTACCCGCAGGTAACAGGGACGGGCAGCGCACGCGCGGGCGGCGTGCGGAAGGACGGTGGCGCGGTGGAGCCGAAGGCGGGAAACGAAGTGCGGGGAGCGCTGCCCGAGGGACTGGCCGATGCGATCCGCGCGACGGCCGTGGAGATCGCGGAGCTGTTGCGCACCGCCCCCGACACCGGCGCGCCCGTACCGGGGCTGACGTGGACGGTGGGGGAGGTGGCCGCACACCTCGCGCAGGCCAACGCGCTGATGGCCGACGTGGCGGCCGGACACTCGCGGCCCCACGGCGACGGCAGCCCGCAGGGCATCGCCGCGGCCAACGAGGAGGGCCTCGCGGCATTCGGCGAGCGCGCGGCACGACCTCTGGCGGCGATGATCGTCTCGCAGGCGGACGCCTGCCTCGACGCGCTGACCGGACACCCCGCGGACGAGACGCTGATGACCCCGATGGGCCCGATGAACCGCACGGTCCTCGGCTCGTACCTCCTCACCCACATGCTGGGCCACGGCCACGACCTGGCCCGCGCGCTGAAGCGCCCGCACATGGTCGACGCCGCACGGGTCCGTCTGGCGCTCCCGTTCATGATCCGGGCCATGCCCCGGGTGACCGAAGCCACCACCACGGCAGGGCTCAACGTCCGCTACGCGGTACGGCTGTGGGGCGGCGGCCGTTTCGGCGTGACGTTCACCGACGGCACGGCGACCGTGGGCCACGAGCTGCCGGACCGCCCGGACTGCACGATCTCCATCGAGCCGGTCACGTTCCTGCTGATGGCGCTCGGCCGCAGCTCGCCGGCGGGTGCCATGGCCCGGGGACGCGTCTTCGCATGGGGCCGCAAGCCGTGGCTCGGGCCCCGGTTCCCGGCGTACTTCACGGCGCCCTGAGCGAGGGCGCGCGCACCGCGTTCACGCGCGCGAGGTGGTGGCGTGGATCCGTTGGATTGCGGGACTGCGCGTGGGCGCGCGCGGATCTGCGGATCTGCCGATGGGCGGCCTACGAACCGCTGTTCTCGTGCGACTCCATGAGCTCCTGATGCGCGGCCACCACGTCCTCGCTGAGCACGGTGACCATCTCCGCACGGGTCGGCGTGCTGTCGGCATGCGTGGCGTACAGCCGTAGATCCCGTTGCGCGGAGGCCTTCTGGCACAGCTCCCGCGCGAACCGGGCATTGCCCACCGTGTCGGCCATCCCGCCGTCCACGATCGCCGAGCAGAAGGTCCCCAGGACCTCGACCGCCCCGTCATCGGGTTCGTCTCCCTGGGAGGCCAGGACGGAGCGGGCGATGAGGACCAGCTCCTGCGCGGAGTACGACGGGAAGTCCACACGCGTGGTGAACCGGGACACGAGCCCGGGGTTGGCGGCGAGCAGACCGGCCATCTCGTCGCGGTATCCGGCCAGCACGACGACGAGCCGGTCCCGGTCGTCCTCGGCCCGCTTCAGGAGCACCTGCAACGCCTCGTCACCGAACGCGTCGCCGCCGCTGTACCCGCTGTTGGACAGGGCGTACGCCTCGTCGATGAACAGCACCCCGTTCAGCGCCGAGTCGATGACCTTGCTGGTCTTGATGGCCGTGGATCCCAGGTGCTGTCCGACCAGGTCGACGCGCTGGGCTTCGATGACATGCCCCGAACTCAGCAGTCCGAGCCCGGCGAAGACCTTGCCGATGATGCGGGCGACGGTCGTCTTGCCCGTGCCGGGCGGACCCGCGAAGACGAAGTGCCGGGGCCGCGCCCCGCCGGGAAGCCCCTGCTCCTCACGCAGCGCGGCCATGCGCAACTGGGCGATGAGCGTGAGCACCTGGCGCTTCACGGGCTCCAGGCCGATCATGCCGTCGAGCGACTTCTGCGCCTCGGCGAGCAGCCGGGCCCGCGCCTCGGCGTCGGGCTCGGCACTGTCCGCGCCTTCGTGGGGAAGCGGACCCCCGGCCGGGGCCGGGGCCGGGACGGTGGGTGTGGGTGTGGGCGCGGGTGCGGCGGGTTGTGCCGGTCTCGGCGGAACCAGGTCGGCGGCCCTGGGGGCCGGAGCGGCGGCCGGAGCCGGCCTGGCCCGGGCGCGCACGTCCACATCGAAAAGCCCCGGCGCACACCGGAAGGCGTACTGATACCGCTTGAGCGCCTCCTCCTGCCGTCCAAGTTCCTCCAGCGAACGCCCCATGAAGTACTTGGTCTCGGCGTCGAACCCGCTGCCCGTCTCCAGCTTCCGCGGCAGCGGCGCCAGTACGTTCAGCGCCTCGTGGTGGACGCCCTGGGCGAACAGTGCCGCACCGACGTACAACTGCGCCTCGTCGTACAGGAACGCGTCGCCGATCCCGGTCGCGAACCTCAGCACGAGGGCCCAGTCCTCCTTGACGAACGCGTAGCGCGTGCAGACGAACCGGGTCTCGTCGCAGTCGAGTTGGGCGGTCGAAAGTCCCGCCCACGCCTCGTCGACCCGCTTCTTGTCCAGCAGCGACGACATGGCCGCAAGCCACAGGTCGCGCGCGTTCTCCAGACGGAAGGTGACGTAGTGACCGATCTGGAACGTGGACCGCAGCGGCAGCCCGAACTTCGTCCGCAGCGCACCGAAGGCACCCGAACTGCGGAGCATGGCCTCCAGCGCCTCCTCCTGCCGCTGTCCTGTCGCGTGGAGTCCCAGCCAGGCATCCGCGGCAGAAGGATCGTGGGTCGTGGCGAGTGCGAACTGCGCTCCGGCGCCCGCGGTGTCCCCGCGCTGCATCAGGGCCATCGCCTGGCTCCACGCCTGCTCGGCCTTCCTGACCGAACCCCGGCTCGCGGCTGGACCCTGCACGTGCTTCTCCCCTCGACGGGCGCGCGGCCCGCTCCGGCGGCCGACGGGGCCCACCCTGATGACCTGGAACGCTGGTCAGGATAACCAACCTTCACGTGCCACGCGCCTGGCACCGACGCCTGGGTGCGCAGCGCTCCGGACAGCGGGGGTGCCGCCCGGGCCGGGCCGATTCTCGATGGATTGCGGTCGCACGGTGACAGCGGCGATGCGGACGCCCAGTCCCCGGGCACGGCCGATGCCGACGCCCAGCTCGTCCGTACATCGACCGAACCGACCTGCTGGGACGCGGCGGAGACGGAGGCGCTCGCCGCGGCTCGCGCGCAGGAGCCGGCCGGCCACCGACGCGGCCACGGCGCTGAGCCGCACGCCCCACCGGCCGCGCCTCCCGTACTCAGGCGGCCATGGCCACGGACGTCTTGCCGAACGCCGCCTCCTGCTTTCCGCCTGCCGCGCGCTCGCCGAAGACGACGACCCGCAGCAAGGTGAAGCGCGCGGCGCCCGCGATCGCCGACGCGGACAGGTAGACGCTCTGCTGAACGAGCGCCGAAGGCTCGGACCGGACCGCGTACAGGCAGAACAGGGCCCCGGTCGTGAAGGCGTAACTCACCGCCACGGTCAGGCCCGACTGAAGGTGCACACCCCACCCCCGGCGCTCGCTGCGGAACGAGACCCGGCCGTGCAGCTCGGTCGCGATCACGGTGGACACGACGGTGACCAGAGCATTGGCGAGAACCAGCGGCATCCGGTCGTGGAGGAGGACCAGGACGCCACTGGAGGCAACGCCGACCCCGCCACCGCAGATCACAAAGCGCACGAAGGCCGCCAGGGCCGGGTGAAGCGTGCGCGTCGGCTGGAGCGAAGGGGCGGTCACGAGTGGGCCTCCGAAGGCTGTGTGAAGCGGTGTGCCTATTCCACTCCAGAACCTACGGACCCGGCGTCCTCCGCACGAACCGGTTTCCCCCCGACCTTCCTGGGGGTTGTCCCCCAGGGGACGGCGGAGGCGGGCCCCCTGTGCGCGGTGCGCGGTGCGCGAAAGCGCCGGAACGCGGCGCGGCGACGGCGGCGAAGTGCCCGAAGGAATCGGCCTGTTCACCGAGGATGATCTGCGGTCGGAGCCCGGTGCTCTTCGCCGGAGCCACGCCGTGTTGTGCCGTCGGACATCAGTACTCTTCTGCCATGGCACTGCGACCCGACGAGTTCTACGCCCACGCACGTACGGCCGCGGATGGCGAGCGACGGCTCCCGCTGGCCCGTATGACGGGTTGGGACGTCAGCCCGTTCGAGCCGGACGGTCTGCGCGTCGCGCCGATGCGTCCGCCGGTTCTGCCCGAACCGGCACGGCACGGCGAGGACCCGGCGGACTGCGGCGCGTGCCGCGACCGTGACGAGGGGATCTGGCTCGACGACCGCTGGCGGCTCACCCGGATACCGGGAGTCGGCGTACCGCTCGTGCTGATGCTGTATCCACGTGATCACTGCGACCTGACGGACCTGCCCGACGGACTCGCGGCCGAACTGGGCGTGCTGACCACCCATATCGCCCGCCATGTGCAGGCGTTGCCGCACATCTCACGGGCGCACGTGTACCGCATCGGGGACGGGGGCGCCCATCTGCACATCTGGTTCTTCGCCCGTCCCGAGGGGCAGGCCCAGCTGTACGGGTCGTGGCTGCCCGTCTGGGACGACCTGCTGCCGGAGTATCCGGCGGAGGTGGCCGAGGCGGACGCGGCGGTCGTGGCGGACGCGTTGGTCGCCTCGTACGGAGGCCGCCGACCGGGCGTCTGCGAGCTGCCGCCTGCCTGATTCGCTTCGGTGGGGCGTCTGTGAGCTGCCGCTTGCCTGATTCGCTTCGGTCGGTCACGGCCTCGCGGCCGTCCGCGACCACGTCCGCACATGGCCGGATTCACCGTGGCCCCCGAGGATCGGCCGGGGTTCAATGTGCCTTCGGGCACGGCAGGTTGTTTCGGCGCCACGGCCGACACGTCGGCCCGTCGGGGGATGGGGCGCAGATGGGTGGACCGCTCACGGCAAACGATCCTGAGCGGATCGGTGCGTACTGGCTCGCGGCCCGGCTCGGCCAGGGCAGCCAGGGCGTGGTGTACGAGGCGTACGACGCCCGGGGCACCCGGGTCGCGCTCAAGGCGCTGCACCGCGATGCCCATGAGTCGGTACGGGGCCGGTTCGCCAAGGAGGTGGCTGCTGCCCGGCGCGTCGATTCCTTCTGCACGGCGCGGATCCTGGACGCCTCGGTGGAGGCGTCCCCGTCGCCGGACATCCCGCACATCGTCAGCGAGTACATCCCCGGCCCGACCCTCGCCGCCCGAGTGTACGAGGACGGAGCGCTGCCCGAGGGCGCCGCCGTGCGGCTCGCCACGGGCGTGGCCACGGCACTTGCCGCGATCCATCGCGCGGAGGTCATCCACCGGGATCTCAAGCCGGGCAACGTGGTGCTCGGCCCGGACGGGCCGCGGGTCATCGATTTCGGCATCGCCCGCGCACCGGACATGTCGCTCACGGGCACGGAGGGATTCGTCGGAACCCTCGGGTACATGGCGCCCGAGGTGCTGGCCGGGAAGCCCGCGACGTACGCCTCGGACATCTTCGCCTGGGGTGCGTTGGTGCTGTTCGCCTTCACCGGAACGGAACCGTTCCGGGGCGCGACCTTCGGCGAGGTGGTGTACCGCACCGTGCAGGTGCGCCCCGACCTCACAGGTGTGCCCAGCCGCCTGCGTCCGCTGGTGTCGGCCGCGCTTTCCCAGGATCCAGGGCTCCGCCCCCTCGCCACCGATGTCCTGCTCGGGCTGGTCGGCAGCACCCCGGCATCCGCCGATCCGCGCCTCGCCCTCCTGGGTGCCGGGGTGTCCGGGGCGGCCACTCCCGAAGAGGAACGTCCGGGCGACGTCCCCTCGCCCGATCTCGGGACGCGGGCGGAGACCGCGTTCACGGCGCTGCCCACCGCGGTGCACGGGGCCGTACGGGAGTTGCTGATGCGCCTGGTGGTGCCGGGGGGCGCTCCGGACGGTTCTCAGGACACGGTGCGGACCGCCTCCCACGACGAACTGTTCGCGGAGCGCGCGGAGGAGGAGGCCGCCCCGGCGCGCCAGGCGCTGGCCGCCCTGGTGGAGAGCGGCGCCGCCCTCGTGGCGCCGGACGGGTCGGTCCGGCCGGTCAGTGCCGCACTGCTGCGTGCCTGGCCCCGGTTGCGCTCCTGGACCGACGAGGACCGCGACGGACTGCCCGTACGTCATCAGCTGGGCCGTGCAGCCGAGTTGTGGGAGCAGTCCGGGCGTCGTGCCGACGACCTCCTCGGCGGGTCGTCCCTGCGCCGGACGCTGGGATGGGCGGCCACGTCACCGCCGCATCTGCGGCTCAGCCCGCTGGAGCGCCGGTTCCTCTCGGCGAGCCGGCAGCACGGTGCCCGGGCCGCCAAGCGGCAGCGTCGCCTGCTGTCCAGCCTCGCCGTGCTGCTCGTGACCGCGCTGCTGGCCGGTGGTCTGGCCTGGCAGCAACAGCGGGAGAACGAGCGACAGGAGGCACGCGAGCAGGCCCGCACGATGGCCGAGAGCGCCGACCGCATGCGGGTGGCGGAACCGGTGACCGCCATGCTGCTCAGCGTCGGTGCCTGGCGGCTCTCCCCGACGCCCGATGCGCGGGCCGCCCTGTACGCCGCCGCGGCCCAGCACCAGAGCGACTCCCTCCTGCTGCCGGTCGCCAAGAGCGGCGACTACCAGCTCCACGCCCTGAGCCCCGACGGGCGCCGGCTGGTCAGGGCACTCGACGGACACGTCGAGGTGTGGGATGTACGGCGGAAGCGGCGGGTGAGCCGTCAGCCGCTGAGAGGAACCACGTCCAGCACGGTCAACTGGCTGACCGACGCGAACCTGCGTCTCCTTGCCGTCATCGACGAAGGGAGCGCCGTCCGGCTGATGGATCCGGAACGTGGCACGGCCTTCGGTGATCCGGTGCCGTTGCCCCCCGGCATGTCCCTGGCCGGCATCTCGGGAGACGGGAAGGTGCTGCTGGTCGGAACGGCGGACAGCCCGCGCGTCCAGTTGTGGGACGCGGTGTCGGGGGCCGGTCTGCTGCTCGACCTGCCGTACGGCGCGGATGCGGCGGCGGTGGCGCCAGACGGGTCGCAGGTGGCCTACTGCCAGGACCACACTGCGGCCCTGTGGGATCTGACCGGCTCCAGACCCGCCCAGGTGTCACTGGACGCCCCCGAAGACCCGTGGGAGTGCGACGAACGGAACACCGCAGGAGAGGTGCTGTTCAGCCCGGACGGCAAGAAACTGGGGATCTCCTCCGGTCAGGGCGACAGACAGCTCATGATCTGGAACGCGAAGGACGGCGAGCTGCTCGGGCCGGCGACGACGGGCATCACCAGGGTGTTCAGTGACGACGGGCGCTTCCTCGTTTCGGCTTCCTCGGACAGCGGTGTCGAGATTGCGCCGGCGTCCGAGTCCGTCCATGCGCTGTTCCGGGACTTCGTGCCGGGGCGGGACGGCGAGGACGGACGCGACGTCACGGCCATGGCCTTCGACGCCGAAGCCCGAAAGCTCGTCTTCGTCGCGGATGGTCTCGTCCTCACCGTCGACGTACCCGGCTCCCTCTCCACAGGCACCCTCAACGGAAGCGCCCAGCTGGGCTACCTCGCTCCTGATGGCCTCACGGCAGCCGTACGTCCTTACGAGGCGGACAGCAGGCAGCGACTGATCGACATGCGTACGGGCAAGGACACCGGTCCTCCGATTCCCGAGAGCGAGAACGCGGTGGCCGGTCCCGACAGCGTCGCGTCGTTCTCCCGGGACGGCAGCACGATGGCCTTCACCGACTACGACAGCAAGGCCGAGGCCTACCACGTGACCGTCTGGGACGTGGAACGGCAACGCAGGATCGTCCGCTTCCAGGCGGAGAACAAGGACGACGGCGCCTACGGCGGCCCGCAGCTCTCTCCCGACGGGCGTTGGGTCCTCACCTACACGAATACGGACGGCAAGGAGACGACACGGCTGTGGGACGCCTCGACGGGACGGCATCTTCGTGATGTCGACGACGTCCGGGGACTGACAGCGATCAGCCCCGACGGCTCGCTGCTGGTGAGCGCGGGCGGAGACGTGGTGGAACTGCCGTCCGGCAAACGCCGGAAGGACGCTTTCACGGGCAGCGACATCGGCGACCTGAGCTTCTCCCCGGACGGACGCACGCTGGCCGCCGTGACGCTCTCCGGCCGGGTGGAGATCTGGGACGGTGCGGGCAGGGAACGCCGGAACGTGCTGGTCAGCGGGGCGGTGGTGGGAGAAAGCCACGCGGGTGAGTCGCTCAGTGGTCCGGTGATCTCCGACGACGGCCGGTATCTGGCCGTCCGCGTCGGCCGTGCGGCAGTCCAGGTGTGGGACCTGGGCGCGAAGGTGGCGCTCACCCCGCCGATGGCCGTGGCCGGTGACGAACTCTTCGGGATGGCCATCGACCCGGACAACGTCATGCGTCTCCTCGGCGCGGGTACCTACGCCCAGTTCCTCGACCTCGACCCGGAACGCTCGGTGGAGGCCGTCTGCCGCCGCGTCGGACGGGACATCACGCGCGAGGAGTGGACGGCGTACGCAGGCGGCGCGGCCTACCGTTCCGTGTGCCCGGGATAGTTCGCGCCGACGGGGTGTCGACGAGAACGTCGGTGTAGTGGTGAGCCGGATGCGCTCGCCGGTCGTGCGGGGACCCCAGGAGGAACCGCACCCGGTGCGCGTGGCGGGCCTCGCGGGCAGGCGAACGGGGCGCGGCTCCGCCTGGACACGTGCGCCCCGGCGGCCCGTTGATGCTCCTCATTCCCACCGGACCCGTTCTGGCATGATGCGCGCTGTCAGTGCCTGGGAGGGCTGCGCCGTTCGCAGAGGAGGGGCCGTGTTCGACGGACTGGAGCCGGAGGACCCGCGGCAGGTGGGGCGGTACCGGATCGTGGCGCGGATCGGTGCGGGCGGCATGGGGCAGGTGTATCTGGGGCGTTCGCCCGGTGGCCGCCCGGTCGCGCTGAAGGTGGTGCGTCCGGAGCTGGCCCGGGACGTGGACTTCCGGCGCCGCTTCGTTCGTGAGGTGACGGCGGCCCGCAGGGTGAACGGGGCTTTCACGGCCGGGGTCGTCGACGCCGAACCCGACGGCTCCCCGGCCTGGCTGGCGACCGTCTACGTATCCGGTGTGTCGCTCGGCGAGGCGGTTGCCCGGCACGGGCCGTGGCAGGCCGGGCACGTGCTGGCACTCGGCGCCGGACTGGCGGAGGCCCTGGAGGCGATCCACGCCGCCGGCGTCGTGCACCGCGATCTGAAACCCTCCAACGTCCTGCTGGCGCCCGACGGTCCGCGAGTGATCGACTTCGGCATATCGACAGCGAGCGAGGCCAGCGCGCTGACCCACACCGGCACGACGATCGGCACGCCCGGCTTCATGTCCCCGGAGCAGCTCACCGGCCGGCCCGTCGGACCCGCCAGCGACGTCTTCGCGCTCGGGGCAGTACTCGCCCACACCGCTGCCGGCATCGGCCCGTTCGGCACGGGCACCCCCCACGCCCTGCACTTCCGTGCCGTGTACGAGGAGCCCGACCTCGACGCTCTTGCACCGCAACTGCGCCGGATCGTGGCGGCCTGTCTGGCCAAGGAGCCCGATCAGCGGCCCACTGTGGCCGACCTGCTGCACCGGATGACCACCCCGGACGAGGAGGACACGGCCGAAGCGACGCCCCTGCTCACCGAGCCCGACTGGATGCCCGAAGCGGTCGGCCGGCTGGTCCGGGAGAAGGCCGCCACCCCGATGCCCCGCAATCCGGCCTCGAAGCCCGCGCCTTCCGCCCAGCCGACTCCGACCGCGCCGGACGTACCCGCTGCACCGACCCCGACCACGGCGGACATACCCGTCGCACCCCACGGAGCCACGCCCGAGCCTCTGCTGAAGCCTGCCGCGCCCGCGACCCCCGCGGCGCCCGACACCTCTCCCGTCACCGCCCCGGCCCTGCACGACGCGCCGACCCGGACGGCCGACCACGCCTCGCGAAACCCCGGCGGCACGCCTCCTCCCCTCTCCCGGCGCGGCGCCCTGGTCGCCCTGGCGGGTACGGCGGCCGCCGCCGGACTCGGCATCGCGGCCTGGAAGACCGCCGACAGGGGCTCCGGCTCCGCAGGCTCGCCCTCCGCCCTCCAGCCGTCCGCATCGAAGCCCGTCCGGACCACCACTCCACCGGCCCCCCGAAAGCCGGGCCGACAACTCTGGGCCTTTCCGACCGAGGACGAGGTGAAGACGGAGCCGACCGTCGCGAACGGCGTCGTCTACTTCGGCAGCAACGACCACAACCTGTACGCGGTGGACGCGGCGACGGGCAGGAAACGCTGGTCCCTCGACACCGGCAGTGTGGTCTACTCGTCGTCCGTCGTCGTGGGCGATCTGCTCCATGTGGGCACTCACAGCAACGGGCTGTACGCGGTGGATGCCTCAACCGGCAGAAAACGCTGGGCCTTCGCCACCGACGGATCGACCTTCGCCTCGCCGGTCGTGGCCGACGGCGTCGTCTACGCCGGCAGCACCGACGAGCACCTCTACGCGGTGGACGCGTTGACAGGAAAGAAGAAGTGGAGCTTTCGCTGCGGCAGGAACGGCATGGTGACGGAGTCGCCGGTCGTGGCGAACGGTGTCGTGTACTTCGGCAGTGACGACAACCATCTCTACGCGCTGGACGCCGAGACGGGAAAACGGCGTTGGGCCTTCCCCGTGCACGACGGCGTGAACTCCGCCCCGGCCGTGGCCGGCGGCCTGGTCCACATCTCGAGCATGCGCCTGTACGCGGTGAATGCCGCGACGGGGAAGGAGCGGTGGTTCCGCGACGGAGCCAAGTACACGATCCCAGGCGCCGGGAACCGTTCTCTCGGGCCGCCGGCCGTGGCCGGCGGCGTGGTCTATGCCGGCGACAGCATCGAGTACCTGTTCGCGCTGGACGCAGCGACGGGCAGGAAGCGCTGGGCCTTCGAGACCGGAAGCAGTGTCTTCTCCGCCCCGGCCGTGGCGGACGGGGTGGTCTACGTGTGCAGTGACGACAGCCATCTGTACGCCGTGGACGCGCGTACAGGGAAGAAGCGCTGGGCCTTCCGCACAGGCGCCGGTCTGGAGTGCTCCCCGACGGTGGCGGGCGACGTGGTCTACGTCGGCAGCAAGGACCATTCCCTGTACGCCGTTCAGAGATGACGCCGGCCCGCAGGCCTGCCCCCTGTCCGACGCCGCGTGCGTGAGGTGCGGCCCGGCGTGTGACGGCGGCAGTCCTGCGGCTCGTCCTGCCGGGGGCCTGTCCCGGCCTGCCCCCGCAGGGGAAGCCGGCACCGCGCCATGCCGCCCGCGCGCAGAGCCTCTCCGCCCGCGCCGCCGCTTCAGGCGCTCGGCACCGGCGCCGGCCTGGCGAGTACCTGGTCCAGGACCTCGGTGAGGAACCGTGCCGGATCCGTCGCCGGCGCCGTGGCGCGCATCGCGACGATCCCGTCCGGACGGACGAGCAGCGCCCCCTCGGCGGGCAGCCACGGGACCTCGACGCGGTGCGCGGGGATCCCGAGGTCCGTCGCGGCGGTCAGCCAGCGGTCGCCGGCGACGCCCACCAGCAGGGCCCACCGGGACGCCACCAGGTCGAGCGTGGACACCCCGTTGATCCAGGCATGCGGCACCCGTGAACCCGGGGACCCGTCCAGCACGAGGTCCACAGTGGACGGAAGTTCCGGCCGGGGGTCGATGACGGCGGCCGAGTCGTACCGGTGGCCGAGATGGACGACCGGCGCCGCCCACACCCCCGCCGAAGCCCTGGCGGCGTCGGCCTCGGGCCCGCGCCCCCAGTGCAGCTTCGGGTCGGCCATCCGGCGCATCGCCTGGTCCAGCGTCGCCGCGGCGACCGGTTCACGTTCGTGCGCGTACGTGTCGAGCAGTCGGGCGCCGGCCTCGCCGTGGTGGACGGCGGCCAGCTTCCACGCCAGGTTGTGCGCGTCGGCGACCCCGGTGTTGAGGCCGAACGCGCCCATGGGCGACACGGTGTGCGCGGCGTCGCCCACGAGGAACACACGACCGGCCGTGAAACTGTCGGCCGCTGCGCTCCGGGGCCGCCACGGGAGCACGCTGCGCACGTCGACCTCGAGGCCGGGATCACCGACCGCCAGTCGGACGACGGCCGCGCAGCGCTCGTGCGTGAAGTCCTCCGGGCGTTCGCCGCGCTCGGTGGCGCAGGCGACGTGGAAGACCCAGGTCGTGTCGCCGTCCACGGTGGCCAGCAGGCCGGGCGCCTGCGGTGTGGTGATCGTGCACGTGGCGAAGGACATTCCGCGCAGGTGCGGCCGGAGGTCGGCACGGAAGAGGATGTTGATCTTCGACGTCCCCAGGTCGCCCGGCCCGGAGACGCCCACGCCGAGTGCGGTCCGCACGGTGCTGTGCGTGCCGTCGGCTGCGACCGCGTGCGCGCACCGCAGCGAGTAGCGGCCGTCGGGTCCCTCCAGATCGACATCGACCCCATCCGCGTCCTGAGCGATGCCGACCAGGCGGGTCGACCAGCGCAGGTCCGCTCCGCGGCGTGCGAGATCGGCCGCCACGACGGCGTCGAGCCGGTCCTGGGCGCAGACGCCGCGCAGCCTGAACGGCGTCGCGTCCAGCCCGTCGGCGGACGGGGCGGGCATGGGCACGGTCGCGACGTCACCCGCGCCCATCTCGACGACGGTCCGCGCCACCGCCTTGGCCGCCGCGCCCCGGAGGTCGACCGCGGCGGCGTCGACGGCCGTGTCGAGCCCGAGTTCGCGGAGGACCTCCACGGTGCGCGGTCCGATGCCGGTGGCGCGGGGATGCTCCGAAGGCCCGGACCGGCGCTCGACGAGTACGGCGGGGACGTCGTGGTGGGTGAGGAGGGCCATCGTGAGCAGGCCGACGCTGCCGCCGCCTACCACGAGCACCGGCACGTCTGGGTACGCTGTATCCGTCATGGCTACACCGTAGCCAGAAGGTAGGATGCAGGTCAACGAGGAAAGGAACCGCCCCGATGACCGAACCCGTTCCCTCGTCGGTGTGGACCCGGCCGCGGCCTGAACCGCGTCGGCGCGCGCCCGGGGTGGACCAGTACGTGGCCGCCGCGCTCGCCGTCGCGGACTCGGAGGGGCTGGCGGCGGTGTCGATGCGGCGGGTCGCGGGCGATCTGGGTTCCGGGACCGCCACGCTCTACCGCTACATCACCAACCGCGACGAACTGGTGGACCTGATGGTCGACGCGGCGCAGGGCGAGGATCCGCTGCCCGAGTCCACCGGAGACTGGCGAGCCGGGCTTGCGGCGGTCGCGCACGCCTCGCGTGCGACGCTGCTGCGGCATCCCTGGCTGGCGGGTGAACTGACGGGCAGACCCGCGCTCGGCCCCAACTCGTTGCGACGGTCCGAATCCGCCCTGCGCGCCGCCGTCGCGCTCACGCCCGACATCACCCTGGCCTCGCAGGCGCTCGGCGCCGTGCACGCCTACGTGCTGGGCTCGGTCGCAGCCCAGCAGGCCCTTGCGCGCACCGAGCAGCGCACGGGGCTCGGCGAGGAGGAGTGGCAGCGCAGCATGGGCCCGTACATCAGGGAGGTCCTCGCGGCGGGCGAACACCCGATGCTCGCCCGCCGCGTCCTCGAAGCGGAGGAACCGGACCCCGACGTCGACTTCGCGTTCGGCCTGGCCTGTGTGCTCGACGGCCTGGCGGCCCGGCTCGGGCGCTGAAGGTTCCGCGCGGGCGGCGGTTCGGGGTCTGGGGCGGCCGTGGCGGGCGGTGGTTCGGGGTCTGGGGTGGCCGTGGGGGCGGTGGTTCGGGGTCTGGAGTGGCCGTGGGGGCAGCGGTTCACGGCCTGGGAGGGGCGTGCGGGGGCGGTGCCTCGGCCCTTCCCGTTGCCGAGAGTTCGGTGGATCGCCACCCCGTGCACATGGCACGGGCCTTCCGCCGGCGCCGCCGGTTCTGGAACACTCCAGTCGCCTTCGCCCCCTGTCCCCTCACCCCACAGAGGCCCCCACCCATGGCAGATCTGAACCGTCGCCGCCTCCTGCAGCTCGCCGGAGGTGCGGCCGCCGGCACCGCGTTGTCGAGCAGCATCGCCCGCGCCGCCTCGCTCCCCGCGCGGGGACGGACGGGCAGCCTCCAGGACGTCGAGCACATCGTTGTCCTGATGCAGGAGAACCGTTCCTTCGACCACTACTTCGGCACCATGAACGGCGTCCGTGGCTTCGGTGATCCGCGGCCCGTCACGCTTCCCAGTGGAAAGCCGGTCTGGCACCAGAAGGACCTCCTCGGCAAGGAGGTGCTGCCGTTCCGGCCGCCCGCCGACGAGCTCGGGATGCAGTTCCTCCGGGACCTGAACCATGACTGGGCAGGCGGGCACCGGGCGTTCAACAAGGGTGCCTACGACCAGTGGGTGCCCGCCAAGACCGCGACGACCATGGCCCACCTGACGCGGGAGGACATCCCGTTCCACTACGCCCTGGCCGACGCGTTCACCGTCTGCGACGCGTACCACTGCTCGTTCATCGGGAGTACCGACCCCAACCGCTACTACCTGTGGAGCGGGTACACGGGGAACGACGGTTCCGGCGGCGGTCCCGTGCTCGGCAACGACGAGGCGGGGTACGGCTGGACCACCTACCCCGAACGGCTGGAGCAGGCAGGGGTGTCGTGGAAGGTCTACCAGGACATCGGTGACGGACTCGACGCCGCAGGGTCCTGGGGGTGGATCGGGGATGCCTACCGGGGCACGTACGGTGACAACTCGCTTCTGTACTTCAACAGTTACCGCAACGCCGAGCCCGGCGATCCGCTCTACGACAAGGCCCGCACCGGCACCGACATCAAGGGCGGCGGCGGGCTTCTCGACGACCTGAAGGCCGACGTCCGGGCCGGGACGCTCCCGAAGGTCTCGTGGATCGTCTCGCCCGAGGCGTACAGCGAGCATCCCAACTGGCCCGCCAACTACGGCGCCTGGTACATATCCCAGGTGCTGGACGCGCTGACCGCGGATCCCGAGGTCTGGGGCCGGACCGCACTCTTCATCACCTATGACGAGAACGACGGCTTCTTCGACCACGTCGTGCCGCCCTTCGTGCCCTCGGGCCCCGCGCAGGGGCTGTCCACCGTGGACACCACCGCCGACTACTTCCCCGGCGACATCCGGTACACCGCCGGGCCGTACGGGCTCGGCCAGCGCGTTCCCATGCTCGTCGTCTCCCCGTGGAGCACCGGCGGGTTCGCGTGCTCCGAGGTCTTCGACCACACCTCCGTCATCCGGTTCATGGAACAGCGCTTCGGTGTGCGCGAGCCCAACATCTCGCCCTGGCGGCGCGCCGTCTGCGGAGACCTCACCTCCGCCTTCGACTTCCGTCGTGCGGACGCCTCGGGCGTCTCGCTGCCGCTGACCGACGCCTACGCGCCTGCGGACCGCCTCCGGCACCCCGACTACGTCCCCGCACCGCCCGCCAACGGGAGCGTGCCCAAGCAGGAGAAGGGTGCTCGGCCCACCCGGCCGCTGCGTTACGCGCCCTTCGTCGACGGCGCCGCCGACACGGCCACCGGCAAATACCGCCTCACCTTCAGCGGCGGCGCCGCTGCCGGGGCGCAGTTCCTGGTGACCTCGGCGAACCGCACCGACGGGCCGTGGACCTACACCACCGAAGCCGGCAGGTCGCTCGCGGACAGCTGGAACACGGCCTACTCCACGGGGGTGACCGACCTCACCGTCCATGGCCCCAACGGCTTCCTGCGCACCTTCCGGTCCCTGGGCAAGGCGGCGGGCCCGGAGGTGACGGCACGTCATGTCGCGGCCGGTGGCGGTCTTGAGCTCACCTTCACCAACAGCGGAACCGCGACCGTCCGGCTGACCGTGCGCAGCGCCGCCGGGTACGGGGGAGGGGTGCAGACCTTCGAGGTCCGTGCGGGCGCGACCGTGAAGCACATGCTCGACCTGCGGGGAAGCGGGAGCTGGTACGACGTCACCGTCGTCTCCGACGTGGACATCACGTTCCTGCGGCGCTTCGCCGGGCACGTCGAGACCGGCCGTGCCGGTACCAGCGACCCGGGCCTCGTCACCGGGTGAGTGGCGGCGGCCGGGGAGGGGGCCGGGGGCGGGCGGATTGCGCCGTCGGGCGTTGCCCGTCCCCGGCCGTCCGGCGGGGCGGGAACCCGCTTCCCGGGCGTGGCCGGCCGTGAGGAGATGGCCCGCAGGGTGCGTGCGGTACCTCGTAATGCTCATCAATTGTGCTGAGTTGTCGTCTCGTTGTCCGTTCAAGGTGTGGGATTGATCGCCGTTGAACGCTCCGAGGGCACACGAAATCCTTATAGTGAACATGCGTTGATCGCATGATCTTGACGCGTGCAGCTGTCGCCACAGGAGTCAGGACTCATGACGCGCCCATCTTCCACAGAGCCCGCGCCGACCTCGCCTCCTCCGCCTCCGGGCTGTCCGGCACACACCGGAGCCGTGCCGCTCGGCGGGCCCGGCTTACAGACCGAACCGCAGGCCGTGTACCGCGCCATGCGGCGTGACCACGGGCCCGTCGTCCCCGTGGAGCTGCCGGGCGGGTTCCCCGCCTGGCTGGTCATCGGATACCGCGAGCTCCATCAGGTCACCAGTGACGGCGAGTTGTTCCCCCGCGACGTGGGCCTGTGGAACCAGTGGCCCCACATCCCCGACGACTGGCCGCTGCTGCCGATGGTGGGACGCCCCCTGCCGTCCATCTACTTCAGCGCAGGGGAGGAACACCGGCGGCACGCCCGGATGGTCGGGCCGGCCCTCGAAGGCGCCGATCCGTTCCAGATCCGCAGCCACTGCGAACAGCTGGCCGACCGGCTGATCGACGAGGTGTGCAGCCGCGGCACGGCCGACCTCGTCGCCGACTTCTGCGAGCCGCTTCCCGTCCTCGTCCTCGCCCGCCTGGTCGGGTTCCCCGACGACGAAGGGGCCGACATCGCGCAGGTGTTGAAGGACCTGGCCGACGGCGGACCGGAGGCGCAGAGCGCCCATCTGCGGTTCGGGGAGCACATGGCCCGGCTGGTGGCCGCCAAGCGGGCCGCTCCCGGGGACGACGTGACCTCCCGCATGCTCGCCTTCCCCGAGGCGTTCACCGACGAGGAGTACATGCTCGACCTGATGGCCATCACGGCCGCCGGGCACCTCACCACCGCCGACTGGGTCAGCAACTCCCTGCGGCTGATGCTCACCGAGGACGCGTTCGCCGACTCCATGGCCCGCGGCCGGCGCAGCATCGGCGAGGCCATGAACGAGGTGCTCTGGGAGGACACGCCCACCCAGATCCTGGCCGGGCGCTGGGCGGCACGGGACACCCAGCTCGGCGGGCAGCGGATCAAGGCCGGGGACATGCTGCTGCTCGGGCTCGGCGCCGCCAACACCGACCCGCTGATCCGGCAGGGCATGTCCGGCACCGGAGCGCCCGCGCAGGGCGGCAACGGCGCCCATCTCGCGTTCAGTCACGGCGAGTACCGGTGCCCGTTCCCCGCCCAGGAGATCGCCGAGATCATCGCCCGTACCGGCATCGAGGTCCTGCTCGACCGGCTTCCCGACCTCCGGCTCGCCGTGCCCGTCGACGAGCTCGTACGACGGCCCTCCGCGTTCCTGCGTGGCACCACTTCGCTCCCTGTTCGGTTCACCCCCGTTCGCACGACAGGAGACCTCTCGTGAACTGCCCCCACGCCGCCGCTCAGGCAGCCGCCCGGAACGGCGGGACCGTCGCCATCGACCCGATGGTCCAGGACCTGGACGGGGAGACGGCGCGGCTGCGCGACGCCGGACCGCTGGCCCGGATCGAGCTGCTCGGGGTCCCGGCCTGGGCCCTCACCCGGCACGCGGACGCCCGGCAGCTCCTGCTCGATCCGCGACTGGTGAAGGACCTCGACGCCTGGGGGCTGTGGCAGAGCGGCGAGGTGACGCACGCGTGGCCGCTCATCGGGATGATCGACGCCGGCCGCTCGATGTTCACCGTCGACGGCGACGAGCACCGACGGCTGCGCACCAAGACCTCCCAGGCGCTCACGCCCCGCCGCCTGGAGGCGATCCGCCCCGACATCGAGAAGTTCACCGAGGAGCTGCTGGACGCGCTCGCCGAGGGCGGCAGGGACGGCGCCGTCGTCGACCTCAAGTCGGTGTTCGCGCAGCCGCTGCCCATGCGGGTCGTCGGCATGCTGATGGGCGTCGACCCCGCCGAGAACGCCATGCTGACCCGTCAGTACAAGGCCTTCTTCTCGATGCTCACCCCGCAGGACGAGCGCCTGGCCCTCCTCGCCGACCTCGACGTCTTCTATGCCGGGCTCGTACGCGAGAAGACCGCGCGGCCGACCGACGACCTGACCTCCGCGCTCATCCTCGCCGACGAGGGCGGCGAGCCGCTGACCGAGGAAGAAGTGGTCGGCAACCTCAAGGCGATGGTCGCCGCCGGGCACGAGACCACGATCGGGCTCATCCTCAACGCCGTACGCGCCCTGCTGGCCCACCCCGACCAGCTGCGCATGGTCCTCGACGGAAAGGTCCCCTGGGAGACCGTGATCGAGGAGACCCTGCGATGGGACACCCCGACCACCCACCTGCTGATGCGGTTCGCCACCGAGGACATCCGGGTCGGTGACGGCGTCATCGCCAAGGGCGAGGGCGTGGTCATCTCCTACCGGGTGATCGGCCGCGACCCCGCGCAGCACGGCCCCGACGCCGACGCGTTCGACATCACCCGCGCCACCCCCATCCGGCACATGACCTTCGGTCACGGCCCGCACATCTGCCCCGGCGCGGCGCTCTCCAGGGTCGAGGCGGGCATCGCCCTGCCGGCGCTCTTCGGGCGGTTCCCCGAGCTGCGGCTCGCGGTGCCGGACGCGGACATCCGCAAGCTGCCCGTGATGACACAGAACGACATGGAGTCCTTTCCCGTCCTGCTCAACGCCTGAGCGCGTTCGGTTCGGCGCAGCCGGATTTCAGCAGGCACGGCCCGGCGGGCCGGTCCCGCCGCCCCTCACCGTTCCTCGGGTGCGGGGCGGCGGGACCGGCCCGCCGGGCTGTTTTCCCCTCCGAGGTGCGCGGCATTCCCTCAGGCGCGCGCGACCCGTTGACGCGGGCGCTGTTCGACTCTACGGTCCCGTTCGAAGTTACGAGCGACATTCGAAATACCGAACGCGTGGCACTGTCCGGCCTGCCCCACGGGTTGGCCTGCCTGACGTGAGCATGGCAACCATTCGTCCTCCGGTGGCGACTGCTGTACGAGCCCAAGCTCCTCCCGTAACCGAACGCAGGAGGTCCCCTCATGAGCCGCACCACCCGCAGAAGGACCCTCGCGGTCCTCCCCGCCGCGCTGCTCCTGGCCCTCGTGCCGGGCAGCGCGTCCGCCTACCCCAACCCCGGTACGGTCACCGGTGACATCGTCGTCCACGACCCCTCGATGGTCCGGACGTCCTCGGGGCAGTACCTGCTCTACTCGACCGGCGGCAACCTCCAGCTCCGCACCTCCACCGACCGCACCGCCTTCGGCCGCTCCGGATCGGCCTTCAGCGCCCCGCCGGGCTGGTGGAAGAACTACTCCTCGGCGTCCGACCCCTGGGCGCCGGACATCTCGTACCACGGTGGCAAGTACCTGATGTACTACGCCGTCTCGTCGTTCGGGTCGAACACCTCGGCCATCGGGCTGGCCGGTTCCGCCACCGGGCAGCCGGGCAGCTGGACCGACTACGGCACGGTGTACACCTCGAACGCGTCGAGCGACTACAACGCCATCGACCCCAACCTCTTCGTCGACGACGACGGCAAGTGGTGGCTGTCCTTCGGCTCCTGGTGGACCGGGATCAAGATGATCCGGATCGACCCCTCGACCGGAAAGCAGTACTCCGGTGACACGGCACGTCGCTCGCTGGCCTCCCGCCCCACCGGGACCAAGGCGGTGGAGGCGCCGACCGTGGTGAAGCGGAACGGCTACTACTACCTCTTCGCCTCGTACGACACCTGCTGTGCGGGCACGGGCTCGACGTACAAGGTCAAGGTGGGCCGCGCGACGAGCGTGACGGGGCCGTACAAGGACCGCGACGGCGTGAGCATGCTCAGCAACGGCGGGACGCCGGTGCTGGAGTCGCACGGGCGCTACATCGGGCCCGGCGGGCAGTCGGTGCTCGCCGACTCCGACGGCGATCTGCTCGTGTACCACTACTACGACGGCCAGGACAACGGGACCCCGAAGCTCGGCGTCAACCTTCTGAACTGGAGCAGCGGATGGCCCGTCGCCTACTGACCCTGCTGAGCGCCCTCCTCCTCGCCCTGGTCCTGGCGCAGCCGGCACCCGCGTCTGTGGCCGAGGGACGTCCGTACGCCAATCCGGTCAAGGCGCAGAAGGGTGCCGACCCCTGGATCTCGTACCACGACGGCAACTACTACCTGGTGACGACCAGTTGGACCGATGTCATCACCCTGCGCAAGTCGCCCACGCTGGCCGGGCTCGCGGCCGCCCCGAGCGTGCAGGTCTGGAAGGGCGACGCGGCCTCCCGCTGCTGCAACATCTGGGCGCCCGAACTGCACTACTCGGGCGGTCGCTGGTACCTGTACTACGTCGCCGGGCAGAACATCGCCGACTACAACCCGACCCAGCGGGTCCATGTTCTGGAGAGCGCCGGTGCGGACCCGATGGGGCCGTACGCGTACAAGGGCCGGCTGGGCAGCGACTGGATGCTCGATCCGAGCGTGCTCGCCGTGAACGGCAAGCTGTATCTCCTCGGCAGCGCGAGCGGCGGCGGCACCCAGAACCTGGTGATCGCGCCGATGTCGAATCCGTACACGCTGAGCGGGGCCTTCTCGACGATCTCGACGCCCGGGTACGGCTGGGAGAAGTCCGGGGCCGCCGTCAACGAGGGACCGGAGGTACTGCAGCGGGGCGGGAGGACGTACCTCGTCTACTCCGCCAGCGGGTGCTGGACCCCCGACTACAAGCTCGGGCTGCTCACGCTCACCGGTTCCGATCCGCTGTCCGCGTCCTCGTGGACGAAGAAGGCGGAGCCCGTCTTCCAGCGCAAGGACTCGGCGGGGGTCTACGGGCCGGGACACAACGGGTTCTTCACCTCGCCCGACGGAACGGAGAGCTGGATCGTCTACCACGCCAACGACGCAGCCTCGGACGGCTGCGACAACGGCCGTACGGCCCGGGCGCAGAAGTTCTCCTGGAACGCCGACGGCACACCGAACCTCGGCACCCCCGTCGCGCTCGGCACCACGGCGGCGGGGCCCGCCGGGGAGACGGCGGCGACGCCCACCGCCTACACCCTCGTCAACCGGGCCACCGGCAAGTGCATGGACGTGGCTGACGGTTCGGACGGTGACGGGGCCGGAGTCCTCCAGGGCACGTGCGACGGAGGCGGCAGGCAGCGGTGGCGTATCGAGGACCGGGGCGACGACACCAGCCGGCTCGTCAACGCGGCCACCGGGAAGGTCCTGGACACCGCGGACTGCTCCGCGGCCGACGGGGCCGACCTGCGTCTGTGGTCCTGGCTGGACAACACCTGTCAGCGCTTCAGGTTCCTGGTCACGGACACGGGCGGCTGGGTGCGCATCGTCGGTCAGGCGTCGGGGAAGGTCGCCGATGTGGCCGACTGCTCGACGGCCGACGGAGCGGACATCCGGCAGTGGTCATGGCTGGACAACCACTGCCAGCAATGGCAGTTGAAGCCCGTCTGAGCCGCGGGCGCGGGCAGCAACCTTTCCGGCGGCCGGCGGCAACCAGTACCTGAACGTCATCCTTCCTCGACGGAATGGTTCAGGTCATGACAGCGGAACGCCGAACGGCGCAGTACACCCCCCACATGCCCGCAGGCAGGAGCCACCGCAGCCGCAGAACACGGCTGGGCGTGGCGATAGCGGTCAGTACAGCCCTCGCGGCCGGATTCACCGCGACCACGGCGAACGGTGCGACCCAGCCCCGCAACACCCCCCACACCGCCTCGTCGGCCGCCTCCCCGGTCCGGGCCGACGAGGCGGCCGACGGCTTCGCCTCGGTGGACGCACTGGGGCAGGACGGAACGTACGGCGGACGGGGCGGCGAGACCGTGACCGTGCGGACCCTCGCCGACCTGGAGAAGTACGCGACGGCGGCCAAGCCCTACGTCATCGTCGTCGCGGCGGCCATCACCATGGATCCCAAGGGCAAGGAGATCAAGGTCGCCTCCGACAAGACGATCATCGGCTCCGGTACCTCCGGGCACATCGTCGGCGGCGGCTTCTTCCTCGGCCAGGGCGTGCACAACGTCATCATCCGCAACCTGACGATCCGGGACTCCTACGCCGGGATCTGGAACGACAAGGAGCACGACTGGGACGCCATCCAGATGGACGGCGCCCATCACGTGTGGATCGACCACAACGACCTGCGGAACATGGCCGACGGGCTGATCGACAGCCGCAAGGACACCACCTACCTCACGGTGTCCTGGAACCGGCTCCAGCACGACAACAAGGCGTTCGGCATCGGCTGGACCGAGAACACCACCGCCGACATCACGATCCACCACAACTGGTTCCACGAGACGGAACAGCGCAACCCCTCGACCGACAACGTGGCCCACGCCCACCTCTACAACAACTTCCTCCAGGACGACCCGGGCACCGACATCACCAGCAGCTACGGCAACTACGCCCGCGGCCACACGAACATGGTCCTGGAGAACAGCTACTTCGACGGGCTGAACAACCCCGTCACCCGGGACAGCACCGCCACGCTCGTCCAGCGCGGCAGCGTCTTCTCCGGTACGAGCGGACGCAACGAGAGCGGCGGCGGGGCCTCGTTCGACCCGCGCGGCTACTACGCCTACACGCTCGACGCCGCCGCGGACGTGCCGGCCCTGGTGAAGGCCGGCGCGGGTCCGCGCTCCTCCGTCGCGGCCGCCACGGCCACCACCACCGCCGCCGCGGCCACGCTCACCGTGGCCAAGGACGGCAGCGGCCAGTACAGCAGTGTGCAGGCGGCCGTGAACGCGGTGCCCGCGGGCAACGCGGCCCGGACCGTCATCGCCATCGCGCCCGGCACGTACCGCGAGCTGGTGAAGATCCCCTCGACCAAGCAGAACGTCACCCTCCAGGGCACCGGACCGAGCCGCAAGAGCACGGTCATCGTGTACGACAACGCCTCCGGCACCCAGAAGCCGGACGGCTCGGGGACGTACGGGACGGGTGGCAGCGCGACCGTCGCCGCCGAAGGAGACGGCTTCCAGGCCCGCAACCTCACCATCGCCAACGACTTCGACGAGGCCGCCCACCAGGACATGAGCGGTCTTCAGGCGGTCGCCCTGCGCACCGCGGCCGACAAGGTGTTCCTCGACTCGGTCATCACCGAGGGTGATCAGGACACCCTGCTGCTCGACACCGCGGCCAAGGACAGGCTGGGCCGTGTCTACATGAGGAACTCCTATGTCGTCGGCAACGTCGACTTCATCTTCGGCCGGGCGAGCGCCGTCATCGACGCCTCCGTCATCACGCTGAAGAAGCGGTGGAACGGCAGCTCCGCCGGCTACATCACCGCCCCGAGCACGGCCGCCGGCCGCAAGGGCTTCCTCATCAACAACTCCACGGTCAACGGTGACGTCTCCGCTGCCACCTTCTACCTCGGACGCCCCTGGCACGCGGGCGGCGACGCCACGCTCGACCCGATGACCACCGTCCGCGACAGCACCCTGAGCGCTGCCATCCGGCCTGCTCCGTGGACCGACATGAGCGGCTTCTCCTGGAAGGACGACCGGTTCGCGGAGTACCGCAACGACGGACCGGGCGCAGGCACGGCGAGCGGCGACCGGCCCCAGCTCAGCGACACGGGCGCGGCAGGGCAGGAGGTGGCGGACTGGCTGGAGGGCTGGACCCCGTCGGCGTCCTGAGCCGGCGGTGCCCCCGGTCCCCCTGATGTTCCCGTCCGGGTCCGGGCATATCGTGGCGGTAGCCGATACGGCTGCCGCCACGCTTCGTTGCAGGCGGCAGCGGGGAATCAGTGAGTCGAAGCGCTTCGACAGGGCTATGGACACGCTGTGCGGGCAGGTCTAGGCTCGCATCATCCCGGCATGTGGCAGGCGGAGCAGGTGAAGTCGAAGCGCTTCGCCTCATCCGCCCGAAGCTGGCGGTGCAGGCCGGTCTCCGTGCCGGTGTCCGACGATGTTCCTTGATGGAGAGCTGAATGGTCACGCTTGCCGAGGTCGCACAGCACGCCGGAGTCTCCGCGAGCACGGTGAGCTATGTCCTCAGCGGGAAGCGGTCCATCTCGGTGTCCACCCGGGAGCGGGTGGAGCTGAGCATCCAGCAG
Source organism: Streptomyces sp. NPDC091416 (assembly GCF_044756845.1). NCBI lineage: Bacteria > Bacillati > Actinomycetota > Actinomycetes > Kitasatosporales > Streptomycetaceae > Streptomyces > Streptomyces sp. NPDC091416. Next base: position 399,216 of record NZ_JBIVTU010000004.1, read on the forward strand.
CTCGGCTACCACCCCAACGCCGGCGCGCGGGCGCTCGCCAGCAGCCGGTCGAACATCATCGCGCTCATGGTGCCGCTGCGCACCGACATGTACGTCCCCGTGATGATGGAGATCGCCATCGCGGTCGCCACCACGGCCCGCACCCACGGTTACGACGTCCTCCTCCTCACCGGGGAGGAGGGTCCCGCCGCGGTACGGCGCATCGCAGGCAGCTCGCTCGCCGACGCGATGATCCTCATGGACGTCGAACTCCACGACGAGCGGCTGCCGTTGCTCCGCGACACCGACCAGGCCGCCGTGCTCATCGGGCTGCCGGCCGAAACCGACGGGATGACCTGCGTGGACCTCGACTTCGAGGCGACCGGGGCGCTCTGCGTGGAACACCTGGCCGGCCTCGGCCACCGTGAGGTCGCCGTGATCGGTGAGGCGGCCGCGGTCTACGAGCGCCACACCGGATTCGCCGAGCGCACGGTCGACGGCATACGCGCCAAGGCGCAGGAGACCGGCGTCCGTGTGCTGCACCGCCCCTGCGAGGGCGGGTATCCGGCGATGGCGCAGACCCTGTCGCGGATCTTCGACGAACGCCCCGGCACCACGGGGTTCATCGTGCAGAACGAGTCGGCGGTGGAGCCGCTGCTCAATCTCCTGCGGCAGCAGGGCCGGGCCGTGCCCGAGGACGTCTCGGTGGTCGCGATCTGTCCGGAGCAGGTGGCCTCCCAGGCTTCGGTGCGGCTCACCTCGGTCGCCATTCCCGCACAGGAGATGGGGCGTCGCTCGGTCGAGCAGGTCGTCGCCAAGCTCTCCGGTCGGGGCACGGACGAAGTGGAGCTGCTCGCGCCCGAGTTGACGGTACGGGAGAGCACCGGTCCCGCCCCGCGGTAGCGGAAGGCGCACATGCGAGCCCGGCCTCCGGCCGAGGACGTGCACGCACGAGCCGGCCCCCGCGCGGGGGCCGGCTCCCTGTGTGTACGGGTCAGCTGGAGGAGACGCCGAATCCGTTGGTCCGGAAGTCCAGACCGCCCGACGACGAAGTGATCTCGTAGCCGAACTGCACGTCACCGATGGTCTCGTTGCCCCACCAGCCCTTGGTGTCCTTGATCCACTTCAGGATCGGCAGGATGTTCACCGTGCCGGCCGAGGAGTCCGAGGTGCGCAGGAACGAGAAGACCTCGTTGGCTCCGTTGTTGCCCTTGTAGACGGTCCAGGTGTGGCCGCCGAGCGTCACATTTCCCTGCGAGGTGCCCAGCGGTCCCACGGCACCGTTGTAGTTGACCCAGAGCATGACCTCGTAGTCGTAGTCGCTGTCCCAGATGTCGTACGACGTGTTGTACGCGCCCGACGACGGGACGGTGACGTTGTACGTGCTGGTGAGCGACTGCAGCGAGGTGATCGACTTGTTGACGACCTTCTTGGCGTTCGGGTACGACTTGATGCCGCCCGTGTTCGGGTGGTCGGCCCAGACGCCCCAGTTGCCGGAGGAGTTGGCCCAGATGGACTGCGCACCTGCGCCGGAACCCCAGATGTTGTTGTAGAGGGTGTAGCCGTCGGAAGTGGTGTAGTTGCCCCACTGGTCCGAGGAGGACCAGATCGCGGCCTGGGCGGGGGCGGCGGCGAAGCCGATGAGGGCCGCCACTGCCGCGGCCGGGGCCAGTACGAACCTGCTGAGCCTGCGGGTGCGTGTTGCCATGGTTGTCCTTCCATGGTGGGGGTGGGGGGAGTGCTACCGCGCCCCCAGTTCGAGGACGCGGTCCACGCCGGCCGTCAGCTCCAGTGGGGCCGAGGGTGTTCCGGCGGAGGCATCGGTGAGGGTGTGCCCGTCGCCCGTACGGATGTCGACGCGGGCGTCGCGGGTGGGATGGAGTACCGCGGTCGCGGTGCCGTCGGCGAACCAGCGCAGATCCAGTCCCGCGCCGAACCTCGTGCGCACACCGCGCAGTTCGCCGCCCGGACAGCCGGCCAGGGGTGCGGGCAGCAGGACCAGTCGGTGGGGTGTCGACTGGACGAGCGACTCGATGACCGCCGCGGGCAGCGCATGGGCGGCGTCCGCGTTGTACACGTTGCGGGACGGATAGTGGGAGCTCATCAGCGAGTCGTGGAAGAAGTCGCCCGCCAGGACGGCCTCCAGCGCCGCCGAGACCCGCGCCCCGTCCCGCAGCCGTGCGGCGATCAGCGCATGGTGCAGATGCCCGTGCGCGGAGTCGTTCTCCGATCCGCGCAGCTCCAGTGCGCGGTGTGCGGCGGTCGCGAGCTCGGGGGTGTCGTACGGATTGATCGCGTCCAGCGGCCACACCGGGTAGAGGTGGCTGAGATGGCGGTGGTCGTACGTCTCCGCCAGCCCCGGCCACGCCCACTCGGCGAGCGCGCCGTCCTCGTTGACCCGGTACGCGGGAAGCCGGTCCGCGAGCGCCCGCCGCCGGGCCGAGGACGGCGCGGTGGGGGAGCGGTCGGCCGACGCGGTGAGGGCGTGGCGGGCCGCCGCGAGGTCCATCGTCGCGTTCACCGTGCCCCAGCTCGCGTTGGCCGGGCGGTTCTCCGGTGAGTAGGAGGGCACGACGGCCACGGTGCCGTCGGGCGCGGTGCGGGTGAGGAAGTCCTCGTAGAACAGGGCGACTTCGTGGAGCGCGTCGACCAGGCGGGGATCCGTCGCCCCGCTCGTCTCGGCGTGCTCGATCAGCGGTTCCAGGAGCCAGTCGGCTCCGGCCGTCCACAGATGCAACGGATACGCGCGCTGGTAGTGGCGGGTGAGTCCGGACTCGCCGTCGGTGTGGGACGGGGCGACGATGCCCCGTGCCCCGAAGATGGCCCGCGCGTTGTCCCGCCAGTCGGCCAGCTGGCCGTAGACCAGGGCCGCGTGGGCCTCGGTGACCTCGGGCAGCGCACCGGCCGCGGCCGAGGCGATCTGGAGGTTGAGGTTGGCGTTCGTGGTGAACGCCCCGGACCAGGCGGTGTCCCAGTCGCCCGTCCACAGGCCGGTCAGCCGGGGCGGCAGAACGCCGGACGACGCGTACAGGTGGTAGCGCCCCGCCGCGAACAGTCTTTCCAGTAGAGCGGGGCTTCCCGGTCTGAGGATCAACTCGCTCCCGGGCAGGGCCCGTTCCGACGGATCGGCGTCCAGCTTCAGGGAAGCCCGCTCGAAGGCCGGGCGGTGCAGGGCGCGGTGCCGGTCGAGGAGCGCCGGGTAGTCGTCACGCGGCAGGGTCGCGCACTCGGCCATGAGGTCCAGGCTGCCCGTATGGCGTCGTACCCGCGTCAGCAGCAGCAGGCTGCGGGCACCCTCGATCCGGATGCCCTCGCCGAACACGGACACCTTGCCGCCGTCCGCCCGGACCACGGTGACCCCGGTGTAGGCGGCTTCGCTGTCCGGGTAGCCCGCGCGCAGCGTCAGCCGGCCGCCGTCGGGCGTCAGCACGGTGCTGCGGCCGATGGCCAGGTGCGGCGGGGCGCCGGGCAGCGCGTGGTCCAGGGTCAGGTCCACCGCGAGTCCGGGGCCGGTGACGTACTGGACGATCACGTCGTCGGCGCGGGAGACGAAGACCCGGCTGCTCCGGCCCTCGCACACGGCCGTGATCTCGCCGGTGGCGAAGTCGACCGTGCGGCGGTAGCCCGGGGGCGGTTCAGTGCCGTCAGGGGCGGTTGACGCGTCCGGGGTGGGCCGGATCCTCGTCTGGAACGCCGGATGGAAGGGCTGCACCCACGCCAGCGGCCGGCCCGCCCCGAACCGCTCGGCGGCCGTGGTGTCCCCGGCGAGCAGCGCGCTCTGCAACCGGTGCAGCCGGTCCGCGAGCTCCGGCGGACGCAGGTGCTCGCTGCCGTTGGGCCGGACCAGGGTGTGGTGGTTGACGATGACCCGGTCGTCGGCCGGGTCCCCGTACACCATCGCCCCGTGCCGGCCGTTGCCGCCGAGGAAGGCGTCCTCCCAGCGGGCGGCGGGGCGCGGTTCCCACGTACCGTCGACGGGGGTGCGGGCGCTCATGGGGCCGCGCTCCGCAGCACGGCGACCCCGTGGCGGCCCAGCTCCACCCGGTCCTCGACCGTGCGGCCGGTCAGCAGGTCCTCGTACGAGCCCGGCACCGGCACGGTGACGGAGCCCCGGCCGTGCTGGAGGAGGAAGAGCAGGTCGCCGCGGCGGACCGCCTCCACACCGTCCGGCAGCCCGGCCAGGACCGGTGTCACACCGGCCTCCCGCACCACGTCACCGAGCAGTCCGCGCAGCGCCGCCGGCTGAGGCAGCGTCGACAGGTAACGGGAACGGCCCCTGCGCAGCACGGCCGGCAGCCCGGCGAGCTCGCCCTCGCGGTACGCGGCCACGACCTCGGTTCCCTCGGCGGCCTCCAGCTCCTCCGACCACAGGGTGCCGTCGAATCCGTCGCACGCCACGGCCTCGCCCGCTTCCAGCGGCCACCACTCGTGCAGCGTGCGGATCCCGAACAGGGCGCGCAGCCTCTCGTCCATGCCGCCCGGACGGATGCGGTCGTCCACGTCGGCGACCCCGCTGAAGAAGCCGCAGACGAGCGTCCCGCCGCCCTGCGCGTACGCCACGAGATTGTCGATCGAGGCGTCGTCCAGCAGATACAGATGCGGGACGGCGACCGCCTTGAACCGGCTCAGATCGGCGTCGGGACGGGCGAAGTCCGTGACGACACCGTTCTCCCACAGCGCGCGGTGCCAGCGCTGCACGACCTCGGTGTAGTCCAGCAGCGAGGACGGCCTGCCCTCCTGGCTGCCCGCCCACCACGAGTCCCAGTCGTGCAGGATCGCCACATCGGCCGGCACGTCACTGCCGCCGACGGCCGGACCGATCGTGGCGAGTTCCGCTCCCAGCCGCTTGATCTCGCGGAACGTACGGCCCTGTTCACCGGCGTGCGTGAGCATCCCGGAGTGGAACTTCTCCGAACCCTGCCGGGACTGCCGCCACTGGAAGTAGCAGACGGCATCCGCGCCGCGCGCCACGGCCTGCAACGACCAGAGCCGGTTCAGGCCCTCGGGCTTGGGGTGGTTGACGCCCCGCCAGTTGACCGGGCCCGCCGCCTGTTCCATCAGCATCCACGGGCCGGCGGCCTGCGAACGCGTCATGTCGGCGAGCATCGCGTTGTACTGGCCGCCCTGCGGGTCCCGGGGGTCCGGATAGATGTCGACGGAGACGATGTCCTCCTGCGCGGACCAGGCCCAGGCGTCCTGCCCCGACCACAGCGGCATGAAGTTCGTCGTCACCGGAACGCGCGGGGAGTGCCGGGCGACGATGTCGCGCTCGGCGACGTAGCACTCCATCAGCGCGTCGGAGGTGAACCGCTTGAAGTCCAGCACCTGCGCCGGGTTCTTCATGTACTGCGCCTTGCGCGGCGGCAGGATCTCCGTCCAGGAGTCGTAGCGCTGGCTCCAGAAGGCGGTGCCCCACGCCTCGTTGAGCGCGTCGACCGTGACGTACCGGCTGCGCAGCCACCGGCGGAAGTGGGCGGCCGTCTCGTCGCACCAGCAGTGGGTGCAGTACTCGTTGTTGATGTGCCACACGGTGAGCGCGGGATGGTCCGCGTACCGCGCGGCGAGGTCCTCGGTGAGGGCCGCGGCGTAGCGCCGGTAGACGGGGGAGCTGGCGCAGAACTGCTGGCGCGAGCCGTACCAGACGACCGAGCCGTCCTCCGTGCGCGGCAGGGTCTCCGGATGCCGCGCCCCCATCCAGGGCGGCGGGGACGCGGTCGGAGTGGCGAGCACGACGCCGATGCCGTGGGCGTGCATCAGATCCATCAGCCGGTCCAGCCAGCCGAACTCCCGTGCTCCTGGGCGTGGTTCGATCTTCGCCCAGGAGAAGACGCCGAGAGTGACGGAGTTGACGCCGGCGTCCTTCATCAGCCGGGCGTCGTCCTCCCACACCTCCTCGGGCCACTGCTCGGGGTTGTAGTCGCCTCCGAAGAGGATGCGGCCACGGGCTGCGTCGCGCAGGGACGGCATGGCGTCTCTCGTTCCTTCTGCTTATGCGGGTTCTGCGTACTGGATGCCGCGGCCGTTGGTGCCCAGATAGACGCGGCCGTGGACACGGGGGTCGCCGGTGATCACTTCGCCGGTCCAGCCCCACTGGTGGGAGTCGTCGTTGATCCGGACCCAGGTGGCGCCCGCGTCGTCCGAGCGCAGCACCGCCACGCCGTCGTGCGTCGCGGAGACGCGGCCCGTCTGGAAAACCGCCGGGTAGCCCGCGCCGGGGTGCTTGCGGCCCCTGACCGGCGCGGCCTTGCCGAAGCCCAGGGCGTGCGAGGCCTGGCAGCCGGCCACCGCGGCGAACGTCAGCCCGCCGTCCGTCGAGCGGAACAGTCCGTTGTCCTTCGCGGAGAGCCAGAGATCGCCGCTGCGGCCGGGCGCGGCCGCCACCTTGAACTGCACGTCACCGGACGGGAGTCCGGTCGCGCCGCGGGTGAACGTCGCCCCGCCGTCCGTGGACCGGAAGACCGCTCCGGTGTCGGTGTCGTAGACGTAGAAGCGCCGTGGGTCCAGCGGATCGGCGACCGGGGCGCCGCCCTTGGGGAACGTGGCGACCTCGGCCCAGCTTGCCCCGCCGTCGGTGGAGCGGTGCGCCGGGTACTTGGTGCCGTCCCAGTGGACGAACGACCAGAGCAGGACCGACCCGTCGGCGGACACGGCGACCGGTCCGGGAGCGGATGCGGCCATCTCGGGCTGGGCGGAGAACGGCTGCCAGGTCCTGCCGCCGTCGTCCGACGACGCCCCGGCGGAGGTGGAGCCCGACGGCCAGCCCGTCCGTACGACGTACGAGGGCCTGCGCGCGGCCAGGGCGAGGCCGGTGGCCGTGCCGAAGACCGGGTTCGACGCCATGCCGCGCGACGGGGAGGCGGTGAGCGAGTCGTGGTACATGACCCCGATGTCGCCGAGGCCGCTGAGGAGCCGGGCGCCCCTTCCGGGCGGGGCGAGCAGGAACCGTACGGACGACTCCTCCAGGCCCCGGATCTCCGGGGCCCAGTGGACGAGGTCGCGGGTGCCGAAGAGCGTCGCGCCGGTCCCGTACACGATGTGCCGGGAGTCGAACGGGTCGACGGCCACGGCCTGGATCCACCAGCCGAACTTGGCCTCCCCGCCCCAGCGCAGGTACGGCGTCTCCGCCACATCGAGGACCGCGGTGTCCTTCAGCGAGGTCCAGGTGGCGCCGGCGTCGGTGGAGCGGAACACCGTGTCGATCTGCGACCAGCGGTTGTTGGTCGTCACGACGAGCGTCCCGGCGCGGCGCGCGTCGACCGCGACGCCGCCGTAGCCGAAGCCGTCACCGGCTGCGGCGTCGGGCCGGACCGGCGTCACCTCGCTCCACGTGTCCGTCACCGTGTCGAGCCGGTGCACCGAGCCGGCGGACTGCCCGTTGGGGCCCGGGGCGTCCGCGTAGGTGACGTAGAGGGCACGGCCTCGCGCGTCGTACGCCGCCCGGACCGGCACCTTCACCGCCGCGTTCCCGGACGGCTGCCCGGGCACGGCCTCCCAGCCGCCGGAGCCGTCCGTACGGTAGAGCGCGCTGCCGCCGTCGCCCCAGCCCGCGTAGACCACCCGGCCCGCGGCGGCGAGGAACATCACGCCCTGGCCGCCCGCCGTCGGGGTGGCGGGGAAGTCGGCGGACGCCCAGGTGGCGCCCCGGTCCGTGGAGCGCAGCAGTCCGTCGTGGCGGGTGCCGAGCCACAGCGTGTCGCTGTCCCGCGGGTCCACGAGCAGCCGCTCGCCGGCCCCGCGCCCGTCCTCGTTGGCCCCCAGACGCACGGTCAGGCCGGCCCGCTTCCAGGTCGCCCCGCGGTCCTCGGAGCGGAGCACCGCGCCGGGGCTCGCCCAGGACTGGGCGTACGTGCCGCAGGCCAGGTAGAGGCGGTCCGGGTGCGCCGGGTCGACGGCCAGGGCCTCGATGCCGAGCAGGTTCCAGTCGTCCCAGCCGAGGTGGTCGGTGAGCGGGGTCCAGCGTGCCCTGTGCCCGTCCCAGCGGTAGGCGCCGCCGATGTCGGTGCGGGCGTAGGCGAGGCCCTTGACCGCCGGGTGGAACAGCACCCCGGTGACGAACCCCGTCCCGCCGATCGCCGCGGTCCGCCAGCGATGGGGTTCGGCCGAGCCGTGCGCGGGGTGCTTCGACGCGGCCGCGGCGGGGCCCGCGGCCGGGAGGGCCACGGACGCGGCGGCGACGGCGGCTCCCGCGAGCACGGTTCTGCGACTGGGCGTGGGCGCGGAGGAAGCGCGCATGGCGAGAACACCTTCCGGACGAGGGAGAAGGGACGAAGGAGCGGAGGCGGTGCGGGCATCAGCCCTTCACGGCGCCGGTGAGCATGCCCTTCTGGAAGTGCTTCTGGACGAACGGCGACAGGATCGCGACCGGGATCAGCGCGAGGATCATGACCGCCATCTGTACGGCGAGGCTGTTGATCTGGCCGTTGCTGACCGCCGCGCCCATGGCACCCGGCGGCACCTGGTGCTGGAGGACCAGCTGACGCAGGATCATCTGCAGCGGGTACTTGTCGCTGTCCTGGATGTACAGCATCGCGTTGAACCACTGGCTCCAGTAGCCGACCGCGTAGAACAGGGAGATCACGGCGATCACGGCGCGCGACAGCGGCATGATGATCTGGAGCAGGATGCGCCACTCGCCGGCGCCGTCGATGCGGGCCGCGTCGATGAGTTCGGGCGCGGTGTCCATGAAGAAGCCGCGCAGCACCAGCACGTTGAAGACGCTGATCGCGCTGGGCAGGATCATCGACCAGTAGCTGTCGCTCAGCCCGATGCCCGTGACCAGCAGGTACGTGGGGATGAGGCCGGCGCCGAAGAACATCGTCGCCATGAGGGTCATGAGCAGCGGACGGTGGGCGTACGAGTCGCGGCGGCTGAGCCCGTACGCGCAGAGGATCGAGACGACCATGCTGACCACCGTGCCGACGACGGTGAGGCCGACGCTGACGGCTGCCGCGCGGGTCACCGCGCCGCCGCTGAGGAGCTCCTTGTACGCGACGAAGGTGATGCTCTTCGGCCAGACCACCAGGCCGCCCGCGTCGTTGATCGCCTTGGTGTCGGAGAGGCTGGTGACGAGCACCACCCAGATCGGGATGATCACGATCGCGCAGATCGCGACGAGCCCGACGCCCTTGAAGGCGAGACCGGCCTTGGTCGGTTCCTCCTCCCACACCGGTCGGGGTTCCATCCGCAGGGCGCGCTGGAGCGGGGTCTCCGCGCGCGGCGCGGGCTCTGCCGGGTCCTTCTCACGTTCCAGGAGAGTTGTCATTTCTTGGAGTACACCCCCTGCTCGCCCAGCATGTGGGCGACCTTGTTGGCACCCAGCACCATGGCGACGCTGAACAGTCCCTTGAAGACGCCGGCGGCGGCCGCATAGCCGAAGTCGCCGGTCTTGATGCCTGTCCACCAGATATAGGTGTCCAGGATTTCCGAGGCCCCGGAGCCGACCTGATCGCGCTGGAGCAGGATCTGCTCGAAGTCGAGGTTGAGCGCGCTGCCCACCCGCAGGACGAGCAGGAGCGCGATGACCGGACGCAGGGCGGGCAGCGTGACGTGCCACATCCGGCGCCAGCGGCCCGCGCCGTCGACGGCGGCGGCCTCGTACAGATCGGTGTTCACGGCGGCGAGCGCGGCCAGGAACACGATCACACCCCAGCCGGCGTCCTTCCACACGGCCTGGGCGGAGACCAGGAACTTGAAGAAGCCCGGGTTGGTCATCAGGTCGAAGCCCTCGTGACCGTGGTCGCGCAGCCACTGGGCGACGAGTCCCGCCCCGCCGAACATCTGCTGGAACACGGTGACGACGAGCACCCACGAGAAGAAGTGCGGCAGATAGACGACTGCCTGGACCCAGGCCCGGATCCGCGCGCTCATGATCGTGTTGAGGAGCAGCGCGATGGCGATCGGGATGGGGAAGAAGAGGACCAGCTGGGTGACGAAGATGACCAGGGTGTTGATGAGGACTTCCCAGAAGCGGTAGTCCTCGAAGATCCGGGTGAAGTTGTCGAAGCCGACGAAGGGGCTGCCGGTGATGCCCAGGTCGTACACGTCGTAGTCCTGGAAGGCCACGATGTTCCCGAGCAACGGGATGTAGTTGAAGATCAGCAGCAGCGCGATGGCCGGCACCGTCATGAGCACCAGGGTGCGGTCGCGGTACAGCCGCTGGCGCCAGGTGATGCCGCCCAGCTGCGGTCCGGTGCCCGCCGGCCCGCTCTTCGCCGGCTTCTTCTTCGCCGGGCCCTTCCTCGCCGTACGGGATCCGCGCGTGCCGGTCGCGCGGGACCTGTCCGTCAGTGTGCCGCTTGCGTCCGGCCCGTCACCGCCGCCGGCCGGGGCGCCGGCCCCGTCGGCGGTGCGGTCCGGGTCGGTCGTGACCGTGGCCCGTGGCTTCACCGTGTGCTCCCCATGTCGTGCTCTCCGCCCCGGCCGCCGGACTCCATGCGCCCGGCGGCCCTTGTGCTGTGCTGCGTACGGTCGGTGTGCGTCGTACGCGTCAGACGCCGGAGCCGTTCTTGTCGAGAATGTCCTGGTACCAGGCGCGCAGCTTGTCGCCGCCGCTCTTCTTCCAGGTGTTCACGGCCTCGTCGACGTCGCTGACCTTCTTGCGGCCGCGGCGGATGTCCTTCTGGAGGTCGTCGAACGGCGTGTAGAGCGAGGCGTACCGCTGCGGCTCGACGACCTGCATGCCGAAGAACAGGGGCTTCTTGATGTTCGGGGCCTGGCGTGCCATCCAGCCCGCGTAGTCCTTGGCCAGCTGCGGCTGGTCCGGGTAGGCGATCGAGGTGGGCGGCGAGGCGACGAACAGGAAGGTGGAGGGCTGCGCCTCCTGGACGCCCTGCGGGGTGTAGGTCGGGGCGCCGTCCTTGATCGTGTAATGGGTGCCCTTGATGCCGTAGTTGGTGAGCATGAACTCCTCGGTGCCGAACGGCGCGGCGGCGTAGTCGGCGATCGCGAGGAACTCCTCGATCTTCTCCTTGGGGAGCTTCTTGCTGAGGAAGGTGAAGATACCCGCGGGGTCGGACTGCCAGAGCGTCGGCTTGCCGCCGTCGGCGCCGAAGAAGTCGAGCGCCTGCATGTCGAAATCGGGGTTCGCGGTCGCCTGCTCGGTGACCATGCCCTTCCAGCCACCGGTGCCGTCGTTGTACATCACGGTGTGACCGCTGGTGAAGCGGATCTTGGCGTCGGCGTCCTTGCCGGCCTCGGCGTCCGGGTGGACGTAGCCGCCGTCGTGGAGCTTGCGGGCGAAGGCCAGCGCCTCGCGGTACTCCTTCGTCTCGATCTTGTGGACCAGCTTGCCGTTCTCCAGCTGCCAGTAGTGCGGCGCGTCGGGGAGCACACCGAAGATCATCTGAATGCAGGTCCAGAGGTCGTCGAACGCCCAGACCTTCTGCTTGGGGGCGGTGTGCTCCTTGCCGAAGGCCAGCAGGTCGTCCGCGCTGGCCGGAACGGCGCCCGAGCCGATGAGGTCCTTGCGGTAGAAGATCGCGTTGCCGATGATCGGCGTCGGCATGGGCAGGCCGCGCAGCTTGCCGCCGAACACGGAGTACTGCCAGGCGCCCGTCGGGATGTTCGCCAGGTTCGGGTACTTCTTGGCGGCGTCGCCCGCCAGGAACGGGGTCAGGTCCGCGAACTTGGCGGTGATCGCGTTGCGGATCTGACCCTGCATGTTCCAGCCGGGGATCGTCATGACGTCCGGGATGTCCGAACCGGCGAGGACCGCGCCGATCTTGTCCTGGTACGTGTTGCCGTCCTGCGGGTCGAAGTTGAGCGTGGCGCCGACCGCCTTGTTGACCGCCGTGTAGTACGGGTTGTTCTTCTTCGGGACGGTGCCCCACAGCGGCGTCATGACCCGGAAGGACGAGCCCTTGCCCGGGACCGACTTCACCGAGACGACCAGCGGGTCGGGCAGCTTGGTGAAGCCGGGGCTCGAACCGTTCACGCTCGGGACGTCGGGCTCGACCAGGTTCAGCGGGGCGTAGGACGGCACAACCTTCTTGAGGGCCTTGCCCGTTGTCGTGCCCTCCTTGCTCCCGGAGCCGGAACCGGAGCCACCGCACGCGGCGAGCAGCGGTACCCCGCCGGCCACGGCGACAGCGGCGACCGCGCCAGTGGCGAGGAAGCTTCTCCGGCTCGGAGCCGTGGAGGAGGGGGTGGAATTCGGCGTCATTGCGTCAACCCTTCGAGGCGCACCAGGACGACACGTGGCGGGCGACCGCCGTTCGGTTCCTGTGTCTGAGGTGGAGCGTTGCTGACTGGGCCGGTGTGACCGGCCGCAGGTGAAGCGGTTCAACAGGGAAGCGGCAGAACCTGTCGCCGTCCCGGGGAGATCAAGGGCGCCGGGCGCCCCATCGAAGCTCTGTCGAAGCGCTTCGATGTTGCAGCGAGGTTAAGTGAAGGGTCCCGGCCGCACAAGAGTCCGTTTCCAGATTCCTCCGACCTGTTTCCGAACCGTTTCCTGACGCATTGAGGGGTTGTCGTGGACGGAGGTCGTCGACGGGGCCTTGACAGGCGCGGGGTTGGCCGCAGAGCATCGAAGCGCTTCGAAAGATCTTCCGCAGCTCCCTGTGTGCTCGTGCCAGCCACCGGAACCGGAATACCTCCCACCTCTCCAAGGGGACCCGCACGTGACGGAACAACCGCAGCCCTTCCGCGACCCGCAGCTGCCCTTCGCCAAGCGCGTCGACGATCTGCTTCAGCGGCTCACGCTCGACGAGCGCATCGCGATGCTGCATCAGTTCGCACCGGCGGTCGACCGGCTCGGGCTCGGCTCCTTCCGGACCGGTCAGGAGGCGCTGCACGGCGTGGCCTGGATGGGCCCGGCAACGGTGTTCCCGCAGGCCGTGGGCCTCGGCGCCACCTGGAACGACGAACTGGTGCGCCGCGTCGGCGAGGCCGTCGGCAACGAGGTCCGCGCCAAGCGCGCCCAGGACGACCGCGTCGGCCTCAACGTCTGGGCCCCGACCGTGAATCTGCTGCGCAACCCGCTGTGGGGCCGCGGCGAGGAGGGGTACTCCGAAGACGCCGGGCTGACCTCCGCCATCGCGGTCGCGTACACCCGAGGACTGCGCGGCGACCACCCGCTCTACTGGCGTACCGCCCCCGTCCTCAAGCACTGGCTCGCCCACAACAACGAGACCGGCCGCGACATCACCTCGTCCTCGGTCAGCCCGCGGGTTCTGCACGAGTACGACCTCAAGGCCTTCCGCGACGCCGTGCAGGCGGGCGCGGTGGCCGGTGTCATGCCGGCGTACAACCTGGTCAACGGGCGCCCCAACCACGTGTCGCCGCACCTGTCCCGGCAACTGCGCGCCTGGACCGACCGGTCGCTCGTGGTCTGCTCCGACGCCGGGGCACCCTCCAACCTCGTCGACTCCGAGCACTACTTCGACACCCATGAGGAGGCGACGGCCGCCTCCCTGCGCGCCGGGGTCGACAGCTTCACCGACCACGGCCAGGACTCCTCCGTCATGACCGGCCGCATCCGCGGCGCCCTGGAGCGCGGACTCCTCGACGAGCACGACATCGACACCGCCGTCCGTCGGCTGCTCGAACTCCGCTTCTCGCTCGGCGAGTTCGACCCCGGCCTCGACCCGTACGCGGACATCGCCGACTTCGACACCGAAGACCACCGGGCGCTGGCACTCGAAGCCGCCGAGCAGGCCGTCGTGCTGCTCAAGAACGACGGACTGCTGCCGCTGGACCCCGCCGCAGGCAGGACGGTCGCCGTCGTCGGCCTCCTCGCGGACGCCTGCAAGCTCGACTGGTACAGCGGCACGCTCATCCACCGCTCCACCCCGCTCGACGGACTGCGGGAACGCTTCGGCGCGGAGCACATCGTCCACACCGAAGGCGCCGACCTGGTCCGGCTGAAGTGCGCGGAGGGCTGGCTGCGGATCCCGGCGGCGGACGGGAGCCGGGAGCCGGTACGCGGCGCGGAAGGCGCCCTCGATCCGGCGCTGCTCGCGGGCCGCACCGATCTGCCGCCACTGACCTGCGGCGACACCCCGTCCGAGCTGGCGCTCGTGGACTGGGGCAACGGCGTGATCACCCTGCGGGAGCCGGCCGGCCGCTACCTGTCGGTCGCCGATGACGGCTTCGTACGCGCCTCCGCGGACGAGCCGGGCGGCTGGATCGTCCAGGAGACCTTCCGGTGGGAAGCGGTGGAGGGCCATGCGGACGGTCACCGCCTTCTGCACGTGGGAACGGGTAGGTATGTCTCTGTTGCCGCCGACGGCGTAAAGGTTGCCGCCCGGAGCGAAGAAATCCCCGGCTCCGCCGAAGCGCCCGGAACCGTCTTCGAGATGGAGGTGACCGAGCGCGGGGAGGACGCCGTCGCCCGCGTGGCGGCAGCCGCCGACACCGTGATCGTCGTGGCGGGCAACGACGCCCACATCAACGGCCGCGAGACCGAGGACCGCACCACCCTCGACCTCCCCGCCCAGCAGGAACGCCTGTGGCGCGCCGCCCACGCCGCCAACCCGCGCACCGTTCTCGCGGTCACCTCGGCCTACCCGTACGCCCTCACCGACGCGGCGGCCACGCTCCCCGCGTTGCTGTGGACGGCGCACGGCGGACAGGCCGCCGGAACGGCGCTCGCCCGCGTCCTCGCCGGAGACGTCTCCCCGGCGGGCCGGCTGCCGCAGACCTGGTACACCAGTGACGCGGAGCTGCCCGGGCTGCTGGACTACGACATCATCGGCTCCCGCCAGACCTACCTCTACTACGAGGGCGCCCCGCTCTACCCGTTCGGCCACGGCCTCTCGTACAGCGAGTTCACCTACAGCGCCCTGCACGCCGAGCGCGACGGCGACCTGGTCCGGGTCTCGCTGACCGTCACCAACACCGGGCCCGTCGCCGCGGACGAGGTCGCCCAGCTGTATGTGCGGGCGGTCGCGCCGTCCGTCGTCCGGCCGCTGCGCCAGCTGGCCGGGCACCACAGGCTGCACCTGGCACCGGGCGCCGCCGAGCGCGTCGACTTCCTCGTCCCCGTCACCGAGCTCGGCCACTGGGACGTGGCACACGGCCGCTGGGCCGTCGACCCGGGCACGTACGAGATCCAGGCGGGCGCCTCCAGCGCGGACATCCGCATCATCGCCGTCGTCACCCTCGACGGGGAGCCGTCCGGACCGCGTCCCGTCCTGACCCGCGGGCTGGAGGCGGCCGACTACGACGAGCAGCTGGGCACCGAGATCGTCGACCGGACGAAGGTGGACGGCGACGCGGTCACCGCCGTCGCCGGGAGCAACGAACTCCTCTACCGTCGCTGCGACTTCGCCGCCGGCACACGGGAGGCCGAGGTGCTGGCGGCGGGGGAGGGGGCCGTGCTGATCACCGCGGGCGGCGCCACGGTCACCGTCCCGGTCGCCGCCACCGGCGGACCGTACGACTACCGCCCCGTGCGCGCCGCCCTGAACGCCTCCGGCACCGCCGATCTGCGCGTCACGCTGCGCGGCTCGGTGCGCCTGGCCCGGATCGCGTTCACCGGGGACGACGCGTGAGCCGCACCGTCCGCACCCCTGCCCCCGTCCCTCCAGTTGCCCCCGGCAAGGAGTCCGCATGAAGTTCACCGACGGCTTCTGGCTCATGCGTGAGGGCGTACGCGCCTCCTACGCGACCGAGATCCGCGATCTGTGCGTCGGCGCCGACCAGTTCACCGCCTACGCCGCGGTCAAGCACGTCGCCGCACGCGGCGACACCCTCAACACCCCGCTCATCACGGTCGACTGCTTCTCGCCGGCCGAGGGCATCATCGGCGTGCGCACCACCCACCACGCCGGACGGGTCAAGCGCGGACCCGACTTCGCCTTCCCCGGGCTCGACCCGGCAGCCGCAGGCGCCCGGACCCGCCGCGACGGGGCGGTCACCGAACTGACCAGCGGGCCGCTGACCCTGCGCATGGACGGTGACGGCCCCTGGGGCATCACCTTCCTCGACGCGGACGGCCGCCGCCTCACCGGCGTCGACACCAAGGGCACCGCCTTCGCCACCACCCCGGACGGCGCCCACCACATGTTCGCCCAACTCGCTCTGGACGTCGGCGAGAACGTCTACGGACTCGGCGAACGCTTCACCCCGTACGTCAAGAACGGCCAGACCGTCGACATCTGGCAGGCGGACGGCGGCACCAGCAGCGAACTGGCCTACAAGAACATCCCGTTCTACCTCTCGTCCCGCGGCTACGGCGTCTTCGTCAACCATCCCGGCAAGGTCTCCTTCGAGGTCGGCTCGGAGTCCGTCGGCCAGGTGCAGTTCAGCGTCGAGGACCAGTCGCTGGAGTACTACATCGTCGCCGGACCGACGCCCAGGGAGGTCCTGGCCCGCTACACCGCACTCACCGGCCGCCCCGCCCTGCCGCCGGCCTGGTCCTTCGGCCTCTGGCTCACCACGTCCTTCTGCACCTCGTACGACGAGGAGACCGTCACCTCGTTCGTCGACGGCATGGCCGAGCGCGACATCCCGCTCTCCGTCTTCCACTTCGACTGCTTCTGGATGCGCGAGTACCAGTGGTCGGA
This sequence comes from Streptomyces sp. NPDC091416, assembly GCF_044756845.1. Lineage (NCBI taxonomy): Bacteria > Bacillati > Actinomycetota > Actinomycetes > Kitasatosporales > Streptomycetaceae > Streptomyces > Streptomyces sp. NPDC091416. The sequence continues at coordinate 415,700 of NZ_JBIVTU010000004.1, forward strand.
CTTCCTCTGGGACCCGGACGTCTTCCCGGACCCCGAAGGCATGCTGGCCCGGCTCAAGGAGCGCGGGCTGCGGATCAGCATGTGGATCAACCCGTACATCGCGCAGAAGTCGGCGCTCTTCGCGGAGGGCGCCGAACTCGGCTACCTGGTGCGCCGTCCGGGCGGCGACATCTGGCAGTGGGACCTGTGGCAGCCCGGCATGGCCCTGGTCGACTTCACCAACCCCGCCGCCCGCGAGTGGTACAACAGCAAACTCCGCCTCCTGCTCGACCAGGGAGTGGACTGCTTCAAGACGGACTTCGGCGAGCGCATCCCCACCGATGTCGTCTGGCACGACGGCTCCGACCCGGAGCGCATGCACAACTACTACGCGCAGATCTACAACCGCACGGTCTTCGAACTCCTGGAGAAGGAGCGAGGCCACGGCGAAGCGGTCCTCTTCGCCCGGTCCGCCACCGCGGGCGGCCAGCAGTTCCCCGTGCACTGGGGCGGCGACTGCTTCGCCTCGTTCACGGCGATGGCCGAGTCGCTGCGCGGCGGCCTGTCCCTCTCGCTGTCCGGCTTCGGCTTCTGGAGCCACGACATCGGCGGCTTCGAGGGCACGCCCGACCCGGCGGTCTTCAAGCGCTGGCTCGCCTTCGGCCTGATGTCCTCGCACAGCCGGCTGCACGGCAACGTGTCCTACCGGGTGCCGTGGGCGTTCGGCGAGGAGGCGGTGGACGTCGCCCGGAAGTTCACCCTGCTCAAGCACCGGCTGATGCCGTACCTGTACGGGGCGGCCGTCACCGCCCACCGCACGGGCGTCCCGATGATGCGCCCCATGCTGCTGGAGTTCCCCGGGGACCCGACGACGCGGATGCTGGACCGCCAGTACATGCTCGGCCCGGACCTGCTGGTCGCGCCGGTCTTCACGGAGGACGGTCAGGTCGAGTACTACGTCCCCGAGGGCACCTGGACCGTGCTGCTGACGGGCGAGACCGTCACCGGACCGGTCTGGCGCCACGAGACCCACGGCTTCGACAGCCTGCCGGTCCTGGTGCGCCCCGGCGCGGTGCTCCCGTGGGGCGCCGATGACCAGCGTCCGGACAGCGACTGGCTCGACGGGCTCACGCTGCGGGTCTTCGGCGGTGCGTCCACGGAGTCCGCCGGCGCGAGCACGTCCGTCACCGTGCCGGACCTGACGGGCGCGACCGCCGCCGAGTTCCGGGTGGTGCGGGACGGGGAGTCGCTGACCGTCACCTGCGAGGGCACGGACCGTCCGTACCGCGTGGTCGCGGAGACGACCGGGGCCGCGGCGGAGGGAACGGGGACGGTCACGCTGTAGTGCGTCCGCGGGGCGGGGGCGACGGCCTGCACGGGCGGTCGCCCCCGCCTCCGATTCGCACGCGGCTCAGCGCGTCGCCGCAGCCAGTGCCCGGTCCGCCGATCCGCGCGAGGTGTGCCACAGCGTGGTCACCGGCTCCCAGACCCGGATCCCGCGGTCCATACCCACGGCCGCCGCGCCGAAGGTGACCCCGTAGTGCGCGGGGTCGGCCGCCACGGACAGGCTGCGGACGACATGCCCCTGGCGGGTGCCGCGCTCCGCCGTGCGCACGGCCGCGTAACCCCGCTCACCCGGCGAGAGCACGTAGGAACCGCTGGTCGCGGGCGGGACGGGCTGGGCCGAGCCGTCGAGGCCCCGGAACGTGACCGTGGGGATACGGTCCACGACGCAGGTACGGCCGCCCCGGTTGGTGACGGCGATCCGCGCCACGTGGTGCCGGTCGCCGGGTGAGGCGGAGATCCTGAGGGCCTTCTCCTGGCAGTGGGCCGGGCGGGGCGACACCCCGGGGGCGGCCGCGCCGGCCGCGGCCGGCGCCCCGGTGGCCGTCAGGGCCAGGGCGGCCGCCGCGGTGAGCGCGGCGGTGAGAGCGGAACCTGGACGCATGATGCTTCTCCCCTTGGATCGACAGCCTGCGGTCGAGGCCGCAGGGCCCCGGTGGCCGGTACGGCCGACAGGGACATTCTGAACGGTATGCCCGGTTCATGGCGATAGATCGGACATATCGGTTCCGCATCTGTCGTGGTGCGTCGCGGCCCTGCCTCCCCCCGGGAGCGCATCCGTTACCGTGCCCGGACCGTGGCCATCACCTCGCGGTCGGGCTGCAGCGTCAGTGTCGGCACCGGATTGACCGTGCCCGGATCGACGTCCAGTTCGAAGCGCCGCGCCAGCACCGCGAGGATCAGTACCGCCTCGACCATCGCGAACCGGGTGCCGAGGCAGACCCGCGGACCGCCGCCGAACGGGAACCAGGCGTACTCCGCGATCTCGTCGCCCGTCTCCGCGTCCCACCGCTCCGGACGGAACTCCTCCGGCTCGGGGAACCACCGCTCGTCCCGCTGAGTGGCCCACTGGCTGCTCCACACCCTGGTGCCCTCCGGAATCGGCAGGCCCCCGATCCGTGCACCCTCCTTCGCGACCCCGGTGACCAGCCAGATCGTCGGGTACAGCCGCAGCGTCTCCTTGACCACCGCCTGGGCGTACGTGAGCTGCGCGTAGTCGTCGAACCCCGGCTCGCGGTCACCGAGCACCCGGTCCAGCTCCTCGGCCAGGGCGGCCCGGGTCCCGGGATTGCGGGACAGGAGGTACCAGGCCCACACCAGCGTCGAACTCGTCGTCTCGTGGCCGCCTATGTACAGCGTGACCGTCTCGTCGCGGATCTCCCGGTCGTCGAGCTTCGCGCCCGTCTCGTCGACGGCGGTGAGCAGCCGGCTGAGCAGGTCCGGACGCTCGTCCCCGCCGTCACGGTGCCGGGCCACGACCCGGCCCACCTCGGCGTCGATGACCGCGGCCGCCTTCTTGATCCTGGCCCGGCCCGGGGTCGGCACCCAGTCCGGGAGCAGGGCGCCGATGCCCGCGAACTCCTTGCCGATCTCCGCCTGCGCCACGTCCATGGCCCGGCCCATCGCCTCGGCGTCGGCAGGGGTGTCGACGCCGAAGATCGTGCGGACGGCGATCTTCTGCGTGAGCGCCGCCATCTCCCGCTTGATGTCGATGCGTTCGCCGCCCGACCAGGTGTCCGCGAGCTCCACCGTGCTGCCCGCCATGGTCGACGCGTACGACCTGACCTGCTTCGGTCGCACCGACGGCTGCACGAGCGACCGCTTGCGCCGCCATTCGGTGCCGCGCGCCACCACGACGCCGTTGCCCATGACCGTACGGAAGGCGATGCCGAGCGCCGGCTGGTCGAAGGTGCGCTCCGTCTCGGTGAGCAGTTCGCCTATGCACTCCGGATCGGCTATGAAGACGCAGGGGTTGGGGCCGAAGCGCCACTGGACCAGGTCCCCGTGGCTGCGCAGCCGCTCGAAGAACGCGAGCGGGTTCTTTCCGAACTGCGGCATGTTCCCGAGGAAGGGCAGGCCCTTCGGGCCCGGCACGATTCTGTGGCCGCGCGGTCCCGCATCGACGGCCGGGCCGGTCTCCGTGGACATGAGGAGTCTCCGCTCTGAGGGTCCGGCCGGGGTGGGTCACGCGCCACCGGCCTTGTGGAGTACGTGAGTTGTCGAGAGTAGTCGGGTCGGGGCGAGGGTGGGGCGGCCGGTCCGTCGCTGTGATCAGGCACGCCTATGTCTGGAAGGTATTTGCCTAAAGGTTTTAGGCGCGTGCATGATGGGTGTAGCCGGAACAGAGGAGCAGCTCATGGTGCGTGCGGGACTGACCCCGGAACGACTGACCCGTGCGGGGGCGGAGCTGGCCGACGAGGTCGGCTTCGATCAGGTGACCGTCTCCGCCCTCGCCCGGCGGTTCGACGTCAAGGTCGCCAGCCTTTACTCGCACGTGAGGAACTCCCACGACCTCAGGACCAGGATCGCCCTGCTCGCCCTGGAGGAGCTCGCCGGCCGGGGGGCGGCGGCCCTGGCCGGCCGGGCCGGCAAGGACGCCCTGGGCGCCTTCGCGGACGTGTACCGCGACTACGCCCGCGAACATCCCGGCCGGTACGCCGCAGCGCAGTACCGGCTCGACCCGGAGGCGGCCGCCGCCAGTGCCGGGGGCCGGCACGCGCGGATGACCCGGGCGATCCTGCGCGGCTACGACCTGACCGAACCGGACGAGACCCATGCTGTCCGGCTGCTGGGCAGCGTCTTCCACGGCTACGTCAGCCTGGAGGCCCAGGGCGGGTTCAGCCACAGCGCGCCCGGCTCGCAGGAATCCTGGTCGCGGATCGTGGACGCCCTGGACGCCCTGCTGCGCAACTGGCCCGCGCCCTGACCACGACCCCCTGGGGCTGCGGCTACCGCCGGCCCGCTGGGCCCGCGCCCTGACCACGGCCTCCGTGCGTCCTCGGTGATCGCGGGCCCGCCGGCACAGACACCCATCCCCCCACCGACTCCCACCCCCAGACGTTCCGAGCGACAGGCGGAGAGACATGCACGCCACCCCCATCACCGCCGCCCTCCTGCGCGGCGCGCTCGACATCGAGCACACCGCACACGGGCTGCGCCCGCACCGGCTGCCCGCATGGGCGCGCGCGCAGTGCGCGGACGGCCAGTTGGCCATGGCGGAGGCCCAGCCCTCCGGCGTACGGCTGGTGTTCCGCACCCGCGCCACCACCATCGAGGTGGACGCCCTGCGCACCAGGACGTCCTACGTGGGCGCGCCGCCCCGGCCGGACGGTGTGTACGACCTGCTCGTCGACGGCCGCCTCGCCGGACAGGCGAACGCCGGCGGCGGGAACGTCCTCGTGGTGGACATGACGACCGGATCCATGGAGACCCGGCCCGGCCCGGTCGGCACCGTCCGGTTCGCGGGGCTGCCCGAGGGAGCCAAGGACATCGAGATCTGGCTGCCGTACAACGAGACCACCGAGCTCGTCGCCCTGCGCACCGACGCCGCCGTCGAACCCGCCCCGGACAGCGGTCGCAAGGTATGGCTCCACCACGGCAGTTCGATCAGCCACGGTTCCGACGCCGCGAGCCCCACGTCCACCTGGCCCGCACACGCCGCCTCGCTCGGCGGGGTGGACCTCATCAACCTGGGGCTGGGCGGCGGCGCCCTGCTCGACCCGTTCACGGCCCGTACGATGCGCGACACCCCCGCGGACCTGATCAGCGTCAAGATCGGCATCAACCTCGTCAACGCCGACCTGATGCGGCTGCGCGCCTTCGCCCCGGCGGTGCACGGATTCCTCGACACGATCAGGGAGGGGCATCCCACCACGCCGCTCCTGGTCGTCTCGCCCGTCCTGTGCCCCATCCACGAGGACACCCCCGGCCCCAGCGCCCCCGACTTCAGCAACCTCGCCGAGGGCAGGCTCCGGTTCGCGGCGATGGGCGATCCGGCGGAACGTGCCGCCGGAAAGCTGACGCTCGACATCATCCGGGACGAACTGAGCCGCCTCGTGACGCAGCGCTCGGCCGGCGACCCGAACCTCCACTACCTCGACGGCCGCAGCCTCTACGGCGAGCAGGACTTCGCCGAACTGCCGCTGCCCGACCAGCTCCACCCGGACGCCGCCACGCACCTGCGCATGGGCGAACGCTTCGCCGGCCTGGCGTTCGACGGGGACGGCCCGTTCGCCGCCGCGTAGCGCTCCTCCGTACGGGCCGGCACAGCACGCCGGCCGCTGCGGACTCAGAGCCCGACGATCAGCTGAATGCAGACGATCTTGACGAGGATGGCGAGCGCGAACAGCGTCGAGTACCCGTTGTTGACGCGGCTGTCGGTGACCCGGCTGTTGGCGTACGCGGTGATCGCCGGGTTGCCGACGTACCCCGACAGCAGGCCCATCGTCCGCTCCCGGCTCTGTCCGAGAGCCTTGGCGACGAGCACCATCAGCGTGTAGCTGACCACCGCGCCGATCACCAGGACGGCCACCAGCTTCAGACCGAACAGGGAGAACGCGTTCTGGCGGAAGGAGTAGCCGGAGGTGAGGCCGACGACCGCGAGGAAGAGCAGCAGGCCGATCTGGCGCAGCGTGAGGTTGGCCCGGGTCGGCAGGGTCCAGACCAGCGGGCCGGTGCGCCGCCGCCAGCCCAGGACCATGCCCATCACGAGCGGCCCGGCGCCCGTCCCGAGCGCGAGAGTGGTGGAGCCGAAGGTGACGGAGGGGATGGCGATCAGGAAGCCGAGGGTGAGCCCGAGTCCCAGACTCACCGCGCTCACCTCGCTGACCTTCGTCTCCGTGTCGCCGAGGTAGGTGGAGACCTCGGTGATCCGGTCGCGCGGCATCACCACGCGTACGCGGTCGTCGAGCTGGAGCACCAGGTCGTCGTGGGCGAGCATGTCGACATCGCCGCGCCGGACCCGGCTGACCGCCGCACCGTACCGCTCGCCGAGACCGAGTTCGGCGATCGTGTGGCCCGCGAGGGCGGGGTTCGTGAGCAGGACCCGGCGGTAGTCGACCGTCCGGCGGTTGTCGAGCAGATGGACGGGGGCGGTGGAGCCCAGCCGCCCGGTCGCGGTGCGTACGTCGTCCTCGCCGCCGACCAGCACGATCAGGTCGCCGGGGCGCAGTCGCCCGAGTCCCCGTGCCACCTGTACGTCGCCGCCCTCCGGGCGGTACTCGCTGGCCAGCACCCGGTGGTCCGCGACGCCCGGGACCTCGTCCCACGCCGTCTCGTGCTCCACCTGGACCGTACGGGTGACGAGCGCGGGCGGCAGTCCGGAATCGGGGTCGCGGCGTGCCACCCAGCGGCGGCGGGCCGCGATCGCGGCGATGAACAGGATGGTGATGACCACGGCGAGCGGATAGCCGATCGCGTATCCGACCGCGGGCTGTGCCGGATCGGCCGAGGCCTCCTGCGCGGCGGCCAGGCCCGGCGTGGTCGTGCCGATGCCCGCGTACCCGCCGGCCAGGAAGGGTCCGCTGATCCCGAAGCCGCTGTGTCCCACATAGCCGACCACGACGGCGGTGATCGCGAGCGCCACCACCGCGCCGGCCATCACCGGCAGCTGGCTGCGCAGTTCACGGAAGAACGCGGGCCCGGACTCCAGGCCGACGGTGTACACGTACAGGGCCAGGCCCAGGGCCGACACGCCGGCCGGTACGGCGGGCGCGATGTCCTTGTCGAGCGCCCCCACCAGCAGGCCGACGAACAACACGCCGGCCGCGCCGAGTTTCACCGGGCCGAACCGGACCATTCCGAGCAGGGCGCCGACGGTGATGACGGCGAACACCGCCACCCAGGGATTGTCCGCGAAGAACTGCCACACGGGGTGGGCCTCCCGTAGCGAAGAGCGGGCCGGTCCTGACCGGGCCATGATCTTCGAGGTGACGGGAGGCCGCCACTCGGGGGCATCTGACCGCGCGTCGGGCGGACCGGTCGTCCCGGTCCGCCCGACGGCGGGTCGTCAGACGCCCGGCGGAACCCGGGACGGGCGGCCGCTGCCGCGCGTCAGGGAGTAGCCGAACACGGCCGCGACCGCACCCAGCACGCCGCCGCCGACCGTCCACAGCCAGCGATCGGTCCACCAGCCGGAGGCCCAGCCGTCCTCGGGCTCGCCCGCGAGGGCGACCGGGGCGGCCGACGACCCGTCGGAGGCCTGCTCGACCGAGGACACGCCGGGCACCAGCGGCTCGGAGAGCGTGCCGTCGACATCCGCGGCGCCGCCCCTGCCGTCGGCCGTGACCTCGACCTCGGTCCGCACCGGCAGGCCGAGGTCCGCCGAGGGCAGGTCGACGACCGTGAGGCGGACGTAGTAGCTGCCGGGCAGCGGGTCGTTGGCCCACGGCTCGGACCAGGCCCTGACGGTACGCAGCACACAGGTGAGCTCGACCGTGGCGGCATCGGCCGCGGCCTTGCCGGTCTGCTTCCCGTACATGCAGGCCTGTCGGCGGCGCAGCCCGTCGTACACATCGACCTGCCAGGTCGAGGCGCCGTGCCGGGTGGCGGTCTCGGGGAGGGTGATCTTCGCCTTGACCGTGGCCCGCTGTCCGGCGTCCGCCGGGAACACCCAGTACAGGTAGTCGCCGGTGGAGGCGCCCGCGGTGGCGAGCTGGTCCGGCCGGATCGCCGTCGCGGTACGGAAGGTGGTGCCCGCCTCCGTGGGGCCCGATCCGTCACCGGAGGCGCTCGGGCTCGGCGACGGGTCGTCCGCGACGGCGGCACCCGCCCCGGTCAGCAGGGCGAGGCCGGTCAGCAGCGCGCCCGCGAGTACGCGTCTCGTACGGAACATCAGTGGGTCCTCCAGACGGCGAAGCGCCAGCGCGAGATCCAGCCGGTCAGCAGGCCCGCGACCAGTCCGGTCAGGACGAGCACGCCCAGCAGCCACCAGCCGCGCCCGAGACCGAACGCCGCGGCGTCGTCCGCCGCGTCGGGGGCGTCCACCAGGTCGATCGTCAGCTCGACCGGCATGCCGGGAGCGGTCTTCACCGAGGCGGGAGCGGAGAAGGAGTTGGAGACCTGCAGGCAGACGGTCTCCGCGGCCGGCTTCACGTCCCCGTCCGTGTCCAGCTCGGGCTTCGGGTAGCGCAGCCCGGACGAGATGGCGTCGGTGCGTCCGGTACCGGACTCGGAACCTCGGACGATCTCCCGGCCGTGCACGGTCACCGCACGCAGCAGCATGCCGTAGTCGTTGTTGACGGCCCGGTCGGCGAACACGCTGACCGAGGCGCGCAGTTCCTGTCCGGGCAGCACGTCGACGCGGTACCAGCGGTGCTCGGCGAGCTTCTCGCGGTCGGTGTAGAGGCCGGGCTTGAGCTGCGGGGCGTCGGTGCAGCTGCCGGCGCCCTCGGTCGCGACCGGGGTGACGACGGGTGCGGCCGCCCGGTCCACCAACTGCTTGACGCGGCCGGAGAGTTCATCGGTGTGCTGGACGGCGGTGTACGTGCCGCCGGTGGCCTCCGCGATGCAGGTGAGCTGCTGGCGGATCTTCGCGTTCGGCACCAGGCCGAGGGTGTCGATGACCAGGTGGATGCCGCGCGCCGCGATGTCACGCGCGACCTCGCAGGGGTCGAGCGGGCCGCAGGTGTCCTCGCCGTCGCTGATCAGCACGATCCGGCGGGTGGAGTCGCCGCCCTCCAGGTCGTCGGCGGCGCCCAGCAGGGCCGGGCCGATGGGGGTCCAGCCGGTGGGGGCGAGGGTGGCGACCGCGGTCTTGGCCTCGGTGCGGTCCAGCGGGCCGACCGGGTACAGCTGCTTGGTGTCCTTGCAGCCGACCTTGCGGTCGTCGCCCGGGTAGTCGGCGCCGAGGGTGCGGATGCCGAGCTGGACCTGCTCGGGAACCGCGTCCAGGACCTCGTTGAACGCCTGCTTCGCCGCGGTCATCCGGGACTGGCCGTCGATGTCGCGGGTCCGCATGGAGCCACTGACGTCGAGCACCAGCTCGACCTTGGGGGAGGCGGTGGCGGGGGTTTCATCGGCCGAGGCGGGCAGCGCCGAGCCGAGCCCGGCGGCCAGGGTGGCGAGCAGAACGCCCACCCCGGCCGTCAGCCTTCTTCTTATGATCATCGCCGGATAGTAGTGAACATCAGTTCGCTATCCAAAACGGCCGATGGCCGTCGCACGCGCTTGTGTGCGGCGTGCGACGGGACATGACAGAGGGTCAGCTCGACCGGTGGGTTCAGCGGCCGGGCCGGACGGGTGGTTCGGCTCCCAGCAAGGGGGTTGCCGCCCGTTCCATTACGGAGCCGACCCGCTCCCAGGTGGCGACGTCCCTCTCGACGGCCTCCAGGTGCGTCTCCTCGCCCGTGTCCCAGCCGGCCGCGATCGCGACCGGGTCCGCACCCGTGGCCGCGGCCGCGGCGAGCGCGGCGGCGCCCAGCGCGACCAGTTCCCCGCTGGAGGGCACGGACACCGGCCGCCCGGAGAGCCGGCGCACGGTCTCCACCCACACGCGCCCCTGCGCGCCGCCGCCGATCAGCCGGAGCGGCCGGCCGGCCACCTCGGGGTCGTCCGGGTCGAGCCCGCAGGCCCGCAGGAGTTCGTCGAGTGCGCGCAGCACGGTGACGACCGCGCCCTCGTAGGCGGCGCCCAGGAGTTGCTGCGGGGTGGTGTCGTGGCGCAGGCCCGTGAGGAGGCCGGCCGAGGTGGGCAGGTCCGGGGTGCGTTCGCCGTCCAGGTAGGGCAGGAGTACGGCTTCGCCGCCGGGCGCCGCGTCATTTCGGTCCAGGCCCAGCAGCGCGGCCACCTTGTCCACGGCGAGCGTGCAGTTGAGGGTGCAGGCCAGCGGCAGGTATGTGCCGTCCGCCGCGGCGAATCCGGCGAGGGCGGGGGAGGCCGGACGGGTCCGGGACGCGGTGAAGACCGTGCCCGAGGTGCCGAGGCTGAGGACGGGGTGGTCCAGGAGTCCGGCACCGCCGAGCCCGAGGCCGACGGCGGCGCTCATGTTGTCCCCGGTGCCCGCGGCGACGGCGATCCCGGCTGGCAGGCCGAGCGCGTCCGCGGCCTCGGCCGTCAGTGAACCGGCGCGCGCCGCCCCGCTCGACGCCACCTCGGGCAGCAGGGCCGGGTCGATGGCGAGGAGCGCGAGGATTTCCGGGTCGTAGGAACCGGTCGCGGTGGAGTACCAGCAGGTGCCGGACGCGTCGCCCGGATCGGTGACGGCGCGGCCGGAGAGGCGCTCGGTGAGGAAGTCGTGGGGGAGCCGGATCGCGGCGGTCGCGGCGGCGGTCTCCGGTTCGTTCTCCCGCAGCCACTGCCACTTCGACGCGGTCATCGAGGCCACCGGCACCGAACCGGTGCGCGCGGTCCAGGCGTCGGCGCCGCCCAGGGCCGCGGTGAGCGCGGCGGCCTGCGGGGCGGAGCGGGTGTCGTTCCACAGGAGGGCGGGGCGCAGCGGGCGCCCCGCACGGTCGAGGACGACCAGCCCGTGCTGCTGTCCGGCCACGGCGATCCCGGTGACGGCGCCGGCGGCGACCCCGGACTCCTTCAGTCCGGCGGCGACCGCGTCGCGCAGCGCCTGCCACCACACCTCGGGATCGCTCTCGCGGGCTCCGCCCTCGCCGGTGACGACATGCGGAGCGCGCCCGACGGCGAGCAGCCGGCCGGTGGCGGCGTCGACGAACGCCGCCTTGGTGGACTGGGTGGAACTGTCCACACCGATGACGACCTCATGCGGCGGCATGGCTGACCTCGATCTCTGGTTCAGGTGGTTCCCGGCCGCGGATCCTCGCACTGCGGGCCCTTGCTCCGCCGGGATTTGATCGTACGGTGAACAAATTACGCGACGGAACCCCTCCGGAACAGGGGCCGCCGAGGATTTTCCTGGACGGGGGGTTACGTCGCCGGGGTGGTCCGTGCATGATTAGTCATGACAGTGAACAAATTGAGGTTCGGCCGTTCGACCGGCTGCGGACCCATGGCACCGAAGGCGGCAGGACCATGACGGATCGCTTCACGCCCACCGCGCAGGACAAGTTCACCTTCGGCCTGTGGACCGTGGGCTGGCAGGGCCGCGACCCGTTCGGGGACGCCACCCGGAAGGCGATCGACCCGGTCGACTCCGTCCAGCGCCTCGCGGAGCTCGGTGCGTACGGCGTCACCTTCCACGACGACGACCTGATCCCGTTCGGCTCGACGGACTCCGAGCGCGAAGGCATCGTGAAGCGGTTCCGGCAGTCGCTGGACGCGGCCGGTCTGGTCGTTCCCATGGCGACGACGAACCTCTTCACCCACCCCGTCTTCAAGGACGGCGCCTTCACCGCCAACGACCGCGACGTCCGCCGCTACGCCCTGCGCAAGACGCTCCGCAACATCGACCTCGCCGTCGAGCTCGGCGCCACCACCTACGTCGCCTGGGGCGGCCGCGAAGGCTCCGAGTCGGGCGCCGCCAAGGACATCCGGGTCGCGCTCGACCGCATGAAGGAGGCCTTCGACCTGCTGGGCGACTACGTCACCGAGCAGGGCTACGACCTGAAGTTCGCGATCGAGCCCAAGCCGAACGAGCCGCGCGGCGACATCCTGCTTCCCACCATCGGCCACGCACTCGCCTTCATCGAGCGCCTGGAGCGCCCCGAGATGGTGGGCGTGAACCCCGAGGTCGGTCACGAGCAGATGGCCGGGCTGAACTTCGCGCACGGCATCGCGCAGGCCCTGTGGGCGGGCAAGCTCTTCCACATCGACCTCAACGGCCAGTCCGGCATCAAGTACGACCAGGACCTCCGCTTCGGCGCCGGCGACCTGCGCCAGGCCTTCTGGCTCGTCGACCTCCTGGAGAACTCGGACTACGCGGGCCCGCGCCACTTCGACTTCAAGCCGCCGCGGACCGAGGACTACGACGGCGTCTGGGCCTCGGCCGCGGGCTGCATGCGCAACTATCTGATCCTCAAGGAGCGCGCCGCCGCGTTCCGTGCGGACCCCGCGGTCCAGGAGGCGCTGCGCGCGTCCCGTCTGGACGAGCTGGCACAGCGCACCGCCGAGGACGGCGTGGCGGGCCTGCTGGCCGACCGCTCGGCCTTCGAGGACTTCGACGTGACCGCGGCGGCCGAGCGCGGCATGGCGTTCGAGGCGCTGGACCAGCTGGCGATGGACCACCTGCTCGGCGTCCGCTGACCGCACGCGGAACGGGAACGGAACGGATACGGGGAGGGGGAGGGACGCGCGGCGTCCCTCCCCCTCCCCGCACACGCTCAGACGGTCGGCCGCCCCGCGTACGCCACCGGGTCGGCCAGTACATCCGTCATCACCAGCGCCGCCGCGCCCCGCGCCGCGTCACCCGCGACGGACGAGGCCCGCAGCCGGCCGCTGCCCGGGGTCCACAGCCCCGACACCACCCGGCCCGTCAGCTCCTCGTCGGCGGGCGGTGCCAGCCACGGCATGAGGTTGCGGTAGACCCCGCCGAGCACCACCGCGTCCGGGTCCAGCAGATTCACCGCCCCCGACAGCACCCGTCCCAGCATCCGGCCCGCGTCCGCGACCGCGGCCACCGCCCGCTCGTCCCCGGCCCGGGTGCGCCGCTCCAGTTCGGCGACCCCGATCCCGCTGCCGCCCTCCTCGATCCCCGCCGACCGCAGGAGCGCCGCCTGGCCCGCGTACTGCTCCAGGCAGCCTCGCGACCCGCACCGGCACTGCGGCCCCTCCGAGTCCACCACCACGTGCCCGATCTCCCCGGCGAAGCCGTGCGCACCGCGCAGCAGCTCGCCGTCGACCACCAGAGCACCGCCGACCCCGATCTCCCCGGTCAGATAGAGGAAGGTCCGGATCCGGCCGAGCCCGCCGAACCACAGTTCGGCCAGCGCCGCCAGATTGGCCTCGTTCTCCGAACTCACCGTCAGCGCTTCGTGACCGGGGCGCTCGGCCGCCAGAGCGGCGGCGAACAGCTCCTCGGCGGGTACCTGGTTCCAGCCCAGGTTCGGTGCCTGACGCACCGAGCCGCCGGAGACCAGACCGGGCAGTGCCAGTGCCACGCCGACCGGGAAGAGCTCCTGCTCCCGGGCCGAGTCCAGGGTGCGCGCGGCGATCCTGGCCGCCCGCGCCAGCACCTCGGCGGGCGGCGCGCCCCGGTTGTCGAGATGCTCGGTGAGCCGGACCCGACCGGTCCCGGCCAGATCGACGACCACCACCGACACATAGTCGATGTTGACCTCGACCCCGAGCCCGGCAGGCCCGGTGCGGGCCGTCTTGAGCGCGGTTCCGGGCCGGCCTGCCTGGCCGCTGAACGTCTTGCCCGACTCCGTGAGGAACCCGCTGTCGAGCAGCTGCTCGACGAGCGAGGACACGGCGGCCCGGGTCAGTCCCACCCGCGCGGCGACTCCGGCCCGGGTCGCCTCACCCTCGCCCTCGTCACGGACGGCCCGCAGCACGAGGCTGAGGTTGCTGCGCCGGACGGTGTCCTTGTCGGCCTTGGGCCCCAGCGGCGTGAGGTTGCTCTTCATATCGGTGCCGAGCCTATGCGATCCCGTACGCCAGTACGGTCGCGAAGTCCCGGTCCGGCCGCTCGCGGAGGCAGCCGGACCGGGGTGGAACTCAGGCCGTGGACCCGCGCTCCTTGAGCATGTCGGCCATGAGCGCGATCTCCGAACGCTGCCCGAGGACCATGCCCGAGGCCAGGTTGCGGATCTCGTCGGTGCCAGCCGCGGCGGCGGCCGCCCGGGCCATCTCCGCCCCGGCCCGGTGATGCGCGGTCATCAGCTTCAGGAAGCGCACCTCGGCGTCCCGGCCCTTGGCGGCGCGGAGCGCGTCGAGCTCGGTGTCGGTCGCCATGCCGGGCATCAGCGCGCCGTCCCGCGGCGTGACGGTATGGCCCATCCACGCCATGGGCGGGCCGGGAGAGCTCTTCGCGCGGCCCCACGTCTCCAGCCAGCCCAGCATCATGCCGCGCTGGTTGGCCTGGGTGTTGATGATGTCGTACGCGAGCCGGCGCACCGCCACGTCGGAGGTGCGGTCCCGGACGATGAACGACATCTCGACGGCCTGCTGGTGGTGGACGGACATGTCCCGCGCGAATCCGACATCGGCCGAGGCCTCGGCGGGTGCCGCGGCGGACGTCGCGGTGGACGGGGCCGAGGAGGAGGGACGTACGAGCATCAGCGCGACCAGACCGAGAGCGAGCAGCAGCACTGCCCCGCCGGCCAGCGCCATCGGCCGTGACGCACGGGCCGGGGACGTCACTTGGCGATCCCGCCGGAGCAGGCGGCACCCGGTTCCGGGGTCTGCGGGCCCTGGACGTACTTCGTGAAGAACTGCGCGACGCGGGCGTCGGAGGCGCTCTTCACGGCCAGCTGCTTGCCCCAGGCGCTGAGCATCAGAGGCGACCCCTGGTCCTCCACCGGGCTCATCAGCGAGTACGGCGTGGCCTCGACCTTCTTCTCGAGCGCCTTGACGTCGGCCGCGCTCGCCTTGCTGGTGTACGTGACCCAGACCGCGCCGTGCTCCAGCGAATGGACGGCGTTCTCCTTCGGTATCTCCTCCTTGTAGACATCGGCGTCGCAGTTCATCCACACCGGGTTGTGGTCGCCGCCGACCGGCGGGTTCATCGGGTAGTCGACCTTCTTCTGGACGTGCTCCTGAGTGAGCTTGTCCCAGCTCTTCTCACCTTCGACGGGCGAGGACTTGGCGGCCGTCTCGGCCTTCTCCTGCTCGTCGGCCTCGTTCATCAGGTAGCCGCCGCCGGCGACGAGGCCGGCCACGACGACGACGGCTGCGGTGATCGTGATGATGCGGCTGCGGCGCTCGCGGATCCGCTCCTTGCGGCGGGCCTCGTCCAGCTTGGCGCGGCGGGCGGCGGCAGGGGTGTTCTGCTTCTTGGCGGAGGCCATGGTGGGTCCTTCGGTTCGTGACGCGGAGGGGGTGCGGACATGCGGGAGCGCTCTCGGGTGTCCGGGAGCGGTCGCGCCCTGGGGACTTTCCGCTCGGATCAGGCCGGACCCTGTGAGCCCGGCATGATGCGAACGAGCGGCCCTAGATCCGTTGAACCTGGAGAAGGAGACGGTCCACAGCGCCCACGGCCTCGTTCGACGGGCCGCGGATGGCGGCGGCGCCGGTGAGCGGGGCCGCCGGGAGAGGCACGGCGACGGTCGGGAGGGCCGCCGGAGCAGGCTGGCCGGGCACCATGACGGCGGCCGAGTGCTCCGACGCCCCGTGACAGGAACTGCCGGCTCCGCGATCGCGCG
Source organism: Streptomyces sp. NPDC091416 (assembly GCF_044756845.1). Lineage (NCBI taxonomy): Bacteria > Bacillati > Actinomycetota > Actinomycetes > Kitasatosporales > Streptomycetaceae > Streptomyces > Streptomyces sp. NPDC091416. The sequence continues at coordinate 431,230 of NZ_JBIVTU010000004.1, forward strand.
GGGCGTCGGCCACCACGACCCGCTCCGCCGGCATCTGAACGGCGAGCGTGATCCCGGGCGCGAACGCCGGGGCGAGGCCGTCATGCGCGGCAGCGGAGGCGCCGGGGGTCGGCCAGCAGCACGAGGCCAGGGCGATCAGGACGACCACCCAGCCGAGCACCACGGACGCGCGGGTACTCCGCCGCCGGTCCGTGCGTTCGCTCAGCCAGTTCATCCCGGCATCGTATCGGTGTGTGAAGTTTCAATGAGTGCGGGGCCCGGATCGGTGCAGCGGCACCCGGACCGGCGAACCTGTGGATCCCGGGGGAAGGGGTTCCGCTCCGGGCGCGCCAGGATAGTGTGCCCCGGTGACAACGCACTCGAACGTATCTGCGGGCTGGTATCCGGATCCGCACGGCGCCCCCCAGCTGCTGCGCTACTGGGACGGTTCCCAGTGGACCGAGCACACCAATCCGGCCGGCGGACAGCAGCAGGCCCAGGCACCCGCTCAGGTTCCGCAGCAGCAGGCCCCGCAGCAGCACCACCAGCCGCAGCAGGCCCCGCAGCAGCAGCATCAGCAGCAGGCGGCCCAGGCTCACCAGCAGGCCCAGCAGGCCCAGCAGGCCCAGCAGGCCCAGCAGGCCCAGCAGCACCAGCCCGCCGCTGTTCCGCAGCAGGGCATGCCGCAGCAGGGCGGGGTCCCCGGCGCGGGCACGCTCTTCAACCAGCAGGTCCTGGTCGTGAACCAGAAGGCCAAGCTGATCGAGTTGACGAACGAGTACAGCGTCTTCGACCAGCACGGCAACACCATCGGCTCGGTCATCCAGGTCGGCCAGAGCGCGATGCGCAAGGTGCTGCGCTTCGTGAGCAGCATCGACCAGTACCTGACCCACCGCCTTGAGATCCGCGACGCGTACGGTCAGCCGCAGCTGCTGCTGACGCGACCGGCGAAGTTCATCAAGTCCAAGGTCATCGTGCAGCGCCCCGACGGGCAGTTGGTCGGCGAGATCGTCCAGCAGAACGCCATCGGCAAGATCAACTTCGCGATCATGGTCGACGGCCGGCAGGTCGGTGCCATCAAGGCGGAGAACTGGCGGGCCTGGAACTTCGCGATCGTCGACCACAACGAGGCCGAGATAGCCCGGATCACCAAGACCTGGGAAGGTCTCGCGAAGACCATGTTCACCACGGCGGACAACTACGTGCTGCAGATCCACTACCAGCTGCCCGAGCCGCTGCTGAGCCTCGTGGTGGCGACGGCCCTGACCGTGGACACGGCCCTCAAGCAGGACGCCCGCGGTCTGGGCTGAGCCCCGCACCCGCGCAGGGGCGTGACCGGGACAGGCGCCCAAGGGCAACGGAACGGCCCGGTATCCCCGATCCGTTCGGATTCGGGTGCGGCGACGTGCAGCGCAGTCGCTCGAAGCCGGCCTGCCCGGCGACCGAGTCGGTGCCGGGACGGGCCTACCGCTCCGGGGATCAGGCGGATGCGTCGCGCGAGCGGGCGGGCGCACCAGCAGGCTCACGGGGTCATGCCGGCAGATCCTCCGCCACGGGCAGGCACTCGGCGAGCAGGTCGACGACGTCGCGCCAGGCGCGCTGTGCGTGCCGTGGGTGGTAGCCGACGCCGGGGACTGTGGGGTGGTCGACCGGCGGATGGTGGAAGGCGTGCAGGGCGCCGCCGTAGACCGTGAGGCGCCAGTCGACGCCCGCGGCCTGCATCTCGGCGGTGAACGCGTTCCGTTGCGCGGGCGGCATGATCGGGTCTTCCGACCCGACCCCGGCCCACACCGGGCAGCGAATGCGCGCCGCCTCGCCCGGTCGGCCCGTGGTGGTCGCGTTGACCGTGCCGATCGCGCGCAGGCCGACGCCGTCGCGTCCGAGTTCCAGCCCGATGGCGCCCCCGGTGCCGTAGCCGATGGCGGCGATCCGGTCGGGGTCGGTCCGCGGCTCGGCGCGCAGCACGTCGAGCGCCGCATGGCCGATGCCCCGCATGCGGTCGGGATCGGCGAGCAGTGGCATGCAACGGGCCAGCATCTCCGCGGGGTCACCCAGATAGCGCCCGCCGTGAAGGTCGAAGGCCAGCGCCACGTAGCCCAGCTCGGCGAGTGCGTCGGCCCGGCGGCGCTCGACGTCGCTGAGCCCCATGCCCTCCGGCCCGATCAGCACCGCGGGCCTGCGGTCGACACCGGCCGGGAGCGCGAGGTGCCCGGTCATCGTCAAACCGTCGGCCGGGTACTCGACCGTCCGCGTCGTCATCGTCGTCATGGGACTGGACCGTAGCGATCGTCGAGCCCGGTCCGGACGCCGTTCCGCCGACGGCGGAACAACGCGGGTGTCTCCGAAACCCACCGCTTGTCCGCACCACGGGTTGCGGGGATCCCGGCCGACGCCGGACCGGCACTCCCGGTCATCCTCCGACGAAGCTCACTGTTTCTGCCACGTCGGCGCGCCCGGTGCGTAGCCGCGGCACGCCCTCCTTCTCGAATCCCACTGACACGCCGCAGAACAGCACGAGCCCGTCATCGGCTCCGACGATCCGGCTGACGGTCCGGCGGTACATGGTCCACATCACCTGGGGGCAGCTGTGCAGTCCTTCCGCCCTCAGCAACAGCATGACCGTCTGCAAGTGCATTCCTGCGTCCCCCCACTGCCCGGGCCCCATCGCCCGGTCGAGGTAGCAGAACAGCACGACCGGTGCCCCGAACGCCTCCGTGTTCAGCGCGGCGATCTTCATGGGCCTCTCGGGGTCGTCACGTTCGATCCCCAGCGCTTCGTACCGCTGGGCAGCAGCGGCGGAGAAGCGGTCCACGTACGGCGAGCCCAGTTGGGCCGGGTACATCGGATACTCCCGCTCGTCCCCCGGGTCTCCCGCCAGAGATCTGGCCGTTGCGCGCCTCTTCAGCTCGGCCAGGGGCTCGCCGGTCACGACATACACATGCCACGGCTGGAGGTTCCCGCTCGACGGGGCCCGCGCCGCCGTGGCCATCACACGCTCAAGTGTCTCTCTGGGTACCGGCTCGCCGCTGAACGCCCGCACAGCCCGGCGACTGTCCACAGCTTCATACACATCCACGTCCGTACTTCCCCTCGCCCGACGACAACCACCTCTCTACCGTCTTCAGTACGCACGCGACAGATCGGGCATGCGCCCCGGCGCGGATCTTCGGGGCCGTTCTGTCGAAGGCCCCTGTGGCGCGTATCCCGGCACACCCGGGACGCGAAGACGCCCGCGCCCCTCGTCGAGGGGCGCGGGCGTCTCCATGCCGTTGCTGCGGGCACTGCCGTCACTGCGGCGCGCGGTCGGGCGGACCGCTGTCCGGCGGTCCCAGCCGGGCGAACACCGCAGCCAGAATCACCGCGGCCAGCGCCCCGGCGGCCACACCGCTGCCGAAGACGGTCCGCGCCCACACCGGCAGGCCCGCGTACATCTCGGGCGCGAAGACCGGCAGCAGACCGACGCAGAGGGCCAGGGCGACCACGATGCCGTTCGTGCCGTGGCTGAGGTTCTCACGGCTGAGCATGCCGAACCCCATCGTCGCGATCACCGCGTAGATGATCAGCCCCGCGGCGCCGACCACCGGCTCCGGAATGGCGGCGAGCAGCCGGGTGAGCGGCGTGATCAGTCCGCACAGGATCAGCAGCACGCCCGCGCCCGCCGTGACGAACCGGCTGCGCACGCCGGTGAGCTGCACGATCCCGATGTTCTCGGCGCTGGTCACCATCAACGACGTACCGAAGACGCCGGCGCCCAGCGAGGTGACCGCGTCGGCGCGGGAGATCCGCGGCACGTCACGCGCCGCGTCCGGAGTCCGGCCCACCGCCTCGCTGTTCAGAACGGTCTGCCCGGTCGCCTCCGCCAGCGAGGCGAGCGCGAAGACCAGCAGCGGCACGGCGGCCAGCAGGTCGAAGTGCGGCGTCCCGTACGGGAACGGGTCGGGCAGGGCGAACGGGCTGCCGTGCGCCATGTGGAACGCCGTACCGGTCAACGCGGCGACGAGCGTGCCGCCCGCGAGGCCGAAGAGCACCGACATCTGCCGCCAGACACCGCGCATGAACAGGAAGAACAGTGCGGTGATGCCGAGCGTGGCGAAGCCGAGCCCCGGTCCGGAGGCGATCATCGGCGCGGTGATCTTGATCATGTTGATCCCGATCAGGACCACGGTGGTGCCCATGACCAGGGGCGGGAAGAACCGCACGAGGCGCCCGTAGAGCGGCAGCACGGCGATCAGGAAGACCGCCGCGATCAGTACCGAACCGGACGCGGTGGCCGGTCCGTGCTCCTTGGCGACCTGGAGGAAGATCGCGACCGCCGCGCCGCCCGGAAGCATCAGGAACGGCAGCCGGGCGCCGATCCGCAGAGCCTTCACGCCCAGCGACTGGAGCAGCGCGCCGATGCCGCACAGCACCAGCGTGGCGCTGAGCAGCGATGCGGTCTGGGACGCGCTGAGCGACAGCGTGGTGCCGATCAGGATGACCGAGGAGACGGGGGCGGCCACCCCGGCCAGCAGATGCTGGAACGCGAGCGGGACCAGCCGGGGGAGCGGGAGCCGCTCGTCGACCGGCGCGACGGAAGGGGCCGGCGCGGCGGGGACGGCCGGGGCGGCCGTATCGGGGGCGGAGGAGGCCATGGTCCGGCTCAGCCCTTCGGGACGTCGAGCCAGGGGAGCTCCCGGGCCGAGTAGCGATAGGAGCGGAACACGGCGTTGGGCTCGGACGGGAACAGCTTGCGCACTTCTTCTTCCTGGTAGCCGCCGAAGAACGGCACGATGTACTCCCAGCACAGGTAGCCGTCCTCGGTCACCTCGAAGAGGCGTCCCGCGGGGGAGTCCGTCACGAGCGTGTTCCCGTTCGGCAGGCGCTGGGCGCTGCCCATGAACGGGGCGAAGAACGACTCGCGTGCCGGGTCGTGGTACTCCCACGCAATGGTGCCACTCGACCGCTCGATCTCGATGACCCGGCTGAACGGAACGTCCCAGTGCGGCCGGAAGACTCCGTTGTCGAAGACCAGGAAGTTGCCGTTCTCCAACTCAGTCGGGCAGTGCTGCTGCGATACGACGCCGGGCTCGCTGCGCCAGATGATCTCGCCGCTCTCGCGGCTGATGACGACCACGGCGGAGACGGAGCGGAAGCTCGCCAGGATGTTGCCGTCGCTGGTCGGCAGCACGCTGTTGATCAGGGGGTAGTGCTCGCGCGCGTAGTCGGGGTGCAGCGGGAAGGCCTCGCGGTCGAGGTGCTCGGAGACCTTCCACTCCCACACGGTGTTGCCCTCGGCGTCCACCTCGACGATGGTGTCGGCCCAGACCGTGCCGTCGGGCTCCGACCCGGGCACCCCGCCCCGGACGGCGGCCGCGGCGTCGCCGGTCAGCGGCTCCAGCGCGGCGTACAGCAGCCTGCCGTCGCCGTAGTGGTACGCGTCGTGGTGCTGGAAGCGGTCGCGGTGCTCGCGCACCACCGTGCCGTCGGGGGTGATCTCCTGCATGATCCCGCCGCGGTACTTGTGCCACATGGGGAAGAGCGCCGGCTCGTCCGGGAGGACGCCGCTGTAGGCGAGGTTGCCGTTGGGCAGGATCCGGGCGTGCCGGCCGGGCCGGTACGGGAGGTTCCACTGATGGACCACGTCACCGCGCATGTCGATGAGATACACCTCGCCGCCGCCCGTCAGCGGGGCGAAGAGGGTGTATCCGCCGTAGCTGGCGTCCTCGTCCAGGGCTATGAGCCCGGTACCGCGTCGCCGTCGCTGGTTCTGGTCCACGAGGGGCATGGATCGGTCCTCCCGGTTAACTTTATTAGGTGGGACTTAAGAGGTTAACCGGCCCGGTAGGCTGCTCACTGCCCCGCCGCCTGTGGCGTGCGGCACGCAGGGACACGGAGTGGATGAGATGAGCGAGGCGGACACCCCCCTGGTCGGCCCGGGGATTCGCCGACGGCGCCGCGCCCTGGAACTGACCCTCGCCGAGGTCGCGCGACGGGCCGGGCTCTCCACCCCCTTCCTCAGCCAGATCGAGAACGGCCGCTCCCGGCCGAGCATGGGGTCGCTCCAGCGCATCGCCGACGCGCTCGACACGACCGCGGTCCAGCTGCTCTCCACCGCCGAGGCGCCCCGCCCCGTCGACGTGGTGCGCGGCACCTCCGCCTCCGTGCGGGAGACGGGTGCGGAGGGCGAGGGCGACGGGCGGATGCGGCCGCTGGTCCGCGGTCACCAGCGGCTGCACGCGCTGGAGTTCACCGGGGACCACGACTGGGGCCGTGAGTTCCGGCACCGCAACGACGAGATCCTGTACGTCGCCGACGGCTCGGCGGAGGTCGAGGCGGACGGCAGCTTCTACCGCCTGGAGCGGGGCGACACCCTCTACTGCGCGGGCGGCCTCGTCCACCGCTGGCGTCCGATCGAACCGGGTACGCGCGTCCTCGTGGTCGGTATCGGGGACCACGTGCAGGTGACGGACGAGCAGAGCGGCTGACGCCGGCGTTCCGCCCGGGCCCGGCCTCCTCGTCGGACCGGCGCACGCCCCGGGCGGCAGGAGTGTCGGCGGTGACAGGCGCTCGCGGCGCGCCGCCGTCGCGGCCGGATCGTACGTCCGGCGGTCATCCCTCGCGCCCGCCGGCCATACGTCCGGCAGTCATCCCTCGTCGCCCGCCGACCGTACGTCCGGCGGTCAGCCCTCGTCGCCCGCCCGGTAGATGCCGAACACGGCGCCCTGCGGGTCGCGCACCACCGCGATCCTGCGGGCGCTCGCGATGTCGGCCGGGGGCATCAGCAGGTCGCCGCCTCCGCTCAGCGCGGTGGCCGCCGTCGCGTCGACGTCCGCGACGGCGATGTACGGCAGCCAGTGCGGCGGCACCTCGGACGGGATGTTCTCGTCCATCGCCAGCAGGCCGCCGAAGTCCTCCCCGCCGACACCCCACTGCGGGTAGGTCTCCGAGGCCTTGACCGTCCAGCCGAAGACGTCCGGGTAGAAGGCGAGCGCCATTTCGCTCGTACGGGTGGCGAGCTCCGTCCAGCCCAGTGCGCCCGGTTCGTTGAACAGGTCGGCGCCGGCGAAGGCGCGCCCCTGCCACAGCGAGAACACCGCCCCGGACGGGTCCGCCAGGACGGCGAACCTGCCCTCCTCGAACACGTCCATCGGGCCGGCCAGCAATGAACCGCCCGCAGTCGTCGCCTTCCGTGCCGTCGCGTCCGCGTCCCCGACGGCGAAGGACACCGTCCACGCGGGTGGCTGCCCCGGCCGGTGGACGGGGCTGAGGGCCGCGACCCGGGCGTCTCCCCGATGCGCCGTGGTGTAGCCGCCCGCCTCGTCGCGCGGATCCGTCTCGCACTGCCAGCCGAAGAGGGCCGTGTAGAACGACTTGGCCGCCGGAAGGTCGGAGGTGCTCAGCTCGATCCAGCAGGGACCGCCGGGCACCGGTGCGGCGAGCTTCATTCGGAATCCTCCGTGCGTGGGGTGGATGCGCGCCGGTCTTCCTGACGCAGCTGAACGCTATGACCGTGGGCCGGAGGGAGCCGTCAGGCACGCGCAGCCGACAGAATCGTTTACATGTGTAATACCTGCTAAAGTATGTGGGTGAGTCATACAAGCATCAGGCCCCGGCCGTCCTCCCTCCGCAGAATCCCGCTGGCCGCCCCGCTGCGTCTGGCCCGGCCCTCGGACATGTGGTTCAAACCGGCGACCAGCGTGGTCGTGGCCACGGCGGTTCCCAACCTGGTGCTCTACTCCCTGGACCGTCTCGACCTCGTGATGTACACGATGGCCGGCTCGCTCTGTGCGCTGTACGGCCACAACCTGCCGTACGCGCGCCGCGCCAGGACCGTCGTCGGAGTCGTCCTCGGGATGCTCGCCGGCCTGGCCGTCTCCCTGGTCACGGCCTCGCTGACCGGTTCGGCCGCGGTCCTGATCGCCGTCGGCGCCCTCCTGGCCGCCGGGCAGAAGCTGCTCTGCGACGCCACCCGCATCGGACCGCCCGGCCCGGTCATCTTCACCTTCGTCAGCTCCGCCGCCCTGTTCACCCCGCAGGAGATCGGCCAGGTGCCCGGCCACCTCGCGCTGACCCTCGGCGCCGGCGCGGTGTCCTGGCTCGTCACCGTCGCCCCCGCGCTGGTCCGCCGGGAGGGACCCGAGCGCCGTGCCACGGCCCGCGCGCTGAACGCGGCGGCCGCGTACGCCGCCGAGCCCGGCCGGCCCACCCGCCGCGCCGCGGTCGCCACCGTCCACGCGGCCTGGCAGACCCTCCTCGCGGCCGGACGCCCCACCCCCGTGCGCACCGCACTGGAACGCCTCGTCGTCCACGCCGAGGCCGTACTCACCGCCGACTCGGCGGACACCGCCGCGGACGCCGACAGGCTCCGCGAGTGGGCCCGGCTGACCCGGTCCCGCGGACCCGTTCCCACGCCCCCGCCCGCCCCCGGGACCGCCGCGGAGCTCTTCGGCGTCGACGCCGAGCGCGCCGCCCGGCGCCCGGCCGCCCGCGACGGAGCCGTACGCGCCCTGCTGCTCCGCCTCGCCCCGGGCTCCCCGCTGCTGCCGGTCGCCGTCCGCACGCTCATCGGCTGCGCCCTGGCGGGGTACATCTGCTCGGCCGTCGGCGTCGGCCGCCCCTACTGGGCGATCGTGACCGCTGCCTCGCTGTACCAGGCCAACGTCACGCTCTCGTGGAACCGCACCCTGCAGCGCACCCTCGGCAACCTCATCGGGGTCCTGGTCTTCGCCGCCGTGCTGCCGGCCGCCCGGATGGACCCGCTGGCCCTGATCGGCTTCTGTCTCCTCTTCGGGTTCGCCGCCGAAGCCCTGATCACCCGCAACTACTGGCTCGGCTCCGTCGCCGTGACCCCGATGGCGCTCCTCGTCCTGGAGTACGCGGGCAGCCACCCGGCCGGTGAGCTGATCGGCGACCGGGTCCTGGACACCGTCATCGGCGCCGGCGCCGGATTCCTCGCCGCGGTGTTCGTCACCAATCGCCGCGCCACGGGCCGCGTCGAGCAGGCGCTCGCCGAGGCCGAGCGGGCCCGCGCCCACGCCGTGCAGACCCTGGCCGACCCCGCACCCGCACCCGCCGCCCTGGATGCGGCCCGCCGCAGGCTCACCGGATCCCTGGTCGAACTGCGCGAGGCGGAGGAGACCGCGGCCGGTGAATGGTGGCAGCGGGCACTGCCGCAGGAGGCGGTGCTCGCGGCCGAGCAGGCCGGACACCGTACGCTCGCGGCGACAGCGACACGGCGGGGGACGATCGCCCCGGCCCAGGAGAACGGAGCGGTGTGACCGACGACATCGTCGCCTCGGTGGTACGGCAGTGGCAGGCCGTCAATCCGGAACTCGACACCGGGCCGATGGAGCTCATCGGCCGGATCAACCGCTGCTCCGCCCTGCTCCAGCAGGCCGAGGACGCTCCGCTGCGCGGCGCCGGACTGACCCGTGCCGAGTTCGACCTGCTCGGTGCCCTACGGCGTACCGACCGCGAACTCACCCCGGGCGAACTGGCACGCGAGACGTTCTCCTCCGGCGCTGCGGTCACCAAACGGCTCCGGGCGCTGCAGGAGCGCGGCCTGATCGCACGCCGCAGCGACGCCCGGGACCGCCGGGTCGCGCATGTCGGTCTCACCGACGCGGGACGGGAGCTGGTCGACGGGCTGCTGCCGCAGCAGCTCGCGTACGAGCGCGCGGTGCTCTCCGGTCTCGACGCGCAGTCCCGTGACCGGCTCAGCGCGCAGCTCAGCGAACTGCTGCTCCAATTGGAGGGCCGCATCGGCGGGGGCCGCCGCTGACGGGCCGGAGTACCCCGGACGCGTAGCCGGACGCCGGGCGCCGGTGGTCCCCGACCGCCGGGCTACCCGGTCGCGCCGAACCGGGCGGCCGACCGGAGCAGTTCTGCGGCGCGGCGCTCCAGAGCGGCCTCGTCACCACGGCCGGCCGGTGCGCAGGCCACCAGCGCCAGCCGGTCACGCCACGTGGAACCCGCCAGCGGTACGGCGACCGCGTGCATCCCGGCCACCGACTCGCCGCGGCCGGTCGCGTAGCCGCGGTCACGGATCCGGCCCAGCTCGGCGAGGAGTTCCGGGCGGGAGGTGAGCGTGTCGGGGGTGACCGCGTCGAGGTGCTCCCGCGGATACAGGACGCAGATCTGATCGGCGGTCATCCGGGAGAGCAGCAGCTTGCCGCCCGCCGTGGCGTGCGCGGGACGGGCGCGGCCCCGCTCCAGTACCATCCGCACCGGCTGAGCGGATTCCCGGCCGTCGGTGACCAGGACCTGATCGCCGATCAGCGCGGCGCTGAGCACGGTCTCACCGGTGCGCCGTACGGCGTCCTCCAGCACCGCACCCACCTGCTCCCGGACGGGGGCGCCGAATCCGGCCGGGTGGCCCAGCCGCACCAGCTCGGGACCGGCCGAGTAGCCCCGGCCGTCCGTCTCCCGTGCGGCGAAGCCGCGGCCCTCCAGGGTGCTGAGGACCCGGTGGGCGGTGGAGCGGCCGACGGAGAGCAGCCCGGCCGCCTCCGAGACGGTCAGCGCGTCATGGGTGAGGAAGAGCCGCATCAGCCGCAGGCCGGTGTCGAGCGATTCGATGGTGTAGTCCCGCGCGTGCTCCATCAGATGTCTGTTCCCCTTCGTGTCCCGGAGGGGCATGCACCCTCGCGGTGGTCATCAATCCGCCTCTTTCGATCCGCTTCGCTCAGATGTGCCCTTGTCCCTCCCTGTGGGACGCGTTCGGTCGCCCCGCGGTGGAGCTGCCCGGCGATGTGTGCTGCTGTCGCACGGTTCGCCCGCAGGGCGTTGCCCGTCGAAGAACGGTTGCGGTGTCTGTGTCCCGCACGCCGGGACGAAGCGGAGCGGTTCGCGCGCGCCTCCCCGCTTCGTCACTCCACGCACACGACTGTTTGCGTTCCGTGCGAAAACTCGTGAGTGTATTACCGCGGGAGCGCTCGCGCAGGGGGTTGGGCGAATGTGCCGAAGCACTGTTTCGATCTGACTAAGCTCACGCGCAGTGAAGTCGAGTTGATATGAATTCGAGCGCTTGTTCCCTACTGCCCTGCAAGCGCTGTACCTCCCGATTACCTCCCGAATCAACCGCCAGAGGTTTTAGATGGTTCGTGTTGAATCACCACCGATCGACCGAGAAACACCTGTGGTCCGTGCCATGTTGCTGCCCGTCCTCGTGACGGCCGGCGCAACCGCCGCCGCCGTGGCGCTGGTTGCCGAGGCCGCGCGGATACCAGTCGTCTGGTGCGGCGCCTTCACCACCGTCGTGGTCGCCGTGCTCACCGCCGAACTCGCCCGCCGTTCACGCACGAACCGGCGGCAGCGCGCCCACTACGAACAGCGCGTCACCGCGCTGGAGCGGCGCATCGCCGGTTACGACGAAGAGTCCGTACGCATCAGCAAGGAACTCCTCCCCGCCGCGATCCACCGGCTGCGCGTGGGCAATTCGCCCGACGAGGTGCTGCGGGCCGTCGTCGACAACGACGAGGTCTACCGCCATCTTCCCGACGCCCAGCGCGCGCTCGTCTACACCGTGCTGGACATCATCGACAACGAGGAGGCGACGCGTGACTCCGCGCAGCGCGCCTTCGTCAACGTTGCCCGCCGCGTCCAGGCGATCGTCCACCGGCAGGCCAGTGAACTGCGGGAGATGGAGGAGCACCACGGGCGCAACCCCGACGTCTTCGACGACCTCCTGCGCATCGACCACGGCACCGCGCTGATCGGCCGGCTCGCCGACTCCATCGCCGTGCTCGGCGGCGCCCGGCCCAGCCGCCAGTGGCCCAAGCCCGTACCGCTGTTCAGCGTGCTGCGCGGCGCCATGTCACGCATCCTGGAGTACCCGCGCGTCGACCTGCACTCGATCGCCAAGGTCGCCATCATCGGCACCGCGGTCGAACCGCTCATCCACGCCTGCGCCGAACTCCTCGACAACGCCACGCGCTACTCGCCCCCGCAGACCCGCGTGCACGTCACCGCAGTCGAGGTCCAGACCGGCATCGCCATCGAGATCGAGGACGGCGGCGTCAGCCTCAGCGAGGAGGCCCGCGCCCGGGCCGAGAACATGCTCGCCAGGGCCCAGGCCGGCTCCAGCATGAACGACCTCGGCGAGTCACCCCGGCTCGGCATGGCCGTCGTCGGCCGGCTGTCGCGGATGTACGACCTCCAGGTATCGCTGCGGCAGTCCGCGTACGGCGGTGTCCGCGCCGTACTCATCGTGCCGCGCTCCATGATCACCACCGGCCCCGCGCCCGGCATCGCCCACGGCATCGGCGCCACGTCGCGGCCGACCAGCGACATCGACCTCAAGGACATGAAGCACGTCGTCCCGGCCCGCAGCACCCACCGCAAGCCGAGCCCCGTCGCCTCCCGTCCCGCCACCGGACCGGTCGCCCCCGAGCCCCGGCCCGTCACCCCGTCCGTCGCCATGGAGGACGAGGTCCCCGTGGTGACCGAATGGACCTCCGGCGGACTCCCGCAGCGGCGCAGCCGAGGCCGCGCACCGCTCGGTTCGCACAACCTCCCCGCCCAGTCCACCGATACGGGTGCCGGACGGAGCAACGGCTACGGCAACGGCAACGGTCAGGCCAACGGCAAGGAGCCGCCGCCCGGGATCTGGCTGGAGGCGTTCACCAAGGCAGCCAACGGCGTGCCCCGGGAGCCAGGGACAGACGAAGACTCCGACGACGCGTGGGACAAGGGAGACCTGAAGTGATCCAGCAGCGGGGCAACATGGACTGGATGCTCAAAGAGCTCGCCGATGACGTTCCGGACATCCACCAGATCGTGGTGCTCTCCGCGGACGGCCTGCGCATCGCCCGCCACGGCGGCGACCCCGACGTCGCCGACCGGCTCGCGGCCGCCTGCGCCGGGCTGCAGAGCCTGGCCGCCGCCGTCGCCTCCGAAATCCCGTACAGCGACGGCAGGATGCGGCTCGTCGTCATCGAGGTGACCGGCGGATTCTTCTACCTGATGGCCGCGGGAGCAGGCGCGTACCTCGCCGTACTCGCCGGCGAGACGGTCGACGCGGGACTCGTCGGAGCACGGATGCGCGACATGGTCGTACGGATCGGCGCCCATCTGACGAGCCCGCCCCGACACGACGGGCAGGCCGGATGACTTCGTCCCGACGAGAACGCCGCAAGGCCGATCCGGCACTGAGCGATCCGGAACGGCTGTACGTCATCACCGGCGATCCCGACGGCAGCGAGCGGGCAGCGCTCGACCTGGTCACGATGGTGGTCTCGAAGTCGCAGCCGTCGCCGACGGTCCAGCCCGAGCAGGCCGTCATCCTGCGGCTCTGCCAGGCTCCTTTATCCGTAGCCGAGATCTCTGCCTACCTCAGCCTGCCCTTCAGCGTGGTGACCTCGCTCCTCACCGAACTCCTCGCCACGGAACTGATCGAATCGCGCGCGCCGATCGTCCGCGCGACCCTCCCGGACAGGTCCCTCCTCGAAGCGGTGATGCATGGACTTCAGAAACTCTGACACGATCACGGGCCCACGGAGCGAGGACGTCCTCCCCACCACGGCCACCGCCGCGGTGAAGGTCGTGATCGTCGGCGGGTTCGGGGTCGGCAAGACGACCATGGTCGGCTCGGTCAGTGAGATCCGGCCGCTGACCACCGAAGAGACCATGACCCAGGCCGGCGTCGGCGTCGACGACAACTTCGGGGTGGAGAGCAAGACCGCCACCACCGTCGCCATGGACTTCGGCCGGATCAGCATCAGCGAGGAGCTGATCCTCTACCTGTTCGGCACCCCGGGCCAGGAGCGCTTCTGGTTCCTGTGGAACGGACTGTTCGAAGGCGCGCTCGGCGCCGTCGTGCTCATCGACACCCGCCGACTCGAAGTCAGCTTCGACGTCATCGGGCGGCTGGAGGAGCGCGGTGTGCCGTTCGTCGTCGCCGTCAACACCTTCCCCGACGCGCCGAATCACCCCGTCGAGGCGCTGCGCAGCGCCCTGGACCTGCCGGACGAGGTCCCGATGATCGACTGCGACGCCCGGCTGCGCGTCTCCAGCCGCGATGTGCTGATGACCCTGATGCGCTATCTGCACAGTCTGGCCGTCCCGCTCGGCTGACGTCGCCGCACCCGATCCGCGCGCCCCCATCGCGTACCCCATCCGTCCGCCCGTGGCGGACTGATCCCTGGAGCGATCGTGACATCCCCATTCCACTACGAACCCGGCGAGGCCACCGGGCCGGTACCGCCCCCCGAGTGCCCGGCCCACGGCCTCGGAATCGGCCCCGGCGGCCTGCGACGCCTCTACGGCCCCGAGGCGGAACAGGACCCGCACGGCCTGTACGACAAGCTGCGCGCCGAGCACGGCTCGGTGGCGCCCGTGCTGCTGCACGGCGACGTACCCGCCTGGCTGGTCCTCGGGCACAGCGAGAACCTGCACATGACGCGTACGCCCTCGCAGTTCTCCCGGGACTCGCGCCGCTGGCGGGCGCTGCAGGACGGCAGCGTCGCGCCGGACCACCCCCTGGCGCCCATCTTCACCTGGCAGCCGATCTGCGTCTTCGCCGACGGGGCCACCCACGAGCGTCAGCGCGGCGCCGTCACCGACTCCATGGGCCGGATCGACACCCGCGGTGTGCGGCGCCACGTCAACCGCTACAGCAACCGGCTCGTCAACGACTTCTGCCGGGAGGGCCGTACCGACCTGGTCACCGCCTTCGCCGAACGGCTGCCCATGATGGTGATGTGCGCCATCCTCGGCATGCCGGAGGAGTACAACGACCGGATGGTGCAGGCGGCCCGCGACATGACCCGCGGCACCGCGACCGCCGTCGAGAGCAACGCCTACGTACTGGCCGCGCTGAGCCGCCTCGTGGAGCGGCGCCGCCGCGAACCGGCGGACGACTTCGCCACCTGGCTCGTGGAGCACCCCGCCGACATGAACGACCAGGAGGTGGCCGAGCACCTGCGGCTCATCCTGATCGCGTCCTACGAGGCGACCACCAACCTGATCGCCAACGTGCTCCGCATGGTGCTCACCGATCCGCGCTTCCGGGCCCGGCTCAGCGGCGGGCACATGACCGTCCCCGAGGCGGTCGAGCAGACCCTGTGGGACGAACCGCCGTTCACCGCGGTCTTCGGCCGCTGGGCGGTCGGCGACACGGAACTGGGCGGGCAGCGCATCAAGGCCGGCGACGCGCTGATCGTCGGCATCGCCCCGGCCAACACCGACCCGGTGGTACGTCCCGACCTCGACGCCAACATGGAGGGCAACCGCGCCCACCTCGCGTTCAGCGGCGGCCCCCACGAGTGCCCGGGCCAGGACATCGGCCGCGCCATCGCGGACGTCGGCATCGACGCCCTGCTGATGCGCCTGCCCGACCTCGAACTCGCCGTCGACGAGAGCGAACTGCGCTGGGTCGGCAATCTCATGGGCCGCCACCTGGTGGAGCTCCCGGCCGAGTTCGCGCCGCGCGCCCCGCAGGACGACCGGGAACCGCCGTCCATGGGCAAGCCGAACCCGGCGCGCCAGGACTGGGAGGTGCAGTCCGCGGTACGGCACGTGGCGCCGACCCCGGTACGCGCCGCCGCCCCGTCGGAGCCCGCAGGCGCGGCGCCGGGCGCGCGTCCGGCCGGGGCGACCGTCGCCGTCGACGGATCCGTCGACGGCCGGACCGGCGAGGGCACCGCAGCCGGGATGATTCCGCAGCAGCGCAGGCCCACGGCCCCGGCCCGGCTGTGGCGCGTGGTGACCCGCTGGTGGAACGGCTACTGACCGGCGGCACAGCCGGGCGCGGGGGGGGGGGGCCCCCCCCCCCCGGCCCCGCCCCCCCCGCGCCCCCCCCCCCCCCCCCCCCCCCGGGGGGGGGGGCAAAATTGGGGGGGGGCGGGGGGTGGGGGTGAGAGGGG
>NZ_JBIVTU010000004.1:447060-626454 GCF_044756845.1 Streptomyces sp. NPDC091416
CGCCCCCCGGCCGGGGCGGGGGGGGGGGTGTGGGCGCCGGGGGGGGGGCCGGCCCGGCCCGGCGCGCCGCGGGGGGCCCCGCCCCCCCCCCCCCGGGCGGGCCCCCCGCGACTCGTTCCCGCACCCCACGTACCATGCGGAAGCGTGAAGCTGACAATTCTGGGCGGCGGCGGATTCCGGGTTCCACTGGTCTACGGGGCGCTGCTCGCCGACCACGCCGAGGGCCGCGTCTCGGCCGTCACCCTCTACGACACCGATGCCGACCGGCTCACCGCCATGGCACGGGTCCTCACCGAGCAGGCCGAGGGCGTCCCTGACGCACCCGCCGTCGTCGCCACCACCGAACTGGACGAGGCGCTGCGCGGCGCCGACTTCGTCTTCTCGGCGATCCGGGTCGGCGGCCTCGCCGGGCGGGCCGCCGACGAACGCGTCGCGCTCGACGAGGGCGTACTCGGCCAGGAGACGGTCGGCGCCGGCGGTATCGCCTACGGACTGCGCACCGTACCGGTCGCCGTCGATCTGGCCCGCCGCATCGCCCGGCTCGCCCCGCACGCCTGGGTCATCAACTTCACGAACCCCGCGGGCCTGGTCACCGAAGCCATGTCGCACCACCTCGGCGACCGCGTCATCGGCATCTGCGACTCGCCCGTAGGCCTCGGCCGCCGCATCGCGCGCGTGCTCGGCGCCGACCCCGACCGGGCCCGGATCGACTACGTCGGCCTCAACCACCTCGGCTGGGTGCGCGGGCTGTACGTCGAGGGCCGCGACGAACTCCCGCGCCTGCTCGCCGACCCGGAGCTGCTCGGCTCGTTCGAGGAGGGCCGGCTCTTCGGCGCCGACTGGCTGTGCTCCCTGGGCGCCATCCCCAACGAGTACCTGCACTACTACTACTTCAACCGCGAGGCGGTCCGCGCCTACCAGGACGCCGAGCAGACCCGCGGCGCCTACCTCCGTGAACAGCAGGAGGGCTTCTACGGGCGGATGAAGGACCCGGCCACGCCGGCCCTGGCGACCTGGGACCGGACCCGCGCCGAGCGCGAGGCGACGTACATGTCGGAGAACCGGGAGGTCGCGGGGGCGGGGGAGCGGGACGAGAGCGATCTGGACTCCGGTGGCTACGAGCAGGTAGCGCTCGCCCTGATGCGGGCCGTCGCCCGCAACGAACGGACTTCCCTGATCCTCAACGTCCGCAACCGGACCACGCTCGCGGTGCTCGACGCGGATGCCGTGATCGAGGCCCCCTGCCTCGTCGACGCGAACGGCGCCCGCCCCCTCGCCGTCGATCCGCTCCCGTACCACGCCGTCGGCCTGGTCACCGCGGTGAAGGCCGTCGAACGCGCGGTGCTCGACGCGGCAGCGAGCGGCTCACGCGCCGACGCGGTCCGCGCCTTCGCACTGCACCCACTGGTGGACTCGGTCTCGGTGGCGCGCCGCCTGGTCGACGGCTATGCGAAGGTGCACCCGGGGCTCTCGTACCTGCGCTGACGCATCCGGCCGGGTGGACGCCCGGCCCCGTACGGTCATGACGCAGACCCCTCGGTCAGGTCTGCCAGGTCGGCGAGCAGTTCGGAGACGGTGACCATGTCCAGGTCACCGAAACGCAGCGCATGGCGGGCGCGCATCCCGTAGTCGCCGGGTCGCTTGTCGAGCCAGACGGTTTCCAGGGTCTGGTCGGGGAACATGTCGACGGCCCCGACCGCGATGCCCGTGTCCAGGGCGACCACCAGATGGCGGTCGTCGCCGATCCGCTTGGAGATCCAGCGCTCCACCCCCGCGTCCTGCGGTACCCCGCGCTGCCAGCCGCGGCGCTCCAGGCCGAGGATCCGGCCCGTCGGCACCCGGAGGCCCTCGAAGCGGGTCAGACGGTGGCTGCCGGCCTCCTCCTCGGTCGGTGCGCACACGGCACGGGCCAGCTGGGGAAACGGCTGCGGGATCCCGCGGGCCGCGAACAGCTCCGACCAGGCGGCCAACTCCGTTCCCAGGTACAGGGGATGGGGCAGCCGCACGGCCGCTTCCCCGGAAAGGGCGAAGGTCTTGCCGCCGGCATCGGTGAACGTGCGGTCCTCCCTCACCCGGAACGCGGTGGCCGACCCCTCCTCCTCACTCAGCCACACCAGACGTCGGACCAGGTGCCCCAGCAGCGGATGGCCGACGAACAGTTCGCCGAACTCCCGCGCCGTCCAGGACCGGCCCGTCACCATCGCGGCCTCCAGCCGGCGTATGTGGTCGGAGGCGACCGTCCGCACGTCCTTCTTCAGAGCCAGGAACCGTTTGCGCTCGGCCGGCGCCAGTTCGGCGTCGTCACGCACGCCCGGCTTGGGGAGATCCTTGCGGTGCTTGCCGTCGCTGTCCTGGACGTACGGGCGCAATTGCTCGTCGAAGCCCACCGTGAAGGTCCTGGTCCCGTAGTCGATGACCGTGGAGCCGTCCGGGTCCAGACCGAAGTCGGGAACCAGCCGGTCGGAGAGCTGCTCTCCCGTGAGCCCGAGACCTGCGGCCACCTCGGCGATCTTCTCCGCGGCCCGGACCTTCAGGGCCTTGAACCTCACCCGCTGGGAGATGCCGTGCAGATGGAGCAGCGCGACATCGCTGCCGATCGCCGCCAGCACGTCGAGGCCCTCGACCGCGCGGTGATGGGCACCCTCGCCGGGCCAGGACCGGATCACCGGTGTCAGCCGACGCACTGTCCCGTCGTCACCGAGCGGGCCGAGAGCGTGCAGCGCCCACGACTCCTGAGCGGGAAGGGCGGCGAGCCGCCACTGCTCGAAGAGAGCCCACGCGAACTCGGCCAGCGAGGCGCCGTCCGCCGTCCGCGTGACAGCGCCGAGGCCCGGGTACGGCTCACCGGGCACGGACATCGCCAGCATGGTCAGCACATGGCGAACCGACTCGTTCGGCAGGGCGCCGCCCGATGTGACGGTGATCTGCGGCAGCAGCGCCGGATCTGCCCAACCCGGCACCGCCGGCAGGACGGTGGGCAGTGCCCGCTCCAGCGGATCGGCCGTGAGCAGCTCGGCCACCGTGTCGGCGGCCTGTGAACCGTATGCCTCGGCCGCACCGCGCACCACGGCGTTGCCGTGCAGCGCGGCGATCTGGACCAGAGCCTGCTCGGCGGCGCGCCGTACCCTGCCGGCCCTGCCGACGGCGTCGGGCACCAGGAGCGCGGCAGCCCGCACCCCGTGTCGTTCGAACCACGAACGGGCGGTTGCCGCAGTCGACTTGAGCCGCACGGACCAGTCGGCCATGTGCCGGGCCACCGACACGTCGACGAACGGAAGCAGCAGCGGTGCGAGGGAACTCGGCTGCCGGGGCACGACGCGCAGCAGCAGCGGCAGAGCGGTGAGACCGAAGCGGGCGGCGACCGGCTTCAGGGTGTCCGCACCGTCCCAGAGGTCCGTCGGGTCCCAGGCGGCGAGCAGCGGCGTGACCAGGTCCTCGGGTCCGTGCACGTAGACCCACGCCGGCCGGAGGTCG
This sequence comes from Streptomyces sp. NPDC091416, assembly GCF_044756845.1. Classification (NCBI taxonomy): domain Bacteria; kingdom Bacillati; phylum Actinomycetota; class Actinomycetes; order Kitasatosporales; family Streptomycetaceae; genus Streptomyces; species Streptomyces sp. NPDC091416. Next base: position 450,535 of record NZ_JBIVTU010000004.1, read on the forward strand.
TGTGCGCCCGGGCCGTGGCGCAACGCGGCGATGTCCTGTTCCCAGTCGCCCTTGTCGTCCCGCCGGGTGTACCAGCTCGTGGTGGCCGTCCACTGCTCCTGTTCGCCGGGCAGCCACTCCAGCGCAGGCTCGCTGACGGCCGTCAGCCCCGGCACGACCGTGGGCTTCGTCCCGCTCCGCTGCCGGGTCCACGGCGGGGCCGTCAGCACGGCCGGCAGGGCGTCGACAGGCGCGTCGTCCAGCCGGTTCGCCGGGTCGAGGAGCGGCTCGACGATCTCCGCCAGGTCGCCGGGGAGGGCCGGCAGGGCCTGTTTCACCACGGCGCGGTGAGCGGCGACGTGACCCACCAGCAACTGACGTGTGGTGCTCGGTCCCGTACCGCTGTGACGACGGAGCTCCGCGGTGAGCAGGCGCAGCGCCCGGACCGGATAGCGGCCCATCGCCTCCATGAGTGCGGGGCGGACATACTTGTTGTCCGCGTGGCCGAGCAGGAGGAGGAACGCCTCGTCGGCCGGGAACTCCACGAGGGCGTTGGCGACCTGCTTGACACGGTTCGCGGGGGAGTGGGCGCGGCGCAGCTCCTCGCCGAGCAGCGGGACGACGGCGGCGCCGATCCCCTCAGCCGCGGTCGCGATCAGGGCATTGCTGTGGCCGATGACGGGCTTGTGCGCGAAGGCCTGGGCCTGGTCGGCGGAGTTGAGGGAGCAGTGCACCAGGGTGAGTACGGCGTTGTCCTGGTGGGCGGTGACCGCGGGATCCGTGCAGAGCCCGGCGACCCAGTCGGTCTCGCTCGGCGCCAGATAGGCCGTGGCGATCTTCCGGTAGGTGTCGGTACGGCACCGGGCGAGCGCCTCGACCGTGGCCCGGTAGGTCTCCTCCTCCGCCGCGGCGAGCAACGACCGCACCCGGTCGGCGGCCGGACGCCATGACTCCGTCCAGTAGTACTGCGGGGTGCGGGTGCGCGATTCCAGCCAGGGGTCGCAGCGCTTGGATCCGGTCTGCATCCAGTGCGCCTCGGTCAGGAACAGTTCCACCACGGCACGGGCCGCGAAGGGGAGTCCGCCCAGCCGCACCCAGCTGTCGGCCCAGGATCCGGCGTGCGGCGAGACAAGCCCGACGATGGCGGCCACGGCCGCCGCGCCGGCCGGTGAACGACTGCCGGCCAGGTGCAGCCGCGTCAGTTCGACGAGCTGAGCATCGCTGCCCGGCGCGTCCAGGAACTCCTGGATCCACGCCTTCTCCTCGGCCGTCCGGGCCTCGACGGCCTCCAGGCCCCGCTGCTGGACCCGGGCGGGGGTACGGACCACACCACCGCGCCGGGGATGGAGTGAGCGCTGCCAGCCGGGCGGCAGCACGAACGTGTCCTCGTCGGGCAGTGCCGCGGGATCACGGTCCGCACCACCCGTCCCGTTCGGCCCGCCCGCCCTGTCCGCCCCACCCGCTGCGGTGTCACGGAACACAGGCGCACTGCCCTCGACGTACTCGGAGCGACGCACAGGTCCGCCCCCCTTCCCACCCGTTCGACCCGCGTTGCCCCGGGCTTCTCGATCAGTGGTTCCACAGTAGGACGGGCCACTGACAACGCAGCGTGACCGGTGGCGGGATCGGGCGGAAGCGCAGGTCAGCCGCTGCGCGCGAGGTCCGCCCTGCGTACGGCGCGGGCGAACGGAGCCCCGGCGGCCAGACGTTCCACCTCGTCCACCGCCGCACTCCCCAGCCGTTCGAGCTCGTTGCCGAGCGAGCCCGCCAGATGCGGGGTCAGAAAGGCACCCGGCAGGTCCAGCAACCGGTCGTCCGGCGGGAGGGGCTCCGGATCGGTGACGTCGAGTACGGCAGTGATCCGGCCGCTCGCCACCTCGTCCGTCAGCGCCGCGGTGTCGATCAGCGCCCCGCGCGCGGTGTTGATGAGCACCGCACCGTCCGGGAGCAGGGCGAGCCGTTCACGGTCGAGCATCCTGTACGTCTCGGGAAGGGTGGGTGCGTGCAGGCTGACCACCTCGCAGCTCGCGAGGAGTTCGTCGAGGCCCGCCGGGCGTACCCCGAGAGAGCGCGCGGCCGCCGCGTCGACGTACGGATCGCTGAGCCACACCTCCAGATCGAACGGGCGCAACAGCTCGATCACCCGGCGGCCGATCCGCGAGGCGCCGATGATGCCGACCCGGCGCCCGAAGTTGCCGATCCCGCTGCCGAGCTCGAAGGGTGAGAGAGCGCCGCGTTCGGCCCGCATCCGTTCCCGGGCGGCGAACACCCCCTTTCCGGCGAACAGGACTGCCGCCAGGGTGAATTCGGCGACCGGCACGCCGTTGGTGTCCGCGCCCGACGAGACGGCGATGCCCCGCTCCCAGCAGGCCTCCGTCACCAGCGACTTGACGCTTCCGGCGGTGTGCACGACGGCCCGCAGCCTCGGTGCGGCGGCCAGCACGGTCGCGTCGACCGGTGGGCAGCCCCAGCCGGTGATCAGCACCTCGGCGCGGGCCAGCGCCTGCCGCACCGCCGTGTCCGCGGGGTCGTCGAACCGCGCGGCGACCAGCGGCCCGTCGCGGTGGGCCTGCCCGGCGGCGGATGGCCGCCCGAGTTCGACGAGTCCCGTCAGCCGGGCCAGTACCTCCGGAGGGAACAGCTCCGGAACATGGCGTGGGTCGAGGGCGAGAAGCGCAGGGGGACGGGCATGCGCCACGGACGTACTCCGATCGACGAGGAGGCCGGCTGACATGGTTTGATCACCGGCGAGCGAAGCTGCGAGCAGGCCGGTGATCATCGCTGGATCACCGGCAGATGAAGCTTCGATTTCGAAAATCTGCGAAAACACGAAAACCGGGCTCGGTAAATCCGGACGCCCGCCTACCCCGTCGCGCCGCCTTCCGCCCGGGGGTTCCCGGAGCCCTCGGATCCCGCCCCGCCCTCCGCCGCCTCCGGCGGACACGTGCTCTCCCGCACGATCAGCTCCGTGGCGACCTCGACCCGCGTGGTCTCCGGCTGGTCACCGGCGATGAGCTGCAGGACCATCCGGGCGGCCAGCGCGGTCATCTCGGCGAGCGGCGTGCGCACCGTCGTCAGCCGCGGTGTGACCCAGTCCGCGAACGGGAGGTCGTCGAAGCCGACCACGCTCAGGTCCTCCGGGATCCGCAGTCCGAGCGAGGCCGCCGCCCGGTAGGTCCCCAGCGCCTGGTGGTCGCTCCCGGCGAAGACCGCCGTCGGCCGGTCCGGGAGTCGCAGCAGGTCCAGGGCGTGCTGGTGGGCCAGGCCGTGGGTGAAGTCCCCGTACCGCACCAGTTCCTCGTCGAAGGGCAGGCCGGCCTCCTCCAGGGCCGAGCGGTAGCCGCCGACGCGTGCCCGCGACGTGAGCCGGCGGGCCGGTCCGCTGATGATCGCGACGCGCCGGTGGCCCAGTTCGATCAGGTGCCGGGTGGCGGCGAATCCGCCCGGCCAGTTGGTGGCGCCCACCCAGGGCACGCCCGGCGCCGGTTCCTCTATCGGGGCGACCAGGGCGAACGGGACGGCGAGCCGGCGCAGTTCCTCGTGCTGTTCGGCGGTCAGTTCGGGCACCACCAGGATCGCGCCCCGGGTCGGACGGGTGGCCAGCGAGTCCAGCCACTGCCGGGCGAGCTTCGTGCGGCCGTGTGTCGCCGACACCACCATGCCCATGCCGACCCCGTGCAGCGCCTCCTCGGCGCCCCGGATGAGCTCGACGGCCCAGGGGCTGTCCAGTTCATTGATGACGAACTCGATGAGCCCGCCCCGGAGTTGGGAGGTCGGCGGACTGTTCCGTGCGAGGTACCCGTACTGCTCGAGCAGCCTCTGCACCTTCGCCCGGGTCTTCGATGACACATCGGATCTGTCATGCAGGACTTTGGACACGGTGGAGACCGAAACTCCGGCCTCTCCGGCAATCTCCGCCAAAGTACTCCGCGTCGAATCGTCCCCAGCCGTTGACGTCATCCGATGTATCTCCTACGTTTCGATCGATCCGTTGTTGCGAAAACTATCGCAACTTCACTTTCGGGCACAGAGGTGGTCTTCGATGAACCGATGGAGTACCGGCGCAAAGACGCGTGCGGCGCTTTCGGTGTGCGGCGCGCTGCTGCTCACCGCCTGCGGCTCGGGCAGCGGCGGCTCGGGCGGAGACAGCGACGAGCTGCTCGTCTGGGTCGACAACACCCGTACCGCCGCTGCCAAGGAGTATGCCAAGGCGCACCCCGCCCAGAAGATCCGCGTGGTCACGATTCCGCCGGATGCCGGATACGTGCCCACCAAGATCTCCCTCGCCAACCGCACCAAGCGCGGCTGGCCGGACGTGGTCTTCCTCGCCAATCCGTCCGAAACGGCCACCCTGGCCGCCGAGCCCTTCGACTACGCGGCCCCGCTCGACTCCGCCGTGCCGAAGGAGACCCTGGCGGGCTTCGCGCCCGGCGCGCTCGACACGTGCACCTTCGACGGCAAGACGTACTGCCTGCGCAACGACATCGCGCCCGGCATCCTCTGGTACGACGCCGAGCTGATGAAGAAGTACGGCTACCAGGTGCCCACCACCTGGGAGGACTACCAGAAGGTTGGCCTGAAGGCGGCGGCCGAGCACCCCGGCACCATCGTGGGCTCCGTAGCCGGCAAGTACGGGGCCGGGCTCTACTTCGGTTCCAGCGGCTGCCCCACCCGCGACACCCTCAGCCTGACCAAGGTCCGCATCGACACGGCGGACGACACCTGCTCCCGGGTCGCCGACGTCCTGCAGCCGCTCACCGAGAAGAAGGCCGTCACCAACGTGGTGCCGACCGAGCCGTCCTTCGCGAAGCTCGGCGCCGACGACAAGATCCTGATGCTGCCCGGCCCGGCCTGGTTCGGCGACTTCATGTTCAAGCCGTCCTTCAAGGTGCCCGACGGCCGGATCGCGGCCGCGCAGATGCCCGTCTGGAAGGGCGAGTCCAAGTCCGCCGCCGGCCAGGTGGGCGGCGGCGCGTTCGTCGTGTCGAAGCACGCCGGCAAGCGGTCGAAGGCGGCCACCGACCTGGTGACCTGGCTGACCACCGACGTACCCCTTCAGGCCAAGCAGCCCACGTACCCCGCCTTCACGGCAGCCGCCACCGAGTGGGGCAGGGCGAAGGCGAAGGACACCTACTACGCCACGAACCCCGTCCCGGTCCTCACCGAGGCCGCCGCCAACCTCCGCCCCGGATTCGGCGCCGTCCGCTACGAGGCCGAATGGCAGAGCAGCTTCAACGACACCTTCGGCGCCGCCGCAGGCGACGGGAAGTCGCTGAAGGACTCACTCGGCAGCTGGCAGGAGCGGCTGAAGCAGGCCGCGAAGACCAGCAACTACACCGTCGAATGAGCCGCCCCATGACGCTCACCAGCCGGCGGCCCCCGACGGCCGCCACCACCCCCGCGAGTACCGTCGCGCCGCAGCGGAGCCCCATGAAGCGGGCACGGTCCCTCGCCGCCTGGGGCCTGATCGGCCCCTACACGCTCTTCCTCGTCCTCTTCGGCGTCGCGCCCGCCGGCTACGCGCTCTGGACGTCGTTCACGCACGACGGCTCGTTCGCCGGGCTGCGCAACTGGACCGGGGTCTTCGACGACTACCGGCTCGTCGACTCGGCCGCGCACGTGGGGATGTACCTCCTGCTGTGGCTGCCGGTCCTCGTCCTGCTGGTGCTCTCCCTCGCGCTGACCCTGCACGTGAAGCCGGGCAGGTTCTCCTCGACGATGCAGTTCGTCTACTACCTGCCGGGCGCGGTCACCGGATCCGCCGCAGCGCTGCTCTGGCTGTTCATGGTCAGCCCCGACGCCAGCCCGTTCAGCCCGGTCCTCGACCTGTTCGACATCACCAGCGCCACCGACGCCCTGTCCGGGCAGAACCTGATCGCCGTCCTGACCGTGATGGGCGTCGCCGTCCACGCGGGCGGCTGGATCATCGTCCTGTACGGAGCGCTGAACGCCCTGCCCAAGGACGTCATGGAGGCCGCCCAGGTCGACGGCGCCTCCACCTGGCGCACGACCTGGCACATCAAGCTGCCCATGGTCCGCAGCTACGTCGCCTTCGTCCTCATCTCCAGCTTCGCCGCCGGCAGCCAGGTCTTCGTCGAACCGACCGTGCTGACCACAGGCGCCCCCGGACAGATCAGCCCCACCTGGTCCGTCAACCAGCTCGCGTACAACTACGCGACCCAGGAAGGGGACTTCGGCAAGGCCGCCGCCCTCTCCCTGGCCATGCTCGCGGTCGGTCTGCTGGCCGCCTGGATCGTCATCAGCCGCACCCGCATGTACGAAACGGATCACCGGTGATCACACGTGAGAGGCGTCCGAGCCCGATGAACGCCGTATCCCGCTCCGCACGGCTGCTGTTCCTCCTCGGCGCCGCCGTCTTCTTCGGACTGCCGCTCCTGTGGCTGGTCCTGGCCCCGACCCGTACCGCCGACGACCTCACCACCGGGGCCTCGCTCGGGTTCGGCTCACTGGGCAACGTGGGCGGCGCCTGGGACCACCTGATGAGCTACAACGACGGCCAGATCACGCTGTGGATCGGCAACTCCGTCTTCTACACCGCGGCAAGCGTCGCCCTGTCACTGCTGCTCTGCGTGCCCGCCGGATACGTCCTGGCCAAGCACGACTTCGGCGGGCGCAAGCTGCTGCTGACGCTCTCCATCGTCTGCATGATCCTGCCGCCGGCCGCGCTCGTCCTCCCGCTCTACCTGGAGATGAACGCCTTCGGCCTCACCGGCACCCCCGCCTCGGTGATCCTGCCGCTCTCCTTCTACCCGTTCGGCGTCTACCTCGCCTATCTGCACTTCGCCGCCAACCTCCCGGACAGCCTGCTGGACGCCGGGCGGGTCGACGGGGCGGGAGAGCTCCGGCTCTTCTGGTCCATCGGAATCCCGCTCGCCAAGCCCGCCATCGGCCTGATCGCCTTCTTCTCCTTCACCCGCACCTGGACCGACTTCTTCCTGCCGTTCGTGATGCTCGCCGACGACCGCACCTTCACCCTCCAGCTCGGCCTGATGTCCCTGCTCCAGTCGACCGGCGCCGTCAACGCCTCCAGCGGTTTCAGCGACCTCGACATCCACCAGCCCGAGGCCGCCCTCGCCGGACTCGTCGCCTGTGTGCCCACCCTCGTCGCCTTCCTGTTCGCCCAGCGCTTCCTGCGTACGGGACTGCTCGCCGGCGCGGAGAAGGGCTGACGCACATGACCGACGACAGCCGCTCACTGTTGCAGGACTACGTCCGCACCCTCACCGAACCCCTCCTGCCGCACTTCAGCCCGGGCCGCGCCCGGCTGCGCCTCGGCGTCAACACCGCCATCCACGACGACCCGGCCGCCGAACTGGAGGCGTTCGCCCGCCCCTTGTGGGGCCTGGCCCCGCTCGCCGCGGGTGGCGGATCGTTCGCGCACTGGGATTACTGGGTACGCGGCCTGGCAGCCGGCACGGATCCGGACCATCCCGAGTACTGGGGCCCGCCCGGACCGCACGACCAGCGCATCGTCGAGATGGCTGCCATCGGCTTCGCCCTCGCGCTCGCCCCCGACCGCCTCTGGGAACCCCTGAGCCGGCCGGAACGCGAGCGGGCCGCCCACTGGCTGGTCTCCGGCATGGCCTGCCCGGTCACCGACAACAACTGGCTGTTCTTCCCCGTCCTGATCGGCCTCGGTCTCGACCGCGTCGGCGTTCCGTACGACCGCGCACGCGTCACCGCCTGCCTGGACCGGCTGGAGACCTTCGCCCGCGGCGACGGCTGGTACTCCGACGGACCCACCGAACGCCGCGACTACTACGTGCCGTGGGCGATGCACTTCTACGGGCTGCTGTACGCGGAACTCGCCGGCCACCGCGATCCGGAACGGGCCGTGCGCTTCCGGATGCGGGCAGCGCTGTTCGCCCAGGACTTCCAGCACTGGTTCGCCGACGACGGCGCCGCCGTCGCCTACGGCCGCTCCCTCACCTACCGGTTCGCCCAGGCCGCCTTCTGGTCCGCGCTCCCGTACGCCGGCGTCGAAGCCCTTCCGTGGGGCGTCGTCAAGGGCCACCTGATGCGCCATCTGCGCTGGTGGCAGCAGCGCCCCGACGCCGCACCGGGCGGAATCCTGTCCATCGGGTACGCCTACCCGCAGCCCGCCCTCGCCGAGCAGTACAACGCCCCCGGCTCGCCGTACTGGGCCCTGAAGACCTTCCTGCCCCTCGCGCTGCCCGCGGTCCACCCCTTCTGGACCGCCGCCGAACGCCGCGCCCCCGCCCTGCCCGCCGTGTCGCCCCAGCCGCACGCGGGCGCCGTCCTGATGCGCTCGGCCGGAGACGTCACGCTGCTGGCCGGACGGCAGCACCACGCCTGGGTCCGGCACGCGGCGGAGAAGTACGCCAAGTTCGCCTACTCCTCGCGCTTCGGGTTCAGCCTGCCCGCCGGCCCCGTCGGCCTGGAGCAGGGGGCCCACGACTCGATGCTGGCCCTCAGCGACGACGGCGGCGTCCACTACCGGGTACGGGAGGAGCCGGGTGGCCACCGGGTCACCGACGACACCGTGGCCTCCACCTGGCACCCCTGGCCCGACGTCGAGGTCACCACCTGGCTCACCGCCGCCCCGCCCTGGCACACACGCGTCCACCGCGTGCGCACCGCGCGTCCGCTGTGGACCGCCGAGGGCGCCTTCGCCGTGGACCGTGACACCGCAGCCCCGTCCGGACCCCTCCGCCAGGCGGGCCCGGCCCGTGCCCGCGTCACCGGCCCCGCCGGACTCACCGGCCTGATCGACACCGACGGCCGCCGCACCGGGAGGAACGTCGACGCCCTGCCCGGCACCAATGTGCTCGCCCGCCGCACCACGCTGCCCATGCTCACCGGCGAACTCCCCCCGGGCGAGCACTGGCTGAGGTGCGCCGTCCTCGGCGCCCCGCCGGGGCCGGACGGCGAGACCGCATGGAAACGCCCACCCGCACCACCGAACACCGGAGGCTGTACATGAGACCGGCTCTCAGTCCGACATCCCTGGTGGCCGCCGCGGCTGCCGCACTGATCGCGCTGCCACTCGCCCTGCCGGCGGCGGCCACCGCAGCCCCCCACGGCCGGACGTACGAGGTCGCCACCTGGGGATCCGACCGGTCGGCCGGCAGCGCACAGCGCCCGCTGCGCACCATCTCGCGCTGCGCCGAACTCGTCCGTCCGGGCGACAGCTGCTTGATCCACCGGGGCACCTACCGCGAGCAGATCACCCCGCCCGCAGGCCGTGCGGACGCGCCCATCACCTTCGCCGCGTACGGCGACGGCGCGGTCACGGTCGACGGCACCGAGACCCTCAGCGGCTGGAAGGACGCCGGCGACGGCCTCGTCGCCGTGAAGACGGACCTCCCGCTCGACGCGAGCGAGAACGCCCTCTTCCTCGACGGCGAGCGCGCCATGGAGGGCCGCTGGCCCAACTCCGGTACCGACCCGCTCAACCCGACCTGGGCCGTCGCCGAGAAGACCTCCACCGACCAGCACATCGACGACCCCGACCTGCCGGCCGGAGACTTCACCGGAGCCACCGTCCACCTGTGGGCCGGCTCCAACCCATGGAGCCAGCAGACCGGAACGGTCACGTCCACCACCGCCGGCGCCCTCGACTTCAAGGGCGGCAACTACCGCTGCGACCCGCTCTGCATGGGCGACAAGAACTACCGCAACTACTACCTCGTGGGCGCCAGGGCGACCCTCGACCAGCCGGGCGAGTGGTACTACGACAAGGCGGCCCGGACCCTCTACCTCGTTCCGCCGAAGGGCGGCATGAGCGGCCACACCGTCACCGCCAAGCACCGCTCCTGGGGCATCGACCTCACCGGCAGCTCGTATGTCACCGTCCGGGGCCTCGGCCTGTGGGGCACCTCGCTGCGCACCGGCGACGACAGCACCGGGATCCTCGTCGAGGACCTGAACGCCCGTTACATCTCCGAGTACGCGACGCTCCCGATGCCCGCCGACGACGAACTCGCCATCGAACCGGGCGAGGGCCACATCGTCGTCTCCCGGATCCTGGACTCGGGCATCCAGATCCTCGGCACCGGCAACACCCTGCGCGACAGCGATATCGGCTACTCCGCCGGCACCGGTGTCCTCGTCCGCGGCAGCGGCAACACCGTCACCAACACCTACGTCCACGACGTCGGCTGGATGGGCAGCTACACCCCCGGCATCGAGATCAACGGCAGCGGCCACACGGTCACCCACAACACCGTGCGCCGCACCGGCCGGGGCAGCATCGACGTGTCGTGGCAGCTCAACGGCGTGCCGTTCCACAACAACACCATCGCCTACAACGACCTGTCCGAGGCGATGCGGACCTCCCGCGACGGCAGCCCGTTCTACGTCTGCTGCAACCTGGACGCCACCGGCACGAGCGTCGACCACAACATCGTCCACGACGACGACGGCCAGGTCGGCTACTACATCGACAACTCCTCCGGCCACTTCCTGCTCCATCACAACGTCGCGTACAACACCGGCACCCGCGGCACCTTCTTCAACGGCCACAGCGGCGTCAGTCTCGGCAACCGCGATCACCACTCCTCGTACGGGCCGGGCATCACGGGCGCCTCGGTCCGGCTCAGCGGTGCCACCGACGCCACCGGCACCTACGTCAGCAACATCGTCGGGATGACCAAGACGGAGATCTCCGGACCCGGCGACCCGGGCCCCGTCGTGCGCAGCAACCTGCTGCCGCCCACGGACCCGGGCTACACCGACACCCGCAACGGCGAGCTCTGGCTGCGTGACGGCTCGCCCGCCATCGACGCGGGGGAGACCGTTGACGGAGTGACCACCGGGGTGCGCGGCGCCGGTCCCGACCAGGGCGCCTACGAGTTCGGCGACGCGATCTGGTCCGCGGGCTGCAACCTGGACGGCTGTGTCTCCCGCGTCCGCAACGACGGCTGGAGGGCGGTGGCGTCCGACGGCACCGACGCGACGGCGGCAGTCGACGGCGTTCAGACGACCCAGTGGACGACGACCGGGCTCCAGACGCCGGGCCAGTCGCTCACCGTCGACCTCGGCGCACCCAAGACCGTCGGCAGGCTCGCCCTGGACGCCGGTCTCGACGCCACCGGGCACCCGTCCGGCTTCACCGTCTCCACCAGCACCGACGGCGTGAAGTGGGGAGCGCCGGTCGCCGAGGTCAGCGGCCGCTCCTTCACCCAGGACGCCGTCTTCGCACCGGAAACGGTCCGCTATCTGCGGATCACGCTCACCGCGCCCGGTGACACCGCGTGGGCGGTGAACGAGATCCGGCTGTACGCGGACGGCCCCGACGCCGCCGCGACGCTCCAGGCCGAACAGGCCACCGACATCAGGGGCGTCAGCCGGGGCGACGCCGCCACGGGGTTCCTGGGATCAGGCGACCGCTTCGGCTTCCGCAAGGTCCGGTTCGGGGCGGGTACGGACCGGATGACCGTCCGCGTCGCGGCTCCGGGCCGGGGCGTGAGCGGTGTGCTCCAGGTACGCCTGGACAGCCCGAAGGGACGGATCGTGGGGGTGCTGCCGGTGCGGGCCACCGGTGGCGCGGACACCTGGCAGGAGCAGTCGGCGAAGCTGCTGCACCCCGTCACCGGTACGCACGACGTGTATGTCGTGGCGGTCGGCGGCCAGAGGACGGCAGCCGTCGACTGGCTGACCTTCCGCAAGTGAGCACACGGGTGGGGGCCGGGGCGTCGTCCGACGCCCCGGCCCCCACCCGTACGCAACCGTGCTCAGGGAGCGGGGACGACGCTCGGACCGCCCGTGGGCGCCCACGAAGGCGTCACGCCCGTCACCTGGCAGACCATGAGGAACAGCGGAATGGGCGGGGTGTACGGCGTACGGCTGTCGGGCTGGTGAATCAGCCGGGGCCGTACGGCCGGGACGTGTGCCCCGCGTGCGTACGCGGCCTGCGCGGGCCAGTCCAGATCGAGGTCGGAGCCGGACGGCACGATCCACCACCAGCGGTCCGCGTCCGCGAAGACGCAGCCCGTACGCGGAAGATGGGACATCAGGCGGAAGCCGTACCGCGCGGGCACGCCCACCGCGTCACAGCCCAGGCTCGCCGAGAGGGCGGCCGGCAGCGGCAGTTGCACCAGGGCCGCACCGGGGGCGCAGCCGGGTTCACGGGAGCGCCTGGCTCCGAGCAGATGGGACATGGCGTTCTTCAGCATGAGTGCTCCGAGCTGTGCGGCAGTTCCGCCCAGACGATGCGGCCCGAGCCGTTCCCGGCGTCGCGGGATCCCCAGGCGCTGCACATCGCGTCGACGAGCAGCAGGCCGCGTCCGTGCTCGTCGTCGGCGCCCGCGCCCAGTCTCGGCCCGCCGGGCTGGTGTCCCTGGTCCTGTACGGCTATGCGCAGCCGGGTCCCGAGGCAGCGCAACTCGCACACGACGCGTGCGCTGGCGGTGTGAACCACCGCGTTGGTGACCAGTTCCGACACGATGAGGACCGCCGCGTCGTGGGCGTCGTCGTCGAGCCGCCACGCATCCAGCCGGGCCCGGGTCAGCTGCCGGGCACCGGCGACCGATTCGGGCTGCGCGGGCAGCGCGAAGCAGTACCGGAGCGCTTCCGTCCCGGGGCTGAGGTCCATGAGCCGGGGGATGAGCGCACTGCCAGGTGCCACGACCGAATCCTCACAGTGGGGGCTGTGTCACGCTTCGCGATCTTCCTGGAAGAGGGCGGGCATGACGAGTGAACTGGTTCACTCACCAACTCTCCCCCTGTCGCGAACACTTGGCAAGAGGCACTCTGAAAAATTCAGAGTGGCAGTGTTCTTGGTGGCACGCGCATGGCACACTTCTGCCAAACAGCGCATGGGGAGGTCTGAAGTGAGCGAACCGCGGTCCGCCCCGACCGTGGGTCAGGTCGTTCTCGGCAAGCGCCTGCAGGATCTGCGGGAGCGTGTCGGCCTGAGCCGTGACCAGGCAGCCAAGGTGCTCCGCGTCGCCCCGGCGACGATCCGCAGGATGGAGACCGCAGAGGTCGCTCTCAAGGTTCCCTACGTGCAGTCGCTCCTGAGGGCCTACGGGATCGCCGAGGAGGAGACCGACGCGTTCGTCGACCTCACCGAGGAGGCCAACAAGCCGGGCTGGTGGCAGCGCTTCCACGACGTGCTGCCCGACTGGTTCAGCATGTACGTCAGCCTGGAGGGCGCCGCGAGCCTCCTGCGCATGTACGAGCCGCACTTCGTCCCCGGACTCCTGCAGACCGAGGACTACGCGCGCTCGGTGATGCGCACCGGAGCAGTCGGCCAGACCAGGCCCGAGGACATCGAACGCCATGTGGCGCTGCGGATGGAGCGGCAGTCCCTGCTGACCCGGCCGGACGCCCCGAGGCTGTGGGTGGTCATGGACGAGACGGTGCTGCGCCGTCCGGTGGGCAGCCCGGAGGCCATGCGCGCCCAGACCGACCGGCTGCTGGAGGCGACCGAGCTGCCCAACGTGACCCTCCAGATCGCCGAGTTCTCCACCGGCCATCACCCGGGCACCTACGGGCCGTTCGTCCTCTTCCGGTTCGCCGTCCCCGAACTGCCCGACATGGTCTTCAGCGAGTACCTGACCGGGGCCGTCTACTTCGACGCGCGCCCCGAGGTGGCCTCCTACCTCGAGGTCATGGACCGCATGGCGGCCCAGGCCGCGACTGCACAACGCACGAAGGAAATCCTCCGGGACTTCCGCAAGGAGCTGTGATGACCCCCATATACAACGGCATGCCGGCCGCCGATCTCGGCTCCGAGGGCTGGTACAAGCCGTGGAGCGGTGGCAACGGCGGCAACTGCGTCGAGGCGATGAAGCTCTCCGACGGGAGAATCGCCATGCGCCAGTCCGCGGACCCCGACGGTCCGGCCCTCATCTACTCCCACCGCGAGATTGCCGCTTTCATACAGGGAGCCAAGGCCGGTCAGGCAGACTTCCTCCTGACCTGACCTCATCGTGCGGGCGGTTCCCGGTCGCCGCGCACCGACTCTGTTTCTCCGTTCGCCGACCACGGATTCAAGGAGCGCGCTATGACCGGGCACGAGCCCCCCGTCGAGATCGACACCAGCAAGCCACATCCCGCACGGATGTACGACTGGTTCCTCGGCGGCAAGGACAACTATCCGATCGACGAGCAGATGGCCCGGCAGCTCCTCGCGGTGGACGCGCGCGGCCGTGACATGGCCCGCGTCAACCGGGCGTTCATGCACCGGGCCACCCGCTGGCTGGCGGAGAACGGCATCCGGCAGTTCCTCGACATCGGCGCCGGGATACCGACCGAACCCAACCTCCATCAGATCGCCCAGCGGACCGCACCGGACGCGCGCGTCGTCTACTGCGACAACGATCCGATCGTCCTGGCCCACGCGGCGGCCCTGCTGCGCTCCACCCCGGAAGGCGCCACCGAGTACATCCAGGCCGACGCCCGCAGGCCCGAGGTCATCCTGGAAGCGGCCGGCAAGATCCTCGACTTCGACCGGCCGATCGCCCTGTCCCTGCTGGCCCTGCTGCACTTCCTGGACGACGAGGACGGCGCAGCGGAGCTGGTCGACCGCCTGGTCGACCAACTGGCCCCCGGCAGCTACCTCATCCTCTCCCAGACCACCGGCGACTTCGACCCGAAGGGCGCGGCCGAGGCCGCCGCCATGTACAGGGCCCGGGGCATGACCCTGCGCCCGCGCAGCCGCGCCGAACTCACCGCCTTCTTCCACGGCCTGGAACTCGTCGACCCCGGCGTCTCGCTCTCCGCCGACTGGCACCCGGAGCTGGGCGAGGTCATCGACGTCCCGGGTGACGAACCGATCCCGGGCTACGCGGGCGTGGCCCGAAAGGGCTGAGCGGTGGCCGGAAGCGGAGCGAGGACAGCGCCCCACCCGCGCGGCTTCCTACAGCTGTACGCCGTCACGCAGCACCTGTTGCGCCACCGTCTGCCGCGGCCCGCGCAGCTCGTCCCGGATGCGGGCCAGGCCGGGCCCGTCGAGCGTGATCGTCGCGGGACACCGCGGGGCCCGGACGAGCCGCTCGACGCGCAGGGCGTACGAGCCGCTGCCGGTGGAGCCGGGCCCGCCCCCCGGAGCGTCCGGCCCGGAGGGCTGGGGCACGTCCTGGGCACGCAGACGTGCGGCGTGCGCGTTGAGCACGTCCCAGAGATCCTCGTGCGGGGCCGCAGGGGTGAGGGCCTTGGCCAGGGTGCGCTTCTCGATGGCCAGCCGGTGCATCTCGACGCCGACGGCACGGGCGAGGCGCCTGTCACGCAGTGCGGCGAGAGCGGCCTGTGAGGAAGCGGCACGGGCCGACGCGTCGTCCGCCGCGAAGAGCGCACGCCGGGCGGCCGGTTCCGTGAGCCACAGCAGCAGGCGGGCCGTCGCGGCCAGTGCCGTGCGAGGAATCCACAGCAGCCATTCACTCTTCCTCGACCGCGCGTCGAAGCGTCGCGTTCCGTCTGCCACGGCGGCGGCGCCCAGGGCGACGGGGCTGATGCGCGGCGGCGTGGCGGAGGGCTCGCCTTCCTGCACAGCCTGCGACCCGGCTGTCAGCGACCTGAGGGCCGAGCCGACGAACGCGCCGTCCCGGACGTCGCGGGTGGCGCTCGCGCCCAGCGCCTGAGCCACGGCGGCGACACGCTGCTGAGGCGGGTACGCGGCCCAGAGCGGGAGGCCCAGGACGAGGCAGCGCCTGCGGCGAAGGCCGTAGTGGATGACGCTCACGGAGAAGTCCGCGGTGAACTGGACCGCGTCGACGCGTCGTACCCCGGCGATGTCCGCCGTGCGGTGCACCAGGGCGAACAGGGCCGGTGCATCGGCCTCCCGCACGGTCGGCGCGTCGGGATCCAGTCGCCCGGACCGCGGACGCAACGGAACGGCCATGCCCAGCAGCAACACGCCGATCCACGGCTGGAAGAACGTGCGGAAACCGAGAACGGTCAAGCGCAGGCCGGTGAGGAACAGCCCGGCCGTGACGAGATGGACCACCCCCGCCACCGCGTACGCGGCTGCTGTCGCGAACCTGACACTCGTCGTGCTCGAAGATCGGCTGCTTCGGTCGGATGTCACGTGGCCCCCCGGCATTGAACGACTGTTCCCGCTCGAACATACGCCGGTCCGATCCGCATCGGGCGGCAAGGAACAAGCGATCCGAGCCCGCTCCGGGGGTCTGGCCGATGACGCCCGGCACACGGCCCGGCGCCGCCGCAGGACACAATGGACCCATGTCCCGACGCACCACACGCCCACGGCGCCCCGCCGCCGCGCCCGTCCCCCAGGTCACAGCCGCCTCGCCGTGCCCCTGCGGGCTGCCCGCCGCCTACGCCGAGTGCTGCGGGCGGTTCCACGCCGGAGCGGCGGCGCCGACGTGCGAGGCACTGATGCGCTCGCGGTACGCGGCCTTCGTCGTCCGGGACGCCGCGTACCTGCTGCGCACCTGGCACCCGGACCACCGGCCGGCCGTCCTCGACCTCGATCCGGCACAGCGCTGGGAGGGCCTGGAGATCCTGGGGACGACGGAGGGCAGCGCCTTCCACACCACGGGAACGGTCACCTTCCGCGCGCACTGGACGGACGGCGGCCACCGCGATTCGCTCCACGAGAAGAGCCGCTTCGTCCGGTACGGGGGCGCCTGGGTCTACGAGTCCGCCGTCTTCGCCGACTGAACCCTCACGCGCGGGTCAGACCGGTGCGCCCGCCGGGGCCACAGGCGCGAGTTCCTGTGTGAGGTCCTCCGCCAGCAGCCGCTTCGCGATCACGTCGACCGCGGCACGCAGCCGGGCGTCGTCCGCCTGCTCCCGCTGGTCGCCCAGCTGTTCGGTGAGCCAGCGGGACCAGGCGTCGTTGATGGTCCTGGCCTCCCGGCTGCCCGCCTCGGTGTGCGTGAACAGACGGCCGTCCCCGGTGAGGTAACCCTCCTCGATCATCCGGTCGAAGACGGGCACCAGGACCTCCGGCGGGATCCGGTGCCGGTCCGCGATCAGCCGGAGCCCCGCGTGGCCGACCATCCGGGTGAACAGCTCGACCTGCATGACCGCCCAGGCCCCCGCCATGTCGAGCCGGGTGTCGGACGCGGCCACGATCCGCCGGGCCGTGTCCGGGTCCACCCGGCGCAGGATCTTGGCCACCGAGAACTCCAGCAGCCGGGCGGAGTCCCCGGCGCTCGGGGAGGCGAACCCCTCGCCCATGTCCGTCGAGCCGGCCCGCGCCGTGTCCCGCAGCTTCACCTCTTTCAGGAACAGCGCGACGACGAAGCCGAGCACCGCGACCGGAACCGTCCACAGGAACACCGTGTGCAGGGTGTCGGCATACGCCTGCGCCAGCGGGGCCGACTGGGCATCGGTCAGTGCGTGCAGCCTCTCCGGGCTCTGCGAGGCCTTCGCCACCACGGCGGGATCGCCACCCGCCCGCACCGCCGCCGCGACCCCGTCCTCGAGGTTCGGGCCGAGCGAGTTCGCGTAGATGGTCCCGAAGACCGCCGTACCGAAGGAACTGCCGAGCGTACGGAAGAAGGTCACGCCCGAGGTCGCCGTACCCAGGTCCGCGTAGTCGACCGTGTTCTGCACCGCGATCGTCAGCACCTGCATGGACAGACCGATGCCGATCCCGAGCACCAGCATGTACAGCGACTCCAGCCACACCCCGCTCTCCGGGCCCATCCGGGAGAGCAGGAACAGACCGGCCGCCATGATCAGCGTGCCCACGATGGGGAAGACGCGGTACCGGCCGGTCTTGCTGACCACGTTGCCGCTGAAGATCGAGGCGGCCAGCAGACCCACGACCATCGGCAGCGTCCGGACCCCCGACAGCGTCGCCGAGTCCCCGTCCACATACTGCAGATACGTCGGCAGATAGATCATCGCGCCGAGCATCGCGAAGCCCACGATGAAGCTGAGGATCGAGCAGACCGTGAAGACCGGGTTGTTGAACAGCCGCATCGGCAGCATCGGTTCCTTCGCCCGGAACTCGACGAAGCAGAACGCGGCCAGGGCGGCCAGACCGAGCACGAACAGGCCGATGATGACAGGGGAGCCCCAGGCGTACTCGTTGCCGCCCCAGCTCGTCGCCAGGATCAGCGAGCTCGCCCCGACCGTGACCATCGTGATGCCCAGGTAGTCGATGACCGGCCGGCCCGCCGCCTTCACGGACGGGATGGTGCGGGCCGCCGCGATGACCACGACGATCGCGATCGGGACGTTGACGTAGAACGCCCAGCGCCAGGTCAGATGGTCGGTGAAGAGGCCGCCCAGCAGCGGTCCGATGACGGTCGAGACACCGAAGACGGCACCGATCGCACCCTGGTACTTGCCGCGGTCGCGCAGCGGGATCACATCGGCGATCAGCGCCATCGACGTGACCATGAGACCGCCCGCGCCGATGCCCTGGAGGCCGCGCCACACGATCAGCAGTGTCATGTTGGTCGCGAGACCGCAGAGGAACGAACCGGTGATGAAGATGATCGCCGAGAGCTGGAAGACGATCTTCCGGCCGAACAGGTCGCCGAACTTCCCGACCAGGACCGTCGCCACGGTCTCCGCCAGGAGATACGCGGTCACCACCCACGACATATGGGCGGCGCCCCCGAGGTCCGAGACGATCGTGGGCAGCGCGGTGCCGACGATCGTCTGGTCGAGAGCGGCCAGCAGGATTCCCAGCACGATCGTCGCGAAGACGATGTTCCGGCGGCGCGGATCGAGCAGGGGCGGTGCGCCGGCAACCTGCGCGGCGGGGGCGGTCTCGCTGGCAGTGGTCACCCTTGCACCCTCACACCGCCCCCTGTCACCCGCATGCGGGGGACGGCCGGACGTGTCAGCCCAGCAGGTCCTTCAGCGACGCCTTCATCCGCGCGACGAACGCCTCCCGCACCGGTTCACCCACCCGGTCCAGCGAGAGATACGGATTGAGGTCCTCCAGCTCGACCAGCAGCAGCTCGCCCTCGGCGGTCCGGCACGCGTCGACCCGCTGTATACCGTGGTCGAGGGTGTTCCAGTCGACGAACGCGCGCGCGAACGCCAGATCCGCCGCGCTCGCCCCGTACGGCTCCAGCACCCACCGCTGCTCCGGGTGCGGTGCGTTCAGCGCGTACTGGAAGTCGTGGTCGACGAAGTAGAAGGACACCTCGTAGCGGAAGTCGATCCGCGGCTGGACCAGCTGCGTACCGTCCGCCTCGGGCGGCAGTTCAGGGGTACGGACGAACCGCAGCCCGACCGAGTCCGCGCCCAGCTTCGGCTTGATGACGTAGCCCTCGGCCTCGGGGAGCAGCCCCAGATCCGCCGCCCGGTCCACCGTCGGGATCACCGGATACCCGGCCCGGCTCAGATCGACCAGATACTGCTTGCCCGCCATGTCGCCGCGGCCCGTCAGCGGGTTGTAGACCCGCGTGCCCAGCTCCCGGGCCCGGGCGCAGAACGCGTCGTACGCCTCCTGGTAGTGCAGCACCGGGCCGCTGTTGCGTACGACGACGGCGTCGAAGCCCTCCAGCAGCGCGGCGGCGTCGCGGGGATGGCAGAGAGCGACGTCGAAGTCCTCGCGGAGCCGGGCCGTCAGATGGATGTCCTCGTCGCAGTAGCGGCGTCCACGCGCTTCGTAGGCGAGATCGGTGACGAAGAGAACGGACGGGCGCGGGCCGGCGGGCATGGTTCCCCCAGGGGGTGTCAGGTCGGACGGTGGGTCAATAACCTGGGCGGCGTTGCCCGTCAACGACCCTGGAGCGTCATGACATCTGCCCCACAAGAGTCACTCGCCTCGCAAGCACCACCCGTGCCCGACATTCTCTCGCCCGCCTTCGCCGCCGATCCCTACGGGGCCTACCGGATCATGCGTGAGAGCCACCCGCTGATCCTGCACGAGGCCACGAACAGTTACGTCGTCTCCCGGTACGAGGACGTCGAGCGGGTCTTCAAGGACAAGGCGGGGGAGTTCACCACCGACAACTACGACTGGCAGATCGAGCCCGTCCACGGCAGGACCATCCTCCAGCTCAGCGGCCGCGAGCACTCCGTGCGCAGGGCCCTGGTCGCCCCGGCCTTCCGGGGCACCGACCTCCAGGAGAAGTTCCTCCCGGTCATCGAGCGCAACGCACGCGAGCTGATCGACACCTTCCGGCACACCGGCGAGGCCGACCTCGTCGACGCGTTCGCGACCCGCTTCCCCGTCCTCGTCATCGCCGACATGCTCGGCCTGGACCAGGCCGACCACGACCGCTTCCACGGCTGGTACACCACCGTCATCGCCTTCCTCGGCAACCTCGCGGGCGACCCGGAGGTGGCGGCGGCCGGCGACCGGACCCGGCAGGAATTCGCCGAGTACATGATCCCGGTCATCCAGGAACGCCGGAAGTCACCCGGCGACGACCTGCTCTCCGCGCTCTGCGCGGCCGAGGTCGACGGCGTCCGGATGAGCGACGAGGACATGAAGGCGTTCTGCAGCCTGCTGCTCGCCGCCGGTGGCGAGACCACCGACAAGGCCATCGCCTCGATCTTCGCCAATCTGCTCACCCACCCCGAGCAGCTCGCCGCCGTACGGGAGGACCGCAGCCTCATCGACCGGGCCTTCGCCGAGACGCTGCGCCTCACCCCGCCGGTGCACATGATCATGCGGCAGACGGCCGTCGACGTGGAGCTCGGCGGCGGCCGGGTGCCGGCCGGGTCGACCGTCACCTGTCTGATCGGCTCGGCCAACCGGGACGCGGCCCGGTACCGCGACCCGGACCGCTTCGACCTCTTCCGCACCGACCTGACCAGCACCACGGCGTTCTCCGCAGCCGCCGACCATCTGGCGTTCGCCCTCGGCCGGCACTTCTGCGTGGGCGCGCTGCTGGCCAGGGC
Organism: Streptomyces sp. NPDC091416; assembly: GCF_044756845.1. Lineage (NCBI taxonomy): Bacteria > Bacillati > Actinomycetota > Actinomycetes > Kitasatosporales > Streptomycetaceae > Streptomyces > Streptomyces sp. NPDC091416. The sequence continues at coordinate 471,286 of NZ_JBIVTU010000004.1, forward strand.
CGAGGTGCGGACCGGGGTGAACATGCTGCTCGACGCGATGCCCGATGTGCGGCTCGCCGACGGGTTCATCCCGTCCGAGCAGGGCGTGTTCACCCGCGGACCGGCGTCGCTGCCGGTGCGGTTCACCCCGGTCGCCGGGCCCTGACCGCGCGTCGGTGCCCGGTCGTCGGCCCATGACCCCGCGTCAGCGGATGTGCCGACCCGAGATCGCCCGCGCGATGACCAGGCGCTGGATCTCGCTGGTTCCCTCGAAGATCGTGTAGATCTTGGCGTCGCGGTACATCCGCTCCACCGGATGTTCGCGGCTGTACCCGGCGCCCCCGAGGATCTGGACGGCCTTCTCCGTCGCGGCGACGGCGAGTTCACCCGCGCGCAGCTTGGACATGGAGCCCTGTCCGGCGTCGAAGGTCCGGTCGTTGCGGGCCATCCAGGCGGCCTGCCAGATCAGCAGCCGTACGGACTCGATCTCCGTACGGATGTCGGCCAGCGCGAACGCGATCGACTGGTTCTCGATGACGGGCCGGCCGAACGCCTCGCGCTGTCCGGCGTACTCCAGTGCGTACTCGTACGCCGCGCGTGCGATGCCCAGCGCCTGGGCGGCGACGGTCGGGCGGCTGACCTCGAAGGTCGCCATCGCCGCCTGGCCCTTGGCGTTGCCGCCCTCGCGGGCACGGGCGAGGCGGGCGTCCAGCTTCTCCTTGCCCCCGAGCAGACAGTGTCCGGGCACCCGGACGTCGTCGAGGAAGACGTCCGCCGTGTGCGAGGCGCGCAGGCCCAGCTTCTTGATGGTGCGGCTCGCCTCCAGACCCTTGGTGGCGGGCGGCACGATGAACGCCGCCTGTCCGCGGGCTCCGAGCGAGGGGTCGACCGAGGCGACGACGACATGGACCCCGGCGATCCCGCCGTTGGTGATCCACGCCTTCTGGCCGGAGAGCACCCATTCGTCCTTGGCCTCGTCGTAACGCGCCTTCGTGGCCATGGCGGAGACATCGGAGCCGGCCTGCGGTTCGGAGACGCAGAACGCCGCCACCTTCGGGTCGTCCTCGTCGCCGTAGCACTGGGGCACCCACTCGGCGAGCTGGTCGGGGGTGCCGGAGGCGAAGATGCCGGCGACGGCGAGGGAGGTGCCGAAGAGTGCCATGCCGATTCCGGCGTCGCCCCAGAACAGCTCCTCGTTGGCTATCTGGAGCGAGAGGCCCGAGGGGTCGCCGTACATGTCGGCCAGCGACTCGAATCCGTACAACCCGATACGGGCCGCTTCCTGGATGACGGGCCAGGGCGTCTCCTCGCGGGCGTCCCATTCGGCGGCCGCCGGGCGCACCACCTGGGCGGCGAAGCCGTGCACCCAGTTGCGCAGATCCTGCTGTTCCTCGGTGAGAGCGAGGGAGAAGTAGCTCATCGGCCTCAGGCCTTCGGGATGTCGAAGTAGCGGGTGAGGCCGGAGGCGAGGCCGACGTCGCCGGCCACCTTCAGCTTGCGCATCATGAACATCGTCACGGGGTTGCCGTTGCCGGAGACCAGTTTGAGGAACTCGGCGTCCGCCATCACCAGCGTCGTGCGCGGCTCGGTGCCGGAGCGGCCCTCGCTGATCGTGCAGGCGCCGTCCGCGATCGCGGTCTCGTAGACCGTGTCGGAGTCACCGGTGATCTTCCAGCGGATCAGCGCCTTGAGCTGTCCCGCCGCCTCCGGGCGGAACTGCTGCTTCATCCGGCCGAAGACCTCGCCGAGCACCCGGGCGCGCAGCTCGCCGTGCATGACCTCGCCGAGCTGCTTGGCGGACAGGCCCTTCACGATGCGCGCGAACTCCTGCGGGGAGACGGCCGCGAAGTCGAGTGCGGTCAGTTCGTCGGTGAGGTTGCCGCTGCTGTTGTCGGCCACGCCAGTTCCTTACTCTGGAGTAAACTTACTTCCGAGTAAGGTAAGCGCATGGCGCCGCCTCCGCAAGGCGGAGGCGCTGCGGGGAGGTCACCAGGAGCTGCCGGGGCGCACCGCCAGCCGGGGGTGGTGGGCGGCGAGCACCTTGTTGGCGCGGGCCAGCTCGGAGAGGGCCTGCTCCCGGTCGGCCTGGTCCTCGATGTCGAGCCGCGGGCCGCGGAAGCTGCGGACCTCGCGCGCGGCGCACTCGGCGTCGAACTCCGCCTCCAGGATGTGCGCCGGGATGCAGGAGCCGATCAGCGCCGCGATGCGGTCCGGGATCGGTACGGGGACGAGCAGGTGTGAGGCGGTCATGGGGGTTCCCTCTCGAATGGTGGCCAGGAGGTCGGGCGTCGCGGCCGCCGGGTGGGCGGCCGACTCCTCCATATGTACGGGACGCAGTTCCAGGTTTCTCGTTGAGAACGTCTCCGTGTGGCAACCGTTTGGGAGTGACCGGGTATTTCCCTTTACTCGTAAGTAAGTTGACGCGCAGTGAAGGCCGTGATCCGGCCGGAAGCCGTTCTGTGTGCGGACTACGGAGTGGTGGAGTCCCCGGTGCGGGCCCGCAGCTGAAGTGCTCGCAGAACCGCCTCGGTGGAGAACCTGCTCTCGGGGTCGATCAACTGCTCACCGAAAATGGACTCCAGGTTGCGCATGCGGTAACGGACCGTCTGGGGATGCACGTCCAGCAGTTCGCCCATGTGGGCGGCGGTGCCCCGGGTGTCGAGCCAGATGCGCAGCGTCTCGATCAGCCGCTCCCTCCGGGTGGCGCTGATGCCCGAGATGGGCGCGAGTTCGCGTTGGGCGAGCTGGTCCAGGAGGACCGGATCGGAGAGCAGCCACAGGGTGATGAGGTGGTCCTCGCACAGGATGACCGGTGCGTCGTCGATGACGCCCGCGTCGACGAGTTCGAGGACCCTCCTGGCCCAGCGGATCGAGTCCGCGGCCAGGGCGGTGGGAACGGTGAGCCCGATCGCCGCACGGGTGCCGAGCAGTGTCTGGTCGAGCATGGTTCTTCGTGCGTCGTCGAGCGGTCCCGGGATGAGTAAATGCGGCTGGGGATCGCTGAGATCGACCAGGATGTCGCGGTCGGCGCTCACCCGGTCGAGCCCCGCGGGCGCGCGCGTCGCGACGAGGGTGACCTCCTCGGGGAGTGTCCACCCCGTCTGCTCGCACAGTTCGGCGATGGCGGAGCGGGGGACGGGGCGCCCGGCCAGGATGAGGTGCAGCAGGCGCCTGCGCATGGCTTCGGTCTGTTCGCCGCTCTGCGACTGCACTTCGAGGAACCCCTCACGCGAGAGGGACTCGAGCTCGTCGATGTAGGTGAAGAGGGCGTCGGCGAAGCTGAGCATCAGGGTCGGCGAGAAGCTGTAACTCCGGCCGACCTTCTTCACCCGCCGCAGCGCGACACGGGCGCCGAGCCGGTACGCGCCCTGGAGCGTTTCCATGGTGCGGCCCTCGTAGGCCTCGAACCGCCCGAAGCGACGGCACATGTCGTCGCGCAACGAGGTCGACGTGGACGGTTCGGCGACCAGATCCACGAACGAGGCGAGGCTCTGCTCGACGCCGACCCGAATGGCCTGGCCGTTGGGGCCGCTGAGCAGGCGGGCGTACTCCGGATAGGCCCGGGTGACCTCGACGCCTATCTCCTTGATGAGGCTCGGCAGTTCGGGCCGCATGATGGCGGCGAATTCCTGGGGAAGCGGTCCCAGCGGGTCCCCTGTGTCCAGTGGCGAAATGACTCTCGGCATGACGTGTCCCCTCGCTCTCCGGCGCCCGGTGGGGGTGAGGCAGTGGGGGAAAGCGCTCCCACGAACCGACAGGTGCGTACCAAGTTCGCGATGAAGATAGACCAAGTCAGTGGCCGTGCCCACCACTTGTGCAAGATCGAAGTGCAAGGGCCACACAACTTGGCCTTGTCGTGGCGCTCCGGTGCAGGTAGGGCGGGAGTGCTCACTTCCGGACAATATTTTCGGCCGTTCGATCCTGAGCGGGTGAGAGGGGTGGCAACCGATGTCCGCCTGTTCGGGGCAGGCGCCGTGCGCCCTTCGCCGAGGCCGCCCTCCGCCGGCGAGCGGCCGACGACGCGGAAACCTCGGGGCTGCCGCCTCGCCCGCTCTCGACGCAATCCGTTCGTGGGTGGCGGAATCGGGCTTACGGCAACGCGAATTCACCTGCTCAGGAACTGACAAGGTCCGGTCCCCGACTCGGGACAGGAAATCCGGTGGAGATATCCGGCGACGGAATCCTGCTCGCTCCGTGCCGGGCATTCGTCCGCCCGCGTCGGACCCCGGGCGGCGAAGAGCGTTCCGTCGAGAGGGGAGGCCGTAAGGAGTGGAGCCCGGGCCTCGCCGGGCGGCTCCAGGTGATCTCCGCTGGCGGGGGCGCTGTCGCCGCGCGGTCACCGGCGGCCGAGTCTGCCGCGAGGGCGCGTCACGGGGAACCGGTGCCGGCGCTGCTGTCCGGCGGCGGGCCGGTACCTCGCCCGTGCCCCGGCCCTGCTGCGATTTTGCGCAGCAAGTGACAAGTACACCTGGGGGAGTTAGTAAGCCGGGTACGAGAAAAGAACTCGGTCCGAGCAATTTCGGCTGGCGGGATTGTGCTCCAAGTTTCCCGCAAGTAACGTCACGGCCTGTCACAGATTGTGTGTGGCCGAGAGTGTACGTCTCCCCTTCGGAGAAGTGGTTCATAGCCGTGCTTCGTGCCCCTTGGGCAGCCGTGAAGCGCGTCCCCGCAAGCAGTGCAACCCGCATTGTCGAATCGGAGGAACTAACTGTGCGTAATACCCTCAAGAAGATCGCCGTCGCAACCGGCGTTGCTTCTGCGGCTGTCGTACTCACTGCCACCCAGGCGATGGCTTTCGCCGCCACCACGTGGACCGTCACGGGCGGGGCCTTCACGGCCGTGTCGACGAACACGGTCCTGTCGGTGAACGGCCTGCCGCTCACCTGTCCCACCGCGGGCGCGGCCGGTTCCGCGGCCAGCGCCACGGGCAACCCCGCCACGGTCGGAAGCATCACCTCGGCCACCTTCGGGACCACGGCCAGCCCCTGCACCAGCGCACTCGGCCCGGTGACGCCCGTCGCCACCACCTCGCCGGCCTGGCAGCTCGTGGCGCAGGACTACACCTCCGGCGTGACGACCGGCTACATCAAGAACATCCAGGCCAAGCTCACCGTCCTCACCTGCACCTTCAACGTCACCGGTGAGGTCAACGCCAAGTTCACCAACAGCACGAAGAAGCTCGCCGTCTCCAACTCGACGCGTGTGCTGACCGTCTCGACGGCCACCGCGGGATGTGCCGGGATCGTGGCCGTCGGCGACCACCCGACCTTCACCGGTGACTACTCCGTCACCGGAATCACGAGCATCATCGGAACCTGACGGGCCGCCGGGTAACCGAGAGCTCGGCAGACCGCACGGCGGGATTCCCGCCGTGCGGTCTGCGGCCCCGACAGAAGGGAATCACGAGGGATGATGATGCGCGGTACGACGGGGCGGAGCCGTGGGCACCTGGCAGCACGGGGCGGAGCCGTTCTGGCCGCGGTCCTCATGGCCGGAATGATTCCGGGTGCGCAGGCATCGGCCGGCGGCGACCGCGAGGTCCAGTCCGAGTTGACGTACGGCTGTGACTTCCCTTCGGGCTCCAAGCCGGTCACGGTCCGGGTGTCCGCCACGGTTCCGGAGAAGGCGACGGTCGACCAGCCCGTGCAGCTGAGGAACGTGAGAACCGAGCTGACGCTGGACGGGGAGGCGCTGGCCGATCTGCCGGATGCCGGAGCGGCAGGTTCCAGGGCGAAGACGCAGCTGACCGTCGACGTGGCGCAGGGCGACCGGACCGCCGTCACCACATGGGCCGGAACCGCCGAGAACCCGGTGGCCGTCCCGGAATCGGAGGAGCTCACCTTCTCCTCCGCGGGTGAGGTCCCCACGGTGACCGCCGGAGCCTCCGGTGACCTCACCTTCACCGCGGCGAAGCTCACCGCGTCGATCACCCCGCCGGCATCGGACGGTGCATCGGCCGAGCCGCCGGCCGTACAGCTGACCTGCACTCCGGCGCCGGACCAGGACCTGTCCCTCGTCTCCGTGCCGGTCGGCGCGGGCCCCCGATGGTCCTCGCCCGAGCCCTCCGGGTCCCGGGAAGGCAAGGCGCCGGCCGGCGGCGTCGCCCGCAACGGCGGCGTGAAGCCCGAGGTGGGCGATGCGGCCGAGCCGACCCTCCAGGACGGCAAGGCGCCGCGCTGTGTGGGTGACGCGGAGGACCAGCTCAGCCTGAACGCCTATGTCACCGGGTACGCGAACGTCGCCAAGCTCAAGAGCGCCACTCTCTTCCCCGTCGCCTGCACGCAGATCCACCAGGGAGCGACGTCCATCAAGTTCCAGGACGGTCATCTGCATGTGTTCCAGGAGTCGACGGCGATGCTGGACTATCAGGGGCAGCCGAAACTGCCCCCCGCCACCGGCACGTTCCTGACCTTCGGCTTCATGCCGACGACCGCGACCATGGAGATGACCCAGATCCCTCCGGCCGCCGGCCCCGACGGAAAGCCGCTGCCCAACATCCACTCCGACCTGACGATCCTCAGCCCCGGCAACAGCGTGGGCACGACGACCATCGACATGCAGCTCCAGCTCCGTCTGTACGACGTGAAGGTGAACGGCGTCCCGCTGGACGTGGGTCCCAACTGCCGTACGGCGAAGCCCTTCGCGCTCCCGCTGCGGGGGGAGATGCTGCTGAAGGACGGGGTCCAGACCGGTTACACGCTGGTCACGGGCGGCGCTCTCGCCGGCAAGGTCACCATTCCGCCCTTCTCGGGATGCGGTGTGGGCGAGGACCTCGACGACCTGTTCACCGCCTCCATCTCCGGAGTCCCCGGTGACGTGAAACAGATCCAGGCGGCGCCCTGCGCGGCCGCGCAGCACGACCCGAACGTGTGCACGGAGGACGGCCAGCCGGTGCGGGTTCCCAAGCCGCAACGCTGAAGCCGCGGCCGTCCGCCGCTCTCCATGCCGGCACGAGATCATCCCATTCGCTCGGACCACCATGAATTGAGGGAGTAATGAGAGCTGTCCCGAAGAAGTGGCGTAACGGACTGTTCGCCGCCGCCGCCGCTGCGGTGATCGCGATTCCACTGACTCCGCTGCCCGCCTCCGCCGCCGCCGCGAACCTCAACGGGGACTGGGCGCCCTTCTCCCGCTGTCCCGTCGACGATCCCGCCATGCTTGCGGCGGACGGCCAGGACTTCGTCGCCTCCTGTGTCTCCTCGTACTCACCCAGCGGTGAGTTCAAGCTGGGCACGACGGAGGCGACCACCGGCTCCAACGACATGCAGTTCGGCGTCATCCAGGACACCGCGGCCGGGACCTTCAAGGTGATTCCGCCTGCTGGCGGGGCGCTCGTGAGCGCGCCGACGGAGATTCCCGGCGGGCTGCTGGGACTCATGTGCCCCAGCGACATCCCCGTCGTCAGCGCGGTCTGCGGCCAGATAACCAGCGTCGCCCTGAACAGGGTGACGGCAACGGTGGAATCGGCGGGCGCGCCCACGGAGTTCAACCTCCCGGCCGGTCTGAGCGTCGGTCAGCCGATCGTGAAGCTGCCGGTGCGAATCCACCTGGAGAACTCGCTCCTCGGCTCCAACTGCTACATAGGGAGCACCGCCTCGCCGGTGATCCTGCGCCCGCAGAACGCCACGGCACCCGCCGTCGCCATTCAGCGCTTCGACGGTGACGGCACACGCAACGCGACCGGCGGCGCCATGCTGAGGTTCGCCCTGACGGGGAACACCCAGCAGGACACCACCTTTGCCGCGCCCAAGGCCACGGGCTGCGGTCTGGGCGGAGTCCTCAGCTGGGCGGTGAACCTGAAGGAGGGGCTGCCGTCCCTCTCGGGTGACAACCACCTCACGCTCAACAACGCCTCGACGTACAGCGCCGCGCTCACCGCCCCCGGGCTCGTCCTGCCCAACGCGGGCAAGGTGCTCTCCCAGTACTGGCACTCCGCGGCGAAGTAGCGCCGGCCGGGACGACGCATCCGTCCTTGTCACTCCGTGCGTGTTCCCGGTGCACAGGCCCCTGCCCGCCCCGATCAGGAGATTTCCTGGTCGGGGCGGGCTTTGGCATGTCGCGGCATGTGCGGGGGCCACTTCGCGCGAGGACCGGGAGGCTCATCTTCGTATAGGTTTCGCGCGCCGAATACTCACTCGGGGACAAGAATTCCCGTCGTGCGAAGTGCCGTGCAGAAAGTTCGGGAACCGCTATTGCGAAGGAAGGTTACCGACCCGTAGCGTCCCAGGTGAGCAGCACGGAAACCTGTCCGCGGCTGTTCGTTCGACGCCTGCGGAGTCCAGGTCCTGCCCCCCTTGACCAGAATTCCGCGCCGGGAATGCGTCAGCCTCCGAAGTCTCTGTCCTGGGGGCGGCGCTCCCACTGTCGGGTCCCCATGGCTCCAGCCCCCACGGACCCGGGGTCCCGATCCGCACACCGGAGATCTTGCGCAGATTCCGACAAAGCCCGTGAGCGGGTTTGTCACTCGGTGACAAGTGATCCACATCGAGCACATGGTTCGTCGATCTCCGCTGTTCAACGGCTTGTCCTGGCGGTTTCGACGGACATAACGTGCGCCTCCTGGTGCATGTGTGACGAGCCGCCATTGGATTTCTCAGAGCCGGAGCGCTGACAGATGACTTCGTTCACCGATACGTCGAGGGAGGGCCGATGGGAATCGAAGTAGTCGTTGAAGGCCTTACGAAATCCTTCGGTAAGCAGAACATCTGGCAGGACGTCAGCCTCACCCTGCCCGCCGGCGAAGTGAGCGTGATGCTCGGTCCTTCCGGCACCGGAAAGACCGTCTTCCTCAAATCCATCATCGGCCTGCTCAAGCCCGAGCACGGGCGGGTGCTCATCAACGGCGTCGACATGGTGAACAGCCCCGAGCGCAAGATCATGGAGACCCGGAAGCTGTTCGGTCTCATGTTCCAGGACGGTGCGCTCTTCGGGTCGATGTCCCTCTTCGACAACATCGCCTTCCCGCTGCGTGAACACACACGCAAGCGGGAATCGGAGATCCGCCGGATCGTCATGGAGCGGATCGACATCGTGGGTCTCCTCGGCGCCGAGGACAAACTGCCCGGTGAGATATCCGGCGGCATGCGCAAGCGTGCCGGCCTGGCCCGCGCACTCGTGCTGGACCCGCAGATCATCCTCTGCGACGAACCCGACTCCGGACTCGACCCGGTCCGCACCGCCTTCATCTCGCAACTGCTGATCGACCTCAACGCGCAGATCGACGCGACGATGCTGATCGTCACCCACAACCTGGACATCGCCTCCACCGTCCCGGACAACATGGGCATGCTCTTCTGCCGCAACCTCGTCACCTTCGGGCCGCGCGAGGTGCTGCTCACCAGCGATCTGCCCGTCGTCTCCCAGTTCCTCGCGGGGCGGCGCGAAGGCCCCATCGGGATGTCCGAGGAGAAGGACGCCGCCACCCTGGCCGCCGAGGAACTCAACGGTTACGGGCAGGGCATCAGTTCGGCCAACGCCCCGCGCACCGTCGTCCCGCAGCTGGAGCCCTCTCCGGGTCTGCCCGTGCGCCAGGGCGCCCTGCGCCGCCGGGAGCGGGTCATGTCGATGATGGGGCAGCTGCCGGAGGCGGCCCGTACCGCCATCCTCAACAGCTACGGCCCGGCAGCCGCGGGCGGTGGGCGCCCATGACGGCCCCCATGCCGGTGATACCCCCGGGGCAGCCGGGGGACCGGCCCCCGGCCCCCGCCCCGGTCCCGCAGAAGGCGCCCGAGGCGCCGCGTCCCAGCAAGGCGCTGGCCCCGTTGCGTGAGACCGGCCGGCTGTTCGCGCTGGCCGGGACCGTGTGCCGCGAGACCTTCCGACGGCCCTTCCAGGTGCGCGAGTTCATCGAGCAGTTCTGGTTCGTCGCCAGCGTCACGATCCTGCCCGCCGCCCTCGTCTCCATCCCGTTCGGCGCGGTCATCGCCCTCCAGGTCGGCTCGCTCACCCAGCAGCTCGGCGCCCAGTCGTTCACCGGCGGCGCCAGCGTCCTCGCGGTCATCCAGCAGGCCAGCCCGATCATCGTGGCGCTGCTGGTCTCCGGGGCGGCGGGCTCGGCGATCTGCGCCGACCTCGGCTCGCGCAAGATCCGCGAGGAGCTCGACGCGATGGAGGTCATGGGCGTCTCGCCCGTGCAGCGCCTCGTCGTCCCGCGCGTGCTGGCCACCATGCTGGTCGCCGTCCTGCTGAACGGTCTCGTCTCCGTCGTCGGCACCCTCGGCGGCTACTTCTTCAACGTGATCATGCAGGACGGCACCCCGGGCGCCTATCTCTCCAGCTTCTCCGCCCTGGCCCAGCTGCCGGACCTCTACGTCAGCGAGATCAAGGCACTGATCTTCGGCTTCATCGCCGGCATCGTCGCCGCCTACCGCGGACTGAACCCGCGCGGCGGACCGAAGGGCGTGGGCGACGCGGTCAACCAGTCCGTCGTCATCACCTTCATGCTGCTGTTCTTCGTGAACATGGTCCTCACGGCGATCTATCTCCAGATCGTCCCCGCGAAGGGGAGCTGACCGATGTCGATGCTCAGCTGGCTGGACCGGTCGGGTGACCAGCTCACCTTCTACGTAAGGGCCCTGGTCTGGATCCCCCGGACCCTGCGCCGCTACCTCAGGGAAGTGCAGCGGCTCCTCGCCGAAGTCGCCTTCGGCAGCGGCGGACTCGGTGTCGTCGGCGGCACCATCGGCGTCATGATCGCGATGACCCTGGCCACCGGCACCGTCGTCGGACTCCAGGGGTACGCCGCCCTCAACCAGATCGGCACCGCCGCCTTCACCGGCTTCATCTCCGCGTACTTCAACACCCGTGAGATCGCCCCGCTCGTCGCCGGCCTCGCTCTCTCCGCGACCGTCGGCGCCGGCTTCACCGCACAGCTCGGAGCCATGCGGATCAACGAGGAGATCGACGGTCTGGAGTCGATGGGGGTGCGCTCCATGCCCTACCTCGTCACCACCCGCATCATCGCCGGGGTCGTCGCCATCATCCCGCTGTACGCGATCGGGCTGCTCTCCTCGTACGTCGCCTCCCGCTACGTCACCGTCCTGTTCAACGGGCAGTCCGCGGGCACGTACGACCACTACTTCAATCTCTTCCTCTCGCCGCAGGACGTCCTGCTGTCGGTGCTCAAGGTGCTGATCTTCAGCGTGATGGTGATCCTCGCGCACTGCTACTACGGCTACCACGCCACCGGCGGACCGGCCGGAGTGGGCGTGGCCGTCGGCCGCTCGGTGCGCAACGCGATCGTGCTGATCAGCGTCACCGACTTCTTCCTCTCGCTCGCCATCTGGGGCGCCACGACGACCGTGAAGGTGGCCGGCTGATGACATCCCGGACCACAAGGAGCACCAGGGCCGCGAGGACCGCCGGCCGCAGAACCGCCGGGGTCGCGTTCTTCCTCGTGCCCGCCGTACTCATCTGGGTCTCGGTCTCCGTGTACGAGAAGGACTTCGTCCACGACGCGACCGTCACCGTACAGACGTCGAGTGTGGGCAACGAGATGCACGACAACGCCGACGTGAAGCTGCGCGGCGTCGTCATCGGGCAGGTCCGCACCATCGCGGCCGACGGCGAAGGCGCCCGTCTCACCCTGGCGATCAAGCCGGACAAGCTCGACCGGATTCCGGCCGACGTCACCGCGCAGATGCTGCCGACCACGCTGTTCGGCGAACGGTTCGTGGCCCTCGTGCCGCCCGCCGTTCCGTCCGCGCAGTCGCTGCGGGCCGGCGCCGTCATCCCGCAGGACCGCTCCAGCAACGCGCTCGAACTAGAAGAGGTCCTCGACAACGTCCTCCCGCTGCTGACCGCGGTGAAGCCGGAGAAGCTCTCCGCCACCCTCAACGCGGTCTCCCAGGCACTTCAGGGCCGCGGCGAGAAGCTCGGCGACACCCTCGTCACCCTCGACGCCCACCTGAAGAAGTTCAACCCGCAACTCCCCACGCTCAACGAGGACATCAAGCAGCTCGTCAAGGTGAGCGCGCTGTACGCGGACGCCGCCCCCGACGTCCTGGACGCGCTCACCGACTTCACCGTCACCAGCGGAACCGTCGCAGAACAGCAGGCAGAACTCGCCGACCTGTACGGCTCCACCACCGCATCCGCCAGGGACCTCACCGCGTTCCTGGAGAAGAACAAGAACAACCTCATCCGGCTCGCGACCTCCGGCAGGCCGACGCTGGAGACCCTCGCGAAGTACTCCTCGGAGTTCCCCTGCACGCTGCGCACCATCGCCGGGTTCGTGCCGGCCATGGACAAGGCACTCGGCAAGGGAACCGACCGGCCGGGGCTCCACGTCACGATCAAGGCCGTGCCCTCGAAGGGGAAGTACGTGGCGGGCAAGGACACCCCGGTCTACAACGCGACCGGCGGACCGCACTGCTACTCCGTCCCCTATGTCGGAGACACCGTGCCGACCGCCGACGCCCGGACCACCGTGGACAACAGCGGCACGGCGGATCCGGAGACGGCCGCCCCCGAAGAAGCACCGGCGGCCGGGGCATCCCTCGGCATGCCCAACTCCCCGCAGGAGAGCCGGCTCGTCAACGAACTGGTCGCTCCCTCACTGAAAGTCCGGCCGCAGGCCCTGCCCGAGTGGAGCAGCGTGCTCATCGGGCCGGCCTTCCGCGGTGTGGAGGTGAAGCTCAAGTGAAGCGCCGCTCCCTCGCGGGACCGCTCGCGAAATCGATCGTCTTCATTCTGGTGACGGTCCTCGCCACCACGGTGCTGGGGCTGTCCATCGCCAACACCGGTGTCGGAGAAACCCGTTCGTACCGGGCCCGGTTCACCGACGCGACCGGCCTCATCGTCGGCGACAGCGTCCGGATCGCCGGCGTCAAGGTCGGACAGGTCGAGTCCGTCGAGGTGGCCGACCGGCGCCTCGCCGAGGTCCGCTTCAACGTGGAGAAGAGCCGCAGACTGCCGGCGTCGGTGACCGCGTCGATCAAGTACCTCAACATGGTCGGCCAGCGATACATCGACCTCGACCAGGGTGCGGGCCCCGTCGGCAAGAGCTTCACCGCGGGCGCCACCATCCCGCTCTCCCGCACCACCCCGGCCCTCGACCTCACCCAGCTCTTCAACGGCTTCCAGCCGCTCTTCGAAGGGCTCTCCCCGCCCGACGTCAACCAGCTGGCAGGCTCCATCGTCCAGGTGCTCCAGGGCGAGGGCGGCACCGTCGACAGCATCCTGCAGCACGTCGGATCGCTGACCGGCACAGTCGCGGCCAAGGACAAGGTGATCGGCGAGGTGATCAAGAACCTCAACACGGTCCTCAAGACCGTCAACGACCGCGAGGCCGGCTTCAACGACCTGGTCGACACCCTCCAGGCGCTCGTCACCGGATTCTCGGGCGACCGCAAGCCGCTCGGCGAGGCCGTCACGGCGATGGGCGCGCTCACCACCGTCACGGCCGACCTGTTCAAGGACGGGCGCAAGCCGCTCAAGGAGGACATCAAGCAGCTCGGCCGGCTCTCCGACCGGCTCGCCGACAACTCTCCGAAGATCGAGAACTTCCTGGACAGGACCCCGGCCAAGATGGAGGCCATCAGCCGCCTCGCCTCGTACGGCTCGTGGCTCAACCTCTACCTCTGCGAAGCCAAGGTCGGCGGAGTGACGACGAGCGACGGCAGCACCCCGCCCACCGGCATCGAGATCACCCAGCCGAGGTGCCTGTCATGAGAATCAAGCCCGTACGCGACCGCAACCCCGTCGCCGTCAGCATCGTCGGACTGCTCGTGCTCGCCCTCCTGGGATACGGGGCCTACCGCGCCGACTCCCTGCCCTTCATCGGCGACGGCACCACGTACAGCGCCGACTTCACCGAGTCCGCCGGGCTCGACGAGGGCGACGAGGTGCGGATCGCCGGAGTGAAGGTCGGCAAGGTCACCGGTGTCTCCCTCGAAGGCGCCAAGGTCAAGGTCACCTTCAAGGTCAAGGACGCCTGGATCGGCAACGCCAGCACCGTCGGCATCGCCATCAAGACGCTGCTCGGCGACAAGTACCTCGCCGTGGACCCGCTCGGCGAATCGCCGCAGAACCCGGACGAGCGCATCACGGCCGGCCGCACCACCTCCCCGTACGACGTCACGCAGGCCTTCAACGGGCTCGGCGAGACCATCGAGGAGATCGACACCGCGCAGCTCGCCAAGAGCTTCGAGACGATCTCCGCCACGTTCAAGGACTCCCCGCCGAACGTGAAGAGTGCCGCCAAGGGACTCTCCGCCCTTTCCAGGACCGTGTCCGAGCGTGACGCCCAGCTGGCGACCCTCCTCAAGGGCAGCAAGCAGCTCACCAAGACCCTCGCCAACAAGAAGAGCAGCTTCGAGACCCTCCTGGAGGACGGCAACCTGCTCCTCGGCGAGATCCAGGCCCGCCGCGACTCCATCCACCTGCTGCTCACCGGCACCCGCGACCTGAGCATCCAGCTCACGGGGCTCGTCACCGACAACAACAAGCAGCTGAAGCCCACGCTCAAGGCGCTGGGCCGGGTCACCGCGGTGCTGAACAAGAACCGCAAGAGCCTCGACAAGGTGCTCGCGCTCTCCGGCTCGTACAACAGGCTCGTCGGCAACACCCTCGGCAACGGCCGCTGGTTCGACAACTACGTCTGCGGCGTCGTCCCGAAGAACTACCTGCCCGCCAACACCCCGCCGGCGACCGGATGCATGCCTCCCAAGCAGGAAGGCGGGAGCTGAGATGAGACTCACCCGCATCATCGGCATCGGGGCCGGCCTCGCGGTCGTGGCCGTCGCGGCCACCACCGGTGTGATGGCCATGGAGGAAGAGGGCACGACGACCGTCACCGCGTACTTCGACCGGGCGACCGGCATCTACGCCGGATCCGACCTGCGGATCCTCGGTGTCCAGGTCGGCACCGTCGAGTCGGTCGAACCACGAGGAAAGGACGTCAAGGTCGTCCTGCGGGTCGACAAGGGCATCCAGGTCCCCGAGGACGTGCACGCCGTCGTCGTCGCCCCCAGCCTCGTCGCCGACCGGTACGTACAGCTCGCCCCCGCGTACACCGGGGGAGCGGTCCTCGCCGACGGAGCCGAACTGCCCGCCGGGAAGAACGCCACACCGGTCGAGGTGGACCAGCTCTACGAGTCCATCACCGAGATCTCCGCCGCGCTCGGCCCGGACGGGGCGAACGCGGAGGGGGCTTTCGCCGGGCTGCTGGACACCGGCGCCAAGAACCTCAAGGGCAACGGCAAGGACATCGGCGACTCCATCGAGCAGTTCGGCAAGGCGACGAAGACCCTCGACAGGAGCAGCGGGAACCTCTTCGACACGCTGTCCTACCTCCAGACGTTCACCACCATGCTGAAGGACAACGACAGCAACGTGCGGACGGCCGAGGACCAGCTGAACTCCGTCACCGGCTTCCTGGCGGACGACAAGAAGAACCTCGGGGCCGCGCTCAAGGAACTCGGCACCGCCCTCGGCCAGGTCAAGACGTTCATCAAGGACAACCGGGGCGCGCTCAAGGAGAACGTCGACGCCCTGATGCCGATCACGCAGACGCTCGTCGACCAGCGGGCCTCACTGGCCGAATCGCTCGACACGCTGCCGCTGTCGGCGGGCAACGTCCTGAACGCGTACGACCCGGCCCACCGCACACTCAACGGCCGGACCAACCTCAACGAGCTCAGCATGGGCGGTCCGCTGCTGGCCGCGTCCAGCGCCCTCGAAGGGCTTTCGCCGGTCGACGCGGAACAGCAGCAGGCGCTGCCCTCGCTGCCTCTGCCGGCCGTGGGCACCGTCTACGGCACGACGCGGGACAGCAGGAACGACAAGAAGGGGGCGAACCAGTGAGCCGGACCCTGCGCAGACCCGGCGCCCTCGCGACCACGGGCGCATCCACCCTGATCGCGTTCGGCCTCTGCTGCACGCTCCTCGTCACCGGATGCGGCGCCCCGGGCTTCTCGGGCATCGAGGACGTGCCGCTGCCCGGCGGCGCGGACCTCGGCGACCATCCGTACGAGATCACGGCGGACTTCGGGGACGTACTCAGCCTCGCCCCGCAGTCCTCGGTGAAGGTCAACGACGTCGCCGTCGGCCGCGTCACCAAGATCTCCCTGGCCCCGGACACCTGGCAGGCCCGGGTCACGATGAAGGTCAACGGGAAGATCAGACTGCCCGCCAACGCCTACGCGCACCTGGAGCAGTCGAGCCTGCTGGGCGAGAAGTACATCCAGCTCTCGCCCCCCGCGAGCGGCAACGCCGTGGGAACCCTCGCCTCGGGCGACCGGATACCGCTCACCCGGACCAACCGGAACCCGGAGGTCGAGGAGGTCTTCGGCGCCCTGTCGATGCTCCTCAACGGAGGCGGCATCAACCAGCTGAAGACCATCACCACCGAACTCAACAAGGCGCTCACCGGTCAGGAACCGCAGGTCCGGTCCATGCTCCGCAGGGTCGACACACTCGTCACCAACCTCGACAACCACCGCGGCGACATCACAGCGGCGCTCGACGGCGTCAACCGGCTCTCCACCACGCTCGCCACCCGCAAGCAGGACGTCGGAAAGGTCCTCACCGGACTCAGCCCCGGGATGAAGGTCCTGGAGAAGCAGCGCGGCTCGCTCCTGACGATGCTGCGGTCCCTGGACACGCTCTCCACCGTCGCCGTCACCACCATCAACAAGAGCAAGGCGGACACGATCGCCGACCTGAAGGCCATCGCCCCCACCCTCAGGGCCCTGGCCGACTCCGGCGACGACCTGCCCGACTCGCTCCAGGTGCTGCTCACCTACCCGTTCACGGACGAGGTGCTGCGCGGCGTGAAGGGCGACTACCTCAACGTGTATCTGGACATGACGGCCGCACCCGGCACACAGATCATTCCGGCGTTGCAACCGGAGGAGGCGCAGCCCCCGGCCGGGGCGAAGGCGGTCGCCGGTGCCGGACTGCCGCTGCCGCTGCCCGCGACCTCGGCGCCCGCGACCTCTGCCCCTGCGAATCCGGCCAACGAGACTCCGGCCAGCGAGGGGAGCAGCTGATGATCACTCTCGCCATCCGGCTGAAGAACATCGCCTTCCTGATCATCGCGGTGCTGGTGCTCGGCCATCTGGGCGTGCGGTACGCCGACCTCGGCCATTACGTCGGCATGCGCGACTACTACACCGTGAAGATGCAACTCCCGCGCACCGGAGGCCTGTTCACCCACTCCAACGTCACCTACCGCGGCGTGTCCGTGGGTCGCGTCGGCCCCATCGAGCTCACCGACGACGGCGTGGAGGCCGAACTGCGCATCAAGAAGTCCGCGCCCTCCATCCCCGACGACCTGCAAGCCGTCGTGGCCAGCCTCTCCGCGGTCGGTGAGCAGTACGTCGACCTGCGGCCGACCCGTACCGAGGGCCCCTACCTCGCCAACGGCTCGGTCATCGACCAGGCCGAGACCACCGTCCCGGCGCCGGTCACCAATGTCCTCACCAGCGTCAACGACCTGGCCTCCTCGGTCGACCTGGAGTCGCTGCGCACCGTGGTCGACGAGTTCGGCACCGCGTTCTCCGGACGCGGCGACGACCTCCAGGTCCTCCTGGACACCGGCAGCGAATTCGTCGAGGCGGCCGACGAGGCACTGCCTGTCAACACCAAGCTGATGGCCGACGGCGAGACCGTACTGCGCACCCAGGCCGAACAGGGCGAGGCGCTCAAGGGCTTCGCCTCCGGCGCGAAGGAACTGGCCGCCCAGCTGAAGGGCTCGGACACCGACCTGCGCAGACTGATCGCCGCCGCACCCGACGCGACCGGACAGATCAGCGGGCTGCTGCGCGACCTCGACCCGAACTTCGGAGTCGTCGTCGCCAACCTCCTCACCACCTCGGACGTCGCCGTCACCCGCCAGCGCGGCCTGGAGGAACTCCTGGTGAAGCTCCCGGCCGTCGCGGCCGCCGGTGCCAGCGCGGTCGACGGGGACGGCGCCCGGTTCGGCATGTCGGTCACCTTCTTCGAACCCCTGCCGTGCACCGCCGGCTACGGCGCCACGAAGTACCGCAACGGGCTCGATCTCGCACCCGCGCCCGCGCTCAACGCCAAGGCCCGGTGCACTTCGTCGCCCGGCACCGGGATCAACGTCCGCGGCGCCGCGAACGCCCCGAAGGGCGGCGCCCTGCCCGCACCCGCGAAGCCCGGCACGCTGCTCCTCGGTGACGGCACGGGCGACCGGCTGCCCGGAGTGCTCGGCGTGGTGGCGGACGACGCCCCCGCAGCCGACGGAATGGCCGGACTGCTGGGCCTGGGACGGGAGGGCGGCGCATGACCTCCCGTACCCGCACATTCAGCGGCTGGGCCGTGCTGCTCGTCGCCGCGCTGGTCTGCGGCCTCGGTGGCTGGTCGTACGCGCAGGCGCGGGGCGACGACGACCTGGCGTACGCCAAGAGCCGGGACGCCGCGCTGGCCGACGGCAGGGTGGACCTGGCCCGGCTCAACAGCCTCGACGGCAAGGACGGCGCGAGCGTCGACGCCGGTCTCGCCGCCTGGCTGGACGCGTCCACCGGCCCGCTGCACGACCAGCTCAAGCGCACCCGCGAGAAGGACGCCGCCGAGCTGAGGAAGTCCGGCACCACGGCGCGCGGAAAGGTCACCGACGCGGCGCTCACCGAAGTCGACGAACGGACGGGCACCGCTTTGATGATCGCCACCGTCGACGTCGCGGTCACCCCGCGTACCGGAAGGGCCGGCACCGAGCGCAAACGCTTCGAGGCCACGCTCGTCCGGACCGGGAACGGCTGGAAGATCAAGGCGCTCACGGCGCTCGGCACAGGAGGCGGCGCATGAAGCCGGGCAGCGGGAGCACGACGGACGTCGTGACCGACGAGACGGACGTCGAGGCCGACGGGGAAGCCGTCGTGCCCGGACCCGCTGCGGGCGCGAGCGAGACCGGCACCGGCACGGACACCGATGCCGGTTCAGGTGCGGGTGCGGATGCGGGCTCGGGTTCGGGTTCCTCCGGGGGTGACCCGACGGGAACCGGGTCCGGCCGGCGGTGGCCCCGCGTGCTGGCCGGAGTGCTCGTCGTCGTCCTGCTCGCCGCCGGTGGTGCGCTCTACGTCGCGGGCCGGCAGCTCCGCGACACCCCCGCGGGCTCCAACAAGGCGCTGACGGACAGCGCGAGGACCACGCAGGTCGCCGGAGACGTCACCAACGCCCTCGGCAAGGTCTTCTCCTACGGACCCGGCGACACCGCCGCGACCAAGGCGTCCGCGCAGCAACTGCTGGCGGGCAAGGCCCTCCAGCAGTACGCGGCGCTCTTCGGCCAGGTCGAGAAACAGGCCGCCGACCAGAAGCTGACCCTCACCACCCATGTCGTACGGGCCGGGGTGACCCGGCTGACCGACGACAGCGCGCACCTCCTGGTCTTCATGGACCAGGTGTACGAGCGCCAGGGCAAGGCGCCGAGCACCGCGGCGGCGCAGCTCTCCGTCACGGCGCAACTCCGGGAAGGCCGGTGGACGATCGTGGAGATCGACGCCCGCTAGCGCACCCGCCCGCACGACCGCACGACACGGCAACAGGCACGGCAGGGAGAGGCAGCGATGGCACGGGTACGGATGACGAGGAACCCGCTGGTGGCGGCAGCGATCGTGCTGACCGTCGCAGCGGCCGGCGCCGCGGGCTGGGGCGGAGTGGCCCGGTACCAGGCGGCGCACGACGACTCGGCGGCGTACGCCCAGGTCCGCGACGACGCGCTGGCCGCCGGTGAGCAGGCCGTGCAGAACATGAACACGCTCGATCACGAGCAGCTCGCCAAGGGGCTCGACAGCTGGGAGGACTCCACCACCGGGGACCTGCACCAGCAACTCGTCGACGGACGGGACGGGTTCGTGAAGCAGATCCAGGAGGCGAAGACCGTCAGCACGGCCAAGGTGCTGTCCGGTGCGGTCACCGAGCTCGACGACCGGGCCGGCAAGGCGGGCGTGATGGTGGCGCTTCGGGTGACCGTGACCGCGCCCCAGGGCAAGCCGGCGGTCAAGGAGAGCCGGATGCTGGGCCAGCTCACGCGCACCCCCGAAGGGTGGAAGCTCAGCGCCCTCGGCCAGGCACCCGTCGGCAACACCGCCGGCTGACGCCACCGACTCCCACCCCGCACCGAGAGGACCCCGGACATGTCGACGACCCGTCACCTCGTCAACCGGCAGCGCCGCCTGGCCACCGTCGCCGCCGAACGCACCGCCACGCCCACGACCGCACGCAAGCCCGTCGACCCCGAGACGCCCGCGGGGCAATCACCGGACGAACCGGAGCAGCAGGAGTCGGAGGCGGACGAGGAGAAGAAGGAGCAGAAGCCGGAGGCGGACGAGGAGACGAAGGAGCAGGAGGAGGAGAAGGATCCGGCCTCCGGCCGGCCGCCCCGTCCCCGCGACCGTCTCCGCATCACCCTGCCCGCCGTGCTCTGCGCCCTCACCGTCCTCCTCGGCGCCTTCGCGGCCTGGGCGTTCACCTCGGCCGCCGCCCTGAACGACGAACCGAGCCGGCAGAACACCGCGCTCACCGACATCGCCCGCACCAGCGAGGTGAAGGGGCAGGTCACCGAGGCAGTCGGCGCGGTGTTCTCGTACAACTACGCCTCGCCCGCCAAGGCCGACGCCGCGGTGAAGAAGTACCTGACGGGCAAGGCCGTTCAGCAGCACGAGGACATGCTCGCCGAGGTACGGGCGCAGGCGCCGAAGCAGAAGCTCGTGCTCACCACGACCGTCACCGAGAGCGGGGTGGAGCTGCTCGACGGCGACCGCGCCCGGCTGATCATCTTCGCCGACCAGAGCAACACCCGTACGGGCAAGTCGCAGGAGACCACCTACGCCGCGGCCATGTTCACCGTGGACGCTGTGCGCCGGGGCGGCAGCTGGCGGATATCGGCCATCGATACGTTCACCCGGTGATCCGGGGAGAGGAGAGCACGCATGAGGTTCAACGGCACCATGCGCCGCGGAATCGGCGGCACCGCAGCCGCCGTCGCCGCGATGGCAGCGCTCACCGCGTCCCAGGCACCGGGGCTCGTCGCGCACGACGAGGCGCAGCGGCAGAACACGGAGACGGACGAGGTCACGTGGTCGCAGGTGACCAACGACGACTCCTACCACACCGAACTCCCGCCCCTGAAGAGCCCCGAGCCGCCCGAGCCCGGCGTCAAGCAGAGCAAGGCCGCCGTCCAGTCCTGGGCCGAGGCGGGAATCCCTTCCACGGTGCTCGCCGCGTACCGCAAGGCGGAGAGCTCGCTGAGGAGCAGTGACCCGGGCTGCCGGCTGCCGTGGCAGTTACTGGCGGCGATCGGCAAGGTCGAGTCCGGGCACGCGGCCGGCGGACGGGTCGACCGCCACGGCACGACGCTCTCCCCGATCCTGGGACCGGTGCTCAACGGCGCCGGGTTCGCGAACATCCCCGACACGGACGGCGGCGCGTACGACGGGGACAGGACCTACGACCGGGCGGTCGGCCCGATGCAGTTCATCCCGTCGACCTGGGCGAACTGGGCGAAGGACGGCAACGGCGACGGACGCAGGGACCCGGGCAACATCTACGACGCTTCCCTGGCCGCCGGAGCCTATCTCTGCGCCGGAACCCGCGATCTGGCGGTGCGCGCCGACCTGGACCGGGCGATCCTCAGCTACAACCACTCGGACACCTATCTGCGCACCGTGCTCCTGTGGCTGTCGTTCTACCGCAACGGCGTCCACGTGGTGCCCGACGGCCAGGGAACGGTGCCCAGGAGCCCCGGCGCCGGCAGCCCGAACGAGGCCAGGCGTCCCGTCGGCGGGCCGGGCGGGGGCGGCGACGGCGACAGTGGTGGCGGCATCGAGATCGGCCCACAGCCCAGCCACTCCACGCGCCCCACCGCGCCGGGCACCGTCGGCCCGGGCACGAGCCCGTCGCCGGGCGACACGGGCTCCCCGGACCCCGGCGGTTCCCCGGATCCGGGCACCACGCCCGACCCCACCGACACCGGATCCCCCGACCCCGGCCCGACGACGACTCCCGACCCGGGCGCCACGCCCGACCCCGGCACCACGCCGCCCGACCCCGGCGAGCCCGGCTGCCCGACGGACCCGGCGTCCCCGGACCCGACGGAGACGACGGACCCCACACAGACGCCCGAGCCCGATCCGACGGACACCGAGGAGCCGTGCTCCACGGCATCGGTGCCACCGACCGCGGACTGAGCACCGGCGTGCGGTGGCCTCAGCCGCCCGCCGACAGCACCTCGGCCAGGTCGTACCGCACCACCTCTTCCAGCTGCGCGTAGGTGCAGCTGTCGGGGGTGCGGTCCGGCCGCCACCGGCGGAACTGGGTCGTGTGCCGGAACCGGTCGCCCTCCATGTGGTCGTACGCCACCTCGCAGACCCGCTCCGGACGCAGCGCCACCCAGGACATGTCCTTCTTCCCCGACCAGCGGCTCGGGGCGCCGGGCATCCGGGAGCCCGCGTGCGCCTCGGCGTCCGCCCACGAACCCCACGGATGCCCTGCGACATCGGTCACCAGGGGCTCCAGCTCGGTGACCAGCTCGGCGCGGCGCTTCATCGGGAAGGCCGCGCAGACGCCCACGTGCTGCAGAGTGCCCTGGTCGTCGTGGAGCCCGAGCAGCAGTGAGCCGACGACCGGGCCGCTCTTGTGGAAGCGGTACCCCGCCACCACGCAGTCCGCGGTGCGCTCGTGCTTGATCTTGTACATGGCGCGGGTGTCCGGCCGGTACGGCAGATCGAGCGGCTTGGCGACGACCCCGTCCAGGCCCGCGCCCTCGTACTGCTCGAACCACTCCTGCGCCACGGCCGGATCGGTGGTCGACGGAGCGAGATGGACCGGTGGTGAGGCATCGGCGAGCGCGGCCTCCAGCACCGTCCGCCGGTCCGACTGCAGGGTGCCCAGGAGCGAGTCGTCGCCCAGCGCGAGGAGATCGAAGACGACCAGGCTCGCCGGGGTCTGCCCGGCCAGCAGCCGTACCCGGGAGTCGGCGGGGTGGATGCGCTCGCTCAGCCGGTCGAAGTCCAGCCGGCCGTCGTACGCCACCACGATCTCGCCGTCGACGACACAGCGCGGCGGAAGATTCTCCCGGACCGCGGCGACCACTTCGGGGAAGTAGCGGGTCAGAGGCTTGCCGGTACGGCTGCCGATCACCACCTCGTCGCCGTCCCGGTGCACGATCGCCCGGAAGCCGTCCCACTTCGCCTCGTAGCTCATGCCGGGCGGGATCCGCTTCACGGACTTCGCGAGCATCGGCTTCACGGGCGGCATCACCGGCAGGTCCATGTCCCGATTCTGAACCGTGTGGCGACCGGAGTCTTCCGATATGCGGCATATGTGTGCCCCGCCTACCGTGGCCGACATGGCAGCAGCGGGCAAAGCGGTGGAGCTGGAAGCGGCGGGACGGGCCGTACGGCTGTCCAATCCGGACAAGATCTACTTCCCGGAGAAGGGCTACACGAAGCGGGACGTGGCCGAGTACTTCCTGGCCGTGGGACCCGGGATCCTGCGTGCCCTGCGCAACCGGCCCACCACGCTCCAGCGCTTCGTGGACGGGGTCGAGGGCGAGTTCTTCTACCAGAAGCGCGCCCCGAAGAACCTTCCCGAATGGATCCCCACGACCGAGATCTCCTTTCCCAGCGGCCGGTCCGCCCGCGAGATGTGCCCCACCGAGATCGCCGCCGTCGTCTGGGCCGCCAACCTGGGGACGCTCACCTTCCATCCCTGGCCGGTCCGCGGCGGAGACACCGACCACCCCGACGAGCTGCGCATCGACCTGGACCCGCAGCCCGGCACCGACTACTCCGACGCCGTCCGGGCCGCCCACGAGCTGCGTGCGGTCCTGGACGAGCACGGACTTCGCGGCTGGCCCAAGACGTCCGGCGGCCGGGGCATCCACGTCTTCGTGCCCATCGAGGCCCGCTGGACGTTCACCGAGGTCCGGCGGGCGGCCATCGCGGTGGGACGCGAGCTGGAGAGCCGGATGCCCGACCGGGTGACGACCGCCTGGTGGAAGGAGGAGCGCGGGGAGCGGATCTTCGTCGACTACAACCAGACGGCCAGGGACCGCACGATCGCCTCCGCCTACTCGGTACGCCCCCGCCCGCACGCCCCGGTCTCCGCGCCGCTGCGCTGGGACGAGATCGACGACGCCGAGCCGCGCGACTTCGACATCCGGACCATGCCCGTGCGCTACGCGGAACTGGGCGACGTGCACGAGGACATGGACCAGGAGGCCTTCCGGCTCGACTCGCTGCTGGAGCTCGCCGACCGCCACGAGAGCGACGGCGGCCCGGGCGACCTGCCCTACCCGCCGGAGTACCCGAAGATGCCGGGCGAACCGAAACGCGTGCAGCCCAGCCGCGCCCGCCACGACGAGGGCAGTGGCGCATGAGCACATCCGGCCAGGAGCCCGAGGCGCGGCCCGAGGGACCTCACGGGGCGCCCCACGGGGCGCACGGCAGGCCGCTGACCAGGGGCGAGAAGTGGGCGGCGTTCAAGGAGTCGCCCTACTTCCCGGCGACGGTCCTGCTGTTCATCCTCGCCGCGGCCGCGGGGCTCTTCGCCGGCTCGTACACGTATGCGATGGCCAATCCGACCCCCCACCGGATTCCGGCCGCCGTGGTCAGCCAGCCGGACACGGCCCGCGGCAAGGAGTTCGTCGCCGCGATGGACCAGGCCCTCGACGCCTCGCTCGTCATCCACGTCTACCGGACGCCGGCCGCGGCGCGTGAGGCGCTGGAGGAGCAGGAGGTCTTCACGATCGTGCGCTCGGGCAGCCGCGGGGTGGAGCTCGACGTGGCGAGCGCCTCCGGCGCCGCCGTCGCCCAGCTGCTCGCCGAATCCGCTGTGAAGGTGGGGGACCGGCTGGGTATCCCGGTCGCCGTCGTGGACGTCAAGCCGCTCCAGAAGGGCGACCCCCGAGGGCTCGCGCTCTTCTACATCTCGCTCGCCGCCGTGATCGTGGGCTTCGTCGGCTCCATCCAGCTGAGCGTGCACGCCAGGAGCCTGATCCCCCTGGAGCGGATCGCGTTCACCGTCGCCTACTCGCTGCTGGGCGCCTTCGCCATCGCGGCGGTGGTGGACTGGCTGCTGGGCGCCGTCGATCTGCCCTTCGCCGAGTCCTGGCTGATCCTGGCGTTCACGATGTTCACCTCGGGCATGGTCTTCACCATGTTCAACACCCTGATGGGGCGCTGGGCCATGCTCCCGACCTGGGGCGTGATGGTACTGCTGGGCAACCCGTCCTCCGGCGGGGCCGTGTCCTGGCCGCTGCTGCCCTCCCTGCTCGGGCACATCGGACGCTGGCTGCCGCCGGGCGCCTCCGTCAACGCGCAGCACACCGCCGTCTACTACCAGGGCCACCAGAAGCTCTTTCCCTTCCTGGTGCTCGCGGTCTGGTGCCTGGTCTCCATCACGGTTTTCTGGGTGTGGCGCCACCGGCACCCCGGAGGCCGCGACCGCATGCCCGAGCATGCGGCCGCGGCCACCTGATGCCGAACGGTACGGCTACAGCTCCTTGATCCGGATGTCCCGGTAGGAGATCACGTCCGAGGTGCTGTGGACCTGGAGCCCGATGTAACCGGAGGCGTACCGCCGGCCGTCGGTACCCGGGTCGTCACCCCGGGGCGGCTCGAAGAGCTGGCCGCCGGTGTTGTCGAACTCGTTGAGCAGGACACCGTTGCGGTAGATCGAGTAGTGCTGGTCCACCACCCGGATCTCGTAGTCGTTCCAGGTCCCCTTGGGCGTGACCCCGGCACCCGCGAGACCCACCCGGTCGAACCCGTACACGGAACCCGTCTTGTACATGTCGCCGTCCGGCCGGTCGTTGACCTGGATCTCATGGCCGTACTTGATGGCGACCCACTCCGGATTCGGCTCCTCCGGATTGTCGTGGACGTTCGGGAAGCGTACGAACACGCCGCCGTTGGCGTTGCCCGTGCCGGGGGCGTCGTCCCGCCACTGGAGCTTCAGCGAGAAGTCCCCGTACTGGCGGCCCGGGAACCACAGCATGCCCATGCCGTCCACCGTGGTGGAACTGGTGATCGCGCTGTCCGCCTCGTTGAGCGCGAACTGCCCGCCACCCACCTGCTGCCACTTGGCGAGCGAGGCGGCCGTGCCGTCGAAGAGCTTGGTGTAGCCCTCGTCCTGGCCCGGCTTGCCGATGCCGGACTGCTTGGCCGCCCGGTAGATCTTCTTGTGCTCGCGGGCGTCGATCACCCCGGCGGCGAGCAGCTTGTCGAGGACCTTGTCGACGTGCTTGAGGAACAGCGCGTGCGACGACCAGTCCTTCTCGTCCTCGATCAGCTCGTTGATGGTGCAGCGGTTCCCGGTGATGCGGTTGGGGACCCCGGTGTCGACGGTGCCCACGATGACGGTGAGCCGCTCGTCGAACTCCGGGCAGTTGGGCGCCGGTACGCCGCCGCTCCGGGCGACGGTGAACGACACCTGCCGCGCCTCGGACGTGTTGCCCGCCTTGTCCGTGGCCCGATGGGCGACCGTGTGGTAGCCGATCCGGTCGACGATGACGGTGGCCGTGTACGCGAGGTACGGGCCGCCGTCCAGCGAGTACTCGATCTTGTCCACCCCGCTGCCGGCGTCGGTCGCGGTGACCGTCACCTTGGCACTGGTGAGGTAGGCGCCGTCCGAGTTCTTGTCGCCCTCGGCCTTCGCGGACGTCTCGGGTGCCGTCGTGTCCTCGGTCGGCGGCTCGACGACGGTGAAGTCCACCGCCTTCTCCGCGGCCGCGTTGCCCGCCCTGTCGGTGGCGCGGTAGCGGACCTTCTGCGCCCCCACCGCGTGGACCATCACGGGACCGGCGTACGCCTGCCAGGCACCGTCCGCCCCGACCGCGTACTCGATGGTGTTGACGCCCGAACCCGTGTCGGACGCGGTGACGGTGACGGTCGCCATGCCCAGGTACCGGCCCTGGTCGTCCTTCTCCCCGGACACGGTCGCCGAGGTCTCGGGTGCCGTCGTGTCGTCCGTCGGCGGAGCGGCGACCGCGAACTCGGCCGTCTTCTCCGCGGCCGCGTTGCCCGCCTTGTCGGTGGCGCGGTACCGGATGGCGTGCGAGCCGACCTCGTTCACGACGACCGGCACGGTGTACGGCTGCCAGGCGCCGTCCGCCCCGACCGCGTACTCGACGGTGTCGACGCCCGAACCCTCGTCGGTGGCGGCGAGGGTGACGGTGGCCTGGCCGATGTACGCGCCGTCGGCGTTCTTGTCGCCGTCGACCTTCGCCGAGGTCTCGGGCGCGGTGGTGTCCTCACCGCCGCCCCCTTCGGTCACGGTCAGGATGCCCTGCATCGCCTCGTGCCCCGGCATCGTGCAGTGGTAGAAGTACCGGCCGGGGGAGAGGGTGACCTCCGCCGTCTGCTTGCCGCCCTGGTCGTCGCCCGGGTTGGCCAGCAGGTTCAGCGGGACGTCGTTGTTGAACTCCGGGTCCGACACGCTGAAGGTCAGCGTGTGCGGCATACCCGTGGTGTTGCCGGTCGCCTCACTGTTCTCGAAGACGATGGTCGCCTTGCCGGCCACCGCCGTCTTCGGTGCCGAGAGGTAGTGGTCGATGGGGTTGCCCGCCGTCCAGGTCAGCACCTGGTCGGCCGCCGCGTCCGCCGGCGCCGCCGTACGGCCGTACGCCGCCGTCGACGTCAGCCCCAGCACCATCAGGAACGACCCCAGCAGCGCGAGCCACAGCCTCGCGGGCCTCAGCCGCCTTCGGGAGAAGATCGAACGGTGGCTCACTGCACTGCCGCCTTCCTGGCCAGGTCCTTGACGGCCGGGGTCGCTCCGCCGCCCTTGTACGTCACACGCCACAGCGCGGACTTGGAGTCGGAGGTGAAGAAGCCGCGCCCGTAGTCCAGGACGTACAGCGAACCGTCCGGGGCGAACTTCCAGTCCATCAGATTGCGGATGCCGTCCGAGCCCACCGGGATGATCTTCTTGAGCGACTCGGCGTGCGTGGGCAGACCGCCCTTGCCGACCGTCCTCGGGTCGGTGAGCACGGCGTGCCGCGGCTGGGTGTCGTCGTAGAAGTCACCGACGAACCACTTGCCGTCCCAGTACGACGGCCACTTGTCGGCGCTGGTGCTCGCCGCGTCGTACCGGTAGACCGGGCCGTTCATGGTGGCCTGGCCGCCGCCCTTGAGCCAGGGCAGGAGTTCCTTCTGGTCCTCGACCTTGTAGCTCGGGATGCCGTTGGCGTCGCGGGGGTAGTCCACGCCACCGCCCTGGGGCGAGTACCAGATGGTGTTGGAGGTGACCGGCGGCAGCTTCACGAGACCGTCGTTGTTCGGCGACTCGTTCCTGGGGTGGTCGCAGTCGTACCAGCCGAGCGGCTTGGTGGGATCGGGCAGATTGCGGTCCCGGTAGGGCTGCTTGTTGCCCATGCAGTACGGCCAGCCGTGGTTGCCCGCCTGGGTGATCGCGGCGAACGTGTCGTACTTGGCCGGACCCCAGGTGGTGCTCGGGGCGCCCGCGTCGGGACCGACCCAGCCCGCGTACAGCGTGTCGGTCGACTTGTCGACCGAGATCCGGGCCGGGTTGCGCACGCCCATCACATAGATCTCGCCGCGGGTCTTGCCGCCGCCCTCGTCCGGCTCCTTGCCCGTGAAGAGGTTGCCGGCCGGCAGCGTGTACGTGCCGTCGTCCTCGGGGTGGATCCGCAGGATCTTCCCGTTGAGGTTGTTCGTGTTGCCCGCGGTCCGGCGGGCGTCGGCGAACGAGACGCCCTTGTAGTTGGGCTGCGGGTTGTTGCCCGAGTAACCGTCGCTGAAACCGGAGGAGTTGTTGTCACCGGTCGCGATGTACAGGTTGCCCTTGGAGTCCCACGCCATGCCGCCGCCGGCGTGGCAGCAGCTGTGGACCTGGACCGGCCACTGGAGCAGCACCTTCTCGGAGGACAGATCCAGCTTGTCCGTGGTCAGGTCGAGGGTGAAACGGGAGACCTGGCGGACCGCCATCTGCTTGTCGCGGTCGAGCTTGTCGTGGGGCGTGTAGTGCAGATACACCCAGCCGTTCTTCTCGAAGTCCGGGTCGAGCTCGATGCCGAGCAGACCCTCCTCGACCTTGACCGTCTCGTCGCCGCCGCCCTTGTTGCCGAAGACCGTCAGCTCACCGGCGAGAGTGACCTTCCTGGTCTTCGGGTCGTAGACGTGGATCTGGCCCAGACCCTTGCCGACGTTCGGGTCGGCCCAGTCGGTGACGATCGGGACGCTGCTGTCCGCGCCGCCCCGGCCGATGTACAGGACGCGCCCGTCGGGGGCGGTCACCAGGCCGTGCGGCTCGCCGATCTGGTCGTTCTTGCCGGGCTGGTTGGGCTGAGTGACCCGCTCCGCCGTGTAGTTGGAGGTGATCGTCGCCTTGCAGTCGGCCTGCGAGATCCGGGTCGTCCAGTCGAGCGCGCCGCGCAGGTGGTCGCGGAAGTCCGCCTCGGCGAAGCTGTCGACGGTGCCGCCCATGGCGGTGTAGAAGGACCGGCCGCCGTCGTAGTCGCGGCACCAGGAGACCGGGTGGTCCCAGCCGTTGGCGCTCGTGCCCGGCTTGTACGTGATCTCCCGGACCCGGGCCACGGTGTGGACGTCCCCGGACGGATTGTCCTTCCAGTTCAGCCACTTGTCCGGACGCTTCCACTCCAGCGGCAGGTTCTTCGTCGCCGGATGCTGCCGGTCGCCGATCTCCACCGTCGCACGCTGTACGGAGGTCGGGCTGCCGGCCGCCGGACGCGCTCCGACCAGTCCGGTGAACCAGTCCGAGTACGGCTCGGTGCGCGCCGCGTCATGGATGCCGAGGAAGCCTCCGCCGGCCTCCATGTACGCCTCGAGACCGGCCTCCTGCTCCGGGTCCAGCACATCGCCGCCACCCGTCAGGAAGACGACGGCGTTGTACTTCCCGAGCTGCTTGCCGTTGGTGAAGACGGAGGCGTCGTCGGTGGCCACCGTCCTGAATCTGCCCGCCTCCGGCCCGCTGAGCCCGATCTTCTCGATCGCCGCGATCCCGGCGTCGACCGTCGGGGACTCCTCGGTGGCGGAGGCGTGGAAGACGAGCACCTTGACGTTGGCGCCGCCCGGTGGCGACGGCAGGGACAACGTTGTCGCCATGGACTCCGGCGCGCCGGGATTCGTTCCGGCGCTGGCGGCGTTGCCGCCGAGCAGGGACGCGGTCAATGCGCCGGCCGCCACGGCCGCCGCAAGCCCGCGTCGTGATCCGGACCTGTGATGTGGTGTGCGCTGCATGTGGTCACCCACCCCTCTTTGGTCGCTGCAACAGCTTCGGTCACTGCAACAGCGCATGAAGCTAGACCTCTTTTCGCGACTCGCCAATAGCTATGGCAGCAATGACACCAACTTTGTCCTTAGTGTGGATAAACGAAGCTCCCCGGGCTACCGTGTGGCCCGATCTCCGCAACATCCATCCCACAGTGGGGAGTTCGACATGAACCGAAGGAGCTTCAACCGGCGGGTTCTGATGGGCGGTGGGGTGGCGGCTGCGACCGGGGTGACATCGTTGTCCCTCGGCGCGATCGAGGCCACCTCGGCGGAGAACCCACCCCGGACGGCGCCCGCCGGCGGCGTGGTCCGCCATCTCAAGCTGTACGCGGAGAAACTGGCGGACGGCCGGATGGGCTACGGGTTCGAGAAGGGCAAGGCGTCGGTCCCCGGACCGCTGATCGAGATCAACGAGGGCGACACCCTGCACATCGAGTTCGAGAACACCATGGACGTGGCGGCCAGCCTCCACGCGCACGGCGTCGACTACGACATCGCGAGCGACGGCACCCGGATGAACCGGAGCATCGTCGAACCGGGCGAGACCCGTACGTACACCTGGCGCACCCACGCCCCGGGCCGGCGCAAGGACGGCACCTGGCAGCCGGGCAGCGCGGGCTACTGGCACTACCACGACCACGTCGTCGGGACGGATCACGGCACGGGTGGCATCCGCAAGGGGCTGTACGGGCCGGTGATCGTCCGGCGCAAGGGCGACATCCTGCCCGACAAGACCATCACGATCGTCTTCAACGACATGACGATCAACAACCAGCCCGCCGACAAGAGCCCCGACTTCGAGGCCACGGTGGGGGACCGGCTCGAAGTCGTCATGATCACGCACGGCGAGTACTACCACACCTTCCACATCCACGGTCACCGCTGGGCGGACAACCGCACGGGCCTGCTCACCGGGCCCGACGACCCCAGCCGGGTCATCGACACGAAGATCGTCGGGCCTGCGGACTCCTTCGGCTTCCAGGTCATCGCGGGTGAGCACGTGGGCGCCGGGGCCTGGATGTACCACTGCCATGTGCAGAGCCACTCCGACATGGGCATGGCCGGAATGCTGCTGGTCGCCAAGGCGGACGGGACGGTGCCGGGGCACGACGGACACGCCATGCCGTCGGCGCCGGAGGCGAAAGCCTCGGCGAAGGAGTCGGCGCACGAAGGCCACTAGGCGCCGGCAGAGGATCACGGCCGGGGTCACGGCGCCCGGCCCCGCGAGCCCGGCATGATCCGGACAAGAGGCCCTAAGGGCTGTCCGCCGCCGCGGCGAGGCGCTGCTGTTCCTCCTCGACGATGCGGCGGGCCAGCGAACCGTCCGACACGTCCACGGCGTCCGGCGTCGTCTCGGCGACGTCGCTGCGCCGTGCGTACGCGTCGAACAACCGCTCCTTGCGGGCCAGGATGTCCAGCATCCGCTGGTCGACGCTGTCCGCCGCGAGGAGCCGGTGCACCTGGACCGTGCGTATCTGGCCCATCCGGTGCGCCCGGGCCACGGCCTGGTGCTCCATCGTTGGCTTGATCTGCGGTTCGCAGAGGATGACGACCGAGGCGGCCTGCATGTTCAGCCCGATCCCGCCCGCCTGGATCTGGCTGAGCAGCACCGCGTGACCGTCGGCCGCGGCGAAACCGTCGATCAGCCGCTGGCGCCGCGGGGCCGGCACGCTTCCGGACAGCGGGCCGAACACGCCTTCCCCGAGGGACTGGCGGACCGTGTCCAGCACCTCGCGGAAGTAGGAGAACACGACGACCTTCAGGCCGTTGTCCTCGGCTTCCGCGACGAGTTCGCGCAGCCGGTTCAGCTTCGCGGACGTGGCCGGGCACGCGTACGCGGCCCGGCGCATCCGCATGAAATGCCCGTCGGCCACCGCCTCGTGGTACGCCTGCTGATCGGCCTCGCTGAACTCCTCCCACTCGTCGACCTGCACGAGCGCGGGGAGTTCGGTGAGCACGTCCTGCTGGTTGCGGCGCAGATAGGCGGGGGCGACGGCCCGGCGGAAGGCGTGCGAGCCGGCGACGCCGTGCGTGGTGCTGACGGACGGCGCCAGTTCGGGCTGGAGATGGCGGACCAGACTGCGGAACTCCTCCACCCGGTTCTCCATGGGTGTGCCGGTGAGGAAGAGCACGTGCTCGGTCCCCTCCGACCAGCCGGACACGGCGCGGGCGCGGCGGGTGGCCGGATTCTTCACGTAGTGCGCCTCGTCGACGACGAGCATGCCGGGCCGCACCCCGCTCTCGCCCGCGCCGGGCAGCGTGTGCAGGGCGTCGAAGGTGGTCAGCGCGACCCCGCCGCTCTCGCGCCACTCGGCGAACGCCCCCTGCCGCTCCGGACCGTGCACCGGCAGCGGTCGCAGCGTGGAGCGGGCACGCACCTCCCGCGTCCAGTTGATCAGCACGCTCGCGGGGCACACCACCAGGAAGTGCGTCTCCCCGCGCGCCGCGAGATGGGCCAGCGCGGCGATGGCCTGGACGGTCTTGCCGAGCCCCATCTCATCCCCGAGGATCACCCGTTTCTGCGCGAGCGCGAAGCGCGCGCCGAAGGACTGGTAACCGCGCAGCGAGACCCGCAGCCGGGCGTCGTCCAGCCGCAGCCCGCGGACCCGGTCGGCGATCCCGGACGGCAGGAACCCTTCGGCCGCGTCCCGGTCGGGGCCCGTGCCCGACATCTCCGCCAGCAGGCTGTAGTACTCCGCTGACCGCAGCTCGAAGTCGACCCAGGCGGCGACATCGGACCCGGGATCCCGCAGCAGGTCCACCGACACCTGGGCGAAGAGCGGAGGAAGTCCGCGCTCCACCGCATCGGCGACGGCCGCCCGCACGGAGGCGACGGCTTCCAGCACCCCCGCCCGGGCCTCCCGCCGGGTGAAGACCATCCGCAACCGGCCCCGGGCCGGTCCGGCAGCGGCCAGCAGCGGCTCCAGACCGGTGGCCAGCCGCCGGGCCCCGTCCACGGCCCGCCGCACGTCCGGCCCGGCCTCGACCAGCCGGTACAACGCGGTGACCAGGGCCGTCGTGCCCGCGGCCGGGGCGTCCACGTCTATCCGCAGGGCGACCGTGTCCCGCACCGCGTGCGCGATCTGACCCGCGGCGGCCAGGGTCTGGTCCGCCGTCTGCGCACCGACGCCGGGAATCTGGCGGAGCTCGTACCGGCCTGCCCCGTACACCTGTTCCACCGTCGTGAACCCGGCCTGCTCGACCGCGCCGAGGCGCAGCCGGCCCTCGGTGACGTCCTTGAGCCGGGACACCGGGATGGCCGACAGCTCCTTGCGGACCAGGGCGTCGAGGAGCGGGTCCAGCGCGGTGCGCACGGCGCCGACCGCGCGGGTGTGATCCGCCAGGACACCGCGCGCCGCTTCGAGCAGCCCATCGGCCCGCGCCAGCAGTTCCCGGGCCGCCCGCCCGGTCGGCGCCCCGCCCTCCCTGGACCCGGCCTCAGTCATGTCGTACCTTCTGTCCCCGCCGCCTTGCCGCTGCGCCCGGCTTCCGCCCGGAGCGACTCATATCGTCCCATGCGCGACTGACGACGTGGCCCGCCGGACGGCTCAGGGCGCGGGCGGCCGACGCTCCGCCGGCGACAGCAGCAGCACCTCCAGCGCCCGTGCGCAGGAACGCGCCTGCGCCAGGAACCAGTCGCCGCGCTCGTCGGTGATCACGGACGGGGTGGCCCGTACCGCCAGGGCGAAACGGGCGTACCCGGCACCGTCCAGCACGGGCACCGCCAGGGTCCGCACCCCGTGGGCCGACTCGCCGTCGTTGACGGCGTAGGCGTCGGACCGCACCCGGGCCAGCTCCGCCTCCAGGGCCGCCGGTTCCACGATCGTCCGGTCGGTGAAGGCGGGCAGCGGCGGCAGCGAGGAGGGTCCGCCGTCGCCCGGCCTCGCCCAGGCCAGCAGCACCTTGCCCAGAGCCGTGGAGTGCAGCGGCCGGCGCAGCCCCACCTTGGGGGTCACCGAACCGCCCGCGACGATCACCGCGTGCGGCCCGCTGCGCAGCGCCAGGTCGGCGGTGGCGCCCGTGCGCTCGGCGAGATCGGCCAGCTCGGGGGCGGCCAGATGCAGACCGCGCTGGTGGTAGGAGAGCCGGCCCAGCTCGGTCACGGCGGGCCCCAGCCGGTAACGGGACGTCCTGGCGTCCTGCTCCAGGAACCCGGCACCCAGCAGGGTGCGCGCCAGCCGGTGAGCCGTGGAGACCGACAGCGCGAGACGGCGGGCCAGATCGGAGGCGCTCAGATCGGGGCCGTTGTCGTGGAAACAGTGCAGGACGTCCAGGGCGCGCTGTACCGCCTGCGCCCCACCGGGAGCGCGTACCGCTGCGGACTCGGTCATGGGGTTCACTCTCCGCTCGTGGGGATGCGGGGCCCGACCATGCCACATTACGGGAGCTGGCCCGGCCCCGAACCGGCTGGTGAAACATGCCGTTCATACCCAATCCCACATCATGGGAAGCGAGTTGTGTACGGGTGACACCCCGTGGCACGCTGCAGCCCTCACCACCGACGAGCCGAAGGGAGCAGTGCCGTGGCCGGCCGCCGATCCGCGCAACCCGACCGCACCGCTCCGGTCCTGCTCGCCCTCACGCTGCGCCGTCACATCGACCTGGCCCGCGTCTCCAGCGCCGCCTGTCGCTGACCCTCCCCGCACGCTTTCCCTCTTCACGCCTGACGCGTCCCACGGACGCCTCACGGGCCCCTGCCGCACGCGCCTCCCGGCTTCGGGACGCATGCGCCGTGCCCGTCGGCCGACCTCCTGCTCCGCCGATCCCCGGGAAGACCCCATGACGTCTGCCGTCCTGCCCCGCACCCTCTGGTTCACCCGCTGTCCCGTTCCCACCGCCACCGGCATCGCCGCCGACCGGCGGTGGCTCACGGACGAGTTCGCCGCCGACGGCATCTCCGTCCGCTCCCTCCAGGACGCCTCCCCGGACGCCGACCGCGCCGCGCACTACACCCACGCCCTGCCCGGCCTCTTCCGGGAGGGCGGCAACGTGCCCGCCCTGTGGGCCCGTTCACGAGGCGAGCGCACCCGGCTGGTCGGACTCACCTGGATCGAGGAGCGGCAGGCCGTCCTGGTCGCGCCCGGCTCCGGGATCCGTGGCGCCGCCGCGCTTCGCGGGCTGCGCCTCGCCGTGCCGAAGCACGACATCGCCATCGACTTCTGGCGGGCCATGGCCCTGCGAGGCTTCGAGGGGGCGCTCGCCTCCGCCGGACTCGCCCTGGACGACGCCTCGTTCGCCGACGTACCCGCCGCCGGGCACGAGGGCCAGTGGGCGGCCGAACTCGCGGCGCTGCGGCGCGGCGACGTCGACGCCGTGTACGTGAAGGGCGCGGTGGCCGTCGAGGCGGCCCGCCGGGCCGGCGCCGACGTGGCCGTCGAACTCGACGAACTGCCCGGCCGGCGCTTCCGCGTCAACAACGGCACCCCGCGCCCCATCACCGTCCACCAGCAGCTCCTGGACGAACACCCCGACCTCGTCGACCGCTTCCTCGCCGTCCTGCTGAGGGCGGCCGACTGGGCCGCCGGGCAGCCCGAGGAGGTCCGGCGCATCCTCGGCGCCGAGACCGGGGCGGGCGCCGACGGAGTGGCCGGCGCCTACCGGCCCGGCACCCATCTGGCCCTCCACCCCGACCTGTCCGCCGAACGTCTCGCCCTGCTCGCCGCACAGGAGGCCGGGCTGCGCGCCCACGGCTTCCTGCCCGAACCCGTCGACGTGGCGGCCTGGGCCGACCCCGAACCGCTGCGCCGCGCCGCCGCCCTGGTACGCCGCGCCCCCGCACCCCTGAGCCCAGAGGAACCCTCGTCATGATTCTCGCCCGACCACTGCGCACCACCGCCGTTCCGGCGCTCCTCACGGTCTCGGCGCTCGTCGCCCTCACCGCCTGCGGCACGTCCGGGGCCGACAGTGCCGCGGGGGGTTCGAAGGCCACGGTGACCGTCCGCATCCCCGACCCCGGAAACTCCGGGGTGCTCGCCCTCGGCAAGAAGGACGGCAGTCTCGACAAGGCGCTGGCCAAGGCCGGTGCCAAGGTCCGGTGGACCGGCAGCGCGGGCCCGTTCGCCCCTGCCGCCCAGGCGATGAACGCGGACCAGCTGGACATCGCCACGGGCTCCATCACCTCCGGCATCACCTCGCTCGCCCAGCGGCCCGGCTTCAAGTTCTTCACCGCCGTCGACCCGGACGCCGCGGGGGAGGGGATCCTCGTCAGGAACGGGTCGGACATCGGCTCGGTGGCCGACCTCGTGGGGAAGAAGGTCGCCGTCAACCAGGGCGGCACCGGCGAGTACCTGCTGCTCAAGGCCCTCGCCAAGGCCGGCATCCCGGCCGGCAAGGTCACCCGGGTCTATCTGCGCCCCGACCAGACCGCGGCGGTCTTCAACGCCGGCAAGGTCGACGCCTGGGCCGTCTGGGCCACGTACGCGGTCGCCGAGATCGGCAGTGGCAAGGCGCACTTCGTCGCCGACGGCGCCGCGATCGGCTCCGACAACTACAGCCTCAACGCCGTGCGGACCGAGTTCGCCGAGCAGCACCCGAAGGTCGTACGGGCCCTCTACCAGTACCTCCACGAGGCCAGCGCCAGGGAGAAGCAGAACCCGGCCGCGTACCTCAACGTCTTCACGGACGTCGGCCCGACCGCCGTGACCGGCAAGGCCAAGGAGGTCCAGACCGCGTTCACCGCGCAGGGCGGGACCGTGGATCCCATCGGGCCCGAGGACATCGAGCGCTTCGAGGACGTCGCCGCGTTCTACGCCGGCCAGCACGTCACCAAGGACCGGGTCGACGTCGCCGCGCACCTGATCGATGCCGGGAAGCTGACATGAGCGACACCGCTGCCGCGCCTCCCGGACTGATCCGGCCGCGCCCGAGGACCGGCAGAGCCCGCAGCCGGGGCTACGCACTCACGGTCCGCACCCTCGGGCCTCTCGCGCTGCTCGCCCTGTGGTGGGCGGCCTCCGCCACCGGACTCCTCACCCCCGACGTCCTGGCCTCTCCCGGTGAAGTGCTCAGTGCCGTAGGTGAGCTGTGGGGAAACGGCCAGCTGCCCGACGCGCTCACCACCTCTCTCACCCGCTCCGGCCTGGGCCTCCTGATCGGGCTCGCCGCCGGGCTGGTCCTCGGCATCACCACCGGATTCACCCGGCTCGGCGACGAACTGCTCGACTCATCGCTCCAGACCCTGCGCACGATCCCCTTCCTCTCCCTGGTACCGCTGTTCATGGTCTGGTTCGGGATCAACGAGACGGCGAAGATCCTCCTCATCGCCGTCGCGACCACCTTCCCGATGTACGTGTCCACATCGAGCGGGGTGCGCAACACCGACCCGAAACTCGTCGAAGCCATGCGGAGCTTCGGGATGGGACGCCTCGCCCTCGTGCGCGAAGTCGTCCTGCCCGGCGCCCTGCCGTCCCTGCTCGCCGGACTGCGCCTGTCGATGACGCTCAGCGTCATCGCGCTGATCGCGGCCGAGGAGATCAACGCGACCGCCGGCATCGGCTATCTGATGTCCCAGGCCCAGAGCTACGCCCGCACCGACATCCTCGCCGTCTGCATCCTCGTCTACGGGCTCCTCGGACTGACCGCCGACATTGTCGTGCGGCTGCTGGAACGCGTACTGATGCCGTGGCGCACTCCCCGGGGAGCCACCCGATGACCACCGATCCGACACCCGTACCCGCCGTACGCGTACGAGGACTGCGCCGCGCGTTCGGCGACCGCGCCGTTCTCGACGGCCTCCGGCTCGACATCGCCCGTGGTGAGTTCGTCGCCCTGCTCGGTGCCAGCGGCAGCGGGAAGACGACGCTGCTGCGCATCCTCGGGGCCCTCGACGGTGCCGACGGGGGAGAGGTCCTCGTCCCCGAGGCCCGCACCGTCGTCTTCCAGGAACCCCGGCTCGTCCCGTCGAAGAGGGTCCTGGCCAACGTGACGGTCGCCCTGCCCCGCAGCCGCTCCGCCCACGGGCTCCGCGCGCTGGCCGAGGTCGGCCTGGAACGCCACGCCGATGCCTGGCCTGCCACCCTCTCCGGCGGCGAGGCCCAGCGCGTCGCACTCGCCCGCGCCCTCGTCCGTGAGCCGGAACTCCTGCTGCTCGACGAGCCGTTCGCCGCCCTCGACGCACTGACCCGGCTCAAGATGCAGGACCTGGTCGGAGAGCTGTGCCGCAGGCACCGCCCCGCCGTCCTGCTGGTCACCCATGACGTCGACGAGGCCGTGCGGCTGGCCGACCGGGTCGCCGTCCTGCGCGACGGCCGGCTCGTGACCGACGAGACCGTCACCGTCGACCGGCCGCGCGACCCGGGCGACCCCGCGTTCGCCGCCCTGCGCCGAAGGCTCCTGGCCGACCTCGGCGTCGACGCCCCCGCACCTTCCCTGCCGTCCCCCGTACGTACCGAAGCCGGAGTGATCTGAATGACCCTCACCATCGGTGTCCACAGCAGCAATCCGTCCCTCTACCACCTCTACCACCTGTCCCGGCTGGGCTTCGCCCAGGAGGAACTGGCCCCGCTGGGCGAGACCGTCGTCTTCCACCCGTACACCAACGGCGTGCGCACCGGCGAACTCCTGACCCGGGGCGTCATCGACTTCGGCGGCACCGGCTCCACCCCGCCCGTCACCGCCCAGGCCGCCGGGCACGACATCGTCTACACCGCCGTCTCCGCCCCGCGCCCCGAACACGGTGCGCTCCTCGTCCCCGAGGACAGCCCCGCGCGCACGGTCGCCGACCTCAAGGGCGCGACCGTGCACCTGGCGACCGGATCCTGGCAGACCCATCTCATCGCCAAGGCGCTCGACGACGCCGGGCTGTCCTACGCCGAGGACATCACGGCCGTCCGCAGCAACACCGGGAGCGAGGAACTGCTGCGCACCGGCGCGATCGCCGCCTGGGTCGCGCAGGGCTCCGAGCTGGCGGCCGCCCGGCGCACCGGCGGACTGCGGACCCTGGTCCGTACCGGCGACGTCATCAGCGACCGTTCCGTGTTCTTCACCCGCCGCGACCTCGCCGAATCCCGGCCCGAGGTCATCGAGGCCCTGACCCGCGCGCTGCGACGTGCGGACGAGTGGGCCGCGGCCCACCCCCGGCAGGCCGCCGAGATCGCCGCCGCCGACCTCGGTGGCTCGGCCGACGACTGGGAGACCGCCCTCGCCTCGCTGCCCTGGACGATCGAGCCCGTCTCCGATGCCTTCATCGCCGAGCAGCAGGAGGCCGCGGACATCTTCCACCGGACCGGATTCATCGACCGGCCGGTCACCGTCGCCCACGCCCGTGCCCGTACCGCGGCCGGCAAGGCGGTATGACGACATGGCGACCGAAGTCCTCTGGTACATCATTCCGCGCGAAGGCGCCTACCCCTGGGAGCCCGAGGGCCGGCGCCCCGTGGACCTCGGGTACCTGACCCAACTGGCCGGTACGGTCGAGCGGCTCGGCTACAGCGGCGCGCTGCTCGCCACCGACCTGTACGACGTCTGGCCGCTCGGCAGCGCGCTGGCCGCCTCGACCAGCACCCGCTTCAAACCCCTGCTCGCCGTCCACCCCGGGCTCATCCCGCCGACGCTGCTCGCCAAGATGGCGCTCAGCTTCGACACGCTCTTCGGCGGCCGGCTCCGCTTCAACGTGGTCAACGGCTCGACGAAGTCGCTGCGGGAGTACGGACTGCACGTGGAGCACGACGAACGGTACGAGCTGAGCGCGGAGTACTGGTCGATCGTGAAGCGGCTGACGGCCGGCGAGGTCTTCGACCACAAGGGCCGCTTCTACGACCTGAGGAACGCCGGTGCCTCCTTCCGCGAACTGAAGCCGGTCCAGGACGGGCACATCCCGCTCTGGTTCGGCGGCTCGTCCGACCCCGGCATCGAGATGGCCGCCGAGCACGTGGACGTCTTCCTGACCTGGGGGGAGCCGCCGCACCTGCTGAAGGAGAAGCTGGAGAAGGTCCGGGCGAGGGCCGCCGCGTACGGCCGCACCCTCCGGATCGGGCTGCGGCTGCACCTGATCGTCCGGGACACGGAGGAGGAGGCCTGGGCCGCGGCCGACCGGCTCCTCGACGTCACCAGCGACGCGACCTACGCCCGTCAGCTCGGCGACCGGGCCGGCGAGGACGGCGTCGGCTGGCAGCGGCAGTTCCGCCAGCACGGCGGAAAGGTGCCCGCGCACGCCCGTGAGCTGGAGGTCCACCCCAACATGTGGCCGGGCATGAGCCTGTTCCGGCCGGGCCCGGGAACGGCCGTGGTGGGATCGACGGCCCAGGTCGTCGAGCGGCTCAAGGAGTTCGAGGACCTGGGCGTCGACACCTTCATCCTTTCCGGGAATCCGCTGCTGGAGGAGGCGTACCGGGTCGCGGAGACGGTGCTGCCGGCCCTGGGGGTCACCCGCTGACGGGTGAGGCCGTGCTCCGGCCGGCCGTGGCCGGAGCACGCAGGGTCTGCGGTTGTCAGTGCCCGGTGCCAGACTCGGAGGGTCAGGACATCCCGCTGTGCGAGAACGGGACCACCGAAGGAGCGCACGATGCTCACCACCCGTTTTGTCGACGGAGCCCCCAACTGGATGGATCTCGGCACCCCGGATCTCGAAGGGGCCGTTGCCTTCTACACCGCGCTCCTGGGATGGGAGTACGAGGCCGGAGGCCCCGAGACGGGCGGCTACGGGATGTTCCTGCTGGACGGGAAGACGGTCGGCGGCGCGATGACGGTCACCGAGGAGCAGGCGAAGCCGTCCTGGTCGGTGTACTTCCGGTCGGCGGACGTCACGGCCACCGCGCAGGCCGTGCGCGACGCGGGCGGGGCGGTGCCGTTCGAGCCGATGGACGTCCTGGAGTACGGCCGGATGGGCGGGTTCACCGACCGGGCCGGGGCGTACTTCGGCGTCTGGCAGCCGAAGCGGAACCCGGGTCTCGGCCTCGTGAGCGAGCCGGGCAGCCTCTGCTGGGCAGAGCTCTACACCCCGGACGTACCGGCCGCCGCCGCCTTCTACGACGCCGTCTTCGGCTGGGACACCACGCAGACGCCCTATCCCGGCGGCGGCGGGGCGTACACCGTCATCAGGACGGCCGGTGGCGGCGAGGAGACCTCGTTCGGCGGACTCGTCCCGCTGGACGCCGTGCCCGTCAGGGCCGCCGCCGGTCCGCACTGGCTGCCGTACATCGAGGTCGAGGACTGCGACGGCGCCGCGCGGGCGGTCGAGCAGCTGGGCGGCAAGCTGACGCTGGAACCGACGGAGATGGAGGGCGTGGGCACCTTCGCCAACGTCGAGGATCCGTACGGCGCCGCCTTCGCCGTGATCAGGGGCGTGCAGTGACCGGTGCGTCGCGGACGGCCCGTCCGGCCGGTTGATGGATCGTTGATCAGTCGTTTATCGCGGCAGGGCACTGTGTGGCCCATGCTGATCAACACCGCGACCGACCCCGCTCTGGCCTGGCAGGAGACAGCGCT
The DNA here is from genome assembly GCF_044756845.1 of Streptomyces sp. NPDC091416. NCBI lineage: Bacteria > Bacillati > Actinomycetota > Actinomycetes > Kitasatosporales > Streptomycetaceae > Streptomyces > Streptomyces sp. NPDC091416. The sequence continues at coordinate 512,907 of NZ_JBIVTU010000004.1, forward strand.
GTGCGCCCAGACGGGGCCCGAGTTCTTCTTCCCCGCCCCCGGCAGCTCCACACGTGAGGCCAAGCAGCTCTGCAACGCCTGCGAGGGACGTCTGGCCTGCCTGGAGTACGCACTCGACAACGACGAGCGCTTCGGCGTGTGGGGCGGTCTCTCCGAGAAGGAGCGCGACCGCCTCCGCAGAGTGGACCGCGACCGGGCGTGACCCCGGGCCCTTGATCCGGCGCGCCGCCTCAGGACGGGATACGGAACGTCTCGCCGTACATCTTCCAGGTCAGCGGCGGTTCGAGGGCCAGGTTGCCGTCCTCCAGGAAGACGCGCTGGGCGGTGTCGATGCGTGAGGTGTCCTGCTGGTTCTTCTTGGACTTCATCACGGTCCGCGCCGCTTCGAGGAAGGCGTCCAGGTAGGCGCTCTCGTCGCCGCCCTCCGCGACCGTGTCCGCCTCTTCCGCGGCTGCCTTCCGGATGCCGTAGAAGGAATCCGACTCGGACCCGGGCCCCTGGAGAACCATGGCGTCGAAGTAGATGTACTGCCCCAGGGTGCCGAGCCCGTCCAGTTTCGCCAGATGGACGGCCGGTTCGAAGTACTGCTTCAGCCGGACCAGGTCCTGTGCGGCGCGGAAGTCGGGGTCCTCGGCCGACTTCTTCCACGCGGTCGTGAATCCGGGGTCCAGTCCCTCGTGCGACGCGGTGCCGTCGACCTCGCGCAGCGCCGGGACGAACGGTGCCAGCGGGCTGTCCGGGTGTTCCGCGGTGAACGACTCGACGAACGTGAGCATGTCGTGCGTACTGGAGCAGAAGCCGACGATTCCGGCGTTGTAGCCGGTGCCGTCACCGGTGTCCTCGATCGTGCCGTACTGGCTGCGCCAGTCCAGCGTCGATCCCTCGGCGCTGGCCAGCAGCTGCCAGGCGATCTCGCGCCGCTTCGGCTCGGCCAGCCCCGGGGGCATCGCCGCGACGCGCGCGTTGAGCTCGTTCCGTTCCTCGTCGTCCGCCGCGGCGAACGGGTCGGCCGGCGCGGGCGCGGTGACCGGCGCCTTCGCGGTGGGAGAGCTCGTGGGCAGCTCCGCGTCGCCGCCGCTGTTGAAGAGCAGGGACACGGCGATGGCTATCGGCGCACCGAACAGGACGACACGGGTCACAGGTTTCACCGGCACAGAGTACGGTCCGCGCAGCCCGGGGGAGGGCTCGCCCCCGTACGGGGGCGGACCGGAGCGGTCCGTCCCCGTACGAGGGCATCTGCGGCGGCTGTCAGGCCTCGGCGCGGGCCGCCATGCGCGCCTTGCGCGCGGCGAGCTTCTCGTCGAACTTCGACGCCTCGCTGTCCAGCCCGTTCATGTACAGGCCGAGCTCCTCCTGCGCCCTGAGGCCCTCCGGGCCCAGGCCGTCGATGTCCAGGACCTTCAGGTAGCGCAGCACCGGCTGGATGACGTCGTCGTGGTGGATCCGCATGTTGTAGATCTCGCCGATCGCCATCTGCGCCGCGGCCCGCTCGAACCCGGGCATGCCGTGGCCGGGCATCCGGAAGTTCACGACGACATCGCGCACGGACTGCATGGTCAGGTCCGGGGCGAGCTCGAAGGCCGCACCGAGGAGGTTGCGGTAGAAGACCATGTGCAGGTTCTCGTCGGTCGCGATCCGTGCCAGCATGCGGTCGCAGACGGGGTCGCCCGACTGATGTCCGGTGTTGCGGTGCGAGACCCGGGTCGCCAGCTCCTGGAACGCCACGTAGGCGACGGAGTGCAGCATCGAGTGGCGGTTGTCGGACTCGAAGCCCTCCGCCATGTGTGCCATACGGAACTGCTCCAGCTTGTCCGGGTCCACGGCACGCGAGGTGAGCAGGTAGTCGCGCATCACGATCCCGTGGCGGCCCTCCTCGGCCGTCCAGCGGTGCACCCAGGTGCCCCAGGCGCCGTCGCGGCCGAAGAGCGAGGCGATCTCGTGGTGGTAGCTGGGGAGGTTGTCCTCGGTCAGCAGGTTCACGACCAGGGCGATCTTGCCGATGTCGGTGACCTTGGACTGCTCGGCCTCCCATGCCTGGCCGTCGTCGAAGACACCGGGGAAGTTCCGGCCGTCGGAGAACGGCACGTACTCGTGCGGCATCCAGTCCTTGGCGACCTTGAGATGGCGGTTGAGCTCCTTCTCCACCACCTCTTCCAGCGCGTACAGCAGTTGGGCGTCGGTCCACGCCTGTGAACTGCCGAGGTGGGGAGAGGTGATCGTCACGGGGGCTCCTGGGGACGGGAGAATTACCTACGGCTTCGTAGGTTACGAGACCGTAGGTTAAAGCGGCAGTAAGGCCCCCGCCAAGCCCATCCGGGCGACAATCGTTCACACAGTGTCATAAGTGCAGGTCATGCGTATATACAGAGGGTCAGGACGGTGTGCGGGCAGAGGTGTGGGGCCGGAGGGAAGCGCATGACCGGCCGGGCCGTGCCCCCATGGTGATGCGCTCTGAACTGTCGGCGTACTCGGAGCGCAGCGCATCAGGGGCGCGGTCGGGGGGCCGGATCAGAGCAGGTGGTCCGCCGCGCCTGCCTTGACTGCGAAGATCAGCGCCTGGAGCGCCTCCATGGAGTCACTGACGTAGGCGGCCTGGTCGGTCGTGGAGCCGATGTAGGCACGGCCCTGGTCGTCGAGTCCGAAACGGAAGCAGTTCGCGCCCTCGCTGCAGAAGGCTTCGTCCCAGCAGATGTCGTTCATGGTCTCTCCTCAGAGGTCCTGGGCTATGCATCGGATGAAGTCACGTGATTCCTCGACAGGCAGTGCGAGCAAACGCAGGCGATCCAACAGGCCCCGGTACCGGCGCAGTTGCATATCCGCGTCCAGCAGCATCGAGCCGTGCGAGGAATCGAGTTGCACGGTATCGAGCTGCGGGACCGCCGCGCCGACATAAGTGAACGACTGTCCGGCTCCCGGGAAACCGCCGGCGGCGAAGGGGATGGCCCGGACGGTGATCCGGCTGCGCTCGGACTGGTCGAGAATGTGTTCCAGCTGGGCCCGGGTGACCTTGGGGCCGCCGAACTGCATCCGCAGCGCCGCCTCGTGGATCACCGCCTCGTACAGCGGCGGCCGGTCCCGTTCCAGCACTTCCTGGCGGCGCAGCCGCAGGGAGAGGCGGGCCATCAGGTCGGGGCCCGGCAGCCGGGGGTCCGCGGTGTCGAAGACCGCCCGCGCATGTTCCTCGGTCTGGAGCAGGCCGGGGATGTGCGTGGTGGTGGCAGTGTTCAACTCCACTGCGTGGAACTCGAGTTCGGCGATGTCCAGCAGACTCGGCAGCAGCAGCCCGCGATGCTCCTCCCACCAGCCCCTGGCCCGCTCCGTCGCCATCTCCGCCAGCAGGTCCACGAGTCCTGTGTCCGGACAGCCGTAATTGAAGGCGAGCGTGCGGACCCGCTCGGCGCTGATGCCGAACCGGCCGGACTCGATGTTGGGGATGCGGGTGCGGTCGACGCCCAGCAGTGCGGCGGCCTGCTGGGCCGACATCCCCGACTGCTCGCGCAGTTTGCGCAGTTCGTACCCGAGGCGTTGTTGTCGCGCGGTCGGGGTGGTCCTGGGTGGCACGGTGTGTGTCCTTCCGGGGTGAGCGGCGAAATAGCCGGAAACACACAAGTAGTAGCACTGTGCTCCGGGCGTGCGCTACGGTCGGTAGCGCAAGTCTCACACGGGGCGACCGCGCCCCTGTGTGTGATCGTCGCCACACGTCCCAGAAATGTGAGCAGCACTTGATGAAGGGCGCACTGCGTTGTCTCCCGGCCCTCGCACCCGCCGGCCCACAACCACCGGCGGCGGACAACCTCAGCTACTCGTTCGCCCTGCCGGGCGGCGCCTTCTGCGCGGGCCTCGCCCGCCGCGCCGTGGACGAACTGCTCAGCCGGCACGGTCTCGCCGAACTCGCCGAGACGGCGGTACTCGCCACCTCGGAACTCGTCGCGGCCGCCTATCGCTTCACACCGGACCGGGAGATGCTCCTGCGGGTCCACTGGCAGTACGACGCGCTGCGGATCACCCTCTACGACCAGCACCCGGTCCATGCGTCGCCCGAGAAGTCCGAGGAGTGCCGGGAGCAGCGCAGCGCCAGCATGTGGCTGCTCGCCGCCGCGGTGGACGCGCACGGCGGGGACTGGGGACTGGCTCCCGCGCTGACGGCCTCCGGCGGCTCCAAGACCTGGGCTTTACTCCACCGCTGAGCTGCCGCCCTCCACCCGCTCGCCCCCACCCCCCGACCCCCACCCTCGCCCCCACACCCCGCCCCGTACGTCACAGCCCGGCGCGGACCTCCTCGGCCGTGGTGTCCCGGAGTCCGCCGTCGAGCAGCAGCCAGCGCGTGATCCCGAGTGATTCGAGGAACGGAACGTCGTGGCTCGCCACGATCAGCGCCCCCTCGTACGCGTCGAGTGCCACCGTCAGCCGGCGCACACTCGCCATGTCCAGGTTGTTCGTCGGCTCGTCCAGCATCAGCAGCTGAGGTGCCGGTTCGGCCAGCAGCAGCGAGGCCAGCGCGGCACGGAACCGCTCGCCGCCCGACAGGGTCCCTGCGGGCCGGTCGGCCCGGGCGCCCCTGAACAGGAAATGGGCCAGCCGCGCCCTGATCCGGTTGTCCGTGGCACCCGGTGCGAACCGCGCCACGTTCTCCACCACACTCAAGCCGTCGTCCAGCACATCGAGCCGCTGGGGCAGAAAGCGCATCGGCAACTGCACCGATGCCTCACCGCAGACGGGTGCCAGCTCGCCGGCCAGGGTCCGCAGCAGCGTGGTCTTGCCCGCTCCGTTGCGCCCCACCAGCGCGATGCGCTCCGGACCGCGTATCTCGAACGAGCCCCGCACCCGTGCCCCGTAGGCGAGCTCCAGATCGCTCAGCAGAAGCACGCCCTGGCCCGGATGGACCTTGGTGCGAGGCAGTTCGACCCTGATCTCGGCATCGTCCCGTACCGCCTCGACAGCGTCGTCGAGGCGCTCCTTCGCCTCCGTCAGCTTCTCCGCGTGCATGATGCGGTGCTTGCCCGCCGACTCCTGTGCGGAGCGCTTGCGCGCGTTCATGACGGCCCTCGGCTCGCGCTTGTTCTCGTACATCTTCTGTCCGTAGCGCTTGCGCCGGGCCAGCTTGACCTGCGCCTCCGCGAGTTCCCGCTTCTGACGGTGCACATCGGCCTCGGCGACCCGCACCATGCGCTCGGCGGCCTCCTGCTCGACGACGAGCGCCTCCTCGTACGCCGGGAGGTTCCCGCCGTACCAGCTGACCGAGCCCTCCCGCAGGTCGGCGATCTGGTCGACCCGCTCCAGGAGTTCCCGGTCGTGGCTGACGACGACGAGGACGCCGCTCCACGCGTCGACCGCCGCGTAGAGGCGGCCGCGTGCGTACAGATCAAGGTTGTTCGTCGGTTCGTCCAGCAGCAGTACGTCCGGGCGGGCCAGCAGCAGCGCCGCCAGGCGCAGCAGCACGCACTCGCCGCCCGACATCTCACCGATCGTGCGGTCGAGCCCGATGTGGCCGAGGCCGAGCTGGTCGAGCGTGGCGAGCGCGCGTTCCTCCACGTCCCAGTCGTCGCCGACGGCGGCGAACCGCTCCTCGCCGACGTCGCCCGCCTCGATGGCGTGCAGCGCCGCACGGGTCTCGGCGATGCCCAGGGCGGCGTCGACGCGCAGCGCGGTGTCCAGGACCAGGTTCTGCGGCAGGTGACCGACCTCGCCCGTCACCCTGATATGGCCCTCGACGGGCGTGAGTTCACCGGCGATCAGCCGCAACAGGGTCGATTTGCCGGAGCCGTTGAGCCCGATGAGTCCGGTCCGGCCGGGTCCCACGGTGAGGTGGAAGTCGTCGAGGACCGAAGTGCCGTCGGGCCAGGCGAAGGACAGCGACGAGCAGGTGATGTGGGTGAGAGGGGCAGGCACAGGGAACTCCCGGTTGCGAGGAAGGGCAGGGGCAACGGGGCGAGACACCGGTCACTGGCCTTCCACGGGAGAGATCCCGGAAGAGAAGAGAGGAAAGGCCCTGGTCGCGGAGGACGGCTCGAAGAGCTGAGGTCACACTCGGGCACGCGGACATGTGAAGACATGACCCGGCGTGCGGCACGGTGTCTCAAGACCTCAGACGAGCAACGTCCTACTCCTGTCGGCGACAACAAGGACATCGTCGAAGGTACGGCGGTCCCCGGGGCGGGGCAAGCGGATTAACGGGTCCGGGGCCGGCCCCGGCGCGACGGGGTCAGCGGGAACCGCCGAGCAGGTGTGCCAGGCTCCGGTCCAGCTCGAGGAAGCGGTACTCCTCCCCGGCGGGGACGAGTTCCTGGGCCCGCCGCAGGAACCGGCGCAGCTCGGCGGTGCGCACATGCACCATCGCGATGCCTTCGGCGGCGTGGAACTCCAGCACGGTGCGGTCGTACCCGAAGGGCCTGACACGTACGTCCCCGACCCCCGCCGACGCGTCCAGTCCCGCTGCCAGCAGCTCCCGGGAGAACTCCCAGGACACCTCGGAACCCTCCAGCGTCGCCGGCGCGGGGAACGCCATGCGGACGGCGAAGGGGTCCGTGCGGTCGTAGCTCAGTACTGCGGGAAGCGTTTCCATCTGCGGCGCGGATGCGACCATCCGGGCCTGCACGGACTGTTCGATTACGGTGGACAAGGCCTGCTCCCTCTCGCGACGCTCCTGTACAGACGATGGAACCCGTCGATCCGTGCATCGGAGCACGGCGTGAGTTGCGTCACCGCACACCGTCGCCTGCACACGTGCCCGTTTTCCGGCGATGCACCCTGGACGGGGCCCGGCCGGTGGATTAGCTTCCAGCGCCATGAAGCCCATGGGGAAGACGCGACGACTGATGTCACTGGGACTGTGCGGGGCCGCGCTGGCCGCCGCGCTGGCAGCGCCCGCCGCCGAGGCGGCACCCGGCGAACGGCACGGTCCGGCCTGGACGCCCACCGACACGGGCACCGACGCCCGCTTCCGGGGACTCGCGGCCGTCAGCAGCCGTACGGCGTGGCTCGCGGGCTCGCGGGGCACCGTGCTGCGCACCACGGACGGCGGCCGGCACTGGCGCGACGTCTCGCCGCCCGGCGCCGCCGAGGAGGGACTGGAGTTCCGCGACATCGAGGCCTTCGACGCCCGGCGGGCGGTGGCCCTGGCCATCGGCGAGGGCGAGGCCTCCCGGGTGCTGCGGACGGAGGACGGCGGGGCCACCTGGACCGAATCGTTCCGCAACACCGACGCACGCGCCTTCTACGACTGCCTCACCTTCTTCGACAGCCGCCACGGCCTGGCCATGAGCGACCCCGTGGACGGCCGGTTCCGCCTCCTGTCCACCGCCGACGGCGGCCGCAGCTGGAACGTGCTGCCCAGCGCCGGCATGCCGCAGGCGCAGGCCGGTGAGGCGGGGTTCGCGGCCAGTGGGCAGTGCCTGGTCAGCGCCGGTTCCAAGGACGTCTGGCTGGCCACCGGCGGGGCGGCCACCGCCCGGGTCCTGCATTCGGACGACCGCGGGCTGACCTGGACCGCGACAGCGTCGCCGATCCCGGCCGGTGACCCGGCCCGCGGTGTCTTCGGCCTCGCCTTCCGGGACCGGACCCACGGCATCGCGGTCGGCGGTGACTACCGCGCCGACCAGGCGTCGCCCCGCGCCTCGGCGGTCACCTCCGACGGGGGCCGCGGCTGGCAGCCGTCCCGTACGCCGACCCCCGCCTACCGCTCGGGCGTCGCCTGGCTGCCGCACAGCCGCTCGGCCGCACTCGCGGTCGGCCCGGCCGGCACCGACCTCACCACGGACGGCGGCCGCACGTGGCGCACGGTCGGCACCGGGTCGTACGACACGGTCGACTGCACCGCGGACGGGAGCTGCTGGGCGGCCGGCGAGAAGGGGCGGGCCGCACGCGCGTCCGTCCGCTGACGGGTCCTACACCTGCTGACGATAGGGAGCGAGCGCGTCCGACGTCTTCGTCGCGATGAACTCCGTGATCCGGTACGCGCAGACGCCGTGCACGACGAAGGGGTCGGACGCCGCGAGCCGTTCGATCGCGGCCCGGTCGTCCCCGGCCGCGAGAATCACCCCGCCCTCGCGGGGGTTCTTGCGGCCGGAGGCGATGAACACCCCGGCCGCGTACTGGACGTCGAGCCAGGCGACGTGATCCTGCATCAGCGCGTCGACGCGGTCCAGCGGGGCGGTGTAGGAAAGATCGAGAACGAACATGATCCGAAGGCTACGGGAGCGGCCCGCCTAAACTGACCGGCACCATGACGACACTGCGGATACCCGCCGACGAGGCCGAGGCACGAGCCCTCCAGGACACCCTGCGGACCCGGGTGGTGCTCGACGAGTCCGGGCCGGCGCCGGGCACCGGCCGGGTGACGGGCGTCGACGTCGCCTACGACGACCGGCGCGATGTCGTCGTGGCGGCGGCCGTCGTCCTGGACGCGGCCACGCTGGAGGTCGTGGCGGAGGCCACCGCCGTCGGGCAGGTCACCTTCCCGTACATCCCGGGCCTGCTCGCCTTCCGCGAGATCCCCACCGTGCTGGCCGCGCTGGAGTCCCTGACCGTCGATCCGGGGCTCGTCGTCTGCGACGGCTACGGGCGGGCGCACCCGCGCCGCTTCGGCCTCGCCAGCCATCTGGGCGTGCTCACCGGGCTCCCGGTCATCGGCGTCGCGAAGAACCCGTTCACCTTCTCGTACGAACAGCCCGGTCCCCGCCGCGGTGACCGGTCGCCGCTGCTCGACGGGGACGAGGTGGTGGGGCAGGCGCTGCGCACCCAGGACGGCACGAAACCGGTGTACGTCTCGGTCGGGCACCGGACCGGCCTGGACAACGCCTGCGCGCACACGCTGCTGCTGGCCCGGGACTTCCGCCAGCCGGAGACCACCCGCAGGGCCGACGCGCTGTGCAGGCGGGCGCTCCGGGAGACCACCGGCTGAGGACCCGCGCGGGCGCGGGGTCCGGGCGTCTGAGTATCCGTACGGATGGCGCCCGCCGATCATGGTCGGCAGTCTGGACGCATGAACGCATCTCGCTCAACCGCTCGAACCGCGCCTCTCCACCCTGCCCAGCGCCGTGTGGCGGTGGGCATGCTCATCGGGGGTGCGGTCGGTTTCGTCTGGGTCGGGGCGATGCTCTACACCCTGGCCTCCTGGATCCTCTGATCCCCGACCGCCCGGCGGCGCGTCAGCGTACGGCCGCCACCCGGAAGCGCAGACCCGCCCCGCGCAGCCGCTCCAGCAGCGCGTCTCCCATGGCGACCGCCGTGGTGACCTGGCCCGAGGTCGGCGGAAGCTCGTCCATCGCCAGGCACAGCGCCGCCTCCGCCAGCATCTTCGCCGTCTCGTCGTAGCCCGGATCGCCGCCCGACACCTCGGTGAAGACCCGACGGCCACCGCCCTCGCCGACGAACCGGACCGTGAACCAGCTCCGGCGGCGGCGCTCCTCGTCCGGGCCCGACCCGGGCTCGTAGCGGTCCATCAGCCAGTTCCGTACGGCCGGCAGCTGCGCCGCGCCGAGCAGGGCGCCCAGTGCCGCCGTGCCGCCCAGGGCCACCGGCAGATGCTTGACCGAGGCGTAGTGCCGGTAGCGGAAGTCGGGGCCGTAGCGGGGGAGCGCACGGGCCGAGCGCCTGACGATCTGCGCGTCGAGCGTCGGCAGCGGAAGTGCCCAGGTGCCGGTCTCCGTGCTGAAGCGCGGCCCGCCGAGCGGCGCGGCGGCGCGGCGGGCGACCAGCCGGGGCTCGTGGAGCCGGCGTTCCCTGGCGGCGCTCAGCATCTGCGGGCCGCGGCCCATGGCGTTGAGTGCGGAGGCGAACGTACCGCCCGAGAAGGCGGCGTTGGAGCGGACGAATCCGTCGATGCGGAGCGGGACGTCCTCGGGCAGCTGCAGGACCGTGAAGTACGCCCCCAGATCGTGCGGTACGGAGTCGAAGCCGCAGGCGTGCACGATCCTGGCCCCGGTCTCGCGTGCCCGGGCGTCGTGCTCCAGGTACATCCGGTCGGCGAACTCCGGCTCGCCGGAGAGATCCGTGTAGTCCGTTCCCGCCTCGGCGCAGGCCGCGACCAGCTTCTGGCCGTACCAGACGTACGGGCCGACGGTCGTGGCCACCACATGGGCGGACTCGGCCAGTTCGCGCAGCGCGTCCGCGTCGTCGGCGTCGGCGTGCAGCAGGGGGAGGTCCGCGCAGTGCGGATGCAGTGCCGTGAGCCGGTTGCGCAGCTGCTCCAGTCCGGCGCGGTTGCGGCCGGCCAGAGCCCAGCGGCAGCCGTCCGGGGCGTGGGCCGCCAGATACCGGGCGGTGAGCTCACCCACGAAGCCGGTGGCGCCGAAGAGGACCACGTCATAGGGGCGTGATGCCCCGTTCTGCCTGTTCACGAGTGCCTCCGCAGGGGCCGGCGCCGATGTAGCAGGCAGAGGGTAGCGGAGCCGTCCGTGGCGGTGTGCGGGCGGGGAGGCTTCATGGGAGAGGATCCCGGGGAGAGAAACTAAGCGCTTGCTCGCTCCAGGGGGTTGTGCGGAGCGCGGCGCATTCTTAGCATCATCGGTGTTACATCGGTTGTGTCATACCGCTGGGGGCTCGATGGCAACGACAGGGAACGGCTCGCACGGTCCGCGCGGCCCGCTGGCCGGGGTGCGTGTGGTCGAGCTGGCGGGCATCGGGCCGGGCCCGTTCGCCGCGATGCTCCTGGCCGATCTCGGCGCCGACGTGGTGCGCGTCGACCGGCCCGGCGGCGCCGGACTCGGCATCGATCCGGCCGGTGACCTCACCAATCGCAACAAGCGCTCCGTCCTCGTCGACCTCAAGGACCCGGCCGGCCCGGACACCGTCCTGGACCTGGCCGAGCGCGCCGACATCCTGATCGAGGGGTACCGGCCCCACGTCGCCGAACGCCTCGGTGTGGGCCCGGACGCCTGCCTCGCCCGCAATCCGCGGCTCGTCTACGGACGGATGACCGGCTGGGGTCAGGACGGCCCGCTCGCCGAACGGGCCGGGCACGACATCGCCTACATCGCCGTCACCGGCGCCCTCTCCATGATCGGCAAGCCGGACGAGCCGCCCACCGTTCCCGCCAACCTGCTCGGCGACTACGCGGGCGGCTCGCTCTACCTCGTCGTCGGCGTCCTCGCCGCCCTCCAGCACGCCCGGACCCCTGGCGGCAGCGGACAGGTCGTCGACGCGGCGATCGTCGACGGCACCGCGCACCTCACCATGATGATCCAGGGCATGCTGCACGCCGGCGGCTGGCAGGACCGGCGCGGCTCCAACCTCCTGGACGGCGGCTGCCCGTTCTACGGTTCGTACGAGACGGCCGACGGCGCGTACATGGCCGTCGGCCCGCTGGAGAAGCGCTTCTACGCCCAGTTCACCGAACTCCTCGGCCTCGGGGACACGGCCCCCGACCGGGGCGACCTCGCCCGCTGGGACGAACTGCGCACCGCCGTCGCCGCCCGGTTCCGTACCCGCACCCGCGCGGAGTGGACCGAGGTCTTCGACGGCTCGGACGCCTGCGTGGCCCCCGTCCTCTCGCTCCGCGAGGCACCGCACCACCCGCACCTCGCCGCCCGCGCCACCTTCGTCGAACACGGCGGACTCACCCAGCCCGCGCCCGCCCCCCGGTTCTCGGCCACGCCGTCCTCGGTGCACAGCGGACCGGCCCTGCCGGGCGCGGACACCGAGGCCGTCGCCGCCGACTGGGGCGTACCGGCCCTGCGGACCACCCGGAAGGACACGACCGACTGATGCAGCGGCAGATCTTCACCGAGGAGCACGACGCGTTCCGCGAGACGGTCCGCACCTTCCTGACCAAGGAGGTCCTCCCGCACTACGACCAGTGGGAGAAGGACGGCATCGTCTCGCGCGAGGCCTGGCGCGCCGCCGGACGGCAGGGACTGCTCGGCCTCGCCGTCCCCGAGGAGTACGGAGGCGGCGGGAACACCGACTTCCGCTACAGCGCAGTCCTCGCCGAGGAGTTCACCCGCGCCGGAACCCCCGGCCTCGCGCTCGGCCTGCACAACGACATCATCGGCCCGTACCTCACCGGCCTGGCGACCGAGGAGCAGAAGCGGCGCTGGCTGCCCGGCTTCTGCAGCGGCGAGATCATCACCGCCATCGCGATGACCGAACCCGGCGCCGGATCCGACCTCCAGGGCATCAGGACCACCGCCGAGGACCGGGGCGACCACTGGCTGCTCAACGGCTCCAAGACGTTCATCTCCAACGGCATCCTCGCCGACCTGGTGATCGTCGTCGCGAAGACCACCCCGGAAGGCGGCGCGAAGGGCCTCTCGCTGATCGTCGTCGAGCGCGGCGCCGAGGGCTTCGAGCGCGGCCGCAACCTCGACAAGATCGGCCAGAAGTCCCAGGACACCGCCGAGCTCTTCTTCCACGACGTGCGCGTGCCCAAGGAGAACCTCCTCGGCGAACGCGACGGCGCCTTCGTCCACCTGATGACCAACCTGGCCCAGGAGCGGATGGGCATAGCCGTCGCCGGGATCGCCGCCGCCGAGCACCTCGTGGAGATCACCACCGCCTACGTCAAGGAGCGCGAGGCCTTCGGACGCCCGCTCTCCAAGCTCCAGCACATCCGCTTCGAGATCGCCGAGATGGCCACCGAGTGCGCCGTCACCCGCGCCTTCCTCGACCGGTGCATCGTCGACCACTCGGACGGGACGCTCGACGCCGTACACGCCTCCATGGCGAAGTGGTGGGCGACCGAACTGCAGAAGCGCGTCGCCGACCGGTGCCTCCAACTGCACGGCGGATACGGATACATGGCGGAGTTCCCGGTGGCCAGGGCCTTCACCGACGGCCGCATCCAGACCATCTACGGCGGAACGACCGAGATCATGAAGGAGATCATCGGCCGCTCGCTGCTCGCCTGACCCGGTCCCCGTCACCCTGTTGCGCAACCACCCTCGAAAGGCAGCTGTCTTGAGTACCGAAGCATTCGTCTACGACGCGATCCGCACCCCGCGCGGCCGCGGCAAGGCCAACGGGGCCCTGCACGGCACCAAGCCGATCGACCTCGTCGTCGGACTCATCCACGAACTCCGCGACCGCTTCCCGGGCCTGGACCCGGCGGCGATCGACGACATCGTCCTCGGCGTCGTCAGCCCGCTCGGCGACCAGGGCTCCGACATCGCGCGCATCGCCGCGATCGCGGCCGGTCTGCCCGACACCGTCGCCGGAGTCCAGGAGAACCGCTTCTGCGCCTCGGGCCTGGAGGCCGTCAACCTGGCTGCCGCCAAGGTCCGTTCGGGCTGGGAGGACCTCATCCTCGCGGGCGGCGTCGAGTCGATGTCCCGCGTCCCGATGGGCTCGGACGGCGGTGCCTGGGCGATGGACCCGATGACGAACTACGAGACCGGCTTCGCGCCGCAGGGCGTCGGCGCGGACCTCATCGCGACCATCGAGGGCTTCTCCCGCCGCGACGTCGACGAGTTCGCCGCCCTGTCGCAGGAGCGCGCCGCCGAGGCGTGGAAGGACAACCGCTTCGCGCGCTCGGTCGTCCCCGTCAAGGACCGCAACGGCCTCGTCGTCCTCGACCACGACGAGCACATGCGCCCCGGCACCACCGCCGACTCCCTCGCCGCGCTCAAGCCGTCGTTCGCCGCGATCGGCGAGATGGGCGGCTTCGACGCGGTGGCGCTGCAGAAGTACCACTGGGTGGAGAAGATCGACCACGTCCACCACGCGGGCAACTCCTCCGGCATCGTCGACGGCGCCGCCCTCGTCGCGATCGGATCGAAGGAGATCGGCGAGCGCTACGGCCTCACCCCGCGCGCCCGGATCGTCTCCGCCGCCGTCTCCGGATCCGAGCCCACCATCATGCTCACCGGCCCCGCGCCCGCCACCCGCAAGGCGCTCGCCAAGGCCGGCCTGACCATCGACGACATCGACCTCGTCGAGATCAACGAGGCCTTCGCCGGAGTCGTCCTGCGCTTCGCCCGCGACATGGGCCTCTCGCTCGACAAGATCAACGTCAACGGCGGCGCCATCGCGCTCGGCCACCCGCTCGGCGCCACCGGCGCGATGATCCTCGGCACCCTGATCGACGAACTGGAGCGGCGCGACAAGCGCTACGGCCTCGCCACCCTCTGCGTGGGCGGCGGCATGGGCATCGCCACCGTCATCGAGCGTCTCTGAACGTCCCCCTTCCTACGGAGAAGACAGACACATGACCGAGAGCACGACCATCCGCTGGGAACAGGACGAGACCGGCGTCGTCACCCTCGTACTCGACGACCCCAACCAGTCCGCCAACACGATGAACCAGGCGTTCCGGGACTCGATCGAGGCCATCGCCGACCGGGCCGAGGCCGAGAAGGAATCCATCCGGGGCATCATCTACGCCTCCGCCAAGAAGACGTTCTTCGCGGGCGGCGACCTCAAGGACATGATCAAGATCGGTCCCGAGAACGCGCAGGCCGCGTTCGACGCCGGCACCGCGATCAAGAGGTCGCTGCGCCGCATCGAGACCCTCGGCAAGCCCGTCGTCGCCGCCATCAACGGCGCGGCCCTCGGCGGCGGTTACGAGATCGCCCTCGCCGCCCACCACCGCATCGCCCTCGACGCCCCCGGCTCCCGCATCGGCCTGCCCGAGGTCACCCTCGGCCTGCTGCCCGCCGGCGGCGGCGTCACCCGCACCGTACGCCTCATGGGCATCGCCGACGCGCTGCTCAAGGTGCTGCTCCAGGGCACCCAGTACACCCCGCGGCGGGCCCTGGAGAACGGCCTGGTCCACGAGGTCGCAGCCACCCTCGAGGAGATGCTCGAAAAGGCCCGCGCCTTCATCGACGCGAACCCCGAGTCCCAGCAGCCCTGGGACGTCAAGGGCTACCGGATCCCCGGCGGCACCCCGTCGAACCCCAAGTTCGCCGCCAACCTGCCCGCCTTCCCGTCCAACCTGAAGAAGCAGCTCGCCGGTGCGCCCATGCCCGCGCCGCGCAACATCCTCGCCGCGGCCGTCGAGGGCTCACAGGTCGACTTCGAGAACGCGCTCGTCATCGAGGCCCGCTACTTCACCGAGCTGGTCACCGGCCAGGTCTCGAAGAACATGATCCAGGCGTTCTTCTTCGACCTCCAGGCCGTCAACTCCGGTGCCAGCCGCCCCAAGGGCATCGAGGAGCGCCAGGTCCGCAAGGTCGCCGTCCTCGGTGCCGGGATGATGGGCGCGGGCATCGCGTACTCCTGCGCCCGGGCGGGTATCGACGTCGTCCTCAAGGACGTCTCCACGGAGGCCGCCGCGAAGGGCAAGGCGTACAGCGAGAAGCTGCTCGACAAGGCGCTCTCCCGGGGCCGTACGACCGAGGCGAAGCGCGACGAGCTGCTGGCCCGCATCACCCCGACCGGGGACCCGGCCGACCTCGCCGGCTGCGACGCCGTCATCGAGGCCGTGTTCGAGGACACCGCGCTCAAGCACAAGGTCTTCCAGGAGATCCAGGACATCATCGAGCCGGACGCCCTGCTCTGCTCCAACACCTCCACGCTGCCCATCACGGTGCTGGCCGAAGGCGTCGCGCGCCCCGTCGACTTCATCGGGCTGCACTTCTTCTCGCCCGTCGACAAGATGCCGCTCGTCGAGATCATCAAGGGCGAGAAGACCGGTGACGAGGCCCTGGCCCGCGCCTTCGACCTGGTCCGCCGGATCAGGAAGACGCCGATCGTCGTCAACGACTCGCGCGGCTTCTTCACCTCGCGCGTCATCGGCCAGTTCCTCAACGAGGGCGTCGCCATGGTCGGCGAGGGTGTCGAGCCGGCCTCCGTCGAGCAGGCGGCCGCGCAGGCCGGCTACCCGGCCAAGGTGCTCTCCCTGATGGACGAGCTGACGCTGACCCTGCCCCGCAAGATCCGCAACGAGACCCGCAAGGCCGTCGAGGAGGCGGGCGGCAGCTGGGCCGGCCACCCGGCGGACGCGGTCATCGACCGGATGGTCGACGAGTTCGGACGCCCCGGCCGCAGCGGTGGCGCGGGCTTCTACGAGTACGACGAGAGCGGGAAGCGCACCCGCCTCTGGCCCGGACTGCGCGAGCACTTCGGCACCCGGCCGGACACGGACATCTCCTTCACCGACATGCAGGAGCGGATGCTCTTCTCCGAGGCCCTGGACAGTGTCCGCTGCCTGGAGGAGAACGTCCTGATCACCGTCGCCGACGCCAACATCGGCTCCATCATGGGCATCGGCTTCCCCGCGTGGACCGGCGGCGTGCTCCAGTACATCAACGGCTACGAGGGCGGTCTGCCCGGCTTCGTGGCCCGCAGCCGGGAACTCGCCGAGCGCTACGGCAACCGGTTCCTGCCGCCCGAGCTGCTCGTGGAGAAAGCGGAGAAGGGCGAGACCTTCCACGACTGACGCCGCCGCGACGGGCCGCACCCGGGGGTGCGGCCCGTCAGGCAGCCGGGGCGGGTCGGGAAGGTCCCGCCGGGCCGGCCCTTCGGGCGGCGGACGGCGCCACTTTCAGACCCCGCCCTGGTCGGCAGCGAAGGCGGCCCGCAGTTCTTCCTTGAACGAGCGCTGGAACGCGGTCACGAGCGCCTGGAGCACCAGCGGCTGCATGTGCGCGGACAGCGACCTCATCGCCTTGAGGTGCTCCGGGTCCGACTCCCGCTTCCGGTACGGACCCCACACCTCGTCCCGGAAGAGCCGACTCAGTTCGTGCGCGACCGAGCGGGTGTGTTCCAGCAGGACCGTACGGGCGGCGAGGATCGTCTCGTGCGCGATCGGGACGTCGAGCAGTTCCACGCCGAGCCGCAGAAGGCCCGGGTCCACCCGGTACACGCCGTCGTCCGCCCCGGACCGCTCCAGCACCCCCATCGCGGCCAGCCGGTCGATGTCCTCCTGCGACAGCGGCCGCCCCGAGCGGCGCTCCAGCTCCGCGCGGGTCGCCTCCTCCGCCGAATCGGGTGCCCACGAAGCCACCAGGGCCCGGTGAATGGCCAGATCGTGGGCGCTCAGATCGGGCGGCAGCTGCTCCAGGTAGCGTTCGATCGCGGCGAGCGTCATGCCCTGGTGCTGGAGCTCCTCGATGAGCGCCAGCCGGGAGAGGTGCTCGTGCCCGTAGTGCCCGACCCGGCGCGGCCCGATGACCGGGGGCGGCAGCAGCCCCCGGGTGCTGTAGAAGCGCACGGTGCGCACGGTCACCCCGGCACGTGCCGCCAGCTCGTCGACGGTGAGCTTCGGCTCCTCGCCCTCGGTCGCCATGTCTGCTCCTCGTGTCCGCCCGCGGACGGGCTGCCGTGTGCATGCGCCCCTCCGGTGCAACAGTATTGCTGTCTCACCAGTGATGTGAAAGAGCCGGGATGTCAGTGGGCGCGCATAGCCTGACCGCATGTCGGAGATCACTTACGTACGCGGCGACGCGACCTCCCCTCACGGCAAGGGCGTCAAGCTGATCGTCCATGTCTGCAACGACCTCGGTGGCTGGGGCAAGGGTTTCGTCCTGGCCCTGACGCGGCGCCGGCCCGAACCCGAAGCGGCGTACCGCCGATGGCACCGGGAGCGTGCGGGCAACGACTTCGGCCTCGGCGCCGTGCAGTTCGTGCAGGTGAGCCCGTACATCTGGGTGGCGAACGCGGTGGGCCAGCGCGGGATGCGCACGGGGAGCAACGGGGTCCCGGTGCGTTACGAGGCGATCGACGGCGCGCTGGGGGCGGTGGCGGACCGGGCGGCCGAGCTGGGGGCCTCGGTTCACATGCCGCGGATCGGCTGCGGGCTGGCGGGCGGGACATGGTCCCGGATCGAGCCCCTGATCGAGAAGCGGCTGACCGGAGGGGGCATACCGGTGACGGTGTACGACTTCGACTGAGTCCGTTCGTCCGGATCATGCCGGATAGCCTGACGCCGTCAACGCGGTGGGCAAGGAGGGGTGGGGCATGACGGGTAGCGAGACGCGGGGCGGGGAGCCGGGCGGGCCGGAGGAGGCCGGTCGTCCCGGCCCGGTGGACGCGTCGCTGCTGACACTGCTGGGACTGGGGCCGGAAGAGGACGCGGTCTACCGTCTGCTCGTGGACCGCCCGGACTGCGAACCGGACGCACTGGTGGGGCAGTTGGGCGAGGCGGCGGTGGTGGATGCCCTCGACTCGCTCGTCGAACGGGGGCTCGCCAGTGCCCACCCGCCGGATTCCGGCAGCACCTTCCGCTATCGGGCGGCCTCGCCCGTCCTCGCGCTCGGACCGCTCCTGGAGTCCAGGCGCTCCGCCCTGCACCGGGTCGAGTCGCTCGTCGGCGACCTCTCCGAACGGCACCGCTCCGCGCAGATGTACGGGGCGGGCGCCCCGGTGGAGGTGCTGTCCGGCCCGGCGGCGATCCGCCGGCGGCTGCTGACCATGCAGCGTCAGGCCAGGAGCGAGGTGTGCACCCTGGTGCCGGTCAGGCGGGTGCCCGCGGTGCTCAGCTTCGTGGACAACCACGAAGAGGTGGACGCCGAGATGGTGAGCCGAGGCGTGACCGTGCGCAGCGTCGTCGAACGCGAATGGCTGGAGAGCCCGGAGACCGCCTCCGTGCTGACCTCGTGCGTGGCCCAGGGCCAGCAGGTCTCCGTCACGGACCGGCTCCCGATCAAGCTCGCCATCGTGGACCGCCGCATCGCCCTGCTGCCCCTGGACCCCGAGCGCGAGACGGAACCGGTGGCGCTCGTCGTCCACCGGACGGGGCTGCTCACGGCCCTGGTCTCGCTGTTCGAGGAGCACTTCGAGAAAGGGTGGCGGCTGAGCCTGTCCGGTGAGGCGAAGGCCGAGGAGCCCTCGGTCGCGGCCGTCGACCGGCAGATCGTGGCCCTGCTGCACGTCGGCCTGACCGACGCCGCCATAGCCCGCCAGCTGGGCATGGGCCACCGCACGGTGCAGCGGCGGCTGCACGAGCTGATGGACGAGGTCGGCGCGGCCACGCGGTTCCAGCTCGGCTGGTACGCCGCACGGGCCGGGTGGCTGCCCGAGGCGCTGGACGGGCCGGGCGCGCAGCCCGCGATCTGAGGCGCATTTACGCCACGGCATGTTCGCGCCAGGGCCATCCCTTGTCCCCACGACCCCCCATGACGAACGATCAACACGTCAACGCCGGAGCCGCCCCAACGGCTCCGGCGAGGTGTGCGATGGGGAGGTCTTGTGAGACGAACGAATGCGCTGCGGATGCTGGCGACCGGGGTGGCCGCCGCCGCGACCGGCGCGGCACTGCTGGCCGCGCCGGCCTGGGCGGACGACACGGAGCCGGTGCCGCCGGCGACGGGGCCGGCGGGTGTCGCGCCCGCGATGACCCAGGGCCTGGACGACGCACCCCGGCAGGGCACCCCGGCCGAGGCCGCCAGGGCCCACCTGAAGGCTCATGAGGACACGTACCGGATCCCGGTTTCCGATCTGCGGACCGTGAAGACCACCAAGGACGGCAAGCAGTCGTCGGTGCGATTCCAGCAGAAGCACGACGGGATCCCGGTCTTCGGCGCCGAGTACGCGGTGCAGACGCAGGCGGCCGAGGGCGGGCAGCAGGTCACCTCCGCGACCGGAACGCTGTACACCGGCCTCACCGTCCCCACCACACCCAAGGTGACCGAAGCCCTCGCACGGCAGCGGATGTTCACCCTCGACCGCGGCCTGGCCGACGTACGGGATGCGAGGACCGAGGCACACGGTCTGTCCGTGCTGCCCGACGCCCAGGGCGGCCGGCTCGCCTGGCACTTCACCGTCACCGGCGGCAAGGCCAACGGCTCCCCGGTCCGCCAGGAGGTCTACGTCGACGCGCGGGTGGGCGGCATCGCGCTCTCGTACAACAACATCGACGCCGCCGACGCCGCGCCCGCCCAGGTGACCGGCGTCAAGGTGGACGGCGGCGAGGCGAAGCTGGAGGCCGGCAAGGAGACGGACGGCTCGTACACGCTCGTCGACTCCTCACGCGCCATGTACCCGCTGACCGGCGGCCAGATACGCACCTACGACGCCCAGCGCAAGAACTACACCCTCGTCGCGGGGGGCCCGGTCACCGAGGACATCCCCCTGAGCACGTCCGCGAGCGACCGCTTCGACGGCGCCAACACCACGTCCGGCGCGGTCGACGCCCACCTGAACGCGGCGAAGGTGTACGAGTACTACAAGAACGAGATCGGCCGTGACGGGGTCGACGGCAAGGGCGGCACGATCTACTCCGTCGTCAACGTCGCCTCGAACGGCAAGGACTACGCCAACGCCTTCTGGGACGGCTCCAAGATGGTGTACGGCCACATGGACGGCGTGCCGCTGTCCGTC
The DNA here is from genome assembly GCF_044756845.1 of Streptomyces sp. NPDC091416. Classification (NCBI taxonomy): domain Bacteria; kingdom Bacillati; phylum Actinomycetota; class Actinomycetes; order Kitasatosporales; family Streptomycetaceae; genus Streptomyces; species Streptomyces sp. NPDC091416. Next base: position 533,103 of record NZ_JBIVTU010000004.1, read on the forward strand.
GGTCTGGACGTCGTCGGCCACGAGATGACGCACGGGGTCACGGAGCACTCCGCCGGCCTCGTCTACCTCAACCAGTCGGGCGCGCTCAACGAGGCGATATCCGACTACTTCGGCAACGCCATGGAGACCGCGGACAAGGGCATCGCGATGAGCGACCCGGCGTCCGGCCTCATCGGCGAGTACCTCTGCAACGGCACCAAGCCGCTGGAGGACTGTGCCCTGCGCGACCTGAACGACGGGCGCAGCGCGCAGAAGGACTACCAGCCCATCACGCTCGACATCGACAACGGCGGAGTGCACTACAACTCCACCATCGTCGGCGGCGCGCTGTGGGACATGCGCAAGAACCTCGACAGCAAGCTCGCCGACCAGATCGTCTACCGGTCCGCGCAGAACTACCTCACCCCGCTCTCCGGCTTCACCGACATGCGCAACGCGGTCACCCTCGCCGCCAAGTCGCTGCACGTCTCCAGGGCGGACCTCGCCGTCATCGCCAAGGCCTTCGACGACCACGGCATCGAGCAGGGCTGGGAGAAGAAGAGCGGCACGCACGACGGCACCACCATCGGCGCCGACGTCCTGCCCGCCTACGAGGTCTACGGCGGAGTGGACGAGCAGGCCGCCCAGATCAACGGCGACGTCTACGCCATCAGCCACGGCGACGCCATCGCCTGGGACCGGGGCAGCGCCGCCTTCGGTATCACGGTGGGCCGCTTCGGCAAGAAGCCCACGCACGAACTGGCCCGGAAGGACGCCTATCTGCTCGACCCGTCGCTCGACGACGACCGCATCGTGTTCACCCGGATCGCCGCTGACGGCATCGGAATCTACCGGGCCGGGTCCAAGGGCCAGGGCGCGATCAAAAAGCTCGTCGACAGCCCGGAAGCGGACGAGACCGAGCCGGTGACCGAGAACGGCGCGCTCGCCTACATCAGCACCACCGTCGACGGCGAGCAGGACGTCATGCTCCGCAAGGCGGACGGCACGACGGTCAACGTGACCCCGGAGGCCGGGACCAAGGCCGCCCGGCTTGCGATGAAGCACGGCCGGATCGCCTGGGCCGGTGGTGACGGCACCTACGTCTACGCCTACGACATCGCCACCGGAACCACCCAGTCCAAGCGCATCAGCGGCTTCCTCTTCGACTACGTCTCCGACATCCAGATCACCTCGGAGCGGGTGTTCTGGCGCGAGACCGGCGGCTTCCTGATCCCGAGCACCAAGTTCGTGTCGGCGCCGCTCGACGACCTGGCCAAGGCCGCGAAGCTGAACTACCCGACGGGCACCTACGTGGCCCAGTTCTCCGTCAACGAGGAGTACTTCGCCTACTCCACGTACGACCTGTGGGGCGCCCTCGGCTCCTGGAGCGGCCCCGGCAAGGTGCGGGTCTCCAAGACCGCCGACGTGCTCGCGGGGCTCAACCTGTTCAGCCGCGTCTCCTGCTCCTCCGGCGCCCAGCTGGCTCCGTCCCTCGGTGACGGACAGCGCATCGCCTGGCTGGACACGACCGCCGCGGCCACCGACGTGGTGACCCGCAAAACGTTCGCCGGTACCTGCGAGTAGCCGCATCCGGCACCGCATCCGCGGCGGGGCGCCCACCGGACTCCGGTGGGCGCCCCGTCCTTGCGTGACAGGAATACGGGACCCGTCACTCCGTATCAGCTCCTATGGTGGGGGACGGAAGTCGCGGACGGGGGAGGACCCATGACGGCACGGAGCACCGACGAGTCACCGCTGGCCCTGGCGCTGCGTGAGAACGTGCCCACCGACGCGCTCAGCGAGCAGATCCTGGACGCCGCGCGCGAGCAGTTCATGACCTTCGGGCTGCGCCGCTCCACCGTCGACGACGTCGCCAGGCGCGCCGGGGTCTCCCGGGTGACCGTCTACCGGCGGATCGGCAACAAGGACAGCCTCGTCTCCGCCTGCCTGCTGCGCGAGTACCGCCGCTTCGTCATGGAGGTGGACGAGGCGGTGGCCGCGCTGCCGACGACGGAGGACCGCCTCGTCGAGGGGTTCACCGCGGTGCTGCGGCACATCCGCGAGCACCCGCTCATCGGCGGCCTGCTGCGGCTGGAGCCGGAGACCATGCTTCCCTTCCTGACCCTGGACAGCGGGCCCGCCTTCCTCGCCATCCGCGAGTACCTGGCCGAACGGCTGCGGGAAGCCCGCATCGCCGAGGGCCGGCCGTCGAGCGATCCGATCCCGGTCGCCGAACTCATGGTGCGGATCACCGTCTCCTTCCTCCTCAACCCCGTCAGCTGTTTCGAGCTTGACGACGACAGCCAGGTGCGGGAGTTCGCCCGCCGCTGTCTGGTGCCGCTGCTTGCCGCGGGGTAGCGCCGCCCTCGGGGCCGTCGCTCTCGTCGGGCAGTGGTTCCAGGGGCCGGTTGCGGGCCCAGTGCGGCCCGAGGTCGTCGAGCCGCCAGCCGAAGGGGTACGAGCGGGGCTGCGGGCGCGAGGGGAACCGGCGCGGCCGGGCCGGCAGCCGGCGGACGCACCGGGCGCGCAGGCGCAGGGCCGCCGACGCCGAGGCCTGCGCCCACTGCGGCTGAGGCCGGAAGCCCAGTGCCTTGAGCAGCGGTTCGTCGAGCAGGGCGAGCGAGAATCTGGCCACCAGGGGCCGTAACGGACGCGGATACCAGCTCGCCATGACGCGGAAGGTGGCGTTGGCGACCCGCCGGTTGGCCGGGTCGTACGCGAACATCTGCTCCTCGTACGAGTCGAGGAGCGCCTCGAACCCCTCGTACGTGTCGGGCGCTCCCTCGATGCCCATGACCGACGCCATCTTGCGGCCGACCTCCACCAGTGCCTGCACCTCCTGAGTGCACAGAGGACGCCAGCCGTACCGGTCGATCCAGCGCTTCGGCCCCACGACGGTGGTGGCGAGGACGTAGCGGAAGTCCTCGTTCGGGATGCTGTACTTCCCGTGGATCCGGTTCAGATGGCGTGCGGCCGCCCGCCCGCGCTCCGAGTCGAAGCCGTCGGCCGCCATCTCGTACCCGATCAGCACCGTGTCGTCGTACCGCTTCTGCCCGGCCCGTTCGAACTCCTGGGTCCGGTCGAGGAGCACGGAGATCCGGGGAACGCCGTAGTCCCGGAGGAAGGCGACGCTCACCCCCTGCCGGTAGTCCCAGGGGAACTCGTACTGGGACATCAGCCGAAGGATCTCGGCGTAATCGCGTGCCGGATCCATCCGGCGTATCCGGTGCAGGCGGCTGTATCGGCCCATGGTGCGCGCTCCTGTCTGTGTGCCGACTCCCGGGGAGGACCGCTGTCTTGTGCTGCTGCTGTCGTACGGACCAACTCATCTGCTGTGCAAGGGATGTGATGGTCCATCCGGTCGAGGGAGTCAAAGTTACAAATACTATTGACTTGTTTCACCGGCTCCGTCAACACAGTCGACGGCAGGGTGTTCCACGGGGCCGGTGCGCATGGTTCCGGACGCGCTCGCATACTGGATCTCGCAGGAGAAGGGCGCCGGACCGCGCGCCCGTCGAACGTCGGGAGCACCGCATGAGCGGCGAGAGCGTCAGGGGTGCGGATCCGGTACCGCCCCCGCCCGGAGGCGTGCTGTGGAGCCTGTCCGGTGACATCCGGGCCCTGCTGATGCTGCCGGCCGCCCTCACCCTCCAGGTTGCCCACCCCGCGGTCGGCGCGGGCGTCGACGAGCACTCCGTCTTCCGTACGGACCCGTGGGGCCGCGGGGAACGTTCGCTGAGCTCGCTCCAGCTGTGGGTGTACGGGGGCGAGGAGGCGGTGGAGGAGGGGCGCAGGCTCCGCCGGCTGCACCGCGCGATCCAGGGGACCGACACCCGCGGCCGCCCGTACCACGCCCTGTCACCGGCCAACTACGCATGGGTGCACGCGACCGGATTCCCCGTGTACCGGCACGGGGCGCGGTACCTCCTGCGGCCGTTCGGCCGGGACCAGGAACGGGCCCTGTACCGGGAGTGGCTCCAGGTGGGCCGCGTGCTCGGGATCCGGGACCGGGACATGCCGCAGACGATCGAGGAGTTCTGGCCCTATTACCGCGGCATGCTCGCCGACGAGATCGAGCGGACCGCGGTCGTCGGCGAACTCGTCGACAGCGGCGCCGCTGTGCCACCCCCGGACCGGGGCCCGCTGGCCCTCCGGCTGCTGCTGAGGGCCCTGTGGCCGGTACTGCTTCCGCCGCTGGCCCGGTTCCGGAGCTTCCTCACCGTCGGGCTCATGCCGCCTGACGCGCGAGAGGCGATCGGCCTGGAGTGGACGGAGGCCCAGGAGCGCGGGCTGCGGCGGTTCTGCGCCGTGGTGCGAGTGATCGTGCCGGTGCTCCCGGAGCGACTGCGGTATCTGCCGCGGGCACGTCGGGCGCGGGCGGCCCACCGGCACGCTGCCGGAGCGGCGAAAAAGGGGATCTCCAGAAGGAGCCGCCCGGCGGCGTCTTCACCGAGCCGGCCGACCACGGGCTCGGACGGTCTCGGGGCGGGCTGACTAGCAACATCCATCTGGCTGTCGAGCAGGGACAGAAGCCGCTGTCAGTAGTGATCACCGCTGGTCAGCGAGGTGACTCCCCGCAGTTCGAGCCTCTGCTGGAAGCGATCAGGGTGCCGCGGCTGGGCTTGGGGCGGCCGCGCAAGCGGCCGGACCGGGTACGAGCCGACAAGGCATACGACTCGCGCAAGAACCGTGCTTATCTCCGCAGACGCGGAACTAGAACGACGATCCCGATCCCCGCGGACCGCGCCCGCAACCGGCAGAGCCTCGGGTCCCGGGGTGGCCGACCGCCGAAGTTCGACAAGACTGACTACCGCGAGCGCCATGCAGTCGAGTGCGGCATCAACCGCCTCAAGAGGCACCGGGCCGTCGCCACGAGATACGACAAAATTGCTGTCCGCTATGAGGCCACCGTCCAGATCGCGATCATCAATGAGTGGCTCTGACTGGATTCCAGAGGGCCAAACTGGCCTGCGCCCATGTCGGCCCGGAACAGCCGAACGTGAGACCACCCGGCAAACCGAGCGCTAGAGTCCACCCGTGCGTTGATTCTCCGGGCGGCGGCCAAACACCGCTGCAGACGTTACGGGCGCCTCGTGTGAGCCAGGGCGCCCGGCTGGCATGCCCGTCACCACATCACCCCGGAGACCACGCAATGACTGCCCAGAAACACCTCTCCTACGACGCGTTCGTCGAACTCGCCACCGCTGATCCGGCGGTAGTCGGCCTTGTCCTCAAAGGTTCCCGGGCCCACGAGGGCATGGCCACTGAGTACTCCGACCACGACCTGTACGTCATTCTCGCTGACGGGGCGACGACGGAACTCGCCCGGTTCACGGGACACCGCACCCCAGAACTCGACCTTGTCATCCTCTCCCTCGACAGGTTCCGTGCTGCCGGAATGCCCGGCTTCGAGCGATACGCCCTCGCCCGAGCCCAGATCGTGCTCGACCGCCTCGGCGGAGTCATCGCCCAGATCCTGGCCGACAAGGCGCGGCTCGCCGCCGACGCAGCCTTCCACGAGGCAGATGCATGGCTCGACGCCTACGCCAACTCTCTCTACCGCTCAGTAAAGAACGACCGCGACGGACATGTCCTGGCGGCCCGACTCGACGCCACCGACAGCATCAGGTTCCTGCTGGAATTGCTTTTCGCTCTGGACCGACGGCCCCGCCCTTACAACAAGTACCTGGAGTGGGAACTTGCCCGATTCCCGCTGCCCGGCTGGGATACCGAGCTGCTGCTCGGTGCTATGAACCACATCTCAGCAACAGGCGACGTTTCCACTCAGCGTCGCCTCTTTGCCAAGGTCGAAGTAGCGGCCCGGCGGGCCGGACACGGTGCGGTGCTCGACGCCTGGGGCGAGGACCTGCACCTCATGCGGTCTCAATAGGGGTGCCCCCGGGGGCCTAAAGGCTGTCCCGCGATCACGGTGGCAGGAGTAGACCGTGGGTGGGTGGGCCTCCTCGCGCAGTGCCGAACGTGGTGCTGAGAGACTCAAGTTATGGGATCTCTGGGAACTTTGGGGCCGGCGTTGTTGTCGTTGGCTGGTGTCGCGCTCGGCGCGGGCGGATCGCTGTTTGGCCAGTACCTCATGTCACGAGCAAGCACTCGACAGCTCGAAGCACAGGAGTCTGCCGCGCACCGGGCGGAGGTCAAGAACGCGGTCCTGAAGTTCCTGGGGCTTGCGTCGCAGGTGGAGAAGGCGGCGCTCGCGCGGTCGGGCAATGGTGGTACCGCGGCCGATGCCGAGCTCGACCAGCTCGTCGATGATCTGTGGCTGGCGCATGCGGAAATCGACTTGGCAGCGAGAAGCGAGCCCTTGCGAGGCGCTGCCTATCGTTTCGCAGTCCGCCTCGCGGAGGCCGCCAGGGGCGGTATATCTGACGGGTCTGTGCTGCGCGGGTCGCAGGCGCAGTTCTTCGACGCGGCGTATGACGACATGTGGCCTGGTCATCGGCGAACGGCAGGTGATTCCGTGATGCCTCAGTGAGACGGTGCTGCGGGTGGAACGATCTTGTCGTGGCTGGTGTGATCACGGCGTCAAAGCCGTCTTGGATAACCCTGTTCAGCGGGTTGAGCCCGCGTGGCTTCCGCAAGCTGATCACCGCGCTACGACGAGAAGGCCACCACGTGTTGGCGCACAGACCTGACCCTTAGTCAGTCGGCTCCGCTCTTCGGCGTCTCAGAATTTGCTGCCAACCGCATCATCGACCATCTGGGACCGCCCCTCGCGCTCCGTCCCCGCAAGCGGTTCCGCAAGGACACCGTGCTGATCGTGGACGGCACCCTGGTGCCCACCCGCGACCACACGGTGGCCGAGCAGTCGAAGAACTGCCGCTACTCAACGAGCCATCAGGTCGTCATCGATGCGGACTCCCGCCTGGTCGTGGTGGTCGGCCGGCCGCTGCCCGGCAACCGCAACGACTGCAAGGCATGGGGGGCCGGCGCGAAGGACGCCGTCGGCAAGACAATGACCATCGCCGACGGCGGTTATCCGGGCACCGGCCTGGTGAGATCAGTTACGGGACAAGCCTTGGCTTGATCTTTGGGATGTGCTTGTCCTTGCCCCGGCCGTAGGTATGGCACAGGATTCGCTGCGGTGAGGTGTGGGCGCTGGGCCGCAGCCAGCAGGTGAGGTCGGCGGCAAGGACGAGGCGGCCGTCCGACGCGCGCGGCAGCGGCATCGTGGCGAGGGCCCGTCGCAGCCGGGTGACATCGACCCGGCCTGCGGCCAGGGCGTCGTATAGCCCGCCGTGTCCCCGCCGCTCAGCCGAAGGCCGCCCGCATGTACCGCAGTTACCAGTCCGAGTGATCAAGTACGAGGACTCGTTCGGGCCCTGAGGTTAAAGATCAAGCTAGGCGGTCACCGGACGGCGCGGGCCTGAGACGGTGCGGCCCAGAGGCGGTGCGGTGGCGCGGCCGTGCGGCGTGGTGCGCGCGGGGCCCGCGGCGGTGCTGTCGCGCGGGGCGGGCACAGACGGACGCTCGGATCCCTGTGAAGGGCGCTGTCACCTGGGCGCGCGCGCAGGCGGCCGCTCGGGCCGGTGCGGCGGTCCTGTCACGCGGAGGCGCGGCGGATCAGCTCGGTCGGGATGATCATCGAATCGGCTCCGGTGTGCCCGCCGTTGAGCCGTTCCATCAGAAGCCGTACCATCAACCGCCCCATTCCCTGCACGTCCTGACGGACCGTCGTCAGCGGGGGATCGGTGGCCTCGGCCACCGAGTCGAGATCGTCGAACCCCACCACGGCCACGTCCTGCGGCACGCGGCGGCCGTGCTCGCGCAGCACCCTCAGCGCACCAGAGGCCATCAGGTCGTTGGCGGCGAACACGGCGTCCAGTCCGGGCCGCCGCTCCAGCAGCCGGGCCATCGCCCGCGCACCGCCCTCGGCGGTGAAGTCGCCGTCCGCGATGAGGGCGGGGTCGCCACCGGGCAGCACGTCGGCGTAGCCGTCGATCCGGTCGAGTGCCGACGTCTGGTCGCGCGGGCCCGCGATGTGGGCGATGGTCCGGCGGCCGAGCGAGACCAGATGGCGCACGGCCTCACGGGCGCCACCACGGTTGTCGCAGTCGACATAGGGGACCGCCGGTTCGGACGCCGCGCCCGGCCGTCCCGGGCGGCCGCCGTAGACGGTGGGGACCCGGAACCGGCGGATGACGGAGGGCAGCCCGTCATCCGTGTGCAGCGAGAAGGCGAGCACCCCGTCGACATGGCCCCCTGCCAGATAGCGGGTGACCCGCTCGAAGTCCCCGCTTCCCTCCACCAGCAACAGGACCAACTGGGCGTCGTGCACGCTCAGTTCACGGCTGATGCCGCGGATGTGCTGGGAGAAGAAGGGGTCGGAGAAGATCCGGGCCTCGGGTTCGTCGATGATCACGGCGACCGCGCCGTTGCGCCGCGTCACCAGGGTCCGCGCCGCGTGGTTCGGTATGTAGCCCAACTCCTCGACCGCCTCGCGGACCCGGTCCACGAGCGGCTGCCGCACCCCCGCACCGCCGTTCACCACCCGTGAGGCGGTGGCCCGGGAGACGCCGGCACGGGCCGCCACCGCCTCCAGTGTGGGGCGCGCGTCGTGAGGGGGGCCGGGGGTCGGACCGGGCAAGGGACGCTCCTGGGAGGCGCTGGATGTGGCGGGGAACGGCCGGGCCCGGCCGGTGAGCGCGAACGTCGTCACCCTAGACCGATCGGGGCGTGGCCACGGGATCGGCGGAAAGGTCGATGGTGAACGCCACCCGGTCGAGCCCCGGGCCGTCGTAGTCCGGCTTCACCGCGGAGGCCGTGAAGCCGAGCCGGGTGTGGAACGCCTGAGAAGCGGTGTTCTCCGGACTGGTGACGCAGTGCACGTAACGGCGTCCGCGGGACCGGGCGAGCGCGAAGAAGGCCCGGTAGAGGACGCGGCCCACACCCTGTCCGTGCAGGGCCGGGTCGACGCCGACGAAATGCACGTACGCCGCCTCGGGCTCTGTCTGCGACAGGAAGCCGACCAGGAAGGCGGCGACCTCGCCACCGCCGTCCTCGACCAGGAAACCGGTGGTGCCGAAGTGCTGGAAGTACAGCCGGGGCAGCAGCAACGCGCGTTCTGCCGAACCCGCTTCCCCCTTGAGACCGCCCCACCACGCATCCAGCACGGCGAGTACGCGGGGATGGTCGTCCTCGGCAAGGCGCCGGGCCGTCAGGCCGACGGGAAGGTCATCGATCATCCGCGCAGTCTGTCATCCCGTGTGTGAAGCGTCGTGTACATGGTCGCGCGACAGGTCCGATGAACCGCCCGGCAGCCGAACCCCGCGCAGGCCTGTCGCGCGGGGCGTGGTCCGGGGTACCTTCCGCGCATGCCGATACGCGTACGGGGCGCGGCCCGGCGAACGGACCGGTGACCCGCCCCGGGCGGACCCGTGCCCGCAGGCCTTCCGCCGGCGTCCGCTGCCTCATCCTGACCGCCGTCGCCGCCGCGCTCGCCGTCGCCCTGGTCACCGCGCCCTCCGAGGCGGCGCACACCACACCCCGCACCGGCTTCGAGGCGGCCGCCGGTGCCCGGTGGACCACCCCCGGCGAGGAACGGTCGCTGCTCGCCGCCGCCGACCGCCACAGCGGCCGGGTGGGCGTGGACCGGATCGGCACGACCGGGCAGGGGCGGCCCCTGCGCCTGGTCCGGATCGGCGGCGGCCGCCCGGCCGCGCTCACCGTGCTGCTGGTCTGCAGCCAGCACGGCGACGAACCCGCGGGCCGCGAGGCCTGCCTGACGACGATCCGGGACCTCGCCTACGCGACGGACCCGGCGACCCTCGCCTTCCTCTCCCGTACCGAGATCCTCGTCCTGCCCACCGCCAACCCCGACGGACTGGCCGCCGGCACCCGCGGCAACGCCGACGGACTGGACGTCAACCGCGACCACATCGCCCTGCGGACCGCCGAGGCCCGCGCCCTCGCCGCCGTCATCAGGGACCGCACCCCCGAAGTCATCGAGGACCTCCATGAGTACAGCGCCACCCCGCCGTACTACGACAGGGATCTCTACGCCCTCTGGCCCCGCAACCTCAACGCCGACGAACGGGTGCACGACGCGTCCGAGCGTCTGGTCGAACGCTATGTGCGCCCGGCCGTGCTGGACGCCGGATTCAGCAGCGGCCGGTACGGAGTCTGGACCGACCCGCTGACCGGTGGCCCGCTCAAGCAGACCGCAGGCGACGGACAGGAACGCATCCTGCGCAACACGACGGCCCTCAAGCACGCGGTGGGCCTGCTGGTCGAATCCCGCGCGGACGCGCTCTCCGAGGCGGAACGGGCCGATCCCGCCGTGGGCCGGCGCCGTCGCGTCCGGTCCCAACGCGCCGCGCTCACAGCGCTTTTCTCCTACGCCGACGAAGAGCGCGACCGTATCCGCGCCGCCACCGAACGGTCGCGCGCGGCAGGCTTCGCCGACCGGGGACCGGTGTTCCTCGGGGGCGCGGACAACGAGGCGGCGGGACCCGAGGAGATCCTCGACCCCCCGCCCTGCGGCTACCGGCTCACGGCGGAGCGCTACGCCGGTGCCCGGGACGAACTGGCCCTGCACGGTGTCACGTCCCGACCCGACGGTGACGGTGTGTATGTGACCCTGCGCCAGTCCGCCCGGCGGCTGATTCCGCTCCTCCTGGACCGGAGGGCGACATATCACCTCACAAACGGTCAACCCGATACTGCTTGTTGATCCCGGGAGATGCACACCGTGTGTGGTACTGCCTACGGAGAGCGAAATTTCAGCTTCCGCGAAAGGTGCCATTCGTGTCGCAGGACGATCAGAGAACGGGCGGCAGGGGAGATCTGTCGGTGACGGCGGATCTGCCCGGCGATCCGGCCCAGGGCCGGCACCCCACGACCGACCGGGTGGTGTTCGGCGTCACCGCGGCCCTCACCCTCGCCTTCGTGATCTGGGGAGCCACCGCCACCGACTCCCTGGAGGACGTGTCCGACACGTTGCTGAACGGTCTCCTCCACAACGGCGGTTGGGCCTTCATGCTGGCCGCCTCCGGGTTCGTGGTCTTCGCCCTCTGGCTGGCCATCAGCCGGTACGGAAACATCACCCTCGGCCAGGAGGACGAGGAGCCCGAATTCAGGACCGTGTCCTGGGTCGCGATGATGTTCAGCGCAGGCATGGGCATCGGCCTGATGTTCTACGGGGTCAGCGAGCCACTGGCGCACTTCACCGACCCGCCGCCCGGCACCCACCCCGCCGACGCCGCCGAGGCGATGCAGACGGCGATGGCCACCACCCTGTTCCACTGGACGCTGCATCCCTGGGCGATCTACGCGGTGGTCGGGCTGGCCATCGCGTACAGCACCTTCCGGCGCCGCAGGCGGCAGACGATCAGTGCGGTCTTCGAGCCGCTCATCGGGTCCCGCCACGCCCACGGCGGTTTCGGCCGCCTGATCGACATCCTCGCCATCTTCGCCACGCTCTTCGGCTCGGCCGCCTCGCTGGGGCTCGGCGCGCTCCAGATCGGCAGCGGATTCCAGGAGCTGAACTGGCGGGAGAAGACGGGTACCGGGCTGCTGGTCCTGATCATCGCCGTGCTGACCGTCGCCTTCGTCGCCTCGGCGATCTCCGGCGTGGAGAAGGGCATTCAGTGGCTGTCCAACATCAACATGGTGCTCGCCCTGATCCTCGCCGTCTTCGTCTTCATCGCGGGTCCCACGATCATCGTGCTGGATCTGCTGCCCACCTCGCTCGGCGCCTACCTCGGCGATCTGCCCCAGCTCATCGGACGTACCGAGGCGACCGGCGAGGGCAAGGTGGCCACGTGGCTGGGCAGCTGGACCGTCTTCTACTGGGCCTGGTGGATCTCCTGGACGCCCTTCGTCGGCATGTTCATCGCCCGGATCAGCCGGGGCCGGACGATCCGCCAGTTCATCGGGGGCGTCATCCTGGTGCCCAGCACCGTGAGTCTCGTCTGGTTCGCGATCTTCGGCGGAACCGCGATCAAGCTGCAGGAGGCCGGCAGGCTGAGCGGGGCGGACACCCCGGAGGCCCAGCTCTTCGGCGTACTGGACCAGTTCCCGGTCGCCACCCTGATGAGTGTGCTGGTGATGGTCCTGGTCGGCATCTTCTTCGTCTCGGGCGCGGACGCCGCCTCCATCGTGATGGGCACCCTCTCCCAGAAGGGCATCCTGGAACCGGCCAAGTGGGTCGTCATCTTCTGGGGCGTCGTCACCGGTGCCGTGGCGGCGATCATGCTGCTCATCGGGAACGGCAAGGGCAACGCGCTGGAGGGTCTGCAGAACCTGACCATCCTGGTCGCGGCGCCCTTCACCCTCGTGATGATCGGTATGTGCGTGGCCCTGATGCGGGACCTGCGCGAGGACCCGCTGATCGTGCGCCGCGAGTTCGGCGTGGAAGCCGTCGAGTCCGCGGTCATCGAGGGGCACGCCAAGTACGACGGCGACTTCGAGATCCGGATCGGCCCCGGCGAGAGCCAGATCACCACCGAGCACCACGACAAGCGGGGCGGCTCGGGCGGCTCGACGCCCGCAGGCAGCTGAACCGCGCCGGGCCCGGTACGCGGTGACGCGTTCGCACGGGGCCACGTCCGGTGCGCGGTGAGGCGTCGCCACGGGGTCTCGCCGGGTATGCGGTGACGCGCTCGAACGGGCCCCGCGGCACGCTGCGACGCGCCCCGGAACCCCGCCCGGCACGCTGCGACGCGCCCCGGGGCCCCGCCCGGCACGCGGCGGCTCAGCCCACCAGCCGGGCCGCCGCCTGCGCGCACCCCAGGGCCACCGTCACACCCGCGCCCCCGTGCCCGTAGTTGTGCACCAGGCGCCCGCCGCCGGGCAGCGACTCGGCCTCGATCCGCACCCCCGCGTCCCGGGCCGGCCGCAGTCCCACCCGGTGCCCGAGGACCCGCGCCCGGGCGATCTCCGGACGGACCCGGGCGCACCGGGCCACGATCTCCCGCGCCGTACGGGACTCGGGAACCGTGTTCCAGTCATCGGTGCCCGCTGTGCCACCGAGCACCAGCCGGCCCGGCTGCGGGAAGAAGTACGTCGTCTCGCTCGACGCCGGATCCGCCTCGGTGAACCACTCCTCGATCCCCGGATTCTCCACCAGCACCAACTGGCCGCGCACCGGCCGCATCCCGGCGTCCGGGACCAGTTCCCGGGCGCCGAGCCCCGTGCAGTTGACCACCGTCGCCGCCTCCGAGGCCGGCTCGTCGAACGAGGTGACGCCGCGCCGCTCCACCGAGCCGCCGGCCGCCCGGACCCGCTCCTCCAGCCACGCCAGATGGACCGGCATGTCGATCAGCGGCAGCCGGCACCGCAGACCCTCGGCGGTCTCCGCCACATCCTTCAGCCGCCCCGCCCACGGACCGAGCCCGGCGAGCCGCTCGCCCCGGTGCAACCCCTCCACCAGCCGCACTCCGGTCTCCCGAGGACGGGCGGCCAGCTCCTCGTACCACCGGAGCGAGGCCAGCGACCAGTCGCCCACCCGGTCCTGCGGCTCGATCCGGTACGGCCACCACAGAGCGCCCGCGACCGCCGACGTCGTGGCTGTCGCCGGTGCCGCGGACCAGACCCGCACCCGGTCGCCGCGTTCCGCGAGCACCATCGCCGTGGTGAGACCACTGACCCCGCCGCCCACCACGATCACATCCGACACAGCCGCCCCGCCGTTCCCGCTCTCCACGTCTCCGTTCATGGCCGGACGCTAACGGAAATCCTTCCTTGACTGCTCACAGGGGCCCTCGGACAGGAATACTCGGACCATGCCCGCTCCGTACGCGACCTTCGGCCTCGCACCCGCCATGCGGGCCGGAGCCGTCCTGGCCGGCGGTCACCACCGGGCGCACCGGGATTTCATGGACTTCCTCGTCGACGGCCGACCGCTGCTGTTCCGGCTCTCCGACCTCGACGCCGTCTCGCCGCTCGCCTCCGACGTACCACCGGCGGTCCTCACCACCCAGGTGCGCCGGCTCCTCCTCGAAGCCGAGGCACCGCTCGCCGGCGGGCGCCATGTGATCTACGGCTGCCCCGAGTGCGAGAGCATCGCGTGCGGCGCGGTCACCGCCGTCATCGAACGCGACGGCACGGACGTCGTGTGGCGGGACTTCGCCTGGCAGACGTACGCGTCCGTCGATCTGGAGCAGGGCGGCTACCGGGAGATGGGGCCGTACCGCTTCGACGGCGAGCAGTACCGCCGCGAGCTGGAACGCCTCCTGCCGCCCTCCGGCCCGGCCGCCCGGGCCTCCGCCGCCCGCCGCGTCCTGCTCATCGGCGCCCGCGTAGCCGTCCTGGCACGGCTCGCCGCCGCGCTGCGCACCATCGGGATCGGCGCCGACATCGCGGCCGACACAGAAAGGGTCCCCGCGCAGGAGCTGCGCGCCTACCCGGTCGTCGTCTTCGGCCCCGCGGTCACCGAGCCGCAGCGCACCGCCGTGCGCCACGCATTCCGGCAGGCCGGCGCGGACACCGCGTACGTCGACGGACCCGTCCCGGCCGTCCCCGTCCTCGTCGCCCAGGTCGAGCAAGCCCTGGACCGGGTCGCCCCCGCCCAGCGCCGACTGGTCCGGCTCGACGCCACGCACGGCACGGCCACCGTGGAGGTCACGTCCGCCTGCCGCGTCAGCCTGGTCGCGTACCGCGTCGACCGGCTTTCCCGGCCCCGCGCCCAGGAGGTGTTCAGCGGACTCCTGGAACCGGGCGAACACCGGATCCCGCTGGACGGGCGGTCGGTGAAGGGCCGTGCCTGCCTGGTGGCACGCACGACGGGAAGCGTGCTGACCGCGCCCGTCCCGCACGGCTGACGGAGCCGCCGGCCGCCCCCGAGGGTCCACCGGAGGGCCTGACCGCCCGGGACGGTCCGGCGGCCGATTAGGATCGGCACCCTGATGACTGCCACTCTCGTCGCCAAGGACCTCGCCGCCGGACACGGCGACCGCACTCTCTTCGCCGAACTCGACCTCGTGGTCGCGCCCGGTGACGTGATCGGTCTCGTCGGAGTCAACGGCGCCGGTAAATCGTCGCTCCTCCGGCTCCTCGCCGGGCTCGACCAGCCGGAGGAGGGCGAGCTGCGGCTCTCCCCGCCCACCGCCACGGTCGGCCACCTGCCGCAGGAACCGGAGCGCCGCCCCGACGAGACCGTGCGCGCGTTCCTGGCCCGCCGCACCGGCGTCGCCGACGCCCAGGCCACGATGGACACCGCCACCCAGGCCCTCGTGGACGGGGCGCCCGGCGCCGACGACGCGTACTCCGAGTCGCTGGAGCGCTGGCTCGCACTCGGCGGAGCCGATCTGGACGAGCGGGCCGAGGAGATCGCGGCCGACCTCGGCCTCACCGTGGGGCTGGACCTGCCGATGACCGCGCTCTCCGGCGGCCAGGCCGCCCGCGCCGGACTCGCCTCACTGCTGCTGTCGCGCTACGACGTCTTCCTGCTCGACGAGCCCACCAACGACCTCGACCTGGACGGTCTGGAACGGCTGGAGCGGTACGTCTCCGGGCTGCGCGCCGGCACGGTCGTCATCAGCCACGACCGCGAGTTCCTGATGCGCACGGTCACCAAGGTCCTCGAACTGGACCTCGCCCAGCAGCAGATCAATCTGTACGGCGGCGGCTACGCGGCCTACCTGGAGGAGCGCGAGCGGGCCCGCAGGCACGCGCGTGAGGAGTTCGAGGAGTACGCGGACAAGCGCTCGGCACTCGAAGGCCGGGCCCTGATGCAGCGTTCCTGGATGGACAAGGGCGTCAGGAACGCCCGTCGCAAGGCCGGCGACTCGGACAAGATGGCCCGCAAGTTCCGCAGCGAGTCGAGCGAGAAGCAGGCCGCGAAGGCCCGCCAGACCCAGCGCATGATCGAGCGCCTCGATGTCGTGGACGAACCGCGCAAGGAGTGGGAGCTCCGGATGGAGATCGCCTCCGCGCCCCGCTCCGGCTCCGTCGTGGCCACCTTGCGCGAAGCCCGGGTCGTCCTCGGCGACTTCGCCTTCGGACCGGTCTCGCTCCAGATCGACTGGGCGGACCGGGTCGCCATCACCGGCGCCAACGGGGCCGGCAAGTCGACCCTGCTCGCCGCCCTGCTCGGGCGCCTCCCACTGGACTCGGGACACGCGAGCCTGGGCTCGGGCGTGGTGGTCGGCGAGGTCGACCAGGCACGGAAGCTGTTCTACGGCTCGGAGTCGCTCCTGGAGGCGTTCTGCGCCGCCGTCCCGGACACGGAACCCGCCGATGTCCGTACGCTGCTCGCCAAGTTCGGCCTGCGCGCCGATCACGTCATGCGCCCGGCGACCACCCTCTCCCCGGGCGAACGCACCCGCGCGGGGCTCGCGCTCCTCCAGGGCCGCGGCGTCAACCTCCTGGTGCTGGACGAGCCCACGAACCACCTGGACCTGCCCGCGATCGAGCAGCTGGAGTCGGCGCTCGACTCCTACACGGGGACGCTGCTGCTGGTCACGCACGACCGCCGGATGCTGGAGGCGGTCCGCACGACGCGCCGCGTCGAGGTGGCCGCGGGCAGACTGACGGAGCTCTGACCCTTGCGGACTGCGTGAGTTCGTGATCGATATCGGGGTTCCACCGCCTCCCTCGGGGCGGTTTGCGGAAGAACGTCGGTGCGATGCGGCGATGGCTCAGCGATGACCTGTGGAAGATCGTCGAGCCGTACTCACCGGTGGGCGCGTACGGCCCCTGCCCGGTGCGGTAGCGGGACCAGTTCGAGGGTGTGATCCCGCGTCTGCCGTACGGTCTGATGGCCGAGGCCGCCCGGCAGGGTAGAGCGGACCTGTCGCCGGTCGGCGTGGACTCCACGACTGCCCGCGCCCAGGCGCCTGCTCGGGTGGGCCAACGACGGCACGCGGGAGCGTATCCTCGCGGCCGTTCCTACTGCGGCGGATGATGGTGACGATGTGGGCCGGACGGCCCCGGTGGCCACTGTCTGCCGGGCTCACCGGCGTTCGGGCGGCGCCCGGAAATGGAGGTGCCGGGCCGCTGACCTCGGATCGTCAGTTGCTGAGTGCCAGCCTGATGCCGAAAACACCGATGACGGTGCCGGTGATCCGGTCGAGCAGGCGGCGGGCCCGGGGCTTGCGGAGCCAGCCCTGCAGGACGCGAGCGAAGCCGATGAGGACGGCAGACCAGAGCAGACCGATGAGGATGTGCACCGAAGTGAGCATGAGACCCATGGTGAAGTGGCCGGCCCCCGGGGGGATGAACTGGGGCAGGACGGCGACGTAGAAGGCGCCCATCTTCGGGTTCAGGAGGTTGGTGAACGTCCCCTGCCGCCAGCCGCCGCTGACCGAGTCGGCACCAGCGGCCAGAAGGGAATCGTCCGCGACTGCCGTGGGCAGCCCTCGGAAGGTGTCCCGGAGCATGCGAGCCGCCATCCAGATCAGGTAGGCGGCGCCGATCCAGCGCAACGCGGTATAGGCGAGGTGGGAGGCGGTGAGAAGGGCGGTCACTCCGAGGGAAGTGAACGCGCCCCACACCAGGGTGCCGGACTGGATTCCGAGGACGACGCCCCAGGCCCTCCTGCGCCGGCCGAGGGCCGACGTGCGCAGGATCAGCGCGGTGTCGAGTCCGGGAGTCAGGGTGAGGAGCCCTACGACTAGGGCGAAGGACCACAGGGCGGAGCTTATTGCCATGGAATGCCAGCCTACCCCGCCAGATCACCCGCATGGTTGGCGGGCCTGGTGGATCTTGAGCACTCCGAAGAGCCAGACCTCAGACCCCAGGACGACTCCCCGTGCTGATGTCGATGTCGCCATTGCGCGTCTGCACGTTCACGCTGTGGCTGCTCGTGCTGTCGTCCGCGACATCCACGGTGACGTCCCCCTTCTTCGCCGCCGTACGGACCGCGTATGCCGATGCAGGCAGGCCGAGTCGGACGTGGCCGTCCTGGCTCCGCACATCGACGCGATCGGGTACGGAGGTGAGGCCGAGGTCGAGGTCGCCGTTGCGCGAGACGACGCTCACGGACTTCGCGGAGATCCCGTCGCCCTGCACGGTTCCGTCGCGTCCCTTCAGACGGAGGGAGGCGCCGCCGAGGTTCGACAACTGCACGTCGCTGTTGCCGTACTCGGCCATGACCGCGACATTGCGCGGCACCTGCACGGTGTACTTCGCATTGCAGTTGACGGAAATTCCATCACAATTCACCGAGAGTGTGAGAATCCCGCCCTCGAACTGCCATCCGGCGGTTATCTCACCGCCGATTTTCGTGCCGCTGACCCGGCGCTCCACTTCGATGTCGTCGACGTCGGCGGCGATGAGGTGGAGGTCGGCGGAGTTCGACTTCACCGTCAGGTTGTCGCCGCTGAAGTCGAATGACTTCGATTCAGGAGTGGCGTTCGCCCGGTCGGCATCCGGGTCGCAGCCGGTTGCTGCGAGTGCGAGGCAGGCGGCTGCGCCGAGGGCGAGGATCGTGCGTGTGCGGCTGTCGTTCATGGTTTCCGTTCCTTGGTGATTCAGCTGCGTGTCCGGTCGTGGTCCCGGTTCAGGTCAGGAGCGCAGAGCCCGGGCCGGGGCGGTGCGGGAGACGCGGGCGCCGGCCTGGAGTGCCAGGGCGAGGCAGGTCGTCACGAGTGTCACGGCGGCAAGCGCTCCGAGGGCCGCCCACGGGAGGCCGTCGAGCACCTGGCCCACGCCGACCTCGGCTCCGGCGGCGATGGTGGTACTCGCCACCGCGAGGAAGACCGCGCTGAAGACGATCGCCGTGCCTGCGTAGATCACGCCCTCGTAGACCGTGGACCGCGTGGTGACGCCCGGCCGCGCGCCGGCGACGGCAAGGACCGCGGAATCGCGTGTGCGCTCCCGCCCGACCAGGGCGATCACCGCCAGGCCACCCGACCAGGACACGACGAAGACCCAGCCCAGAACGGTCATGACATCGCCCAGCCCTGCGGTACTTCCGGGCATGACGTTGCCCATCGTCATGAACAGCGCGGTGAACGACAGGGAGAGCGCGAAGGGCAGCACCGTGGTGACGCTTCGCGCCGCGCGCGTTCGGCACGACTGCACGGCGAGGTGCCAGGCGACGCCACGCGACGGGACGAGGGCGGTCCAGAGTTTCATCAGAGGTGTGAGCACCCACGGCCCCATCAGCAGCAACAGGCAGACGAGGAAGAGGTTTCCGGCGAACGCGAAGGCGGTCCGCTGTTCGATGCCCCCTTCAAGTTCGAGGCCGAGGCCGGGAATCCACATCCCGAGCACACCGGCGAGAAGGCAGAGGGCGAGAATGCTGCGCGCGACACCGGGCCGCGCCGCCGGCTCGGAATGGTCCCGGAAGGCGCGCATCTCCGGCGTCCTGGCGGCTCGGCGTGTGACGCCCCAGCCGCCGAGAAGGCACGGGACCACTCCGGCCGGCAGGCTCGCGCCGATGTGCCGAAGCTGGAGTCCGGCAGTGGCTCCGTGCAGGTCGAGTCCCGTCGCCGTCCACTGCGAGAGGGCGATGTTCGCGACGAGGGAGGTCAACGGCAGGGCCAGTGCGCCGGCCACCGTGCCGAGGACCACCAGCTCGGCGCGGAGAACGGACCTGACGCGGCGGCGCGGGATACCGAGGATCACCCACAGGGCGTGTTCGCGTCGCTGCGCCGTCAAGGTCAGGCCGACGGTCGAGGCGACGACCCCCACGGCGGCCAGCACGGTGAAGAAGGCGATGTTGCCGCCGAGCGCGATCGACGCGGAGACCATCCGTGCGTCGCCCGCCGTCCGCGCCGCCGAGACGGCGGTGAACATGGCGATGACCGAGCCCGCGGAGCAGGCCGCGCCGACGACCGCACACGCGAGCGTCCACACCCACATCGACGCCTGCATGCGGACGTCCGACAGGACGAGCCGAAACATGCCGCTCGTCCCGCTCACGCCGCCGCCTCGTTCGCGTCGTCCTTCGACTGCGCCGCGA
This sequence comes from Streptomyces sp. NPDC091416, assembly GCF_044756845.1. Taxonomy (NCBI): domain Bacteria; kingdom Bacillati; phylum Actinomycetota; class Actinomycetes; order Kitasatosporales; family Streptomycetaceae; genus Streptomyces; species Streptomyces sp. NPDC091416. The sequence goes on from NZ_JBIVTU010000004.1 coordinate 552,946, forward strand.
GGACGGCGTCGCTCACCGTGTGCGGGTCGGCGCCGGAGAGGACTGCGTGCACCCGCCCGGATCCCATCACCACGACCTGGTCGGCACGCGCAGCAGCATGCGGGTCGTGCGTGACCATGACCACCGTCGATCCTTGTGCGGGCAGTGCCTGCAGCCAGTCAAGTACGACGTGACCGGACTTGAGGTCGAGCGCGCCGGTCGGCTCGTCGGCGAAGACGATCCGTGGCTGATTCGCGAGAACCCTGGCCACGGCCACGCGCTGGCGTTCGCCTCCGGAGAGCCGGTCAGGGCGCCGCCCGGCGTGCTGGGCGATGCCGAGCCGCGCCATGGCCTCGCGGACCCGTGACTTGGGCACCCGGTGGCCGGCGAGTCTCGACGGCAGACAGATGTTGTCCTCGACCGTGAGCGAGCTGACGAGGTTGTACTCCTGGAAGACGAAACCGATGTTCTCGCTGCGGAAAGCGGCCTGCTTGCGCGGGCCGAGCGACAGGGCGTCCGTTCCGAGAATCTCGATGGAACCTGCGGTCACTCGCTCCAGGCCGGCCATGCAGAGCAGGAGCGTCGACTTTCCCGACCCGGAGGGTCCGACGATCGCGGTCAGCCGGCCTTCAGGAATGTCCAGATCGATATCGTGCAGCACACGTGTCATTTCCCTTTTGCGGCCGGGAATGGGGAAATCCATGCGGAGGCCGCGCATACGGATGCACGGTGCGGAAATTGGAGAGGCGATAGGCATATGGCAATATTAGGCAGCGCTGAACGCGCTCCGCGCGGGTGGCAGCACTACTTCTAGGTAGACCTGGGTCTACCTTGTCGAGGTCCGCCGTATGCCATAATTCTGGCCATGTCGCAGGTTCGTGTCGCCCGAAGAGTGCTGACGGAAATCATCGCAGCAATGGCCTTCCCGATCCTGCTGCTCTCTCTTCTTGTCGCACCGGTCTCGGCGGCCGTGCTGACGGAGTTGGACCGCTCCAGAGCTCGGTGGTGCGGCGTCGGCACGATGCCGCTGCGACCCGCGGACCAGAGCTGGACACAGTGGGTGGCGCGCCAGCTGCGATCGCGGTCGATGTGGCGTACCCACCTCCCGGTCTTCGTCGCCGCCACGCTCCTTTCCGCGCTGTCCCTGGTGGTGGCGTTCTTCGGGTTCATCGGTGCCGCCGCGCTGGTTTTCTCCCCCGTCCTCTGGTCGTTCGGTATCGCCGCACAGGTCGGCCCTTTCACTCCGGCATCGCTTACGGAATCCCTTCTTGCGGTGCCCGCAGGGGTGCTTCTGGGTGCGGTCACCACAGGTCTTCTGACCGGAGTCTCCCTTCTCCGTGATCTCGTCCTGCGCACTTTCTCGAGAAGCCGGGACCCGGATCTGCTTGCGAAGCTGGAGGAACTCCGCACCAGCCGGGCCTCGTTGACGACAGCCTTCGAATTCGAGCGCCAACGCATCGAACGGGATCTGCACGACGGCGCTCAACAGGAGCTGGTCGCCGTCGTGATGCGCCTCGGGATGCTGGAGGCCGCCGCCTCGGCGAGTGGCGAGGAACGTATTGTGGAACTGGCACGTCAGGCACAGGCCCAGGCCGAGCATGCGCTGGAACGGCTCCGGGAAACAGTACGCGAGATCCACCCTCGCGAATTGAGCGACCTCGGCCTCGTCGCCGCCGTCCGCGAGCTGGCCGCGCGATCACCGCTGCGGGTCGAGCTGAACAGCACCGGAGATGATGCCCAGCTGTCGTCGCCGACTGCGACAGCGGCCTATTTCACGGTCTCCGAGGCGCTCACGAATGTGACGAAGCACGCGGGCGTGAGCAGCGCCCGGATCGACCTGCAGTGCAATTCAAGTGGCGTACGTGTCTGCGTGCGTGACGACGGTGCGGGCGGCGCGGAAATCGACGCGGGTTCAGGCCTGGCCGGACTGCGTGAGCGGATGCGAAGCATCGGTGGGGAGCTCGAGATCAGAAGCCCTGCGGATGGTCGCGGAACCGAAGTCGTAGCATCCGCTCCCGGCCAGCCAAAATGGGAATGAAGCGAATGAAGGCGAACAGGTGAGGTAAGGGCCATGAGAATTGTCCTGGCGGATGACAGCATGCTGATTCGTGCCGGAATCCGGGAAATCCTGACCTCCAACTCTCACGAGGTGATCCGTGAATGTGAGGACGCTACCGAACTGGTCGCCGCCGTCGACGAGTTCGCGAGTTCCGGGGCTGCGCCGGACCTGGTGATCACCGATGTCCGCATGCCCCCGGGAAACACCGACGACGGACTCCGTGCCGCCATCGACCTGCGATCACGCCATCGAGATCTGCCGGTCCTCGTCCTTTCCGCCTACGTCACCGGACCGTACGTCCAGGAGCTGTTGAACGGTCCGGGCGCGGACGGGGCCGTCGGGTACCTGCTCAAGGAAAAGGTCGGCAGAGTCGTCGACTTCCTGCGCGTACTCGACACGGTTTCCGGTGGCGGCGTCGTGATCGACCCGGAGGTCGTCCGCTACGTCACACGCGCGGACGCGCCCCAGGGCCCGCTCGCCCGGCTCACCGATCGCGAACGCGAGGTGCTCGCCCTTATGGCGGAAGGGCGCTCCAACGGGGAAATCGCATCAGCGCTGTATCTCTCCGGAGCGTCCGTGAGCAAGCACGTGGCCAATGTGTTCGTGAAACTCGGAATGCCCCCGAAAGAAGACAACCGTCGCGTCAAGGCCATTCTGACCTGGTTCGAGTACAACTACTGAGTTCATGCCTGAGGATCTCCGTCGGCTGAACGAGCTGCCGCTGCCGCTGCTCGTTCTTGATGGATTCCACGCGCTCAGGAAGCCGCTAGGACCCGTCGTGAGCAGGGTCCGCAGCCGGCTGCCGTCGGCCGCCTCCGCACCCGGCCCGACGCGGTGTCCGACGACAAGGCGTGCTCCTCTCGCGCCAACCGCGCCTACCTGCGCAGGCGCGGCATCTACGGAGCCCTGACTCTTCAGCCCCTCCGGCGTTCGAGGAGCGGGGTCCGGGGCGGAGCCCGGTGAGGAGAAGGGCGGGGCAGGCGAACCCCTGCCCCGCCCCCGCCCCGCCAGGGGCTACCGCTTCTTGCCGCCCTGCCGAGGATCCAGCAGCCCCGCCCGCCGCAACGCGTCGGCCATCGCCCCGTTGGCCGGAGCCGCGGCCGGCGTCTGACGCGCGCCGCCACCGTTGCCGCCCCCGCCACCGCGCCGGTCACGCCCCTGACCGCCCTGGCCGCCGCCCTGACCGCCACGCGCACCCGACGCGCCCTGTCCCTGTCCCTGCCGCTGCCGCGGCGGACGCCCGCCGCGCTCGCCGCCGCCGGCACCGGAGCCCGCACCCGGGCCCTTCTCCGCCTCGTCGTCCAGCCGCAACGTCAACGAGATCCGCTTCCGCGGGATGTCGACCTCCATGACCTTGACCCTCACGATGTCACCGGGCTTCACGACATCCCGCGGGTCCTTCACGAAGGTCCTCGACATCGCCGACACATGCACCAGACCGTCCTGGTGCACCCCGACGTCGACGAACGCCCCGAACGCCGCGACGTTCGTCACGACACCCTCCAGGACCATCCCGGAGGCCAGGTCGCCGATCTTCTCGACGCCTTCCTTGAACGTGGCCGTCTTGAAGGCCGGACGCGGGTCGCGCCCCGGCTTCTCCAGTTCCTTGATGATGTCGGTGACCGTCGGCAGCCCGAACTTCTCGTCCACGTAGTCGTCGGCCCGGATCGACCGCAGCACACCCGTGTTGCCGATCAGCGAGGCGACGTCCCCGCCCGTCCGCTTGACCATCGCCCGGACCACCGGATACGCCTCCGGGTGCACGCTGGACGCGTCCAGCGGGTCGTCACCCCGGATCCGCAGGAAGCCCGCGCACTGCTCGTACGCCTTCGGGCCCAGCCTGGCGACGTCCTTGAGGCCCTTGCGGGAACGGAACGGACCATGGGCGTCGCGGTGCGCCACGATGTTCTCCGCGAGCCCCGAGCCGATCCCGGAGACCCGCGAAAGCAGCGGCGCCGACGCGGTGTTGACGTCGACCCCGACCCCGTTCACACAGTCCTCGACGACCGCGTCCAGCGACCGCGACAGCTTCACCTCGGACAGGTCGTGCTGGTACTGCCCGACCCCGATGGACTTCGGGTCGATCTTCACCAGCTCGGCAAGCGGGTCCTGGAGCCGGCGCGCGATCGAGACGGCACCGCGCAACGACACGTCCATGTCCGGGAGTTCCTGCGAGGCGAACGCCGAGGCCGAGTAGACGGAGGCGCCCGCCTCCGACACCATCACCTTGGTGAGCTTCAGCTCGGGGTGCTTGTCGCACAGCTCACCGGCGAGCTTGTCCGTCTCGCGCGACGCGGTGCCGTTGCCGATCGCGATCAGGTCGACATCGTGCGCCTTCGCCAGCTGCTCCAGCTTGGCGAGCGCCTGGTCCCACTTGTTGGCCGGGACGTGCGGGTGGATGACATCGGTCGCGACGACCTTGCCGGTCGCGTCCACGACGGCGACCTTCACCCCGGTACGGAAGCCGGGGTCCAGCCCCAGCGTGGCCCGCGTGCCGGCCGGCGCGGCCAGCAGCAGATCGCGCAGGTTGGAGGCGAAGACGCGCACCGCCTCGTCCTCCGCCGCGGTGCGCAGCCGCAGCCGCAGATCGATCCCGAGGTGCACGAGGATCCGGGTGCGCCAGGCCCAGCGCACGGTGTCACCCAGCCACTTGTCACCCGGGCGGCCGCGGTCGTTCACCCCGAAGCGCCGGGCCACCATGTTCTCGTAACTGGACGGGCCGGGCGTCTCGGACGGCTCCTCCGGCTCCAGGACCAGGTCGAGGACGTCCTCCTTCTCGCCCCGGAGCATCGCCAGCACCCGGTGCGAGGGCAGTGCGGTGAACGGCTCCGCGAAGTCGAAGTAGTCCGCGAACTTGGCGCCCGCCTCCTCCTTGCCGTCCCGCACCCTGGCCATCAGCCGGCCGCGCGACCACATGCGCTCGCGCAGCTCGCCGATCAGGTCGGCGTCCTCCGAGAAGCGCTCCGTGAGGACGGCGCGCGCTCCCTCCAGGGCCGCCGCCGCGTCCGCGACACCCTTGTCCGCGTCCACGAAGGCGGCCGCCGCGGCGAGCGGGTCCACCGACGGGTCGTCGAGCAGCCCCGTGGCGAGCGGTTCGAGGCCCGCTTCCCGGGCGATCTGGGCCTTGGTCCGCCGCTTCGGCTTGAACGGCAGATAGATGTCCTCCAGCCGCGCCTTCGTGTCGGCGGCCCGGATCTGCGCCTCCAGCGCCTCGTCGAGCTTGCCCTGCTCCCGCACGGATTCGAGGATCGCGGCCCGGCGATCCTCCAGCTCCCGCAGATACCTGAGCCGCTCCTCGAGCGTGCGCAGCTGCGCGTCGTCGAGCATCTCGGTCGCTTCCTTGCGGTAGCGCGCGATGAACGGCACGGTCGATCCGCCGTCGAGCAGCTCGACGGCCGCCTTCACCTGTCGCTCGCGTACGCCGAGCTCCTCGGCGATCCTGCCTTCGATGGACGTCGTCACGGTTCTACCGACTCGCCTTCTCCTGCTGGCTGTGCTGGTCGGGCCCGGGGGCCGCCCGTTCGGGTGGGCAAGCCGGAGCCACTCGCCTGCATTGTGCCGGGTGGCCGCGTGCCGTGTCGCCCGGCCACCCCCGATACCGGCCGCCGTTTCCCGCCGGCTCAGCCGGTCGCCTCCACCGGAAACGCACCGGCCGCCGCTGCGATGCCGAGGAATCCACGCCCCAGCTCCGTCAGCCGGGCCACGCCCGCACCTCCGAGATGTTCGTACGGTGCCAGATCCATCCGGTCCGTGGCCTCCTCCAGGCCTGCCCGCAGCGCGGTGCCCTCGTCCGTCAATTCACCCTCAGCGGTGAGCAGGCCACGCTCGCGCAGGCGCGCGGACGCGTCCTCCCAGTCGGTGCGCCGCCAGCCGCGGCTGGCCAGGATCCAGCGCGGCGCCATGCCCTTGCCGGTGGCCGTGTGGCTGACCAGCGCCTCCAGCGGGTCGAGCGAAGCCGCGAGAAGAGCGGCGAGGTGGGCGTCGCCGCGGTGTTCGCGCAGGAGCGTCGCGGCGTGCCAGTACGCCAGGTGCGGCTGCTCCGGCACCGGGAGGTCGGCGTGCGCCGCGTAGAGCGGCCGGGCGTGTCGCGTACAGCCTTCGGCGGCGTGCAGGGCGAGCTGCGCCGCCTCGGCCATTTCGGGGGAGGCGATGACCTCCTCGCCGAGCAGCCGGCGCAGCGTCGAGTCGACGGCGCGCAGTCGTGCGGCCAGGACCGCCTCGGGCGAGGCGATGTCCCAGACGGCGGGCACGTGCCGGGTCACGAGTGCGTGGTTGAAGTTGTAGAAGGTGGAGGTGACCGTGCCCGGGCCGACCGCGCCCATGGCGGCAGCGCGTGCGGCGAAGTAGGCGGCGGAGGGATCGTCGATCCCGATCCCGCCGAACTCCTTGCCGAGGTCGGGGGAGAAGTAGAGGGCGGAGTGCAGCGGGTTGAGGGCGTTGTGACAGCGGCGTCCGGCGCGGGGCGGAAGAGTACTCATGCCCGCACGTTACCGACTGGTCGGTACGCGCCGGAACCCCGGGGCTCGGTGAAGCGCGCCGCATCCCGGCATGGCAGGAAAGGTGGGCATCCCGTCATTGCGGCCCTCCGCCGGGGTGCGCAGGATGGCGGACATGAAGCAGCGATCCGTCCTCATCGTCCTCTTCGACGGCATCCAGAGCCTCGATGTGACCGGGCCCCTGGAGGTCTTCGCCGGCGCCTCCCGGTTCCCGGAGGTCGTCTACGAGCTGCGCACCGCCTCGCTGGACGGCGGGCCGGTGCGTGCGTCCAGCGGTCTCGTGCTGGTCCCCGACGGCAGCCTCGCCGACGCCACGACGCCGCACACCCTCCTCGTCCCGGGCGGTGAGGGCACCCGGAGTCCCGACCCCGGCCTCGTCGACTGGCTGCGCCTGCACGGCCCGCGCCCCGAACGGCTGGTCTCCGTCTGCAGCGGTGCCCTGCTCCTCGCCGCGGCCGGACAGCTGGACGGGCACCGTGTGACCACTCACTGGAAGCTCTGCGATCAACTGGCGCGCACCTACCCGGCCGTCGAGGTCGACCCCGAGCCGATCTTCGTACGCGACGGCCGGCTCGCCACCTCCGCAGGGGTCACCGCGGGCATCGACCTGGCGCTCGCACTCGTCGAGGAGGACCACGGCCGGGAAGTGGCCCTCACGGTGGCCCGCCACCTGGTGGTCTTTCTGCGCAGACCCGGGAACCAGTCGCAGTTCAGCGCCCAGCTCACCGCCCAGACGGCCCGCCGCGAACCGCTGCGCGAGGTCCAGCACTGGATCACCGAGCATCCCGGCGAGGACCTCTCCGTCGAATCCCTCGCCGCCCGCGCCCGGCTCTCGCCCCGCCACTTCGCCCGCGCGTTCCAGGCGGAGACCGGCATGACGCCCGGCCGGTACGTCGACCGCGTGCGCCTCGAACAGGCGCGCCGGCTCCTGGAGGACACCACCGACGGCGTCACCGGGATCGCGCACACCTGCGGCTACGGCACCCCGGAGGCGATGCGCCGGGCGTTCCTCAAGGCGCTGGGTACGGGACCCGCCGAATACCGGCGGAGGTTCAGCTCCCACCGGGCGGGCGACCCCGCCACCACCGCGAAGCAGCTCGCCCACTGACCGGAAGGCAGGCATCACCCATGCAGATCGCCATCGTCCTCTTCGACCGCTTCACGGCGCTGGACGCCGTGGGACCGTACGAGATCCTGAGCCGGGCGCCCGGTGCCGAGACCGTGTTCGTCGCCGAGTCGGCCGGCGCGGTGCGCAACGACAGCGGCGGCAGCCTGGCGCTGGTCGCCGACCGGACCCTGGCCGACGTCCCGGCCCCCGACCTGGTGATCGTTCCCGGTGGGCCCGGGCAGAGTGCCCAGATGGACAACGAGACCCTCCTCGGCTGGTTGCGCCGGGCCGATGCCACCAGCACCTGGACGACCTCCGTCTGCACCGGATCGCTGCTGCTCGCGGCTGCGGGACTCCTGACCGGGCGGCGGGCCACCTCGCACTGGCTCGCGCTGGACACGCTGAAGACGTACGACGTGGAGCCGGCCGGCGAACGTGTGGTCATCGACGGCAAGTACGTCACCGCCGCGGGCGTCTCGTCGGGCATCGACATGGGCCTCACCCTGCTCGGCCGGATCGCCGGTGACGAGTACGCGCAGGCCGTGCAACTGCTCACGGAGTACGACCCGCAGCCGCCCTACGACACGGGGTCACCCGAGAAGGCACCGGCCGCCATGGTCGAGCAGTGGCGGGCCGGGAGCCGCTTCATCCTCCAGTAGCGCGAGCAGGAGGTCCTACGCTCCGGCCGGCCAGGTGAAACGGGGCTGGCGGCGCTCCAGGAAAGCGGCGACGCCCTCCGCGGTGTCGCCGCTGTGCCGCGCCTGCTCAGCCCAGTGCGCGTCCCGGTCCACGCGCCCCGCGGCGAACTCCTTCGCCGCCGCCTGGGTCAGCCGGGATCGGGACACCAGCGTCCGTACGTAGGCCTCGACCCGCTTGTCCAGTTCGCCCACCGGCAGCACCTCGTCCACCAGACCGGTCCGCAGCGCCCGGTCCGTCCCGATCAGCTCACCGGAGAACAGCAGGTGCTTGGCGGTCGCCGGCCCGGTGAGCGCGACCAGCCGCCGCGTCGACGAAGCGGGGTAGACGATGCCCAGCTTCGCCGGCGTGACGCCGAACGACGCACCCTCCTGTGCGAACCGCAGATCGCAGGCGGCCGCCAGCTGGCTGCCCCCGCCCACGCAGTAGCCGCGCACCGCGGCGAGCGTCGGCCCGGGAAAGGCGGCCAGCGCCTCCTCCGCAGCCACGGCGAGACCCTGCGGGGCGCCCGAGGGGTCGCGGAGCGAGGAGATGTCCGCGCCGGCGCAGAAGGTGTCCCCGGCGCCGGTCAGGACCAGGGCGCGCACCGACGGATCGTCGGCCAGCCCTTCGAGCAGCACGGGCAGCGCCTGCCACATCGCGGCCGTCATCGCGTTGCGCTTGGCGGGGTTGCTGATGACGACGGTGGCGACGCCGTCCGCGACGGCGTGCTCCAGCCGGGGTTCCGTACGGTCCATACGCCGGATGCTATCCATGCCGTTCGAACCTATGATCAAGAAGGGGTCGCGAAGCAGGTACGCACCCTGAGGAGTCACTGGTGGCCGATCCCGTCAAAGAGGGCAGGAAGCTCCACCGCAGTTTCAGCGGTCTGGCCCTGCTCGGCACCCTGCTCGTCATCGCCGGCCTGGTCGGCCTCGTCTACACGGGCGTCGCGACGCTCACCTCGATGATCCTCTTCGGCTGGCTGCTTCTCATCGGCGGGCTGGTCGGGCTGCTGCACGCGATCCAGTCGCGCGGCACCAGCTACTTCTGGCTGGGCGTGGTGGTCGCGGCGCTGAACATCGCCGCCGGTCTCGTCGTCATCCGCCATCCCCACGGCACCGCCGAGGCGCTGACCATGTTCGCCGCGCTGCTGTTCCTCACGGGCGGAGTGTTCCGCCTCGTCGGCAGCGTCGTGGTGCGCGGGCCCCAGTTCGGCTGGACGCTGCTGCAGGGCGCGTTCGGACTGCTGCTCGGGCTGCTGGTCCTCTTCGACTGGCCGCACAGCAGCCTCTACGTGCTCGGCTGCTTCTTCTCGCTCGCGCTGCTCTTCGACGGTCTGGGGCTCATCGCGATCGGGGTCGGCGGGCGGCGGATCGTGTCGATGGTCTCGGATCAGATGGCACCCGGCACCGGCGTGGACGGCCTCCCGGAAGAAGACCAGAAACGGTCCGAAAGCTGACGGACCCTTGCGAAATTGGTCAAGTTCCGTCGATTGAGGTCGACTTCTGTTCAGTGGTACGGACCGAGCCGACTACGCCCCGCACCCTGTACTCGACGTGCAGTCACACCGAGTGGAGAGCGGGTATCGGACAATGGAGAGCCGCGGGAGTGTCCCCGCCCGGCCCGTGTCGTACGAGGGGGTCTGGCGGTTCACCGCTCCGGCCACGGACGTCTCCGTACCCCGGGCCCGGCACGCCGTACGTGATCTGCTGAAGCGCCAGGGCATCCCCGTGGAAGACGACATCGCCCAGGGCCTGCTGCTCATCGTCTCCGAACTGGCGACCAACGCCGTGAAGCACGCGGCACTGCTCTCGCCGGAGCTCGCGGTCGAGGTCGCCGTGGGCGCCGAGTGGATCAGGGTCTCCGTGGAGGACAACCATCCCTACCGGCCGACGGCCCTGGAGACGGACTACGCGCAGACCGGCGGGCGCGGGCTCCTGCTCGTGCGCGAGATCACCCGGGAAGCGGGCGGCACCTGCGACGTGGAGCACACCGCGGGCGGCGGAAAGGTCATCTGGGCGGCCCTGCCGCTCAGCACACGGCTGTGACCCCTCCGCCCCGGCGGGTCGTACCTACCAGCCCGCGGCCGGCCCGGTCAGCTCGCGGATCGCGGGACGGGCGGCATCCAGCACCGTCATGAACCAGGCGGAGAACGGCGCCCGGGCATGGCGCTCGGCCAGCTCCCCGGCCGTCACGAAGTCCGTCTCGCCCACCTCGTCGGCATCCGGCCGCAGCTGCTCCTGCACCATGCCCACGAAGAGGTGGTTGAACTCCTGCTCCACCAGACCCGACGCGGGATCCGGGTGGTTGTAGCGCACCGTGCCCGCCTCGGCCAGCAGCGAGGGCGAGACGCCCAGCTCCTCGTACGTCCGCCGGGCGGCGGCGGCGAAGGGCGCCTCACCCGGGTAGGGGTGGCCGCAGCAGGTGTTGGACCAGACGCCGGGGGAGTGGTACTTGCCGAGTGCGCGGCGCTGGAGCAACAGGCGGCCCTGCTCGTCGAAGAGGAACACGGAGAACGCCCGGTGCAGTTGTCCCGGTGCCTGGTGGGCGGCGAGCTTCTCCGCCGTGCCGATGGTGGTGCCGTTCTCGTCGACCAGTTCGAGCATGATCGCTTCTGCTGCGCCGTTCGACGAGTTCTTCGCCGCGGTGGCTGGTGTGGTCGGCATACCCATCCTTCGCTATGGACTCGGCCCCGAGCGCCGGTCCCGTCGAGTCTGCTCAAGTCTGCCGTACAAAAGCGGCTTGTCCGCACTTCGGGTGCTGGCATGTCCGGGCCCGCCGCACCACCCGGGCGCGGCGGGCCCGGGCCGCGCGTCAGACCCCGAACGCCGCCGGATACTCGATCGTGCCCTGCGCCACGGCCGCGGAACCGTCGAGGACCAGGGCCATCATCGCCTCGTCGGGCACCTCGAAACCCGGACGGATTCCGTACCGCGACGCGGGCACGAAGCCGAACTTCGGGTAGTACTCGGGATGACCGAGCACCAGTACCAGCGACTCCCCGCGCACACGTGCGGCATCGAGCAGGGCGCGTACGACGGCCTGCCCCGCGCCGCGGCGCTGATGTGCGGGGACGGTGGCCACCGGGGCCAGTGCGAGTGCCGGTACGCCCCCGACCCGGCAGCGGGTCAGCAGGGCGCACGCGGCGAGGGACCCGTCGGGCGCCTCGGCGACGTAGGAGAGCCCGGGCAGCCAGGCCGACGGGTCCTCACGCAGGGCATCGACCAGGTCGGCCTCGGCCGCCGTCGGGAACGCGGCGGCGTTGACCGCGTACACCGCGGCGATGTCGCCGGCGGTCTCGGGACGGATGGTCCAGCGGGCGTCGGCGGACGGACGCCCCGGATCGCGGCCGTGCGGGGATGAGGGCGAAGGAGGAGGAGGCGAGCCGTTCAGGGAGTGGTCGTCGTCGGTCAACGTGGGCAGCCCTTGAGTGATTCGTACATCGCTGCGAAAACCCTACACCGGAGGTTCGCCCGCCCCGCGTCAGTGGCAGAGCCTCGCCTCGTGCTCGGCATGGCCGCTCGGCTCCAGCTGGAAGGTGCAGTGCTCGACGTCGAAGTGGTCGCCGAGACAGCCCTGCAGTTCGTGGAGGAGCTTCTCGTGCCCGATCGAGTCGAGGAACTCCTGATGCACCACCACATGGGCGGAGAGGACCGGCATACCCGAGGTGATCGTCCAGGCGTGCAGGTCATGGACGTCCAGCACCCCGGGCAGCGCCGTGATGTGGTCGCGCACCTCGCCCATGTCGACCCCCGGCGGCGCCGACTCCAGGAGGACGTTCAGCGTCTCGCGGAGCAGCTTCACCGTGCGCGGGACGATCATGAGCCCGATGACCAGCGAGGCGACCGGGTCCGCGGCCTGCCAGCCCGTCGCCAGGATGATGCCCGCCGAGACCAGCACGGTCACCGAGCCCAGGGTGTCCGCCAGCACCTCCAGATAGGCGCCGCGCACGTTGAGGCTGTCCTGCTGCCCGCGCATCAGCAGGGACAGCGACACCATGTTCGCGACCAGGCCGACCACGGCGAAGGCGATCGTCAGCCCGCCCCGGGTCTCGGCCGGCGTGATGAAGCGCTCCACCGCCTCGAACAGCAGATAGCCGCCCACCCCGAGCAGCAGGACACAGTTGGCCAGCGCGGCGAGGATCTCCGCACGGGCGTAGCCGAAGGTCCGGTTCGGCCCGGCAGGCTTGTTCGCGAAGTGGATCGCCAGCAGCGCCATGCCCAGCCCGAGGGCGTCGGTCGCCATGTGGGCGGCGTCGGCGATCAGTGCGAGGGATCCCGACAGCACACCGCCGACGACCTCCATGACCGCCACGGCGAGCGTGATGCCCAGCGCGATCCTCAGCCGCCCCTTGTACGCGGCGGCCGCCGTGCCGGTGGGCGCCGGCCCTCCGTGCGCATGTCCGTGATCGTGCCCTGCCCCCATGGGGACGCCTCCCGGTCGTCTGCGGGCCCGGGCGCGAACGGCCCGGACCCTGTCAGTGAACTACGGGTGGGGGGTATCGGGCAACACGGCACTGAACACCGTTGTCAACTGCTCTGACCTGCGGAAATGCTTGCAGGTCAGAGCGGCTGACCACCCGTTCGGCCCCTTATCCGGCCACCGTGCCGGCATGGTGCAGCTGCCAGCCCCGCCAGGCCGACTCGACCATCTCGCGCACCCCGCGCCCGGCCGTCCAGCCCAGCTCGCCGGACATCCGCTCGCACGAGGCGACCGCCTTCGCGGCGTCCCCGGCGCGGCGCGGCTCGATCTCCGGCTTCAGATCGTGGCCGGTGACCTCCGCCACGAGATCGGCGAGCTCGCGCACCGAGACGCCCTCGCCGCGGCCGATGTTGACGGTCAGGTCCCCGGGCCCGTCCTGCGCGGCCAGCTGCCGGGCCACGGCCAGATGCGCGTCGGCCAGATCGGCCACGTGGATGTAGTCGCGGATGCAGGTGCCGTCCGGTGTGGCGTAGTCGTCGCCGAAGATCCGCGGGGCCTCGCCACGGGTCAGCCGGTCGAAGAACATCGGGATCACGTTGAAGATGCCCGTGTCCGACAGCTTCGGCTCGGCGGCGCCCGCCACGTTGAAGTAGCGCAGACAGCCGGTGGACAGCCCATGGGCCTTCCCGGCCGCCCGCACCAGCCACTCGCCGGCGAGCTTGGTCTCGCCGTACGGACTGATCGGGACGCAGGGGGCCGCCTCGGTGATCAGTTCCGCCTCGGGGACGCCGTAGACCGCGGCCGACGACGAGAACAGGAAGCGCCGCACGCCGGCTGCCGCGACGGCCTCCAGGAGGACGTTCAGCCCGGTGACGTTCTCCCGGTAGTACAGAAGCGGCTTCTCGACGGATTCGCCTACCTGCTTCTTCGCTGCGAGATGCACCACACCGGTCACTTCGTGCTCCGCGAGCACCCGGTCCAGCAGCTCGCGGTCGGCCGCGGAGCCCCGGACCAGCGGGACGTCGTCCGCCAGCCGGTCCGGATTTCCCGTCGAGAGGTCGTCGAGCACGACCACCCGCTCTCCGGCCTCCCGCATCGCCCGCACCACGTGGGCCCCGATGTATCCGGCTCCGCCGGTGATCAGCCATGTCATGGCGGCCAGGTTAGAGGGTCCGGCGACGGGGGCGCGGCGTCGCATGCCCGGCCGCTGTGACGCGGGACCCGTGTTTTGTCAGGCGGGGCGGCCATCGACGATGATGATCGCGGACGGGGCCGGATGCTGCCGGTCCTCCCGGAACGGAGCACAAACGGGCAGTGAACTCCCGCTTCTGTTCATCCGATAGCCTCTGCCGACATGCCGCCGGCCGTATCCAGGGCCGCACTGTCGCGCGCCGACCCGTGTCAGCACCAAGGAGTGAGTTCGTCTGTCGACCGCCATTCTCACAGGTGCTCCGGTACCCGGATCCTCGCTCCAGGACGATCTGAGGTCACTGGGCTTCGACGTACAGACCGCCGCCGACGTCACCGAGGCGGCCCGGTTGCTGTCCGCGGTGCCGGCCGAGCGCCGCGTCGCCCTCGTCGACCCCCGCTTCGTTGGTCATGTTCACGCCCTACGGCTCGGACTGACCGACCCCCGCTTCCCCGCCGCCGCCGTTCCCGGAGCGCTGACCGCGCAACCCGAGGCGCGTCCCGCCCTGGTCCGCGCCCTGCGCACCACCACCGAGGCGGTCGGTGCCGGAGTCCCCGCAGGCCCGCCCGGCTCCACCGCCACGGTCACCGACCGCACCGTGCCCGGCCGGCTCGCCGCCACCATGGACGCCGAAGGCACCGCGGTCCAGCGCCCGGAACTCGGCTCGCTCGTCGCCACCGTCCCATCGGACGAGGCCGCACGCGCCACCGCGCAGTCCGGTGTCGCCGCCGTGGACGACGAGGCGGTCCGGCTGCGCGGCGCTGTGAAGGCCCGCGACGGCTTCTTCACCACGTACTGCATCAGCCCGTACTCGCGCTACATCGCCCGCTGGTGCGCGCGCCGCGGCTTCACCCCCAACCAGGTCACCACCGCGTCCCTGCTGACCGCGCTGATCGCGGCAGGCTGCGCCGCCACCGGCACCCGCGGCGGATACGTCGCCGCCGGGCTGCTCCTCCTCTTCTCCTTCGTGCTCGACTGCACCGACGGGCAGCTCGCCCGCTACTCGCTGCAGTACTCGACGATGGGCGCCTGGCTCGACGCCACCTTCGACCGGGCCAAGGAGTACGCCTACTACGCGGGTCTCGCCCTCGGCGCGGCACGCGGCGGTGACGACGTCTGGGCGCTGGCCCTGGGCGCGATGGTGCTCCAGTCCTGCCGCCACGTGATCGACTTCTCGTTCAACGAGGCGAACCACGACGCGGTCGCGAACTCCAGCCCGACGGCCGCCCTCTCCGACAAGCTCGACAGCGTCGGCTGGACGGTCTGGGTGCGCCGCATGATCGTGCTCCCGATCGGTGAGCGCTGGGCGATGATCGCCGTACTGACCGCGCTGACCACCCCGCGGATCGTCTTCTACGCACTCCTCGTCGGCTGCACCTTCGCGGCCTGCTACACCACCGCCGGCCGGCTGCTGCGGTCCCTGACCCGCAAGGCCCGCCGCACCGACCGCGCCGCCCAGGCCCTCGCCGACCTCGCCGACTCCGGCCCGCTCGCCGAACTCGTGGCGGCGCGCGGCCCCCGGATCCCCGGCGCCTGGAGCGCCCCGGTGGTGGCGCTCGTCGGGACGGGCGCGCTGATCGCCGCCGCACTTCAGCAGCCCTTCGGCAGCCGGCAGATGATCACCGCCGCTGTCTTCTACGCGATCTGCTCCGGCATAGCCGTCGCCCGCCCGCTCAAGGGCGCACTCGACTGGCTCGTGCCCCCCGTCTTCCGGGCGGCGGAGTACTGCACGATCCTCATCCTGGCCGCGCGCAGCGACATCGACGGTGCGCTCCCCGCGGCCTTCGGCCTGGTTTCGGCGGTCGCCTACCATCACTACGACACGGTGTACCGCATCCGAGGCGGCACCGGCGCCCCGCCGAAGTGGCTGGTGCGCACGATCGGCGGTCACGAGGGCCGGACCCTGGTGGTGACCGTACTCGCCGCCGTACTCACGGGGGCCTCCGACTTCACCGTGGCCCTCACCGCCCTCGCGGTTGCCGTGGCACTGGTCGTGCTCGTGGAATCCATCCGTTTCTGGGTGTCCTCCGGGGCGCCCGCCGTTCACGACGAAGGAGAACCCGCATGATCGGCCTCGTACTGGCAGCCGGCGCAGGACGGCGCCTGCGCCCCTACACCGACACGCTCCCCAAGGCCCTCGTGCCGGTGGACGGCGAGAAGACGGTCCTGGACCTCACGCTGGCCAACTTCGCCGAGATCGGGCTCACCGAGGTCGCGATCGTCGTCGGCTACCGCAAGGAAGCCGTCTACGACCGCAAGGAGGAGCTGGAGGCGAAGTACGGCCTGAAGCTCACCCTCGTCGACAACGACAAGGCCGAGGAGTGGAACAACGCCTACTCGCTGTGGTGCGCCCGTGAGGTCCTCAAGCGCGGTGTGATCCTCGCCAACGGCGACACCGTCCACCCCGTCTCCGTCGAGCGGACGCTGCTGGACGCACGCGGCAAGGGCCAGAAGATCATCCTCGCCCTCGACACGGTGAAGAACCTCGCCGACGAGGAGATGAAGGTCATCACGGACGGTGACAAGGGTGTGCGGCGGATCACGAAGCTGATGGACCCGGCCACCGCCACCGGCGAGTACATCGGCGTCACCCTCATCGAGGCCGAGGCCGCCGAAGAGCTCGCCGACGCGCTCAAGGCCACCTTCGAGCGGGACCCCGACCTCTACTACGAGGACGGCTACCAGGAGCTCGTCAACCGCGGCTTCACCGTCGACGTGGCCCCCATCGGCGACGTGACCTGGGTCGAGATCGACAACCACGACGACCTTGCGAAGGGCAGGGAGATCGCGTGCCGGTACTGACCCGACTCATCCCCTCCCCGGTCTTCGTCGACATCAGCCGGGGCGCCATGGACGACCTGGCCGGTCTCCTCGTCGACCAGCGGATCTCCGCATCCGGCAAGCTCGCGATCGCCATCAGCGGCGGCTCCGGCCAGGCCCTGCGCGAGACGCTCGCCCCGGCCCTCCCGGGCGCCGACTGGTACTGCGTCGCCGGCGGCAACATCGACGCCGCCGTGCAGCTGGCCGACGACATCAAGGGCAAGCGCTACGACGCCGTGGTCGGCCTCGGCGGCGGCAAGATCATCGACGTGGCGAAGTACGCCGCGGCGCGGGTCGGCCTGCCGCTCGTCTCGGTCGCCACGAACCTCGCCCACGACGGTCTCTGCTCGCCCGTCGCCACCCTGGACAACGACAACGGCCGGGGCTCCTACGGGGTCCCGATGCCGATCGCGATGGTCATCGACCTCTCGGTGATCCGCCAGGCACCGGACCGCTTCGTGCGCTCCGGCGTCGGCGACGCGATCTCCAACATCTCCGCGATCGCCGACTGGGAGCTCTCGCACCAGGTCAACAACGAGCAGATCGACGGACTGGCCGCCGCCATGGCCCGTACGGCCGGCGAAGCCGTCCTGCGCCACCCCGGCACCGTCGCCGACGACGAGTTCCTCACGGTCCTGGCCGAGTCGCTGGTGCTCTCCGGCATCGCCATCTCGATCAGCGGCGACACCCGCCCCTCGTCCGGCGCCTGCCACGAGATCAGCCACGCCTTCGACCTGCTCTTCCCCAAGCGTGCTGCCAGCCACGGCGAGCAGGTCGGCCTCGGCGCCGCCTTCGCCATGCACCTGCGCGGCGCACGTGAGGAGTCCGGGCTCTTCGCCGAGGTCCTGCGCCGGCACGGTCTGCCGGTCCTGCCCGAGGAGATCGGCTTCACGGTCGACGAGTTCGTCCAGGCCGTCGACTACGCCCCGCAGACCCGTCCGGGACGCTTCACGGTCCTGGAACACCTCAACCTGTCCACCGACCAGATCAGGGACGCGTACGCCGACTATGCCAAGACCATCAGTAGCTGAACTCCGTCCTGTCGTTCACCCCCCGGGCGTCAAGGACCGGCGCAGCGGCGAACACTGGGCGGGCCGGATATACATGCGCGAGGTCTCGCTGCGTGTGGACCGGTACCTGGTGAACACCAAGGTGACGCCCAACCAGCTGACCTACCTGATGACCGTCGCCGGTGTGCTCGCCGCTCCGGCCCTGCTCGTTCCGGGCATCCCCGGCGCGCTGCTCGGCGTCCTCATGGTCCAGCTCTACCTGCTGCTGGACTGCGTCGACGGCGAGCTCGCCCGCTGGAAGAAGCAGTTCTCCCTGGGCGGGGTCTACCTGGACCGGGTCGGTGCCTATCTCTGTGACGCCGCCGTCCTGGTCGGGTTCGGCCTGCGCGCCGCGGACCTGTGGGGTTCGGGACGGATCGACTGGCTCTGGGCCTTCCTGGGCACGCTCGCCGCACTCGGCGCCATCCTGATCAAGGCCGAGACCGACCTGGTCGGGGTCGCACGCCACCAGGGCGGGCTGCCGCCGGTCAAGGAGTCCGCCTCCGAGCCGCGCTCCTCCGGCATGGCGTTCGCCCGCCGGGCCGCCGGCGCGCTCAAGTTCCACCGGCTGATCCTGTGCGTCGAGGCGTCGCTGGTCATCCTGGTCGCGGCCGTCCTGGACGCGGTCCGCGACGACCTCTTCTTCAGCCGCCTCGCGGTCGCGGTGCTGGCCGGCATCGCTCTGCTGCAGACCCTCCTCCACCTCGTGTCGGTCCTGGCATCGAGCAGGCTGAAGTGAGCTCCCCCATGAAACTCGGCGCGGTCATCATCACGATGGGCAACCGCCCGGCCGAGCTGCGCGCCCTGCTCGATTCGGTCGCCCAGCAGGACGGCGACCGGATCGAGGTGGTCGTCGTCGGCAACGGCTCCGCCGTCCCGGAGGTCCCCGCGGGCGTGCGGACCGTCGAGCTGCCCGAGAACCTGGGCATCCCCGGCGGCCGCAACGTGGGCATCGAGGCGTTCGGCCCGTCCGGTGCCGACGTCGACGCCCTGCTCTTCCTCGACGACGACGGGCATCTGCCGCTCACGGACACCGCCGAGCTGTGCCGGCAGGCGTTCGAGGCCGACCCGAAGCTCGGCATCATCAGTTTCCGGATCGCCGACCCCGACACGGGCGAGACCCAGCGCCGCCATGTGCCCCGGCTGCGCGCCGCCGACCCGATGCGCTCGTCACGGGTGACGACCTTCCTCGGCGGCGCCAACGCCGTACGCACCCGGGTCATCGCCGAGGTCGGCCCGCTGCCGGGCGACTTCTTCTACGCGCACGAGGAGACCGACCTCGCCTGGCGGGCGCTGGACGCCGGGTGGCTGATCGACTACCGCGCGGACATGGTCCTCAACCACCCCACGACCGCGCCGTCCCGCCATGCCGTCTACCACCGCATGGTCGCGCGGAACCGGGTCTGGCTGGCGCGGCGCAACCTGCCCGCCCCCCTGGTCCCCGTGTATCTCGGCGTGTGGCTCCTGCTGACCCTGCTGCGCAAGCCCTCGGGCCCGGCGCTGAAAGCATGGTTCGGAGGCTTCCGGGAAGGCTGGTCGACACCCTGCGGACCGCGTCGCCCCATGAAGTGGCGTACGGTGTGGCGGCTGACCAGACTCGGCCGGCCTCCGGTGATCTGAGAGGGTTCGCCTCTGGGAGCATGAGGCGTAAATTTTCTTGTCGGGACCTGTCCGCCCTGAGCCGCGCCCGCGACTGGCTGCGCGTTTTGAATACGAGAGTTTCATCTGGTGAGTGACACAACCCATGACGGTGCTGTTGCGTTGAGCACCCCGCCCTCGGCCGATGACGGCCTGAGCCCAGCCGATCTGGCCACGAAGTACGGCCTGACGGTCAGCGGCGCCCGGCCCGGGCTCTTCGAGTACGTGCGCCAGCTCCGCGGGCGACGCCACTTCATCATGGCGTTCTCCCGGGCCAAGCTGACCGCCCAGTACAGTCAGGCCAAACTGGGGCAGCTGTGGCAGGTGGCCACCCCGCTCCTGAACGCCGCGGTGTACTTCGTCATCTTCGGCCTGATCCTCGGTACGAAGAAGGGAATGGAGCCCGAGGTCTTCATCCCCTTCCTGGTGACCGGCGTCTTCGTCTTCACCTTCACCCAGAGCTCGGTGATGGCCGGGGTCCGAGCGATCTCCGGCAACCTCGGCCTGGTGCGGGCGCTGCACTTCCCGCGTGCCTCGCTGCCCATCTCGTTCTCGCTCCAGCAGCTCCAGCAGCTGCTGTACTCGATGATCGTGCTGGTCGCGGTGACCGCCGGATTCGGCAGTTATCCGCGGCTGTCCTGGCTGCTGGTGATTCCCGCGCTGGCCCTGCAGTTCTTCTTCAACACCGGCCTGGCGCTGATCATGGCGAGGCTCGGGGCCAGGACGCCCGACCTGGCCCAGCTGATGCCCTTCATCATGCGGACGTGGATGTACGCCTCCGGCGTGATGTTCTCCATCCCGGTGATGCTCGCCGACAAGCCGGCCTGGATCGCCGATGTGCTGCAGTACAACCCGGCGGCCATCTACATGGACCTGATCCGGTTCGCGATGATCGACGGCTACGGCTCCGAGAACCTGCCGGCGCATGTCTGGGTCGTGGGTCTCGCCTGGGCGCTCCTGGTGGGCGTGGCGGGCTTTGTGTACTTCTGGAAGGCAGAGGAGCGGTACGGCCGTGGCTGAGGACAACACCGCGGGGCGCATCCCCACCGTGATCGCCGACAACGTGCACATCGTGTACCGCGTCAACGGCGGCGGCGGTGGCAAGGGTGGCGCCACCGCGGCACTGAGCCGGATACTGCGCCGCGGCAAGGGCGAGGAGCGGGGTGTCCGCAAGGTGCACGCCGTGCGTGGCGTCTCCTTCACCTCCTACCGCGGCGAGGCCATCGGGCTCATCGGTACGAACGGCTCCGGCAAGTCCACCCTGCTGCGGGCCATCGCCGGACTGCTGCCGACCGAGAGCGGCAAGGTGTACACGGACGGACAGCCCTCGCTGCTCGGCGTGAACGCGGCGCTGATGAGCGACCTGACGGGCGAGCGCAACGTCGTGCTCGGCGGGCTCGCCATGGGAATGAGCCGCGAGGAGATCCGCGAGCGGTACCAGGACATCGTCGACTTCTCCGGCATCAACGAGAAGGGCGACTTCATCACCCTGCCGATGCGGACGTACTCCTCCGGCATGGCGGCCCGGCTGCGCTTCTCCATCGCCGCCGCCAAGAACCACGACGTCCTCATGATCGATGAGGCGCTGGCGACCGGTGACCGCAAGTTCCAGATCCGCTCCGAGGAGCGCATCCGGGAGCTCCGCAAGGAGGCCGGCACCGTCTTCCTCGTCAGTCACAGCAACAAGTCGATCAGGGACACCTGCGACCGGGTGCTGTGGCTGGAAAAGGGCGAACTGCTGATGGACGGTCCGACCGACGAGGTCCTGAAGGCGTACGAGCGCGAGACGGGCAAGTAGGGCGTCACCGAAGTCCCGTAACTCAGCGGCCCCTGCCGGAGCATTCCGGCAGGGGCCGCTGCGCTGCCTCCGGGGCATCCACGGCTCGTCGTACGGGGCGTGGCAAGATCTCCTCCCGCCGGATGACGTCAATTTCCTTGCGCAAGGGGAAAGTTGACAGGGCGAAGCGCGCAGGCGCGGTGTGCCCCGCACCCCGGCGTATGGATGAGCGTTGTACAACGTAAGCTGTACCGGTGCTGATTCGTGGCAAGTGGGGCGATACCGCCTGGGAAGACGGCTCGTAGCCGTCCTCCGCACTCGGGAGAGCGGGCGGCGTGTCCGGAATGGGATGTTTTGGGTCAGCAGTGTAGAACGGGAGATGTGACGGCTATGACGGACGATCTCCAGCTCCGAGGTACTCACGCCGTCCTCGCGCAGGGCGGTCCGCAGTGACCCGTACCCCGCAGACGCGGCTTGATTCCGCCGTACCCGGAACCCTTGACAAGGCCGCCGACGAGAATTTTCCGGTGGCCCCCTTCTTCCTGCCGCGCGCCTGGCGGGACGACCTGATGGCTGTCTACGGCTTCGCCCGGCTCGTCGACGACATCGGTGACGGCGACCTCGCCCCCGGCGGCGCCGACGCCCGGCACCTCGGTCTGGACCCGGCCGAGGGCGAGGACCGGCTCGCGATGCTCGACGCGCTCGAAACGGACCTGCGAAGGATTTTCGCCACCACCGGCGGAACCCCGCACCACCCCCTCCTTCGGGCGCTGCGACCCACCGTGCGACGCCGCGCACTCACCCCCGAACCCTTCCTCGGCCTCATCGAGGCCAACCGGCAGGACCAGAAGATCCGCCGCTACGGGACGTACGAGGAGCTCCTCGCCTACTGCGAGCTCTCCGCGAACCCCGTCGGCCGCCTGGTCCTCCAGCTGACCGGCACCGCGAGCCCCGAGCGCGTCCGCCGCTCCGACGCCGTCTGCACCGCACTGCAGATCGTCGAGCACCTGCAGGACGTCACCGAGGACCTCGGCCGTGACCGGATCTATCTGCCGGCCGACGACATGGCCAGGTTCCATGTCACCGAATCCGACCTGGCGGCGCCCTCCGGGAGCGCATCGGTGCGGGCACTGATCGCGTACGAAGCCGAACGCGCCGGAGATCTGCTGAATGAAGGCACCCCTCTGGTGGGTAGCGTCCACGGCAGGCTCAAGCTGCTTCTCGCCGGATTCGTGGGAGGGGGGCGTGCCGCCCTCACCGCGATCGCGGCCGCCGGGTTCGACGTACTGCCCGGACCCCCGAAACCCACCAAGCCCAGCCTGCTGCGCGAGGTGGGAGTTGTTTTGCGAAGAGCGCGTAGAGAGGGGTGAGCCGGACCGTGGAGGGACAGACGACGTACATGTCGGCACCGGTACAGGCCGCATACAGTTACTGCGAGGCGGTCACCGGACAGCAGGCGCGTAACTTCGCGTACGGCATCAGGCTGCTGCCCGTCGAGAAGCGGCAGGCCATGTCGGCGCTGTACGCGTTCTCCCGGCGGGTCGACGACATCGGTGACGGCGAACTGGAGCCGGAGACCAAGCGCGTCCGCCTGGAGAGCACCCGCGCGGTGCTGGACCGGATCCGGAAGGGCGCGGTCGACGAGGACGACACCGACCCGGTGGCCGTCGCGCTCGCCGATGCCGCCCGCCGCTTCCCGCTGCCGCTCGAAGGGCTCGACGAGCTCATCGACGGCGTGCTGATGGACGTGCGCGGCGCGACCTACGAGACGTGGGACGACCTCAAGATCTACTGCCGGTGCGTCGCGGGCGCCATCGGCCGCCTCAGCCTGGGCGTCTTCGGTACGGAACCCGGCGCCCCGGGCACCGAGCGCGCCGCCGAGTACGCCGACACCCTCGGCCTCGCGCTCCAGCTGACGAACATCCTGCGCGACGTGCGCGAGGACGCGGGCAACGGGCGCACCTACCTCCCCGCCGACGACCTCGCCAAGTTCGGCTGCTCCGCCGGCTTCCACCGGGCCACCCCGCCGCCCGGTTCCGACTTCGCCGGGCTCGTCCACTTCGAGGTCCGGCGCGCCCGGGCCCTCTTCGCCGAGGGGTACCGCCTGCTGCCGATGCTCGACCGGCGCAGCGGGGCCTGCGTGGCGGCCATGGCCGGCATCTACCGCCGGCTCCTCGACCGGATCGAGCGCGACCCCGAGGCGGTGCTGCGCGGCCGTGTCTCGCTCCCGGGCCATGAGAAGGCGTTCGTGGCGGTGCGCGGGCTGTCGGGCCTCGACGCGCGCCACATGTCCCGCCGCACGCTCAGGGGGCGTGTCTGAATGCGTCAGACGGACATCTCACGCACCATGTGCATCATGGATGATCACTCCGCGCGGCGGGCAACCCTCTGCCGCGCGCATGCGTCCCTGACTGAAAAGACCTGGCGAGAGGGGGACGCATGACGGACGACGCCCTGCGCTCCTCGCGCGCGGTCGTGATCGGGGGCGGGCTCGCCGGAGTGACGGCGGCCCTGCGACTGGCCGACGCCGGACTTGACGTGACCCTGCTCGAAGGACGGCCCCGGCTCGGTGGCCTCGCCTTCTCCTTCCGGCGCGGCGAGCTGACGGTCGACAACGGCCAGCACGTCTATCTGCGCTGCTGCACCGCCTACCGCTGGTTCCTCGACCGGGTCGACGGGGCGGCGCTCGCGCCGCTGCAAAACCGTTTGGACGTGCCCGTTCTCGACGTGGGGCGGCTCGCGGGCCCCCGCCTGGGCCGACTGCGCCGCAACAGCCTCCCGGTCCCGCTCCACCTCGCCGCCGGCCTCGCCGCCTACCCGCACCTCTCGCTCGCCGAGCGCGCGAGCGTCGGGCGGGCCGCGCTGGCCCTCGGCCGCCTGGACCCTGACGACCCCGCACTCGACGACATCGACTTCGGCAGCTGGCTCGCCCGGCACGGCCAGTCGCCCCGCACCGTCGAGGCACTCTGGGACCTCGTCGGCGTGGCCACGCTCAACGCCACCGCACCGAACTCCTCGCTCGCGCTCGCCGCGAAGGTCTTCAAGACCGGCCTTCTCTCCGAGCCCGGCGCAGCCGACATCGGCTGGGCCTCCGTGCCGCTCGGGGACGTCCACGACACCCTCAGCCGCAAGGCCCTCGACTCCGCCGGCGTCCGTACCGAACTGCGGACGAAGGCCGGCGCGCTCACCCGTACCGACGACGGACGCTGGGTGGTGGAGACCGGCGCCGAGCGGATCGAGGCGGACACCGTCGTGCTGGCCGTACCGCAGCGCGAGGCCCATGACCTGCTGCCCGAGGGCGCGCTCGACGCACCGGAGCGGCTGCTGGAGATCGGCACCTCGCCGATCCTGAACGTGCACGTGGTCTACGACCGCAAGGTGCTCAGGCAGCCGTTCTTCGCCGCGCTCGGCTCGCCGGTGCAGTGGGTCTTCGACCGGACCGAGGCCTCAGGGCTCACCGGTCCGGGCCAGTACCTCGCGGTCTCCCAGTCCGCCGCCCACGAGGAGATCGAGCTGCCCGTCGCCGAGCTCCGCGCGCGATACCTGCCCGAGCTGGAGCGGCTGCTGCCCGCCGCCCGCGGGGCCGGGATCAGGGACTTCTTCGTCACCCGGGAGCGCACGGCGACCTTCGCACCCGCGCCCGGCGTCGGCCGGCTGCGGCCGGGGCCGCGTACCCGCGCCCCCGGCCTCTTCCTGGCCGGCGCATGGACCGCCACCGGCTGGCCCGCCACCATGGAGGGCGCCGTCCGCAGCGGTGCCGGCGCCGCGGACGCCGCACTCCTGGCGCTCGGCAGCCCCCACGAACATCCGCTGCAGGAGGCGGCATGAGCAGTACCACCGGAACAAGAGGAGAGTCAGTGACCCCGGCGAATCCGGCTTCCGACACCGTGGCGGAGACCACGGACGTCACCGCGCTTCTGGAGCGCGGACGGGCCCTTTCCGCGCCGGTGCTCCGGGCCGCCGTTGACCGGCTCGCACCGCCCATGGACACCGTGGCCGCCTATCACTTCGGCTGGATCGATGCCCAGGGCAGGCCCGCCGACGGCGACGGCGGCAAGGCCGTCCGTCCGGCGCTGGCCCTGCTGTCCGCGGAGGCGGCCGGCGCCGCCGCCGAGGCCGGCATCCCCGGCGCGGTGGCCGTCGAACTCGTGCACAACTTCTCGCTGCTGCACGACGACCTGATGGACGGCGACGAGCAGCGGCGCCACCGCGACACGGTGTGGAAGGTGCACGGCCCCGCGCAGGCGATCCTCGTCGGCGACGCGCTGTTCGCCCTGGCCAACGAGATCCTGCTGGAGCTCGGCACCGTCGAGGCGGGCCGCGCGGCCCGCCGGCTGACCTCGGCCACCCGCAAGCTCATCGACGGGCAGGCCCAGGACATCTCCTACGAGCACCGCGAGCGGGTCACCGTCGAGGAGTGCCTGGAGATGGAGGGCAACAAGACGGGCGCCCTGCTCGCCTGCGCCTGCTCCATCGGCGCGGTGCTCGGCGGTGCCGATGACCGCACCGCCGACATCCTGGAGGCGTACGGCTACCACCTCGGCCTCGCCTTCCAGGCGGTCGACGACCTGCTCGGGATCTGGGGCGACCCGGAGTCCACGGGCAAGCAGACCTGGAGCGATCTGCGCCAGCGCAAGAAGTCCCTGCCGGTCGTCGCCGCGCTCGCCGCGGGCGGACCGGCCTCGGAGCGCCTGGGCGAACTGCTCGCCGCCGACGCGAAGAGCAACGACTTCGACAGCTTCTCCGAAGAGGAGTTCGCCGCCCGTGCGGCGCTCATCGAGGAGGCGGGCGGCCGCGAGTGGACCGCCCAGGAGGCCCGTCGTCAGCATGCGGTCGCCATCGAGGCGTTGCATGGTGTGGACATGCCCGAAACCGTGCGGGCGCAGCTCACGGCGCTCGCGGACTTCGTCGTCGTACGAAAGAGATGATGACCATCTGCTCCATATGACTCGCAGTCGCCGGCCGGCGTCCCTCACGGGCGCCGGCCGACGGAGACCCCAGCACAGCAGAGGACCAACTGCACGAAGGGGAAGCCATGACAGCGACGACCGACGGAAGCACCGGGGCTGTGGACCCCCGAGCAGCCTCGGCCAGTAATCCGGCAACCGAATCAACCATCGCCGCGGACGACGTGCTCGCCGCCGCGCGGCGGGCCGCGGAACGCTCGGTGGAGCACCTTCTCGGCAGGCAGGACGAACAGGGCTGGTGGAAGGGCGACCTCGCCACCAACGTCACCATGGACGCCGAGGACCTTCTGCTCCGGCAGTTCCTCGGAATCCAGGATCCCGCCACGGTCCGGGCGGCCGGCCGCTTCATCCGCGGTGAACAGCTCGGCGACGGCACCTGGGCCACCTTCCACGGCGGTCCCGGGGACCTCTCCGCCACCATCGAGGCGTACGTGGCGCTGCGTCTGGCGGGGGACCGGCCGGACGAACCGCACATGGCCCGCGCCGCGGGATGGGTCAGGGAACAGGGCGGCATCGCGGCGAGCCGCGTCTTCACCCGCATCTGGCTGGCCCTCTTCGGCTGGTGGAAATGGGACGACCTGCCGGAGCTCCCGCCCGAGCTGATGTTCTTTCCCAAGTGGGTCCCGCTCAACATCTACGACTTCGGCTGCTGGGCCCGCCAGACCATCGTGCCGCTCACCGTCGTCTCCGCGAAGCGGCCGGTCAGGCCCGCTCCCTTCGCCCTGGACGAGCTGCACACCGACCCGGACGAGCCGAACCCGCCCCGCCGCCCCGCCCCGGCCGCCAGCTGGGACGGCGTCTTCCAGCGCCTCGACAAGGCGCTGCACGTCTATCACCGGATCGCCCCGCGCCGACTGCGCCGGGTCGCCATGAACGCGGCCGCCCGCTGGATCATCGAACGCCAGGAGAACGACGGCTGCTGGGGCGGCATCCAGCCACCCGCCGTGTACTCCGTCATCGCACTGCATCTGCTCGGCTACGACCTCGACCACCCGGTGATGCGGGCCGGACTCGAGTCCCTGGACCGGTTCGCCGTCTGGCGCGAGGACGGCGCCCGCATGATCGAGGCCTGCCAGTCCCCGGTCTGGGACACCTGCCTCGCCACCATCGCACTCGCCGACGCAGGGGTCGCCGCCGACCACCCCGCGTTGGTGAAGGCGGCCGACTGGATGCTCGGCGAAGAGATCGCCAGGCCCGGCGACTGGTCGGTACGCAGACCCCAACTGGCCCCGGGCGGCTGGGCGTTCGAGTTCCACAACGACAACTACCCCGATATCGACGACACCGCGGAGGTGGTCCTCGCGCTGCGCCGGGTCCGCCACCCGGACCAGGCGCGGGTGGAGGCCGCCATCGAGCGCGGCGTGCGGTGGAACGTCGGGATGCAGTCCCGCAACGGCGCCTGGGGCGCCTTCGACGCCGACAACACCAGCGCGTTTCCCAACCGGCTGCCGTTCTGCGACTTCGGCGAGGTCATCGACCCCCCGTCCGCCGACGTCACCGGGCACGTGGTGGAGATGCTCGCCATCGAGGGCCACTCCGGCCACCCGGCGACCCGGCGCGGAATCGAGTGGCTCCTCGCCGAACAGGACGCGGCGGGCGGCTGGTTCGGCCGCTGGGGCGTCAACTACGTCTACGGGACCGGGTCGGTGGTGCCCGCCCTGGTCGCCGCCGGACTGTCCGCCTCGCACCCCTCCATCCGGCGCGCGGTCGGCTGGCTGGAATCCGTCCAGAACGACGACGGCGGCTGGGGCGAGGACCTGCGCTCCTACAGCGAGGACAAGTGGATCGGCCACGGAGCCTCGACGGCGTCCCAGACCGCCTGGGCCCTGCTCGCGCTCCTCGCGGCCGACCGGCGCGACACCGTGGCCGTCTCACGGGGCATCGCCTGGCTGACCGAGACCCAGCAGGCCGACGGCTCCTGGGACGAGCCGTACTTCACCGGGACCGGCTTCCCCTGGGACTTCTCCATCAACTACCACCTCTACCGGCAGGTCTTCCCCCTGACCGCACTCGGACGGTACGTGCACGGCGACCCGTTCGCCGGCCGCACGGCGGTCCGCGAGGGGGCCTGATGGGTGATACCCCGGGGCCGCCCGGCCCCACCGCCCCGCTGCTCATCGCCTGCGCGCTGGGCATCGAGCACCTGGCCCTGCGCACCGGCAGGGCCGGGGCGGGCACCGCCCCGGGCGCTGTGACCGTACTCCGTACGGGCATGGGGCCGAAGGCGGCCGAAACGGCCGTGGCGAAGGCGCTCGGCGAGAGCCGGGCGCTCGGCGCCGCCGTCATCGCCTCGGGATTCTGCGCCGGGCTCGCACCCGGAATGCACCCCGGCGACCTGGTGGTGGCCGACGAGACCCGGACAGCCGGGCAGTCGGACGCCTGCACCGGCACCGAGATCCTCGCCGACGCACTCGCCAGGGCCGTACCCGGACGCACCGTCCACACCGGTCCGCTGACCGGCTCCGACCATGTCGTACGAGGGCATGAGCGGGCCGAGCTGCGGGCCACCGGAGCGATCGCGGTGGACATGGAGTCCGCCGCGACCCTGCGCACCGCCCTGCGGTCCGGGCCACGCCCGGTTGCGGCCGTACGGGTGGTCGTGGACGCTCCGGAGCATGAGCTCGTCCGCATCGGCACGGTCCGCGGTGGAATATCGGCATTCCGTGTTCTCCGTGCCGTCCTGCCGGCTTTCTATGAATGGCACCGATCTCTGCTGCTCCCCAGGAGGTGAGCTAGATGGCCATGCCGCTCCGTCAGTCCATCAAGGTTGCGACGTACCTCATTGAACAGAAGCTCCGGAAGCGGGAGAAGTTCCCGCTGATTGTCGAGCTTGAGCCGTTGTTCGCCTGCAACCTCGCCTGCGAGGGCTGCGGGAAGATCCAGCACCCGGCCGGAGTCCTCAAGCAGCGCATGCCGGTGGCCCAGGCCGTCGGCGCCGTGCTCGAGTCCGGCGCCCCGATGGTCTCCATCGCCGGCGGCGAGCCGCTGATGCATCCGCAGATCGACGAGATCGTCCGCCAGCTGGTGGCGAAGCGGAAGTACGTCTTCCTCTGCACCAACGCGATGCTGCTGCGGAAGAAGATCGAGAAGTTCACGCCCTCGCCCTATTTCGCGTTCGCCGTCCACATCGACGGGCTGCGTGAGCGCCACGACGAATCGGTCGCCAAGGAAGGGGTGTTCGACGAGGCGGTCGCGGCGATCAAGGAGGCCAAGCGGCGCGGCTTCCGGGTCACGACCAACTCCACGTTCTTCAACACCGACACGCCCCAGACCATCATCGAGGTCCTCAACTACCTCAACGACGACCTGAAGGTCGACGAGATGATGATCTCGCCCGCCTACGCCTACGAGAAGGCGCCCGACCAGGAGCACTTCCTCGGCGTCGAGCAGACCCGTGAGCTGTTCAAGAAGACCTTCGCGGGCGGCAACCGGCGCAGATGGCGCCTGAACCACTCGCCGCTGTTCCTGGACTTCCTGGAGGGCAAGGCGGACTTCCCGTGCACGGCGTGGGCCATTCCGAACTACTCCCTGTTCGGCTGGCAGCGGCCCTGCTACCTGATGAGCGACGGGTACGTGCCGACGTACCGGCAGCTCATCGAGGAGACGGACTGGGACAAGTACGGCCGCGGCAAGGACCCGCGCTGCGCCAACTGCATGGCGCACTGCGGCTACGAGCCCACCGCCGTCCTCGCCACCATGGGGTCGCTGAAGGAATCCCTGCGGGCGGCGCGGGAGACGGTCGGCGGCAACCGGTGACGTGATGACCGCGGGAGAGCCGGCCGCACCGGCTCTCCCGTTCCGCCGGCCCGGTGGTTCCCGGGACGCCGCCCCGTGCGGCGCATCCGGGCCGGCGGCAGTCGGCGGGTACACGCACCGGGGGGTCCCAGCCGTCATCGTGAGCCGACAACAGGACCAGAGAGGGGGCCCGGGCATGACGCTGCTTCAGTCCATCCGGGGGCCACACGATCTCAAGGCACTGAACGAAGCAGAGCTCGGCGAACTCGCCGAGGACATCAGGAAGTTCCTCGTCCAGGCAGTGGCCAGGACCGGTGGCCATCTCGGTCCCAACCTCGGGGTGGTGGAGCTCTCCCTCGCCCTGCACCGGGTCTTCGACTCGCCGGCGGACCGGATTCTGTGGGACACCGGCCATCAGAGCTACGTACACAAGCTCCTGACCGGGCGTCAGGACTTCTCCAAGCTGCGCGGCAAGGGCGGCCTCTCCGGCTACCCCTCGCGCGCCGAGTCCGAGCACGACGTCATCGAGAACTCCCACGCCTCCACCGTGCTCGGCTGGGCCGACGGTCTCGCCAAGGCGAACGAACTCCTCGGCCGTCCCGACCACGTCGTCGCGGTCATCGGCGACGGGGCGCTCACCGGCGGGATGGCCTGGGAGGCGCTGAACAACATCGCCGCCGCGGACCGCCCGCTGATCATCGTGGTCAACGACAACGAGCGCTCCTACGCCCCGACGATCGGCGGCCTCGCCAACCACCTCGCCACCCTGCGTACCACCGACGGGTACGAGCGCTTCCTCTCGTGGGGCAAGGGCGTTCTGCAGCAGACGCCCGTCATCGGGCAGCCGCTGTACGAGTCGCTGCACGGCGCCAAGAAGGGGTTCAAGGACACCTTCGCCCCGCAGGGCCTGTTCGAGGACCTCGGCCTGAAGTACGTCGGACCGGTCGACGGCCACGACACCGCCGCCGTCGAGTCCGCACTCCACCGCGCGAAACGCTTTCACGGCCCCGTCCTCGTGCACTGCATCACCGAGAAGGGCCGCGGCTACCTTCCCGCCCTCCGGGACGAGGCCGACCGCTTCCACACCGTCGGCGCGATGGACCCGCTGACCTGCGCCCCGCTCGCGCCCGCGGCCGGCCCGTCCTGGACCTCCGTGTTCGGGGACGAGATCGCGTCGATCGGCGCGGAGCGTCCCGACGTCGTGGCCCTCACGGCGGCCATGCTGCATCCGGTCGGGCTGACGAAGTTCGCCGAGGCGTTTCCCGGCCGGATCTGGGACGTCGGGATCGCCGAGCAGCACGCGACGGTCTCTGCTGCGGGACTGGCGACCGGGGGACTGCATCCGGTCGTCGCCGTGTACGCCACCTTCCTGAACCGGGCCTTCGACCAGCTGCTGATGGACGTCGCCCTGCACCGGTGCGGTGTCACGTTCGTGCTCGACCGGGCCGGGGTCACCGGGCCCGACGGGGCCTCCCACAACGGCATGTGGGACATGTCCCTGCTCCAGGTCGTGCCCGGCCTGCGGATCGCCGCGCCGCGCGACGCCGACCGGCTGCGCGCCGCACTGCGCGAGGCCGTCGACGTCGACGACGCGCCGACCCTGATCCGGTTCCCCAAGGAACCGGTGGGGGAGCCGGTGCCCGCGATCGGCACCATCGGCGGCATGGACGTCCTGCACCGCGCCGAGGACGCCCACGTGCTGCTCGTCGCGGTCGGCGTGATGGCCCCCGTCTGCCTGCGGGCCGCCGATCTGCTGACGGGCGCCCGCATCCGCTGCACCGTGGTCGACCCCTGCTGGGTCAAGCCGGTCGACGAACAGCTCGCGCCGCTTGCCGCGCAGCACCGGCTCGTCGCCGTCGTGGAGGACAACAGCCGGGCCGGCGGCGTCGGCTGGGCCGTGGGACAGGCGTTGCGGGACGCCGGGGTCGACGTACCGCTGCGGACCTTCGGCATTCCCGACCAGTTCCTCGCCCATGGGAAACGGGCCGAGATCCTGGCCGACATCGGACTCACGCCGGTCGAGATCGCGGGCCGGATCAGCGCCGCGCTGGCCACCGGGGACGCGGCCACCGGCAGGGGACACCACGTCCCGGGCAACGGGAACAAGGAGAGCGGGGCATGAAGGACGACGGGCCCAAGGGCTTCGATGTGGCGCGGCTCCTCGCGGAGCGCGGCGCCGAGCGCTACGAGCTGCACACCAAGTACCTCAACCACCAGCTCCCGCGCATGCTGCACACCATCGGCTTCGACAAGGTCTACGAACGGGCCGAGGGCGCTCACTTCTGGGATGCGGACGGCAACGACTACCTCGACATGCTCGCCGGATTCGGGGTGATGGGGCTCGGCCGGCACCACCCTGTCGTCCGCAAGGCTCTGCACGACGTCCTGGACGCCTCGCTGGCCGACCTCACCAGGTTCGACTGCCAGCCGCTGCCGGGGCTGCTGGCCGAGAAGCTGCTCACGCACAGTCCGCAACTGGACCGGGTCTTCTTCGGCAACAGCGGCACGGAGGCGGTGGAGACGGCCCTCAAGTTCGCCCGGTACGCCACCGGGAAGCCGAGGATCCTGTACTGCGCGCACGCCTTCCACGGGCTCACCACCGGCTCGCTCTCGGTCAACGGCGAGGCCGGCTTCCGCGACGGCTTCGCCCCGCTGCTGCCCGACACCGCCATCGAGCTCGGTGACCTCGACGCGTTGCGCCGCGAGCTGAAGCGGGGCGATGTGGCCGGCCTCGTCGTCGAACCGGTCCAGGGCAAGGGCGTGCACGCCTCGCCGCCCGGTTTCCTGCGCCAGGCGCAGGATCTGCTGCACAAGCACAAGGCCCTGCTCATTGCCGACGAGGTGCAGACCGGCCTGGGCAGGACCGGGGACTTCTACGCGTACCAGCACGAGGAAGGCGTGGAACCCGACCTGGTGTGCGTCGCCAAGGCGCTCTCCGGCGGCTACGTACCCGTCGGGGCGACGCTCGGCAAGGACTGGATCTTCAAACGGGTCTACTCCTCGATGGACCGGGTCCTGGTCCACTCCGCGAGCTTCGGCTCCAACGCCCAGGCGATGGCGGCCGGACTCGCGGTCCTGGCCGTGATGGAGGACGAGGAGACGGTGGCGCACGCGCGCCGCATGGGTGACCTGCTCCGCGCACGGCTGGCCGCACTCGTCGGGCAGTACGAGCTGCTGCACGAGGTGCGGGGGCGCGGGCTGATGATCGGTATCGAGTTCGGCCGGCCGTCCTCGCTGAAGCTGCGCAGCCGCTGGACCATGCTGCAGGCGGCCCGCAAGGGACTCTTCGCGCAGATGGTGGTCGTGCCGCTGCTCCAGAAGCACCGGATCCTGACACAGGTCTCCGGAGACCACCTCGAAGTGATCAAGCTGATTCCGCCGCTGGTGATCGACGAGGCGGATGTGGACCGCTTCGTCACCGCGTTCACGGCCGTGATGGACGACGCGCACAGCGGCGGCGGACTCATGTGGGACTTCGGGCGGACCCTGGTGAAGCAGGCCGTCGCCAACCGCTGACGTCCGCAGAGATTTGCCTCGGAGGCAAGAAATTTGCCTCCGAGGAAAGGTCCTGGCCCAATGGAGGCATGAATCCTCCAGAAGGAGGGGCGGCCGACGAGCTGCCCGGGGTCGCACCGCGCCTGCGTGAACTGCGCCGCAGCCGTGGTCTCACCCTGGAGACCGCCGCCCAGCGGGCCGGACTCTCGCCCGCCCACCTGTCCCGGCTCGAAACGGGCCGGCGCCAGCCCTCGCTGCCGATGCTGCTCGGACTCGCCAGAATCTACGGTACGACGGTCTCCGAGCTTCTCGGCGAGATCCCCCCGGAACGTGACGCGATCGTCCGGGGCCGCAGGTTCGAGGGCGCCGAGGCCGACGGCTGGATGTACCAGCAGGCCGGCGGTCCGGGCCGGGCGATGCAGGCCCTGCGCGTCCGGGTCCCGCACGGCGCCCAGGGCGACCTGGTGCGCGTGCACCCCGGCGAGGAGTGGCTGTACGTCCTGGCCGGGCACCTCAGGGTGACGCTCGGGGAAACGGTCCACGACCTCGCCCCCGGCGACAGCGCGCACTTCGATTCGCTCACTCCGCACCGGATCGCGGCCGTGGACCGTGACGGTGCCGAGCTGCTCTTCGTCCACACCCTGCTGCAGAGCCCCGCCGCCGAGCTGTGTCTCGGCAGCGGGATCCACCGTCGCTGAGGCGCTGTCCCCGCCGCCGGTCCGCCGGTCGCCAGAGAGGACCTGTCATGTCCGATTCCGAGAACTACGACCCGCTCGGCCCGGGCCGGCCGAAGAACTACGACCCGCAGGAGAAGAAGATGCCCCGCGGGCTCGTCATCAGGCTGTTCGCCTACCTGGTGGCCGGACACGTCATCGCGGGCTTCCTCTATCTGCTGTTCGCCGTGGGGATGCACAACCAGTAGGCGGGCGGGCGGACAGCCGTCGCGGCTGTCCGCCCGGGTGGTCAGCCCTCGTCGAGCAGGCGCTCGCGCAGCCGCTCCCGCGTCTGCGGTGTGATCCCGAGGCCGTCGGCGAGGTAGCGGTCGGTGCCGCCCCAGGTCTCGTCGATGGTGGCGAAGGCGGCGGCGAGATAGTCGGGGTGGGCGCCGAAGAGCGGATTGAGCAGCTCCATCACCTCGGGGGACATCCCGGCGGCCGAGGTGTCGGTGCGGCGGACCTTGTAGCGGCGGTGCGCGTCGTTGGACTTGAGGTAGTCGGCCTCGATGGCCTCGCGCTCGACGCCGACGGCGAGCAGCGACACCGCGATCGAGAGCCCCGCGCGGTCCTTGCCCGCGGCGCAGTGCATCAGCGCGGGCACGCTGTCCTCGGCCAGGGCGTGCAGCACCCGGCTGTGTTCGGCCGTGCGGTCCAGGATGATCCGGCGATAGGAAGCGACCATGCGGTGCGTCCCCTTGCCGTCGGCCAGGATCGACCGCAGCTCGTCCATGTTGCCGTCGCGCACCATGCGCCAGAACTCCGCGCCGTCTGCCGGGTCGCTGAGCGGGATGCTCACATTGCGCACGCCCGGCAGCTCCACGTCCAGGCCGTCGAGCTTGTGGTCGGCGCCGTTGCGGAAGTCGAAGACGGTGTGCAGGCCGAGACCGGTGAGGAACGCGGCGTCCTCGGCCGTGGCGTGTGCCAGGTGGCCGCTGCGGTAGAGCCGTCCGTACCGCACCCGGCGGCCGTCCGAGGTGGGCAGGCCGCCCACGTCACGGAAATTGCGGACACCCGCCAGCTCGGGCTCCGTCGACGGGGTCTGCGGCAGCTGCTGCGTCACGGTCACTCCTGGAGGCTCTGCCGCCGGCGCGTGTCGCCCGCGGGTCCACTCTCGTGACGATACGACATTGATTCCTCAGGCAATCATCTTGGTCGTACCCGCACTTCGGGCCTGTGCGGCGGGTCCGCCCGACAGGTCTCCTCGTCGGCGGACGAGGGTCCGGATCCGCGTGGACGGCCAGACGGTGGGCATGACATGTCCGTATTAGGGCTTTTAGTCGAACATGCCCTGCTTCTACGGGAGATGAACACCCTCTCGTGAGCGGGATCATATCCGTGACGGTGTGTGGCGGCGGGGCGGCTGGGTACTCCATGCGCGGCGCGGAAATCCAAGATCCGTAATCCACGGAGTGTGACCGGAATTCCGCGCCGAATTTCCCGCACGGAATCCCGTACGGAACCCGTGGCTTGTTTCCGCCGTCCCGGCTCGCTTACGTTCACTGCAATCCGGACGGACCGCCTAATCCTGCCGCCGCCCGGAATTCGCACCCACTCACCGCGTGGCAGGAGCGGGGGACCCAGGTAAGCCGCCGACCGGGAAACCGGACGGCTCGGGGTGAAGTCGCGCCCGTCGCGACCGGACATCTCCAGTCCGAACCCGACAGCTCACCTCGTAGGCGCCGGAGAGGAAAACCTTCATGCCCATATCGGGTAAGCACCGTCGTCCCAAGTCCAGCACCATCGCCCGTGGCGTCGTCGCCGCGAGCGCCGGCGGAGCCGTCATCGCGCTTCCGCTGCTCGGCGCCACCGGTGCCCACGCCGCGGAGCAGTCCGCTCCGGCCGCCTCGAAGTCGGCCGCCGCTCACGCCACCCCGGCCCAGCCGGTCGCGAAGAAGCAGGCCGGCACCACGACCTACTCCGTGGTCTCCGGCGACTACCTGTCGAAGATCGCTGCCGAGCACAAGCTCAAGGGCGGCTGGGAGAAGCTGTACCAGGACAACCGCAAGGTCGTCGGCGACGACCCGAGCCTGATCTTCCCGGGCATGAAGCTGACCCTCGGCGGCAAGGCCTGGGGCCACGCCTCGACCACCTCCACGGGCTCCACCACGCCGTCGAAGGCCCCCTCGAAGGCCCCGGCCAAGACCGAGACGAAGGCCTCCACGACCTCGGACTCCTCGTCCTCCGACGACTCGTCGTCCAAGGAGACCTCGGCCCCGGCCACCCAGAGCAACGGCTCCGGCTACGTCCACCCGGTCCCGGGCAACCACACCACCGCCTACCGCGCCTCCGGCGCCAACTGGTCCAGCGGCAGCCACACCGGCATCGACTTCCCCGTGTCCACCGGCACGAGCGTGAAGGCGATCACCTCCGGCACCGTCGTCACCGCCGGCTGGGGCGGCGCCTACGGCAACGAGGTCGTCATCAAGCACGCCGACGGCCACTACTCGCAGTACGGCCACATGTCCTCGCTCTCCGTCTCGGCCGGCCAGACCGTGACCGCGGGCCAGCAGGTCGGCCTGTCCGGTTCCACCGGCAACGCCACCGGCCCGCACCTCCACTTCGAGGTCCGCACGGGCCCGGCGTACGGCTCGGACATCGACCCGATCGCCTACCTGGCGTCGCACGGGATCAACGTCTGATCCGGGCAGCACCGGTCCGGTGAGCCGGACCTGAGCAGTACACGGAGGGGCGGTGCGCGGCGGCGCACCGCCCCTTTGTCGTTGGCCGCCCGCACTCGGAACCGGTACGCGGTCCGTGGTGGCGGCCATCGGCGTGGCCGTCCTTATTCCCCCTTTACCAAAAACTGACCGGGTGGTCTATCTCACCACCCGTCAACCCCTTATTACGGTCGCGTAGGTCACATTCGGCGGTGCAGGATATGCCCTTGTGGCAGACGATTCGAACAACATCCAGCAGGGCGTCATCAACCGACAGGGCGCCATCGGGTCGTACGCGGCGATTGGCGACAGCTTCACCGAGGGAGTCGGTGACCCCGGCCCGGACGGAACCTTCGTCGGCTGGGCGGACCGGTTCGCGGTCCTCCTCGCGGACCAGCTCCCGGACCCCGGCGCGGCGACGGGCGCCGCTCACGGAGACTTCAGGTACGCCAATCTCGCCGTACGAGGACGCCTCCTCGACCAGATCGTCGAGGAGCAGGTGCCGCGCGCCAAGGAACTCGCCCCCGATCTGGTGAGCTTTTGCGCCGGCGGCAACGACATCATCCGGCCGGGCACCGATCCCGACGACGTGGCCGAGCGCTTCGAGCGCGCGGTCGCCGACCTGACCCGGTCGGTCGGCACCGTCATGGTCACCACCGGCTTCGACACCCGCAACGTTCCCGTACTGCGGCATCTGCGCGGCAAGATCGCCACCTACACCGCACATGTACGGTCCATCGCCGACCGCTACGACTGCCCGGTCCTCGACCTGTGGTCCCTGCGCTCGGTCCAGGACCGGCGTGCCTGGGACAACGACCGGCTGCACCTGTCGCCCGAGGGCCACACCCGGGTCGCGCTGCGCGCCGCGCAGGTCCTCGGCCTCGATGTGCCCGCCGATCCGGACCAGGAATGGCCGCCGCAGGCCCAGCGCGGAGCCCTCGAAGTACGGCGCGACGACATCCACTGGGCGCGTGAGTACCTGGTCCCGTGGATCGGAAGGCGACTGCGCGGTGAGTCCTCGGGTGACCACGTGGAGGCCAAGCGGCCCGACCTGCTGCCGCTCTGAGGGGTCCGTGGTTCTCAGTCGCCCCGGGCGAACGGGGCGACCGGGGACAGCGGCGGTGCGGGTATGCGCTCCAGGACCCCGCCGGCGAAGACGTCGTACAGCGGCAGCGTCTCCAGGTGCACATAGCCGATGTGGCAGTCGCAGACGGACAGCGGACAGGCCCGGGGGCCCAGCGCCGCGCGGTAGCTGCCGTCGTAGAGGTTTCCGAGCTCCGCGCGCACGAAGTGGCAGCGGCGCACCGTGCCGTCGCCGTCCACCGAGATCACCGACTCACCGGTCCGGCAGGGCAGCCCCGCCGAGCGGTGCGGGTGCCGGCTGTACGGGAACAGCGGGTCGATCGCCGTCCACCGGTCCGCCTCCTCGTCGGTGTAGGTGTGCCCCTCGGCGGCGTTGACCCAGAGGTAGACCTCCTCGGGCAGGGCGGCCCGCAGCCGGCGCGCCTCGCCGAGGTGGCCCTCCAGACCAACGACGCCCACGCTGTGGCGGATCCCCAGGGCCACCAGCTCCCCGCACCGTCCGAGGAAGCGCTCGTACGGTGTCTGGCCCGGATGGTACGTGCACCAGAGCGCGATCTTGTCGCGTCCGGCGGCACCCGCCGAGGCCAGCCACTGGGTACGGCCGCTGAGGTTCGTCTGGACCGCCACCCGTCGGACGTGCGGCAGCCGGGCCAGCTCGACCACCGCCCGGCGGTACCAGGAACGGACCAGACCCTCGCCCCACGGGGTGAACAGCACGGAGATCCGGTCGCCGGTCTGCGCCGCCGCCCACGCCGTGAAGCGCTCCAGCGCGGCCCGGTCGGCCCGCAGCTGTTCCCGGCTGTCCCGGCGCTTGGCGAACGGACAGTAAGGGCAGTCGTAATCGCACGACGCGAGCGGGCCGCGGTAGAGGATCGTCAGGTCCATGCGGGGCTCACTTCAGCTCGTACGCGGCCATCGCGGCCCGCACGGCAGGGGAGAAGAGGTCGGGGCCCAGCGCGTCGGAGTGGGCGAGTCCCTCGGGGGTCAGGCGCAGCAGTCCGGCGGCCGACGCGCCGCGGTCGAGCCAGCCCCGGGCATCGAACCGGGCGAGCTCCTCGGGGAAGTCCTCGTCCGGGTCCGTACCGAACCGCTCGCGGTACTCGGACACGCGCAGTCCCTCGGCCTGCAGCACGGACTGCAGGAGATGGCGGCGGCGTGCCTCGTCGCCGTCGGTGAACCGGCCGACCTCGGCGTGCGAGAAGTCCTCGGTGGCCGTGTAGCCGTCGATGATGGCCCGCACCTCGCGCATCTCCACCGCGTAGTCGAAGGAGTAGTGCAGCCCGGACGTGTACGAGCGGGCGCCGCAGCCCAGGCCGATCATGCCGTCGGTCTGACAGGCGTAGTCGTCGGGGCCCTCGGCCCGCGGCGCGCCGGCGCGGCGGAACATCCGCATGGACACCTGCTCGTAGCCGTGGGCGAGGAGATGGTCGCGGCCGGCCCGGTACAGCCGCAGCCGCTGCTCGTCCCAGACCGCGTCCGCCGCGGCCTCGTCAGCGGCTCCGAGCCGACCCAGCCCGGTCAGCGGACGGACGTAGAGGGGGTAGAGGTACAGCTCCTCCGGCCGCCACTGGAGCGCGGCGTCCAGCGAGGTGCGCCAGCTCCGCTCGGTCTGGCCGTCGATGCCGTAGATCAGGTCGATGTTCAGGACCGGGATGCGGCTGTCCCTGATCAGGCCCAGGGCGCTCTCCACGTCGGCGCGCCGCTGCGGACGGACTGCCGCCCGGGCCTCGGCCTCGACGAAGCTCTGCACACCGATGCTGATCCTGGTCGTCCCCCGGTCCGCGAGGACGGCCAGCCGGTCGGGGGTCGCGGTCGACGGCGAGGTCTCGACGGACAGCGGCACGGACCGCAGGTCGGCGCCCATCCGCTTCTCCGCGATGTCGCACAGCCGCTCCAGCTCGCCCGCGGTCAGGAACGTCGGCGTGCCGCCGCCGAACGCGGCGGCGGCGAAGCGCACCGGTTCCGTGTCGCCCAGCGCATCCCGTACGGCGGTCGCCTGGCGGTCCAGCGCGTCGAGGTAGCGCGTGGTCAGCTCGTCGGGCGCGCCGATGCGCGTGAAGAGGTTGCAGAAGCCGCAGCGGACCTCGCAGAAGGGTATGTGGAGATAGAGCGAGAGCGCTTCCTTGCTCTCGCCCGCCCACACGTCGCTCAGCGCGGGCTTCCCGCCCGGACGCCCGGCGAGCCTGCCGTAGGCCGTCTTGTGCGGATAGGCGTAGACGTAGCTCTGGTACGGGCGGGTGGTGTGCGGACTGGTCATCGTGCGGTGGCTCCAGGTTCCAGGAAGAAATGCGCGTACGGAACGGTCCAGACCGACTCGTGACCGAGCCGGTGACCGGTGTAGCCGTCGTCGCCGTACGCCGTGCCGTGGTCGGAGCAGACGATGGCGAAGGCGCGGCGGCGGCTGCTCGCGGCGGCGAAGAGGCGCCCGATGTGGGCGTCCACGTACTCGAGCGCGGCCGCGTGGGTGGCGCGGCTGTCGCCCGCCTCGCGGGTCGCCCCCGGCCGGTGGAACCAGTTCGGCTGGTGCAGAGCCGACACGTTGACGAAGAGGAACAGCCTTCGGCCGGCCGGAAGTTCCCGGACGACCTGCTCCGCGCGGGACACCTGCGCCTCGAACGACGTGGGCGAGGCCACGCCGAACTCAGGCTCCCAGTGCGCCTCCTGGAACAGTCCGGGGAGCACCGAGCCGAGCGGCGCCTGCCCGTTGAAGAACCCGACGCCGCCGATGCACACCGTGCGGTATCCCGCCCTCGCGAGCGCCGCGACCAGGTCGGGCGTATCGAAGACGAACGTGCGCTCCGCCGTGGTCTCACTGCCGGCGAAGCGTGCGGCGAACAGCCGGGGGTGCGGCCCGGGAGCGGCCGGCGTGGGCAGGAACCCCGCGAAGATCGCCTGGTGGGAGGCGTACGTGAAGCTGCCCGGGGCATGTCGCTCCTCCCAGACGCCGCCCGGCAGATGCCGGGCCAGATTCGGGATGCGTCCGGCGGCCGCGAGCTCCACCGCGACGTCGTACCGCAGCGTGTCCAGGGTGACGAGCAGCAGATCGTGGCTGCCCACGACCTCGTTCATGTCGGGGTCGTTGCCGGCGGGGGAGGATTCAGGGTGTTGGGCTGACACGGTGGTTCCTTGCTCGGTTCAGTACGGCGGCGACCTGCGCCGCGTAGGTGTCCAGGCCTTCGGCGCCGCTGCCCGGCAGACCGGTCAGTCCCGGCAGCAGATCACCGAAGGCGTTGACCTCGCCGACGGCGAAGCGCCGCCAGCCGGTGGCGGGCAGCAGATCGACGCCCACGCACAGCGTGTCGGGGAACGCGGCGGCTGCCCGCTCGCACACAGCCAGCGCCTCGGCCCAGCTGCCGCCCGCCGCTTCGACGGCGGCCCGCACCTCGTCGAGATCGCCGCGCGCGCCGCCGAGGTGCAGGTTGGTCATCGGGGAGCGGCTGGTGCGCACGACGGCGTGCGTCGCACGGCCGTCGATCACCACGACCCGCAGATCCGCGGCCCGGCCCCGCTGCGAGGCCTTCGGCAGCCAGCGTTCGATGTGCAGACCGTCCGGCGCGAGTGCGTCGACGATCGCCGCGACCTCGCGCTCGGTCGTGAGGCGTCGGACCCGCAGCGAGTTGTAGAGCCGGCCGGCCGGGTCCCGCTCGACCGACGTGGCCGCCCGGATCCGGCCGGGACCGGCCGTCTCCACGG
Organism: Streptomyces sp. NPDC091416; assembly: GCF_044756845.1. Taxonomy (NCBI): domain Bacteria; kingdom Bacillati; phylum Actinomycetota; class Actinomycetes; order Kitasatosporales; family Streptomycetaceae; genus Streptomyces; species Streptomyces sp. NPDC091416. Next base: position 594,507 of record NZ_JBIVTU010000004.1, read on the forward strand.
CCATCACCCCGGAGGCGGACGACCCGTGAGCCGGCTTCACGAACACCCGCGGCAAGCCGTGGTCCGCCATGAGCGCCCGGACATCGGTCCAGCCCCGCACCGGACGCGCGCCGGGCCCCGACGTCGGCGAGGCGGGCACCGGAACGCCCGCGGCGTCCAGAACACCGTGGCACCTGCGCTTGTCGAACAACACCGCGATGTCACCGGGGGCGTCCAGCAGGAGCGCGCCGGCGGCGGTCGCAGCCCGTGACACGTCCCGTACGGCCGAGGTGAACCGGGCGAACCAGAGGGCGGAGCCCTCCACCCGCGCCGGGTCGTCGGTCCCGCGCAGCAGGCGGTCGACCTCGGCATCCTCGCCGGGCGACTCGATGCGCACGGTCTCCCCGGGCAGGAAGTCGGCCCTGCCCTTCAGCACGTCGAGCCACGGCAGCGTCCTGGCCCGCGGCAGCCCGGCGGCGCGCACGGCGTCCTGGAAGAGGCCGGTCCGGCGGCTGCCGGGATTGCCGACGACCGCCAGACGCGGCGGGCCGCTACTCGCCGACGGCGACATGACGGTGCTCGTCGTCCTCGGGATCCCCGTAGTCGCCCGCGTCGGGATCGACGTGAACACCCTCCCGGGCGCGCATCCCCGGGAACGAGGGCCCCTCCCAGGCGCAGCCCGGCCGCCGGGCCACGGAGTCCGCCCGGGGCCGAACCGCCGGGTCCGCGCCGCCCTTCTCCGGTGGCGGCAGGGTGAGGCCGGGGAGGCCGCGGAACGTACCGGGGTCTTCGATGTCCGTCATCGCGCCGTCACTCCGACACCGTGACGTACCGGCCGGCCGCGCCGCGGTCGCCCCACGGCTCCCGGCGCTCCGACAGGTCGACCCGTACGCCGTGCGGTTCCAGGGCTTCCTCGACCCGGCGCTCCATCGGCTCCGTGAGGAAGTGGTGGTGCAGGTCGAGAGCGTCGAGATGCGTGAGCGGCTGGCCCTCCAGCAGAGCTGCCGCGCCCTCGTCGCCGAGGGTGCCGCAGGACAGATCGAGGGTGCGCAGCCGGGCCACGAGCGGGGCCGAGGCGACAGCGGCCGCGATCTCGTTCTCCACTTCGCTGTTGCGCAGACCGAGATGGTGCAGGGCCGGGAAGCGTGTCCCCGACAGGAGCGGCGCCAGATCCGCGACATCGGCGTCGCCTCCGTACTCGGAGACACCCAGCCACAGGTCGAGCCGCTCCAGCGACGGCAGTTCGCTGTCCAGCACCCCTCGCACCACCTCCACCGGAAGTCCGCCGGCCTCAATGGTCAGCGAGCGCAGCCTCTCGTGCTTCGTGGCCGGGAAGACGAGCTTCGTTCCGCCGCGCACCCCCAGCTCCACCAGCGCGGGGAACGCGGTGAGCAGCGTGGTGACATCACTCTGCTCGATCCAGGAGATCTCCGCCTCCTCGGACGTCAGATCGCCGACGAACACCGCTTCCAGCGAGGTCAGCCGCTCGGCAGCCGCGATGACGAGACCGATCGGATACGAGGACCTCTCCTCGTACGACTCGCCCCACTGCCCGATGATCAGCGCGCGGACACCGGCCGGGTCGACCTCGTCCAGGAACGCCGTGAACTCCTGTTCCCAGGTACGGTCCTCGTCCTCGTACGGCTCGATCGAGACGCGCCAGGCCGCCGCGTCGGCGGCGGGCCGGGAGCGGTCGTTCGTCCCGGACTGGAAATCGACGGCCGGAAGGCCGAGCAGCTCGTGCAGGTGGTCCGCGTCGGACATGGCTCCGGGCTCCTGATGACGGCAACGGATTGATGTCCGCAAGGTCTATCAAGACCCACTGACAACGGAACGGCCGGGCCCCGCCGTCCGCGCTCGACGGCCGATTGTCAGACCCCCGTCGTAGCGTTTTCCACATGGCCGGCACAGCGGGTGCCGGAGCGGAGGGGAGACGTCTGTGTACCGGCAGGGCGACGTACTGATCATGGCGCTGGAGGAGTCCGCGGTGCCCGCGAACCTCGTGGAGGCACCGGGCGAACTGCGCGACGGACGCGGCCGGCTGGTGCTCGCGCTCGGCGAGGTCACCGGACACGCGCACGCGGTGCCGGGTCCGGGCCGGCTGATCAGGGAGGGCGGTGTGTTCGGCCCGATGCTGCTCCACCTCCCCGACGGCGGACGCGTGGTGCATGAGGAACACGCGGTGATATCGCTGCCGAAGGGCTGGTTCCGTGTGGTGCGCCAGCGCGAGTACGCACCGGGGGCCGTCCGGATCGTCGCCGACTGAGGGGCCGCGGGCCTCCAGCGGTTCAGGACCATCAGGCTCCCGTGATCGGGTGATCACGGGACACAGGGAGCAGGGGACGGGGAGAACGATGGAGTACGTGGACTCATGGCGGGCCGTGGCGGCGGCGACCGGTGCGGCGGACCGGGCGGCGGCCGAGGACGGGGTCCGGCTCGCCTGCCGCGGCGCGGGGCTGGCCGAGCCGGCCGAGTTCGTCTGGGCCGATTCGCCCAGGGCCGCCGTCGAGGCGGTGGAGAAGCTGGCGGACGCGGGAAGGTCGGTCCGGGACGACGTGCGGACACGGCCCTGGGCGGAGGAACGACGCCGTATGTACGACGAGTTGGGTCCGGCCGGCTGGTCCGCGCTGTGGTCCGCCACCGGCGCCCAGCTCTGGGAGACCACGTCGGCGCTCGCCGACCGCATACGGGCGGGGATCGTGGCGGACCTCGCCGTGAGGCCCGAGGACGCGTCGGATGTCCGGCTGGTGCTCCTGGACGCCGTGCTGGGCCAGCACGACGCCGCCTGGCTCGCCGCCTTCGACGGCAGGGGCGAGCGGCTCGACGGCCTCGCGGCCGTGGCGAGGAACGCGGGCTGGTGGTGGCCCTACGAGCGCGCCGTGGTGATGAGCGAACGCCCCGATACGCTGCACCGCGACGAGGCGGGCCGGCTGGACAGCGGAGCCGGCCCCGCACTCGCCTACCGCGACGGTTTCGCCCTGTACGCCTGGCGCGGCATGCCCGTGCCCGCCGAATTCCTCGCGGAGCTGGGCGCACTGACTCCCGAGCGGATCCGTGCCGAGGACAACGCCGAACTGCGCCGCGTGATGCTGGAGTTCTACGGGTACGACCGCTATCTCACCGAGTCGGGGGCCGAGCCGGTGCACCGGGACGAGACGGGCGTTCTCTGGCGGATTCCGCTCGACGGCGACGAGGACGTGGTCATGGTGGAGGTCGTCAACTCCACTCCGGAGCCGGACGGGACGCATCGCACGTACTGGCTGCGGGTGCCACCGCGCACCAGGACCGCGAAGGAGGGCGTCGCGTGGACGTTCGGGCTCCAGGGCGACACCTACGCGCCTCTGCGTCAGACCTGACGGGTGTCCGCGGGCCGCCGCCGGTCCTTGGACGATGCGTGGGGGAGCTGCCGATGCGCTGCGGTCGAGCCTCCGGCGATCCGTGGTCGAGCGACCGCCGGGCCGTCGTCGGACTACGGGCGGTCCGTCAGGGTGGCGTGGTCGATGCCCAGTTCGCGGGCGAGGGCCTCCTCGGACCACTCCAGCATCGTGGCCCGGGACAGCGGACCCGCGTACGACGTCATCTGCACCGCCAGGCCGTCCAGCAGCGCGGTCAGCCGCCAGGCCACGGACATCGGGTCGTCGCAGTGGAACTCGCCCGCCGCCGCGCCCTCTTCGATGACCTCGGCCAGTTCTGCCTTCCACTGCTGGTCGAGATCGCCCGCGACATTGCGCAGTGCCGGGTCGCGGAGGGACGCAGCCCAGCCCTCGATCCACAGTCGCCAGCCCTTGGCCTGGCCCGTCGGCGCGTACCAGCGCACGGCGGCGCGCAGTCTGCGGACCGCGGTGGTGCGCCGGCTCAGGAGCTTGCGCAGATGGGCGAGATCGGCTTCGGCGGCGTGCGCGAACGCGGCTGCGACCAGCTTCTCCTTCGTGGAGAAGTGGTAGAGCACCAGGGCGTTGCTCACACCGAGCACGGACGCCACATCGGCGATCCGTACGGCGGCGACGCCCCGTACCTCGATCTGCTCGACGGCAGCGCGCAGCAACTCCTCGCGCCGCTCCGCCACACCCAACCGCACTCTGGCCACGGCTCACCCTAACCAATGCCCGCTCCGGGCAGGCGGGGCGGTCCGGGGGACGGGACCCCGGACCGGTCACCGTCGTCGCGGGGTCAGCGGAACCAGCCGAAACGGTCGGCCATCACCGGCAGCCGGTCGGCGACGACGGCGTGCGCCGCCGCACGCGGAGTGCAGCCGTCCGCCGCGGCGCGGTCCAGCACGAGCTCGATGAGGGAGCGCATGGAGTGCCGGATGTGGGCGAATGCCTCGTCCGCGTCGGCTCCGATGTCCCCGAACAGGGTCCACCACCACCAGGCGTTGGTACCGGAGTTGACGACCACATCGGGAAGCACCGTGATCCCGCGCCCGGTGAGCAGCGCCTCCGCTTCGGGCAGGACCGGCATGTTGGCCGCCTCGACGACCCAGCGCGCCGTGATCCGGTCCTGATTCGTCAGGTCGACGGCATAGGAGACGGCGGCGGGTACGAGCACGTCCACGTCCTGGTCCAGCCAGGCGTCGGCGGGCAGTTCCCGGTCGGTGCCGCGCAGCACCCCGCGGTCCACCGTGCCGTACACGTCCCGGGCGCTCAGGAGCGCCTCGACGTCGAGACCCGCCTGATTCGCGATCGTCCCCTTGACGTCCGCGACGGCGACCACCCGCACGCCGGCCCGGGACAGGAACCGGGCGGTCGCCCCGCCCATCGTGCCGAGCCCCTGGACGGAGACCCGCGCCTCGCCGTACGCGATCCCCGCTCCGTCCAGTGCGGCGAGGACCGACTCGGCGACTCCGCAGCCGCCGGCCAGCTCGTCCAGGCCGATGCCGTCCACCTCGACGGCGAAGGCGTCGGCCAGCCTCCGGCGCGCCCCGGCCTCGTCGTCGAGCAGCGGATAGACCGCCTGGACGGTGGAGACGAGTCCGGCCTCCGCGGCGGCCCGGTCGACCAGATCCTGGGTGAGCCCGAGGTCCTCGCCGGTCGTCCAGACGCTCTCCACGTAGGGACGCACCGCCCGCAGGTAGCGGACCAGGATGCCGTACGCGGCCGGATCGCGGGGGTCGCAGTCGATGCCGCCCTTCGCGCCGCCGAGCGGTATGTAGCGGGCTCCGGTCCGCTCCGCGTCGAAGTGGAGCGCTTCCTTCATGGTCATGCCGCGGGCCAGCCCGGCCACCTCGTCCAGGGTGCAGCCCGCCCGCATGCGCAGTCCGCCGCTCGACACCCCGCGCACCAGCCGGTCGACCACCAGGTGCCCCTGGCGGCCCGTGACGTGGTCGGTCCAGGTCAGTGAGATCAACGGGGCGGGTGGGGACACCGGTGGTGTCGTCATGGGGGCTCTCCTCGGTCACGGCGGTCGGGACGGGACCGGGCCGGCGCCCGGGAACCTGGGGAGCCGCCCCGTCGCCCCGAGGCCGGCCAACGAGCTTCTACTGAATCGCCAGTCAGTATTGGGAGCCGGGAGCGCACTGTCAATGCGGCCTGCGCCGCGCGGCCGCGCGGTGGCCGGAGTCCGCCTGCGGGACAGGCGCCGGGCGCCTTCCGGCGGGGGTGCCGGCCTGGCGTGGCGATGGCCGGATCCCGATGTGTGCGGAACGCGCCGCCACCGGATGCGGAATCCTGCGGGCGGACCGGACGTTGGATTCGGCATGACGGGATTCGATGCACAGCAGCAGGCACTGCTCCGGCTGGTCGCCGAGGAGGACGGTGGCGTGCTGGTGACGCTCAGGCGGGACGGCAGACCCCAGCTCTCCAACGTCAATCACTTCTACTACCCCGAGGAGCGCATCGTCCGGGTCTCGGTCACCGAGGGCCGGGCGAAGACCCGGAACCTGGCGCGCGACCCGCGGGCGAGCTACCACGTGACCAGCCAGGACCGCTGGGCCTGGACGGTCGTGGACGGCACGGCCGAGCTGAGCCCGGTGGCCGCCGATCCGGACGACGCCACCGTGGAGGAGCTGATCGCGCTCTACCGCGACGTCCAGGGCGAGCACCCCGACTGGGACGACTACCGCAAGGCCATGGTCAGGGACCGCCGGATCGTCCTGCGCCTGCGCGTCGAGCACGTGTACGGGCAGCGGCGTGGCTGAACGGGTCCATCCGGAGCGCCATCCCGTTGGGCGCTCTGCTCTCGCACAGTCGTCCCCCTTGTCCATAATGAGACGATACCGACTCCCTCAGGAGACCTTGTGACCGGCGCTGACTCCAAGCTTCCGCTCCGCACCAGACTGCGTGCGCTGCGTCCCGCAGCCTTCGGGGCCGACCCGGACGGCGCACGCATGGAGCGCATCCGTCGTTCCCCCAACTTCGCCGACGGGACCTTCCAGAACCCGGTGGGGGCGAGGATCAGGCCCTCCGGGTCTGCCGTGGAGTTCGCGAAGGTCTATTTCCGCAAGGAGGAGCGGGTCCTCAGGGCACCGACCGGAACCGTGCCCGTGCACGCCACGACGCTCGCCGACCTTGCCGAGCCGCCCGCCTCCGGCCTGCGGCTCACCTGGATGGGGCATTCCAGCGTGCTCGCCGAGATCGACGGACGACGCGTGCTCTTCGACCCGGTCTGGGGCGACCGCTGCTCACCCTTCGCCTTCGCCGGGCCCAAGCGGGTGCATCCCGCGCCGGTGCCGCTCGGCACTCTCGGCCCGGTCGACGTGGTGGTCATCTCGCACGACCACTACGACCACCTCGACCTGCCGACGATCCGCTCCCTCGCGGACACCGCCACCGTCTTCGCGGTGCCGCTCGGTGTGGGGGCGCACCTGGAGCGCTGGGGCGTCTCCCCGGACCGCATCCACGAGCTCGACTGGAACGAGTCCACGACCGTCGCCGGAATCAGCCTGACCGCCACTCCCGCCCGGCACTTCTGCGGCCGGGGCCTGCGCAACCAGCAGCACACCCTCTGGGCGTCCTGGGCCGTCGCGGGACCCGAACACCGGATCTACCACAGCGGCGACACCGGCTACTTCCCCGGATTCAGGGAGATCGGCGCCGAGCACGGACCCTTCGACGCGACCATGATCCAGATCGGCGCGTACAGCCAGTACTGGCCGAAGGACCGGACGGACAGCAGGCCGGAGCCCGGCGCCTGGCCGGACATCCACATGAGCCCCGACGAGGGCGTCCGGGCCCATCTCGACCTCCAGGGCGACGACCCGTCGGCGGGCGTCATGCTGCCGATCCACTGGGGTACGTTCAACCTCGCCCTCCACCCCTGGGCCGAACCCGCCGAATGGTCCATGCGTGCCACGCAGTTCGCCGGTGTGACGATGGCGGCCCCGCGACCGGGCCAGCCGTTCGAGCCCGCCGATACGCCGGCGGTCGAGCCCTGGTGGCGCGGTGTGGCCGCCGAACCGGCACCGGGCTGGGGAAACTGGCCCCCGGTGCACGTCCAGCTTCCCGGCGGGACCAAGGCAGCGGCCACCCCCGACCTCGACCGGGCTCCCCAGGCATGAGCCGGACGCACCGGCCGCCCCGCTGACCGCCTCCCCCGTGGTGGCGATGCGCGGGGACGGCCGGTGCGGTGGTGTCCGTACGCTGCGCGGGGGCCATGGCGCGGCCGGTGCGGTGGCGTCCGTGCGTCAGGGGAGGCGGTGGCCTCCGTACCTGAGAGGGCTGCGGGGCGGCCGCGTGGTGGTGTCCGTACCGGAGAGGGCCGCAGGCCGGCCGGTGTGACGGCGCCCGTACGAGGTGGGCGGGGGAGCGGGCCGGCCGGTGCCATGGGTCCGTACAGGGTGGGCGGTGGTCGAACGGCGGTACGCTGCGCCCGGAGGAGCTCACATCCGGGGGAGCGGCCATGCTGCGGGTGCACTTCACGTCCGAGGATCTGGCGAGGGTCAGGGTGGCCCCCGGGCCGGACTTCCTCTGGGAGATCAGCAACAGCGTCCAGACCCTTCAACGACGCGACGGCGAGAGGGTGTTCGGCGCATGGCGCCGCTGGGTCCGGCCGCGGCTCTCCGACACCCCCCGGCTGCTCTCCTCGCTGCTGCCCCCGCGTGGCTACTCGCCCGATTTCCTCACCCCCACGACCGGCGACCGTGCCACGCTGCAGGGCGCCCTCGACACCTTGATGAGCACCCCGCGGCCACGGCTGCGGAGCGATCTGACCCACTTGGCGGCCTCCTTCCACCTTCCGAGCTGGGTGGGGTCGCTGGCCGGAGGAGACACCGATACGCTCCGGCGGCTGGGCGGGGCGCTGGGTACCTACCAGCGTGAGGCCCTCGCTCCGTACTGGCAGCGCGTCCACGCCCACATCGACGCGGATCGCGCCGTCCGGCTGCACAGCCTGCTCGACGGGGGGACTGAGGGTCTGCTGACGGGGCTCGGACCGCAGTTCCGCTGGCGCGCGCCCGTCCTGGAAGTGGCGTATCCCGTCGATCAGCAACTGCGCCTGAGCGGACGCGGTCTCGTGCTCCAGCCTTCGTTCTTCTGCTGGCCGACGCCGATCACGCTGGCCGACGGGGATTTGCCACCCGTTCTCGTCTATCCCATCCACCATGCAGAGGACTGGGCCGGACCTGCCCCCGCCGGGTCCCGTTCCACCGACGGCACCGGGCCCCTGGGGCCGCTGCTCGGGCAGACCCGTGCGGGCATCCTGCGCGCCACCCGCAGCGGATGCTCCACCGTAGAGGCCGCCCGCCTCCTGGCCGTGACCCACCCCGCGGTCAGTCAGCACCTGAACGTGCTGCGGGCGGCCGGGCTGGTCGCCACGGTGCGCAAGGCCGGACGTTCCTTCCACATCGCGACCGCCGAGGGCCGGGCGCTGCTGGCCGCGGAGGAGCGGGCCGGCGGCTCGCCGGATCGCGACGCGAAGTCGGGGGCCTGAAGAGGGCAGGCGGGGGCGTGGAAACCGGTGGGCGGCGGCGTCGCGATATGACGGGCAATCAAACACCGGCGTAAGCCAGAACTTTCGCCGCTTGCGCCCGTCGTGCGACAACGGCGACGCTGAATCCCGCTGCCCCGCACAGCCGGGCACTTCCCGAATGCGTTTCTGCCCGCAAGGCCACCCCCACCCTCCTCAGGAGCCTTCATGCGCAAGAGACTTGTGTCCACCGCGATAGCCGTCGCCGCCGCCGGAGCCCTCCTCCAGCCCACACTGGCCCTGGCAACCCCCGTACCGCACCCCGCGTCCGTGTCCGTGCTCGCACACGGCTCGAAGGCCGGTACGGCCGTCGTCAGCGGACGGAACGAACCGGGCACGCGGCTGGAGGTCGCCGCCGGCCGTACGCAGAGCGCCCACTGGCTGCAGATCGACTACCAGGTCCAGGAGACCGGCTACTGGTGCGGTCCGGCGGCGACCCGCATCGCGCTCTCGGCCCGGATGGCGCCGCCCAGTCAGGGTGACCTGGCCTGGCAGCTCGGGACCACCCAGAACGGCACCGATCACATCGGCCAGGTCACGAACGTGCTCAACTCGAACCTCGGCGGCGGCTGGTACGAGACCAAGGAGATGCCGAACGACCCGCCCACGCAGGCCCAGCGGGACCTGCTCTGGTACGACATCGTCTTCGACATCGACCGCAACTACCCGCTGGTGGCCAACATCGTGGCTCCGCCCGGCAACCAGCCGCCCGGCTACCCGTCGGACCAGACGATCTACCACTACTTCACCGTCTTCGGGTACGACGAGGTGGACCGCACGGTTCTCATCGCCGACCCCGCGTCCTTCAGCGGCAACCAGATCTACTGGATCTCCTTCGACCAGCTCGCGACGCTGATCCCGCCGAAGGGCTACTCCGCATGAGCGCCCACGAGTACCGTCCCACGCGCAGAAGCGTCATCAGGGCCGCCGGCGGCCTCTCCGCCGCCATGGCGCTGGGCGCCGGGGGCGTCCTCGCCACGGCAACGTCCGCCAGTGCCGCGGGCGACGGCTTCGGACTGCGCATCGTGGACCGCGCCGAGGGCGACCCCCGCATGCGCTACTACCGCTTCGCGACCGACGCGGTCGGCTGGGACCCGGCGGTCAACGTCCTGCTCCCCGACGGCTACCACACCGCCGGCCGCCGCTACCCCGTGCTCTACCTGCTGCACGGGGGCGGCACGGACCAGGACTTCATCACGTTCGACCGCGCGGGCATCCGGGCATGGACGGCGGGCAGGCCGGTCATCGTCGTGATGCCCGACGGCGGACACGCGGGCTGGTACTCCAACCCCGTCAGCTCCAACGCCGGTCCCCGGAACTGGGAGACGTTCCACATCGCCCAGCTGCTGCCCTGGATCGACGCCAACTTCCGTACGTACGCCGAGTACGACGGCCGCGCCGTGGCCGGGTTCTCGATGGGCGGCTTCGGCGCCCTGAAGTACGCGGCCAAGTACTACGGCCACTTCGCCTCGGTGAGCGCCCACTCCGGTCCCGCCAGCCTGCGCCGTGACGCGGGCCTCGTGGGCCACTGGGCCAACGCCTCCTCGGCCGCCGTGGAACTGGCCGGCGGCACGGTCTACGGCGTTCCGCTGTGGGACGAGGCCCGGGTCAGCGCCGACAATCCGGTCGAGCGGATCGAGAGCTACCGGAACAAGCGGGTCTTCCTGGTCGCGGGCACCAGCCCCGACCCGGTGAACTGGTTCGACCAGGTCAACGAGAACCAGGTGCTTGCCGGACAGCGGGAGTTCCGCGCGCTCCTCGGCGCCGCCGGCATCCCGCACGAGTGGCACGAGGAGCCCGGCGGGCACGTCTTCCGCGACTACATGTTCCGGCGCGACCTCGACGGGATCATCGCCAGACTCCGGAAGGCGTAGCGACCCCGCGCGCTCCGTACGGCTCAGCGCCCTCCCGTACAGCGCGAGGCGTCGCGTCCTCGGACACCCGGCAAGCCCCCTCGGCTGCGATCGAGGGGGCTTGCCGCGTCCCCGGACGAGCGCGGCGGGAGGGCTTCTCCGCGCCGCGCCACCGCCGATCAGGTGTCGGCCCACCGGGAATTCGCCCGGCGGAATCGGTCGCTCGTGCGAGAGGTCATACCAGAGCGGGACGGATGGCGGGCAAGTTCCACAACTGCCCGTCGCGCCCTCGCACCTGGCGACTACCGTGTGTGCCCGGTGATCAACGGTGGGCTCATATTCTCCGGGCCTGCCCGGCCGATGACCCGAGAATGACCGACCACCGTAGGTGCCACCACATGAACGCCGGGGCCCCACGTACCGAGGACGCTGATGTCTCAACTTCGCGCACCCGACGCGCGACCGGAACGACGAGAGGGCGGGCGGCACGGCCGACCGGGTCCCCGATCCCACTCGGCCGCGGCCAGGCCGCGTGCTGCCCGGCCGTCTCCCGAGGCGCGCATACGCCCTCAACTCCTGCGCACCGCGGTGCTGCCGGCGGTTGCCGTCGCGCTGGCGGGCACCGCGGCCGTCATCTTCACCGCCCGCTCCGGCGGCGTCCGCCCGTCCAGGGAGCTCTGGACGGCGCTCGGCGCCGCGGGCACGCTGGCGGCCGCCGCGATGGTCGCTGCCTTCCTGGCCGCCAACCGGGTCGCCACCACCGTCCTCGGACGCTGCCTGGCCCTGCGCCGGGCCAGCGTCCAGGGCCAGGCCGATCTGCAACGGGTGGTGGAGCAGCTCCGGAACGGCGAACCCGTGCCCGCGCGGCGCTCCCCGCAGCCCGTCGCACCCGGCAGCGACCCCTTCGAGCTGCTCGCGCAGGAGCTCGGCCGCCAGCAGGAGGGAGCCGTGGCCGCCGCCGTCCAGGCCTCCCGGCTGTCCCGCCCGGTCGAACACACCGGTGAGGACCAGAAGGTCGAGGTCTTCGTCAATCTCGCCCGCCGGCTGCAGTCGCTCGTGCACCGCGAGATCCAGCTGCTCGACGAGCTGGAGCACCAGGTCGAGGACCCCGATCTGCTCAAGGGCCTCTTCCACGTCGACCACCTGGCCACACGCATCCGCCGGCACGCCGAGAACCTCGCCGTCCTCGGCGGCGCCGTCTCCCGGCGGCAGTGGAGCAACCCGGTCACCATGACCGAGGTGCTGCGCTCGGCGATCGCCGAGGTCGAGCAGTACCCGCGCGTCAAACTCGTGCCGCCGATCGGCGGCACGCTCCGCGGGCACGCCGTCGCCGACGTGATCCACCTGCTGGCCGAACTCGTGGAGAACGCCACCGTGTTCTCCGCCCCGCAGACCCAGGTCCTGCTCCGCGCCCAGCGCGTCACCGCGGGCCTCGCCCTGGAGGTGGAGGACCGGGGTCTCGGCATGCCGGGCGACGAGCAGAAGCGGATGAACGCCCTGCTGGCCGACCCCGACCAGGTCAACGTCGCCCGCCTGCTCCAGGACGGCCGGATCGGCCTGTTCGTGGTGGCGTCGCTGGCCCGCAGGCACGGCATCGCCGTACGTCTCCAGAGCAACATCTACGGCGGCACCCAGGCCGTCCTCGTCCTCCCGCAGTCCCTGCTCGGTGCCGACGAGGACGAGCACGCCGAGGCCGCCGGCGCACCCGCCCCACCCCTCGGCCCCGTCCACCGCCCACCGCCCCCGGAGGACTCCACCGCACGCCTCACCCCCGCCCCCGAACCGCAGCGGCGCCCCTACGTACCGCAGCAGCAGCAACTGCGGCTGCATCAGGCACCGCAGCAGACGCCGCGTCAGGGCGAGGGCCCTCCGCTCCCGCTGCGGGCTGAGCGCCTCGACCGGCCCGCCCCCGCCGACACACCCTCCGTCCTGCGCACCACGGACGAGGCGATCCCCGCCCTGCCGCCGGAGACCGGAGTCGTGCGCGGCACCATGGGCCGGCCCCAGCTCCCCAGGCGGGCCAACCAGGAACACCTGGTCCCGCAGCTCAGGGAGGCGCCCGCGCCGCGCTCCGAGGAGGAGCCCACCCTGCACGACCCGGGGCTGGTGGCGGCCTTCCGGCGCGGGATCGACCTCGCCGAGGCACGTCAGGAGTCCGAGGCGGATCCCGCACCGGACGCCGACTCGGCCGCGGACCCGCGGACCGGCCGGGCAGGCCCGGCGCCGGTCAGGGCACCGCTGGAGCCGCTTCCGGTCCGCGGCGCCGTCCCCGTGGAACTGCTCAGGGCCGGCTCGTACCCCAGCGACCAAGACCCACTCGAAGCGAACGCGAACACGACCAAGGAGTAGATGCACCATGGCGACCGATATGCCGTCCGGTCAGGTCTCGGACCTCGACTGGCTGCTGAGCGGGCTGGTCCAGCGCGTGCCGTACACGCGCAGCGCGGTCCTGCTCTCCGCCGACGGGCTGGTGAAATCCCTCCACGGCATGGACTCCGACAGCGCCGACCACATGGCCGCGCTGGCCGCAGGCCTGTACTCGCTCGGCCGCAGTGCCGGGGCCCGGTTCGGGGACAACGGGGAGGTCCGCCAAGTCGTGGTGGAGCTCGACTCGACGCTCCTCTTCGTCGCCACCGCCGGCTCCGGCACCTGTCTGGCGGTGCTCGCCGGGCGGAACGCCGACGCCGCCGTTCTCGGCTACGAGATGACGATGCTGGTCAAGAGCGTCCGGCCGTATCTGATGACGCCGACGAGACAAGCCGCCGGGGTGCCGGGCGCCTCGGGACTATGACCATGCCGGCCACGCAGGACGGGCCGTTGCTCGACGATGCGGCAGGCCGCCTCATCCGCCCCTACACCGTGAGCAACGGGCGCACCCGTCCCACGACCGTGCTCGATCTGCTCTCCCTGGTGATGGCCACCGGGACCGTTCCGCAGACCCACCTGGGACCCGAGCACTCCGTGGCGCTCGGGCTGTGCGGCGGTCCCACCTCGGTGGCCGAGATCGCCGCACATCTGCGGCTGCCCGCCGTCGTCACCAAGGTCCTGCTCTCGGACCTGGTCGACTGCGGCGCGGTCACCGCACACCCGCCGGCCTTCTACGACATGCCCACCGACCGATCCCTGCTGGAGGCAGTGCTCGATGGCTTACGACGACAGCTCTGACGGTTTCGACGGCTCCGCCCCGTACGCGGGGACCGCGAGCCCCGGACACGTCGGCTACGCGGACGCCCCGGGCGGCGGGTACGCGGCTCCGCCGGGCCACACCGGGTACGACCACGGCACCGGCGCGTCCGGCTACGAGGACGGCACCGGCGCGTCGCGCTACGAGGAGGCCCCCGGCAGCCCCGAGGGCTTCCCCGTCGCGCTCAAGGTGCTGGTGGCGGGAGGTTTCGGCGTCGGCAAGACGACGTTCGTCGGCGCGGTCAGCGAGATCGCGCCACTGAGCACGGAGGAGCTGCTGACCCAGATCAGCGCGGCGACGGACAGCCTCGAAGGCATCGAGTCCAAGACCTCCACCACCGTGGCGATGGACTTCGGACGCATCACGCTGGACGAGCAGCATGTGCTCTATCTGTTCGGGACCCCGGGGCAGGAGCGCTTCTGGTTCATGTGGGACGAACTCTCCCAGGGCGCGCTCGGAGCGGTCGTGATCGCCGACACCCGGAGACTGGAGGAGTGCTTCGCCGCCGTCGACTTCTTCGAACGGCGCGGGATCGGCTTCATCGTCGCGGTCAACGAGTTCGACGGTGCTTTCCGCTACGGCCCCGAGGAGGTACGGGCGGCCCTCGATCTCGCGCCGGCCGTTCCGGTCGTCCTCTGCGACGCCCGCATCGCGAGTTCGGGCACCGGCGCGCTGGTCACGCTGGTCCAGCACCTCATCAACGCCTCCGCCGAACCCGCCCCGCTGACCGGCCACGGGAGCTTCGGAGCCCATCCGTGACGACCCCGCACGCCCTGGGACGGCTGCTGCTGACGCCCGTCGACAAGGATGCCGACGTGCGGACGCAGCGGCTGCGCAGCCTCGGCCTGGGGGAGCGGTCCGATGCCTCGTTCGACAACTTCGACGCCTTCGCCGACCGGGTGGCCGAAGTGGCCGAGGTGCCGTACTCGATGGTCAACTTCATCGACGGCAACCGCCAGTTCCATGCCGGACTGCACACCCCGGCGGGTACCTGGAAGGGCTCCGACCTGGGGGCAGCGGCGGCGGGCAGCGGCCGCGGGGAGCGCTATGTGGCGCTCGACCACGGCTTCTGCCCGCATGTCGTCGTCCGGCGCAAGGCACTCGTCCTGGAGGACGTGTGCGACTACCCGCGGTTCGCCGGGAATCCGGTCATCGACGACATAGGCGTCCGCTCCTACCTGGGAGCGCCGCTCATCGACCGTACGGGCATCGCCCTGGGGGCCGTCTGCGCCGTCGACATCGTGCCCCGCCCGTGGGGACGGGCCGGGCTCGACACGATCAAGTCCCTGGCGCAGGAGCTGGTCGGCCACATCCACCAGCGGGAGGAGAACATCTTCGGCATCTGAGCCCCGGACCGGGGCCGTGCCGTCAGGCCTCCACCGTGCGGCCGTCCAGGAACGTGAGCACCACCGCGTCCCCGTCCACCCGCACCCGCACGGCCGTGCGCAACGCCTCGGGATGGATGCTGTCGCGGGACAGCACGACGAGCGAGACATGCACGCT
This sequence comes from Streptomyces sp. NPDC091416, assembly GCF_044756845.1. Taxonomy (NCBI): domain Bacteria; kingdom Bacillati; phylum Actinomycetota; class Actinomycetes; order Kitasatosporales; family Streptomycetaceae; genus Streptomyces; species Streptomyces sp. NPDC091416. Next base: position 609,927 of record NZ_JBIVTU010000004.1, read on the forward strand.
CCGGCCGCCCGCATGCGGTGCGCTGCGCAGATACGGCACCGCCGAGTGCGGGCCGAACGCATTGGACTCGACATCGCGTGCCACGGCGGCGCCGCCCACGCCTCCGTCCCACCCGTGCAGCGCGACCAGCGCGCTGCACAGCCCGTCGGCCGTGCGCGCGAGCGCCCAGTCGGGCGCCGACGAGGCGAACGGGCTCTGCGCGTGCGCGACCGCGTGGCCGCCCTCGCGGACCACCGCTCCCTCGGGCGCCTCGACCCGGTGCACCCGGATCTCCCACGGGCCGTGCAGCACACTCGTCGTCTCGATGCGGTACGCGCGCTCGTCACCGGGCAGCCGCGCCGCCGACCAGGAGGAGGCGAGACGGTCCTCGCAGCGCAGCGGATGGATCCGGCGCCGCCGCGACGGAGTGCCGTCCGGGGCGAGCAGCGCCAGATGGCCGTCGATATCGCGGACCAGGGCGTGCGGAGCGGACTCCGGAGCCGTCGCCGTGGAGTACGCGAGCTTCGCATAGTGCGGATCGTCCTCGCCCGCCCCCCGGTCCGGGTCCCCCGCGGCTTCGGCGGCCGTGGGATCCGGCACGGGCGGGTTGTGGTCGCTGCCGTGGTTGACGAGGCGGACGATTCCGTCGTGCCGGGTGCCGTGCAGCAGCCAGCCGGGAGCGGGAAGCGCGGTGTACGTGTCGGACTCCTCGACGGGCAGAGGGAGTTCGCGCGCGGTCCACACCTCGTGGTCGGGAGGAAGGAGCAGGCCGAGGAAGCCCTTGCTCGCCCAGTAGGGCGAAGCGGGGCCGGAGTAGGGCTGGGTGGACGGCAGGAAGGTGTCGTACCAGCCGAGGGTCAGCAGCCCCCGCTCGTCCGGCACCCCGCGCTCGGCGAAATGCCGCAGTGCGCCGGAGGCCAGGCGGCGGGTCAGGCCGGGGGCGAGCGGCGTGCAGTCGGCCAGCGCGCCCATCCACACGGGAGCGAGCGAGGCGAACCGGTAGGAGAGGGATCGGCCCTGGTGGACCGGGGCCCCGTCGGCGCCGAAGAAGTGCGGGTAGTCCTCCAGGAACCGGTGCAGGCGCTGCCGGTGGACGGCGCTCCGGCCACCGTCGCCGCCGGGGCCGGCGATCCGTGCCCACAGGAGCGGGTACAGATGCATGACCCAGCCGATGTAGTAGTCGAAGTTGCGGCCGTCCCCGTCCGTGTACCAGCCGTCGCCGACGTACCAGTCCTCGATCCTGTCCAGCCCCTCCTCGATGTCCGAGGCGCTGTACGGGGCACCCACCGAGGCGAGGAACTGCTCGGAGACCACTTGGAAGAGGCGCCAGTTGTTGTCCCAGGTGCGGCCGCCGACGAAACCGGAGAACCAGTCGACGACCCGCTCCTGAACCTTCGCGTCCAGCCGGTCCCAGATCCACGGCCTGGTCTCGTGCAGCGCGACCGCGACGGACGCGGCCTCCACCATCTGCTGCGAACAGTCCGTCAGCCGTGGCCACGCCTCCCCGCTCGCGGTGTCCGTGCCCGCCGCGAGACCCGCCGCGTACCGCTCGGTCAGGGCAGGGTCGACCGCCCCGCCCGCGCCGGCGATCCGGCACGCGGCGAGCAGGAACGACCGGGCGAACCCCTCCAGCCCGTCGGACACGACCCCGGACCAGCTGCCGCGGCCCGGCAGCCGGTACTGGGCGAACCCCGGGGTCGCGTACGGCGTCAGGGCCTCCAGCATCCGGTCGGCGGCCGCCTCCCAGTGCGCCCGGGTCCAGCCGGTACGTGAGGACAGGACCCGGTCGGTAGGCGGCAGGTGAAGGTGCGGGGCGACGGACATGGTGGTGCTGCTCCCAGGAATCGGTGGAGTGGTTACCGGACGAGTTCGGCGCGGTGGGTGTGGCCCCGTGAACCGCCGACGGCGACGGTGAGGACCGCACGGGCCCCCGGGGTGACGGTCACGGTGTCGTCGGCCGCGGCCACCGACCGGACGCGGAAGGGGAGTTCGACCGAGGCCACGTCCTCGGTACGGCCCGGGTCGGCGACCGCGACGGACACCTGGGCGCCCCGTCGCCGTACGAGAAGCGTCACCGGGCCGGACGCGCTGATCCCGGCCACCGAACCGGCGCCCCAGAAGTGCACGGCGGTCAGCCCCAGCCTGCGGTCCTCCACGGCCTGCGCGGTAGTGTCGTTCGCCACGATCCGTACCGGCCGCGAACGCGACCACACCGCGGTGGCCGCCGCCGACGCGCCGGGCAGCAGCACATAGGCGTAGCCCGCGTCGGTGGGGGAGATCCCGTGGTCCAGCCACATCGTGGCGTAGCGACGTGTCACGGGGTCGGCACTTCCCCCGGTGTCCGCACCGGTGTTGATCGCCCGCCAGGTACCGCTGCGCTCCTCGCGCAGGACGTTCAGCGCGGTCGCGCCGGGGAAGACGTAGCCGCCGGTACCGTCGAGATGCGCCCACTGCGCGCGGGAGACGGCCGCGCCTGTACCCCGCTCCACCCCGTCCACCAGCAGCCGGTCGCGGCCGTCCGTGCCGAGGTTGCGGTTCTCCACGACGGTCTCGACCCGCCGGCCGTCGCTCGCCGTGATGCCGGCTCCCAGCGCGACCACCGCGTTGTCGAGGAGGAACCACGACTTCCTGGCCCGCAGGGTGCTGCCCTCGGCGCCCACCACCTCCATCGCGGCGGCCGTGTGCCGGCCGTCCAGCACCGCACCGCCCGCGACGGCGTTCGCCGGGCGGTAGGTGGAGGTCCCGCCGTCCGTTCCGAGGTCGGCGCGCTCGCGGGAATCGACCGTGGTGCCGGGGAGACGGTACGGATCGACGGTCGGCCAGAAGCCGTCGTTGAACTGACCGAGGTCGTCACCGTCGTACAGGTACGTCATTGCGTCGCCGGTGTACCAGCCGTGGAGGTTCTCCCCGTTGCCCGCCTCGTACGCGGCGATGCGCCTGGAGGAGAGCGACAGAGCGAACGCCCAGCCGGGGCGGCGGTGCACCACCCGGTCCATGTCGGCGAAGACGAAACTGCCCGTCGTACGGGCTCCGGACGGGACCGCCGGATCGTCCAGTACGGCTTTGGCCAGGGCCAGTTGGGGGAGCGTGGCCAGGGAGGCGAACGGGGTTGCGCGATTGCGGGTCAGCCAGCCCTTGGCCAGCGCCCGCCACCGGTCCGCCCGGTCCGCCGGAGCGCCCGATGCCAGGAGCAGGATCGCCGCGACGGCCGCCGCGCCGTCCCGGTGGTCGCCCGCGCGTTCCCGTGACACGGCGCGCCCGCGCACCGCGTCCATCATCAGTCCGTCGAAGATCACCGGGGCGAAGCTCCGCTCCACGGCGTCGTACATCACTGAGACCTGCGGGTCGGTGACGGCCCAGGGAGATCCGGCGAGGAGGGTCAGCAGGCAGGCGGCGCCGCCGAGCAGCACGGTGCCGTACGAGCCGGTGTACGCGACCGCATCATGCTGGACGAAAGAGCCGTCCTCGTAGAACCCGTCCCCCGAACTCGTGTACCTGAAAAGGCTGTTGCGTCCGGAGTCGCGTACGTCGGAGAGCGCGTCGCGGGCGGACGCCAGCTTGCCGGCGTCCTTGCCGAGCAGTCCGCGCAGCGCGACGATCACGGCCTTGTCGGTGCGGTTGGCGCCGGTCTCGGACAGGGTGGGGGAGTTGGTGCGGCGGTCGGCGTCCGGACAGAAGCGGTCGACGACCGCGAGATAGTCCGCGAGGTCGGCGGCCGGCAGCCGCCCGCGCAGCAGGACACAGGTGTCCATCAGCGCGCGCGGCGCGCCGATCTCCCAGAACCACCAGTTGCCGCTCTCCCGGGCCGCCGGATGGTAGGCGGTGTCGTAGGTGAACCGCAGCGCGGACAGCAGGGCGTCCGCCGTCTCCGCGCTGCGGTTCAGCGAGGTGCCGGGAGTGGCCCACGCGGTGGCGAGCGCGCGCAGCCGGGTGTAGCTCTGCCCGAAGTTCCCCGGTGCGGTCAGGGGTGCGAGATCGCTCCACAGCGCGGTGCGGTCCGCGGTGCGGTCCAGGCTGTCCCAGAGTCCCTTCGCCGTGCTGTCCAGGGCGGCGACACCGGCGGCGAAGTCGGGGTCCGACGGGTCGAACCCGCCCCCGGTCAGCAAGGTCTCGGCGCGGTCCAGCAGGCCGTCGACATCCTCTTCGGCGCTCCACGCCGCGCGTTCCGGCTCCGCGGCCCGGGACGGGCCCGCGGTCAGGACTCCGGACACCGTGGCTCCGCCGGCGGCCAGAAGGGTCCTTCTGCTCCACTGCATGGTCACTCCTTCGCCGTGCCGGGTCAGTCGGTGAGGGTGCTCGGGTCGACGGGCGGCTGCGGCAGGCCCAGTGCCGCCAGTTCGGCCTTGCCGACGGCGTCGATCGGGAACGCCCAGGTGTTCACGAAGAAGCCGGTGAGGTCGTAGCCCGCGACGCGGCTGGAGTAAGTGGCCAGTGCGCGGTACCGCTTGGCGTTCTCCGTGTAGTCCGACTGCGGGTTCTCCTCGCGCACCAGCCGGTGCAGCCGGGGCCAGAAGTCCTCCCCGAAGGCGAGCTCCAGCTGGCGCAGCGGTACGAGTTTCTCGTACGCGCCGAAGGACTTCTCGTACGTCAGTCCGGCCGTGCCGAACTTCGCCCGCGAGGTCTGGAAGGCGGTGAGGCCGGTCACCGGGTCGGCGGTCAGCAGGTTGGACGGCCGGCCGAGGGTGCGCTGGGCGGCCAGCGAGTAGATGTTCACGGTGACCTCGGTGAGCCCGCCCGGCTTGTACGCCATCTGCTGGTGCAGGTGGCCGAGTTCGTGGTAGAGCCCCCAGCCGCGCGTGCGCAGTCCCTCCACCGTGGTGGCCCGGTCGAGATAGGCCCGCGGGAATCCGTTGTAGCCGTGCGTGGCGTAGGCCCCGACGCCCGTGGGCACCTTGCTGACCTCGGTGAAGTGGTACGGCCCCGCCTTGCGCCGGTGCACCGGCTTCGAACCGTCCAGCCCGCTGATCCGGGCATGCGAGTCGATGATCGTCTCGACCAGCCGGAGCAGCGCGGCATGGTCCTCGTCCCGGTACAGCAGCGCGCCCTCGCGGGTCAGCGTCATGAGGGTGTTCGGGCCGTGCAGCTCCACCCACGGCGAGGCGGTCAGGGTGTCGAGCTGGTGCTGGTACGCGGCCTCCGTGGTGCTCCCCAGGGTGAAGACCGGCATGGGTACGGTGCCGGAGCGGAACAGCACGTCCGCCCGTTCGCCCTGTCCGGTGAGCGTCAGATAGACGGGGCCGCCGTACGGGTCGGTCACGGTGTTGGCGCCCGCGGTGAGCGGGTGGCTGCGCGGCTCGGTGACCTCCCCGTAGTAGTCCCAGGCGCCGATCCAGAGCGTGGGCAGCAGGCCGTCGTGCGGCCGGACCGTCAGCGAGAGCGGGACGCCGGCGGGGACGTACAGACCGGTGGGCTGGAACTCCGAGCCCCGCAGGGCCTGTGCCAGCCGCAGCCGCTCGGCCTCGGCGGCCGGACGGGCGGTGACGGCCAGGCACACCGGCCGGACGGCGGGGCGAGGGGGCGCGGCCTGCGCGGAGGCGGCGCCGGCGCCGAGTGCGGCCACCGTCCCCGCACCCGCGGCGAGCACGGCACGCCGGCCGATGGAGGAGGAAACCGGGCTGGAGGAGCTGAACTTACGCATGCGGAACTCTCCCTGCAGAAACGAATGAGGGGCGGAAGCGTGCGGAGCGGGGGTGGGGCGTGTCGCCAGCATGTAAGCGGTTGCTGTCGAGTCGCAAGGGGAGTCGCGAAGTTACTGTGATTTTCTATGGCCGACTGTGGACAGGGGGGTAGTAACCGGTCACATACGGCTGGACCTGCCGGCTCGGGGCGCGACGGAATCGCGTACCACGATGTGCGTGCCGAGCCGCAGGACGCCCGTCGTGGGCTCGCGCCAGTCGTCCTCGTCCCCTCCCGAGACGGCGAGCCGCACGGCCTGGCGGCCCATCTCCTCCAGCGGTACGTGGACGGTGGTCAGCCGGGGGCGCAGTTCCTGGGCGACGGGAATGTCGTCGTACCCCACCAGGGAGATGTCCTTGGGCACGCGCAGGCCCGCCTCCTCCAGCGCCTGGGCGGCACCAGCGGCGACCACGTCGTTGGCCGCGAAGACGGCGGTGAACTCAGGTCCGTCCCGCAGGAGTTCGGCCATCCGCCGATAGCCGAAGCTGCGGCTGAAGGCGCCGGGCTGGGCCAGGTCGGGATCCATCGGGATCCCGCGGAGTTCCAGGGCCCGCCGGTGGCCGGCCAGCCGGTCACGGGTGGTGGAGAGCTTGGGCGGGCCGCCGAGGTAGAGGATCCGCTCGTGGCCCTGCATCAGCAGATGGTCGGTGATGGCGAAGGCGCCGCCCTCGTTGTCGTACTCGACCGCGGCGGTGGGCGCCTCCTCGCCCAGGGGCGGCCGCCCGCAGAGCACCAGCTTGGAGCCGCCCGCGTCCAGCTCGCGGGCCCGGCGGGCCAGTTCGGAGGTGTAGCCGCGGTCGGCGATCGAACCGCCGACCACCACCACCGCGTCCGCCCGGCGCTCGTGCATGAGGTCGATGAAGGCCAGCTCGCGCTGGGGGTCGCCCTGGGTGCAGCACACCAGGCAGAGCCGTCCGCCGAGTGCCGCCTCCCGCTCCACACCGCGGGCGATGTAGGCGTAGAAGGGGTCGATGACCTCGTTGACGATGATGCCGACGGTGCGGTTGGAGACCCCGGCCAGGGCGCGGGCGTGCGCGTTGACCACGTAGCCGAGCTCGCGCATGGCCGACTCGACCCGGTCCCGGGTGGCCTCCGCGACAGGGTAGTTGCGGTTCAGGACGCGGGAGACGGTGGCCGTCGAGACGCCTGCGCGCCGTGCGACGTCGGTGACCGTGGCCCGCCGCTGTCCGTCCGCGGCCGTGCTCTGCCGGCGCATCCGGCTCACCCCCTGGTGGCTGTTGTGTGACGCCGAGCCTAGAGCCTGCCGGGGCACGGTGCTCATGCGATCCTTCCCAGGTCGGCCCGGTACACCGGATGGGCGAAGGGTTCCCCCCGCGCGTACCGGGTCAGCTCGTCGACGGCGAGCGCCCCCAGCCGGCCCACCTCGTTGCCCTGGGCGCCCGCGAGATGCGGGGTCAGGAAGACGTTGGGCAGGTCCCACAGCGGATGTCCGGAGGGCAGGGGCTCGGGTGCCGTGACGTCCAGGACCGCGTCGAGCCGCCCGCTGACCAGATGGCCGGTCAGTGCCTCGGTGTCCACCAGGGAGCCGCGTGCGGTGTTGACGAGCAGGGTGCCGGGCCGCATCAGGCCGATCCGGCGCGCGTCGATGATTCCCCGCGTCCGGGGAGTGTCCGGGGCGTGGACGCTCACCACGTCACTGGTGGCCACGAGGGTGTCCAGGTCCGTGCGGGTCACGCCGAGGAGTTCGGCCTCGGCTGCGCCCACGTACGGGTCGTACAGCAGCACCTCCGCGTCCAGGACCACCCGCAGCAGCTCGATCACCCGGCGTCCGATCCGGGACGCGCCCACGACCCCGACGGTCAGTCCGTGGGTGCCGAGCCAGTGCTGCCGGTCGAGGTCGGCGCCGGTGCGGTGGGTGCGGCGGGTGCGGTAGAGCCCCGCCAGCGGGAACACCCGCTTCGCGCCCATGATGATCGCCGCCAGGGTGTACTCCGCCACCGGGACCGCGTTGGCCGCGGCGGCGGAGGAGACGGCGATCCCGCGGTCGAAGGCGGCCGGTGACAGAAACGTTTTCACCGTGCCGGCCGCATGGATCACCGCCCGCAGCCGCGGCGCCCGCTCCAGCAGGCCGGCGCCCACCGGCGGGCACCCCCAGCCGGTGAGCAGGACTTCGGCCGAGGCCAGCGCCCGCATCGCGTCGGGAGAGTCGAACTCGCTGATCAGGGATGGATCGAGGAGTTCCGCGGTCTCCTCCAGGCGGGCCCGGACAGAGGGTGGGAAGACGTCGTCCAGCAGCCCGGGGCTCATGACCAGGACCGTGCGCGGGCGCCTCTCGGGCGGGGCCGCAGCATCGGTACCGGACCGAGCCGGCGCCTCTTCGGTGGTTCGCACCCTGCCTCCGGACAGTAATCGCGTTCTATGGAATGACCGGCACGCTAGGGAGCGTGATGGGTGACCGTCAAGCGCTCCAGCCTCTCAACTGTCACATTTGCTGCGATATCTTGGCTTTCGGTAGCTGGATTTCCTGGCGGAGAGCGTCCCGAAACAAAGACGTTCGCCCGGATCTCTTGACGCTTGGGTTAACCGCTTACTAACTTGCGGCCGCAGAAGGCTCACCACGCGCCACCCAGCCGAACAGGACGCACCATGGCTGACACAGCACCCCCGCTGCCGCGGGAAAAGCGGCGAAAGCGGCGGAAGCAGGTCGAAGAACCCGCCCCGCCGGCCGACCGGGCCCTCGTCGCCCCACACCGGCTGACGCTCGGACAGCGGATCAAGCGCGACCGGGTGATGCTGCTGCTCACCCTGCCCGGCCTGCTCTACTTCGTCGTCTTCCACTACGTCCCGCTCCTCGGGTACGTGGTGGCGTTCCAGGACTACCAGCCGTACCTCGGATACATGCACAGCGTCTGGGTGGGCTTCGCCAACTTCTCCGCCGCGTTCGCCGAACCGGCTTTCTGGAGCGCGACGTTCAACACGCTGGAGATCGCCCTCGTCCAGCTGGTGTTCTTCTTCCCGGTGCCCATCGCGCTGGCGCTGCTCCTCAACAGCATCGCCAGCGACCGGATCAGGCGGTTCGTCCAGAGCGTCGTCTATCTCCCGCACTTCATCGGCTGGGTCATCATCGTCTCGATCTTCCAGCAGATCCTGGGCGGCGCCGGCCTGCTGCCGGACGTCCTCGGCGGCATGGGGCTGCCGCGCTACGACATGATGAGCGACCCCGACGCGTTCCCCTGGCTGCTGACCCTCCAGGTGGCCTGGAAGGACGCCGGCTGGGGCACGATCATCATCCTCGCCGCACTGCTCAACATCGACCGGCAGCAGTACGAGGCCGCCGCCATCGACGGCGCGGGCCCCCGGCGCCGCCTGTGGCACGTGACGCTGCCCGGCATCGCCCCCGTGCTCATCCTGCTGCTGATCCTCAACCTCGGGCAGATCCTCTCCGTCGGCTTCGAGCAGATCCTGCTCCAGCGGGACGCGGTCGGACCGGACGCCGGTGAGGTCCTCGACACCTACGTCTACTACCACGGCATCAAGGACAACGACTGGGGCGTCGCCGCCGCCGTCGGACTCGTCAAGGCGGTCATCGGCACCGCACTCGTGCTGGGCGCGAACAAGTTCGCCCACCGGCTCGGCCACGAAGGGGTGTACCGCGGTGCTGACCGCTGAGAAGACGCGCGCCGGGACGCGGAGCACCGTACCGGCTCCCCGCCCCGTCCCCGTACCCAAGTCCGACGGCCGGCCGCCGTGGATGGAGCGCCCGACCCGGATGGGCCAGACCGCCAAGGCGGTCGCCGTCGTGGTGGTCGTCCTGGCCGTCGCCTACCCGCTGGCCGGAGTCATCGGCACGAGCTTCGCCTCGCAGACCGACATCATCAAGAGCTCCGGTCTCGTCCTGTGGCCGGACCACCCCACCCTGGACGCCTACCGCACGATCTTCACCGGAGGCGTCGTCACCCGGGCGCTGCTCGTCTCGGTAGGCATCACGGTGTTCGGCACCCTCGCCAGCCTGCTCGTCACCGTGGGAATGGCGTACGGGCTCTCCCGCCGCGAGGTCACCGGATCCCGCTTCATCCTGATGACCGCCCTGTTCACCATGCTGTTCAACGCGGGCATCATCCCGAACTTCCTGCTGGTCAAGGGACTCGGCCTGTACGACACCTACGCGGCGCTCGTCATGCCCACCCTGGTCAGCGCCTTCAACCTGGTCGTCCTGCGGTCCTTCTTCATGAACCTGCCGGAGGAGCTGTACGACGCGGCGAAGGTCGACGGCGCGGGTGACTTCCGCATCCTGGTGCGGATCGTCCTGCCGCTGTCCAAGGCCGTCCTCGCCGTGATCAGCCTCTTCTACGCCGTGACGTACTGGAACGCCTTCTTCAACTCGCTCCTGTACCTCAACGACACCGACAAGTGGCCGCTGCCGATGGTCCTGCGTACCTACGTCCTCCAGGGCCAGAGCCTGAACGCCGCGTCCGCCGGCGAGGTGCTCGCCCCGCAGCAGGCCGTCCAGATGGCGGTCCTCGTGATCGCCGTCGTCCCGATCCTCTGCGTCTACCCGTTCCTCCAGCGCTACTTCACCAAGGGCGTGCTCACAGGCGCCGTCAAGGGCTGAGCGCAGCCACCGCCCCCCACTCCTTCCTCCCCTCTCCCACTTCCAAGGAGATTCAGGTGTCGAGCTCCACCCCCATCAATCGCAGAGCACTGTTCCGCATGGGCGCGGGCGTCGGTCTGGGACTGGCCGCCGCCCCGCTGCTCGCCGCGTGCGGCGACGGCGGCACCACCGCCAAGGCGGAGGCCAAGAGCGCCTCGCTGCTTCCGGACACCGCGGTCCGCAACATCGGTCTGAAGCCCGGCCTGGCCGGCACCGCGGCCGGTGTCCCGCAGGGCTTCTTCAGCTACCCCGCCCAGCCGCTGAGGGCCACGAAGGGTACGCCGCTCAAGGGCGCGAAGCCGATCAGCGCGACCATGGAGACCTTCTCCCCGCCGCCGCCCTCCCGGGGCAGGAACGCCGCCTGGCAGGAGATCGAGAAGCTCCTCGGCGGCGAGGTGAACATCACCGCCGTGCCCGCCGACGACTACGGCACCAAGTTCTCCACGATGGTCGCCAGCGACAGCCTCCCCGATCTCTTCATGTACCCCGAGGTCGGCGGCGTCGACAACAAGTCCGGGTTCCTGCAGGCCACGTGCGCCGACCTGACCCCGTACCTCGCCGGCGACAAGGTCAAGGACTACCCGAACCTCGCCGCGATCCCGAAGGGTGCCTGGCAGGCCGCCATCTTCGGCGGGAAGCTCTACGGCATTCCGATCGCGCGCACCGGCACCGGCGGTGCCGGCTTCTACCGGCACGACCTGTTCGAGGAGATCGGCATCACGAGCCTCGACCAGATCACCGGTCTCGACCGGTTCGTCGAGGCGTGCAAGGAGCTGACCCGGCCCAAGAAGGACCAGTACGCGATCATCGCGGGCGCCACCAACGTCCTCGCCATGTCGGCCGGCGCACCGTACTCCTGGCGGCTGGACGCCACGACCGGGAAGTTCACCAGCGACCTGGAGACGCCGGAGTTCCGCGAGGCGGTGGAGACCGCGCGGTCGCTCTACAAGGCAGGCTGCTTCTACCCGGGCACCCTCCAGATGTCCGGGGCGCAGAAGGCCCAGTACACGGACATGTTCAAGAACGGCAAGGGTGCGTACGTCTACGACGGAATGCCCACCTATCTGGCACCCGGCGTCGGCTACATCGCCGCCATGAAGGCGATCGACAAGAAGTACGACCCGAGGCCCTTCGTTCCCTTCGGCTCCGCGCCCGTCGCCTGGATGGACAACGTCAAGCTGGAGAACACGCACGTCAAGAAGGCGTCCGAGGACCGCGTGAAGCAGGTTCTCGCCCTGGCCGACTTCGCCGCCTCGCCGTTCGGCAGCCAGGAGTACACCCTCATCAACTACGGGGTCGAGGGCAAGGACTTCACCCGCGACGCCAAGGGCAATCCCGCGCTCACCAAGCAGGGCACCCAGGACGTCACCGTGCCCTGGAAGTTCATGGCCTCCGCCGTTCCCGCGATCTTCAGCGCCGACTCGGAGCAGGGCGTGCGCCACGTGCACGACGCCTTCACCAAGATGATCCCGATGATGGAGCCGGACCCGACGCTCCAGTACTCCTCGCCCACCTGGGACTCCAAGGGCTACGGCAGCCTCTACACGTTCAAGCTGGACGGGCTCAAGGACATCATCGCCGGCCGCAAGCCCATGTCCGCCTACGACCAGCTCGTCAAGGACTACCTGGCCAAGGGCGGCGAGCAGGCCCGCGGCGAGTTCGAGGAAGCCTTCCAGAAGGGCAAGAAGTGACGACACGACGTTCGGTCCTCGCGCTCGGCGGAGCCGCGGTCGCCGCGGCCGTCACCGTTCCCGCGCTCGGCTCGCCCGCCTCGGCGAGGACGCGCGGATTCGACCCGGAGCCCGGCTCCGACGGCGTGGGCGACCCGCTCTTCCCCACGCTCGGCAACGGCGGCTACCAGGTCGTCCACTACGACCTGACCTTCGACTTCACCCCGGTGACGTACGACTTCACCGCGACCGTGAAGATCAACGCCAGGGCCACCCAGGACCTCTCCGCCTTCAACCTGGACACCGACGGCCACACCATCGACTCCGTCACCGTCGCCGGCCGCCCCGCCACCTGGGCGATCGCTCCCGGCAGCAGCGGCCAGGAGCTGACCCTCACGCCCGCCCGCCCGCTCCACGACGGACAGGCGTTCACCACCGAGATCCGCTACCGGGGCAACGGCAAGGCGCCCCGGCTCGGGCTCACCGGCTGGAAGTTCGGCACCGACGGAGGGTTCGCCTCGGCCGCCCAGTCCTCGCGCGCCGACACGTTCCTGCCGTGCAACGACACCCCGTCCGACAAGGCGACCTGGACCTTCCACATCAGCGCCCCCGAGGGCTTCGTCGCCACCGCCAACGGCGAGCTGACCCACCGGACCCCGCGCGCCGACGGCTCCACGGTCTGGCACTTCGCCCTGCGCGAGCGCATGGCGACCGAACTCATCGGGATCGCCGTCGTCAAGGGCACCTATCTGTACGGCAGCAGCCACCGCGGCCTGCCCCTGCGGCACATCGTCCCGCAGGGCCAGGAGGACAAGTACGGCCCGATCGTGGCCCGCACCGCCGACCATCTCGCCTGGCTGGAGGCGAAGTTCGGCCGCTACCCGTTCTCCGTCTACGGCGTCCACATCTACGACGGCTACACCGACGCCCTCGAGAACCAGACCCTCTCCCTCTTCTCCACCAACTGGTTCAAGCTCAACGCCAACGGTCAGCCCGGCTACGAGACGACCATGGTTCACGAGCTCGTCCACCAGTGGTTCGGCGACTCCGTCACCCCGAACGACTGGCAGCAGGCCTGGCTGAACGAGGGCCCCGCCGTGTACTACGCGGGCCTGTACGGCGAGGAGCGCGGCTGGTCCGTGTTCGCCGACAAGATGAAGTCGACGTACGAGAAGCTCGACGCGGTCCGCGCCGCCGACGGCCCGCCCGGACTGCCCAAGGCGCTCGGCGGCACGAACATCTACGACGGCGGCGCACTCGTCCTGTACGCCCTGAGCCTGAGGATCGGCCGGCCGTCGTTCGACAGGGTGATGCGCGAGTGGGTGAAGCGCTTCAAGGACTCCACGTACACCAGCGAGGCCTTCATCCGGCACGCCGTCCGCGTCACCGGCGACCGCTCCGTCGACCCGTTCCTGCGTGACTGGCTCTTCGGAGCCGTCAATCCGCCCATGCCCGGCCACCCCGACTGGAAGGCCACTGCGTGAACCGCTCCATGAACGTCGTACGAGGAACCGCCGCTGCCGCCACCGCCGCCGTCCTGACCGCGCTCCTCGCGGCCCCCGCCGCCCAGGCCGCACCCGGTACCCGCACCCTGTACGCGGCCCCGGACGGCCGCGGCGACTCCTGCACCGTCGCCCGCCCCTGTACCCCGGAAGGGGCCCGCGATCTGGCCCGCGCGGTGACCGGGCACGACGTACGCGTCCTCCTCAAGGACGGTACGTACCGGCTGGACGAACCCCTGAAGCTCGGCGCCGTCGACTCCGGCGTCACCTGGGCCGCTGCCCCCGGCGCGCGCCCCGTCCTCTCCGGCGGACAGGACATCACCGGCTGGCGGCAGAACGCCGACGGCACCTGGAGCGCCGACGTCCCGGCAGGTGTCACCCCGCGCCAGCTCTTCGTCGACGGCAGGCGCGCGACCCGCGCCCGCGGCGAGGCCTGCGCCGCCGCCACGTGCGACGCGACCAAGGCCGGCATGACCGGTGCCACCGCCGTCGGAATCGACCGGTGGCAGCGGCCCACCGACGCGGAGGCCGTCATCCGCGTCCGCTGGCGCAACTACCACTGCCGGATCGCGGCCGTCAGCGGCGACACCATGACGTTCGCCCAGCCCTGCTGGACCAACTCGGCGAGCGGCACCGACCGCACCGGGCCCGCCTGGGACTCCACCACGGTCGACTCGACCCGGTACAGCGGTGTCGCCTTCTTCGAGAACGCGCTCGAACTCCTGGACCAGCCTGGCGAGTTCGTCTGGAACTCCGCGGGCCGCACGGTCACCTACCTGCCGCGCAAGGGCGAGAACATGCGCCACGCGCAGGCCGTCACTCCGCACACGGAGCAGTTGCTCGTCGTCGACGGCGCCCACGACCTCACCGTCAACGGGATCGGCTTCGCGTACGCGGCGTACCGGCAGCCCGGCACCGACGAGGGCTATGCGGGCATGCAGGCCGGTCTCACCCTGACCGGCGCCACCGGCCCCGTCGACCACGCGGGCCGCTTCTACACCAAGCCGGCTGCCGCGGTCACCGTCCGCGGCGGCCGGGGGGTGAGCATCGACCGCACCCGGTTCAGCCATCTCGGCGGGGCCGGCACGATCCTGGAGGCCGGCACGAAGGACAGCTCCGTGACCCGCTCCTCCTTCACCGATCTGTCCTCGGGCGCGGTGTACGTCGGCGACACGGAGCCGATGCCCGGGGCCGGACTCGCCGGCGAGCGCAACACGGTCGCGTACAACACCATCAGCCGCAGCGGCGTGGAGTACACCGACTCGGTGGGCATCTGGGCCGGCTACGAGGCCGGACTGACCGTCGACCACAACACCCTGGAGCATCTCCCGTACTCCGGGATCTCCGTCGGCTGGGGCTGGAACCAGACCGAGGCCCAGAAGTCCGTGCTGCGTGACAACAGGGTGACGGACAACCGCATCACCGACGTCATGGAGGTGGCACACGAGCAGCACGACGGCGGCGCGATCTACACCCAGGGGGCCCAGCCCGGCACCGTCCTGAGCGGCAACTACATCAACCGCTCCGCCTACGGCAACACCGAGCGCGACGGCAACGGCATCTACCTCGACGAGCAGTCCTCGTACATCACCGTCGAGAAGAACGTCATCACCCGCGTCGGCTACAAGTGGGTCTCCAACTGGGCGGATTACGGGATCGAGAACACGGCCCGCCACAACTGGACCGACACCGCCGCACCCGCGCTCGGCGGCACGGGCTCCGTCATGACGGACAACCTCACCGGTCTGGACCGGCTGCCCGCCGAAGCACTCGCCGTCGCCGCGCACGCGGGCTCCCGCGGCGGCCCGGTCGAGCAGCTGCGCACGGACCTCGCACGCACCGGCACGGCGACCCAGTCCTCCACCGACGCGACGGCGACGGCGGACCTGGCTCTGGACGCCGACACCAACACGGACACCCGCACGCTCGTGGAAGCGGGTGCCTGGTGGCAGGTGGACCTCGGTGGCGTCCGGCACATCCGTCAGGTCGAGGTCTGGAACAACTCCGCCTCCACCACGGGCGACTTCGACATCGTGACGGACGACGGCACCGTCCACGTCAGCGGCAAGGCGCTCCGCCCCACCGTGATCGACCTGGACAGCCGGACCCGCACGCTGAAGATCGTGACCACCGGCACGGGCCGGGTGGCCCTCTCGCAGGTACTCATCCATTCCTGACGCCCGCACCGCACACGGACGCGGGACCGGCCGTCGGGGCCGGTCCCGCGTCCGGCGCTGTCCGGCGTCGGCCCCGGAGGGCGCTCACGCCTCGCGTGTCAGGGGAACTCCCGGCCGCTCGCCGACCCGTGCGCGCCGGCGGCCTGTCCGACCCCGGCCGCCGGGCCGTCGAAGCGGAACCAGTCGACGGCGAACAGGTCGGCCGTCCCCGCTCGCCAGGCCGGATTGACGAACACGGCGAACAGCCGTACCCCGCCGGCGGCCCCCGTCAGACGGGCCGTAGGCGAAGCGGGGCGGTCCCACCCGCCGGTGCACGGGACGGTGAGGCTTCCCAGCAGCGGCCCGGCCGGCGATCCGGCCCGGAATTCGACCGTGCCGCCGATGCCGCCCGAGGCGGCGCGGACCGTCACCGAGTCGACGCCTTCCGGCGGCGCCGCGCCGAGGCCGATCCAGTCACCGTCCTCGATCTCCGTGATCCGCCTCCCGCCGGAGTCGCCGGCCCGGTTCGCCGTGACCGCGCCGCCGTGTGTTCCGCCGGTCGCCGTGAACCACTCCGCCTCGCGGAAGGAGGGCTGCGGCCAGGTGACCGGAACGAAGGCCGGTGTCCGGGAGGAGGCGGCGTGCGCCGGCGGAGGAGACGCCGCCAGAAGGAAGGTGAGCAGCGGGCAGAGGGCGAGTGCGGCGAGCGGAACCAGGTCGCGCGGGGGCAACAGGCTTCCTAGTACTGCAACGGCGTTTGGTGTGACTGGTGGCCAGGGCAGTCGTTGATCCGAATATGGGTGGGGAACTCGGTGAGGTCAGGGCGTGGGCAGCGGGTCTGGGCGAGTTGCATGAGCGGTTCGTGCACCGATTCGCTCGGTCGGAGCCGCGGGAGTCGGCGCTGGCTTACATGCAGGGGCTGATCGCTCCGTT